>JBGCDU010000001.1:0-241400 GCA_045105635.1 Congregibacter sp.
CCTCTGTCTTAATGTTCTTGGAGGCCGCTTCCGCAATCGCTTCCAGTTCTTTTTTATCCATCATTGCCTATCCTTGCCCGCATGGGTCAATAATAGGCAGTTACACAGATTTAGTTACAGTCTCTCCGGCAGTGGCGACCAATTGGATTACGACTACATGACCGCCGTTGTGTGTGCTTTCCTTCACCTTTGGGCGGATCATCTGATCGCGCTTTTGTCAGTTAAAAGCTAATGTATGCTCGCCCTTTCTGTAATGCGGTCCGACGACATAGTCACTTTTATCTAGCTCAGGATCAATCATCGAAGTGGTAAATATGAGCTGATAGTCTTTCTCCAAATCATCGCACATGGCAACAAGCTGACGCTGAAAGTTTTGACTCCTAGATTCAGTCATACCCTTGTCTTCAATATTATCGAGCAACATAAACCTCGGGAGCCTAGAGCTCTCATCGCTAATGCAGTGGAGGTAAATTGCGATCCGAATTGAATTTTTCATGACGACCATGGAACTGGCTGAAAATTTTGATCGCCCATTGACTGCCATTCTGTCTCTTGCAAAATCAATTGAGATATCTTCGACTTGCTCGAAAGACTCTTCATATCCACCATCTTTATGTAAGAGGTATTTAGCGATATTTTCAATATTTGAATAGACTGTGTCGTATCGGTCTTTAGTTGTTGATTCCAATAACGAGAGCTTTTCTTCCAGCCTCGTAATGCCTTCTTGGGCGCTCGTTTTAAGGTCGATAAGTTTCTCGACTTCACCGATCATCTCTCTCCTATCTTCCAATGAGGCGATCGCTCCCATCTTGTAGCCTATCTCGCTTCCAATCTCTGAAAGTAGGCTTTCAGAGGAATTCAAGTTTGACGCAAGGTCTCGGTGTTCTCTTTTGATGTAGTCGATCTCTTTGATGATTACAGGCAATCTATTGTTGATTGCTGAAACTTTTTCTTTATACGCGACTAAGAGTTGCTCGCTTTCTTTCTTTTGAAAATGAATTTCATTGGACATCTGTATATAGGCATAGTGTTTTCTTGAATCACCCAAGTGCTCTTTACACAAGCCGCAATGACCCGCATCGCGAGACGTCGTTATCGGTGTAAGGCAGGCAGGACAATATTTAAAAACCAGTTCGCCTAACTCCGAATTCGTCGCTTTCGACTGCTCAAGAGCAGCAAGCCTTTGCTCCAATGAATTAACAAATAGGGAAGTATCGACGATCTCCGTACTTAGATCGTCTTTAGAATCTCTAAGATCACGCGCCTCATCGGTTAACTCTTTGATGCGAGCCAAAGCAGCTTGAATAAGACCTCGTACCTCTTCGTCGAGACTTTCGAGACGTGCAGTTCGAACCTCGACCTTTTTCTCTTCAAGCCCTCTAATATCAGATTCAATCACTCCAATTTCGTCATCAATCTGTGACTCGCGCAGAATCGCGTTAGTAGATCCAATAAACTTATAAATAGCCTTTAGTTCGGCATTTGCTCTATCAAAACGTGAATTAGCTTCAATGAGGTCTTGCCGGATATTGTGAGCTTCAAGATTATCGATTCCAAGCAAGTATTCCCCGATAGCGCGACGAATTGACGCGTTATCATATTTCTTGTCTTCCTTGAGCAGTTTTGTTGTTTCAGACAACTGATCCACATACATCAATCGCAACAATTGATGCATTGTGAGATTCTTGCTGTCATCGGTTTTGTGTGATGGCAGGGACAATAGCTCGAACAACTTCTGAGAAAAGCTCTGAACTTTTCCGCTACGCATTGTGGGATAACGATACCATTTAGCTGCGTCGACCATCGCATCATCGATTACGCCCTCATAAAAGTACATTGCACTTTTGCCGGTCTCTGTTATTTCTCTGCGAAGGCAAAAAGGGGAGTAGTTCACCCGCACTTCAATAAGCGTCTCATCACACAGAGACTGCTCTGTTGTCCACTCAGTCAATTCCGCGCCTAAAGCAAAATACATCAAATCCATTACGGTAGATTTACCGGTAGTGTTGTCTCCTCTAATAATGTTAAGGCCCATCTTAAACGCTTGATCGTAGACAAATTGATCGCCTTTGCGAACGACAAATCGAGTGACCATAAGGAACGAGGGCAATATCGGCTGTAAATCTCTATCCGTCATATCTATATTCCAACAAATCCGATCTAGCTTTTAACCCTCCACTACCCAGAAAATTTACGCCTGGAAGCTGGTTTACTAAAAACCTGTACCACTCCTCTTGAGGAACAGGATCATTGCTCAAAGTTGCACTCAACCCACTCGGCAACTCTTCCGCAGTTCTAGAGACAACTTGGCGTTTAAACAGATTGGCGTTAATGAGATTTTTCGCCACTAGATTGTGAATGGCGGTATTTTGAATGGGCATTATTTCGTGGAAAACACGCCCTTGGTTTGGCATTGACTCATACGGATCCGGAATGCGATTAACTATTGCCCTGTAAGCTCTCAGCTCTACCGGAAAGGGCGCAATCTTCTTCAGCAGGTGCGGAAACAAAGAATAGAAATCTAACAACCTCATTTGCTCCCATGTGAAGTTCTCGCGGTCACTAATTTCTAGACAACGAAGTGTTCGATATATACAGTGATTTATGTCATGAACGGGGTGATAAATTAGCATCACTCACTCCACATCAAATGGCATTTACCTGTAAGAAAATATAGCATCCCCGCAACGTGCTGCGTCGTGATTGTTGCATCAAATCCAACTATAGCTTTGTACACGGGAACGAAGATCTTCTCGTGCACAGCAGCATCAACAATGGCTTTGCTCTCACCCGCTAGAATTAACGGCCTGACATACTGGTTAAATGTCGTCTCAATCATAGCCAACACATGCGCATAGATATGCTGCTCTACGCGAGATAACTGCTTCTTTGCAATTCTCCTTTCGAAAGCGTTCTTATAGTAGACAGCGTTTTCGAGGGCGTCCTCACGCCCTCCCGCCACCAGCTTTGCCTCAACACCGACAATTTCCCTGTCAGGGCGGTTAGTCGTATATTCTGCTAGTTCTTCAATAATTCCTTGCAATCCGGGAGATTCAGCGACGGTGTCTTGGATAGCCTTTATTGCTTTTTCAAGTGGATGAAGTTCTTCTGCATATATATTCTTGTCTCCTAGCACCAAATCTTCAAAGTCGCTGCTTTTTATTTTTGCGCTATTCGTCACGATTCTTATCCATGTTTATTGTCTTGTCTCCAAGAACAATATCCCCGTTGACCTGAGACCTTGATATTTTTGATGTCCGCACGTTTTTCGCTGCCGATCTTTGCTCTCTCTGAACTGGAGTACGGTACATGAGAAGCGCGAGAACAAGGGTTGCGGCAAGCAAAGCAAAAATAGCCATTGTGATATGGAACGCGTTCGCAGACCCAAACTGTTGAAGCACTTCCTCTTGATACACATTCTCTATGAAGATAGTTAAAACAAATGCAATGACACCTACAGGTCCAGTTGCAGTCACGGCTTTCTTCCAAAACCCTTCCATTGTCTTTCTCCAGCGTAAAACGCTGCCCCCATTAATATATTGCTAGTGCTAAAGACCTTAGTCAGAACGACCGGTCTTTTTATGTCACTCCCTAGCGTTTGAGTATATCGCGCAAACGCGCCTTATCAGGCACGTGCTTTCGCGCCTAGAGCCAGTCCGCTAGATGACATAGCACGTCCAATCCTAATGAAAGAGCGATTAAATCGGTGGCTCCGTTAGATAGGAAAACAATATCTTCGCGCAAAATAGACGTATCCGCGTGTCCAAACACCCAAAACCGCCTCAATTATCTCTCGAGATGCAGTAATTGAGCTTACCAGATGTCGTTATTGCTTGCGTAAAGTATTATTTATAGATACTTTGTGCGAGTGATATCGAGCAACAACCCTATAGCGGCAAAAGACTTGATCGAGACCTTGGCCTCGAGAGGACGCTACAGCTTTACCTCGGAGGAGGCACGAGACGAATTGAATGTCTCGCCGGATGCCAGTAAGCTTGCTCTCAACCGGCTCACCAAGCAGGGGCTGATTGCCACACCAGCCCGTGGATTCTACGTCATCATCCCGCCTGAATACCGCTCTTTGGGTTGCCTGCCCGCGGAGCAATTCATCCCAGATCTAATGGAAGTCAAAGGGCTAAATTATTACGCGGGACTTCTCTCAGCTGCGCAATATTATGGCGCGTCCCATCAGCGTCCGCAGGAGTTCCAGGTCTTCCTGCAAAAGAACCGCAGGCCGCTCCGCTGCGGCAAAGTCCGGGTCAACTTTGTAGCACGCAAGAACATTCACGAGGTACCTGTACGAACGTTCAACACTTCACGCGGCGCATTAAGGGTATCCACGCCAGAGGCCACGGCTATCGACTTGATAGGGTATCCCGAGCACGTCGGTGGGTTGGACCAGGTTGCAACCATCCTTTCGGAACTCGCTGAGCAGATCAGTGCGTCCGCATTGGCAACTGCAGCGACGACCGCTCCGATTACCTGGATTCAGCGCTTAGGTCACATTCTAGAACTGGTAGACGCTGAGAATGCTGCACAAGAGCTCAAGGACTATGTCCGTGAACACGCGCGGGAGTACACGATGCTCATGCCCGGTGGTGACAAGGACGCTGGACCGCGCTTGCGCGACTGGAAGCTTGTCGTAAATGCGGAGCTGGAGCCGGACATATGATCCCACGGGACTACATCACTGAGTGGCGGGATAAAGCACCTTGGGTTGACGATGCCCAGGTCGAACAGGATCTTGTCATCAGCCGTGCCCTAATTGACATCTTCTCTCACGAGACCCTGCACCATGCTCTTGCGTTCCGTGGCGGCACGGCTCTGTTCAAGCTTCACCTGCCTGCCGCCAGATACTCCGAAGATATCGACCTTGTTCAAGTGAATGCAGAGCCAGCCGGTCCGATAATGGATGCCTTGAGAGAGGTACTGGACCCGTGGCTTGGAGAACCCAAACGGAAGCAGAACAACGCCATGGTGACATTGACCTACCGATTCCAGTCTGAGGATGGACAACCGCTTCGGCTAAAAGTGGAAATCAATACTCGCGAGCACTTCGTCGTAGAAGGATTCAAAGAGGTTCCGTTTGAGGTAAATTCTCGTTGGTACAGGGGATCATGCTCAATACTCAGCTACGAATTGAATGAGCTTCTGGGCACAAAGCTCCGCGCCCTGTATCAGCGTAAAAAGGGACGTGATCTGTTTGACCTTGCGACTGCGCTCGATCACGGTGACGCCGACCCTGAGAAGATCATCGCGGCGTTCTATGCGTACATGGAGCACGGCGGGTTCACGGTGACCAAAACGCAGTTTCAGGCAAACGTGGCGGCCAAACTCAGCAACAAAAACTTCGCCAGCGATATCGGCCCGCTGCTAGCGGCGGGCTACGAATGGAACCTCGCCGCTATGTCAGCAAAAGTCGATGGAGTATTGATATCGCGCCTGTCCGCCTGACGCCGAAGGCGACACAGTCGGAGTCGATCGCACAAGCACTGCCACCGATAAGAGCTCAAGTCACTGCCCAGCGCAGCGGGTAGTGACGTGGGCGCCCGCATACGCCCAACCCACCGCCAGTAACAAAAACCACGCCCGATGGCGGTCGACTTATTTGTGACAGCCGCATTTAGTGTTCGTAAAGTGGACCCACTATACGCAGCACTGCGGAAAAGTGGCAAGGCGACCCCACCTTGTGCAAGCGAATGGGGTAGGCAAATTCCGGCGATTTAGGAGTCTGCTGACAGCGTCTATCCGGGCTATTTTGACGCACAGGTCAGTCATGACCGAGCCCATCTTCGAACCCTCGCGATACCGCATCAACTGGGTAGCGCCTCTTCAAGTCCGATCCCCAGATCTTGGGGACCTGCACCATAACCGCTGTTGATGTCCGGGCGCTTACGCCCTGACTACCTGACAGTTTCTTCAACCCCGCAAACACACTGCCGATCAGTGCGTTCTGCTTAATCCTTAAGGAGGAAGTTCTACCCCAGCCCAAGGCTGGGTAACCGTTGGTTTGCACGGAACCGTTTTCTTCAGAAAACACACCGTGCTGTCTATGGCCAGACACATTCAGGTCAACCGGGATTGGTGTCCCGTGATCGTACCGCTTGCCGGGCCTGCGCAGCTTCTGTTGCCAGGTGATCAGAAACACTCACCTTTGGATACAACACTATGCGAGACCTGAACTACCAACTGAAAAAACTCTGCAAGCACAGTCACGAAGGCGGCTTTGAGACCCGAGTGGGCCGAGAGCGCCAGTTAACCGCCATGGCCAATCAGTTACACGAACTGGGCTTTCGACAATTACAAGCAACGTCGCTCAAACAAAAACACGTTCAGGCGTTGGTAAACCATTGGCTCGGACAAAACCTGTCACCCGGCACCATCAAAAACCGCATGAGCTGTTTGCGCTGGTGGGCCGAGAAGATCAACAGGCAGAATGTCGTTGCACGCAGTAACGATGCCTATGGCATACCGGACCGGCAGTTCGTATCCGATCACAGCAAGGCCAAGCGTCTTGATGATCTGCGCCTTGCCCTCGTCAAAGACGAAAACGTGAGGATGAGCTTACGATTACAAGAGGCCTTTGGACTGCGGCGCGAAGAAGCCATTAAGATCCAACCGCGCTGGGCCGACAGGGGCGATTACATGCAATTGAAGGCCAGCTGGACCAAGGGCGGGCGAGAGCGCACCGTCCCGATACGCACGCAGCAACAGCGCGCTTTATTAAGGCAGGCCAAGCAATTGGCAGGCTCGGGGTCGCTCATCCCCCGGGGCCGGTCGTTCATCGAGCAGTTCAGAATCTACGAGCGCCACACCGCCAATGCGGGTCTGTCCAAAATGCATGGCCTCCGCCATGCCTATGCGCAGCAACGATACCTGGACCTCACCGGCTGGCCCTCGCCCCATGGGGGTGGGCCCAGTAAAAAGGATCTGACCGCGGCACAGCAGCAAATCGACCTGCGGGCGCGCCTAGCTATCAGTAAGGAGTTAGGGCACGTCAGAGAGCAGATTACCGCGGTGTATCTGGGCCGATGAGGATACAAATACAGCCTCGTCTCATCCGACTTAGAGACGCTCCCGGCTATCTAGGTATGGACCGTAACCGCTTTAATCGGGAAGTACGCCCTACCCTGCTCGAGTTTCGCATTGGCCGGCAAGGCGTCGCCTTCGACCGCCTTGAAATGGATGCATGGGTGGACCAGTATAGGCGGTGCAACGGGCGTCCCGCACTAAATCAAGGAGATGATTTATGGGACGCAATCGAAGCTCCGGGCTACGGAAGCGGGGTGGGATCTGGCATATCGACAAGCAGGTCCTCGGCCACCGCATTCACGAAAGCACTGGAACGAGCGAACTCAAAACGGCGGAGCTGATGTTGGCTCGTCGGATTGAGCAGATTAGGCAGGCATCAGTGTTTGGTATACGACCGGTGCGGATCTTTCGCGAGGCAGCCACGCGCTTTCTCGAAGAAAACACGCACTTGGCGACCATCCACACCTATGCCTTCCATCTGAAGGAACTGGACCCGGAGATCGGCGATTTGCCGCTCTATCAGGTCCATATGGGAACACTGCAAGCCTATATCAACCGACGACAAAAGGAGGGCAAAAAGAACAAGACCGTCAACGGCGCGCTGGCAACAGTGCGCAGGGTGCTCAACCTGAGTGCCCGCCTGTGGCGCGATGAACACGGTTTGACCTGGCTGGAGACGGCGCCGCTGATTCAGTTGCTGCCGCTGCACGATGCCAGACGCCCCTACCCGCTCAGTTGGGAGGAACAGTACCAGTTGTTCAAAGCGTTGCCGGATCACCTGAGCAGGATGTGTTTGTTCAAGGTGAACACCGGGTGCAGGGATGGCGAAGTCTGCAGCTTGCGGTGGAATTGGGAAATTGATGCGCCGGAATTGGGCACTTCAGTGTTCCTTATTCCAGGAGAGAAGTTCAAGAATCGGGAGAATCGGTTAGTGGTATTGAATCGGGCGGCCAAGTCAGTGATTGAAGGCGTGCGCGGGCAACACCCGGAACGCGTCTTCACTTACTACGGTCGTCCGGTGCGCAGCATCAACAACAACGGCTGGAAGTCGGTCCGGCGCAAGCTGGACATGCCCATACGGGTACACGACTTGAAACACACTTTCGGACGTCGTTTGCGCGCAGCCAGGGTGCCATTGGAAACCCGAAAATACTACTTGGCCACAAGAACGGCGACATGACCACGCACTACTCAGCACCCGAGTTGGAGGAACTCATCGAGGCGGCAAACAGGGTGTGCGAAGGAAAGTCCGGCAAAACTCGGCACTGGTCGTGCTGAGACACCCGACACTTAGCGCCGTAATGCACTAAGCGATTGATACAATACAAGGAAAATGGTGGGCCGTGCTGGGTTCGAACCAGCGACCAATTGGTTAAAAGCCAACTGCTCTACCGACTGAGCTAACGGCCCGGGAGGGATCGCGCATATTACGGATTTGGCGGCAAAACTCAAGGGCTGTTCTGCCTAAGTCGCCACAAAATAAAACGTTCCGCGTCTCTGCGCGACGTCTGCTCGATCTTCAGCCGACCCCAACGCAGCCAAGCCACCTCGAAGGCACCACTATCACCTGACTACTCCCGGGCTAGACTGGCGTAAACGCGGCTCAAAAACCCCGGCACCGTGTCCTCTGCCCCTTTCATTTCAGCGTCAAATTCGGCCGTGGGATTGGCGGCCACAATAGCGTCAAGATCGTTCCCAGCGTCCATGAGAGCCTGCACACGATCACGAATCACCGACAGAACCTCAATATAGCGCGCCAGCGTGGCGCGATCTGTGATGGGCCCGTGCCCGGGAATCACCCGCGTGTCTGCATCGATCACATCGTGCACAGCCTGGCAGAACGCAATCATGCCCCTAATATCGCCGCCATTGTCCGCGTCGATGAACGGGTACCCCGCGTTATTGAAGACATCGCCAAAATGCACGGCGTTGCTACCGCGGAATATCACCGCCGCATCGCCGCTCGTGTGCGCGGCCCCGTGATGCACAAGCTCGACGGTTTCACCGTTGATATGAAACTGCATCGTGTCGTCAAAGGTGATATCCGAGAGCGCAGGCTGCGGATACGCCTTTTGCTCTACCGCCATAGGCCCAAAGTTAATGATGTGGTCACTGCGCATCATCTCGCGACTATTGGCCTGGGAGACAATCCACACACCCTCCTCGCCCAGCGTCAGATTGCCGTCGGCGTGATCGAAGTGCCAGTGTGTATTGATGACAAAATCGACGCGTTCGCTGCCCAGCTTGCGCAGCGCCTCCCGAATACTCGGCATCATTTGTGGGAACTGGTCGTCCACAATCAGAGTGCCATCCGCTCCCGTGGAGACTGCAATGTTGCCGCCTACGCCAAACAGGACGTGTAGTCCGTCCGCGACCTTTTCGGTGGTGATAGGCGTTCCTTCAAAGTCAATGCCGAACATATCCATCATCTGCTCGAAGCTGACAAGGTTCGTATGACTATGCGCGTGTAACTGCGCTGAAGATCCCAGCGCCAATATGCCTGCAAGCATCATTATCGCCAGAAAAAGAGCTGGACGCTGGAATCGAGGGGCGCAAAGCGGATGAATGGTCATTGTTATTCTCCTGTTAGCCGCAAGTGCTTCTGGTTGCAGCTCTTTTGATGACAGAAATACTCAGCGCGTCCAGCGCCTGCTATTCACCGCAGTAACGCGTGACGTCCGGCACACCGGCGCGCTCAAAACCCTCTCGGCGTAATCTGCACGCGTCGCAGCAGCCACAGGCCAGACCCTCGTCCGTCGCCTGGTAGCAGGAAACGGTGTACGAGTAATCAACACCCAGCCTTACGCCGAGCTTTACGATGTCGTCCTTACCCATTTCCATTAACGGCGTGTGAATCGTGTAGCGCCCGCCTCCGACACCCACGGCTGTGGCGACATTCGCGAGCGTCTGAAACGCCTCGATAAACGCGGGCCGACAGTCCGGGTAGCCCGAGTAATCCACTGCGTTAACACCGATAAAAATATCCTGGGCGCCCAGGACCTCCGCCCAGCCAAGCGCAATCGACAGAAACACCGTATTGCGCGCCGGGACATAGGTTACGGGGATTCCCGTCGACTCGACCTCGGGCACGGCAATCGACTCGTCGGTCAGTGCCGAGCCGCCAATGCTATCCAGATTGAGACGCACCAGCTTGTGCTCCACGTCTCCGAGCGTCGCCGAGACCCGCTCGGCCGCATGCAGCTCGGCACGATGACGCTGGCCATAGTCAAAGCTCAACGTGTAGCAGGCGTATCCCTGCTCCCGCGCCAGCGCCAGCACCGTTGTGGAGTCGAGGCCGCCGGATACAAGAATGACTGCTTTTTTTTGTGTGCTCATAATCGCCGCTTACGCTGCTCCCGCGACTCGCACCGCCCAACTAGTGGCCCGGAGCATCGTCCCAGAGTAATTTATGGAGTTGTAATTGCAGTCGAACGGGCAAGTTGTCTTCGATAATCCATTCTGCCAGCTGACGCGCCGGCAACTGCTCGTGGCTTGGCGAAAACAGCACGTCCGACACTCTGCCCGCGAGCGCATACTCGTCGAGCTTGAAACGCGCCCATTCGTAATCAGCGCGGTCGCAAATCACAAACTTGAGCTGGTCGTTAAGCGTTAGCAGCGGTACGTTGTCGTAGTCATTACGGTGTACCTCGGCTGAGGCGGGAGTTTTTAGATCGAGCACTTTCACCACGCGCGGGTCAACATCTGCAACAGACATGGCGCCACTGGTTTCGAGCGAGACTTCATAGCCTTTGTCGCACAGTCGGCTCAGCAGTGGCAGGCAGTTGGGCTGCGCCAGAGGCTCTCCCCCCGTCACCGTGACGTAGGCGGGTACGTAAGAGGCCACCTGCGCCTCGATGTCCGCCAGGCTCATCTGCACACCGCCATGGAAGGCGTACTCGGTATCGCAGTAGACACAGCGTAGCGGGCACCCGGTCAGGCGCACAAACACCGTCGGTAGTCCCACGGTTCGGGCCTCGCCCTGCAGGGAGTAAAATATTTCAGTAATACGCAGCGTGCCCACCGCGCTGCGGGGCTGCGCGCCTGCGTCAACTCGAGTGTCAGCCTCGGTAGAAACGCCCATTTAAGGGCCTAAAGATTCTGGTCGATAAAATCGCTGGCAAGTCGCGCAGCAGAACTCTTGGGGTACTCACCCATCACCCGGCTCAGATACTCACGAGCACGCCTGTTGTTACCCTTAATGAAATGCACGCGACCGAGTTTGTACAGCGCATCGGGAATTTTGGAATGATTGGGATACTGATTAAGTAGCAGCATAAACGACTGCCGGGCCGCTTCCGCATCCACCGGATCAATAACCAGATACAGTTCGCCCATCCAATAATGCGCATTGGGCGCATAGCGGCCATCGGGATAGGCCTGCAAAAACTTGACGAAGGCATCCACCGCCCGATCAAACTCCTGACCGCGCACCAAAGCGTAGGCGGCGCCATAGGCATCGCTCTCGCCAGGCTGCTCAGCGACACTCCGAGCCGGTGTATTCGCCCCGCTCCCGATGCCCGGGTCGGTCGTTGGCGAGCCGCCGGACCCGTCGGCGAGTTGCGCCGCGCCCGCGCCACCGGACGCCAATCGGCTATCCAGATCGACGTAACGCTCGAGGCTCTGCTCTTTCAGGAGTCGCAATTCATATGCTTGCTGCTCAACCAGTCCGTTCAGTCGCATGACTTCCTGTTGCAACTGCTGCACCTGATTGAAGAGCCCACCAATATTATCGGAATTCGGTGCTGCAGGAGGCGGTAGTGAGCGTGTCACACCAGCAGGCGCTGCTGCCGAACCATAGCTGACCGCACCGCCAGAGGTGGGAGGCCTGCTCTGCACGGGCGGATTCGTCTGCGCGGCTCGGCGCTCTGCCTCCACGTCGATGTAAGTCTGCCCGAAAGCGACTGGAAACGTGGCAAAAAGGAGAACCAAAAACGTGATCGGGCCAGCCATAAAGGCCAGCCCGGTTGGAGTGCTTCTGCAATGGGAAGCAAACGCGGCAGCTGTTGCCATAAAGTTAGACCGTCTTATTTAAGCTCAACGCGGCGATTCTGAGACCAGTTGCTCTCGCCGCTGCCGTAGGACATGGGCTGCTCTTCGCCATAGCTGACAGACTCGATGCGGTAGCTGGCCACACCGTTCACGACCATGTAGTCGCGAACCGCGTTGGCACGACGCTCGCCCAAAGCCATGTTGTAGTCGCGCGTTCCACGCTCGTCAGTGTGTCCGTCAAGACGCACATTGCGGTCGTTGGTGCGTAGCAAAGAGATATGTGCGTCCAGAGCAACCTGCGCCGCGGGTGTCAGCGTGGAGCTATCAAATTCAAAGTAGAACACGGTTCCGGCGGCCATGGCTTCGGATTCAAGACGACGCATATTGTCGGCCGCAGCGGATTCCATACGCGCCTTTTCATCGCGGGCCTGCTGCGCCATTTCGTCGGCTCTTGCCTGTGCTTCCATCGCCGCGTCGTCTTGCGGCTTAGTATCTGTTCCTGAACAGGCGACCAAAAACGCTGCGGTAAAAACTAGCGTAAGTGCCTTACCGGCGTTGGGCATGTGCTTCATGATGTGCTTCCTTCACAAAAATATTGGTCGGTAAATTTTAGTACAAGAATTCGTCTGATCTCGTACTTTTTGCGAGCACCCGATAAGTACGTACTCCGAATACGATACCTAAGTAACGGTTGTGCTAACCGCTTATTCATCGCATCCTCGAGTGATCCAGATTCTATGTCTTGATTCTATGCCTTGCTTCTGTGTCTTGCTTCTGTGTCTTGCTTCTATGCCTTGCTTCTATGCCTTGCTTCTATAGCGAATTATTCCCGGCTATACCCGGTTTAACCAACCTGCAGAATCACGTTCGGAAACAAATCACGACAACTCAATGTCGCATAAGCTGATTACGGCTGAGCGCTCATATACGGTGACCAAGCAGGTTCTCGTACATCGCCGCTGCGGGCAGGAAGACTGAATTTAACGCCCCCATCCACCGACACCGCCGCTAAAATGCCGCGATCACCAGACTTGGTGGCGTACAATACCATGGAACCATTGGGTGCGATACTTGGACTTTCGTCAAGCTCAGTGCTGGTTAGCACCTGTAATCGGTTGGTGACCAAGTCGTGGATGGCAATCTGAAACTGCCGGTCTCGCTGGTGCACCAACACCACGTTTCTGCCGTCTTGAGCTACCCTGGCGCGGGCATTGTAGGCACCCTCGAAAGTCACTCTCTCCGTCAGGCCGCTGCGCAGGTCATAACGATAAATTTGTGGGCGTCCACCACGGTCGGAGGTGAACAAAAAAGACCCACCGTCTGGCATCCAGCTGGGTTCTGTATCAATAGCGTAGTGTCGCGTAACGCGGGTTAATCGTTTGCTCGCTACATCCATTAAGTAGATATCGGGGCTGCCATCCTTGGACAGCACCATGGCGATGGTATTCCCATCAGGAGACCAGGCCGGGGAGCTGTTCAGACCGCGAAAATTAGTCAGCTGCTCTCGCTCGCCGGTGGCCAGCACCTGTCGGAATATCGCCGGCCTGTCTGTCTCAAAAGATACGTAAGCGACCTGCTTGCCATCTGGCGACCAGGTGGGCGACATGATCGGCTCGCGGGACTCCAGCAGCACAATCGGTCGTGCGCCGTCCGAATCTGCCAGGGTCAGGCGATAGTAGTCTTTGCCGCTGGGATTACGAGTCACAGAGACATAGATCAGCCTGGTGGCAAACGCGCCAGGAATACCAGTGAGCTTCTCGTACACCGCGTCCGATACGCGATGCGCCAACATGCGCGCCTCGCCCTCAGGTCCGACAACATCACCTTCCGCAATACGTGTCTGACGACCAACGTCATACAGTTCATAGCGAATATTGAGGAGGCCATTTTCGCTCCGAACGCGGCCAATCAGCACATATTCACTGGAGATGGCGCGCCAATCGCGATAGAAAAGATCCGCCTCGCGACTGGGGTAGCCCAGCATATCCGCACGTGGGACCGGTGCGAACTGACCCGAGCGCTCCAGATCCTCGTGGGTGACCTGAGCAATATCGTCCGGGGCCGTGCCCGGTCCATCCCAAGCAAAGGGCACCACCGCGACAGGGGTCGGATTGTCCTGACCCTGGGTAATTTCAATAATCAGCTGCGCTCGCGTCAGTGGCGAGGCCAGCAGTAAGAGAAGGAACAATGGCAGTGCAAGCTGTCGAATCATTAGTAACGCAGGTCCTCGGGACGAAATAATAGTTGGAAACGCCGGAATGTTTTCTCAAACTCCCGCGTCGGCAGATTCCGCAATTCGGGAAAGCTACCGGCCTTTTCTATCGCATTCATGGCTGAACGATCAAATGAACTGTTACCACTGGAGCGAACAACGCTCACGGAGACTATCTCGCCCGTCGGTACGAGCTGTATGGCGAGCAGTGCTTCCATGCCATTGCGGGCGCTTGGTGGACGGCTCCAGGAATTCACCACCGTCTCACGAATCAACGCGGCATAGCTTGCGGACATCTGTTCCGCAGTCACCGCCACCTGCACGCTGTCCTCCGCATCGAGCGCGTCGGTAAGCTCCCGCCGGCTGAGCGCCGCGAGCTCCTCAGCGCTAACACGAGGATCGGGCTTGGGCTCTGGCTTAGGTTCCGGCTTCGGTTTAGCGGGCGCTGGTTTTACCGCAGGCTTAGTGGCAACGATTTTTTTCGCCGGCGTTTTTTTGACTCGCGCAGGCGGTTTTTTTGCGGGTTTCTTTTTGGTTTTTGGTGGCTTCAGCGACGCCGCATCTATCAGCGTTGCCTTGATCGCTGAGGGCGACGCTACGCGCGCCTCAATGGTGCGCGCCTCGCTCGCGGGCTGCCAACGCACGACCAAAACAAGCAGCAGCGCGAGGTGCAACGCAAGGGTGGCAGCCATCGGCAGCAGCGTGAGCTGTCCCAATGCGTACCAGTCCCTCACTAACGCGGATCCTCCGTCACCAGACCCACGCCTTTGGCACCGGCTTCTTGTAGCGCCGCCATTAGCCCGACTACTTCTCCGTAGGGCACGGCTTTGTCACCCCAGACAAGAACAGGTTTCTCGGGGCTGCGGCGGATCACTGCTCCTACGCGCTGTTGCACCGTCGCCAGCGACAACACCTGATCGTCCTGACCGCCAAGATTGATAAACAGCTGCCCCTCGGCATTGATAGAGACGATAACGGGCTCGCTATCCTGGTTCTCAACCGGCTCTGTGGACGCCTGGGGCAGTTCAACCTCGACACCCTGCATCAGCATGGGCGCCGTCACCATAAAAATAATCAGCAGCACCAACATGACGTCGATGTAAGGCACGACGTTGATTTCAGCCATGGGCCGGAATCGTGCGCGACGTCGCATCAGGAGCCATTCCCATCGTTATTGCCGTTACTAGCGCGCTGGCGAGCCCGGAGTGCGTAGGCCTGACGTCCCAGAATGCTTGAAAACTCATCCACAAAAGTGTCGTAGCGTTTGCCGTATATATCGACCCTGGCCGCAAAGCGGTTGTATGCGATTACCGCCGGTATTGCGGCAAACAGGCCCATAGCCGTCGCCACCAGCGCCTCAGAGATACCGGGAGCAACCGTTGCCAGAGTCGCCTGCGTGCTATTGGCCAGGCCGCGGAAGGAATGCATGATCCCCCAGACGGTACCGAACAAACCCACATAGGGACTGGTAGATCCGACCGTAGCGAGAAAGGGAAGATGCTTCTCCAGCCGCTCTTCCTCGCGGAGCATGGCCACGCGCATGGCACGCCGGGAACCCTCCAGCAGCGCCTCGGCGTCCATATCGGATTGCTGCGCATGCCGGGAAAACTCTTTGAAGCCGGCGCGAAACACGCCTTCCATACCGATGATGAGCTCGCCATCCGAGGCGCGCTGATTGCCCTCTCGATAAAGCTCCGCCAGATCGACGCCGGACCAGAAGTGCTCCTCAAAATCCAGCATCTCCGCGCCTGCGCTGCGGAAATACAGCACGCGCTGCACGATCATAAACCACGATGCGATAGACGCTGCCAACAGCATCCCCATCACAATTTTCACGACCGGCCCTGCGCTTAGCACCAGTTCAACAAGGCTTAGTTGTTCGTCCAATTCTGTCTCCGGAGACTATTCTTCAGGGCTCGCTTTATTAGCTGCCCGTTGAGTCTATATTGGCGCGCAGTTTAGCAAGCATATCTTTCGGGATGCGACGGGGCAGCAGCGCCTGCGGATTCACACAAGCCAGCGACACCTGCGCCTGCATCAGCAATTCATCGCCCTTGCGCACGGCCTGACGCAGTTTGAGCGAGGCGCCAGCAACGGACTCAAGCGTTGCAGTAGCCACAAGCTCGTCGTCGAGCTTCGCCGGGCGACGGTAATCAACCGATAGATTACTGACGACAAACATGAGCTCGTCGTTAAAAACGGCTCCGCGATGCATGCCTAGCGCACGCATAAACTCGGTGCGCGCACGCTCTATGTACTTTAGATAATTCACGTAATACACAATACCGCCCGCATCGGTATCTTCGATATAGACCCGCAGGGGCAGACAAAATTCCGTCGTCGCAATCACGGCTCGTCACCTCGCGACGGGGGATCCTCCTGCTCAGGTGACGTTTCAGCGTTGGGGGGATTCCCGCCCGGCAAGGCCAAATCGAAGTGCCGGTAAGCAAGCCGGGTGACCATGCGACCTCGGGGCGTGCGCAAAATATAGCCTTGCTGAATCAGAAAAGGCTCGATCACATCCTCGATCGTACCGCGCTCCTCCGACAGCGCGGCAGCCAGACTGTCAACGCCTACCGGGCCGCCATCAAATTTTTCGATCATGGTGAGTAGTAGACGCCGATCCATGTGATCGAATCCGCGACCGTCGACACTCAGCAGGTCCAACGCGCGATCAGCTATCTCCGCATTGATACGTCCGTCTGCCTTTACCTCGGCGTAATCGCGCACGCGGCGTAGCAGGCGATTGGCGATACGCGGGGTTCCTCTGGAACGACGCGCAATCTCTCGGGCGCCTTTGTCATCCATAGCGATGCCGAGAATCTTCGCCGCCCGCGCCACAATCGTCGCCAGGTCATCGACGTTATAAAACTCCAAACGCTGCACAATGCCAAAGCGATCGCGCAGCGGTGACGTCAACAGACCCGCTCGCGTAGTGGCGCCAATCAGTGTAAACGGCGGCAAATCGAGTTTGATGGATCGTGCCGCAGGACCCTCGCCGATCATGATATCGAGCTGATAGTCCTCCATGGCCGGATAGAGTATTTCTTCGACGTAGGGACTCAGGCGATGGATCTCATCGATAAACAGCACATCGCCGGGCTCGAGGTTGGTCATCAGCGCGGCGATATCCCCGGCCTTCTCCAACACAGGCCCGGAGGTGGCTTTGAGGGAGACCTCCATTTCGTTGGCAATGATACTCGCCAGCGTGGTTTTTCCGAGCCCCGGCGGGCCAAAGATCAGGGTGTGGTCAAGCGGTTCTGAGCGACCTTTGGCGGCAGCCAGAAAAATCTCCATCTGCTCGCGCACCACAGGCTGGCCGATGTATTCGGCGAGGCTTTTGGGTCTCACGGCGCGATCATGTGCTTCTTCGCCACCGCCGGTAACAATAGGATCAATCAGGCGATCGGTTTCAATCATGGTCTTGCTCTTTTATCACCAGCGGCTTTACGAGCTGCTACGCACGGATGAGCGTAACGCCAGACGAATGAGATCTTCGCTGTCAGTAACGGCATCACTATCCACCGCTGCAACCAGACGCGCGGCTTCCGCGGGCTTGTATCCCAGCGCCACAAGCGCCGACTCCGCGTCCGAGAGCTTATCGGTCGCCGGCAGTGCGCTCTGCATGCCAGTGCCGGTATCAACCCCCTCCTTTAACCAGTCGGAGACCCGGTCACGCATTTCTACCAGTAGGCGCTCTGCCGTTTTTTTGCCCACGCCCGGCATCGCGGTCAAGGCGCTGAGGTCACCGCCGTGCACGGCTTTGGCAAAGCTTTGGCCATCCATGCCCGACAGAATTGTCAGGGCGAGCTTGGGTCCAACCCCGTTGACTTTGATCAACTGTCGAAACAGCTCCCGATCGCGGTCGGCGCTAAAACCGTACAGAGTCTGCGCGTCCTCCCGGACCGCGTGATGTGTACTCAGCGTGACCCGTTCACCCAGCCCCGGCAGCTGAAACAGCGTGCTCATCGGCACCTGAATTTCGTAGCCGACGCCGCCTACATCCACCAATATCTCCGGCGGTTGCTTGTGCACGAGTGTTCCTGAAATACGACCTATCACGCTGTTTCCCTAGTGATTCACGCTGCTTTTATTCGGCTTTTACGCGGCTTTCATGCGGCTTTCATACTGCTTTTATACTGCTTTCATACTGCTTTCATACTGCCTTCATACCGCCTCTACCCTGCTGACGCCAGCTTACCGCAGACGACCTCGTCGAATTGATGATGCGCCCACCACGCGCAGCATGCCCTGCCGGGTATGCGCATGACAAAGCGCCGCCGCCAGCGCGTCCGCCGCATCTTCTTGTGGTGTTCCGGGCAGTTTCAACAGCACTTTAACCATGTGCTGCACCTGCATTTTGTCGGCGGCGCCGGTGCCGACCACCGATTGCTTGATCTGCCGCGCTGAATACTCACTGACCTCGAGTCCCCGGGTCACGCAGGGCACAATCGCAGCACCGCGGGCCTGCCCCAGCTTCAGCGCCGCATCGGCGCTTTTAGCCAAAAACACCTGCTCGACCGATAATTCAGTAGGGCCATGCAGCTCAACCAGTTCCGCCACGCTTTCGGCAATGATTCTGAGGCGCTCCGGCAGGGCACCGCGTGGCAGGCGAATAACGCCACTGGTGATGTAACTGTGTTTGCCGTTCAGCGTATTGATGATCCCGAAGCCAGTCTTCTGGGAACCAGGATCAATGCCGAGAATAATTGCCATGCTGTGCGCCTGTGGAGCCACCGAGCTCAGTACCCATAGTATGTATAAACATACAGGGTTTCCAGCATGCAGTGGTGGCGAAGCTCAGCTCAGCTCAGCTCAGCTCAGCTCGGAAAGAACCTCATCAGGGATATCAACATTCGAATACACGTTCTGTACGTCGTCCAGCTCCTCGAGCGCATCGATCAGCCCCAGCACACTCGTTGCTCCGCCCGCGTCGACGGGCACGGTGGTTGCAGGCACCATGGTGACTTCGCCTTCCGGCTCAAGACCCGCCGCCTCCATCGCCGACTTCACACTGGAGAAGTCCTCCCAGGCGGTAGTGACTTCAATGCAGCCGTCCTCCGCTGATTCTACGTCTTCAGCGCCAGCCTTCAGCGCTACGTCCATCACCTGATCTTCATCCGTCTCGGGCGAAAAGGTCAGCTGGCCTTTGCGCGCAAACAAGTACGCTACCGAGCCATCGGTGCCGAGATTTCCGCCGCGCTTGCTAAAGGCATGGCGCACCTCGGCGACCGTGCGATTGCGATTGTCTGTCATGACCTCAACCAGCACCGCTACACCGCCGGGTGCGTAGCCCTCGTAGGTGAGCTCCTCAACATCGTCGGCTTCGTTAGTGCCGGCGCCACGCGCTATGGCTCTATCGACGGTATCGCGGGTCATGTTGGAACCCAGCGCCTTGTCGACCGCAGCGCGTAGTCGCGGATTGTCCTCTGGCATCGGGCCGCCCTGCTTCGCAGCAACCACGAGTTCCCGGATCAGCTTGGTAAACATTTTGCCGCGCTTGGCATCCTGAGCCGCTTTGCGATGCTTGATGTTGGCCCATTTGCTATGCCCGGCCATCGACGCTACTCCTTCTTGGCTGCCTCGGACTCGCGCAGACGAATACTCAGCTCACGCAGTTGGGCATTGCTTACGGTGCCCGGCGCTTCGGTCATCACACAAGCGGCAGTCTGGGTTTTGGGGAAAGCGATAACATCGCGAATCGATGCCGAACCGCTCATCAGCATGACGATGCGATCGAGACCAAACGCCAGTCCCCCGTGCGGTGGTGCTCCGTACTTTAACGCATCAAGCAAAAATCCAAACTTCTCACGCGACTCTTCGGGGTCAATACCAAGAACACCAAAGACGGCTTCCTGCATATCGAGACGGTGAATGCGGATACTGCCACCACCGAGCTCTGTGCCATTGAGCACCATGTCGTAGGCTCGCGACAGCGCCTCGCCGGGATTTTGTAGCAATGTCGCCATATCGCATGCTGGCGCGGTAAACGGATGGTGCAATGGGGTCCAGCCTCCATCGCCATCTTCCTCGAACATGGGGAAGTCCACGACCCAGAGCGGCGCCCAGCCCTCTGCAACCAGGCCCAGATCAGCGGCGACCTTAAGGCGCAGCGCACCCAGGGACTCATTGACCACGGAAGCTTTGTCCGCGCCAAAGAATACGATGTCGCCGTCTGCCGCCTCGAGCCGCGTCATCATCTGCGCGACCACCTCGTCAGGCATAAACTTGAGTATCGGCGACTGCAGGCCAGAGACGCCCGCCGCCAGGTCATTGATCTTTATCCAGGCCAGACCGCGCGCACCATAGTTGGCGATATAACTGGTGTAATCGTCTATTTCCTTGCGCGAAATCGAGGCACCACCGGGCACGCGAAGCGCGGCCACGCGGCCCAGGGGATCGTCAGCCGGCCCTCGGAACACCTTGAAATCCACCTGTTGCATCAGGTCGTCGACGGAGACGAGTTCCAGCGCGATGCGCAGATCCGGCTTATCCGAGCCGTACCGCTCCATCGCATCCGCGTACGTGATATGCGGGAAAGACGGGAGCTCAATGTCGAGCACAGACTGGAACAGGCCGCGCACCATGGTTTCGGTGATATCCATGATCGCGGCTTCTTCAAGAAACGACGTTTCGATATCAATCTGCGTAAATTCAGGCTGCCGATCAGCGCGCAAATCCTCATCGCGGAAACACTTGGCGATCTGGTAGTACCGATCGAAACCAGACACCATAAGCAACTGCTTAAACAGCTGCGGCGACTGCGGCAGTGCAAAAAACTGCCCGGGATGGGTGCGGCTGGGCACCAAATAGTCTCGCGCGCCCTCAGGCGTCGCACGGGTCAATATGGGTGTTTCGATATCCAGAAAACCGGCTTCGTGCAGGAAACTGCGTACCGCGTTGGTAACTTGCGAGCGCAAACGAAGCCGCTGCTGCATCTCCGGACGCCGCAGGTCCATGTAGCGGTACCGTAAACGCACCTCTTCACCCACTGCGATGTGCTCGTCGAGCTGAAAGGGCGGCGTAGCGGCCGCATTAAGGACTTCGATCTCCTTACCCAAAACCTCGATCTCACCGGTGGCCATCGTCGGGTTGATCGTGGCATCGCTGCGCGCTCGAACCCTGCCAGTCACTTTCAGCACATATTCGCTGCGGACCCGATCTGCGGTCTCAAAGTGCTCCTGTGTGTCGGGATCAAACACCACCTGAACGATGCCCTCACGATCGCGCAGGTCGAGAAAAATCACTCCCCCGTGGTCGCGGCGGCGATCCACCCATCCACACAGCGTTACGGTCTCGTCGATGTCGGTGTTTCTAATCAGGCCGCAATAATGACTGCGCATGCTGTTGTATCCCTGCTAATGCGTGTGGACTCAGTGGACTCAGGCGGAGGTGCCGCTGGAGCCAGTGTCTTTCGAAGATTTTGAAGCGCCGCTCGCGGGAGCGCTTCCTTTCTTGTCGGCGCCAGACTTACTCTTACCCTCGGCACTCGAACCCGTGTCGCCACCGGCCTTGCCGGAGTCGCCTGTACTGTTACCTGCACTACCACCAGAACTATCACTGCCTCCATCTCCAGCAAGGTTTTTCTTATTCCCACTCTTGAAGTCGGTCTCGTACCAACCACTGCCTTTAAGACGAAACGCCGCCGCAGACACTTTCTTGCGCAGTGCGGACTTTCCACAGGCAGGACAAACGGTGAGTAAATCGTCACTGACTTTCTGAAGAGCCTCGTGCAGCTCGTTACATTCGGTGCATTCGTATTCGTATATGGGCATCGTATTTGTCCCGCCAAAAAATCGGCGCGCAGTTTACCGCAGCAAGCGATGTGAAGCGATGCAGAGCAGCGCATCGACTGGAATTTTTCGATAGCTCTTCGATAGCTTTTCGACGGCTAGTCCAACAAATACTCCGCCAGAAGTGACGTTGCCTGGCAATCGAACCAGGGCGGGGCGTTGTGGTTACGGACGATCGTCTCGCCGTTGCGGCTGTAATGCGGAGTATAGCGCCGAGTCTCGCAGGGATGAGGGCCTGTGGAGAATAGAATAGACCTTGCAAAAGAACGGGGCGCTACGCACGGCGTAGACGCCCCATACCGGCCTCAATCAGGACTGGGCAAATTCCTTCATCTTCTTGAGCGGGCGTACTTTAACCGCAACGCTCGCAGGCTTGGCCTTGAACATAGTCTCTTCACCCGTAAACGGGTTGATGCCCTTGCGTGCCTTTACGGCGGGCTTCTTGACCGTGGTAATTTTCATCAGGCCCGGCAGCGTGAACTCACCGACAGCGCGTTTCTTGACGCTGCGCTCGATTAGCGTCTCGAGCTCGGTTAGCACATCAGAAACCTGCTTCTTGGACAGCTCAGTGCTCTCCGCGAGGCTTGCAACGATCTGCGTCTTGGTCATTTTCTCTTTCAGCGCTGTGGCTGGCTTCTTGGCCGGAGCTGCAGCTTTCACCGCTTTCTTGGCCGGAGCCTTCTTGGCTACTGCTTTCTTCTTGGCTGGTGCTTTCTTCGCTACTTTACGTGTCGCCATGTTCAGATCCTTCCTTATACGTTTCACTGTGGTTTCACTTCGTTAGTGCGTTATCGACACGGCGGCCCCGCTAAGCGCTTGCTCTACTTTCGCAATTGGCCTCGCTGCTTCCCTGCTGCGTCTCTATCGTCCGGTATATCGTCCGGTATATCGTCCGGTATGCCGTCCCGCACTGCTCCTTAGGTTTTTCTGACTGGCTTTCAGCCTTTATCGGTTGCCCGCAAAAAACTAGCCCAGCCGTTATAGCTATAACCTCCTTCTACCAGACCGCAGGCGAAACATTCGAAGTAGC
This sequence comes from Congregibacter sp., assembly GCA_045105635.1. GTDB lineage: Bacteria > Pseudomonadota > Gammaproteobacteria > Pseudomonadales > Halieaceae > Congregibacter. Next base: position 23,057 of record JBGCDU010000001.1, read on the forward strand.
TGACGACCCGAAAACCTCAAGCACGATGGGTGTGCTCCCTGCAATTTGCTAGGCAATTTGCCAGGCAATTTGCACAGATTAAACCTCTGCCCTTCAGTTTTCGGCATCGAAAGACACTGCAAATACAGTCTCGATCGCGACCCGACGCCATGTATAAATCACTAAACCCTTCATTTCAAGTGTTTTACCGGTGTCCGAGTAAAAAAAACCCTATATTTTTAGCGTTTTGCAGGTTTCAGGACCACATAACCTGTACCGGCAATGCCTGGCACCGTACACTCGACATCCCGGGGACAAGCCAAGGAATCAAAGTCATGCTCAGCAGTGAGTTTCTGATCAACACTCATCGAGAGACACCTGCTGATGCGGAGATCGTCAGTCATCAGCTAATGCTGCGCGCAGGATTGATACGCAAACTGTCCTCGGGCCTGTACACCTGGATGCCCATCGGCTTGCGAGTGCTGCGTAAAGTGGAGCGCATCGTGCGTGACGAGATGGGCGCAGCGGGTGCCCTGGAAATCGCCATGCCAATGGTTCAGCCCGCAGAGCTCTGGGCTGAATCGGGGCGATGGGAGCAATACGGGCCCGAACTACTACGTATCAAGGATCGCCACCAAAGGGATTTTTGCCTGGGCCCTACGCACGAAGAGGTCATCACCGATATCGTGCGCAATGAAATCAACAGCTACAAGCAGCTGCCGCTGAATGTTTACCAGATCCAGAACAAGGTGCGCGATGAGATTCGCCCGCGCTTCGGCATCATGCGTGCCCGGGAATTCGTAATGAAGGACGCGTACTCCTTCCACGCAGATCAGGATTCACTCGAAGCCACCTATCAGGTCATGCACCGGGCCTACACCAACATTTTTACGCGGCTGGGCCTGGATTTTCGACCGGTAGACGCAGATTCTGGCAGCATCGGTGGCAGCACCTCACATGAATTTCATGTGCTGGCAGAGTCCGGCGAGGACGCCATCGCCTTCAGCGATGAGAGCGACTTTGCGGCAAATGTAGAACTCGCAGCGACACTGGATTTCAGCGCTACACGGCCTGCAGCTGAGCAGACTATGAGTCCCATCGCGACACCGGGCGTCAAAACCATCGCGGAGCTGTGCACGCATCTCGATATCCCGGCACAGCGAACCGTCAAGACACTGCTGGTTGAAGCGCAGGACGGTGGCCTGCTGGCGCTCGTTCTGCGCGGCGATCACGAACTGAACAGTATTAAGGCAGAAAAACATCCGCTGGTCGCCAGCCCGCTGCGCTTTGCCGACGAGGACGAGATCGTGGCAGCCTGTAACGCGCCATTGGGATCTATTGGCCCCATAGGTTTGCCAGTGCGGGTACTTGTCGATTATGCCGCGGCGACGTGCGCCGACTTTGTATGCGGTGCGAACCGAGCGTCGGAACACCTACAGGGTGTCAACTGGGATCGGGATGTGAGTGACTACCAAAGCGCCGACCTGCGCACCGTGGTGGCAGGAGATCCCAGTCCCGACGGCCGGGGCACGCTGCAGATTCGCCGCGGCATTGAGGTGGGACACATTTTTCAACTCGGCACCAAGTACAGCGAAGCCATGGCCGCCAAAGCGCTGAATGAAAATGGCAAAAATGTGACCCTCAGTATGGGCTGCTATGGCATCGGCGTGAGCCGTATTGTCGCCGCGGCTATCGAACAGAACCATGATGAACGCGGCATTATTTGGCCTGCTGCAATGGCGCCATTCCAGCTCGCTCTGGTACCGCTCAATATGCATAAGTCTGAGGCGGTTGCCGAAGCCGCCTCGCGCATCTACGCGGCCTGTGTTGAGCAGGGCATCGAAGTATTGCTCGACGACCGCAAGGAACGCCCTGGCGTGAAATTTGCCGATATGGAACTGTGGGGTATACCCCACAGGTTAGTGATCGGCGATCGCGCGCTTGCCGATGAAGAAATAGAGTACCAGGGGCGATGCGACGCGGAGGCAACGCGCATTCCGTTATCGGACGCCATGCAATTCCTGAGTGAAAAGCTTGCCTAGCGCCGCCTTGGGTGGCGCGCAGTGTGGTCGTCGCGGGCTGACCCTTGGTTTAGTGCTGGCCCCTGGTTTGGTGCTGGCAATGCTGGCGTGCGCGCTGTCGGCTCAGGAGGCCGAGCAAATCGAGGATAGAAGCGCGCTGCGCGACTTCCTTGAGAGCACCATTACGGCGAGCGACAGCTTTACGGATCGCTACGCCGCCGAGGTCTGGCTGGTTGATATGCAAACACGGCTCGAGCCCTTTGTACCTCAAGCAGATGCGCGGTTAAAGCTCCTGCGACAAGTGCACGCGGCTGCGGCACGCAGCAAGCTAGCGCCAGAGTTGGTTCTTGCGGTTATCCAGACCGAAAGCAGCTTCGATCGCTTTGCTGTATCCAGAGTCGGCGCGCAGGGCTTAATGCAGGTAATGCCTTTCTGGAAGAACGAAATTGGCCGCCCAAACGATAACCTGACCGACAATGCCACCAACCTGGACTATGGCTGCCGTATTCTGGAGTTTTACCTGCAACGTGAAAACGGCATGCTACATAAAGCGCTTGCCGCCTATAACGGCAGCACCGGTAGTCGCCGTTACAGTGACAAGGTGGCGAGCGCATGGAGAAATCGATGGCGCACGACCGCGCTGGACTGGTCGCAATGAAGCATCCCGCTGCACTATTCTCGACGCTTGAATGCTGCTAGCTTTGTGACTATGGACCGTTATGGTGAAAGCGAGAGTGTTCAGAGGCTACCAACGACAGAGGATGTAGAGAATGTCGATGCCCCGCAATGCCGTGGAGACGTGACAAATTTAAAGCTGCTCAGCGAGTGGAATCACGGTATTGCCCGCGCGATAGAAGTGCTGGGTACAGACGAATTCTTCCCCAGTTTAATCGCCGCCGTGGAACAGCAGATCGATGTTTCCTATCCACAGTTTTGGATCTATCACCGCGATCTGCCCCCCCGTGCTCTCTACCACGACATCCCCCCGCACGCGGTGAAGTCGCAGATTGACGACTACCTCGAGGGTCCGTTCAGCGAAGACCCATTTTTCAGAACCTCGCTCAACAGACCCAAAAACAAGATTTACATGCTGTCGCGCATGACCACCAGCGAACTCAAGAATTCGAACTACTACAACAGCTACTACGCGCACACAGGAACGGTCGACGAGGCCGTGTTCCTCACGGTGCTTGGCAATGGCAGTGTGATAAATCTCTCATTGATGCGGCTTCCGTCCCAGGGGATATTCAGTGAGAGCGACTACCAGCTCATGTATTCGCTGGCCGACACGGTCTCGGCTCTGATAGATGCGCATAGCAGCCATAAGCCCTTTGCGATCGACAATCTTATTCAGCCTGGCATTGATCATCAAATCGATCTCGCCTTTCGGACTTTCGGTGAATCTTTGCTCTCACCGCGGGAAAAAGACGTGCTGGAACTGATGCTCCGAGGCTACGGCACCGACACCTCCGCCGCGCGACTGTCCATTGCGCGCGAGACCGTACGTCGGCATCGAAAGAGTATTTACCGCAAGCTGGACGTCAATTCACAGACGGACCTGTTCTCGCTGTTTTTGAACGCGATGTCCTGCCTCGGCGAAGCAGCCGGCGCCGATCCCCTGAGTATCTACATGGCGCCCGGCTAGTCCGCCGCCTCGCCAAACTATCAAGCAGGAGCCGCGATGATTCGCGCTACTGGCCGCAAAATAATCCAGATACACATGAAACGCTGCAAAGCTGCCAGACCGGCAAAAGCCGAGAGAGCCGCCGTTGCGGTCTGCCTGATTGTTCTCTCGCTGTTCGCGCTTCCGAGCCTGGCGAAAAATCCCACGCCTCCGGCATCTCAAACCGACAGCCTGGAAGACTGCGTCGCCTTACTCTCGCAGCCGTCTACGGTGAACAACGACCCCGCAATGCCAGTACCGCTCCGCGTTGTAAGCTGGAATACACGCAAGTATCTGCATCCGGGCGCCGCTGAGTATCTCCAGAAGATCAGTTCCAGGTTGGATATGCTCATGCTGCAGGAAACAATGCGTGACCAGCCCGCACAACCGCCACGCTTACCAGAGCGTGCATTTAGCCCTGGTTACGTCTCCGGAGATTCTATAAGCGGAGTTGAGACACGCAGTCACGTACCTTTCGATCTGCAGTGCAGATTACAGTTTCTTGAGCCCTGGTTGCGCACGCCCAAGGCTGTCAGCGTGATCCGCACGCCGTTCCGTAGCCAAAGCCTGCTGACGATCAACATACACGCGATCAACTTCACTATTGGCAGCGGCGCCTACGCAAAACAACTCGGGGATCTGGGAAGATTGCTTGCTGTACACACAGGTCCGGTGCTGTTTGGCGGCGACCTGAATAACTGGAACCCGTGGCGAAAGCGCGCCCTGGCGCAATTCGTCAACAAACATGCATTGCACAAGGTGCAGTTCGCGCCGGACTGGCGGAGCCGGCATTTGGGATCGCCGGTAGACGGCATTTTTTTGCGAGGCCTGGTCGCGCTCGACGCCACTGCGTTGCCAACTCGCCTCTCTGACCATAATCCTGTCTATGTCAGCATGCTTCTGGACCGGCAAACTCGCCCCCAAGGGGCCGCGGAGGCGCAGACTTCGACAGCCGTTCCCGTTACCATTAGGCCATGAGAAGGAGAGTGCAACATCTATGAGTAAGCAAGCCGATAAACCTGCGCTAATCAAACTCAACGCGTTTATTTTCGTGGGGTTTCCGATTCTTGCGCTGCTGCTGGTACCGCTTTGGGGTTTTTACCACGGCTTTAGCGCAGCGCAATGGCTTTGGGCGCTGGTTTTTCTCTATCTCAATGGTTTGGGGATTACCGGCGGCTACCACCGGCTCTGGGCGCACAAAACCTATGAGGCGCACTGGAGCGTCCGCCTGTGGTTCGCCCTCTGGGGCGGCGGCGCGCTGCAAAACAGCATCCTCGTCTGGGCATCGGACCACCGGCGACATCACCGTTTTGTCGACATCAACGAGAGCGACCCCTATTCCGTGAACAAGGGTTTGTGGTTCAGTCATATGGGGTGGATGCTGCGCGAGTACAGCACCAATGTGGAGGATTTCTCCAACGCGCAGGATCTGCAGCGGGACCCGATCGTGCAATGGCAGTACAAGCACTACGTGCCAATCACCGCCTTTATGAATCTGGGACTACCGATACTGCTGGGCTTCGCACTAGGGGACGTAATTGGCACCTTGCTACTGGTCGGACTTCTTCGACTGGTTCTGAATCACCACGTCACGTTTTTTATCAACTCGCTTGCCCACTACTGGGGTACGCGCCCGTACACCGAAGAGAATACCGCGAGAGACAATGGTTTCCTTGCGTTCCTGACCTACGGTGAGGGCTACCACAACTTCCATCACAATTTTCAGACGGACTATCGCAACGGTATTCGCTGGTATCAATGGGATCCCAGCAAGTGGATGATTGCCGCGCTTGAAAAAGTCGGCCTCGCACACAACCTGCAACGCGTTCCCGACTTTCGGGTTCAGCGTGCCCTGCTCGACATGCAGTTCAAGCGCGCACAGTCCTTTGCCACGGATCGGCAGGAAACTGCGCTGCTGGATATTCTGGAGCGCGAGTACCAACAGTTCACTGAATCCGTGAACGAGTGGAAGGCACTGCAGACAGAACGCTATGAGCGTCACCGCGGACAACTTGAAGATGCGCTGGAAGAAGGTAGGCAGCATCTGCATGCGCGCTGGGAGCAGGCCGCACTGCTGGGTAAGTTCCGGGAGCTGGAGTTCTCACTGCGAGTGCAGCGCAGGCGACTGGAAACGCTGATTGATCAGTGGCAGCTGCACCCCGTAACAGCGTGAAAGCTCACATAAGGTCAGTCCATGGCGAGGATCGACGATGCAGGAGCCAAGCCTGAAGGCCTCAACCTTCGAACACAACATCGCACAAGGAAGGCAGAGAAATGACAGAGAGTATCTATGGCTTCGCACCGAAGGACAGCGCAGGCGCTGACAAGTCATTGGAAGACTACGCCGGGCAGGTTCTGCTCATCGTAAATACCGCGTCGAAATGCGGCTTCACCCCACAGTTCGCGGGACTTGAGGCGCTGTTTGAGCAGTACAAAGACCAGGGGTTCACTATTCTGGGCTTTCCCTGCAATCAGTTTGGCGGCCAGGACCCTGGGAGCAATGATGAAATCGTCGAGTTTTGTCAGCTGAACTACGGTGTGAGCTTTCCGATGTTCGGCAAGCTGGATGTCAACGGTGGCAATACGGATCCATTGTTCAAGCATCTGAAGCAGGAAGCACCGGGTGCTCTGGGCAGTCAGCGCATCAAATGGAATTTCACCAAGTTCCTGATCAACCGTGAGGGCAAAGTGATAAAGCGGTACGCCCCAACCTCGAAACCCGAAGACATCGCAAAGGATGTAGCCGCGCTCATCTGATATCGCCGGCGTGACCTTGGCTGGCGAGTGCGCGAGCTAGTGCTCGCGCGTAGCCTTGAATTGAATATCAGGCCAGCGTTCCTCCATCAGAGCGAGATTCACCCGGGTGGGCGCAAGATAACTCAAAAAGCCGCCGCCATCGATTGATAGCTGATCGGCCGCTTTTTTGCGAAAGTCATCCAGCTTGCGCTCGTCATCACAGTACACCCAGCGCGCTGTATACACGTTCACGGGCTCGTAAACCGCCTCTACTTTGTACTCATCCTGCAATCGATAAGCCACCACGTCAAACTGTAGTTGCCCCACCGCCCCAACAATCAGGTCCGTGGAATTCAGCGGTGAAAAAACCTGCGTCGACCCCTCCTCCGAGAGCTGCTGGAGACCCTTTTGCAACTGCTTGGACTTCATCGGGTCGCGAAGACGGATACGCCTGAATAGCTCCGGCGCAAAGTGCGGAATGCCCGTAAAGCTCAGCTCCTCACCCGCGCTGAAGGTGTCGCCAATCTGGATAGTCCCGTGATTGTGCAAGCCAATGATATCGCCGGCAATGGCCTCCTCAACCAGCACACGTTCCCCCGCTTTAAACGTCACCGCATCGGCAATTTTGACCTCTTTGCCAAGTCGCACATGGCGCATCTTCATGCCTTTTTCGTAGCGTCCGGAGCACACTCGCATGAAGGCGATACGGTCGCGATGCCGCGGGTCCATATTGGCCTGTATCTTGAAAACAAAGCCGCTAAAATCGCTCTCACCGGCCTCGACCAGTCGCGCCGCGCTTTCCCGAGGCTGCGGTGGGGGCGCCCAGCGTACGAAATCATCCAGCATTTCGCGCACGCCAAAGTTACCCAGGGCCGTGCCGAAAAATACCGGTGTCAGTTTACCTGCGAGAAAAGGCTCTAACTCAAACTCATGACTGGCACCGCGCACCAGCTCCAGTTCTTCGACGATCTCATCGTAATCATCGCCGAGCAGTTCGCGCGCCGCATCGCTTTGCAGCCCCTCTATGCGCTTGTCCGGCGGCAGCACCGCATTGTGCCCGCGTTCAAAACAATGAATCGTATCGTTGTATAGGTTGTAAACACCGCGAAACTGATCGCTCATACCAATAGGCCAGTTGATCGGTGCCGCCGGAATATGTAACACCTCCTCGATTTCATCGAGCAGATCGATGGGGTCCCGGATCGGCCGGTCCATCTTGTTCACAAAGCTCAGAATCGGCGTATCGCGCAAACGGCAGACGGCCATGAGTTTGATAGTTCGATCTTCGACGCCTTTGGCGCCATCGATCACCATCAGCGCCGAATCAACGGCCGTCAACGTTCGATAGGTATCCTCGGAGAAGTCCTCGTGTCCCGGCGTATCGAGCAGGTTCACAACGGCTTCATGATAGGGAAACTGCATCACCGAGGAGGTTACGGAAATACCTCGCTCCTGCTCCATGCTCATCCAGTCAGAGGTCGCATGCGGGCCTTTTTTACCTTTTACACTGCCCGCGACCGCGATCGCGTTACCGAGCAAGAGCAGCTTTTCGGTGATCGTCGTCTTACCCGCATCCGGGTGAGAAATGATGGCGAAGGTCCGTCTGCGCGCAACCTTTTCAGGCATGCTGTTACTGGCCATGACTCGTCCGTATCTCCGGGGTAGCGCTCAAAAGTGGAAAACTCTGCTGGCGCGGGCGCGCATCATAGCCGAAGCCCTCCTGCGGATAAATCCACACGTGGCTCAGGCGACTGCAAACATCGTCAATCGCCGGACCGAAGCTGCTCTTGGACTGACAATAGAAGCGCTTCTCCAACCGCCTCCATGCTCGGGCATCCCTCACCCAGCAAACGCCGTAAGGACGTCACCTGCAGGCCTGCGAAGCCACAGGGATTAATGCGGGAGAAAGGCTCCAGATCCATATCGACGTTCAAAGCCAGTCCGTGGTAACTGCAGCCGCGACGAATGCGAAGCCCCAGGGCCGCGATTTTTTCGCCATCTACATACACACCTGGGGCTTTCGGATCCGGTGCGGATTGGATTCCGTAGGTGGTCAGCAGCGCGACAATGGATCGCTCAATCAGATCGACCAACGCCCGCACACCGTGACCTCGACGCCGCACATCCAGAAGCAGGTACACGACCCATTGACCCGGACCGTGATAAGTCACCTGTCCACCTCGGTCGACCTGCACCACCGGAATATCGCCGGGTGCAAGAACATGCTCTGCGCGCCCCGCGATGCCCTGGGTAAACACCGGCGGGTGCTGCAGCAGCCATAGCTCGTCCAGCGTGCTGGCGCCGCGCTTATCTGTGAAAAGCTGCATCAATTCGAGGGTTTGCGCGTAATCGACCGCGCCAAGTCGACGAATCTGCAGGTCCAAAAGGGGGTGAGATACGGTCACAGCACCATTTGCACGACGCCGGTAGCGATCAGGTCCTGATGCAGCGCTTCCAGCTGCTCGGGGCCCGTGGCGGTAATGGTGACCGTCAGTGACACAAAGCTCCCCTTGCGGCTCACTCGCTCGGTGATCAGTTCGATGTCAAAGCCCGGCGCGTGCTTTGTAAACACGTCGAGTACGGTGCCCCGATAGTCGGGACCGTGACGGCCCAGTACTTTGATGGGGTAGTCACAGGGAAACTCGATTTTTGGCGGTTCTGCGCCTGCCCCACTTTCTTCATCCACCTTCTGTACCCGCCTTTTTTGTCCGCCTTTTTATCCGCCTTTTTATCCGCCAAAGAGCTTGGCCAGCCACATGAGCACCATGTCCCATAGTCGGGCGAAAAAGCTGCCGGGTTCAAGTGGCTCGAGCGCGACCAAAGGCACCTGCCGCAATACTTCGCCATCCAGGGTCAATGTGAGTTGGCCCACGGTATCGCCAGCCGCCAACGGCGCAGAAATAGGGTTAACCAGTACCAGCTCGCGATTCAATTCACGGCGCTTTCCGCGAGGCAAGGTGAGTACCAGGTCCTCGGCTACGCCGACCGGCAGGTAATCGACCTGCCCTTTCCATACACGCGGCTTTTCCAGTTCCTCAGAACCCGCAACCATAACGCCGGTCTCGAAAAAGCGGAATCCGTAATTCAGCAGACTGCGGGTTTCGCGTTTTCGGGCGTTGGTACTGTCGGTTCCCATCACAACAGAAATCAGCCGCATTCCGTTCCGCTTGGCAGATGCAACAAGACCGTAGCCGGCCTCGCGCGTATAGCCCGTTTTCAAACCATCGACGGAGGGATCTTCCGTCAGCAGGGTATTACGGTTGTATTGCGTAATCTCGTTGTAAGTGAACTCGCGTTCGCTGTAGACACGATAATGCTCAGGAAAGCGCGTTATGATTGCCTTGGCGAGTGTAGCGAGGTCCCGAGCCGTAGTTAGATGCTGCGGATGCGGCAAGCCGTGTGAGTTAATAAAGTAGCTACTGCTGAGGCCGAGTTCTGCCGCGTGCTTGTTCATAAGATCCGCAAAGGCCAACTCGCTCCCGGCGATGTGCTCGGCGACCGCCACTGTCGCATCGTTGCCGGAGGAAATCACCACGCCGCGCTCGAGCTCCCGAATGGTGACCGCCTTACGCGGTTCGATCCACATCAGTGAAGATCCGTTGAACACTGGATTCTGCGACCATGCGTTGCGGCTGACCACAACCTCATCATCACGGCTCACTCGTCCCGCATCAATCTCTGAAGCCAACACATAGGCCGTCATCATTTTAGTCAGGCTTGCCGGGGGCAGCTGCTCATCGGCGTTCGACTCAACCAGCACTTCGCCGCTGAGGGCGTCAACCAGCAGATAGGCTCGTGCGGCCACCTGGGGCGCTGCAGGAACAATGCCCTGCGCAAGGACGACGTGAGACGAAGCAATTGCCGCTACCGCAAGCCAGGCGGTTAACAATGCCGCGGTCAGACGGCGAGCAAATGCGCCACATGCCAAAAACGGCGAGGCCACTGCACGGTTCCCGGTTCGGCGGCGAGATGTAAGTACTGCGCAGGCCGGCACAGTCCAGGCTCGAAAAAAGGACATCAGCATCAAATCACCAGTTCACAAGGCGCGGCATGGTACCGCATGGCAGGCTGCTTCGAAACGCCCAGCCCTCATGGCAGGGCCAACCCGGGAGAATAGCCGCGCAGCATCAATAACTCCTGCAAGCGCTGTAACTGACGCCCGTCCGCTACTGGACCGACGCGTACGCGATGCAAGCGTCGCCCACCTACGTCAGTCGGCATCACATTCACCGGCACCGCGACCAACGCAGCGACCGAGTCACGCAGATCCTCGGCAGCGCGTAAATTCGCAAAAGCCCCTAATTGCAGATAACGGTAGCTGCCGGTTTCATTGTCTCGGTTGTCATCCACGCCCGCGAGATTCACCACCTGCACGCGAACCCGCGCTGTGCCCTTATCGACGAACTTGAGCTTGACCGCCGCACCGTAGCTCAAGTCAATCAGACGCTCTGCGTGAAACGGTCCCCGGTCGTTAACCCGAACGATAACCTCGCGACCATTATCCAGATTGGTCACCCGCGCATAGCTGGGAATCGGCAAGTTCCGGTGCGCCGCGGTAGCCAGATAGAGGTCAAAAATCTCACCATTGGCCGTCTTGTTGCCGTGAAACTTGGTGCCATACCAGCTGGCCACTCCGGTCGCGTCGTAGCCCGTGGCCGTGGGCAGCACGGTGTAGACCTCCCCGTTGACTTCGTAGGGTGAACTATTGCCCGCGCGCAAAATAGGATCGGGACGCGGTACCGCATTGGCAACGTCATTGGGTTTAAGAGCGACCAGAGGCGCGCCATCGCCCTCCCAGGCGACCTTCGGATTAGAGCCGGAGCAAGCGCACAACGCAATCAGGAACAACGTCAGGGCAAATCGCGCCGTCACTCGCTCACTCCCGCAGCAATGCGCTGGCTAAGCTGATAGACGCTCATCGCGTACATGGCGCTGTGGTTGTAGCGCGTTATCACATACAGATTGTGGAGACCCAGCCAGTGCTCAAAGCCGTCAGCAAGCTCAAAACGCATCAGCGTCGCCAGCGCTTCCTGTTCCAGGTGCTCCGCCGCCGTCACCCCATCGGCGTAAAAGTCGGCAACGCGCCGTGTCGGCTTAAGGCCGCCGCCAAATGCTGAATCTGGCGTTCGGTCGGCGATGCTGGCGGCGCTCACAACCGGGTCCCCCGCGCGCCAACCGTGTCGCTGCAGATAGTTAGCGACGCTGCCGATGGCGTCGCTTGGGTTGTTCCAGATGTCAGCAACCCCATCGTCGTCGAAGTCGATGGCATAGCTGCGATAGCTGCTGGGCATAAACTGTCCCAGGCCCATCGCACCCGCGTAGGAGCCTTTCAACGTAAGTGGATCAAGACCTTGCTCGCGCGTGAGAAGGAGGAAGTTCTTCAATTCACTGGTAAAAAAGGGCGAGCGCCGTGGATAGTCGAACGCCAGCGTAGACAGCGCATCGAGAACGTCATAGCTACCGGCAATCCGTCCGTAGAACGTTTCCACTCCGATAATTGCAACAATAACCTCCGCCGGCACACCCGTTTGCGCCTGGGCTCTCGCCAGAGCTTCGCGATGCTCCTGAAAAAACTCGACCCCTTCCAGCTCTCGCCGCTGGGTGAGAAAGATCGCGCGATACTCGTACCAGGCCTTGGACTTTTCGGCGGGGCGGGATATCGCGTCGATAATTGACTGCTGTTTTTCTGCCGATGCGAACAGGGACTCCAGTCCCTCACGGGGGAAGTCGTGTTCCGCAACCATCTCGGCAATCAGCGCCTGGGCCGCCGGATGTTGCGCATAGTTGGCCCAGGTAGCCGTCGACCAGGCGCTTATCGAGAGGATGCCACTGAGCAGCACCGTAAAACGCATGGCGGTACGCACTTTATTGCTCACTATTGCTCATTCTTGCTACCCACACCGATTACCCGCACGCCGCTCTCCGCTTTACTCATTTTCCACACCACATTCGCTCGCCATATCTGCCTGACGTTCTGACTAGGGCTCTCAGTGTATTTCCTACTGGCCTATCACACGCTTCTCGGTGCTCACCGCCATCAACAGGCCAAAAGCCGCGAGCAGGGTCACCACCGAGGTGCCCCCAGCACTCACCAGAGGCAATGGGACACCCACAACCGGCAGTAGCCCGGCGACCATGCCCATATTAACAAAGATGTATACAAAGAAAGTGAGCGTGATACTGCCGCACAGTATGCGTCCGTAACTGCTCTGGGCGTTAAGGCCAATCCAGAAGGCCCGCAGCAATATCAACAGATAGATGCCGAGCAAAAACAGCACCCCGCGCAAGCCAAACTCTTCGGCGAGCACTGCGATTATAAAATCCGTGTGGCTCTCTGGCAGAAAGTCGAGCTGTGACTGCGTGCCCTGGGTCCACCCCTTGCCCGACCAGCCGCCGGAGCCGATAGCCGTTTTGGACTGGATGATGTTCCAGCCTGCGCCGAGCTTGTCACTCTCCGGATCGAGCATGGTCAATATGCGCTGCTTCTGATAGTCCTTGAGCAGAAACATCCAGGCCGGCCAGGCAGACAGCAAAGAGACAAGCGCAGTACCAAGAATAAAGCGCCAGCCAATGCCGGCCATAAAGATGCCAAACAAGCCCGATGCGGCGATCAGCAGTGAAGTTCCAAGGTCAGGCTGGCGGACAATCAAACCACTGGGTATGACGATCAATACGAAACAGGCGGCAATGTACTTGGGGCTTGGGGGCTGTATGCGATTACCGAGATACCAGGCGACGGTCATGGGCACAGCCAGCTTCAAGATTTCTGAGGGCTGGAATCTGAAGCCACCCAGATCCAACCAGCGCTGGGCGCCCTTGGCCCCAACGCCCACCAGGGCAACCGCGATCAACAACAGCACGCCCAACAGATAGGCCCAGGGCGACCAGCGCGACCAGCGCACAGTGCTGAACTGCGCCACACTGATCATCACGAAAAAGCCGAGAACCAGATATCGCCCTTGTCGTACTACCGCATCGATACTCTGGCCCGAGGCACTGTAGAGAACAAACATGCCGTAGGTCGTCAGGACCAAGAGTAAAAGCAGCAGGGGGATATCAATATGCAGCTGGCGCGCCAGACCGGTAGGCCGGGTCAGAGGCCCAATACTATTGGGCAATTGCCGCAGGTATTCAGCCATTAGCCGGGCTCCGACGACAGCCAGGCATCAATAACTGTGCGCGCTATCGGGTAGGCGGCACCACTGCCACCGCCATTCTCGACAATGACGGCAACGGCAATAGTTGGCGCATCCAGCGGTGCAAAGGCCACGAAGAGCCCGTGGTTTCTGTGCCTCGGATTGATCACATTCTCATCGTATACCGCGTCCTGAGCGATACCAATCACCTGGGCGGTGCCTGTTTTGCCGGCCATCTCATAGTTCATGTTGCGCGAGATAGCGCGCGCCGTGCCACGCTGCCCATGCACCACTTCGCGCATTGCCTCGACCACCGCATCCCAATTTGCCGCGTCAGCCATCAGCGACTCGTACATCGGCGCATCTACGGGGGCATCACCCAATTGGCGAACCAGTCGCGGCTTGCGATGCTCACCCCGAGTAGCAATCACCGAGGTGGCCACGGCCAGCTGCAGCGGAGTAGCCAGCATATAGCCCTGGCCGATGCCCGCGCTGAGTGTTTCTCCAGGGTACCAGGGCTGATTCATGGTGGCGCGCTTCCAGGCTTTGGACGGGAGCACGCCGGGCCGCTCTGCGGTCGTGTCGATCCCGGTGCGCATTCCTATTCCGTAGTGCTGGAGGTATTCGTGCATTCCATCGATTGTCAGGCGCTTTGCCAGATCGTAGAAGTAGACATCGCAGGATTCTGCGATTGCCATCTTAAGGGCGACTTCCGGGGCGTGTCCGGTCCCTCTTATGCGCAGAATCCAGTCGCGGTAGCGCCGGCGATCACCGGGCAAGCGATACCACCCGGGATCGGGCACGGTGTATTCGGGGTCAACCAGGCCTGATTCAAGACCAGCCATGGCGAGCATGGGCTTGATAGTCGATCCCGGCGGATACTGACCCTGCACCGTACGATTAAATAACGGCACATCCGGGGACTCACGCAGCGCGCTGTAATCGCGGCTACTGATGCCATTTACAAAGAGATTGCTATCGAAAGTTGGCGTACTGACCATTGCAAGCACGCCTCCGGTTAGCGGATCGATCGCGACCACGGCCCCTCGACGCCCGGCAAGCGTGTTATGCGCGACGCGCTGCAGTTCGCTATCAAGGTGCAGCACCAAATCCTGCCCAGGCTTTGGATCAAATCTCTCCAGCACTCGCAGCACGCGGCCATGTGCGTTCGTTTCCACCGTCTGATAGCCCACAGCGCCATGCAGCTGATCCTCGTAATAGCGCTCTACACCGATTTTCCCAATATGGAACGTACCGCGATAGTCCACGGCATCAATGTCCTGCATCTCCTGCACATTGATGCGACCCACGTAGCCCAGGGCATGCGCAAACAAAGCCCCGTGCGGGTAGTACCGCTGCAACTGGGCGTCTACTGTCACACCGGGAAGGCTATGCCGGTTGACCGCGATGCGCGCCTGTTCTATGTCGTCCAGTCGAAAGCGCAACGGCACGTGCTCATAGGGGCGACGTCGCCGCGCGCGGGTGCGGAACTTTTCGATATCTTCAGCTTCGATGCTAACCAGTTGCGCAAGTCTGTCGAGAGTCTCGTCCAACTCTTCGACCCGCTCAAGAATCAGCGAAAGCGTGTAACTGGGGCGATTGTCTGCCAGAAGCACGCCGTTGCGGTCAAAAATCAAACCGCGTTTGGGCGCCAGGGGCTGCAGTTGAACACGATTGCGTTCGGAGGCGGTGCTGTACTTCTCAAACTCGCTGATCTGCAAGCTGTAATAGCGCACCAGCAGCACCAGCAGCAGTGCTCCAACCACAAGCAGGGAAACAAAGGTGCGGGCCCCATAGATGCGTTGCTCCCGGCGAGTATCTTTTAACGCGATTCGGGAAGCCATCAGGCGCTGCTGCCCAGAGAAGCTGCGTAGGGAAGGATAGTTGTATCAGGCGCGATGATAGGGGTGTCCAATCGTAATCGTCCAGGCTCGGTAAAGCTGTTCTACCAGCACAATCCGCACCAGCGGGTGCGGCAATACCATGGGCCCCAGCGACCAACGCTGGTTCGCAGCGGCAAGGCAAGCGCTGGAAAGACCGTCCGGACCACCGATAAGGAAACTCACAGCGCGCCCTTGCATCATCCAATCCTGCATCTGTTCGGCAAGATCCTCCGCAGCCCAGCCTTTTCCGGCCACATCGAGGGCCACACAGTGGTCGTCGCCACGCAGGCCCTTGAGCAAGGCAGCGCCCTCACGCTCGCAGAGTTTATTCCCATCCGCGTTGCCCCTGCGCGCAGCGAGGGGGACATCACGCCAACCCAGTTTAATTTCGCGCGGCAGGCGCCGGGCGTAATCCTCAATGCCGGCATCCACCCAGCGCGGCATCTTGCCGGCCACCGAATGCACGGTAACCCGCATCAGCTCGGGTCGTCGTCCGCGTCGTCCGGTGCGCTGCGTGCCTGCATAGAGGCCGCGAGAGAATCGACCGACGGCGCGTCGGCGGCATCCTGCCAGAGTCGCTCCAGATCATAGAAATCTCTGGCTGTAGGCTGCATGACATGTACCACCACATCGCCCAGATCCACCAGAACCCACTCACCCGCGTCCTCGCCTTCTACGCCCAAGGGCTGTTGCCCGGCCGCTTTGGCGTCTCGCGATACGTTCTCAGCGAGAGACTTTACGTGGCGACTGGAATTTCCGCTGCTAATAATCATGGTGTCCATGACATTGCTGAGCTCGCGCACATCCAGAATGACGGTATTCACCGCCTTGAGATCTTCAAGTGCGTTAGTGACCAGAGTGGTCAGTTCCCCCGTCGTCAGCGAGGTGCTTTGCTGCTTGACCGTGATAATCCGTTTACTCCTGGCGCCTGTAAGTGTCAGCGCATGACCGAAAAAATGTCGTGTTTTTGCTCACTGCGTCAGCCTGGATAAATCCTCGCCAACCCATCCATGGAGCGATACCGCAATCGCTTGTATGACTACTGACTAGTGACATCAGCTACCGTGTAGAGTTCGTGCTCTATGGCGTAATCGAGCGCTTCGGCCGGCATCAGGTAACGCGGTGATTTGCGCGATTGTAACAGGCCACGCAACTCCGTGGCCGAGATATCAAGCGGACGCAGGTCGCGTAAAAAGATGCTCCCGCAGGGTCGCTCTGTGAGCGATATCCCGGGTTCGATGTGTGTATTGAGCCACGTCGTGAACGCCCCTGCTGGCGGAATTGCCCAACCCGGGCGCGCCATCACCACCATGTGCGCCAGCGACAGTAACTCCTCCCACCGATGCCATGAAGGCAAGCCGAGTGCCGCATCACACCCAAGAACAAGGCACAGTGACTGCCGAGGCCCGAGCTCTTTTCGCAGCGAGAGCAAAGTATCGTAGGTGTAAGAGGGTCCGTCGCGCGTCAATTCGCGTCGATCGCACACAAACCGGGGCTCACCCGCGATGGCCAACTCGACCATGGCAGCGCGGTGCTCTGCGCTCACCTCGGGTGCATCGCGGTGCGGCGGCTGGCGCGAGGGTAAAAAACGCAGCTCCTTGAGTGGCAAGGACTCCAGCAACTCCAGTGCCGAGCGTAAATGGCCGTGATGGATTGGATTGAACGTGCCTCCAAATACCGCGACGGCGCCTGTGGACCTCAACCGCGCACCTGGCCGTCACCGAGCACCACATATTTTTCCGATGTTAAACCCTCGAGTCCGACAGGTCCTCGAGCGTGTAACTTATCGGTGGAAATGCCAATTTCAGCGCCGAGGCCATATTCAAAGCCATCCGCAAAACGCGTGGAGGCATTCACTATGACTGAACTGGAATCCACTTCGCGCAGAAACTGCTGACTGCGCGCGTAACTACTGGTCACAATGGCATCCGTATGACCGGAGCCGTATTGATTGATATGCGCTATCGCGGCGTCGGTATCATTCACCAGGGCAATCGACAAAATTGGCCCAAGGTACTCGGTAGACCAGTCAGCATCTGTGGCAGCAATGGCGTGCGGCAGAAACTCTCGGCCACGCGCGCAGACGCGCAGTTCCACGCCTTTGGCCGCCATCTCCTCACTGATCCGCGGCAGCAAGCTTGCAGCCTCTGCGCTGTGTATAAGAAGGCTTTCCATCGTATTGCAGGTGCCATAGCGGTGCGTTTTGGCATTCATCGCAATGGCCAGGGCCATCTCGTGTTCAGCGCCTTCGTCGATATAGACGTGGCACACGCCGTCCAGATGCTTGATCACCGGTACCTTGGCGTCACTGACAATCCGTTCGATCAGGCTCTTGCCGCCGCGCGGGATCACCACGTCAATCAAACCGTTAAGGCTCAGCAGTGCGCCGACGGCGCTGCGGTCACGGGTCTCCACCAATTGCACCGCGGCGTCATCCAGTTCTGCATCGCTAGCGCCAGCGCGCATGGCACTGGCAATCACGCCGTTGGAATTCAGCGCTTCAGAACCGCCGCGCAGAATGCAGGCGTTACCAGATTTCAGGCACAAGCTCGCCGCATCGGCCGTGACATTGGGCCGGGACTCGTAAATTATGCCGATGACACCCAGCGGAACGCGCATTTTGCCCACGCGGATCCCCGAGGGCCGCGTGTGCAGGTCGCGGATTGCGCCCACGGGATCTGGCAGCGCTGCGACCTGCCGCAAACCGTCAACCATGGCATCGATGCGCGATGGCGTCAGTTCAAGCCGGTCGATGAGCGCATCGTCCAGACCTCGCTCGATACTGCGTTGCATGTCTGCTGAATTGGCCTTGGCCAGAGCATCGCGCTCTGAATCCAGCCGCGCCGCCGCCGCCAATAGCGCCGCGTTGCGAGTCGCTGCGCTCGATGCAGCAAGCTGGCGTGACGCAACGCGCGCATCGACCGCCATACGGCGGACGCCCGCGACAACATCAGTGGGGGATAGAGCGTTCATGAAATCACCTGGACCTAGTCTGTGCCGAAGTATAACCGAGGGGCAAAGAGTGGCTACGCCCGGCCTCGAGACTTAGTTGGGCTGTGACTTTAACTGGTCAGAAAACTGTAATGCCAATGGCATTGACAATTATTCTCATTTTCACTAACCTGATTCCAGCGTATTGTTTTGAGTTGATTTATGTACGTCTGTATTTGCAACGGCATTACTGATAAGCAGATTAGAGCGGCCGCCTCCAGCGGTGCCGCGAGCCTGCAGGAATTGCGCGACCAACTGGGTGTAGCGAGTCAGTGTGGCAGCTGCAGCGATGCTGCAATGAGTATTCTCCAGGACGGTCATATGCGACAGAAAGTAGACAACACACTTTTTTATACACCCGCCTAACGCCGGCTTAGCCCTGACCAAGCGTCGGATTACTGTCAGTTTATCGATTATCACCATTCTCCAATAGTCTGCCTCACCACTACACAAAATCCCCTGAGTCGTTCGCTCAAACACTATTTCTTCTTATTTTACAGCAGCCTACAAGGCGTCTCCGCAGCGTAGCTACTCGCCGGTGCAGGCCATTTCTCATGCCGTGGCGAGATCAATAAGACTGATCCTGTCGCCTACTTAAGTTGTTGATTTAGAATAGTTTTCATTTGTATTAGCAGCAATTTAACTAGCTCCCAACCCCTAGCAGCGACTAGAATCTTGACGTGATTCAGCGCAGTCCGTCACGACTTACCCGGCGGCATCATTTTTATCCATCAGGAGCATCATCGTGAAAGGCGATCCGAAAGTCATAGAGCACCTTAACCGCATACTCGCCAACGAGCTTGTGGCCATTAACCAATATTTCCTGCACGCCAAAATGTACAAGGATTGGGGCCTGCAAGAGCTTGCAGATCACGAGTATCACGAGTCGATCGACGAGATGAAACACGCCGACAAGCTCGTCGAGCGCATTCTGTTTCTGGAGGGATTGCCCAACCTTCAGGACCTCGGCAAATTGATGATTGGCGAGAACACGCAGGAGATGCTGCAGAGCGATCTGAATCTCGAGCACACCGCGCACGCAGATCTCAAAGCAGCAGCGTCTTACTGCGAGAGCGTAGGCGACTACGTTTCGCGGGATCTCGCGGTGTTTATACTAGAGGCCGAAGAAGAGCATATCGACTGGTTGGAGACTCAACTGGGCTTAATCGACCGCGTTGGCCTGCAAAATTATATGCAGACCGCGATGCTAACCACCAAACCGGCCTGAATCCCGGTTCAATCCGCAGGGAGGCGCAGGTAAAAAAACGGGGCTCTTATCGCCCCGTTTTTTATGTGTTTTTAGCGGAGCTTTAACCCGCGTTTAGCCAAGCTGCAGCCAGTATGAGGGCTGCCTCAAACAGCCGTCTCTAGTTAGCGGGTCTAGGCAAAGAGCTCTGGGCAACAAGCTCTAGGCAGCCGTCATCTACGCAGTTTCGCTAGCTTCACGAACCAAGGGTTCAAGCTCACCTTTCTCGTGCATCTCGGTGATGATGTCGCATCCACCTATCAGTTCACCATTCACCCACAACTGTGGAAAGGTTGGCCATTTGGCATAGATCGGAAGATTGGTGCGCACATCTGGATTGCTCAGTACGTCGACGTAGGCAAAGCGCTGGCCGCATGCCATAAGCGACTGCACCACGCGTGCAGAAAAACCACACTGCGGCTGATTGGGAGAGCCCTTCATGTAAAGCAGCACCTTATTTTGCTCTACTTGCTCTTTAATTTGCTCCATTGCGTCCTTTGGTGCTTCGTTCTCTACATCCATTTCAGCGTCCTTCCAACTGCGTGCATAAGGCTCACCAGTTTACCGTCTTTCACAAGCCCTTTGCCACGTTCAAACCGGCACACACATCTGGCTCACAAATTGTCAGCCTCGGCCATTCTCGTTATAGTGTTTTGAGGCAGCGCTAGCGCTGCCTTTTTTATTGGTCAGTATCTGGATGCACATTCACATGCGCGCTTACGTGCCGTGAGCAGGACGATCAGGCCATAAACAAAAGTATCAGGAACTTAGTCGGGACCACTCTATGTCTGCTCTGATGACTACTTATGCCCCGCTTCCCGTCAGCTTCACGCATGGCGAGGGCGCCATGCTATTTGATCGCGACGGCCGGGAGTACCTCGACGCCCTGTCTGGAATCGCCGTCACCAATCTGGGACACGCACACCCCAGGGTCAGCGCAGCGATCAGCGAGCAGGCCGGGAAACTGATGCACTGCTCCAACATATTCCGGATCGATCGCCAGGAGGAGCTCGGCGAAAAATTAAGCAAAGTCGCCGGCATGCAAAGCATATTTTTTGGTAACTCCGGCGCAGAAGCAAATGAGGCGGCGATAAAGCTCGCTCGACTGCACGCGCATCAGCGCGGCGTCAGTTCACCGCAGATAGTCGTGCTGGAGGGCGCATTCCACGGGCGTACACTCGCCACCTTATCGGCTACCGGCAACCGCAAGATACAGGCTGGATTTGAGCCACTGGTGAGCGGATTTGTTCGCGTCCCGCGCAACGATCTGCAGGCGCTGAGCAGTATCGCCGAGCAGCATAAAGATGTTGCGGCACTCATGCTGGAGCCCGTGCAGGGCGAAAGCGGCATACATCCGCTGGACCGGGACTACCTGCAACAGGCCGCTGAGTTGTGTGAAAAGCACGGCTGGTTGCTCATTTTTGACGAAGTGCAAAGTGGCAACGGGAGAACCGGAAGCTACTTCTACTACCAGCAACTTGGCATTGCACCGGATATTGTGACCACGGCTAAAGCCCTCGGAAACGGTATGCCAATTGGCGCCTGCCTGGCACGCGGCGATGCGGCCCACACCTTTGCACCGGGACATCACGGTTCGACCTATGGCGGCAATCCTCTGGCTTGCGCTGCAGCCAATGCAGTTCTGGACACCCTGAATGAGGATCGCCTGGCGGACCGAGCCACCTCACTCAGTCAACTTGTCATCAGCAACTTTAACGCCAACTTACAGGCGCCGAGCATCGTGCGCGAGGTCCGCAGCGCCGGTCTGATGATCGGTATCGAACTAACTCGGGATTGTGCAGAGCTGGTGCGCTATGCCCTGGATGATCGCCTGCTGATCAATGTGACCGCAGGCCAGACCATCCGATTGCTTCCACCGCTGATCATGCGCGATGAGCACGCCAAGGAACTGGGCCAGCGACTGGCCGGCATTGTTGATCGCTGGCACTCAGACACTAATTCACTCGCGGGAGCCGCATGAGCGTGCAACATTTCCTAACGCTGCGTGATTTCACTGCGACTGAACTCGAATCACTTATCGACCGAGCCGCAGAGCTCAAGACAGCGCACCGCGCGGGGCAGAGCTCTCCGCAGTTTCCGGGCAGCGTAATGGCGATGATCTTTGCCAAGTCGTCAACGCGCACGCGCGTATCCTTCGAGGCCGGCATGGCCCAGCTTGGGGGTCACGCCATGTTCCTGTCTCCCGGCGATACCCAACTGGGTCGCGGTGAACCCATTGAAGACACGGCCCGCGTGATCTCGTCCATGGTCGACATCGTCATGATCCGTACTTTTGGGCATGACGTGGTCGAGCGATTCGCAGCCCACTCAACGGTGCCCGTTATCAATGCGCTCACCGATGATTTTCACCCCTGCCAGCTTCTCGCCGATATGCAGACGTATCGTGAGCATCGCGGCCCTATTCGCGGCAAGACCGTATGCTGGCTCGGTGACGGCAACAATATGTGCAACTCGTACATCAATGCTGCGCGTCGGTTTGATTTTCAACTGAATATTGCCTGCCCGGAGGGTTTCGAACCCAGCGCTGCACTTTTGGATGAAAACCGCGATCGCGTAAGCATTGTTCGTGACCCGGAAGCCGCGGTGCGCGATGCGACGCTGCTAGTCACCGATGTTTGGGCATCCATGGGGCAGGAGGAAGAACAGGCTCAGCGAGCGGCAGCGCTCTCGCCGTACCAGCTGAACGAGTCATTGTTGGCGTGTGCAGCAACAGACGCCGTTTATATGCACTGCCTTCCGGCACACCGAGGCGAAGAGATCAGTGATGGCTTGATGGACGCACCGCACACCATCATCTGGGATGAGGCCGAGAACCGGCTGCATGCCCAAAAAGCCCTACTTGAAGCACTATTAACAAAGCCGCGGTAAGTAGACCCCTGGACCCCAATTCCCGCTGCAAATAACCACACCGCATATATAAGCAGAATATTAGAAGAAAATGGTCCAACTACCCGATTCAAGGTGTCGTCCAAGCACGTAACCGCGCTTTGTAACGGAACAAACGGGTCTTGGGGGTTAGTAAGTACGGACATCAGTCGTGTCCTCGGGAACTTTCACACGATTATCACTGTCTCCTCGCTTGATTTACGCCCACCAGCGCTTTATCTTGTAGTGCGCTGCTTAAGAAAGCCCTATATCTAGCGTTTTTGCCTTTTTTGCTTGCTTATCTGATCTCTGCCGGTTGCCGCTGGCCAACCGGATCTGTGACTGGGCTTTACGTAAGAGGATCGAAGCAAAAGGGCTTATTTTTGGACTTTTTTACAGAAGTTTGATGCAAATGGACAAAAATAACAAAGCATAAAAACAGTTTTCCGAAACACATATTCATTGAGCTGGTCGCGCGGTACGCGCAACGTCGCAACGTCGCAACGTCGCAACGTCGCAACGTCGCAACGTCGCAATGAAAGAATGCAAGCCGAGCGGCACGACAAGTCAATATCAGATACGCACGACACTGGAATTACATAACATCTACAGGAGGAATGGCGAGTGAGCATGTCAACGACCCAGAGCGCTGAGACGGCACCCGGTAAAGACCCCGGTAAAGACCCCGGGGTGCAAGGCACCAGCATTGGTAACGCGGCTTCTATTACAGCCGATTTAGCAGCAACAGCGCCCGGTCAACTGCGTGTCATCAAACGCAACGGCACCGTCGTATCCTTTGAGGCCAGTAAAATAGCGGTCGCCATTACCAAAGCATTCCTCGCGGTAGAGGGCGGCACAGCCGCAGCCTCCAGCCGTATTCACGAGACTGTTGCCAAGCTCACGGATCTGGTCACCGCCACCTTCGAACGACGCATGCCGTCCGGCGGCACCATTCACATCGAAGATATTCAGGATCAAGTCGAACTCTCGCTGATGCGCTCCGGCGAGCACAAGATCGCCCGTGACTACGTCATATACCGGGAACAGCAGGCGGTAAAGCGGGCCGCTCGACAATCACTGTCTGAAGAGACACAGCAGGCCGCAAATCGCATTAATGTGCGCAATGCTGACGGCAGCATGACACCTTTGAATCTGGAGAGGCTCCACATTATCGTGAGCGAGGCCTGCGAGGGCCTT
Organism: Congregibacter sp.; assembly: GCA_045105635.1. Lineage (GTDB taxonomy): Bacteria > Pseudomonadota > Gammaproteobacteria > Pseudomonadales > Halieaceae > Congregibacter. The sequence continues at coordinate 46,795 of JBGCDU010000001.1, forward strand.
GAGGATGTCGCCGAAACACGCATTCTCGACGATGCGCTGAAGAATCTGTACGACGGCGTGAGCGCCGAAGAGTTGTCGACGTCCCTGGTGATTACAGCGCGCACCTTGATCGAGCAGGAACCCAATTACAGCTTCGCCTCCGCGCGCCTGCTGTGCGATAACCTGCGCACTGAGGCTCTGACATTTCTTGGCGTTGCGCAAAGCGCCACCCAGGGAGAGATGACCCGCCATTACCCGGAGGCGCTGGCGGCCTATGTGCAGCGCGGCGTGGAACTCGAGTTGCTGGATCCACGACTGGCGGAATTCGATCTTGCGCAGCTGGGTCAGGCGTTGCTCCCCGAACGCGACCTGCAGTTTACCTACCTCGGACTGCAAACCTTGTACGACCGCTACTTTATCCACAGTAACGACGTGCGCATGGAGTTACCGCAGGTATTCTTTATGCGCGTGGCGATGGGCCTGGCGATCGAGGAGGAGGAGCGAGAGGCACGCGCCATTGAGTTCTACCGACTCCTTTCCTCCTTTGATTACATGAGTTCCACACCAACCCTGTTCAACGCGGGCACGCTGCGACCCCAGTTGTCCTCCTGCTACCTCACGACGGTACCTGACGACCTGCATGGTATTTACGGTGCTATCCAGGACAACGCCATGCTGTCTAAATTTGCCGGCGGCCTGGGCAACGACTGGACGCCCGTGCGTGCGCTTGGATCCTACATCAAGGGCACCAATGGCAAATCCCAGGGCGTGGTGCCGTTCCTTAAAGTCGTCAACGATACGGCTGTGGCAGTCAACCAGGGTGGCAAGCGCAAGGGCGCGGTCTGTTCCTACCTCGAAACATGGCACATGGATATCGAGGAATTTGTCGAGTTGCGCAAGAACACCGGTGACGATCGCCGCCGCACGCACGACATGAACACCGCCAACTGGATACCAGACCTGTTTATGAAGCGTGTGTTTGATGATCAGGACTGGACGCTGTTCTCGCCTAACGACGTGCCTGACCTGCACGACCTCTACGGCAAAGCCTTCGAGAAGCGTTACGCGACCTACGAGGCCATGGCCGCAAATGGAGAAATCAAGCACTACAAGACTGTTCGAGCGCAGAATTTGTGGCGCAAGATGCTGGGTATGCTGTTCGAGACGGGCCACCCCTGGATGACCTTCAAGGACGTGTGCAACCTGCGCAGCCCGCAGCAGCACGCAGGTGTTGTTCACTCCTCCAATCTATGCACCGAAATAACGCTCAACACCAACGCGGAAGAAATCGCCGTATGCAACCTGGGCTCGATCAATCTGCCTCAGCACATCAACGAGAACGGCCTGAACATCGAGAAGCTCGAGCGCACGGTACGCACTGCTGTGCGCATGCTCGACAACGTGATCGACATCAACTACTACTCCGTCGACACCGCGCGCAACTCGAACATGCTGCATCGGCCGGTGGGCCTGGGCCTGATGGGATTCCAGGACGCACTGTACAAGCAGCATATCGGCTACGGCTCAGAAGACGCGGTGACGTTTGCAGACCACTCCATGGAGGCAATTAGCTACTTTGCAATCGAGGCATCCAGTGCATTAGCAGTCGAGCGCGGGGCCTACTCAAGCTACGAGGGCTCACTGTGGAGCCAAGGCATCTTGCCAATTGACTCTCTCGATCGCCTCGAAGAAGAGCGTGGCGCTGAGTACATCAAAGTCGACAAATCCATGACTCTCGACTGGGTCAGCCTCCGCGACCGCGTGAAATCCCAGGGAATGCGCAACTCTAACGTGATGGCGATTGCGCCAACCGCTACGATTGCCAACATCACTGGCGTGTCGCAATCCATAGAACCGACCTATCAAAACCTGTACGTGAAATCCAACCTGTCCGGCGAGTTTACGGTGGTAAATCCTTATCTCGTGCACGATCTCAAGGCGCGCGGCCTTTGGGACACCGTCATGGTCAACGATCTCAAATACTACGACGGCAGTGTGCAGGCGATAGAACGCATTCCAGAGGATCTGCGTCGTATTTATTCCAACGCGTTCGAGATAGAACCTCGGTGGATTGTTGAGTGTGCCAGCCGTCGCCAAAAGTGGATCGATCAGGCGCAGTCGCTAAACCTCTACATTAACAACGCCAGTGGCAAGAAGCTGGACATCACTTACCGCATGGCCTGGTATAGCGGCTTGAAAACTACCTACTACTTGCGCTCACTGGCAGCCACAGGCACGGAAAAATCGACCATCGATACCGGCACGCTCAATGCGGTCTCCTCGGGCTCGGCGAGTAGCGAGGGCGTGGCAGCGCCGGTACCAACAGCCTGCTCGCTCGCGGAGCCGGATTGCGAAGCCTGCCAGTAAGTAGGGCCGAATAGATCAAAAAGAAGTCAATGCAAACGTCGCAGAACGTGCGCAAAAATCAAGGAGTGCAACAATGTTGAATTGGGACGATTACCACAAGGACGAGGCTGCCGACGCTAACGGCACCAACCCTGCAATAGCCGCAGCTGCGGTAGCAGAGCTGGAGGCTGAGTCAGAGGCTGAGGAATCGATGGATGTCGCGCTGGAGACCGTGACTGAACCTGCAGCGGTCGTTGCAGCACCCAGCGTCGAGGCCGAAGTAGAGATGGTAGCGACGGTAGAGAAAGGCTCCACCAAGGTCACCGCGGACCCGACAACACCCGTCGAAGACCTCAGTGTCGAGACCAACATCAGCGCAGCCCAGGAGAGTCTGCGTGGACTGGATGTGGCGCCGGGACTGGAAGAACTGGAAATGGGTGCGGCCAGGGTCTCGGTCGATGAGAAGGCAATGATCAACTGTCGGGTCGACCTCAACCAACTCGTACCTTTCAAGTACGACTGGGCGTGGCAGAAGTACATCGATGGCTGTGCGAACCACTGGATGCCCCAGGAAGTTAACATGACCGCGGACGTGGCCACCTGGAAAAGTCCGGAAGGTCTTACCGACGACGAGCGTCGTATCGTACTGCGCAGCCTGGGTTACTTTTCGACCGCTGACTCCCTGGTAGCGAACAACCTGGTTCTGGGTATTTACCGCCTCATCACCAATCCGGAGTGTCGCCAGTATCTGCTGCGGCAGGCGTTTGAAGAAGCCATCCACACGCATGCCTATCAGTACTGCATTGAGTCACTGGGCATGGACGAAGGCGAAGTCTTCAACATGTACCGCGAAGTACCTTCTGTCGCCCGCAAAGCCGCATGGAGCATTGGTCACACACACGAACTGTCTGACCCCAACTTCCGCACGGGCACAGCAGAAGCAGACCAGACCCTGCTGCGCAACCTGATTGGTTTTTATGCGGTCACAGAAGGTATCTTCTTCTACTGTGGGTTTACGCAGATCCTGTCCATGGGCCGTCGCAACAAAATGACTGGCGTCGCCGAGCAGTTTCAGTACATTCTCCGTGACGAGTCCATGCACCTGAACTTCGGTATCGACGTGATCAACCAGATCAAACTGGAGAATCCACATCTGTGGACCGAGGAGTTCAAGCGGGAATCTGTGCAGATGATCCTCGAAGGCACGCAGTTGGAGATCGAATACGCGCGCGACACCATGCCTCGCGGCGTGCTGGGTATGAACGCCTCAATGATGGAAGATTACCTCAGGTTTATTGCCAATCGACGACTTTCACAGCTGGGTCTTCCAGAGCAGTTCCCGGGAGTTCAGAACCCATTCCCGTGGATGAGCGAAATTATGGACCTACGCAAGGAGAAAAACTTTTTCGAAACACGCGTGATCGAGTATCAAACCGGTGGTGCGCTGTCCTGGGATTAGCCGCACCGACGTTGCAACCAGGATTCACGCGCCTATCCACGGCTGGCGATTTAAGTTCTTAGCCCGGCGGCCGCTAATACGGATAACAGGCGTACCTTTTGTGCTATGGCGGACCCGACACTGAAAGACAATAACGAAAGATCCACGAGGATGGCGGATACACAGACGCCATCCTTTACAGGGAGCACGACAGAGAGCACAGCAACTGCGTGCCGTGAGAACAGTACCTATGGAAGATGACACTCCGGGGCCGGACGATGAGTGCGAGGAATCACTCCTTATCGCACTCGACCAGCTCAGCCAAACCATCGACGTAATGAGCAGTGTCGTGGGTCGACTGCGTCATCAGATAGAAGAGCAAAGCTACTCCAAGGAGGCTGAAATTCGCCAGGCGATGCGACCTGACCGAATACTGCATTAGATGCGGGCAAACTCACGAAGTGGAGCGGTGCGTGAAGTGCGTTGCCGTGCCGTCGTCTATTCTTAATTTTTTTTCTTTTTATTGTGTGATGTGAGCGGCATGAGTGCGGCATAAGTGCGGAATGAGACCTGAATGAGACCTGAATGAGAGCGACGTGAGACAACGTCTTAGCCTTGCATTCCTTGTGTCAGCAAATCTGTTGCCAGTGGCAGGCGTGCTGTTTTTAGACTGGGACGTCGCAGCGATCATCGTCCTCTACTGGTCCGAAAACCTCGTCATCGGGTTCTACAATATTCTCAAGATGCTCGTAGCCGGCGGCGCAGGCGCAATTCCCCTCAGCTTGTTTTTCCTGGTGCACTACGGTGGATTTTGCGCCGTGCACGGTGTTTTTATTACCAGTTTGCTCCTCGACAGCCCGAACAACCCGCTCGAACAGACGAGTTGGCCGTTTGTTCTGATCTTCGTCGAATTGCTGGTCAATGTGACTGTGCAAATTCTGTCCGCAGCACCGTCGGCCTGGCTTCTGGGATTTGTGGGTCTGCTTATCAGCCACGGTTATTCCTTCGCCGCCAATTTTTTACTGGGCGAGGAACGGCAAAACGTCCAAGCCCGGGCACTCATGTCAGTCCCCTACAAACGCATCATTTTGCTGCACATCGCCATCATCGTGGGCGGCATGGCGGTTATTTCGCTGGGGCAGCCGCTTATCCTGCTTATTGTGCTGGTCCTCCTCAAGATTGCCCTCGATATCGCGCTACATTTACGGGAACGCAAGGCGGCCAAAACCTCCTCGATCTGAGCACCCACCCAATACCGTGTCGGGGCAGTATATTGACACTGAACACATAGCCGGAGCAAAATGCCCCGCCTCAACCGGGGGGCTCGCTACTGAGCACCACGCAAAAAACCACAGGCGAGGGTATAAGGCGGCAAGCGCGCAATATCAGGCACAGAGGGCTAAGCTTGCCTGACAACCGGTCTGATCGCCGCAGCTACCTTCATATTCACCGAGTCACACAGGACGCAAGCCATGATCTATAAGAGCGACGCGATAGCGCTCAGCCGCCATGAAGGCGGTATCCTGGAGATGCAATTCGATCTGCAGGGCGAGTCAGTCAATAAGTTCGACCAGCTTACCGTGCAAAGCCTCACGGAGGCGCTGGATGCCATCGACAAGGAACAGGACGTGCGCGGACTGCTCGTCACCAGCGCCAAAGGCGTGTTCATTGTGGGAGCAGATATCACAGAGTTCACGAAGCTGTTCGATGCCGCTGCGGAAGATCTCCAGGGTTTCACGGCCCACAACAACACCAATTTCAGCCGTCTACAGAACCTGCCCTACCCGACCGCTGCGGTTATCAACGGCTTCGCCATGGGTGGTGGTCTGGAAATCTGCCTCGCCTGTGATCTGCGCATCATGAGCACCGTAGCAAAGATTGGCCTGCCCGAGGCCAAGCTCGGCATTCTCCCGGGTTGGGGCGGCACGGTCCGCCTACCGCGCATTATCGGAGTCGATGAGGCGGTCATGTGGATGGCCACGGGCAAAGAACAAAGCGCCGACGCCGCCCTGAAAGCGGGAGCGGTAGATGCTATCGCCGCACCAGAGCAGCTCCGCGATGTTGCCCTGGCGACGTTAGGATCAGCGATGCAGGGCAAGCTCGATATCGCCTCGCGACGCAGCGCCAAAAGCTCTCCGCTACCGCTCAATGACACAGAAGCAATGATGACCTTCTTTACGGTCAAGTCCATGGTTGCGCAGCAAGCTGGCAAGAACTATCCCGCACCGGTCAAGATCGTCGATGTGATCGAAGCTGCCCGAGGCATGGGTCTGGAGGAAGCGCTCAAGGTAGAAGCTGCAGGCTTTGCGGAGCTGGCCACCACCGATGTCGCAGCGGCCCTGGTTGGGGTTTTTCTGTCCGACCAGATGCTGTCAAAAACCGCCAAAGGCTGGGAGAAAAAAGCCCAGAAATCTGTGGAGCGAGCAGCTGTGCTCGGCGCGGGCATCATGGGAGGTGGCATCGCCTACCAAAGCGGCCTGAAAGGCGTGCCCATCAAGATGAAAGACATCAATCAGGCCGGACTGGATCTGGGTCTGGCAGAAGCCAACAAGCTACTCGCAAAACGCGTTGCCCGTGGGCGTATGACGCCTGCAAAAATGGGCGAGGTGCTGAACAGCATCGATCCTCAGCTGACCTACGAGGGCTTCGATAGCATCGACATCGTGGTGGAAGCCGTGGTGGAAAACCCCAAGGTAAAACACGCGGTCCTGGCCGAGACCGAGAAACACATTCGTCCGGATGCGATCCTCGCGTCCAACACATCGACTATCTCCATCGACTTCCTTGCAGAAGCGCTGGAGCGTCCGGAGAACTTCTGTGGCATGCACTTCTTCAATCCGGTGCACGCCATGCCGCTGGTCGAAGTGATTCGCGGCAAAAAGTCTTCGGACGAAGCCATCGCGCGCACCGTGGCCTACGCCAATCGCATGGGTAAAAAAGCGGTTGTGGTGAACAACTGTCCGGGGTTCCTGGTGAACCGCGTGCTGTTTCCCTACTTCGATGGCTTTTCAAAGCTGTTGCGCGATGGTGCCGATTTCCAGGCCATCGACAAGATCATGGAGCGCTGGGGTTGGCCGATGGGCCCGGCCTACCTGTCAGACGTAGTCGGCATCGACACTGGCGTGCATGCCGCTGGCGTCATGGCCGAGGGCTTCCCGGACCGTATGAAGCTGGATTTCAAAACAGCCACCGAGACGATGTTTGAGAATGATCGTCTGGGACAGAAGAACGGCAAAGGTTTCTATGACTACGTGCCGGACAAGCGAGGCAAACCAAAGAAAACTGTAACCGAGGACAGCTACAAGCTCATCGAACCTATCGTGGCCGAGCGCCGGGAGTTCGAGCGCGAAGACATCATTGCTCGCATGATGCTTCCCATGTGCACAGAGCTTGCGCGCTGCCTGGAAGAAGGCATCGTGGCTTCTGCCGGCGAAGCAGACCTCGCGCTCCTTTACGGAGTCGGATTCCCTCCCTTTCGCGGTGGCGTGTTCCGTTGGATGGATACAGTGGGGCTGGCGCACATCGCCGAGCAGTCCGAAAAATTTGCCGAACTCGGTAAAGCCTACGAAATAACCGACGGTATGCGAGCCAAACTCGCCGCCGGCGAGACCTACTACTGAGCGTGTCCAGAAAAGGAGATTTGCTATGAGTGTTAATGCAAGAGACGCGGTCATTGTCGACTTCGCCCGCAGTGCCATGGGGCGCTCCAAAAACGGCTGTTTTCGCAACGTTCGCTCGGACGATCTGTCCGTCGGCGTTATCAAGGGCCTGTTGGCGCGCAACGAAAAGCTCGACCCCGCAGAGATCGACGACCTGATCTGGGGCTGCGTGCTGCAGCGCGGTGAGCAGGGTATGAATCTGGCGCGCCTGTTGGTTTTGCGGGCGCAGCTGCCCTTCAGCATCCCGGCGCAAACGGTCAACCGCCTGTGTGGTTCGTCGATGTCGGCCCTGCACACAGCCGCTGCGAATGTAATGGCCGGACTGGGTGACGTGTATCTGGTAGGTGGTGTCGAGCATCTGGGGCACTTGCCAATGATGGACGATGTGGACGTCAACCCCCGCATGGGTCTCAACGTCGCCAAGGCCGCCGGCATGATGGGGATGACCGCCGAGTACCTGGCGCTGATGCACGGTATCAAGCGCGAAGATCAGGACAAGATGGGCCTGCGTTCGCACCAGCTGGCGCATAAGGCAACGGAAGAAGGCAAGTTCGCGCGGGAAATCATTCCGATCGAGGGCCATGATGAAAGCGGCGCGTTGATCGCCGTGGAGCGCGACGAAACGATTCGCCCCGAAACCACCCTCGAGGGCCTGGCGTCTCTGCCGCCGGCATTCAACCCGCAGGGCGGCACCGTGACCGCAGGCCAATCGTCACAGATCTCGGACGGCGCGTCAGCCATGTTGGTCATGTCATATGAAAAGGCACAAGCACTCGGCATGCAGCCCATTGCCAAGATCAACGCCATGACGACCGCCGGCGTCGACCCCTCAATCATGGGGTACGGCCCGGTACCGTCGACGCAAAAAGCCCTCAAAAAGCTGAGTCTGACCATGCAGGATATCGAGATGGTCGAACTCAATGAGGCTTTTGCAGCGCAGGCACTGCCCGTACTCAAGGATCTGGAGCTTCTGGATGACATGGACGCAAAGGTCAACGTGCACGGCGGCGCTATTGCGCTGGGACATCCTTTTGGATGCTCCGGCACCCGGATCACCGGATCGCTGCTAACCGTCATGCAGGATCGCGACCTGACTCTGGGCGTTGCAACCATGTGTATCGGGCTTGGACAGGGGATCACCACGGTAATAGAGCGCATTTGACGCGCACCTGCGCAGACTGCACGAGTCATCGTGGGCTCGTGCCGCCCGGATGCGATCGCGAGCTACTTCGATGCTGCTCACTCTAATTACGTCTAACCATCACTGGAGCGCTGCTGCCTCGCGCTGTAATCCGGTTGCTCTCCCGACAATAGTTGATCGACGAGCTCCAGAGTTTCGATCAGCCCGCCGACCGCGAGGGTATTGCCACGGAAATACTCTTCTGCCATCGGCGCAATACCGCAGTGTCCGGGAAGCGGCTGTTCGCTCTCTATCAAGTAATACATGGTGGGCAAAAATACAAACTGCAGCCATTGGGGGAGGGTCAGCGTATCGATGGCAAACGGCTGCGTGGACGCCAGCGCTTCCGGGCCTGGCGCCTGGGTCTCCCACAGGGAGAGCTGTCGCAACTCAGATTCAATATCGATCAGCGCTGAAGCTACTGGGATGTGCACTATTCACACTCCTTGAGGCCGGACGAGCATTTATATTCTATTAAAACAGTAGGTTACGTGTGTCTATGGCCGCCACCATTGGTGGCAGCCCCGCAGCAAAGCCGATAAAATCTGACTTTCAAAGTGTCACTACGAGGACTGCCCGGCAGGCAGCATAAAACACCGCCGAAAAATAAGCCCGCAAGGCATAGCACTACTTATCCAAATCGATCTAATTAAAAACAGGATGCGCCCCATGACAGTTCGCAGGACCCACCCCAGTTCCATTCAACGCGCAGCATCTATGCGTAAACCACTCGTTGTCGCGCTATCAGCAGTTATTGCTGGCACAACATTAGCAGGCACGGCGCAGGCGCAGGCGCAGGAGCAACGTCGCAGCAATTCAGCAGCACTTCTCGAAGAAGTCGTGGTAACCGCGCGGAAGCGTGAAGAAGGCTCGCAAGATGTGCCGCTGTCCATCACGGCTTTCGGTGCCGATCAGATCGAAGCGCTGAAAGTCCGCGATCTCACCAGCCTCTCAGTGGGTATGCCGAACGTCGCTTTGGACGACGTAGGCACCACGCGTGGTACCGCCAACTTCTCTATTCGTGGCCTCGGTATTAGTGCATCTATCCCCTCCATCGACCCAACCGTTGGCGTGTTTGTAAACGGCGTTTACCTGGGTGTGAACAACGGCATTATCTTCGATGTCTTTGACCTTGAAAGCATCGAAGTGCTGCGCGGCCCGCAGGGCATTCTTTTTGGCCGTAACGTAACCGGCGGCGCAATTCTCATGAACACCAAGAAGCCTGGTGAGGAATTCGAGGGCTCGGCGCGCTTTGCGGTTGATGGCGGTGGCGATGGTGGTCTCAACTACTACGCCATGGGCACATTTGGTGGGCCGGTCACGGATAACCTTGGCCTTAAGATCACTGCCTACTACAACGAAGATGAAGGCTACTTTGAGCGCGAGGCCTTCCCGGCCTTTGGGGTGACCTCAGAAGACGTGGGCGCGGTCGAGCAAACCATGATTCGCCCGACCGTGGTCTGGACACCAACAGATACGTCCGAGCTAGTCATTCGCTACGAGTACACGGACATTACCGGAGACGGCGCGGTCTCGCAGTCGCACACCAACGGTCGCGGCGAACCGGGTGCGTTTGTCAACTTCGATAGAGACAGCTTTGGTAACAGCAACGATTTTATTGGGTATCAGGAACAGGAAACAGATTTCCTCTCGATCGAGTATAACCAGGACGTTAATCTTGGCGATGGTACGATCACAGCGATTTATGGTTGGCGGGATTCCTACCAGGAGACGGGCAGCGATATCGACGCGCAACCCATATGGGCTTTTCATTCTGCAGCATGGCTTGAGAGCGAGCAAAACAGTCTGGAAGTGCGTTATAACGGGCAGTTCGGCGATGTTAACTTCACTACCGGTGTCTACTGGTTCGAGAACGACCTGGGCTATCACGAGCGCCGGAATCTAGCCGGCGCGGCTACGGGGAATCTGGCACCGGCCATCATCCAGGATGGTGGCGGTATCTACGGCGTGGAGACGCTCGGTTTGTTCGCTGCGGTCGAGTACGACCTCACGGACCAGCTGACCCTGACCGCGGGTCTGCGCTACACCGATGAGGAAAAGTATGCAGACATCGCCTCGCTCGCTGCAAACCAGAGCATCGAGGATAATCTGACGCCACTGGCCAGCCCGGACGTTCGCTACATTGTCGACTTCCGATGCAACCTGGTCGATAGCAGCGAAGGTTTCCCGGTCTGTCCGTTCGACTTCACCGGTGAAGATGATTGGCAGACCTGGTCTCCCAAGATAGGTCTTAGCTACGCGATTTCTGACGAAGCACAGGTCTACACGCACTGGTCGCGGGGCTTCCGATCCGGTGGTTATAACTTGCGGAACACGACTCCACTGTTCGAGCCAGAGGCCTTCGACGAAGAGCAGGTTGATAACTACGAAATCGGCTACAAATCTCAGCAGTCCTGGGGCAAGCTAAACGCGGCGGTTTTTTACACCAGCATTGAAGACATGCAGCGAGAAATCAACCTTGCCGACCCGGATGCGGGCGTTGTACAGATTATCCGCAACAGCGCGGATGCTACGATATGGGGCCTGGAGGTAGACGGTACGTTCCCGCTAACCGACAGCCTGCTGCTAATGGCGTCGCTAGGCTATCTGGATGCGAGCTATGACTCGGTGCAGTTTGACCTCAACCAGGACGGCGTCGTCGACGCTGGAGACAGGGCACTCAAGCCGCCACGCGCACCGGAGCTGACCTACAGCATTGGTCTGAACTACGACATGGAGCTGGGCAGCTGGGGATACGCTTCAGCCCGTATCAACTACGCCTACCGCGATGAAGTGTTCTTCACCGACAACAACCTGGGCTTCATCAACGAGCAGGATATCCTCGATGCAGGATTGGACTTCTACTCGAATGATGGTCAGTGGGTGTTCTCGCTGTACGGACGCAATATGCTCGATACCGTGAAGCATGGCGGCGACACGCAGCTGTCTCCAACGCTTGCAGGCGTACCGACCGGCGGCACGTTCTCACCGCTGATGCGCGGCCAGACCTATGGTGCTGAAGTGACCTTCAACTTCTAAGTCGGTCGCTGAACGACACTCCAGAGCCGACGGTGCGAAAGCCCGTCGGCTTTTTTGTGTCCCAGCACAAAGTTTGCCGCTGCTCCGTTGGCGTTCGCTGCAATAGTCTACGTAGACTTGCAGATCACCCCACATTACAAAATTACGGATTTAGCGACGTGCTTGCAAAGACACCCGCCCTTACAGCCTCGGCCCGCAACCTTCGCGTTGCGCTGTGGCTGTTGTGCAGTGCTTTTCTGCTTGGGGCAGTAGAGACGTCTGCACTGAACCCTGAGCGACTCCCAAGCCAGTACTTGTTTGAACGGTATGGCCGCGACACGGGCTTGCCCTCGGATACGATCTGGGTCACCCGTGAGGGACCCAATGGCTATCTGTGGATTGGCACCCGCGCCGGCCTCGCGCGCTTCGATGGTGCCCGTTTCACCGTATACAACGAAAAAACCCATCCGCAATTTGCTGCTAACGACATCCGCGATCTCGAGTGGACCCCATCAGGCGAGCTCTGGATCGCGACCTATGGCGGTGGCGTGATTCTAATGCGCGGAGATCAATTCACCGTGCTGCGCGAAGCCGATGGGCTTGTCAGTGACATGGTGTACGACATTTACCGGGCGTCAGACGGGGCCATGTGGTTTGCAACCGGTGGTGGTGTTAGCCGTTACGCTGACGGGAAATGGCAGTCCTGGACCTCCGCCGACGGCATGGCAGCGGACCGAATATTCAAGTCGGCCGAGGCGGATGACGGCACCATGTGGTTTGGCGGCTATTTTGGCGGCTTGAACTACTACGATGGCAGCAGCCTGCATACCGTAGGACAGAAGGACGGTCTCGATTCGCTGCAGGTGCATATGCTGACCAACGATCCAGAGCTTGGGATCGTAGCCGGCACGGCAACCGGAAGTGTCTATCAACTGTCCACCGGCGGAGGCGTTACGCGTCTTCCCCTGTCGCAAACCTTCACGGTTGAAGAGTTCTTTCGCGACAGTGACGGCAACGAGTGGATAGCCAGTTATGGCTCCGGGCTCTGGCGCCGGAACGCAGATGGGGCGTCGGTGCCGGTAACGCTGTCGGAAGATATCCATATCACCTACACCATGGACATCATGGAAGACAGGTCGGGCAACCTTTGGGTATCTACAGCGTTGGGTTTATTCCGCATTCGTGACAGCGTGTTTTTGTCCCTCGGCGCGGGTGAGGGACTTGCGGACTCAACCTATGTCGTCAGCGGCGAGAAAACCGGTGATTTTTGGGTGGGCGCCGAAAAGGCCGGACTTTTTAAGGTGTCCGCGAACGGTGCTCCCAGCCGACCCTACCCGGAGCTCGCCAACAGCGACATCTCATCACTGCTGGTGCGCAACAACGGTAGCTTATGGGTCGGCACCTTCGGCACTGGGCTCTATTTCAATGCCGCAGCGGGAGCGGCGCTCAGACAGTTCGACACAAAGGACGGCTTGAGTAGCGCATTTGTTCTGGCGCTGAACGAATCGAGAGACGGGACTGTCTGGATAGGGACAAACACCGGTGTTTCTCGCTGGCGTGAAACCGAAGTGGCAGAAACAGCGGATAAAACCGGCGATACTCACGCGCTGGAGACCGTAGCGGAGTTTGGCAACTGGACCTATCGCCACATCAATGAAGGCCGCGATGGACGACTGTGGTTTAGCAGCAGCAACGGCCTCTATGAGTACCGATCAGATGGCGATATCCGGCGCTGGAGCACAGATGATGGCCTCGCAAGCAATCTTGTCACGGCGACTTACGAGGATGCACGCGGCGTACTCTGGATTGCCATGCGAGACGGTTCTCTGGCAAGGCTGTGGAACGACCAGTTGTTCGACTATGGCAACTACCCTTCGATCAACCGCCTGTCCGCCTTCGGTATCCTCGAAGACCGCTCGCGCAACCTTTGGATTTCCGGCGAAACGGGCCTGCTCAGAGTCTCCCGCGACAATTTGGATGCGCTCGCCCGCGGCGAGGACATCGACGTACAAGCAACCGTCTTTGACGAGGAGGCCGGCCTTCGCTCGGGCCAGTTCCTGGGAGGATTTCAGCCTTCGGCCTGGGCCGGACCTGACAATCGGCTCTGGTTTTCTACTCAGCGAGGCCTCGTGGGTTTCCATCCGCGCAGTCTTACCGGTGGACCCCGCGCCTTAAAAACCTTCATCGAAGAGGTCCGCGTCGACGGCAAAATCGTACCGCTGGAGTCGCCACTGCGCCTGCCCTCTTCCATGCGCCGGCTTGAAATTGACTACACCGCGCCTGAACTCAGTGGCGCGATATCCATCAATTTTCGCTACCGCAGCGTTGAATCGGATCAGCTTTGGGAGAACGTCGGCTCGCGACGAACCGCTTACTTCAACTCACTCCCGGCGGGCGAAAGCGTCTTTCGCGTGCAGGCGACGCTGGGCCAAGGACCATTTCCGGATGCCTATGAAGACAGTGCGACGCTCACCGTCTTCCGTGAGCCTCGCTGGTATGAAACCACCTGGTCGGTACTGGCGGCAAGTCTGTTCGTTATCATTCTGCTCACGCTGTCACAGCGTTTGCTGTCGCGTCGCGCGCGCGCACGGGAACATGAGCTTCGCGAACTGGTCAATCTGCGTACCGATGAACTGCAGCAGGCGGTTAAGCGCGTGGAAGCAAATGCGCGCATAGACAGCTTGACGGGCATTGCCAACCGTCGCCACATGGATGAGCGCCTGACCTCGGCCTGGAACATGGCGCAGCGCAGTGCGGTCCCGATCAGCATCCTCATGATCGATATTGACCGGTTCAAGCAATACAACGATAAGCTTGGCCACAATGCTGGCGATGAGTGTCTGCGGCAAATCGCCAAAGCTATCAGCGATAAAATCGTACGCGAGAACGATATGGTTGCGCGCTACGGCGGCGAGGAATTTTTGGTCTTGCTCTATGACTCAGATGCAGCGGGTGCCGCCATTGCTGCGCAGCGGCTGATAGAATGTGTCCGACACATGGAAATACCCCACCCAGACAGCGATGTTGCCCGGCACGTAACCGTGTGCGTTGGCCATGCGACGGACACTCCCAAACAGAATGTCAATCCCTACGCACTCGTCAAACTGGCCGACATCGCCTTATACGAAGCAAAGAACAGTGGCCGGGACAGCATCGCGAATGCCTGAGTCACCTAAATTGAGGACCTATTTGAATGCCCGCGAGTTTCATGCTCCACAGACCCGTGCGTCGGGCACTCAAAACCATTGTGCCTCTGCTTTTTACCTGCTGTTTGCTAAGCGCTCTACCCGTATCGGCCCTAAACCCCGACCGACTCCCTAGCCAGTATCTTTTTGAGCACTTTGGCCGCGATCGCGGCCTGCCATCTGACACGGTCTGGACCACTCGCGAGGGCCCCCGGGGATACCTGTGGATTGGCACGCAGGGGGGACTGGCGCGGTTTGATGGCGAAAGGTTCTCCATCTTCAATGAGCACACGCACAGCGCGTTTAAAGCTAACGACATTCGCGACCTCGAGTGGACGCCGTCCGGTGAATTGTGGATCGCCACCTATGGCGGTGGTGCCGTCGTCATGCGCGCTAACAGCTTTGAGCACTTCGGTGTCGGTGAGGGCCTTGCGGGCGCCATTGTTTACGATATCCACCGCGCGAGCGACGGCAGTCTCTGGTTTGCAACCAACAACGGTATCAGTCGTCTAAGGAACGGCCGTATTCGTTCCTGGACAACCTCGGACGGCCTTGCTGACAATCGCGTTATCAAAATCGCCGAAGCGACAAACGGCGACCTCTGGTTCTCAGGCGTGACAGACGGCCTGAGCCACTTCAACGGCGTTACGTTCAAGCCGGTTGGCCTGGCCGCTGGACTTGATTCACTGAAGATACACCTGCTGAAAAGCGATCCTGAGCTCGGCGTTATCACCTCCACGGCAGGCGGCACTGCGTATCAGGCAAAAGTGCCCGGGCAGCTCACGCCGCTTCCCTGGTCAACGGAATTCAGCATCGAGGACGTGCTCGTCGACAAGGATGGCAATCGCTGGCTCGGAAGCTATGGCAATGGCCTCTGGCGGCTACTGGACAATGGCGAAATAGAGGCTTTCAGTTTCGGCGACGACACGGAAAACGCGCATATTTTCAGCATGATTGAGGACACGTCGGGCAACCTTTGGGTGTCCTCATCCCGCGGCCTCTATCGTATCCACGACAGCGAGTTTCTCTCGATTGGCAAATACGAAGGCCTGTCAGACGCTACTTTCGTGGTCACTGGCAACCGCAACGGCACGCTGTGGGCCGGGACGGAAGCTTATGGATTGTTTCGCGTTGACCCCAACGGCAGCGTCTCTCAACCCTATGCAGAATTGCGCGACAAAGATATTTCGTCTCTGCTGGTGCGCGGCAACGGTGAGCTATGGGTCGGCACTTTCGGGGACGGCATATATCGAGTCAACGGATCCTCAATCACGCGCCTGACCAACGCGGACGGACTCGTCAGTGAGCATATTTTTGCACTCAAGGAGACGCTCGACGGCAGCGTATGGATTGGTACCACGCACGGCGTCAACCGTTGGCAGAATGACGCCCCGCAAAAGCTCACAAGCATGGATGCCCTGGACGCCACCACGGCGCGCCACATCAGCGAGGGGCAGAATGGCCGCGTTTGGATCAGTACTTCAAACGGCCTGTACGAGTATTCACCAGATGGCGTGCGCCGCTGGGGCATCGAACAAGGCTTGCCCAACGAAATTGTCATCGGGACATACGAGGATGATCGCGGGGTGCTGTGGATCGTGATGCGCGATGGCGGCATAGCGCGCCTGGATGGCGACCAGTTGTTCAGCTTTGGCGAGGTGAGAGAGCTGCAGCGGCTATCGGCGTTCTCTATTACTCAGGATCGCAGCCGCAACCTTTGGATTGCCGGCGCGACAGGCTTGATGCGCGTGTCGCGTGATGATCTGGACGGACTGGCACTTGGCAAGGAAGTGCGCCTGCGCCACCGCTTGTACAGTGAAGTAGATGGTCTGCGCTCATCGCAGTTTGTCGGCGGATTCCAGCCTGTGGTTTGGGCGGGTCCCGATAATCGACTGTGGTTTTCTACCGCCCGCGGACTGACGGGGTTTGACCCCCGAGAGCTCGCCTACGAACAACCGGTACCAAGCAGTTTCATCGAGGCCGTGCGTGTCAACGGCAAAACGGTTGCTGTCACGGAGCCTCTGGTGCTGCCTTCTGTGGTGCGCAGCCTGGAGATTGACTATAGCGCTCCGGCGCTCAGCAATGCCCCGGCCGTAAAGTTCCGCTACTCACTCGGGGACGGTGGGATCTGGGAAGAAGTCGGCGGTCGGCGAACCGCCTATTTCAGCAGCTTACCCGCTGGAGAATGGGTATTTCATGTGCAGGCGAAAATAGGCGATGACGCCTATGCGGCGCCTGGGGCAGACACCGCGCAGCTTACTCTGCAGCGCAACCCGCGCTGGTACGAAACGACCTGGTCGGTCCTCGCAGGCTGTATAGGGCTGACCGTAGTCCTAACACTCATCCAGCGCTTGCTGTCGCGTCGTGCCCGGGAAAGAGAACAAGAGCTGCGCGGCTTGGTAGACACGCGCACCGAGGAACTTAGCCGGGCGTTGCGGCAAGTCCAGGCAAATGCCCGTATCGACAGTCTCACCGGGATCGCCAATCGCCGGCATATGGATGAGCGTCTGGCCGGCGTTTGGAATATGGCACACCGAAGCGGTGTTCCGGTCAGTATCCTGATGATCGATATCGATCGCTTCAAGCAGTACAACGACGCCTTGGGCCACAACGAAGGTGACGAGTGTCTGAAGCTGATTGCCAGCGCTATTAACGACAACATCGTACGTGAGCACGATATGGTCGCACGCTATGGTGGAGAGGAATTCCTGGTGATGCTCTACGACTCTGACAAGGAAGGCACGGCAACAGCCGCACAGCGCCTGATAGATTGCATCCGGCAGCTTGAGCTGCCGCATCCGGACAGCGATGTGGGTAGCACGGTAACCGTAAGCGTTGGTCTTGCAACCGGCGGCCCTAAGGAGAACAGCGATGTCTACACGCTGGTCAAGCTCGCAGACATCGCACTGTATGAAGCGAAGCACAGCGGACGCAACAGTATCGCCAGTGCCTGAGTAGCTCCGGGTATCTCCTTTGCATCTCCTTGGAACCTATTTGCTGCCTCCGGTAGCAAAGTTTGATCAGCTCAGGCAATGTCGCGCCGAAACGGCGGTAGCGAGTCCAGAATCGCCCGACCATAGCGACGCGACACCACGCGCCGATCCAGCAGGGTCACACGACCGGTATCGGACTCTGTACGCAGCAATCGACCACTGGCCTGCACCAGCCTTAGCGCCGCATCCGGCACGCTAATCTCCATAAAAGCATTGCGCCCCTGGGATTCCAGCCAGTCTGACAAAGCGGCATCCACCGGATCATCCGGAACAGCGAACGGTAGTTTCGCGACCACCACATGCTGACAATAGCGGCCAGGTAGATCCACGCCTTCGGCAAAACTGGCCAAGCCAAATATGACATTGCCATCGCCAGCATCGAGGCGTTCACGGTGTCGCCGCAGCAGCTCCTGTTTGCTCGAATCATCCTGACGCAACGTTCTCTGACGCCAATCAGCGGGAAGTCCATCGTAGACATCATTCATCTGCCGCCGGGACGAAAAGAGCACCAGACTGCCGTCGGCTGCGTCCAGAAGCTCGGGCAATAGATCGATGAGCTCCTGCGTATGCGCGGGCGCATCGGAAGGCTCACTCTGCATTGCCGGCACGCAGAGACTGGCGTTGCTGTAATCAAAAGGACTGACAACTACTTTGAAACAGCTGTCAGTGGGCACCCCGGAGCGCGCGCGAAAGCGATCGAAACTACCCAGGGCCGTCATGGTTGCCGATGTGAGCAGCACTCCCGCGGCGCGCTCCCAAAGCTGCTCGCGAAGAATATCGGCCGCCAGAATGTGGCTACAGTGCAGATCGATGGCGAGCGGGTCGTCATCCAGCCTGCGTCGCATCCAGCGCGCCCGCGGTGGGTCTTCTGACGGGAGCTGTCCAGCGTAGTCCTGCCACAGCGACAGTACACCCTCGGCGCGCACGAGCATGCCACCGAGCGCCATCTGCCAGGCTTCCAACTCATCGCGTTGCGCGGAGAATTCCTCATCCTCCAGGGCGTCTGTAATACCCGCTTCGAGTGTACCCAGACGCGCGACAAGGCGCGACCAGAAGCCGGTCAGACTTACCGCCGTCTCACTGAGATCAATGGGCACGAGCCCTCGCTCAAAGCGCAGTTGCTCGCGCTCATCTCCTGATTCGACAAACAGCTGCGCGGCCTGCTCGGCGGCCATTCCCAGGGTCGAGGCGATATCATCAAGCAGCACCGGCAGTGGATCGAGCACCGAGGACAAACCGGGAATCAGGGCCAGCAGAGGCGCTCCTTTGGCCAGGGTACGCTGCGTCTCCGCGACCCAGGCAATGGTGGTGGGCAGGCGACAAAAGTACGCGAAATGGTTCAGGGCCTTGTCGGGGAGATGGTGACCCTCATCAAATACATAGAAGCTGTCCTCCGGGGCAGGGAGGATTGCCCCGCCACCCAACGCGAGATCGGAGAGTACGAGATCGTGATTGGTGACAATAACCTCGGCCTCCTGCAGACCATCCCGGGCCCGAAAGAAACTGCAGTTGCTGATATTGGGACAGCGCCGACCGGTGCATTGCCCCTGATCCGCGGTGACCGGAAACCACTCAACATCGTCCAGCGTCGCCTGCCAGTTATCGCGGTCACCATCCCAGTCACCGCGCCCGAGCGCATCCAGCATCGCCTCGTAGTTTTCTATCGCACTCCTGGGCACACTCGCTTCGACCTCATCGGGGTACAGCCCGATGGTACGTCCGCCGCCCGACTCCTGCGCCAGTATTCTGTCGAGCTGACTGAGACAAAGGTAACGCCTGCGCCCCTTGGCAAGTACAAAGTCAAATTCCAGACCGCTGCCTGCCCGAATGTCCGGCAGGTCTTTGTGAATCAGCTGCTCCTGCAGTGCAACAGTCGCCGTCGCAATTACCAACCGCTTGCCCAGAGCGCGTGCCATGACCAGTGCGGGAATCACGTAGGCAATAGTTTTTCCCGTACCGGTGCCCGCTTCAATAACCGCAATCGGAGAGCCCCCTGGCGTGTCAGTCAGACTCGCTTGAGAATCTCCGGAATCCCCCGCGCCAGGCGCTCTCGCCCGGGCCAGAGTCTTGGCTACCTCAGCAATCATTTGCCGTTGACCCCAGCGCGGTGTCAAGCCCCGGGCCGCTATAATGGCGTTGTAGGAATCGCGGATCGCGTCTTTTTCCTTGGACGTCAGCACGCTCACGTAGCGCCGGCCAACTCCAGGGCGCCTCGAAACGCATTCGCATAGGCGGCGAGTGCAAAGGGGCGTTGCGCCTCTGGCATAGCAGCGATGCGCGCATCGAACTGTTCCTCGCTACAGCTACCAGTCGCGACCTGAATACCGCTGGACGTAGCGTCAGACGACTCGCTAACCGACAGCGACGGCTCGCCGTATAAGCGCTGATAGGCCCAGAGATTCGGCGGATGCAAACGGTAATTAGCAACAATCTGCGCATCTATGGCAGTGGCGACCACGGCTGGGTTATCCAGCGGGCCATCAAGCGGCGTACCGAAACTCACGTGCACCCGGCCTTTGTCGCCAGCGATGCCTTGGCCAATAGACGCCACGTCCTCCTGCACGGCCTTTTCGTAGCCACCCGTGGCGCTGCGCGAAGCCAGTTCACGGGATTTCATCGCATCGCAGGGATCAAGCTCGTAGCTAATAGTGACGGGCACGATGCGCAGACCTGCGATATGCTCGGCAAAGCTCTCGGACTGTTTGTCCCGGCTGAGCGACAGCATCTTGATGATGGCCGGCTCCGTGCGATCCACGCCATCTTTGGCGCGACCTTCGCGCTGCGCGATCCACACGGGCACCTGATCTTCCTGCACAGAGCTCCTGATATAGCGGGCCAACAGCTGCGAAGCTGCCAACAACTCGCGCGGGCCGCTCAGAGAGCGCTGTACGATAAAACTCTTGTTAAGGCGCATCAGATCCGCAACCCATTGCTCGGTTAGCAAATTATCGCCAATGGCGATACGCAGCGTGTCATGACCCGCGCTATAGAGCGCATAGTTCGTGAAGGCTGGATCCATCGCAATATCGCGGTGATTGCTGATAAACAGATATGCCTCGGCTGAATCAAGAAGGTCCAGACCGGATACGCTAAAACCGGTAGTAGTGCTTTCTATCATTCGTTCGACGTAAGCTTTTACTAAAACCTGCAGGTCGAGAACGCTATGCACATGTCTGAACTGCCGGTTAATGCTGTAGCGCGCCAACGGCCGCAGTAGCCATGCGAAGTGCTCCGCGCCAGCGCCGAGACGCAGGCGTAGCATTGCCGTGAGAAACTCTCGAGATCCCAGCAGACGCTCGATGGTCGGGCGCACCTCAGCGTCGCTAAACGGGCGTATATCGGCAAATGGGTCGGTCACGAATGTGCCCCAGAGAAAAGCGCCCCACCATAACCAAAAAGTGCATTAGCGTCATCTGTCTAAAGGCGCCACACGCTGACGCCGGACACTGCTTCTGCTACTCTTGCGCGCGATTTAGAGGTTGGGGAAGCAATATGGAAGCGACAAATGCAACACTGATGACTTTTGGCCTGGCAACACTGCTCGTCAGCTGGATCCTGCTGCTCATCGCAGCCTGGAAAGACGACTACGCCTGGGGAATCTTCGCTGTGCTGTTGCCGCCGCTGGCGTATCTTTACGGCCTGTTTCGTCTGGAAAAAGCAGGCCAGAGTCTATTGGTCGCCGCTGCCGGCCTGTTCATGCTGTTTTTGGCGTTTTAAAAAAAGAACCGCTCAGCCTGCTGACCGAACAAAACGGCGTCGTAATTCACGGCGCTCGCTAACACCCAGACCCAGGGCCATTTGCAGGAAGGCATCGCGACTCGGGTAGTGCCTGTCTACGGCGTCCAAGGCACTGTGTAAATAACGAATGTCGGCGCTCATCATGGGTAGCAAGGCTTCATCCGACAAATGATCAACCGGGTATTTGATGCGTACACGAGCGATCTGCTCCTCGGGCAGATAGTACAAACGCGACAGCAGATAGTCCGCCTCAATATCGGCCTGCGACACCCCAAGCGCCAGCTGTAACATGGCGACCACAAAGCCCGTACGATCTTTGCCCGCTGAACAGTGGAACAGGACGCGCGTTGCACAGGACTCCAGCAATCGCCCAAACACTGCGCGATAGTTGTCGCTCTGCGACTCCACAAATTCGCGGTTGATATCGCACATAAAGTCGAACATGGATTGCACGCCACCGAGTTGCGTTGCGTCGGCATAGATCGCACTGGACTGACTCCCCGGTGTGATCGGCGCCGACATCAGCTCAGCGCCCGCCGGGATGATCGATGGCTCATGGCGCTGCTCATCCTCGCGTCGTAGATCGCAGATCAACTCCAGGCGCAGCGCCGCGAGGCGCTGCGTGTCTGCATCAGTCAGCTGTGCCAAATGGCCTGAACGAAAAATGTTCCCGCGACTCAAGATCTCGCCGTCGCTCGATGCATAGCCGCCGGCATCGCGAAAATTGGGCGAGCCCTCCAGGCCAACCAGGCGCTCGCTGTCCCTTAGGAATAGTTGTGCTGTTGCTGCAGCGTCATCAGGCATGCATCCCTCACCGGCGAGAAATCCAGCATTGTATAGCAGCGACACTCGCTCCAAACGGACTGGCGCGAATAACAACAGTGGGCGATAGGGCGAGGAAACACGGTGAACATCGCTCTTGACACGCGTAGCTGCAATCGGCAGACTTCGCGCTCGAAAATTTGACTGTATACAGAGAGAGGAATCCCGCGTGGCCAACTCACCCCAGGCACGAAAACGTGCCCGCCAATCCGAGAAGCGCCGTACCCACAACGCGAGCCTTCGATCTTTTGTACGTACCAACATTAAGCAGGTACTTGCAGCTATCCAGTCGGGTGACGCGGCGCAGGCGCGCGCCGCCTACGACAAGGCTGTGCCCGTGCTTGATCGCATGGCAGACAAGGGCATCATTCACAAGAACAAGGCGGCGCGACACAAAAGCCGACTGAACGCCCAGGTCAAGGCACTCGCTGCCTGACCACACGCTCTGGTGACGTCATGGCTCAGAAGTACTGACAAACGTTATGGGGGAGCAGCAGCACCGCGCGAAGATCAGCAGGGTCTTCCAGACCGCAGCTGGGCACAGGCCACAACTGATCTAGACGTCAATGTTGTGTGAAAAATAAGAAACCGGTCGCTTGTGAGAGCCGCCGGTTTTTTTGTTTGTGGGCGAGTGGGGGCAGTGCCGCTAGCAGCAGCCTCCCACTATTTCGGTCGGCTCGCCTGCATCCGGATCAGGGCCGTGGTCAGTCTCCTCCCCAGCCTCCTGGGCCGCTGCATGTCTCTCGTAAAACTGGGCGAGCATGCTCTGTTCATGCGATTGCGCCTCCTGCGTGTCGAGGGGACGCTCCAGTGCACTCCAGTCGATGTCGCCATCGGTGGCGAGGCTTTCAAACTCCAGAATACCCAACGCCTCGAATTTTGGACGAATCTTATCGGTGAGCAAGCCAATGCGATTCAGGTTGGGTATAACGCGCTGAAACAACAGATTGCGGAAAGTCGACATTACGAAGCCCTCCATCACTTTTTTGCGGGCCTCATCTACATCCCAGCCAAAGTGACGAAACACATCCGTTGCAACTAGCCGCTCGCGACTGACGACACAGGCCTCGTAAGCAAACTGCGCGCGCTCTTCGATCTCATCCTGCGACAAGGTCTTGATGAAGTCTTCGAGGTAGTTCACACCAAAGGTCACGTGACGCGCCTCATCACGGGTAACCAGATACACCACGTCTTTCAGCACCGGGTCCGGCGTGGTCTCGCGGGTGGTGTTAAAGGCGGACAGGGCCAGACCTTCTATCACGATCTGCATGCCAATAAATTTCAGATCCCAGCGCGGATCGGTAAGTATTTTATCGAGAATGCTTTTTAAATGCGTGTTGATCGGATACATCACGCCTACCCGTTCTTGCAGATACTTGTTGAAGACCTCGACGTGTCGCGCTTCGTCAAAGGTCTGTGAGCCCGCGTACAACTTGGCACTCAGCGTCGGAGCACAGGAACAGAGCTGCGAGGCGACCAGCAGTGCACCCTGCTCGCCGTGCAGAAACTGCGACAGGCTCCAGGCGTTCATATGCAGCCAGAACTCCTTTCTGGTCGCCACATCCATGGCCAGGTAAGGCTCGTAATCGTGCAAATTCATCAGTTCTGGAGCAAATTCATCCTCCGGCCAGGGACGATTCCAGTCGATGTCCATCTCCGGGTCCCAGTTCAGCTGTTTGCCCAGGTCGTAGAGTTTCTTGATGCGATCATCCTGAACCGTATAGTCCCAGTTGTAGGCGCCGGTAAGCGGCGTCTGAAAAATTTCCGCAATGTGGTCGACCTGCGCATTACTCAGCAGGTCCTCCAGGTCCGGATTTTCCCGCGGACAGTCGGCTCCCGAGTATTGCTGAATCTTTCGCGGTGCTTGCGCTTCCCACTGAATTTTCATTTCGCTCTCCTGAATGACGAAGCTGAGAGCACAAACTATCTGCCAGAGCGCGGAGGCCAACAAGGTTGCTTATTGTCAAAATTGTGTCATTTATGGCCAAATGGCGGTATGAGCTCCACGACTCCTGCGCAATACGCCCTCATTCTTATTGATCTCGCCAGCGAATTCGATGTGCAACGAGACGAGTTGATCGCGGGCAGCCAACTCGCCGGTGAGACGCAGCAGATCGGCGCCCGCGTTGCGGACGCAGACTTCGGCATCCTCGCCGAGAACGGCCTCAAGCTGACCAGCGAACCTGCGCTGGGTCTGCTCTGCGGTAAACGCTTAAACCTCGGGGCACACGCCCTGCTTGGGCAGGCTTTCCTGACCTGTGGCAACCTTGCACAGGTAATGCAGCTTTTCGAACGATACTACCGCGTGCTCGCGCAGGACCTGCACCTTGAGTTTACGCGCGACGAAGAGTGGGTAAGGATCGAGTCATCTCATCTGCACCCTTTCCTGCCGCTGCACTTTGGCCCCGAGTGCATAGCAGCAGCCATGCGCAATACCCTGAGTGGTTTGCTGGGGGATCCACAGTTCCCGATTCGCTTTGAATTCCCCTACCCGCGCCCTGCGCACGTCGATCAATACGAACGAATTTTAGGCAGCGATGTACACTTCGACTGCCCCGCTACACGCTGGAGCTTTCCCGCCAGCATGCTCGACCGAGCATTACCCAGCTCCAATCCCGTACTGCGTCAACTTTACGAAGCCGAATGTGCCCGTCTGCTGTCGGATCTCGAGGAAATCAAGGATGTCGCCACGCAGACCCGTGGACTGCTGCAAAAACTGGAGGGGCAATACCCGACGATGCCGCAGATGGCGGCGATGCTGAACCTGAGCGCGCGCACCTACCGCCGTCGCCTCGCCGAGAACGGCACGCGCTTTCAGGCGCTTCTGGATCAAGTGCGCGCGGAACACGCTACGCGGCATTTACGCGAGGGTCATATGCCCGTTGCCAGCATCGCCTATCAATTGGGTTTTAACGATCCCGCTAATTTTCGTCGCGCCTACAGACGCTGGACAGGTCAGACCCCGGGATCGGCGCGCCGGGCCGCCCATACCCCCCGCAGATGAGTTCTAGACCCCTCAACATCCTACTGGGCCACAAGGCCGCCCGCCTGCTGCGCGAATACGGGTGGCAGGGCAAGCATATCGATCTGCTTGTCGGCGCGTCCGGGGGACCAAAATGGCTGATTCTCGGGCACCTGGACAGAATCCTGTTTGGCGATTTTTTACTGCGCGACCGCGAAACGCCACTTCAGGCCATCGGCTCCTCCGTGGGGTCCTGGCGTCACGCCTGCCTGGCGCAGCCAGACCCTGTCGCGGCGATCCAGCGCTTTGAGGACGTGTACGTCAATTGGGAGTACAGCGCAAAACCGCGCGTGCAGGAGATCAGCCACGCCAGCACGCGCATGCTCGGGAACATCTTGCAGGAGGACGGTGCAAAGGCAATCACTCAGCATGCGGCATTACATAGTTACATTGTCACTGCACGCGGTCGGGGACTGAATTCTGCACGCAATGCTGCGTTGCTGATGCTGGGAATGGGCGGCGCGGCCCTGAGCAATACGCTGCACCGGCCGCTGCTCGGCAGCCAGTTCCAGCGCGTGATGTTCAGTAGTGATGCAGCGCCGCTCATGGCTTTTGACGACTTTGCGACGCTGCAGGTACCACTGCGCGAGGACACGGTGGCCAAGGCACTACACGCCAGCGGTTCCATCCCGTTTATTCTTTCCGGTGAACGCGATATCCCCGGCGCTCCTCCCGGACAATACTGGGATGGCGGGATTATCGACTATCACTTTGATCTCAATACAATGCGCGATCATCGCCTGATCCTCTACCCCCACTTTCGCAACGACCTGACCATCGGCTGGTTCGACAAGTTCCTGCGCTGGCGCAGGCACCGCGCCCCGGATTTGGATAATCTTGTTTTGCTATCACCGGGCAGCGAATTTGTCGCGAGCTTGCCCGGCGGGAAAATCCCAGACCGCTCTGACTTCACGCGTATGCAGGCTGCCGAGCGCAAGAAAGTGTGGCGCGAATGCGTATCGCGGAGCCAGGAACTGGCGGCGGACTTCGAACGCCAACTTGAGGCAGATGACCCGCTGACTGGCACGACAATTTTGAAGGAACACTAGGATCTGCGCGCGCCCAGTGTGCACTGGCGTCGATATTTGTTGTCTTTCAGTACCGCCGAAAACCAGTTATCGATGACGTAGTGCCGTTTTCGGTGGCGGCGACGGCTATGGCGCCCACCGCCTTCGATCTTGATCCGCGGGCGCCCGAGCATGCACAGGGTGATCTTGAGCCTGCACCGGAGGCGGGGAATGAGGAGCTTGGAAGACATTAAGCCAGGACCGCGTTGTCACCTAAGGCAGATGTCCTGAAGCCTGCGGCCGATAAGATCGGTTAGCTGACAAACTCATCGAGATACCGCTGCACTTCGGTGCGCAAAACATTCTTGAACGCTGAGGCCAGAAGTCCCAATTGCACGCTAACCAGAACATCCTCATCGCCAAGGGTCAGGCGGCCGTCAACACCTGCGCCTTTAATACACACACAATCGCCCTCCCAGCTTGCGCGGACGCCGTGCTTGCCCTCCAGCTGTTTAGCCAGACCTTCTGCCGCTTCGCGCAACTGTGTTTTGTCCATGCTGTGCGGCTTGCGAATCTGAAAACCGGCCATAACGCCCCCTGGCGACTGTCTTGAGTGGAGTATAAGTTACCGCCGTACCCCGCGCATGGCGAGCCAGTTGCCGCCCAAAACCAGGAGTAAACCGACCACCGACCACAGTGTCCAGCGATAGTCCTCAAGTGAGCTGGATATCAGCAAGGCAACCACGGGAAACACTAACGACGTGTACGCCGCTCGATCCGCCCCTATGTGCCCAATCAGGGAAATGTAGGCCCAAAACGCCAGCACCGTGGCGAAGAAGGCCAGGTAAAACAAGGAGCCGAGATACTCCGCGGAATAGTCCAGCGTAATCGGTATATCCAGCACCAGCGCAGCGAGATATAGCACCACGCCACCGTAGAACATGCCCCAGCTGTTGCAGGTCAGCACGGGCAGGCCGCGCAGCGCATTGCCAGCCGCAATCATGTTGCCCGCCGAGGCGCAAATAGTCCCCAAAAAGCACAAAATCAGTGCCCGAAAACGCGGGTCGTTCCACTCCAGCGTTTCCAGCTCGGGCAGGAACAGCGCGCCCATACCGATTAGCCCAACCAGACCACCCAGCATCACCATGGGCTTCAGTGGCATACCCAAAAACACGGCGCTACCCAGTGCATTGAGAATGACTATGGTGGAAAACATCACCGCAACCAGCCCCGTCGATAGATCCGCTGTCGCGGCGTAGATGAACAGGTAATTGCAGCTGAACAGGCACAGCCCCTGCATAAATATGCGCAGGTGATCCCTGCGGTGCAACCTCACGAGTCCTTTGGTCAATAGGGTGAGTGCAACGCAGAGCAAACTCGCCAGCGCCATGCGGTGCGCAATGGATACCAGCGGGCTTACCGTGCCCAACTGCGATTTAATGGCAAACCAGCTGGTGCCCCAGATTGTTACGGTAGTGGCATACAGAAATACGCTATGCACAGTGACAAACTCGTCCGTTCGCAAAAAAATGTTGCCGGACCTGCATACCCGACCCTGACTCACCGACCTGGTCCCGCAGACACGCCGGGAACCGCTTAGTCTGGCGAAGCGCGACAGTATACGGGCAGTGTACCCAGGCGAGCTTGTGCTGCGTCGCTTTCGAGTAGAATGCCGGAATGAGCGACGAATCCGAGAACATGGCCGAAAACATGGCCGAGAACATGGCGGACCTGGATGGTAAGCGCCGCTTCCTTTTTGAACAACTCGATGTGCGCGGCGAAATAGTCCACCTCAACGACACCCTTGTAAATATTAACGAGAGTCATGCCTACCCGGCAGGCGTTGCGCGCCAGTTGAGTGAGTTCGTCACGGCGGCAGTCCTGCTGTCCAGCACCCTTAAATTTCGGGGCAGCCTGACCGTGCAGGCGCGCAGTGATGCCGAGATACCGCTAATTATGGCTGAGTGCAGTAGCGAGCGGGATGTCAGGGCGATTGCACGGGGCGCTCAGCTGGCCGTATCGGAGTCCTTCGCCGGCCTGCTCGGCGGCGGCCAACTCGCGCTGACAGTGACGCCCGAGCAGGGTAACCGCTATCAGGGCATTGTGCCGCTGGCTGAAGCGTCACTCGCTGCCAGCCTCGACGCCTACTTCAGCCAGTCCGAACAACTGCGCAGTCGATTTTATCTGGCCAGCAGCGGTGATCGAGCGGCGGGCATGCTACTCCAGCAATTGCCCATGCAGCTTGAATCAGACGCCCAGAGCCGCGAAGAAAACTGGGGTCGCATTGTCATGCTGGCGGATACGCTGGGTGCTGACGAGCTGCTGGCTGTGCCGGGCCCGCAACTATTGCATCGCCTGTATCACGAAGAAAACCTGCGACTCTACGATACAGAAGCGGTGCGTTTTCACTGCAGTTGTAGCCAGCAGCGAACGCTTGCCGCGCTGGCTACAATCGGTGAGAAGGAAATTCGCAGCATTCTCGAGGAGCAGGGCCTGGTAACTATGGACTGCGAGTTTTGTAATCAGCAGTACCGTTTTCGTGAGAATGACCTTCGCGATGTTCTGAGTCCCTCCTCCGGCAAAGCGATGCACTGATGTGACGCGCTGCACACTCGGCGCAGGTTCGGTTCACAAGTACCGAGGGATTCGCCATAATGCGGCCCCGAAAACGCAATACCGCCCTCAGAATAATTAGCATGCACCTCTGGTGATACACACCCGGTGGAGCAACAGGAAACCCCTACGCATGAGCGCTAATACATCCGCACCGCGGGAATACATTGATTTACAGCCCTCCGCTTTCGTCGAGGAGGCACTGCGCCGTGGTGAAGCAACGCTGACCGATACGGGCGCTCTGCGGGTTATTACCGGCGCCCGCACAGGCCGATCTCCGGGCGATCGCTTTATCGTGCGTGAACCCAGCTGCGAAGATTCGGTAGATTGGGGCGGGGTCAATCGCCCCTTCGGTCCTGACAAATTCGACGCACTGTGGGACCGCGTCGAGGCGTACATGAGCGAACACGATCGCTTTATCTCGCATTTGCATGTCGGCGCTCACAGCGACCATTACCTCCCGCTACGGGTCAATACCCAATGGGCCTGGCACGGCTTGTTCGGTCGCAACATGTTTATCAAGCCAGATGATTACAACCCGGGAAGAAAGCCGGAATGGACCATTCTCAATGCACCGGAGTTCACCTGCGAGCCAGAGCGGGACGGCACCGCCTCAGATGCCACGGTGATCATCAATTTCGGTCAGCGCAAGGTCCTCATCGCGGGCATGCGCTACGGCGGTGAAATGAAGAAATCGATCTTCTCGGTGCAAAACTTTTTGCTGCCAGAGAAAGACGTGATGAGTATGCACTGCTCTGCCAATGTCGGCGAAGACGGCAGCACCAGCCTGTTTTTCGGGCTTTCCGGGACAGGCAAGACGACGCTCTCCGCCGATCCGGATCGTTACCTGATTGGCGACGATGAACATGGCTGGGCCCGCGGGGCCGTTTTTAACCTCGAGGGCGGTTGCTACGCTAAAACGATCAACCTCAGTCAAAAGAACGAGCCCATCATCTGGGATGCCATCAAGTCCGGTGCGATTGTCGAAAATGTCGTTGTCGACGACAGCGGTCACGCGGACTACGACGATACCAGCATCACGGAAAACGGCCGCTGCTGTTATCCACTTGTGCATGTCCCTAAACGCATCGTCGAAAACATTGCTGGTGAGCCCAAGTGCGTCATCTTCCTGACCTGTGATGTATCCGGGGTGTTGCCGCCAGTATCGATTCTCTCCAAGGAAGCTGCGGCCTTTCATTTCCTGAGCGGCTACACCGCCCGCGTCGGCTCCACGGAAGTCGGTGCAGAGGCCGGCGTACACCCCACATTTTCCACCTGTTTTGGCGCCCCTTTCATGCCGCGCCCGGCGGGAGACTATGCCGAGTTGCTGATGAAGCGCATCGATGAATTTGACAGCCAGGTCTATCTCATCAATACCGGATGGACCGGCGGATCGGGTGGGGCCAATGGCTCGGGCTCCCGTTTTCCGATACCTGTGACGCGCGCCGTGGTCAGCGCTGCGGAAAGCGGTGCTCTGCTCAACGCGCCCAGGGCTCACCTTGATCTACTCAATCTGGACTTCCCAACCGAAATCCCAGGCGTTGATGCAGGTTTCGTCAACCCACGGCAAAACTGGGGCGATACCGCAGCTTATGACGAGCAGGCTAACAAGCTTGCTCAGCTGTTCCAGAAAAATATCGAGAAGTTTGATGTGTCTACTGCGATCGTAGCGGCCGGGCCAAACCCGCGCGATTGACCCCCTTGGAAGAGACGGCAGCGGAGGCGCTCACGGGCGACCGTTGCCGGGCTCGATACCCCAAGTAGTCGATGTGCTTCCGTTTACCATTACTTTTACCCTGCCTTCCCCCCTGACTCCCCCTGACTCCCCCTGACTCCCCCCCCTGGGTCCACAGCTATTTTTTCTAGAGCCATATACATGTCGCTATCGTAGTCGTGTGGGCCTGGGAATCTGTCGAATACGTTGAGCAAATACAAAAACGAACTAATCAATGTTCAGGATTAGTATGTTTATTCTAGTTTTTATCACTAGATTGGCTTCATACCGGTGGGCAAGCCCAACTTGCAACACCGATACCTGGCTAACATCGAGGCTGCAACGAACGCTGCTTCGATATACAAGGAGTGATAAACATGGCTGAACAAGCAAAGAAAGCAGCGCCCAAGCGCAAAACTACTACCCAGCGTAAGACCGCGGCAAAACGTAAGCCCTCAGTCTCCAAGACAACGGCCAAGCGCACAATCAAGAAGACCCAGAGCCTGCAAACTCGCGTTTCTGACGTCAGCCGCAACGCGTTTCTCGCCGGCCTCGGTTTCTACGGCATGGCGTTCGATCAGGTGCAAGAGCAAGTAAAGAGCGTCGAAGGCGAGCTCAGCGCACGTCGCAAAAAAGCCGACAAGCTCTATCAGGACATGGTCAAGCGTGGCACCAAAGTAGAGAAGCAGGCCAAGAATGCGATCGACGACATTGAGCTGCCAAAGCTCGACGTTGCTGGCCTGAACATCGAGAAGCTCGAAGCTCGACTGGAACAAGCCAAGGCACGCTTCGAAGACCTGAAAGAGACTGTCGGTTTCAGCAAAGCTGCCTGATTAAGGTATGGGGTTCACTGTCCCCAAACATGGGGATATTTTTTGGGGTCACTCTGTGGCCCCTTTTTTTTGCCCGAAATTTTCTCTGCTAAACTTAATTACCCGAGGGTTCACGGCCCCGGGCTTACAGCCTGCCGTGTGAGCAGCTTCCTGTGGAGACAGCACGCACTGCTCAAAGAACCAACAGGAGACGCAAGATGGCTGACGATAAAAGCAAGAGTAAAAGTATATCCGGCGAAAAAGTGACGGACAAAGCCGGCGAGATAGCGAAGAACATATGGCTTGCGGGAGTCGGCGCCTACGGTCGCGCCGTTGACGAAGCCCAGGGGCGACTCGAAAAAGCAGGCGTAGAACCTCCAAAGCTGTTCCGCGAGCTGGTGAAGGCCGGCGCGGCATTGGAGGACGACGCGCGCGATGCTATCGAGGCTGGTCAAGCCGCACGTCACTCCGTAGAAGACCGCATCAACAGAGTGCGCGAGAACTTCAATCTACAAAGGCCCGCACGTGGCGAGGATCTCCTTGCCCTACACGAAAAAATAGATCGACTCAGTGACCGACTCGACAAGTTAACAGACGCGCTGAGCGCCAGCGCCAGCGCCACAGTGAAATCTCCACGCAAAGCACCCACTAAGAAGAAGAAACCTGCCGCAAAGACTGCCGCCAAAACACCGCCAGTGCGCAAACGCACAAGCGCGCGCCGTAAAACCAGCTAAGCGGTGTTTTGAGCCTTTAGTGAAAACCCGGGATCGAATTCTGGACCTCAGCCTTCGGCTTTTTAACGAGGAGGGCGAGGCACACACCACTACGATAGACATCGCCAACGAACTCGATATCAGCCCGGGGAACCTGTACTACCACTTTAAAGGTAAGGACCAGATCATCGCGGAGCTGTTTGAGCAGTTTCAGCTGGCGCTGGGACAGACTCTGAACGCGCCTCTTGAACAACCATTGCACACGCGCAAGGGACGCGTGGAAGATAACTGGTACTTCCTCTACGTGGTGCTGGAGGAGCTCTACCAGTATCGGTTCCTGTACCACAACCTCGACGACCTGCTGCGTCGCTACCCCAAGCTGGTACGCGGTTTTCGCCGCATTGTGGGACATAAGCGAGCGGCGCTGCGAGCGATTATCGACAGCTTGCTGGAGCAATCCCTAATCAATCTGCCGAGCACCCAGATGGATGCGCTGGTAGAGAACATGGCGCTGCAGCTCACCTATTGGCTCAATTACGATCGACTATTGCACGATGAACGCGATGCCGAGCGCTGCATCCACCAAGGTGTACTTCAACTACTTACCATGGTGATGCCGTACCTCGGGGATGATCAGATAGACTTTTATCGAGAGTGTGAGACCATTTTCGAGGGCATGTTGCAGCTTCGCTCATCAAGCTAAGCTTGCTGCTCGGGCGCAGCAATACCTACGATTCTTCTGCTACCATTCCCGCCCACGAAACCGCTCGCGAATACACATTCATCCACACACCAATTCATCCACCAGCGAGCCCAGCAAAAACTACCGTTTTTTAACACCAGGAGAAAGCACATGACTATTGCCGTTGGCGAAGAACTCCCAGCATTCACTCTGCAATTCATGGGAGAGAATGGCCCGACCCCTATCAGCACAGACCAGATCTTTACGGGTAAAAAAGTTGTGCTGTTCGCGGTTCCGGGCGCGTTTACCCCCGGTTGCTCAATGACTCACTTACCCGGCTACGTGGTGAATGCCGACAAGTTCCAGGATGCCGGCGTCGATAAAATCGTCTGTATTTCGGTGAATGACGCCTTCGTAATGGGTGCCTGGGGTAAAGCGCAGAACGCCGAGCACATCATGATGCTGGCCGATGGCAACGGCGATTTCACGCAGGCGATCGGCCTGGAGTTAGACGGACGCGGTTTTGGTATGGGTATGCGAAGCCAGCGTTACGCCATGATCGTCGACGACGGCAAGGTCAGCCTCCTCAATGTAGAGCCCGCAGGCGGCGTTGACGTGAGCTCCGCAGAAACCATTCTCGCGGCGCTTGCGTGAGAGTCATCGTGATGATGACGGGCGCAGCGGCGAATTTAGCTGCGCTATTGGGTAGGGAGTAAAATATGGACGTCGCAAAGACGCTGGAAGTGCTGCGCGACAACCCGGCACAAACAAGAATAGTGGAGGATGCGCTGCCGGCCAGCTTGACGGATGGGCAGGTACTGCTCGCCGTCGATCGCTTTGCGCTGACGGCCAATAACATCAGCTACTCCCGGTTCGGGGGTGCGCTGGGCTACTGGCGGTTCTTTCCGACGGCGGACGAGCAATGGGGTCGCGTACCGGCGATGGGATATGCCGCCGTTGCGGCTAGCGCGCACAGTGCTATTGAAGTCGGCGAGCGCGTCTGGGGATTTTTCCCCATGGGCACCCATCTGACGATAGAGGCTGGCGCAGTAAATCCCTTCGGATTTAGCGATGTGTCTGCGCATCGCGAAGGACTTGCTCCCATTTACTCGCAGTTCCAGCGCGCGGCCGCCAACCCGTTTTACCTGAGTGAGCGCGAGGAACAGGACAGCCTGCTACGCGGTTTATTTCTCACATCCTGGCTATGCGAAGACATGTTCTTTGACCAGGATTTTTTTGCTGCCAACAACTGTCTGATCACCAGCGCCTCCAGTAAGACTTCTATCGCACTGGGCTTTGTTATTAAGGATCGTGCTACCAGGGATCGCGGTCGCATGCGTGCCATTGCGCTTACGTCCGAGAAAAACAAGGCGTTTTGCGAGAATCTGGGCTGCTATGATCTGGTAGTTACTTACACAGAGCTTGCGTCACTGCCCGCGGATGGGAACGCGGTGCTCGTCGATATGGCGGGCAACGGGAGCCTGAATGATGCACTGCATCATCATTTTGGCGAGCGTCTAGCCTACGACTGCCGCATTGGTATGACGCACATAGATGCAGCTCCAGCAGCCGACACAGAGTTACCGGGGCCAAAACCAGAGATGTTCTTCGCGCCACACCAGGCGGCAAAACGCGGACAGGAGTGGGGTGCAGAGGAGCTGGAGCAGCGTATTGGCAGCTCCTTTGTGCGTTTTCGTGAGTTTGCCGATAGTTGGCTGCGGATTCGCCGTTTTGACGGTCCCGATGCAGCAACCCAGGCCTTCGAGGCGGTGCTGGCGGGCAAGACTGATCCCGATGAAGGCTACACGGTTTCCCTCGGCTGATCCGGGGCTGCATAAACTGATGCAGATCGGGTCGTTTCACGATAGGCAAGCCACTGCAGCAATGCGCCGGCGGCTATCGCAAACAGACAATAGGCGAGAAAGAACCAGAAGCCCTGCTCAAGCTGCGCATCCATAATCAGCAGCTCGCCCACATGATTGGAGGATCTTCCCGCCATGAAAGCAATGAGCATTGCCATCACAAACACGTCGGCCATCGACCATTTACCCAGCACACCATTGAGAACCAATAGGCGGCGCCCAATACCACCGGGTATGACAAAAGCCAGGACCTGGAGCAGCAGTTTGCATACGGGAATGACAATACTAAAAGACACGATAAGCAGCGCGACAAAAGCGTTGCCATTGTCTGCCAGTTCCTGGGACATCCCTACAATAGAACGCGTGGTGCGATAAGCTTCTACGCGGCCCTCGACCTGATCAAGCCCCAAAAACCGCGACATCATATTGAGCATATCTCGAGTCTGGGAGTTGTCGCTCTCCCCCGCTAGAAGGTCGATACCAAAGTTAGCCAGCTCGCCCTTTTCCAACTCGCCACTCAGGGTCAGTATTGGCTTTGTTACGCCCGGGTAAAGAAGTCCGAGCGAGATCAGTATGCAGGCAACCCCCAACAGCCGAAGTCCTTTACTCATTCCGTCAACACCTTGTCATCCTGCGTAGCACCTGATGAAAAATTCAGCTCATGCGCGGTGCCGGTATCAGCGTGGTATGGGCCTTGCCATCGCTTGGGATTGATTGCCAGGTATTCAGTCACCTCTTCAATCGCCCCTTCAATCGCCCCTTCAATCAACCAGGGTGAGATAGCAAACCCCTGTGATCAAGGCCGCGGCGATAAAGTTGAGCATCAGGCCTTCGCGCGCCATCCGCTGAATGGTAATCAAGCCCGTACCGAATACCACTGTATTGGGCGCCGTCGCAACCGGCAACATGAAGGCACAGCTTGCGCTAAGCGCAGCCGGTACCATCAGCATTTCCGGCGGTAAGGATGCCGCCAGTGCCGCCGCGGCCAGCACGGGCATTAGAAGAGTGGTACTCGCGGTGTTACTGGTCGCCTCAGTCATGAAAGTCACCACCAGAGCGACCAACAGTATAAGTAAAAGGGTCGGCATATCGGTCATCGATGCCAGAGCCTGGCCGAGAAGATCGCTCAAACCCGAGGCGACAAAACCCTTTGCCAGGCAGATGCCACCGGAAAACAGCAGCAGGACTCCCCAGGGGATGCGGCTGGCCTGGTCCCAATCCAGCAGACGTGATCCCCTGCCATTGGGAATCACACACATCAGCACGACCGCCAGCAAAGCCACCGACGCATCATTGGCCTGCGGCAGGTCGAGCCAGGTTTTCCAGCCGCCAAAAGGTTCACTGCGCGTAATCCAGGCAAGCGCGGTCAAGGCAAACACGGCAAGGACGCGGCGCTCTTCTGAGCGCCATTCGCCAACAACCGGGAGCTGCAACTGCGTGTGATGGTCCAGTTTCCGCGTAAGAGACCATGCCATTGCCGGCACCAGTAACAAGACTACCGGCACGCCCCAGGTCATCCAGCGCGTAAAAGAGATTGTTTCGCCGGTGTATTCTTCGAACACCTGCATGAAAATAAGGTTCGGTGGGGTGCCAATCGGCGTACCCACACCGCCCACGCTCGCTGCATAAGCAAGACCCAGAAGCAGAGGCACGGCCAGTTTTTCGCGATCTTCCGCGCCCTCGAGCACCGCCAACGCGACTGGCAGCAACATCAACGACGTCGCCGCGTTGGATATCCACATGCTGAGAACGGCGGCGGCAGTCATAAAACCCATTACCAGGCGCCGGGGACTCGCGGCCCCAAATAGATTGATCATACCCAGCGCGATGCGGCGATGCGCCCCGCTACTCTCCATTGCCTGGGAAAGCAGGAAACCACCCAAAAGGAGCAATATCAGGGGGGAACCGTACGCCTGGCCTACCTGCGCCGGCGTCAGCACCCCGGCAAGCGGAAGAATAGCGAGGGGTAAAAGCGAGGTCACCGGAATGGGAATCGGCTCAAAAATCCACCAAACGATACAAATGAGCGCCACACCGATAACAACAGCAATAGCATCAGGCTGCCCAAACGCCGAGGCAAGCAAAGCTCCACCTACCGCGATGAATGGGCCCACATAAAGCGCAACATTGCGAATCACAATGCTATGCGCAACGGCAATACGAGCACAGGTCTGGCACCTCAGTTTTGATTTTTCATCAGCATAGCGCAGCATCCTGTCCCAGCCCGGCGCGCCTGTAAAGCATCGACGCACTATTGGTAGCAGAGCCGCTGCCGAGTACACTGTTACTTATGACAGAAAACAACAATACCGTGCTGATCGATCGCTTTGATCGGCGCGTGGATTATCTGCGGCTATCGGTTACTGATCGCTGCGATTTCCGCTGTGTGTACTGCATGGCAGAAGACATGAGTTTTGCGCCAAAATCGGAGATTCTCTCGCTGGAGGAGCTGGCCAGGGTCGGCGAAACCTTCGTCGAGCTTGGCGTTCGAAAAATCAGGCTCACAGGCGGGGAACCCCTGATACGTCACGATGTCATGCAGCTCGTCAGGCATCTGGGGGCTTTGCCCGGACTCGATGAGCTGGTGATGACCACCAACGGTTCACAGCTACAACGCTTGGCCGGGCCTCTGCAGGATGCGGGCGTGAAGCGACTAAATATCAGCCTGGACAGTCTGGATCCCCGACGCTTTCGTCAGCTGACACGTATCGGACATCTTAATCAGGTGATTGCTGGTATCGATGCGGCCTGCGCCGCGGGGTTCGAGCGTATTCGAATCAACGCTGTCATCCTTCGCGGGCGCAACGATGACGAGGTCGTCGACCTTGTGGACTTCGTTCGGGAGCGAGGTATTGATCTGGCGTTCATCGAAGAAATGCCGCTAGGACAAATCGATGAGCATGACCGGGCGCTCAGCTTGGCCAGCAGCAATTGGCTACGCGAAAAAATTGAAGCGCGTTATGCGCTCACGGCGCAGGGCGACCCGAGCGGTAGCGCAGGCCCGGCACGCATGTTCGCGCTTCAGGGGAGCGCCAGTCGCATCGGCTTTATATCGCCGCATAGCGACAATTTCTGTCATCTGTGCAATCGCGTGCGTGTGACGGTCGAGGGGCAATTATTGCTATGCCTTGGGAACGAGCACGCGGTGGATTTACGCGAAGTTTTGCGTCGACCCGATAGCGGTGCGAGTGAACTGCGCGACGCAATCTGCAATGCGATGGACCTCAAACCCGAGCGTCACCACTTTGACCTGGGCGAGGAACCACAAATCTTGCGATTCATGAACGCCACCGGCGGCTAATGAGCGTACAGATCCGGCCTGGCGATCCCGCGCATCAATTCGGCGCAAAGCATAACCATGGCAATCACAAATAGAGCATCAACCTGACGAGGAGACGCACGGCGTCGTGGAAGACAAAATCGAACTCGCCTCCATTGAAGGTATTGAGCAGGGCTTTGCTGAACTGGGCTATATCTGCAGTCCACGGATTGCAACCGCCGTGTTTCTCGCGGCGCGTCTGCGCAAACCGGTGCTTGTTGAGGGCCCGCCGGGGGTCGGCAAGACTGAGCTGGCTAAAACCGCGGCCAGCCTGCTACAACTACCGCTAGTGCGTCTACAGTGCTACGAGGGTCTGGACGAGGCCAAGGCGCTCTACGAGTGGAAGTACGGCAAGCAGTTACTCTACACGCAGGTACTGAAAGAAAAGCTGGGCGACCTGCTGCAGGGCGCTGAAGGTCTGGCGGCATCGATTGAGCGACTGCATCAGTTTGGAGACGTGTTTTACTCCGAAGCGTTTATGGAGCCGCGCCCCCTACTTCAGGCGATGCAGCACGAACATGGCGCAGTGCTGTTGATCGACGAAATAGACAAGTCTGATCACGAATTTGAATCACTGCTCCTCGAAATACTATCGGACTATCAGGTTTCTATTCCCGAAATCGGCACAATCAAGGCGCGGTCGACGCCGCTGGTTTTCTTGACCAGCAACAATACTCGGGATGTCTCGGACGCCTTGAAGCGTCGCTGTTTACATTTGCATATTCCCTTCCCCACTGTTGAACTCGAAAAGCGGATACTCGAAAGCCGCGTACCTGACCTCTCTGACACGCTGCGTGATCAGCTAGTCAGCTTTGTGCATCAGGTCCGCGAGCTGGACTTGAAGAAGCAACCGGCGATTTCCGAGACCATTGACTGGGCCCGTAGCCTGCTGCTGATGCATGCTACCGAGCTTGATACGGATCTCATCCACGACACCCTGAACGTGTTGCTCAAGTTCGAACAGGATCTTGAGACAACCGATGCCGAACTCCCGGCAATCTTACGAGGCCTGCCCAAGAAAACGGCGCAAGCACGCTGAATGCAATCGAGCTTGCTACATTTCGTTGACGTTCTGCGCAGCCATTCACTACCAGTGTCACCCGCAGAGACGCTCGACGCCGCTGCGGCCATGCAAGCCGTCGGCTATGCGGATCGACATACGCTGCGCAATGCACTCGCGCTAACGCTGGCAAAATCAGATCAGGAAGAACATACATTCCTGTATTGCTTTGACCGCTTTTTTGATCATCAAGCCAGTGATTTCACCCTCCAGGCGACGCAGGACGACGAGGAATCAACTGACAAACCTGAGTCCGGGGAGCCCTCCGCAGCACCATCGACGCAGCAGCAGAACGCCGCGACGGGCACGCCCGCGGCAGGGGCGACCGCGGGCACATTCACCGATGCGACGGAACTTGCGGACGCGGCTGAGCAATCTCCAGCATTACAGGCCTTGCTGGATGGCGAGCTCCTGCCCGCGCTGCTGGAAAACCAGCGCGGGCTTCTAAGCACGGCCATTCGACGTGCGGGACAGGACGCCAAGGTGAAGGACATACGTCTGTTCACGCAGAAAGGCCAATATACGCGC
Organism: Congregibacter sp.; assembly: GCA_045105635.1. Taxonomy (GTDB): domain Bacteria; phylum Pseudomonadota; class Gammaproteobacteria; order Pseudomonadales; family Halieaceae; genus Congregibacter. Next base: position 86,485 of record JBGCDU010000001.1, read on the forward strand.
AGGATTCTTGATGGGCTGGGAGAGGACGACATTCGTGATGCGGTCATAGACCTCGAGCGCAGGGATTCACCTGCGCTGGATACGCTGCGCCGCTACCGGGACGTCTTGCGTGAGCAGGTTCGCGACTATGTGGAGCAACAGTACCTACTCAATGCCGAGGGTCATAACAGTGCGTTCATGGAAGACATACTCAGCAAAACGCGTCTCGCCAACATCGATCGCAGACACCGCGAACGCGTGCGCCAGCAGGTAGCACGCATGGCACAACGGCTTGTCAGTCGACATAGTGCGCGACGCAGGCCCGTTAAAACCGGGCAATTGCATATGGCGCGCACGCTGCGTAGCGGCATGGCGCATGACGGCGTTTTATTTCGCACGCACTGGCGCTCCCGAAAAAAAGACAAGGCACAGCTGCTTGCGATCTGCGACGTGAGTGGATCCGTCGCTGCCTACGCCGGGTTTTTGCTGATGTTCCTCTATAGTCTGCAAGACGTACTGCCGCGCACGCGCAGTTTCGCCTTCTCGAGTCATCTTGGGGAGATTAGCGCGCTGTTTTCGCAAGAACCCCTGGAGCGCGCTATCGAATTAGCCAATTGGCGCTACGGAGGTGCCACCGATTACGGGGGAAGTCTTCGCGATTTCGCTCGCCTTGCACTTGATGACATCAACCGCAACACATCGGTTATCATTCTCGGCGACGCCAGGAATAATCGAGGCAACCCCGAGCTGGAGATCATGCAGAGCATTTACCAGCGCAGCAAACAAGTAATCTGGCTGAACCCCGAGTCGCGCTCGGCCTGGGGTACCGGAGATTCAGAGATGCTTCGCTACCAGACCGCGTGCCATTACGCTGCGCCCTGCGGCAGCCTGCGGCAGCTAGAGCATGCCGTCGACCAACTACTCAAGAGTCTGCGCTAAGCGCGCTTAAGAGCACATCGGGCAATGCCACTCCCCAGCGAATACATCCCCCTCTCGAGCTCGCTACGCAGCAGAGTTTGTAATCGCTTTGCGCCGAGTGAAGGTCCCGCTGATGGCGAAATGCTGAATCGCCAGGAACTGGTCGGGTATCTGGCACGCAGCAAGGATACGGACAGCTCAGTCCTCGCCACAATCCAGAGACGCGCGGCGAAAGATAATCGCAAGGTTAATCTCGATAGCGAAGATCACGCACTATTGCTGTGGGTCGGCGAAGCTTTCTCAAAATGGGAAACGCGCTATTCGTTAGAGTCCCCACTGAGCGATCAGATTGGTCGTTTACTGCCGTTGACTGCAGCCATGGCACTCTCGGATGATTCGTTCTGTATCCCTGGCGCCCACCCAATTCATCAACTCCTCGATGCCTTACAGTATGGCGCTGTGGGCTGGCAACGGCGTCTTGATCGTGCGGGGCAAATGCTTGAACAGCGCGTTGAGCGAGCCGTTGACAAGGCGCTTGAGTGGTTCCGGGACGACAAGACCGATCTCGCAGCGGTAACACGCGAGCTGGTAGCCGCAAATGAGCGTGATGCAGCCAGGGCACAGCGCATGGTCCAGCGCCTTGCCGAAACAGAGGGAGCTCGGCTTAAAACCCTGAACGCTCGTCGCGATGCCGCGCGTGAAATCAATAGGGGGCTATCGAAATACAAGTTGCCTGCGGCCATTGGCGAGTTTCTCACCGGCCCCTGGTACGACAGTGCTCAGCTGGTGCTGATCAAGTTTGGCGACGAGTCGACCGAATGGGACCAGATGCGACGCGCTACCCAGCATCTGATGCAGTCCGTACAACCTGTAGAGGCGGATAGCGACACGGACCGGGATCGTCAGCAGCAGATACTGCGCCATCTGCCCGCACAGCTACGTCGTTGGCTGCTGAGCCTTGAGCATGACCAGGACGCCACTGACAGCGCCATCGGCCTAGTGGAGTATGCTCATCTTCGTTTGCAGCACGGACAGCAGCTGCAGCTGGCCAGGAATCCCCCCATTCAACTCGACGCCGATGAACTCGAGTCTCCCGAGAATGATGACGAACCATTGCAGACCGGTCAGTGGTATCGCTTTGAAGACGATGAGGGCGAACTGCGCGCGCAGCTTGTTCTGCAACTCAGTGGCGGCGAGCATCTGCTGTTTGCAAACTTTGTGGGCCTCAAGGCCCTGGACCTCCCACGCAGGGTCTTTAACCAGCGGCTGGAGGATAGTTTTGCGGTCGCGCTGCAGTTTCAGCATACCTTTAGCGTGAGCCTGGCAGGCGCTGCGGGTATCGATAGTGAAGAGCAGTTGGAAAACTTCAAAAACCCGAAGGCAGCGCCAGAGCAAGCCAGCAGCACCAGAACTGCAAAGCCACAGTCGTCAGATATCTCGGCCTCTGATCCGCTGCCGGCATCGGGGACGGCACTGGCTAGTAAAGCGAATGCTCCACAGGAGTGGTCGCTCGGGCCGGATGAGAGAGATGCCGAGTATGCAAGCTACGACGACGCGCTTGACCCAGTACTGGCACCGCCGGCGGGCGCGGAAGTAGCGGAAGTAGAAGAACTGGAGTTAAGCACCGCGCCCGTAGAAGTCGCGGCTGCGGTCGAAGTTCTGGAACTGGAACTCGAGGCGCCGCGCGCTGTGCCCGATAGTATGGCGATGCCGTCCGAGGCACCGACGGCTCCGGCTCCGGCTCCGGCTCCGGCTCCGGCTCCGGCTCCGGAGATGCCAACACAGGAATTCGCACCGGCTACGGCCGTACCGCAACCGGCACCGGTGCCAAGTACGCCGAATCCGGCACCACAGTCGAGCTCGGCTCCGATCCCGACACAGCCTGTAGCTCCCGTGCCACCGGCTCAGCCGCCTGCCGCTCCGATACCCACGGCACCACCGCCAGCGCCACCACCTGCGGCCCCGATACCCACCGCGCCACCGCCAGCGCCACCACCTGCCGCCCCGATACCTACCGCGCCACCGCTGGTGACCGCGACTGTGGCGCCTAGCACAGCGACCCCGATGGCCGCTCCGGTTCCTGCGCCAGCTGCGCCTGCTGTATCGCCCGTACCTGCAGCACCACCGCCACCGCCACCGCCCGCATCATCTGTGGTCGCCGAAAACCCCGCCAAACCCAGCCTGGAAGAAATAGATGTTCCCATGGGCGCGTGGCTGGGATTTCACGATGGAGAAACCCCCATCATGGCGAAACTCGCGGTGTTTGATCCACGCCGCGAAAACTATATTTTTGTCAATCGCAAAGGCATTGCGATGCGCGAACTCAACAAGGCCGAACTGGCTGATCTGATCGACAAGGGCCTGGTTGATATTCTGGAAACGCGCTGCTACTTCCGCGACGAAGTCGAAAGAGCTCGCGAGGAGGACTCGTGATGGTCCGAGAAAACCGACGGTTCTTTCGACTTCCCGTCGAAACCCGCGTGTTCGTCGAAATCGAGTCTCCCGCTCCCGGCAGCCTGGGCCCAGGTCGGGTATCGCGCTGCGAAACGCTGGAAGTCTCTCGCGGCGGCTTGCGGGCACGCATCAATGAGGCGGTAAGCGTTGGCGCGATTCTGCAGATAGGGGTCGAGCTACCGGGTAAGGACGAGCCTTTTTATCTGGTCGGACAGGTACGCTGGCGAATGCAGGACGAGATCGACGCGAGTCTATGGCTTATTGGATTCGAAATACTCAATGCCATGGGTTCGGATATTGAGCAGTGGGAATCCACTCTAGAATTGATGGATGAAGTCGTCAACTCACCAGAGTAAGGCGACGACTACAACCGAGCGCGCGCTTGCGCAGGGCAGCTCTCAGAGATTCGTTGACACCACCTGTCCCCACTGAGCCAGGAGCCAAGCACTTAAGTACTCATTTAAGAATTCATTTAAGTACTCATTTAAGAACTAGGCCGCGCAGCCTCGTAGGCGGTAATTTCAGCATCCAATTGCCTGCTTACGCGTTCCGGGGACCCGGTACCTCGAGCCATCAGACTATAGGCCATTGGCACGAGGAACAATGTGACCAGTGTAGCCAGAGCGACACCGCCCATAACCACAATCCCCAGCACACTGCGTACCTCATGACCGGGACCTGTAGAGAGTATCAGCGGCAGCGCGCCCATGACCGTGGTAAACGCTGTCATCACAATGGGTCGAAGACGCTTGCTCGCCCCTTGAACAACGGCGGTCTCAAAGTCGCTACCCGCATCCCGCATCTGATTAATAAATTCGACAATCAGAATGCCGTTCTTGGATGCCAGACCCACCAGCATGATCAGCCCAACCTGGCTATAGATGTTCAGGCTTGCGCCAAACAACTCCAGACCGGCCAGACCTCCAAGCAGGGCGACGGGTACCGTAGTGAGGATAATCGCCGGATGCACGAAGGATTCAAACTGCGCGGCCATCACCAGATAGACCACCACCAGGGCAAGCAGGAACGTTAAATAAATGCTGTCGCTCGAGCGCACGTACTCCAGGGACTCACCCTTGTAGTCAAAGGATGCCGTTTCGGGTAGTTCCTGACGGACCACGTCCTTGAGGTATTCCAATGCCTCGCCCAATTTATAGCCATCCGCCAGACCCGCTGACAGGGTCACAGAGCGCACGCGATTGTAGCGATTCAGACTACCGGCATCGGCCTGCTCCCGGAGTGTGACGAAGTTGGACAGGGGAATCAGCTCATCGGTAGTCATCGAACGCACGTAGATGTTATCCAGGTCGGACAGGGTCCGCGCTTCATCCCGCTCGCCTTCGACGATCACGTCATACTCCCGTCCGCCCATTACAAACGTGGTGACCCGCCGGGAGCCCAGCAGGGTTTCGAGCGTGCGGCCGATCTCTGCCAAACTGACGCCGAGATCACCGGCCCGATTACGGTCGATAGACACCCGCAACTGCGGTTTAGTTGGCTTGAGATCCGTGTTCACGTTAATCAGTCCGGGATTCTCGGCAACGGCATCCAGCACAATATCCTGCCACAGAGCCAATTCTTCGTAACTGTCCCCACCAATGACAAACTGCACCGGGTCTGCATTGCCGCCACCAAATGACCGCGGTGCGCGCACAAAGGTTCTCGCACCAGCCACATCGATAACCCGGCTCTGTGCATCAACGCGTATTTCCGCTGCCGTGAGATCACGCTGCTCCCAGGGTTTTAGCACCATGATCGTAAAGGCCTGGTTAAAAGCGTCGCCGCCACCCCAGCCCGGGGCACGTATCAGCAGACGCGCGACCCCACCGCCCTCCTCGAGCATGGGCAGCAGTTTTTGCTCAATTTGCAGTACCTGGCCAATCGTGTAATCGAAGGACGAGCCCTCGGGCGTGGAGGCAACCATAAACAGCATGCCCCTATCCTCCTCCGGCGCGTACTCCTTGGGCACACTTTGGCTTAACTGCCAGGCGAAAAATCCGGCTCCAAGTACCACCGGAATAAACAACCAGGCACGACTCACGACCGGTGCCAGCAAGCGTCGATAACGTTCTTCCATGCGCGCACTCAGGCCTTCGACTGCGTCTGCCATGCGGTTAGAAACCTTTTCCTGGTCGAGCAATTTGGAGCAGATCACCGGAGCCAGCGTAAGAGCTACAAAGCTCGAGAAAATAACCGCGATCGTCATCGCCACGGCGAACTCCGCAAATAGACGCCCAATATTGCCCTCAAGGAAGGTGATGGGAATAAACACTGCGACCAGAACCAGGGTAGTCGCAATCACCGCAAAACCTACCTGCCGAGCGCCCCTATAGGACGCAACGAGCGCCGACTCACCGCGCACCAGCCGTCGGTGAATATTCTCCAGAACAACGATACTGTCATCGACCACAAGGCCAATAGCGAGCACCAGGGCGAGAAGCGTGAGCAAGTTTATGCTGTACCCAAGTAGCAGCAGAACACTGAACGTTCCGATCAGCGAAATGGGCACCGTCAGTGCCGGGACCAGCAGGCTGCGGGGGTCACCAAGAAAGCAAAATATAACCAGCACGACCAGCGCTCCGGCAATAAACAAGGTCGAAAACACTTCTTCGATCGCGGCTTCAACAAAGACCGTGCGATCAAAACTCGCGACTAATTGCATACCGTTGGGAAGCTGCGTATTCAGTCGCTCGAGTTCCGCATGCACCGCTCTGCCCACGGCAAGGGCATTGGCCTTACTCTGCTTTATCACCCCCAGCCCGACCATGGACTGGCTGTTGCCGCGAAATAAATTGCGGGTCTCCGCGCTGGCCAACTCAACCCTCGCCACATCGCCCAGGCGCACTAAATAGCCGCCTTCTCCCTCGGCAAGTACCAGCTCACGAAAGTCTTCGGCCTGTTGATAACTGCGCTCTATGCGGACAACAAAATCCCGCTGTTCCGACTTGATAGTACCGGCGGGCAGCTCCACGTTTTGTCGACGCAGCGCATCTTCCACATCGGCAACCGTAAGACCGCGCGCCGCAAGGGCGTTGCGATCAATCCAGACGCGCATAGAATAAACCTGCTGGCCGGAAATTCGGATGCGCGCTACGCCGTCCAGTACCGCAAACTTATCTTCCAGATAGCGGCGTGCATAGTCCGTGAGTTCTAGGGAACTCATGTCATCGCTGGACAAATGCACCCAAAAAATAACCTCCTCGTCGCTATTGCTCTTGCTGGTCTCCGGTGGAGTTGCCTCTTCTGGCAGATTGTCGAGCACACCGGATACGCGATCGCGGACATCGTTCGCCGCTGCGTCAATATCGCGATCGAGGTTGAACTCAACGGTGATGGTGGACCGACCATCGTAACTGGTCGAGCTCATGGTCTTGATGCCCTCGATCCCCGAGAGCCTGTTTTCGATCAACTCCGTAATCTTGTTCTCAACCACCGCTGCAGACGCGCCGGGATACTCCGTGTCGATAGAAACAATCGGAGGATCAATGTCCGGATATTCACGCAGCGGCAGGCGATCAAAAGCAAGCAGTCCAAACGCCACAATAAGTGCGCTCGCCACCAGGGCCATCACCGGGCGTCGTACAGAAAGGTCCGAGAGCAGCATCAGCCTTGCACCACACGCACTGGCATAGCGCTTCCGGAGAGGCGCACAACGCCATCGCGGACGATCTGATCACCGATCGTCAGGCCGTCTGTAATCACCACCCAACCGGGAATCCGTTCACCGATCGCTACCTCGCTGCGCAGCGCCTGCTCTCCATCAAGTTTCCACACAAAATGCCGCGTGGCACGGCTTTGCAGACTCTCTTCAGGCACCATAATCACCTCTCGCTCGGCGCCGCTTATCTCAACCTCCATCAGCAAACCGGGACGCAGCTTGCCATCTTCGTTCGGAATCAGTGCGCGGGCCGTAACGGCCCGTGCCACCTGGTCAATACGACTATCTACCGCGTCGAGTTGGCCTCGAAATTCTCCGGGGAAAGCTTTGCTGGTAGCGGTAATCGGCATGCCGGGGACGAGCACACTCAGGTACTTCGCCGGCACCGTAAACTGCAGGCGCATACGGCTGATATCGTCCAGAGTGGTAAGACGTTGCCCGGTGGACACCAAGGCACCCGCGCTGACCTCGCGCAAACCGAGCACGCCTGCAAAGGGAGCAACGATGGTCCGGTCGTCGAGACGGGCAGCAACCGCGGTCAGCTGGTACTCCAGTACCTCAACTTCCGTCTTTGCTGAGTCCAGCTCGGTTTGTGCAACCTGGTTCTTTCTCGCGAGGTCCGTGAGTCGTTTGACTTCACGACCGGCGTCAACGAGGCGCGCGCGCAATTCGCTACGCTCCGCCAGCTCCGCATCCTGGCGCAGCGTAGCCAGAACCTGTCCGGCTTCAACTCGGTCCCCATCTTCAAACAGCAGGCTGCTAACGCGCTGAGATACCGGAGACGTGATGTCGATGGACTCCCAGGCCTGCAAGGTCCCAAGCGCCGGAATGTGATCGACGAAGTTTCGGGTAGACACCTCTACAACAGTAACCGGCGCAGCTGGCCGTGCGCCCCGCGAGGCTACCGTTTCTTCCGGCGCAAACTGTTGCCAAGCAAATACGGCAAGACCCGCCAAGACGACCGAGGTCAACAAGGTTTTCATAGGATTTCCACAATAGTGATCGCCACTATTCTAACACTTTGGCAAAACACCCCAGAGTCACGCCCCGATTGATGACCAAGTCGGTACTTTGCGACGAAGCGCTACGCTCTAAGCCCTTGTCCGGTGTATTATCGCCGTCCCGGCTCGGCGTTTGCTTGCATGGCTATTTCAATATTGCATTGTGGCCCGGGGCCAACACACACCGAACAACGCAAGGAAAAAGCCTTGAACTCTCACTGGCATGAGCAGCTGGAAACACTGACCAATAGCAATGCCGGGCTCCTCAAGGGGATCTGCCGCGGCATAGAGAAAGAGGGCCTGCGGGTTGGCAGCGACGGTATGCTCGCACAAACACCACACCCCAAGGCACTGGGATCAGCGCTCACGCATGGCAGCATTACTACGGATTATTCCGAGTCCCTGCTCGAATTCATCACCGGCGTGTCTACCAGCGTCGACGACACCCTGGACGAACTGGCAAATATCCATAGCTACGTCTATCGGCATCTTGGCGATGAGCGGCTATGGAGCGCGAGTATGCCGTGCATCGTGGCCGGCGACTCGGGTATTCCCGTGGCCCGCTACGGCAGCAGCAATGTGGGGCGTATGAAAACGGTCTACCGTTTTGGGCTTGGTCATCGCTACGGTCGCATGATGCAGGCTATCGCCGGCGTACATTACAACTTCTCCATGCCCGTGGATTACTGGCCTGCCGCACAGGAAGCAGATGGTGACACGGGCCCGCTTCAGGACTACATCACCCAGCGTTACCTGGGCCTGATTCGTAACTTCCATCGCTGGTCATGGCTGCTGATTTATCTGTTCGGGGCTTCGCCAGCAGTCTGTGCAAGCTTTATGAAGGGCCGTGGCGATCATCCGCTGCAGCCCTTTGACCCGGAAGGTAATTCACTGCACCTGCCGCATGCAACCGCATTGCGCATGGGCGACTTGGGCTACAACAGCTCGGCCCAGAAGTCCCTGCGCGTTTGCTACAACTCGCTCGATAATTATCTGGCGGCGCTGTCCAAATCAATTCTGACGCCACACCCCGAGTACGCGAGCTTCAGTGGTAAACAGGACGGTGAATACATGCAGCTGAATGACAGCCTGCTGCAGATCGAGAACGAGTTTTACAGCAGCATTCGCCCGAAACGCCCGGGAAGCAGCAGCGAGACACCCCTCAAAGCACTGCATTCTCGAGGCATCGAATACGTCGAAATCCGCTGCGTCGATGTCAGTCCTTTTGAACCCCTGGGTATCAGTGCCACACAGATACGGTTTTTGGACAGTTTTCTGCTCCACTGCCTGACTGCCGCCAGCCCGGACTGCAACGAAGATGAGCAGAATCGTCAAGCCGCGAACCTGAAAGCCGTAGTAAACCGCGGCCGGGAGCCAGGCCTTGAACTGCAGGATGCCGCGGGCTCACGCCCCTTGGTGGAATGGGCGAACAGTCTGATCAGTGAGATGCAGAGCAGTGCTGAGTTACTGGACAAAGCGCACGGTGGAACCGACTACCGGCAAACGCTGGGCACGCAGCTCGAAACGCTGCGTGGCGATCGAGAAACCCCCTCGGCGCGGGTACTGCGCGAAATGCGCGAAGAGCGCATGCCCTACTTCCGCTTGGCACTGAACTACAGCAATCGCTGGGCAGCGCACTTTCGCGAACGCGCACTGGACTCCAAGTTAGAGCAAGCCATGGACGCAGAGACTGCGTCATCGCTGGAGCGTCAAGCGACGCTGGAAGCGGCGGACAGTCTTTCCTTCGAAGATTATCTCGCGGCCTACTACGCACAGTATCAGGCAATCGATATGGCGAAACTCTAGATACAGGTATAGCCCAACCATGATTCGTTTTTTTGGCATCCGACCTCTTTTTTTCGCGCTTTTTCTCCTCAGCGCTGGCGCCATGGCCTTTGCGGTGCTTTATCTGCAACAAACGCTGGGTCTTCCACCCTGCCCGCTATGCGTAACGCAGCGGTTGTTCGTTATCCTGGTTGGCTTGTTTGGACTCCTGGCAGCGCTGCACAATCCGAGGTCGTGGGGACGTCGCGTTTATGCAGGCTTATGCCTGGTGGCTGCGGGGGCCGGCGGCGCTATCGCGGCTCGGCACATCTGGTTGCAAAATTTACCCGAGGATCAGGTCCCGGCGTGCGGACCCAGCATCGAGTACATGCTAGACACCCTGCCTCTGTCCGAAACCTTCAATGTCATCATGATGGGCGATGGAAACTGCGCTGATATCGCATGGACCTTTATTGGACTGAGTATTCCGGAGCAGACCCTTGCGCTTTTCGCAGTGCTTGCGGGGATCGCTGCTACCCAGCTTTTCCGTCGCGCCTGACCGGGACTGAAGCAGGTGGCGCGGGGCGGTCGTTCAGATTGCGTGTGGATAGACCTTCGTTCTAGCTGTGAAATCTGTGATCCAGCAGCTTGAATTTTCGTTAAAGAAACCAGTAGAGTTGCGACTCCGATGATTCAACCTCATTAGCGGACATGTTTTATCTTGCACTTATTGGCGACTTTTGTAGCTCGCCAGAGCTACACGCCACCGAGGAAGTTCGGCACTCGCTACAGCCGACACTGCTGCAGGCAAACAGTATTTTTCGGGATGCTCTTGCCTCACCGTCTAGCGTTACGCCAGATGGGCAAATCCAGGCCTTGTTTATCAATCCTGAGCCAATCTGGGCCTTTATTACTGGCCTTCAGGCAAGTCTGCGTCCGACTGATTTGCGCTTTGGGCTCGGAGTTGGCTCGCTGGATACACCCATAAATCCGAATGTCGCCCTGGACATGGAGGGGCCGGCCTTCCAAAGGGCCCGAGATGCGCTCAGTAAGCTCCGGGAAGATGGCGGGTTTTATCGAATCAACGGCATCAGCAATGCCACGTTAACGAACGCTTCGCTGACTTTGATCGCGCAGCTACAAAGAACCTGGAACGACAATCGCTTTACCGTTTATCACGACTACCTGAGAGAAGCTCCGGTGCCGCAAACCGCCGCTACGCTAGGGATTAGTAAGGCGGCAATTTACAAGAATATCCATGATGGTTTTCTGCAAGATCTGGCCAAGATACAACAGGCGGCTAGCGGTCATATGCTCGCTGCGATGCTTGTGTAGCCTTCGGTTATAGGTCCTCGCCGGGACTGCTGACTGTCAGGGCAGGCCCCCTTTGTAGAACGGAGTCAGCCTCCCCCGCGCGTCGTCTCGTCAAGGTGCAGGCGCAGTTTCACAGAACCACACTTGCCACAAAAACCGAAAACTACGCAGTGAACCAAAAAAAAGGGGCCTCGAAAGGCCCCTATTCGTTCGCTTGAATCTGAGAATCAGCCTTCGGAAGCTTCCGCCTGGCTAGGGATACTCAGTAATTCAACTTCAAACATCAGCGCGGAATTCGGACCGATGCGGTCACCCGCGCCGCCGGCGCCATAGGCAAGGTCGGACGGGATGTACAGCTTGTACTTGGATCCTACTTGCATCAGTTGCAGGGCCTCGGTCCAACCGCTGATCACCTGACCCACACCAAACGTGACTGGCTCGCCGCGCGCGTAGGAAGAATCAAACTCCGTGCCATCAATCAGCGTTCCGCGATAGTGCACCTCTACGGAGTCACCCGCACCGGGCATCGCACCGTCGCCTTCCTCAAGAATTTCGTACTGCAATCCGGAGCTGGTAGTCATGACTCCGTCGCGGGCGCCGTTCTCCAAAAGAAATGCTGCACCTGCCGCCGCGTTAGTCTCTGCCATAGCCATTGTCGCTGTCTCTCGCTCCTGATTAATACGCTCCTGAAAAGCGAGCATTTCCTGCTGAATTTCTTCATCGGTCAAACGCGCCGGTGCACCGGTCATCGCATCGCTTAAACCGGCGGCAAACGCGTCCACGTCGACGGTCATGCCATCGCCAGCCATATTGCGTCCGAGGCCCAGTGCTACGCCGTAACTCAGACGCTGATTCGACGTTTCAAGTTTTACCTCTCCAGACGCCGCCGATTCGTCACTACCTTGCTCTGCGCAGGCGGACAGGCCTGCAACAACCAGCAGCGCGACAGCGGCGCGAGTAAACGGTGCAGCTGTGCGGGTAGCCGCCGTTGCGAACCGGATTCCTGTCTTCATGGTGTTCATGAAAATATCCTATAAAAAAATGAGTGGTCTGGGTGTGAAAAAATTACCCGCGCATAGTGCAGCGCAAGTGTAAACGCTGCTCCCTGGTGGTGCCACCCTCCTCGGACGCGGCGTAAGGCAGTACTTCGCATATCCTCCAGTCACGTCTAAGGCTACAATTTGCTGCTACGCGTCCCGCATGATGGCTTTCCGGGGTGAAGAACGGCACTCCATTTCGGCGCCAGAACCGCAAACTGCAACGTAAGAAAAGCCGTCACCTATGTTAACGAGCAGATGCTCATGGCATTCCGTTTTTTTGAACAGCTTGTCGACCCGTTTCCCAAGACGCGGCCAGAGCGTGCCCCTGCCTCGGTGTTTCAATTCTGCCGACACCACACCCGTGGCCTCGAACTTTGGCTGCTGATTCTTGCCCTGTTTAGTATGGGTATCGCCATAGCGGAAGTCGCATTGTTCGATGTCCTCGGCAAAGGTGTCGATCTACTCGGAGCATCGCAACCAGAAACAATCGCTGAAAATGGCGGCAGCAAGCTACTGACCTACGGCCTGGGTTTGCTTGTGGCCTACCCGATCATGGTCGCCCTGCAGTCTTTGGTGCTACACCAGACGCTCATGGGGAACTTTCCTATGATCGTGCGCTGGGCCGCACACCGGTTTTTGCTCCGGCAAAGCATGAGCTTTTTTCAGGACGAGTTTGCCGGGCGCGTAGCGACCCGGGTAATGCAGACTTCCCTGGCCGTGCGCTCCGTCGTGCTGGCGCTGCTGGACATACTTGTGTACGTGGCTGTGTACTTCGTTTCAGTGCTCGTATTGCTGGCAAACATCGAGGTTCGCCTGGCGTTGCCTCTACTGATCTGGCTGGTTCTTTATTGCGGAATTCTCTGGGTGGTGCTGCCCAGACTGCAGCGAATTTCCGAAAAACAGGCAGATGCGCGCGCCTTGATGACCGGCCGAGTGTCCGACAGCTACACCAACATCGGCACAGTGAAACTGTTCTCCCATGCGCGCCGCGAGGAAGATTATGCCCGCGATAGCATGCAGGGTTTTCTGGACACGGTACATCCACAAATGCGCCTGGTCACCTGGATGGAAAGCGCGGTCACCGCAAACAATGTTCTGATGCTTTTCTGTGTGGCCGGCACTTCACTCTATTTATGGTTCCAAGCTGCCGTTTCACCGGGCAGCATCGCCGCCGCGATGGCGCTGTGCCTCAGAATCAATGGAATCAGCGAATGGATCATGTGGGAAGTCTCTGATCTGTTCGAGAATATCGGTACGGTGCGCGACGGCATAGGCACCCTGTCGATGCCCGTAGCAGTGCAGGACCATCCGCAAGCCGGGAAGCTCAGTGTCCCTCGCGGTGCGATCAGCTTCACTAACGTGGCGTTTGCCTACGACAAGGGAACGCCAGTGTTCAAGCGGCTCAATCTTGAGATTGCGCCAGGAGAAAAAGTGGGCCTGATTGGCCGATCCGGCGCAGGCAAATCTACGCTGGTGAATCTTTTGCTGCGTTTTTCGGATGCTAGCGAGGGCACGATTTGTATCGATGGGCAGGATGTGCGCTCTGTACGACAGGAAAGCCTGCGCGCGAATATCGGCATGGTGACCCAGGACACCTCCTTACTGCACCGCAGCGTGCGCGAGAATATTGTCTACGGCAAGAATTCGGCCAGCGACGCTGAACTAATGACAGCCATTGAACGCGCGAGAGCCAGCGAGTTCATCCACTCACTCGCCGATCAAAACGGCGCAAGCGGGCTGGACGCCCGGGTCGGCGAACGCGGGGTAAAACTGAGTGGCGGACAACGCCAGCGCATTGCCATAGCCCGTGTGATTCTCAAGGATGCGCCCATTCTCGTGCTTGATGAGGCTACGTCGGCACTGGATTCGGAGGTAGAGGTCGCTATTCAGGACAGTCTCTACGAGCTCATGGAAGGTAAAACGGTGATTGCCATTGCGCATCGATTATCCACTATCGCCGCCCTGGACCGACTGGTTGTTCTCGACGATGGAGAGATTGTTGAGCAGGGGACGCACGCAGCACTGCTGGCCAAGAATGGGATCTACAAGCGCTTGTGGGACTATCAATCGGGTGGGTTCCTGAGCGCCGACTGATCGGCCGCTCCTCGTGCCAATCGCGTGTCAGGTGAGACAGGCATCCAGCAGTGCTTCGATAAGCTCTTTATTCAGGTGTTGGGCCACGCCGTAATGTGCCAACAGAGCGGCGCTATTGCTACCAGCAATACCCATTGTCCGGGCGGGTTCTGTTTCTGCTGGCTGCACACGCGTAGAGACATCGTCAATTATGCCAGCCAGAAAGCCTAATTGTGCTCTCTCCGCGTCCAACTCGAGGGACTTTATTGCGGCATACTCTTTGCCATGTTGCGCAGAGGCCTTCCACTGTCGTCGCTGCTGCCGAAGTGGTTGTACGACCAGATTGCGCCAATCCACACATAAAGCATCAGCCCGAGATAGCCCATCTGCAGAGACTGACCGCCCATTGACCGCGGCCCACAGCGAAAAAAGCAGCAGATTTACATCAACACCATGCTCATCTTGTGCACGCAAACAAAGCGCTGCGATATTTTCTCTCGCATAGATCGATACGGCAAAGGCCCAGAGGGATTCCTCTACCCCCTCAATCGGGGCAAGCTTATCTGTGGTTTTCTCGTTGATGCCTGTCTGTTCCAATGTGCCGATTCCACTGCGTCTGCTGACGGATGCCTGTTGCCCGGCGTATAAGCCCAGTACACTCCCGCCCCGTGATTATCTTACGCGACATCAGCCTGCGCCGCGCTGAGCAACTGCTCTTTGAAAACGTCTCAGCGACTTTGCTTCCGGGTCAAAAAATCGCTCTTACCGGCGCCAACGGCTGCGGAAAATCCAGCTTTTTCGCCATGTTACTGGGCGATTTGCCAGCGGATAGTGGCACCACCGAAGGCCTTGAGGGCCAGCGCCTGGCGCATATGGCGCAGGATATACCGGCCTCTGATACGCCTGCCGAGAGCTTTGTTATTGGCGGGGATCGCGAGGTTGCGACGCTACTTGCGCGACTCTCTATTGAGGAGGCCGCAGGTGACTACGAAGCGCTGGCAACAACGCACCAGGCGCTGGAGGACTGCGATGGGTACACCGCCGAACGCCGCGCCGGACAGCTTCTTGATGGCCTTGGTTTTCCCCCGCAGGACGCCAAACGCCCGCTTGCGGATTTCTCCGGTGGATGGCGGGTGCGTCTGGCACTCGCCCGCGCGTTGATGACACCCTCAGATTTACTGCTGCTCGATGAGCCGACAAATCACCTCGATTTGGACACCACCTTGTGGCTGCAGGACTTCCTGGTGGCCTACTCTGGCACCCTGCTGATGATTTCCCATGACCGGGATTTTATCGACGCCACCTGCGGCGCCGTGCTTCATATCGAGCAGCAACAACTGAACAGTTACCGGGGTGGCTATACGGATTTCGAACGCCAACGCGCGCTGCGCCTGTCTGAACAGCGGGCGAGCGCCGAAAAGCACGCCAGACGCCGCGCAGAAATTGAGGATTTTGTGCGTCGCTTTCGAGCCAAGGCGACCAAGGCTCGACAGGCACAGAGCCGCCTCAAGGAACTCGAACGCATGGGCGAAGCGGCCCTGGCGTATGAAGATAGCCCTTTCGAATTTCGCTTTCCCGACCCCCCACGCGCGTCTGACCCACTCCTGGACATACGCAATGCCTGCATCGGCTATGACGCCGACAAACCGCTGCTGGACAACACGGACTTCAGTCTGAGAAACGGCGATAGAATTGCGCTGCTGGGCAAGAATGGCTCGGGAAAGACCACCTTCTTACGCAGTCTCTGCGGAGAATTACCGCTGCTCGCCGGAGAGCGGCGTGCCAACGATAACTGTCAGATCGCTTACTTTGATCAACAACAAATTGACACGCTGGACCTCGATGCGAGTGCGCTGCTGCATTTACAGCGCCTGACGCCCGACGCAAGAGAACAGACTCTCCGGGATTTTCTCGGCGGTTTCGATTTTCGCGGCAAGCGCGCAGACGCTTCTTTACGGCCATTTTCCGGTGGCGAAAAGGCTCGACTTGCATTGGCCATACTGGCATGGCAAAAACCCAATGTGCTGGTGCTGGACGAGCCAACAAACCACCTCGATCTGGACATGCGCCGCGCCCTGGAAATAGCCCTGCTGCAGTTTAGCGGCGCTGTAATTCTGGTCAGCCACGATCGACATCTTCTGCGCAGCACCGCAGAACAATTGCTTTGGATCAATGCGCAGCGGCTCGATGTTTTTGATGGCGATCTTGCAGCCTACGAACGCCTGGTGCTCCGCGGTGACACCGGCGGTGAAAAAACTCCAGCGACAAAACCCGAAAAAAGCGCTGAGAGAAAAAGTCAGCGCCGCACGGCAGCGGAAACACGAGCACAGAGACGCCCTCTGGAGCAGGCGGTAAAACGCCTGGAGAGCAAGTTGGAAAAGCAGCAGACGGCCCTCTCGGAGCTGGAGCAGGCATTGACGGACCCCGCTATTTACCGGGAGTCTGGCAAGGATCGTTTGGGAACACTGCTGCAGGAGCAGGGCGCCCTGCGGCAGGATATTGACGCGCTGGAACGCGAATGGCTCGAAAAACAGGAAGCGCTCGAGGAGCTCAGCGAATCAAGCTGAGTTTTTCCCGCCGACTGAGCTTTTTGATAGCCGACTCACGCCGCTGGGCCTCAGCACGGTCGTCACAAGCCTGTGACCAGACTAAAGCGACAGGTCTGCGTCCCCGGGTGTAGCTGGCCCCTCCGACCAGCTGGCCATTGTGCTGACGCAAGCGTCGCTGTAGATCCCGAGCGACTCCGGTGTAGAGCGAATCGTCGGCGCAGCGCAACAAATAGACCCACCACTCAGAGCCCGCGCCCGCCGTCGCAGGCTTCGTTTTTTCAGCCATTCGCTCTCCGCTATCCGCGTCGCCAGCTGTGGTAACGCTCAAGCATACTTAGAACTTTCTCGGGCTTGCGTGCCTTGCGCCACTCGCTGGCCAGGAAGCGGTTCGCCTCGCTCATCGTTGGATAGATGTGAATAGTGCCGAGAATTTTGTTCAGGCCAAGCCCGTGCTTCATGGCCAGCACAAACTCGGGTATCAGATCACCCGCGTGCGCGCTGACGATGGTCGCGCCGAGAATGCGATCTTTGCCGGGCACGGTAAGCACCTTGACGAAACCTTCAGCCTCGCTGTCCGCAATAGCCCGGTCAAGGTCATCGATGCCGTATTTGGTGACATCGTAAGCTATGCCCTGAGATTTTGCCTCGTCCTCACTCAGGCCGACCCTCGCGACCTCCGGCTGCGTGAAAGTTGCCCAGGGAATCACCGAATAGTCCACGCGGAAGCGCTTTAGATGGCCCAGCAGGGCGTTCACCGTGGCGTACCAGGCCTGATGACTGGCGGTATGGGTGAACTGGTACGGGCCAACGATATCGCCGCAGGCAAAAATGCTGGGGATCTCAGTCTGCAAGTACTCGTCTACCTCGATGGTGCCGCGCTGCGTACAGCGAATACCCAGCTCCTCCAGACCCAGACCCTCGACATTCGGCGTGCGACCCACGGCGAGCAAGAGCCGATCAAATTGCACGATGCGCTCCTCCCCCGACTGCTCACAGCAGGCCGTCTGCAGATCGCCGTCTCGGGAGAAAGACTGGGGCTCACAGTGAGTGAGTATGTCTACACCTTTGGCGACGAGACGCCGATGCACGATCTCAGATGCATCTTCGTCCTCCCGCGGCATGATACGCGGCGCGTTTGTGACCAAGATGACGCTGGAGCCAAGACTGGACATAGCCTGTGCCAGCTCGCAACCAATCGGGCCACCGCCGAGAATCATCAATCGCTCGGGCTTTTCACGAATGTCCCAGAGTGTGTCGGAGGTCAAGTAATCGAGGTCCTCGAGGCCCGGGATGTCGGGCACGCGGGCACGCGCGCCCGTGGCGATCACAATATGCCGGGTGCGAATACGCTCTCCATTCACTTCGACTTCCCAGGGTGACACCAGCTTCGCATCTCCCGACACGCAATCCACGCCCAGGGACGTAAAACGCTCGACCGAATCGTGCGGCTCAATTGCAGCAATTTTCTCCTGTACGCGCTCCATAACCTGACGGAAATTGACTGCAACCTCGACCGGGGCAAGGCCAAACTCCGGCGCTCGGTGCATCTCATCAGCGACGTGCGCACTGCGCAATATGGCCTTACTCGGAACGCAGCCCGTGTTCAGGCAATCGCCCCCCATTTTGTGACGCTCAATCAACGTGACCTTGGCCTTGAGTGTCGCTGCAATCAAAGACGCTACCAGACCCGCGGACCCGGCCCCGATGACCACCATATTGGTATCAAACTGCTTGGGGCGGGTGTAAGCGGCCAGTCGACGACTCGCTTTTATTCGGTTCAGCAGACTCCTCGCAATAAAAGGGAACACACCCAGCAAAACGAATGAACCCAGCAGCGCTGGTGACAGAATGCCTGCAGGGCTTTCGAGCTGACCGAGCTGTGTGCCGGCGTTCACGAAAACGGCAGTCGCCGGAAGCATGCCCAGCTGCGACACCCAGTAGAAGCGGCTGGTGCGGATTGGCAGAAGGCCGGACATGAGGTTAATCACAAAAAACGGGAACACCGGAACCAGACGCAAGGAGAACAGGTAAAACGCGCCGTCGCGCTCAAAACCCTCATTCAGCGACTGTAGCTGCCGACCGAAGCGCGCCTGTACCCAGTCTCGCAGCAGTGAGCGCGACACCAGAAATGCCAGCGTCGCACCCACCGAGCTGGCGAATGACACCAGTAGCAACGCCTCCCAAAAACCAAAAATGGCACCCCCCGCCAGAGTGAGAATTGCAGCACCGGGGAGTGACAATCCGGTCACCGCCACGTAGAGCGCAAAAAACATCAGTGCTGTAGCCAGCGGTCGCGCAGACCGGGTTTCTTGAAGGCTTTCGCTGCGCGCCCGCAACTCCTCAAAACTGAGCAATGACTGCAGGTCGAAATACCAGAACGCGACGAGGCCCGCAGTTACGACTAGCAGAATGAGCAACTTGGTGGTTTTTGCGGCCGCCATATAATCAATTCCTTTGCATGCCCAGAACGGCACGGCTGTGCAGTGTAATCCTGCAAGGCAGGACACCGTTAATCTCTCGCTTGCTTGAATAATTTCCTGCTGCCCCAAGTTCAAGGCTAGAATCGGGCAATCGTTGCCAGATAACCTACGGAGAACCATTCATGAGTGACGCAATTGTCCATACCAGCGACGCCAATTTTGAACAGGATGTACTTAACAGCGAAGTACCTGTTCTGGTCGACTTTTGGGCTGAGTGGTGCGGCCCGTGCAAAATGATCGCCCCGGTACTCGATGAAGTAGCCAACGAATACGCGGGCAAGCTCAAAATCTGCAAAGTAGACGTCGATACGAACCCTGAAGTTCCCGGCAAGTTTGGCATTCGTGGAATACCCACACTTATTCTTTTCAAGGAAGGCAATGCAGAAGCGACAAAAGTGGGCGCCCTTTCCAAATCTCAACTCATCGAGTTCATTCAGGAAAGTATTGCCTGATCAGGCAGCACTTCTTATCTGACATTCCGCGGGTTACTCGTGCCCGCTTCCGTCCCTAAAGGGCGAAAGCGGGGCGTATCTACTGCGTGCCAGAGAACGAAAAACGCCAAAAAAAACCCCTAGACCTGTTACGAGGGGCGTGCTACTTTGGCGTTGCTTCGCAGTCCTGCGCGGCAAACGCTCCGCCTACCCTCGATTTGTCCGGCTGTCTGTCCGGTTTTTAGAAGCCAAACTTTTAAAAGCTAAACGAGTTCAAATCAAACTGTAATCAGATAGCCCCAGTCCGAGTGTCGGCGACACAAACAAACTCAAACTCTCTGGCTCATCAATCTTGTCTACTTTAACAACTACAGAATCTACAAAGTCCGTAAAAGACTCGTCCAGCGATGCCGGCCCCCAGGAAGGCAATACATCCCAAGAGCAAAGCACACCACCTGGGAATGCCGGAAACACGGGGAACGCGGGTAAAGCCGATGGCGGCGCGAACGCCACGGCAAACGTACAGACCGAGCTACCGGTAGATATGCCGGGCAATGTTCAGGACGCAGCGCAGGAATTCGCTGAAGTCGGGAACAATGCGCGGGCAGAGTCGCAATCAGACTCCCAAGACAAATCCGATGAGCAGAAGCCGAACCAACGCGGACGCGGTCCCAAGTCAGGACAGCGCCAGGGCCGGGGGCGATCCAACTCCAATGCCTCTCGACCAAAACCTGATGGGCCACGCGGCGAACCCATGAACCTTACGGACCTGAAAACCAAGTCCACGCAGGAACTCATCGATATCGCGGCGACCATTGGCCTCGACAATCTCGCTCGCTCACGCAAACAGGACATTATCTTTTCTATCCTGAAGCGCCATGCGAAGAGTGGCGAAGATATCCACGGCGATGGGGTGCTGGAGATTCTTCAGGATGGCTTTGGCTTCCTGCGTTCCTCAGATGCATCGTACCTTGCGGGACCCGATGATATTTACGTGTCACCGAGCCAGATTCGGCGGTTTAATTTACGCACCGGCGACACTATCACCGGCAAGATCCGGCCACCGAAAGACAGCGAACGTTATTTTGCACTGCTGAAAATCGGCGAAGTCAATTTCAATAAACCGGAAAACTCCAAGAGCAAGATCCTTTTTGAGAATCTGACGCCGCTGTTCCCGGACGAGCGCCTCACGCTCGAAGTGGGCAATGGCAGCACCGAAGATCTAACCGGGCGGATTATCGATCTGGTCGCCCCGATCGGTAAAGGACAGCGCGGCCTGCTGGTTGCGCCACCTAAAGCCGGCAAGACCATCATGATGCAGAATATCGCGCAGGCGATACTCACCAACAACCCCGACACCGACATGATCGTGCTACTCATCGACGAACGGCCCGAAGAAGTCACGGAAATGCAGCGCTCCGTTGGCGCTCGCGGTGCCGAAGTTGTCGCCTCAACCTTCGACGAACCGCCCGCTCGACACGTGCAGGTCGCCGACATGGTGATTGAAAAGGCTAAACGGCTGGTTGAGCACAAACGTGACGTGGTCATTCTCCTCGACTCCATCACGCGTCTCGCACGGGCATTCAACACGGTAATCCCCAGCTCTGGCAAAGTACTGACCGGAGGTGTCGATGCTCACGCGCTGGAGCGACCCAAGCGTTTCTTTGGTGCCGCACGCAACATTGAAGAAGGCGGCAGCCTGTCAATTATCGCCACGGCGCTCATTGATACGGGCTCAAAGATGGACGAGGTGATCTACGAAGAATTCAAGGGCACCGGAAACATGGAACTGCACCTTGATCGCAAGATTTCTGAAAAGCGTATCTACCCCGCCATTAATATTCGCCGCTCGGGCACGCGTCGTGAGGAACGCCTGACCGGCGAAGAAGAACTCGCACGTATGTGGATTCTGCGCAAACTGCTGCATGGCATGGAAGACACCGCTGCGGTAGAGTTTCTGCTCGATCGCCTGAGAGACTCAAAGACCAACGAAGAGTTCTTTATGTCTATGAAGCGCAAGTAAAACGCGGGTAAAACGGAATAACGGCGCAATGCAGGCGCCGTAACAGCGCAAGCAACAATCAGCGGCAACGCGACGCACCCGGATCCAGATCAGGCGCCGGTGTTTACTCCCCAGTCCACCTACTGTCGATACTTCGGCACACGTGCGTCGTGCATTCTCTGCAGCGCTCACGCATGATAGGAAAAAATGGGTAGGGAAGCATGGCAGCTAGATACACAGACCTCCGCGACTTTATTGACTCACTGGAAAAACGCGGTGAGCTGAAACGCATCACCCGCACCGTCGATCCCTATCTGGAAATGACCGAGATTGCCGATCGCACGCTTCGCGCTCGCGGCCCTGCCCTACTGTTTGAAAACCCCAAAGGCCACACAACACCCGTACTTGCCAACCTGTTCGGTACCGAGCAGCGCGTGGCTCTGGGCATGGGCGCAGATGACGTCAGCGCGCTGCGCGACATAGGCGAGCTGCTCGCCTACCTGCGCCAGCCCGACCCTCCCAAAGGGCTCAAGGAACTCTGGGACAAAGCGCCGCTGCTGCGCAAAGTGCTCGACATGGGACCCAAGCTGATACGTAACGCGCCCTGTCGAACACATGTTCGAGAAGGCAATGAGGTAGACCTCTACAAGCTGCCAATTCAAACCTGCTGGCCTGGCGACGCGGGGCCTCTGGTTACCTGGCCGCTGGTCATTACCCGCGGACCCAACAAGTCCCGACAAAACCTCGGTATTTACCGGATGCAGCTGATCGGGCGCAACAAGTTAATCATGCGCTGGCTGTCACACCGCGGCGGCGCGCTGGACTACCGGGATTGGCAAATACAGAATCCGGGCGAACGCTACCCGGTTGCGCTGGCACTCGGCGCAGACCCGGCAACAACGCTCGGTGCGGTGACACCGGTGCCAGACACACTTTCTGAGTACGCCTTCGCAGGACTTTTACGCGGAGCAAAAACCGAGCTGTGCGACTGCATTACGCCGCTCTGCAAAGCACAGAATTTGCAGGTGCCGGCCACCGCCGAATTTATTCTTGAAGGTTATCTCGAACCGGGCGAGGAAGCCGACGAAGGGCCCTTTGGCGATCACACTGGTTACTACAACGAAGTCGAGCGATTTCCGGTGTTTACGGTGACCGCTATCAGCAGCCGCGAAGCGCCGATCTACCACAGCACGTACACGGGCAGACCGCCCGACGAGCCGGCGATTCTTGGGGTGGCGCTGAACGAGGTCTTCGTGCCGCTGTTAAAAAAGCAGTTCCCGGAAATAGTGGACTTCTATCTCCCACCCGAGGGCTGCAGTTATCGCATGGCAGTGGTCAGCATGCGCAAGGAATATCCCGGCCACGCCAAGCGTGTGATGTTGGGAATCTGGAGCTTTTTGCGGCAGTTCATGTATACAAAATTCATCGTGGTCACGGACGACGACATCGATGTACGTAAATGGGAAGATGTTATCTGGGCGATGACCACGCGGATGGACCCCCGACGCGATAGCGTGTTTATCGACAACACGCCCATTGATTACCTGGATTTTGCTTCGCCGGTAGCAGGCCTTGGATCAAAAGTGGGTTTCGACGCCACAAATAAATGGCAGGGTGAGACGGATCGAGAATGGGGCGATCCCATTCGTATGAGCGATGAAATCAGCGAACGCGTAGAAGGCATGTGGGACGACCTGGGCATTGGCGTAGCGCCAGCACCGCGACGTCGATAAACCCGGTATAGCTATCTGCGCAAGCAGTAAAGTTCGCGGGAATATCTGCAATCAGGCATTTAGCCCGGAGGCCCGCCACCGACTCAGTCTTTTGGATCTTCGCTCAGCCGGTGTGTGTCTGGTATTACGTCATCGGGCTGAGGCAGCTCAGGCAGCGGAGAACTGCGCAGCGCAGTGCCGGCGCGAAACGCATTGGCCGCCGCGGCATGCTCACCGACAGCAGTCAGCAGACGCCCGAGCTCCAGGCAGGTCTCCTCGCTGGCATCAATTGCATAGCTGCGCTCCAGGAAATCTCTCGCCTGCGACCACTGCCGCTCTGCCATGGCCAGCCTGCCGAGACATAGAAGTAACTCCGCATCGTCGGGATGCTGCTTGAGCCAGCCTTCGGCGATGGCGAGCTGTTTCGCCGCGCCTTCGCGCGGGATGCAGCCGTAAAGACGCACCAGTGCAGTTCGCCACTGCTTCTTCAGCAACCGGACGAGTTCTTTCTCTACCGTTGCCGTTTCGTCGCAGGCCAGCATTGACTCAAAGTAATGCAATTGGACCGCTTCATCGTTGCGCAGCCTTGCGGGATACTTCTTCCAACGCGCCTGCAGCAGGCCTACGTCACCAGTGACCGCGGCCTTTTCCAGTAGGTCACGGTAGATCTGCGCTTCCAGCGCATCGAGCTCTAACGGTCCACTCACCCGGTGCTTGCGCAAATCGGGTAACAGCGCGACCAATGCTTCTACATCGCCCAGGCCCTGATACGTCTGTGAGAGTAGGTGCAACACCTGTGGATGCTTGCCTGCGTTGTCTCGTGCTCGCTCAAGGGTAAGCAGCGCGGACTCGTATTGCTTGGACTGTAGCTGCATCTCGGCCTGCACCAAATCGACTGCGACGCTGGCGTCGATGTCGCTCTCTGCCGCCTGGGTCAGATATTTCTGTGTGGCGTCAGGCTCCTGCAAGCGGTAGCTGGCGCGTGCGGCGGTGAGATAATTCAGCGCCGGCGCGTCACTGTATTTGGCACCGCGCAACAGTTGCTTGCGCGATTTCGCCCAATTGCCTTCGGCAAAATTGATCAAACCGCGACTGGTCAGCCGCGAAGACTGTCCCCGGCGTCTCTCGCCAGCCCAGTTCAGCACGCTCGCCGGGCTGGTCACCAAGCGATGTAGGAAACGCAGCAGGGTGTACAAGGTAAGCACCACCGCAGCAATCAGCAAAATACCCACCCAAAAGCTGGTTTCTACCGTGTATCCGCCATAGGCAACTAAAAGATAGCCAGGCTCAGTCTCGATGAGCGCAACAATCCCGACGCCGGCAAGCAGCGCGAGCAATGCGACAACATACAGACCGCCCATGGCTTAACTCCCATCCCTGGCAAGGCGTGCTTGCATGGTGGCGTCCAGCGCCTGCAGGGAGCGGTTCAGATCGGGAAGATCTACCGCCACTCGCTCCTCACGAATGCTCTGCAGTTCCTCCGCCATGGCGACCGCGGCCTGCTCATCGGATTTGAAGAATTGTGACACCCAGCCCGACGCTCGCTCGAGACTCTGCCTGAATAAAAGCTCGTTGCCAGACAGCATGGCGACCTGCGCCTGCTCCATGAGCATTCGCATGTTCTGCCGCACCAATCCCTCATATTGCGGGTCCATCAGTGCCTCTACCGGTACATCACGACGGCTCACCACTACATAATCGGACAGTTTGGCGAGGGCCACTTCATAACCCTCCGCAAGGCGCGTCTTCCAGTCCTGTGCCGCAAGTTGCGGTGCTTCTGAAACGCGCTCCGGCATTTCGAACATCACCAGGGAATCTGTTTGACCGATGAGCGCATCGAGGCGCAGATACAGTCCCTGTATATCCAGCTTGGGCACTGCGCGAACCGCAGCAAGGTCTTCGGCGACTGCCGACCTCAAACCAAACAAATCGGCGTCACCCAGCTCACGCAATATGTCGTCAGTGCTGCGGAGCAGGGCCTCTGCGGAGGCCGTATCGCCGGTCATAATCAAACGTTGATTCGCCAGGCGCAAAAGGTACTGGGCCTCCGCCAGTAACCAGCTTTCGCGGTCATCGACACTGAGATCGCTGACTCGCTGCTGCTGATTGCGCATTGCCGTCCGCTGCTCCTCCAAGGATTGTTGCAGCGTGCTTATCTGCCCCGCCAGGTCGCGTCGAGTTTTTTCCGCGGCATCCGATGCCACGGACTCAAGCCGATTCACTGCGCGTTCCTGCTCGACTATCGCGCGCTGCTGATCCTGCTCGGCGCGTTGCTGTTTTGCACGTATGCCCTCGATTTCCAGATCGATAGTCCGTTGCAGGTTGTCGCGCATCTGGTCAAAGGTCGTCGTGTCCTGACCCGATATCGCCTCAAGACCCTGCACCCGCTGTAAAAGCAGGCTCTCACGTCGCTGCATATCCATCATCAGGTAAAAACCCGCCCCCGCAACCACCAGCACCAACACCAGCGCCAACCAGGCGATGGGTGCAGCGTTTCCGCGCGCGGCGGGTTCCGTAGGTGGTGCCACAACTGGGGTTTCACTAAGGGGCGCTGACGAGGCAGTTGCTGTCGAGGGCGCCGAAGCGGCGACCACAGCGGACGCAGCGGCGGCCGTCAGAGCAGCGTCCTTAAGCGTCGAAGAGGAACCCTGCGGTGTCGAATCGGCGCCCTCGACAGCAAGACTGTCAGTGTCTTCTGCCGTTTTCTCTGCGCCGTCTTCTACCGAACCGTCCGCCTCGCCCACGTCGGGCGGCGTCTCTAACATGTCCTTTTCCGTATCAGGTGCTGCGTCGTCAGACCGGTCATTACTCAATGCTGAATCTCCCCCACATGGGCCTCACGCCAGGTTTTCGTTGCCGCGAGCACGGCGGTATCCGATGCATTGGCTGCCCGCTCAACATTTTTCCATCCCAACTGATGCGCCCGCTCGACGACTCTTGGCGACGGTACGATCAGCGGTATCGACGCTAAGTTAGTGTGTTCCTGCGGCCGAAGCAAACCCGAAAGTAGATCCAGTCCCTCACCGCTACTAATCAGTATTAGAGCCACTCGCGGGTGACTCACCAACGCCAGACAATCGGCAGAATCATGCTCTACGCAGCCCCGTCGATAGCACGCCAGGGAATCCACCTGTGCACCGCGGTCTCGCAGCGTGTCTGCGATAAGCGAGCGACCGCCCTCGCCTTTCACAATAAGCACCCGCTGAGATCGGAGGTCGGCGAGGCCATCGAGCGCCAGTAAACCCTCGCTGCTCATATCCACCGCAGGACGCTGGGGGCTGAGACCCGATCCTTCGAGTACTCCAGCCGTGCTCTCACCAACCGCCCAGTAGTGCTGCCCTGCGGGAAACTGCGGCCAGTAATCCTGTATGCAACTGAGGCCGATCCGCGCCGCGTTCGCGCTCACAAAAACAAGGTGGTCGTAGCGCTCGAGATCCAGAAGTTTCTGGCGCTCTTCGCCCGACAGCGGATCAATGGCTTGTATTGCAAGCAGTGGCAGGTGCAGCGGCGTAAAGCCATGCTCTGCCAGTGCTCGCATCAATGCATCGGCCTGCCCGGCAGGTCGCGTAACCAATACGCGCATCTCAGAGACCGTGTCAGCGACCATCTCAGCGGCCGTACACCTCGTCAAGAATTTTGGCGGCGCCCGCATCCAGCAAGGCCTTGGCAACTTCTATTCCCAGGGCTTCGGGATGCTCCACGCTGCCGCGCGCTTCGGCGCGAAGCGTGTTGCAGCCATCGGGACTGCCAACCAGGCCACGCAACCAGAGCTGCTCGCCTTCATGCACAGCAAACGCCGCGATAGGCACCTCGCAGCCTCCCTGCAAGTGGCGATTCAGCGCGCGCTCAGCCCGAACTCGTTCGGCAGTTACCTGGTGATGCAGCGGCGCGAGCAATTCTCGCGTGGCTACATCATCGCTGCGCAGTTCTATGCCCACAGCACCCTGCCCGCCCGCTGGCAGGGACTGCGTGATCGGCATACGCGCCCGAATCCTGTCGGCCATTTCAAGGCGAATCAGCCCCGCGCAGGCGAGAATAATTGCGTCGTACTCCCCTTCATCCAGTTTGCGCAGCCGAGTGTTCACATTCCCGCGCAGAAACCGTACCTGCAGATCCGGACGACCGGCACGTAGCTGACACTCGCGACGCAAACTTGAGGTACCCACGACTGAGCCCTGCGGCAAATCGTCCAGCGACGCGAAGCGATTGCTCACAAAGGCATCGGCGGGTTCCTCGCGTTCACAAATGACCGCCAGTTCCAAACCCTCGGGGAAATCCATTGGCACGTCTTTCATGGAATGCACGGCAATGTGCGCCCGCCCGTCCAGCAAGGCTGTCTCTAGTTCCTTCACGAACAGGCCTTTGCCGCCGACCTTCGCCAGCGGTACATCAAGCACTTGATCGCCACGACTGGTCATTCCCAGGAGCTCGATACTAATGCCGGGGTGAGCATCCATAAGAGTGTCGCGCACAAAATGCGCCTGCCAGAGCGCAAGAGGACTTTCGCGAGTAGCAATAATCAGGTCAGCGGACATACACACTCAACTAGCCAAAAACGAAAATTATATCACTCGCCTACGCCGGATCGGCCAGTTAAAGCCAGCTTAAGACTGGCCAGATGCCGCCGGCTGACCTGCGGCTGAAAATCTATCGAGTCGAGCTCTAAAACCCAGCCTCTCGCGTCTGGACGCATACGGTGTACATGTGCAAGCGCCACCAGCGCGTTGCGATGCACACGCAAAAAGCGCCCGGCAAATTCAGTCTCAAGATCCTTCAGTGATTCCGTGAGCAACAGCTCTCCATCCGGGCCGCAGGCTCGCACGTACTTGTCATCCGCAATGAAACAGCGCACAGCGGCAACGGGTAGACGATCGATCCCCCGGTGCCCCGCACTGACAATTTCCTCACGACCGTCGGCGGCCACACCCAGAGCGTCGAGCTGGGCGCGATTAACCCGCGTGCAACTCTGCAGCGCGCGCTCGAGCTCGCGTTCACGCACCGGTTTCAGTAGATACCCAATAGCCTGATGCTTGAGCGCATCCAGAGCATACTCATCGTAGGCCGTGCAGAAAATAATCGCCGGAGGCGCGGGCTCCTGAGCGAGGGCGGCGGCAACCTGCACGCCGTCCATTTGCGGCATGCGAATATCCAGCAGCACTATCTGGGGCTGTGCCAAACCTACTTGCTCGAGAGCTTCGATGCCGTTTGCAGCTTCAATGAGTTCCGCCTCGGGTCGAATTCGCTTTATCAGACGACCCAATCTCTGGCGTGCCAGCTGCTCATCATCGGCCACAAGTATCTTCATGGTTCTGTAACCGCGCCGCCCAGCGGCAGCACAATGCGCGCCAGATACGTCTGTCCCGTCTGCCCTACCTTCAGAGAGGCCTGCTCACCATACTGTGCATCGAGACGCTGCCGAATGTTGTCCAGCGCCATGCGATGACCGCTGGATGACGATGCGGACACCCCCTGGGGCAGCGGATTTTCTACTTCAAGCACCAGGCAAGCGTCGTCCGCGTAGGTGCGAACAGACACCTGCCCCCCGGTCGGCAGCAGGGCGATACCGTGATAAACCGCGTTCTCCACCAGGGGCTGCAACAGTAATGCGGGGATGTCCTCCTGGTCGAGCGAATCCTGTATCTCCCAGCGCACGTCAAGGCGCTCGCCAAAGCGCAGCTGCTCAATGTCCAGATATAACCTGCACAGGTGGATCTCGTCCCCGAGAGAACTGTATGGCGCATCAGTCAGGGCGGCCCGGAACAGCTCCGCGACGTCTTCAATAGCCTGCTCGGCCCTGTCTGGCTGTACCGCAATCAAACTCGCGATACTGTTGAGCGTATTGAACAGAAAGTGCGGCCTGATTCGCGCGCGCAGCGCATCCAACCGCAGCTGCAGCTCACTGCGCTGCTGCATGGCAATCCGCTGCTGCAGATAGGAATAGCGCAGTACGATCGCGGCGAGTGTCAGCGCGAGCAGGGCATTGCGCAAAACCCAGTCGCCCAGGCCGCCAGCGGCTGGCCATAGCAAAGGATAAAAACGGTATATCAGCACGCTCGATGCAATACTGATGATCAGGACCAGCGCCAGACACACGGCGGTGGCAGTGGCCGGCCCCGGTGACCAACGTGACAACCAGCCTCGCGCATGGCATATCAAAGCAACGCACAGCAGGGTATTCCACTGCACGAAAAAGGACCCGGTTGCCAGCGAGCGCCAATCAAAGCGCACCAGCGGCCCCAGCGCCAGCACGTGCAATAGCACGACCAGCTCCGCCAGCAGTACCGCCAGTAATACCGCCTGCGGCGTGCAGAGATTAGGAATAAAAAAAGCATCGTCAGGCAGTGCTGTGGGCTCGGCCTTGGACGCTCGCGACACCTCCATATTGAGTCTCCCGACATCAGACTGCGCAGGTTTTAACGGCACGAAGATCACCGTGCAAGCATGCCTCGGGTATACTTGCACGCCTTGCATAGCGGGACAAGAAGCTTCCCGTTTTCACAGCCAGCAAAGGGGAGCGCTTCGATACATGTCTGAACACAGCGACAATTCCGGCAGTCATTCGAGTCTCTGGGGCGGCCGCTTCGGCGAGGCGACTGACGGCTTTGTGCAGCGTTTTACTGCCTCCGTGAGCTTCGACCAGCGTATGGCATCGCAGGATATTCTTGGCTCTCTGGCGCACGCGCGTATGCTGCAGGCCGTCGGTGTTCTCAGCGCCGACGAACTCAGCGCGATCGAGTCGGGGCTGGCGACCGTAGGCAATGAGATTGATGCAGGCAAATTCCCCTGGTCTATCGAGCGCGAAGATGTGCACATGAACATCGAAGCTCGCCTCACCACACTCATCGGCGACGCCGGCAAAAAATTACATACCGGCCGCTCACGCAACGACCAGGTGGCAACCGACATCCGCCTGTATCTGCGCGATGCCATCGATGTAATTACTAAAGAACTAAGCCGTCTACAGTGGGGCATCTGCGAGCTCGCCGCGGCGCACACCGATACGGTCATGCCGGGCTTCACGCACTTGCAGGGCGCTCAACCCGTGACCTTTGGTCATCATATGCTGGCATGGAATGAGATGCTGGAGCGTGATTACGGACGTCTTTTAGACTGCCGTCAGCGCATGAACCAGTGCCCTCTGGGTGCCGCGGCGCTGGCTGGTACCACTTTCCCCATCGATCGCGAACAAACGTCGGCGGAGCTGGGTTTTTCGCAGCCAACGCGTAACTCTCTGGACTCCGTATCGGATCGTGACTTCGCAATCGAGTTTGGCGCCTTCGCCGCACTCCTTCTCACACATATGTCACGCATGAGCGAAGAATTGGTGCTTTGGACATCGGCGCAGTTCGGGTTTGTCGAACTTCCCGATCGATTCTGCACGGGTTCTTCGATCATGCCGCAGAAGAAAAATCCGGATGTGCCTGAATTAGTGCGCGGCAAGACCGGGCGTGTAAACGGACACCTTGTTGCGCTACTGACCTTGATGAAGAGCCAGCCGCTGGCCTACAACAAGGACAATCAGGAAGACAAGGAACCGCTGTTTGATACAGTGGATACCGTGCTTGATTGTCTGCGCGCCTATGCGGACATGGTGCCGCACATTCAGCCGCAGGCGGCACGTTTACGCGCGGCGGCCAGCGCAGGTTTTTCGACGGCGACCGATCTCGCGGATTACCTGGTGCGCAGGGGCCTGGCTTTTCGCGATGCGCACGAAGTCGTGGGCAAGGCCGTCGCCGAGGGCGTCAGCCGTTCCTGCGATTTATCCGAGATGCCCCTCGAAACGCTGCAAGGCTTTAGCGATTTGATTGAAGCGGATGTTTTTGACGTCCTGACAGTAGAGGGCTCCGTTGCCGCTCGAGACCATCGAGGCGGCACGGCTCCCGCACAAGTCAGGGCGGCAGCACGCGATGCCATTGGAAGACTGGAGGCTCGAACACAGTGACCCGACAATTCGACCAACACCGATATAATCCAGCCAGAGCATCTGGGCTGGTGATAGGCTGCGCGCTTGTTCTGTTGTGCGGATGCACTAATCAGCAGATATACAATGCGGCGCAAGACAACCGCGCGCTCGAGTGCCAGAAGTATCCCGATACACGCTACGAGGAGTGCATGGCCAGCGTCGAGAAAGACTTCGAAGCCTACTCGCAAGAACGAGCGGCCGCCGGCAATATAAAATAGCTGACGGAATCCTATCGCGAGCTCGCTAGCCGGAAGGCTATACTGCGCGTTTTTGCGCGCTCAACCATGAACCAGTCGATTACACCGCCGCGGCGGAGTTTTGCATCCAAACTACCTCATCACCTGATCAGCATCGCTATAGCGCTTGCACTGGCGGGCTGCGGACAAATGGGTCCGCTGTACCAACCAGTACCGGAAGATCCGCCCGCAAACAGTCCCGGCACGCCCAACTCACCCAGTAGACAGGACTGATACATGGCCTTTCACAGACAAGAGGGTGAGCTGTTTGCCGAGCAGGTGAGCTGCGCCGACATAGCGGAGCGGTTTGGTACGCCCTGCTATGTCTATTCCCGGCAGGCGATGGAACAGGCGCTGGACGAATACCAACATGGACTTGAGGGCTGCGAGCACCTTGTGTGCTACGCCGTTAAGGCGAACTCGAATCTGGCGGTACTGGATACGCTTGCCCGTCGTGGTGCGGGCTTTGACATCGTCTCAGTGGGAGAACTCGAGCGCGTAATAGCGGCCGGCGGCGATCCGGGGAAAGTCGTTTTCTCCGGCGTAGTGAAGCAGGCAGCAGAGCTGCGCCGCGCGCTGCAACTTGGTATTCGTTGTTTCAATATTGAATCAGCGGCGGAGCTGGAGGTCCTGCAGTCAGTCGCCAGCGAGCTGGCGGTCCTCGCGCCAGTGTCGGTGCGTGTCAATCCTGATGTCGATGCAAAAACGCATCCCTACATATCGACCGGGCTTCGCGAGAACAAATTCGGCGTAGATACCGACACGGCGATGGCGCTGCTTCGCCGAGGACAATCCCTGGCAAATATCGACATCGTCGGCCTCGACTGCCATATAGGCTCACAGCTGACCGATATGACACCATTGCTGGACGCTTTATCTCAGTTGCTGCACATGGTTGATTCGCTGGCCGCCGAGGGCATCCACGTGCACCATCTCGATCTTGGTGGTGGAATCGGCGTACGCTACCGAGATGAAAATCCGCCATCCGTAGCAGAGTATTTGGCCGCGGTTCGCAACGCGGTGGGAGATCGGGACCTGTGTCTGGTCTTCGAGCCCGGCAGGTCTATTGTCGCTAACGCGGGAGTCCTGCTGACAAAAGTGCACTATCTCAAACAAACCGATGCGCACGGCTTTGCCCTGGTTGATGCAGCAATGAATGATTTCATCCGCCCAGCCCTTTACCAGGCCTGGGTGGATATACAAGCGGTCCGCCCAAACGGCGAAGACAGCAAGCTGTGGAATATCGTGGGCCCGGTTTGCGAGACCGCTGACTTTTTGGGCAAAGACCGCGAACTGGCACTCGCATCAGACTCCCTGTTGGCGGTGCACGGCGCAGGAGCCTATGGCTTTGTCATGAGTTCCAACTACAACACGCGACCGCGAGCTGCAGAAATCATGGTCGATGGCAGCAATGTACATCTGGTGCGCGAACGAGAGAGCGTGCAAGATCTGTTCCGCGGGGAACATCGACTACCCGACTAACAGGATAGGGACAACAGTACACAGCCGACAGGAATTTACGGGAACGCAGCGATAACTAAGAACAATATGCCACTGAAATTTACCAAAATGCACGGCGCGGGCAATGACTTCCTGATGATTGATGCGGTCAGCCAGCGCGTTAATCTACAGGCAAAAGACATTCGGCGTCTGGCAGACCGCCGATGCGGTGTGGGCTGCGATCAAGTCCTGATTGTCGAGCCTCCGGACGACCCTGCGGTCGATTTCCGCTATCGTATCTTCAATGCCGATGGCAGCGAAGTCGGCCAATGCGGGAATGGTGCTCGCTGCTTTGCGCGCTTTGTGAGACATCGCCGTTTGACCGCCCTGCGTCACATGACGGTCGAGACCCGCAGTGGCAGGATGACGCTGTCCATACTTGAAAATCACCAGGTAAAGGTTGATATGGGCAAACCCGTATTAAGTCCAAAGGCGATTCCTTTTTCCTGTGAGCAGCAGGCCCGGGAGTACCCTATCGACGTCGGCATCGATCGGCTGAAGATCGGCGTGGTATCCATGGGGAACCCGCACGCCGTCCTGCGCGTCGACAACATCGACGATGGAAGCGTGGAAAAGTGGGGCGCAGAGATTGAGGGGCATGCGAATTTCCCGGAGCGCACCAACGCTGGGTTCATGCAAATTGTCGATCGCAATAACATCCGTCTGCGCGTTTACGAGCGCGGCGTCGGCGAGACTCTGGCCTGCGGCTCTGGCGCCTGTGCTGCTGTCGTGCACGGGCGACGCATGAATTGGCTCGACGAGCGAGTGACTGTGGCGCTGCCCGGCGGTAAGCTGATTGTCGAATGGGACAGCGAAGACAGCCCAGTGCTGCTGACAGGTCCCACGGCAATCAGTTTTGAGGGCTCGGCGCGACTTTAATCGCTACCTGCATCTGCTGCATCCACAGCAGGCGCGGCGTCGGAGCCAGAAATTCACTCTAACAAAGAGACAACGCACAGTGGACGAGAACGACATTCGCGACTTTCTGCTGGAAAACCCAAACTATTTTCAGCAAAACCCCGAACTACTGGGCCTGATTCAAATCCCGCATGCGTCTGGCTCGGCGGTCTCGCTGGTGGAGAGGCAAGTCAGCGTACTGCGGGAACGCAACGTGGACCTGCGTCATCGACTTAGGGACCTCGGCAGCACCGCGAAGGACAATGACCAGCTGTTCGCAGATACACGTGAGCTGGTGCTGGCACTGCTTGACGTGGAGACGCTGGAAACTATTCAAAATTCGCTATTCGCCGTACTGCAGGGAAGCTTTGATATCGAGTACGCCAGCCTGACATTGTTCGAAGAGCAATTTTCCGCTGGCAGTGCCTGCCGCACGCTACCCGAGTCCGAGGTGCGCAAACGGATAACGCCGCTATTGGGCCGAAACGGCACCGCCGGCTGTGGCGCGCTGCGGCGCGAGGATTTCGCATTCCTTTTCCCGGGAGCAAACATAGTGGGCTCAAGCGCCGCAGCGCTGATCGTCGACGGGGCTACGTCCTTGGGTGTCCTGTGCGTAGGGAGCTCCGATGCGGCGCGCTACGACAACGGCACCGGCACCTTGTTTTTAGCGTTTGCGGCCGAGGTTCTGGCACGAGTGCTCAAGCGAGTCGGTACGCACTCGTCCGCGGCGGCAAACTCGACGGCACCCGCAGCGAACGAAACAAGTTAATCCATGGCACGCGCCGATAATCGGCAGACACCGGGCGCAGCCAAACTTGCAAAAGGAGGTAATCTGCTTGAGCAACGCACGGCCGAGTTTTTGGATTATCTGGGCAATGTGCGCGGACTTTCCCCGCACACGATCGCCGCTTATCGTCGCGACCTCAGCACCTTCCATACTCACTGCATGTCCCGCGGAATTGATGACTGCGCACGCGTAGAAGAGAGCCATGTTCGCGATTGGCTTGCCAGCGCTCACCGCAAAGGCCTGGCCCCCAACAGCCTGCAGCGGCGCCTCTCCGCCCTGCGTGCCTACTTTCAATGGGAGAGCCGCGATACGGGGCAACGTCGCAATCCGGCCCAGACAGTGCAGGCCCCGCGCAAGCGTCGCAAGCTTCCCGGAACACTAGAGGCCGATCAGGTCGCAGCTTACCTTAGCGCCGACGACGACGACCCGTTACTGCTGCGCGATCTGGCCATGGCAGAGCTCTTTTATTCCTCGGGCCTGCGTCTGGCTGAACTACGATCCGTGGATATCGCTGACCTTGATCGCACCCAGGGACTAATAACCGTAACCGGCAAGGGCAACAAGACGCGCACAGTTCCCGTAGGCCGCGCGGCCCTGACAGCTATTGAAACGTACATGCAGTGTCGGCCGATAATGGGCGATGCGCAGCAAGCCCTGTTTCTAAGCAGTCGCGGCGATAGAATCAGCGCCCGCTCGATCCAGACACGTATTCAGCTGCTCGCCACCCGTAAGGGCCTGGGTCGTGATGTACACCCGCATATGCTGCGCCACTCTTTCGCGAGCCATATGCTGGAGTCCAGCGGCGATCTGCGCGCGGTACAGGAGCTGCTGGGGCACAGCGATATTTCCACCACACAGATTTATACGCACCTGGATTTCCAGCATCTGGCGCGGGTGTATGACGGTGCTCACCCTCGCGCTCGCAAGCGCAGCAAAGAGAAGAACTGATGCCGATTCAGGTCATTACCTTCGACCTCGACAACACGCTTTGGGATGTAGAGCCGGCAATACTTCGCGCAGAAGCCGCGCAACGCGAATGGTTCCTCGAGCATCGCCCGGGGGTCATGGAGCGCATTGATCACGAGGCGCTGTGGGACCTCAAAAAGACGCTCTGGAAGGCGCATCCGGAGCTGGCGCATCATGTCAGCGACATGCGAAAACTGCTACTCACGCAAATGCAGTTGGATGCCGGGTATTCGCCTGTCGAAGCCGAGGATGGGGCTGAATTGGCTTTTAATGTCTTTCTTGCGGAGCGTCAAACGGTCGAGTTGTACGTGGACGCGCTGACCGTGCTGGAGCAGCTGGCAGAACGCTACACGCTAGGTGCTCTGACCAACGGCAATGCGGATGTCTACAAAACCGATGCCGGGGAGTACTTTGACTTTGCGTTCCTCGCCGAGGACATCGGGGCGAGCAAACCGGCGCCGGACATGTTTCACGCCGCCCTCAATACCACCGGCCGTCCAGCCCGGGAATTTATCCACGTGGGCGACAATCCCGAACATGACATTCTGGGTGCACTGGGCGTAGGAATGCACGCCGTGTGGTTGCGCAGTGAGTCAGACCCACATCCGGATGAATGGCCGCACGCGCAGCAACCTAACGCGGTTATCAACGCCATCGGAGAACTGCCAGAAGCCGTCGAGCTTATTGCTTCTCGCATCGATGACAGCACCGCAATCCAGTCTGGCTAAATCGCCTCCTCGCCCGTTTCCCGAGTGCGGATCCGAATAACCTGCTCCAGGTTGGAAACGAAGATTTTGCCATCGCCGATTTTGCCAGTATCGGCCGCGTTGACTATTGCATCTACGGCGATATCCAGCTGACTATCGCCGACGGCCACCTCGAGTTTTATCTTTGGCAGGAAATCCACCACGTATTCCGCCCCGCGGTAAAGTTCCGTATGGCCTTTCTGTCGCCCGAAGCCTTTTACCTCGGTGACCGTAATTCCCTGGACGCCGACTTCTGCCAATGCCGAACGGACATCATCGAGTTTGAACGGCTTGATAATCGCGGTGACGAGTTTCATAGCATATCTGAGCTTTTCTGCGACGGGACTCGATAATAGGGAGACAGGCCGCTTGCCTGCAACCCCGTGGTCGCTGAAGTACTAGAAGCGCTTAGGAAAAGGTAGCGATAGGTGGGAATCGGTGGCAGTCAGTGGCACATCTCGTGATCTTTAATCTTAACGATAATTATTCCTATTACTAGTTTCTTTTAGATTAATAACTTCGTATTATCTTTTCTGCCCGCAAGCAACGCGGCGCAAGCAACAGTGCGGAGATTTAGCGGAAGTCGTCTGTGTCTCTCACATTACCGTGTCAAAAGCTGATAGAGGTCTGCGGATCCTGGATCAGTGTTGGAGAAGACAATGCATTGTTTACCGGCTGATATACGCCGCTCACCACTGACCATGGCCATCGCGGCAGCGCTAGCTCCCGCCGTGTCGGCCCTGGCACTACTGTCCGCCACAGCCCAGGCCGACATGAATGCCAACAGCATCGTGGAAGAAGTCTTCATCTTCGCAGACGACGATGCGGTGCGCGCGCTTCCAGGTTCTGCGGCCTTGATCGACGAAAAACAGGTCGAAATCGAGTTTGCGAACGACATCAATCAACTGCTTAAGACCGTTCCCGGTGTTTACATCCGCGAAGAAGATGGTTACGGCTTGCGTCCTAACATCGGTATTCGCGGTGCGACTTCAGAGCGCTCCTCAAAAATCACGCTGATGGAAGACGGCGTAATGATTGCTCCGGCGCCCTATTCCAATCCCTCCGCCTACTATTTTCCAACCGCCATGCGAATGCACAGCGTTGAGGTGCTCAAAGGTGCACCACTCCTGCGCTACGGACCGCAAACTACCGGCGGGGTAGTCAATATGGTCTCCACGCCCATTCCCGAGGCACTCAGTGGCAACCTCGATCTGCGCGCAGGGCAGAACGGCGAGCAAGATCTGCTGGCCAATATAGGCGGACGCGCGGGCAACTTTGGCTATTTGATTGAGACCACGCAGCGGCGCAGCGATGGATTTAAAGATATAGATCGAGGCGGCAACAGTGGCTATGACATCGAGGACTATATGATGAAACTGGCCTGGGAAGGCGAGCGTCAGTCGCTACTCTTTAAAGCGCAGTATTCGCATGAGGTCTCGGATGAGACCTATCTGGGCCTCACCGACTCGGACTTCGATGCGAACGCAGATCGTCGCTATGGTCTGTCATCCATCGACGAAATGAACACCTACCACAGCGGTTTTAATCTCCGCTACGGCTTTCAGTTCAATGAAAACCTCGCCCTGACAGTCACCGCCTATCAGAACAATTTCTCCCGTGACTGGTTCAAGCTCAGTGGCGGCAACAACCTGATTGTCGATGCCAATGCCGGTGACGCGAACGCACAGGCTATTCTCGATGGAACCGCTGATACGTCTGGCCTTCAGTACAAATACAACAATCGGGAGTACAGCTCAGAAGGCGTCGAGTTCAACATTGACCAACAATTCAATGACCACAGCATTGCCTACGGCATGCGTGTCCATCAGGACGATATGAACCGGTTTCAGCCCTCGGATTTTTATGACCAGATTGAGGGCGAACTGCGTTTCGTCTCCCGCAGCGAACCCACGGGCAGTGACAATCGTCTTGAGGACGCCGAGGCCCTGTCAGCCTGGATTGTGGATAGCTGGCAACTCAGCGATCGCCTGAAACTGAACCTGGCCTTGCGCTACGAAGACGTAGAAAGCAGTCGCCGGCAGTTTGCGCAGGCAGACCGGCAAGACACCCCGACCAGGCGCAGCAATAGCTCCAGCGAGTGGTTACCGGGTGCGTCCTTTACTTACGAACTGAGTGATCGACTGCACGTCCTTGCCGGCGTGCATAAGGGCTTCTCACCACTGGGCGGCGGCGCACAAGAATTTGAAGAGGCAGAAACCAGTGTCAACTGGGAAGCCGGTTTGCGCTTCAGCGGCAATTGGTACCTTGAGGCGATTGCTTTTTACAGTGACTTCGAC
Source organism: Congregibacter sp. (assembly GCA_045105635.1). Lineage (GTDB taxonomy): Bacteria > Pseudomonadota > Gammaproteobacteria > Pseudomonadales > Halieaceae > Congregibacter. The sequence goes on from JBGCDU010000001.1 coordinate 125,252, forward strand.
AATAAAACCGAAAACTGCTCCAACGCCAACCCCTGCAGCAACGGCGCGACCGCCGGGGCATTTACCACTGGCGAGGCGGTAATACAGGGCATCGAGATCCAGGCCAGCACCGTGCTGAGCTTTGGCAGCCTCAATGCCCCGATAGACCTCGCCTACACCTACACGGATGCAACGCTGAGTGCTGACAATGAGGCCGAAGGCTTCAGCAATGGCGATACGCTGGCCGCGGTCCCTGAGAACACCCTGAGTCTGCGCATTGGTCTGGAAACAGCGATGAACTGGGACAACTATGCGGTGATCAAGTACGTCGACGACAGCTGCGTCAGCATTGGTTGTAATCGCGACGGCGATCGCTTCAACCGCACCGAAGACCTGTGGGTGACAGACTTGATCAGCCGCTATGCGTTAAACAGTGATGCAGTGCTGTTCCTGAAAGTCGAAAACCTTTTTGATGAACAATCGATTGTTTCCCGACAGCCTGACGGTGCACGTCCTAATAAACCGCGTACTGCCTCTGTGGGGCTGCAGTACCAGTTTTAGGCGTTTAGAAGTTTCTCGAACCCAACCCAAAAGCTTGGGTTTTGTCTGACTCGCCCTCTTATGTTTGTTTTTTAACCCAACAAAAGCAAAAAAAAGGGGGCCCAAAAGGGCCCCCAAAAAAACGCATTAAATAATGCGCCCGCAAGACGGTTAGTTAGCCGCAGTGAACTCCGGGTAGGCTTCGAGGCCACACTCGGACAGATCAACGCCCTCGTACTCCTCCTCTTCCGTGACTCTGATGCCCATCACAGTCTTGATCGCAAAGAACACGACGAAACTGGTGATGAACACCCATCCAAATATTGTTGCCGCGCCGATCAGCTGTCCGGAGAAGCTGGAATTCTCTCCATTAGTGATGGGAACCAGCAGCAGGCCAAGCAATCCGACGACGCCGTGTACCGAGATCGCACCGACCGGATCGTCTATCTTCATCTTGTCCAGCATGATGATCGAAAAGACCACCAGGACGCCGCCAATGGCGCCGAACAAGGTCGCAAGTAATGGCGTCGGGGTAGACGGCTCCGCCGTAATAGCAACCAGACCAGCAAGTGCGCCGTTGAGCGCCATCGTCAGATCGGCTTTGCCAAATAAAAGTCGGGCGGTTAACAGAGCCCCAATCAGGCCTCCACAGGCAGCGGCGTTGGTGTTCATAAACACCACGGCCACGGCGTTGGCGTTTTCGACCGACGCCGTGGCCAGCACAGAGCCGCCGTTGAAGCCAAACCAGCCCATCCAAAGAATAAATGTGCCCAAGGTGGCCAGCGGCAGATTGGCACCCGGAATAGCTCTCACCGACCCGTCCGAGGCGTACTTTCCCTGTCGAGATCCCAGCAAGAGTACGCCTGCGAGTGCCGCCGATGCGCCCGCCATGTGTACGATGCCCGAGCCCGCAAAGTCCGAGAAGCCAAGGTCGCCGAGGGTATACAAACCGAATACCGCATCGCCACCCCAGGTCCAGTTGCCTTCCATGGGATAAATGACAGCGGTCATCACTACGGCGAAAATCAGGAAGGCCCACAGCTTCATGCGCTCAGCAACGGCGCCGGACACGATAGACATCGCGGTAGCGACAAATACAACCTGAAAGAAGAAGTCAGCCGAGGGGGCGTAGGTCGCCGGTTCCTCAGCACCAGCAACGCCGTCTCCGGTTATTCCGCTGAGCAAGGTTGAACCCAACTCCGGGTACATGATGTCGTAACCGCAAATCATGTACATCGTGCAGGCGATAGCAAACAGCGCTACGTTCTTGGTCAATATCTCGGTGGTGTTCTTGGCCCGGACAAGACCGGCTTCCAACATCGCGAAGCCAGCGGCCATCCACATAACCAACGCACCGCAGACGAGAAAATAGAAGGTGTCCAGTGCGTAGCTCAACGCAAAAATTTCGTTTTCCATAATCTAACTCTTGTACTGAATTCGTGGGATATCTGTGATCGCAAAAAGCAAATTCAGATAGCTTCTTCACCCGTCTCGCCGGTGCGGATACGCACAACCTGCTCGAGGGTTGAGACAAACACCTTTCCGTCACCGATCTTGCCGGTATTTGCCGATTTAGTAATTGCTTCGATGGTCTGATCCATCATTGCATCCGCAACAGCAACCTCAATTTTCACTTTTGGAAGGAAATCCACGACGTATTCTGCGCCTCGATACAGCTCCGTGTGCCCCTTTTGACGTCCAAAACCCTTAACTTCGGTAACGGTGATGCCTTGTACGCCAATCTCCGAAAGGGACTCGCGCACGTCATCAAGCTTGAAGGGCTTAACTATAGCGGTGATCAACTTCATCTATGTCTCCTGCCTGAACTCTGACGCTTAGATCGCGCCTATTCGTTCGTGTGTTTACTCGGCTGCTTTCTCGGTTGCTTTCTCTGTCGCTTACTGGGCATTTTTGTTGCCAATCCCAAGAGGACCCCGAGAGAACCGCCAGCCAACTGGTTGCTTGCGTAGGTACTGCCTGGCGACTTCGTGCTAAGCACTGAGCAATGGACGTGCCAGATGGGGTTTTTTCAGCTAGATCAGTGCACTACGGTTTTTGACCCGGTATTTAGGCCGACTAGTCAGCTACCACCCCCCTATTTAATTGCACCGCGCGAGTGCAGCGCACTACTTTAGTGCATAACGGGGAGCTGTGAACGTGGCGACCCTTCCTCTACACTCAGCAGCATTCGCAAGGAGAAGGCACTATGGCGCTCAAACCACCCCCCAAATCACCGCTGAATTCAAGCTTTAAGCCGTCGCTTGGGCCACCGCCCATCAGCGAAGTCCTACAGCAGTTAAATGAGCTTGTTAGTCCATCTGGGCTGGTGGAGGAAGTTGATCGCAACGCCCGTCAGCTCGCGCAGTCCGCCCTGCGCAAACTGGACTTTGTCAGTCGAGAGGAATTTGACACCCAATCCGCTATCCTCGAGCGGACGCGCAGCAAGGTAGCCGCGCTTGAGTCAGAACTCGCGGCCATGAGCAGCCTGGTAGAACAACTGGAAAACCAGGGCCTGAACCAAGCTTAGAACAAGGGGCTAAACCAGAGCCGCGATAGCTCAGCGGTATACGCACTAACAATGGCCGAGCACGGATGCTCGTATAACGCCAGCGGGGAAGATCTATGGGCTATGCACTGGTCCTGTCGCGAGCCAATCAAGGTCTCGACGCGCCTCTGGTAAGGGTCGAAGTCCATCTTTCCAATGGACTACCGGCATTCGCAGTAGTCGGGATGCCCGAAACGGCCGTTCGCGAAAGCAAAGACCGGGTGCGCAGTGCGCTACTCAACTCCCATTTCGAATTTCCCGACCGGCGTATCACCGTCAACCTCGCACCAGCGGACCTGCCGAAGGGTGGCGGACGTTTTGATCTGCCGATTGCGCTGGGCCTGCTTAGCGCTTCTGGACAGTTACCCGCCGATACACTGCTCGCCAGCGAATGTATCGGAGAGCTGGCGCTAGACGGAACGTTGCGACCTGTGCGTGGCGCGGTAGCGGCAAGCATTGCTGCGACGCGAGATGGCAGACGCGTGGTACTCCCACCAGAGTCTGCACAGGCCTGCGCTGCAGTGCCCGACTGTCGGCTGGTTGCGGCGCCAGACCTGCTAGCGCTGTGCGCTGTTTTACGCGGACGAGCCGATACGCCGAGCATCAGAAGTAAGGTGCCGGTGGTCGGAGATCCGCGCGTCGATCTTGCTGAGGTTGTAGGCCAGGAAAGCGCTCGACGCGCACTGGAGATTGCCGCGGCCGGGGGCCACAACCTCCTGATGCAGGGCCCTCCAGGCACCGGCAAGAGCCTGCTGGCGAGCTGCCTGCCCGGCATACTGCCGCCGGCGAGCAGTGACGAGAGGCTGACGGCTTGCGCACTTCACGATCTGCAAGGCGAGTCTCTAGCGGACTCGTGCCGCCCCTTCAGAGCACCTCACCACAGCGCCAGCGCCGCGGCGCTGGTTGGCGGCGGCAGGATTCCTAGGCCCGGAGAAGTATCGCTGGCACATGGGGGTGTGCTGTTTCTTGATGAGCTCCCGGAATTCTCCCGCCATACTCTGGACATGCTGCGTGAGCCGCTGGAGAACGGCGAGATATCTTTGGCGCGAGCCAACGCCCGCATCCGCTACCCCGCCCGCTTTCAACTGGTTGCCGCCATGAACCCCTGTCCCTGTGGTTTCGCGGGTGACCCGGGCAGAAATTGCCGTTGCTCGGCCGCGCAATTGCTCAGCTATACGGGCAAGGTGTCCGGCCCGTTGCTCGATCGTATCGATATCCAGGTCCGCGTTGATCGCGTGCAAACAGGTAACCTGTTCGCGGACGCAAAAGCAGAGTCATCTGCCACCGTGGCCGCGCGGGTGCTCGACTGCTTCGAGCGTCAGCTAAATCGCCAGGGAGTCAGCAACGCCATTCTCGAAGGCGCCGACTTGCAGACGCAATGCCAACTGCGTGACGCCGAGATTCGCCTCATGCAACAAGCTGCGGAACGCCTGCAATTATCAGCAAGAGCCGTATACCGGACCTTGCGCGTGGCCCGAACCATCGCCGATCTGCGCAGCGATGAGCGCGTATGCTTCGAAACGCTGGCAGAAGCACTCAGCTACAGACTACAGGGGCCGGCATCCTGAACTCCCGGCACAAGCGCAAAAAAAAACCGCCAGACGACGACGTGTCACCAGCGGTTTCTTATTCCTGCGCTTTGTTGTCTCGGTGTGCTGTTTTACGCAACAACAGCGACCTCAGAAACGTTTTACTGGCTTTGCGACACCATGTAATCAACGGCAGCGACAATCACTTCGTCAGACAGGTCAGCACGGCCACCCTTAGCCATCATCGCTGTGCCCGCAACACCATTCACACCGCTGTTATGCAATGCGTCGATCCCCTTCGCGATACGCGGAGCCCATGCATCCACATCACCGACCTTCGGTGCGCCGCCTGCTCCGGTCATATGACATGCCATACACGCCACGTTATAGGTAGCCTCGCCATCGGCAGAGGGAGTCGACGCTGCGACTGCCATTGCACCGTCGGCAACGGCCGCGCCGGTTGCTGCCGTAGGCATCGCCGAGGCCTTGGGCAAACCCCCACAGTTTTCACCTTGCAGACAGACCACACCTACCGGCGCTATGCGCGCTGCAATCTCGGCGCGCTGCTCATCGGTAAGATCAATAGCCTGCGCATTCATCGACAGCAGCGACGACATTGATGCAATTGCTGCCAGCGGCAATAAGATTTTAAATACTTGCTTGAACACGGGACGTCCTCCGGTTTGTGGGCGCGCATTATAGCTAGAGCGGCGCTCGCATCAAACCCGTCGGCGCGCGAGAAAATGCCCCTGTTTTGCGCCGCGCTTTCTTCACAGACGCAGGCATCTGTCGCAAACGCTCTGTTAAAATCTCTATCCTGCGAAATTGACCCTGCCCTGTAAAAGGACGCACAGCATGCACCTCTATACTTTTGACTCTGCCCCAAACCCGCGACGCGTAGGGCTGTTCTTGCTTTACAAGGATGTACAACTGCCCACTACGCAAATCGATATGCGTCAGAATGAGCACCGCGCGGACGCCTTTTTAGCGATTAATCCCATGGGGACCCTGCCCGCACTGCAAACCGAAGAAGACGTGTTACTCACAGAGGTAATTGCGATCTGTGACTATCTGGACGCGCATTATCCCGACAAACCTCTCATGGGCTGCTCAGTACTGGAACGGGCGCTAGTACTCGCCTGGGATCACCGAATCTTTGTCTCTCTGTTCGAACCCTTTGCAGAAATGCTGCGCAATCGTAGTCCCGCCTTCGAAAACCGCGCGCTGCCCGGGCCGGTCGATATCGAGCAGATCCCCGCCTTGGAGGCGCGGGGCCGCAAACGCTTTCGAGCGACGCTGGAGCAAATTGAGCTAGAAATTGGTGACAATAGTTTTCTATGCGGCGAGCAACTAACGCTTGCAGATATTGACTTGCTGGTCGCGGTGGAAACAGCTCGGTGGGTAAAAGAGGAGTTGCCGGCCTCGAGCACGCGCTTGCAGGCCTGGGCAGAACGCACGCGCGCTGCACTGGCCTGAATTGGAGCCCGCCGGTCGCTAAACTCATCAATGAAGGTCTAGCGATTGTTCATCGTCAATGACTCCGCGGTGAGCAAGGCAGCGGGTTTTACAGGCCTAGCGTTAGTCGCGTGCCTGTTGAACGCCTGCGGATCAAGCGGTCCGGAGGCGCGACTCAACGACTATCTGGCACGCCTTGCGCGGCCGCTTGAGCAGTCAGCGGCAGAGCCAGACAGCCCAGCCCTCAGCGCACCTCCCAGAGCAGAGACCCTGCGCCTGCCTATCGAGGGTGACAGCCTCGATAGCATGGACTTTCTTCGGCTGCGGGGCTGCGCCCTCCAGGCCACCGTTGCCAGGCGGAATAGCAGTCTGGGGCGAGTCGCACCGCCATCACAACGTTTGCTCCTGGAACTCGCCTTTTTGCGTGAAGCGCCTGCGTGTATCGAGACACTGCGAGGCGAGGGTAGGCTCACGTTGGCAGCGCTAATCGCCGACGCTGCGTTAGTTAAAAAAGAGCAGCTCCCAGCACTGATTTTCAACGCCACGCTCGGCAACCTCGAGTACCGGGAATTTTGGCGCGAACGCAGCAAGCTTGTGAACTATCCAGACGAAACCAGCAGCGTGGTTGTCACCGCGCTCGAAGACATCACGGCGGACGCCCAGCGCTGGCTGAACGGCAACTATGCGGCTAACGAGCAAAGCTTCGAACTGGCTTTGTCCGCTATCGCTCGTGGTGATGGTGGCGCGCTGCGGGCTGCTTTGCGGATACAGGCAAGGATTCTTGCTCTTGCTGACCGCATGATTGCGCAGCGCCTGAGCAGAGGAGCTGTGTGCGAAAACGGTAGCAGACCCGACGCGGCACCGATCTTGCGCACCGTCGCGCAAAAGTACTTTGTGGGCTCAGTGCAAATCTGGTCAGCGGCGCTGAATCAGCGCTACCACCAATTGCTGCCAGCGCTGCTGGCTCTGGAAACACTGCTCGAGCCGAGCTTTCCACCGAACTATCTTCGCTGGCGAACGGCGCGCCAGACCGAAATCGAACACGATCTCAAAGCACCAGCATTACACGTGCACAGCCTGCAGCAACTGCTGGGCTCATGCTATGTCGAGTTTGCACCGGCTGTAGCTACAGCACCAGAAGGCCCGGCTAACCGTATAAGCTTACACACTCATCAGACAAAGTATGGCAGAGAAACACCGTGAGCAAACCAGACGCAGACCACGCGGCCCTCGAGGACACCGGTCATAGCGCCATTGCGAGGCACGACCCGGCGGACCTGCGCCTGGCATTGAGCAACGAGTGGCATGCAAGACCGCGACTATCCATGCCCTCGCCCCTGCGTTGCTCACACTTGCTGTCGCTCCGCGACGGTGTCAGCCTTGAAAAGCGCCGGGAGGAGTTTGCTGATTTTTGCCGCCAACAGGGTCAAACCGCGCCTGGCGAGAACAGTCGCCATCACTCGGTGCGGGTGGGTAATTGCCTGCTGAAATGGGAGGGCCACACAGAAGCAGACTCCTACACCATCCTCGCCGCCGGCAGTGGCGAGCCGACCTTCTCGACACCGGCACTGGAATTTCTGGATGCACCGATGCGCGAAGAGCTTCTATGCGACTTGTTTCTAGGCGTACATGTGGAGACTATTGCGGGGGGCGATATCGATGCCGACGAACGTCTGCAACGCATTCGATCCCTGCTGGGCATTAACGAAGTCTATGGCGGTGCCATAGCGGGTGGTCAGGGCGAAATCTGGTCTTCGTTTCGCCTCGATGCGCAAGGCTTCTTGCGGCTGGTCCTTGTCGACTACGGCATGGGGGAGCTGCGCCTCTCACGCTATCTGCAGCGCCTCCTGGAAATAGAGGCGTATCGCATGCTGGCGATGCTGGCACTGCCGAAAGCCCGGGAGGTCATGGCAGCCCTGGGCGGGCTTGAGCCGGAGCTTGATGCCGTTACCGAACAAATCGCACACCGCAATACCGACTCGGCACAGGAACAGCTGCTCGAGCAGATCACTCGTATTGCCGCGCAGGTCGAGCATGTCGTTGCACTGCATGCCTATCGATTTGCTGCGGCCCGCGCTTATACCGGTATCGTGAACCGACGCCTTACCGAATTGGAAGAAACCTCCCTGGGCGCCGCGCCACGCTATACCGCTTTTTTGCAAAAGACACTGCTGCCGGCGATGGGAACCTGCGACGCGGCGGAGCGCCGCGCGCAGGAACTCGCCCAGCGCGTCGGCAGGGCCACGCAGCTGCTCAACACCATGGTCGACATGGACCAGAAGAAACAGAATCAGAAGATCCTCGAAAGCATGGCCGAGCGAGCCAATCTGCAACTGCGACTCCAGCAATCGGTCGAGGGCTTCTCGATATTTGCGATCACCTACTATGCCGTTGGTCTGCTGAGCTATCTGTTCAAGTCGGGAAAGGAGATTGGCCTGCCACTGGACGCAAACCTGCTGACGGGGATCACCGCACCACTGGTGCTGGCTGTGGTGTGGCTCTCTGTACGCCGCGTCAGGCGACGGCTGAAGAACTAAGAAGTATCAACCAGGATTTCGGAGCCAAGAGCCGGACTCTGCGAACCCACCCCAACACGACATGCTGATGCGTTCAGCTCATCAGGGCACCAGTCCTAGCCCGACCCCGGCAACTCACGCTTCGGGTGCATGCCATTGCTCATCCCCATAAATGGCGGATGGATCGAATACCCCAGCATCCTGCGCATGTCCTCGGACACGGCCGCCGCGGTTTGCGGTGATACAGACAAAAAATAATTCTCCTGCGTACGCAGATAGGGCTCACAGTATTGCGCGGTAAAGGCAAGGCGGCTCTTGCCACTGCGATTCTCACCACCGCCATGCCAGAGATTTCCCAGAAACAAAATGCAGGACCCCGCTGACATCACCGCCTTAACACGCTCGTCATCGTCTTCAGGAAACCGATCCTCACCCCAACGGTGACTGCCGGGAAAGACCACAGTCGCACCGTTATCCTCAGTGAAGTCATCGATCGCAAACACCGTCGCTATGCTCAGCGCCGGTCGCGGCTTGGGCCAGGGATAAAACCCGTCATCAATATGCAGCGGCTGCGCGGGTGAGTCGCTCATGACGTTGATCACCTGCGCCTGAGACAGCAGGTAGTTTTGTTTGAGCCGTCGATTGAGATGGGCAAGTATCTGCGGGTGTTCGATAAACCGGTCCGCGCTGCGAAACTTCTCCGGCAGACCGTATATTCTCTGCGTACGTTCACCCTCGAAGGAATTGCGTCCAAAATACCGCAGATGGTCCGCTACATCGCTGCGTATCGCGGTGAGGTCATCTGCGCTCATCAGGTTTTCGATGATTACATAGCCATCGTGCTGAAGCGCCTCGTGCTGCGCCGAGAAGGCCGTCTGATCGACCTGCGAAGACGCCGTGCTTGCGGTAAAGCTATGCGTGCGCGCCAGATCAACATCCGCGTAGTCGCGAAAATCGTTGACCTGGCGAAATCGCGGATCGTCCCGACCACTAGGATGCTCTTTAGACCCGCTCATAAGATGCACTCATAAGTGATACTCCGCTGCTGCCTTCCACTATTTGATTGACGGCAGACAGATGTCCAGCAAAACAGTTTTGGGCAAGCTTGCCTACCGCAGGATTACTAGGGACTCGCTCCTTGCAAGGTCTAAGTATAAACCGGGTGTATGCAACAAGCTGTCCGCCGATCGGGCACTCTAATTGCACAAAAAAAGCCTACCGATACTCCCTGAAATATGGTCGTATAACCTCTGCCGCCTTGATTCAGTTAATTTTCCAAGAAAGATTAAACTCAGGTTGCCACTCAGAGCCCAGATCCTCACTTCGGAGCAAATAAATGAGAAACCCATCGTCGCTCAATACATTCTTTGCCGATACGGAGAATGTGACGCTGGATAATTGCGATCGCGAGCAGATTCACCTTTCCGGCATGATCCAGAATATAGGCGGTCTTCTCGTCATCGATCCGACCACAGAAAAAGTGATCGGGGCGACCGAAAACGCGGCGAGTTTGCTGGATGTTGGCACAGACGCACTTCTATCAGTGACTCTGGCCGAGTTGGATACTCGCCTCGCCGACGAAGTACGCAATGCCACGGACGATACGCAAATCCTCCACGACGTTCTCGATTTCGAGATTGAACATGAGGGTGTTCATTACGATACGGTCACGCATCTGCATGCCGGAAGGCGCGTCATCGAATTCGTGCCCAATAGCAGCCCATCAGCCAGCACCGTGCGCCGTAAAATGCGCCAGTGCAGCACAGTTCATGCGCGCGGATCTTGCACGCAGACACGTTTGAAGATGCGTTGGTTTTCGCGACGGATGCAATCCGGGAGATATCCGGCTTTGCGCGCGTCAAGATCTACCGTTTTCTGGCTGATTGGTCTGGTGAGGTCATCGCGGAAAGTTCCGACGGAAAACTGCAGTCGTACCTGGGTCTGTGTTTTCCCGCCAGCGACATTCCCAAACAGGTGCGCGCGATTATGGAGATCGTGCCCTACCGTGCAATTGGAACACCCACAGACGATGCCCTGCCGATCCTCGCCGCTGACGGTTACGAGGGCGAACTGGATCTGACCTGGTCAGTACTGCGATCAGTATCGTCGATGCACACTCAATATCTGCGCAACATTGGTGTGGGCGCAGCGTTTTCTACCAGCCTGATGCACCAAAGGCGACTGTGGGGCTTGATCGCTGCCCACAACGATACGCCTGGACTCTTACCCTTCGACAGCTGGAGTCTGCTGCAGGAGATCGGCACGGCGGTGATGTTGCGTTTTGATCAACAGCGACGCACTGAAACCACCAACATGATTTCTCAGCTGCGAAAAATTGAGAACCAGTTTTCCTCCGCTTTGCGCTCAAACGGCGATATTGAGGACGTTTTACTCGACCTGGTCCCCGTATTACGAAAGTTCCTTGGTGCAGACGGATTTGCGTTTCAGTACGGCAGCAATCTGCATGTGTCTGGAAAAGCTCCAACCCTGCGTTTATTCGAGAATTGATTAAATGGGCCATCAAACAGCGTGAGGCCTCGGATCAGTTTCAGACCACCAAACTTCATCAACAGTGGCCGCCTGCTACCCAATACATAGAAGAAGCCTGTGGTGTTCTTATCCAGCCTGTCGTGGTGCACCGGGTATGCCAGCTGCTCTGGTTTCGCGGTCCGATAACGCGAACGGTCCACTGGGCGGGCCGCCCGGATGCCAAGGAGCACAGCACCGAGCTCGGGCCTCGACGGTCGTTCGATACATGGGTTCAGGAGCACAGGGACGAAAGTGCCGCGTGGGAGGAATCACAACTGGAGAGTGCGCGCGAGGTCTTCAAGGAGTTTCTCGACATTATCGCAGCGCAGCTGCTCTTAAAAGACGAGAACGCATACCTTAGAAAATTTGCTGCAACCGCCGTGCACGATATTAAAGCGCCATTGCGAGGCATCAACATGGCGCTTGAGTGGATGGGTGAGGACAACTTTGAAGAGTCCGCGGTTAAGGAAAATCATGCAATTGCCCAGGTCTCGACTAAAAAGCTCGCGAATCTGACCGATGGGCTGCTGGAACTGGCTGTGATTCAGGAACAAACGCATGCCTTCTCCGCTGTTGATCTGGCGCAGGTGGCTGAGGATGTGCGAGCGCTTTTGACGATCCAGTTTCAGGAAACGGATGCGGAGATCAAAGCCATCGACTTGCCTATAGTTACCGCGAACCCAAGACTGATGCTACGACTGTTATTGAATCTGATAGCCAATGCCCTCAAGTATCGCCATCCAGACCGAGCGCCGCGTATTCAGATTAGCAGCAGGGTACTGTCGGAAAGCGAAGTCGAAGTCGAAGTATCAGTAATCGACAATGGCCTGGGAGTTGCGCCTGAATATGCCGAGAGGATTTTTCGTCCGATGGAAAGATTGCATTCCAAGGATGAGATTGAAGGCTCGGGGCTGGGCCTGACGATCTGCGAGCGCATCATGGATATTCATGGCGGGACTATTCAGATTAAACCGGCTGACCCAGAGGGATCACGCTTCTACTTCAATCTCCCCCTGGAACAAAAGACGGGATGAATTCTCGTCAAGAGCCCAGCGTGCGACGCTTACTGGCAACTCGCACCGCATCCGTTCATGAAGCACTGCACGCCCACTCGTGGATATCGTCTTTGCAGGACCCGAGCCTTACGCAGGACAGATACCGCCTGCTGCTGGCGGCCTATTATGCGTTCCTCAGTGATCTAGAAGCTGAGCGCGCACGCCTCGACTGTTATCCATTGCTATCGCTTGGAGACCAGATAGCTAACCTCAAGAGCGATCTCGAGATATTACCAGGCGAACTGCGCACGCTCGACGTCAAAATTAAGAAACCTGGTGGTAAACGTGCTGAGTTACTGGGCAGCCTGTACGTGATACATGGCGCTGGATTTGGCGCGGCTTCGCTCACCAGGCATGTAAAAAGATCTCTGCCCGATGCGTCACGCCATTACCTCGAGAGAGGCACGTCGGCTGCAACGTGGCGCGTTATGCTCGGCGAAATTGAAAGTCTTGCGGGAAGCCTCACAGACATCGAGAGACTGGTGTCCGGAGCCGCCGCCACGTTTGACTCTTTCGGAGGGTTCATCTCAGCATTTTGTGAGGCCAACCAGTCGTGGACTGCGCGTCTCCCGGCAAGTAGCAAATCTCCTAGTTGATTCATAAATCATCCAATAAATCTTCGGAAAGTGTCAGGAAACTTTACAATCTAAGTTCATGGCGATCCCTCTAATGAGACTTGGATCACATAAACTGCTATAAAAAGTACAGAATTCCTACTTTGGATCGATATTTGCTTTCGAGTTCTACATCTTAATGATTGGAGTTTCCAAATGAAGCTGTTCACTTCCAAACACTTCGCAGCACTACTGGCTTTTGTTTCTATCCTTTTGGTTAACGGGGCCCAAGCAGCATTCATAACTGAAGAATTTGACGTAGAAGTGCTGTACGGAGACATCGCTATTGGCGATACAGGCAGCATAGCGGTCGAGTACGACACTGACCTGGTGGACAATACCTTCGCGGACTGGCGCCTCTTAGGGGACGAGTTCATCCTAAGCCTGGACTTGTTTGGGCAGACATTCGGCAATGCGAACGATCCCTTCTTCGACCTATTGTTCCCCGAGTTGGTCTTCGACTTTGGCGAGATTGTGTTTATCGACTTTCGTGTTAGCGAGTTCGATTTCTTTAACCCCACGGACATTCTTGACCCTCGAATCGACGAGTTCGGCGGCGGCGATATTGTTGACGGCACGTGGGAAGTAACTGCCTTCGGCACTGAGCTAGCCTCGGTTCCGCTGCCAGCGACGCTATCACTGATGATGGCGGGCCTGCTCGGGGGCAGCGTGCTCCGGCGACGTCGTTTGTCTGGTCGCACCACGGGCTGATTTACCCATGTATGTTTGTTCGCGGGCGCTGTGCGGCGCCCTTCTAAAACTAATAATCCTATCTACCAATAACCCTATCCACCAATAACCTCATCCACCAATAACCTCATCTGTACTAAACTTTTTCTTGTGAAAAAAACAGTTTTTGCGTAGCTTGATTCAATCGACATCAGGCAATGAGAGTGTTGTGTACAGCGCAGCACTCTGCTCTCAGTTCAAATCAGAGGAGTCACCTCACTATGATCGACAACAATACGTCTAGTAACGAAGCGTCTGAATGCGGCAGAAAGCAGCCTGCCCAGCGCGCCAGAACCAACTTGTATCGAGGCCTTGCTCTGGCACTCGCCACAATGGCGCCCGGATTTATCGCCAGCTCACAGGCGCAAGACCGCCTGGCAGATCGTATGGCAGTGGCGAGTTCCGAGCGCTTTGCCGCACTCAAGCTTGCTACGCCACTGCAGCAAGGCCTGGTTGACTCAGGGGCGCTGACTCCGACGCAGCGCATCAATGTACTGGTGCGGCTCACGGGGGAGCCAGCTGCCAGACTGTCTGATACATCGCAGGCTGCCATTTTGGCCCGCAAGGCCGAGCTGGAAGCCCAGCAGTCGTCGTTCCTCTCGCGTGCTGAACAACTCGCACCCGGTTTCCGCTCAGTAACCTCCACGCAGATGGTCCTCAACGCCGTTATTTTGGAAGTCGAAGCGGGCCAGGTTGCGACTTTGCTGGGTGACAACGCTGTCTCTGGCGTCACACGGGTGAATGATTATGAGTTGGACCTATCAGAAACTGTCCCCTATATCGGTGCAGCCGCCGTACAGGCCGCTGGCGTAGACGGTAGCGGCGTCAAGGTCGCCGTGTTCGACAGTGGCATCGACTATTACCATGCTGCCCTCGGCGGCTCAGGCGATACAGCCGAGTATGAAGCGGACAACCCGAATATCATCGAGCCCGGCACTTTCCCTACCGCCAAAGTTGCGGGTGGATTCGATTTTACCGGTAGCGTGTGGCCAGACGGCCCGGAAACTCCTGACCCCGACCCTCTTGATGACGGTCCTGCCTCCGGCCATGGCACGCACGTCGCAGACATCATCGCAGGCATCGGTGGCGTCGCGCCCGGCGCGGACCTTTATTCGATTAAGGTCTGCTCATCAATATCCAGCTCCTGTTCTGGTATTGCGCTTATTCAGGGCATGGAATATGCCGTCGACCCGAATGGCGACGGTGACGTAAGCGACGCGATGGACATCATCAACATGTCGCTTGGCTCCAACTACGGGCAGCCCTTTGACGATGACCTGTCTACCGCCGTGGATAATGCCACTGCACTTGGCGTACTGACCGTGGCGTCTGCGGGTAACAGCAGCGACAAGCCTTATATTACCGGTACTCCCTCCGCCGCTCCCACGGCTCTGTCGGTGGCGCAGACGCAGGTACCTTCTGCTGAGCTGCCCTTCATCACTGTTGATGGCGTAGAGTATCAAGGCGTATTCCAGCCCTTCTCGGTCCCTCCAACCGGGGTGGTCAGCGGTAATCTGCAGTACGCTGATGGTGCCGGCGGCAACCTGTTGGGCTGCGACCCGTTCGCACCGGGAAGCCTCAGCGGTCTTACTGTGCTGGTGGATCGCGGCGGATGTAACTTCTCTGCGAAGATTTCCAATATCAGTCAGGCAGGTGGCGTTATCGGCATCATAGGACTGGTCACCTCGGAAGCCCCCTTCCCCGGCGCTGACGGCGGCGACCGTCCTATCGACATTCCGGGTTACATGGTAAGTCAGGCCGATTCCACGGCAATGAAAGGGCAGTCCGGGCTCCTAGCCTCGGTTGACCCTGACAACGGCCTGCAATTGGCAGGAACGATGGTCGGCAGTTCCTCTCGTGGACCCAGCAACAAATACAACCAGATCAAGCCAGAAATCGGTGCGCCGGGCGCTTCCGTATCGGCGATCGCTGGCAGTGGAACCGGTACTGGGCCTTTCGGCGGCACCTCGGGCGCTGCTCCGATGGTCTCTGGTTCCGCTGCGTTGCTGATGGCAGCGGAGCCCGATCTTGCCCCGCACGAAGTCAAGGCGCGTCTTATCAACACGGGTGAAACCGACATTGATACCGATCCGTTTTTGGGTCTTGCACCAATCACCCGCATCGGCGGTGGCGAAGTTCGTGTAGATCGCGCCCTCGGCGCTTACACGGGAGTGTGGGATAAGGAAACACTGTCAGGTGCCCTGAGCTTTGGCTTTGTCGACGTTTACTCAAATTCGCAAACGCTGAATCGAGAACTCGAGATCACAAACTATGGTGACGACCCGCGCACCTATGACATCGCTGCCAGCTTCCGTGATCCCGTAGACGCCGCCAGTGGCGCCGTTAACGTTGCGGTAGACGGATCGGTCACGGTGGCTCCCGGTAGCACAGAGACGGTCTCGGTCACTATGACAATCAACGGCGCGAACCTGCCGAACAACACAATGACTTCCGGCAGCGGTGGCGCTAACCCGGCACTGCTTAACCAGCAGGAGTTTGATGGCTACTTAACCTTCAACTCCGTTGGAGAATCTGTCCACGTGCCCTGGCAGGTACTGCCTCGCAAGTCGGCAAACCTGCAGACCAGGGGCCCAGGTAAGGTCTCGTTTGGTTCTCGGGGTCGCTCAGCGTCTGACGGATTTATTCGCTTCGCCGCCGGCGCCACAGAAACGACCCTGCCGATCAATAACCTCGGCGTGGGAACAGCGCAGAACAGCTTCTTCACGCTGCTTGCAACGAGCGGTGTGCTGCCAAAAGGCGGTGCTGGCCAGCAATCCCCGACACCGGACATACGCGCAGTAGGTGTCAACACTGCTTTGGTCCCAGACACGTTCTGCACAAGTGAATTCCTCTGGGAGTTTGCCATCAACACCTGGGAGCGACAGACGCATCTGCTGCCGGTCAAGTTTATTGTGTCTCTGGATATTGATCAGGACGGCGTTGTTGATTATCAAATACTCAACAATGACTTCTCGGCGTTCACGACCGGCGCACTCAATACCATCAGCGACGGCCGCCAGTTGTCCCTGGTGCTCAACGTAGAAACGGGTGATTTTGGTGCGTTCTTCTTCGCGGAGCATGCAACCAACACCGGCAATACGGTGCTGAGAGTCTGCGGTGAGCAGGTAGGGTTGACCGCTGACGATATTCTGGCAACCAACGTCGACGTAGAAGTCGAGGCATTTGACTTCTACTTTGGCGGCCCCGGCGATGTCATCAGCAACCTCACCATTGCGCCACTGGGCGAGCGACTTTTCGTACTGGATGCGGCTGACGTGCCCGGTGGAGAGTCTGCGAACTTTACGGTTCTCGACTTTGACGTGTTCCCGGGCAACTCCGCTGAGCGCGGCCTGCTGCTGTTCAGCAACTCTGATCGTGGTGCAGCATCGCGTGGTGGTGCCCGCGAAGGCTCCGAAGCAATGATTATCGAGAGACGTCGATAGCACGCGTTGATGGCCCAGGGATGGGCCTGATCCACACTACTTTACGGGGGGTCCTATCGGGCCCCTTTTTTTTGTCGATGGTAATTCGCAATATCCGTAGGACTGGCCCGGCAGCGCGTGGTAAAAATGCTTCTGGCCGGCCACGACCAGTACCAGTTCGATCCCCTGCGAAGCCTTGCTGATCACCTCCTCCACGGGCACGCCCACCCGCACGCAGCCAGAGCGTGCATCCTTCGGCGCTCTGACAGTTTCCGAGACCACTGTTATCCGCTCCAGGGGCACACGAAGGCGCAGTGCCAGGTCTTTTCGTGCCGCATCGATGGCCGAGTCCGCACCTGTGGCCATTTCAGCGCCCGCAGGCTGATTGGCACCGGCGGCCCATTCAGCGCCAGCCGCCAGAGTGCCCAATATCCAAGCAGACATTAAGGTCGGTAGTAAACGCGTTGCCATGTGCCGTAACCCCTCATCACTAACCTACTGTTGGACAGTGTTTCGCGACGTCTGTTTGCGCAGTTAGCTTTTTCTAGGGTGCTCCACCGCGCCCCCTCGCCAAACCAATCTGCCGAGCCAATCTGCCCAGCCAGCATGTCAACTAATATTGACCGATTGGATGTCAATCTAAATTGACAAGTATCACCTTGTCGGGTATATCTACAGCATCATAGTTGTATAGCTCAGATTCCTATGTCTGTCTTGCGAGCGCTCCGCGTAACAGGGTCCACACTCAAACTCGCTCTACCCAAAGTGGCAGTAGGCTGGATGTTTGCGCTGTTGACGATCGACTTTAATCGCGTAGCGATTGTTGAATTGGGTGTGGCGGCCGTCATTGTCACCACACTATTGTCGGTACACTACTTTCTGGCTCCGATGCAGATCATCGCGGGTCGCCTGGCTGATCAACGTCCTATTTTGGGTTATCGCCGCACGCCCTACCTGATCCTTGCCAGCCTCGTGGCCAGCCTGTTGTTCCCTTTGCTACCGAGCGTCACATTTGCCCTCGGTGCGGGATCAACGGCCGCGCTACTGGCCGCCATTGCGCTGTTCGTCATGTTTGGTTTGTGTATGGCGGTTATTGCCGACAGCTATCACGCACTGGTTGCCGAGGTGACCACCAAGGAATCGAGGCCTGTGGTCATATCTGTGATTTGGGTCATTATGATTCTGAGTACGATTGCAGCGGCTGTGGTTATGAATGCGGTGCGACCCGAATTCACGCCTGAGGCCATGCAGAAGCTGTACAACCTCACGCCACCGATTGTCATGATTTCCGTACTGCTTGGGGTGTTCCGAGTCGAACGTCGCCTTGAGCCCGTTGAGCTCCGAGAGCTCGCCATTCGCGCAAAGGCCATCGTGCCCGAGGGTAACCCACTCAGTTCAGCCTTCAAATTATTCGCCAATCAGCGCGAGTCGCGAATGTTTTTCAGCTTTATCGCAATGGCGATCCTGGCAATTTTCCTGCAGGAAAATCTGATCGAAGTATTTGGCGCCGAAATATTTGGCATGAGTATAAGCGAAACGACCAAGCTACAGCCGATGTGGGGCGGCGGCATTCTGCTTGGCATGATCTGCATGGGTATTCTCACGGCGGCATTCAAAGTGCCGCGCAGGGCAACCACGATCGTCGGCTGCGTTGGTGCCGCCATCGGATTTTTGTCCCTGGGCGTTGTGGCCCTGCTACAGATACAGCCTTTGTTGATTCCGACCCTGATGTTTGTGGGCTTTTGCGCCGGCATTTTTAACGTTGGCGCTCTGGCGCTGATGATGGACATGACCACCGAGGGCGCCACTGGCATGTATATGGGCCTTTGGGGCACCGCACAGGCCATGGGCATGGGCTTATCAGCAGCCTGTGCCGGAGCGTTGCACACAGCCATGATTGGCAGCGGGCTGCTATCACCGAATATCGCCTACTGGATAATTTTCTCTGCGGAGGCACTATTGATTGTGTCCGCCGCTTGTCTGCTGATGCAGGTGAATTCGGAACAGTTCCATGAGCAGGCCGCTGTGCCGCTGCCTGGAGCGAACGCTAACCCTCAGCAACAGCCTGCTTTGGCAAGAGCCAAATTGC
This sequence comes from Congregibacter sp., assembly GCA_045105635.1. Classification (GTDB taxonomy): domain Bacteria; phylum Pseudomonadota; class Gammaproteobacteria; order Pseudomonadales; family Halieaceae; genus Congregibacter. The sequence continues at coordinate 144,254 of JBGCDU010000001.1, forward strand.
TTGCATCGCAACGCAAGGCCGAGGAAGAAGCCGCCGCACAACTGGCTCTCTCAGTGGGCAGCGCCTGAAGCCAAACTACCTTTTTTCAGGACCGTTTTTACGACGTGTTCTCCGTTCACCGTGCTTCGTCATTTACCAAAGCCCCAGACTGGTACCAAAGCCCCAGACTGGTACCAAAGCCTCAGACTGGTACCAAAGCCTCAGACTGGTACCAAAGCCGCGGGCTGGCCCGACTAGCGAGCACGGCTACCATGTTGCTCTTTACGGGCAGGTGCTGGCTTCGATATGACTGAAAAACTCGATTTTCGTTTTGATGAACGCGTGTCCCAGCGCTACGACGCCTTGCGCGGCCACCCAGCGCTCGTATCCCTAGACATCGGCGCGCACTTGGCTCACACAGCCGGTGAAAAGGCCACCATTCTGGAGCTGGGTGTCGGCACGGGTCGCATGGCGAAACCGCTTGCCGCTGCTGGTTGCGAGGTCGTTGGCGTCGATTTGTCGCTGGATATGCTCACCGCTATCAGGGCTGATGGAGGCAAAGGGCTTTACCCTGTGCTCGGCGATATTCAAAAACTGCCGTTTAGCCCTGGCTGTTTCGATGCAGCGCTGTGCGTCCACGTGCTGCATCTGATCCCCGACTGGCAGGGTGTTCTGCAAAGCATGTTGCACCTGGTCCGACCTGCGGGCGCATTGATGTTAGGCCGAGATTGGGTCGATCCAGGCTCCTGCGCCGGTGAATTGCGCATGCAGTTCCGACAGGCCGTGGTCGATCTATCTGACACAGTCAGATCCCCCATCACCGCTCGGGACATCGTGCAGGAACTCCTCACCCTGGGTGCCATCGCCATCAACGAAGGCCAGGAACAAATCGCCGCCGAGTGGCAAACGGAACTCACACCCCGGCAGATACTCGACGGCATACGCTCAAAAGACGATCAGGAAAGCTGGGTACTGCCGGACGATCTACTCGGCAAAGTGATGCAGCATCTGGACAGCTACGCCGCTGAGCGATGGCCCGACATCGATGCGCCGCAGCCAGTCACAAGACGCTTCGTTTACTCGCTGTTTCGCGTGGCGAACAGGCCGATGACCACACAATAAGGTTCCTGCCTTGCCCGCAAGGAACTCAGAATCGAGCAGTAAATCGCACACCATAGGATCGCGGCAAAGGCATATGCAGTAAATAGCCACGTCCGGGCGCAAAGCCGTCCGGGTTGCCCAGATCCACAACCCGCTGCCCGTTAGTGATCTCGTCACCGTCGAGAAGGTTGTCCACATAGGCAAGCACATCGTAGCGAGGGTTCTGTATGCCGACCCTCAGATTCAAGCGGTAAAAGCTGGGCAGGTAATTGAGATTGGACTCGTCCATGTAGCGCTTGGAGCGATACAGTCCCGTCAGGCCGGCAAACCACTCAAAGTCTGACGTCCCTAGCTGATCGACGTAATCGATGTCTGCATTCAGAGAATGCCGAGGGTTCTTACCTACGTAGTTGCCGGAAAAGTCCGCTTCGATATTCCCTGCCTCGGTTTTGTTCAGCGCCGTAGCACCGTCCTCGCCTTGCACAAAACTCTCAAACGTTGCGTCGGTAAACGCGTAGGCGGCAGTCACGCGAAGATTACTACTGACCTGCCAGATGCTGTCCAACTCCAGCCCCCAGACCTGCACTTCAGCCGCGTTGGTGATACCGGGAATCGGCGAAATCGCGCCCGGGGGAGTCTGCTGAATACCTATCTGCTGATTGCGGTAATCGTTGAGATAGATGGCTCCATTCAACTGTACGCGATTGTCCAGCAATGTGGTTTTGGCGCCGATCTCGTAGGTGGTGACTTCCTCTTCTTCGTACTGCTGTCCATCCAGGATCACGGCTTCGTTCGCGGCAAACCCGCCGGGCTTGAATCCGGTGGTCACAGACGCGTAGTACAGACGGTCGTCATTCGGCTGGTACTCAAGCAATACTCGCGGAGTAAACACCTCGGTATTTACCGAGTCGCTGTCAGTGCAGTCGTAGGCGACGTTCGGATACTTCTGTGAATCCGGTACATCGCGGTCATCCAATTCCGGGGGACAGAAGTCCAGCGGAATCTGTTGCAACAGGCTTATCTCCTGGCGTGACCAGGTAGGAACCGTGTAGTCGATGTCGTCGTGAGAGAATCGTCCTTCTGCGGTAATCCGCCATTGTTCATTAATCTCATAACCGAGTGACCCAAAAAATGACCAGTGGGTGGTATCACGCGACTGGGGGTTGGTGGGCTTTGCCCCTGCATTGGGCTCCGTTGCGAGATTAAACGGAGGGCCGCCGAGGAAGGAGTTCGGATTTCGCGTCCAGAACTGCGAGCCGTTCCTCAGGCTCGCATCCTCCGTGTAGTAGGCACCTCCTGCTATCCAGTTGAAGCGACCGCTTTCGCTCTCGCCCACATGCCGGAGTTCGTGGGACTGGTGCTCAAACTCGTAATTCAGAATATTGATAGTAGAAATTGAGAAGCGAAAAGGATCGGTCACCTCAAAGTCGGTGTAATCCGTATCAGAACGATCATCACTGGCATTGCGCATGAAGCCCGCGAGGTAGGTCAGCGTTCCGTTCCAGATTGCGTAGTCCGCTTGCAGAGACCCAAAGCGCTGAATCTGATTCATACCCTCAAAAGGTCGCCCGGTCGCAGGATCCAACGAAAAGTCGATATCCGATTCCTGTGCATCGAGTTCACCCAGCACCACGCCGCGTGAGCAAGCAGTGAAGATTGCCTCGGGCACGCCGCTCAAATCGCCTGGACAGGGCTGACGTGGCGTCCCCGGTGGGCCCGCCGCAAAGGTGCCGCCAGGCGTTGGCAGACGATCCTCCCAAGTCACCAGCGCCGAAGCGGGCTGGCTGTATTGCTCGTCCGAGTATTGATACCGCGTATAAACACTGAGCCGTTCGGTCGGTGTCCACAGCAGTGCCAGAGAGCCTGCCAGAGAATCCTCGGCGCCCAGATCTTCACCGGTATTGGGGTTGGCATAAAAGCCATCGAAGTCATTTTTTAATACCGACGCACGCATGGAGAGTACGTTGTCGATCAGAGGTCCGGAAAAACCCGCTTCAAGAATAGTTCGTCCGGCGTTCCCAACCTCGCCGCCCACACGGCTTTCCCACTCCACGCTGGGTCGCTTGGTTACCACGTTGATCGCACCGCCAAACGCGTTCCGACCGTACAACAGCGTCTGCGGGCCTTTCACTACCTCAAGACGCTCCACATCCAGGAGTCGTGTGTAGAGCGCCGAGGAGGCGCCGGCAATGCTCAGGTTCTCAGTAGAGGCATCGATATAGTCAATGAGAATAGCCACGCTCGGCCGACCACGTTCATTTTGCATGCCGCGCATCGCCGGTCGCGTGTCCTGAACGAAGCCACCGACATCATAAGTGAGTCCAGGCACCAGCAGCGCCGTGTCACTGAGCGTATCAAAACCCTGTTTGAACATGGTATCGGCGGAGAGAACGCGCAGGGAGATCGGCACATCCTGGCTGTTTTCCTCTACTTTTCGGGCGGTGACCAGTACTTCCTCAATGATCGACGGATCGGCGCGTTGAAGCGTGTTTTGCGCCGCCAGATGCGACGCTGCGAGTACATTCGCAAGGCTTGCCGCCAGCACGGTAACGGCAAGCTTCCCCGGGAAACATGACTTGGGGCGGCTGACGGTGGAAATCGTTGCGGCGGTTAACATTCGAGGTTGAAGCATCGTGTTGGTTTTCACTTATTTTGCGTTCAGGAGATTCTGCTGCGTGCGCACACTGACGGTGCGCACCGGTAATTTGCAGGTTGCCATTGTAATCAACTATGTAAACTAATGTTTACAGTTTGTTCATGACGATTTTCTATACACGTATATACACGTAGGCTTGGTCGTCTGTTACGCGATGGTGCAATTCAAGCCTTGCACTCGTATTCTTGCGTGATATGCCCGTACTTCCACTCTCATTGAAGCAAGCCAAAAAGCTCGCCTTGCTTTCGCAACGCCTGCCACCGGCGGCGCCAAAAGGCGACGCCAAGGCCGCCACTCTTGCAGCCATCGAGCATCTGGGATACATCCAGATAGATACGATTTCGGTCATCGAACGCGCCCATCACCACACGCTGTGGAATCGCAACCCACGCTATAAAGAATCGCAGCTTGATGCCTTGCTCTGCGATGGAGACGTTTTCGAGTACTGGTCGCATGCCGCGGCCTACTTACCAATGCGGGATTACCGCTTTAGCCTGCCCAGAAAACGGGCTATCGCCAGCGAGGCCCAGGACCACTGGGGCACGCGCGACAAGCCGCTAATGAAGCAGATACTCCGGCGCATTGCGGACGAAGGGCCGCTCATGGCACGCGACTTCGATAAATCCGGTAAGACACAGTCGCGCAAAAACCCCGGCGACTGGTCACGCAAACCCGCCAAGCGTGCGCTGGAGTATCTCTATATGCAGGGGGAGCTTATGGTACCGAGGCGAGAGCGCTTTCAGAAAGTTTATGAGCTCACTGAGCGCGTACTCACCGACAAGATAGACACCCGCGTCCCCAGCACCGAAGACTACGCGCGCTTTTTGATCACCAGCTATCTCCGCGCCCATGGCCTGGGTCGCGCGGAAGAAATGACGCACCTGCTCAAGGGCATGAAGACACCCGTCTCTGACACACTGAGGGAGATGGTGCTCGTTGGAGAGCTGTTGGAATTGTCCCTGGAAGGGAACACTTTCTTTGCAGCGCAGACTTCCCTTGATCTGCTTGACAAACCCCTGACGCGCAATGCGGTAAAAATACTGTCGCCATTCGACAACCTGGTTATACACCGCAAGCGTCTGCGCGAGCTGTTCGGCTTTGACTACCTCATCGAATGCTATGTGCCGGCTGCCAAACGTCGTTATGGGTATTTTGTCCTACCTGTGCTGTGGCGCGGGGAACTGGTTGCCCGAATGGATTGCAAAGCCGATCGAAGACGCGGTGTGCTGGAGATTCATCAGTTCTTTGTCGAGCCCGGACTGCGTGACCTGGACAGCTTTGCCAACGCACTTTCCCGGGAATTAAAACGCTTTCTCTCCTTCTGCCGATGCGAACAGCTGCTACTGCATAAAACGTCTCCGGCAAAACACCGGCATGCCCTACACTCTGCACTCAACACACTAAGCGCGCAGTAGAACGAAATGTAGACCACGCTGCGATGATTTTTTGATCGCAACGTCCGGGACACAGCTGCAATGTCTTGGCTGTAGCCAGGCGTTAAGCTTGCGTTTGTCGTTAAACGTGACTAGATTCGGGGTTGCCGTTTTGCGGATGCATCTTTCGGGTCCATTCTCAGGTGCAGCCACGAGAACAAAACTCGTCGGACAAAGCGGATAAGGACGTGCATATTTTAAAAAGAAGACGCGTGGCTAGCCGCAGCGGACGCACCGCCTGCGGCACATTCGAAGAGGGATTTTGCGCATGACAGACGAGCCGTCATTCTGGCCGTTTGTTGTTTACGCCGTGGGCGTACTGCTGCTTGTTGCAACGATGCTGCTGCTGTCCTGGATACTCGGGCAGCGCCGCGCCAATGATGCGACCAATATGCCTTTCGAGTCCGGCGTGGTTCCGGTCGGCACCTCTCAGGTGCAAATGTCTGTGGAATTCTACCTGGTCGCCATTCTGTTCGTGATTTTTGATCTTGAGACAGTGTTTGTGTTGGCCTGGGCCGTGGCTTTTTTCGAACTGGGCTGGTCGGGCTTCATCGCTGTGTCTGTGTTCATACTGATTCTTGTAGTCGCGCTGATTTATGAGTTGAGCACCGGTGCGCTCAACTGGGGAAATAAAGAGCGGGCGCCCGCTAAGCCGTTTGAATTGGAGCGCATAAGTTAATGGAGTGGAATCTCACCCGACCGGAGGACACGATCGCCGTGTCTCCGGGTACCGCCACAACTGATATGGCAGAACAGATCGAGCGCAACGTTTTTTTTGCGAAACTCGAGGACTTGATTGCCTGGGGCCGTGCACATTCGCTGTGGCCCTTTAATTTTGGTCTCTCCTGCTGCTATGTAGAGATGGCCACCTCCTTCACCAGCAAGCATGACATCGCCCGATTTGGTTCGGAAGTTATTCGCGCCACGCCGCGTCAGGCCGACCTGATGGTCATATCCGGCACGGTGTTTCGGAAAATGGCACCGGTTGTTCAGCATTTGTATGACCAGCTGCTTGAGCCGCGGTGGATTATCAGCATGGGTTCCTGCGCTAACTCTGGCGGCATGTACGACATCTACAGCGTGGTACAGGGTGTCGACAAATTTATTCCCGTCGATGTGTATGTACCGGGCTGTCCGCCGCGCCCTGAAGCATTGATGCAGGGGCTGATGATGTTGCAGGATTCAATTGGTCAGGAACGGCGTCCCCTGTCCTGGGTCGCCGGCGATCAACAAATCATAAAACCGGACATGCAGTCGCAGCGCGACCGGCTAAAAGAAGAGCGCAACCAGCAGACGATTTTGCGCAGTCCAGATAAGACCTAGCTCAAGGGATTATAAAAAGTAGGCCAAAGTAAAGAACGGCTAAAGCGAGAGCTGAAGCTAAGCCCCACCCACAAGGAGAGCGCATGATGAATGCGGTCGTGACAACTGCACCCGCTGCGCTGAGTGATCTTCTGGCGAGATTTGCGGATGCTGGATTGTCACTGCAGGCAACGCAGGACGGCACACCGACAGTGTGGGTCGAGCGCGGCCGTCTCCTTGAAATACTCAGACACCTTAAGCCCCAGTTCCCCATGCTTCTCGATGTGTTCGGGATTGACGAACGCCTGCGCGAGCACAAGCCGCCCCAGGCACTGGATTTTTCGGTGGTTTACCACCTGTTTTCCATAGAGCGTCGCGAAGAGTTCCGCGTGAAGACCAGCGTTAGTGAAAACGACCCGGTGGTGCCCAGTAGCGTAGGCGTGTGGCCCAATGCCAATTGGTACGAACGCGAAGCCTGGGATATGTACGGCGTGGAGTTCGCCGGACACCCCAATCTTCGCCGCATTATCCTGCCGCCCACCTGGGAAGGGTTTGCGCTGCGCAAAGACCATCCGGCTCGCGCTACGGAGATGGAACCGTTTAGCCTGGACGACGATAAGCAGATCATTGAGCAGGAGGCACTGCGCTTTAAACCCGAAGAATGGGGTATGAGCCAGACCGACGGTGACAGCGAGTACATGTTCCTGAATCTCGGGCCCAACCATCCCTCAGTGCACGGTGTTTTTCGCATCGCCCTGCAACTGGATGGCGAGGTTATTATCGACGCGGTGCCGGATATCGGCTATCACCATCGCGGCGCTGAGAAAATGGCCGAGCGGCAAAGCTGGCACACTTTTATACCCTACACCGATCGCATCGATTACCTCGGCGGGGTAATGAATAACTTTGCCTACGTTTTGTCAGTAGAGAAGCTCGCCGGGATTGAGGTTCCGCCCAGGGCACAGGTCATACGCATCATGATGGCGGAGCTGTTTCGCATATCAAGCCATCTGGTGTTCTACGGCACCTTTGTGCAGGACGTAGGCCAGATGTCTCCGGTATTCTATATGTTTGCCGATCGCGAGCGCCTGTTCGGAATCGTCGAGGCCATCACCGGCGGGCGCATGCACCCGGCCTGGTTCAGAATAGGCGGCGTTGCGCAGGATTTACCCGAAGGCTGGGAGAAACTGGTCCGCGACTTCATTGATGGCATGCCTGAGCGCCTTGATCACTACCAGAAGATGGCCATGAACAACTCCATCCTCAAGGATCGTACCGTTGGTATTGGCGCCTATACAAAGGAAGAAGCCGTAGCCTGGGGTATCACCGGGGCGTCGCTGCGCGCCACCGGCGTTGACTTTGATCTGCGACGCGACCGACCCTACGGCGGCTATGAGAAATTTGAATTTGATGTGCCGGTCGCTCACAGCGGTGACAGCTACGATCGCGCAGAAGTGCGAGTAAGAGAAATTCGCGAGAGCCTGCGCATTATCCGTCAGTGCCTCGACAATATGCCCGCCGGCCCTTACAAGAGCGATCATCGGCATACCACGCCTCCGCCCAAAGAACGCACGTTGAACGATATCGAGACACTCATTCACCATTTTCTGAATGTAAGCTGGGGACCTGCAATCCCGCCGGGCGAAGCCTGTGTGCCCATCGAGGCCACCAAGGGTTTCAACAGCTACCATGTGGTCAGCGACGGCGGAACCACCTCGTACCGCACGCGCATTCGCACTCCATCATTCGCCGCACTGCAACAATTACCGTTGATTTCAAGAGGCCTGCTCATTCCCGATTTAATTGCGATTATTGCCAGCATCGACTTTGTTATGGCCGACGTGGACCGCTAGGCATGGCAGATCTTATCCAGGCTTTGAGTGATAGCGAGATTGCAGAAATTGATGCAGAAATCGCCCATGTGCCTTACCGCTCTGCCGTTGCGATCGATGCTCTGAAGATCGTGCAGGCGCATCGCGGCTGGGTGTCTGACGAGAGCCTGCGCGCTATCGCCCGCCACCTCGAGATGTCCGCGGAGGAACTCGACGGCGTAGCAACTTTTTATAACCTGATTTTTCGTCGGCCCGTCGGTGACAGAGTCATTCTGCTGTGTAATTCAGTCACCTGCTGGATCAAGGGCTGTGATCGCATACAAGCCAGTATTACTGAAAAACTCGGCATTGGCCTGGGCGAAACGACGGCCGACAACGCCTTCACGTTTTTACCGGTTACCTGCCTGGGTGCCTGCGACCGAGCGCCAGTCATGATGGTCGGCGATGAACTGCATGAGGATCTAAACGATGCAGTGTTGGACATCGCGCTCGCCGTGACTGACTCCGCAACCATATCCGCAACCATATCCGCAAAGCATGGAGACGCCGATGACTGACGCATCACTCTCGGCGAGTTTGAAGAACCCGCTGACACGCAATATTCACCCGGACCGTCGGCCCACAGATATGGCTGCCTACGAGGCCAATGGTGGCTACCAGGCCTTACATACCAACATCGGCAAGCGGTCTCCGGAGGACTGTCTGCAAATTATCAAAGACTCCAATCTTCGCGGCCGCGGCGGCGCCGGGTTCCCCACCGGCCTTAAATGGAGCTTCGTTCCCAAGGAAACCTCCACACCCGGCCCCAAGTACCTGATCTGTAACGCCGACGAAATGGAGCCCGGTACTTTTAAGGACCGCCTACTCCTTGAGTGCGACCCGCATCAGCTTGTAGAGGGCATGATTCTTTCGGCCTATACCCTGGGTACGGAAATCGCCTACATATTTATCCGTTCAGAGTACATTCTGGCCGCCAAGGTGCTGCGCGAAGCGATTGCTGCCTGTCATGCAAAAGGCTATCTGGGCAAGAACATTCTCGGCACCGACTTCAGTCTGGAGATGCATGTGCACGCCAGTGCCGGGCGCTACATCTGCGGTGAAGAAACTGCGTTGATCAGCTCGCTCGAAGGGAAACGCGCCAACCCGCGCGCCAAGCCACCGTTCCCGCAAGTGAGCGGGCTTTGGGGGCGACCAACTATCGTCAATAACGTCGAGACCCTGTGCAACATCCACCACATACTCGAGCACGGGGCTGAGTGGTTTCAATCCCTGGGCGCTGGCGAAGACGCTGGCACGAAGCTCTATGGCGTCAGCGGCCGCGTGAAACGCCCGGGTTGCTGGGAATTGCCCATCGGCACAACTGTGCGGGAAATTATCGAGGAGCATGCAGGCGGTATGGAAGATGGTTACGCGCTGCGCGGATTTTTGCCCGGCGGTGGTTCCACTGACTTTTTGACCACCGAGCATCTCGACCTGGCCATGGACTATGGCAGCGTGGGCAAGGCAGGCAGTCGAATGGGCACCGGCACCATGATTATTCTCGATGATAAAACCTGTCCGATTGGGTTTATCCACAATCTGACGAAGTTTTTTGCGCAGGAGTCCTGCGGGTTTTGTACGCCCTGTCGCGATGGCCTTCCCTGGAGTGCGCAGGTACTTGAGGGTTTCGAAACCGGCGACGCCAGACCCGAAGATATCGACACGCTTGAGTATCAGATCGACTATATCGGCGCGATCGGCAATACGCACTGCGCTTTGGCGCCTGGCGCGATGGAACCGGTACAGAGCGCGCTTAAGTATTTCCGCGAAGATTTCGAGGCTCATATAAAGCAGGGCGCCTGCCCCTACGGGGACACGCACTGATGCCAAAGATTCTGGTGGACAATCACGCTTTTGAGGTCCCGGAGGGCGCCAATCTCCTGGAAGCCTGTCTGTCAGCGGGACTCGATCTGCCCTACTTCTGCTGGCACCCGGCGATGGGTTCCGTGGGGGCCTGCCGCCAGTGTGCGGTAGTGCAGTATCAGGACGAGAACGATACACGCGGGCGCATAGTAATGGGTTGCATGACCCCGGTGACTGAGGGCGCGATATTCTCACTCACCGGCGACAAGGCCAGCGGATTTCGCAAAGCCATTATTGAGTCGCTGATGCTCAATCATCCACACGATTGCGCGGTGTGTGCAGAAGGGGGCGAATGCCACCTGCAGGACATGACCGTCATGGTTGGCCATCGTGATCGTCGCTACCGAGGACGTAAGAACACCTATCGCAACCAGTATCTCGGTCCATTGGTGCATCACGAGATGAACCGATGCATCACCTGCTATCGCTGCACCCGCTACTATCGCGATTATGCCGGTGGAGAAGACCTCGCCGCGCTCGCGTCACACGACCACGTGTATTTTGGCCGTCATGCTGAGGGGACGCTCGAGAGCGAGTTTGCGGGCAATCTCGTGGAAGTCTGTCCCACAGGCGTGTTTACGGACAAAACGCTGGTCGGGCAGTACACGCGCAAGTGGGACCTGCAGTCAGCTCCATCGATCTGCGCCGGTTGTGCTGTGGGCTGTAACACGCTGCCTGGCGAGCGCTACGGCAAGCTCAAGCGAGTACACAACCGCTTCAATCCAGAGGTCAACGGCTATTTCTTATGCGACCGCGGGCGCTTTGGCTCGGGCTACGTTAACAACGACGCGCGCATTGCCTTCCCCGGTCTGCGCGAGCAGGGAGGGCGGTTTAACGCCCTGGACACTTCGGCAGCCAATACGCAATTCACCGCGATGCTCGCTGGCCAGCGCGCGGCGGGCATCGGTTCGCCGCGCGCATCGGTCGAAGCGAATTATCTACTGCGCGCTTTAGTGGGCGAGGCAGACTTCAGTCCGGGCTTTGCGGACCTTGAACAGCCACTGATCAACCGCGCCGCGCAGCTCTTGCGCAGCAGCGCAGCGCGGGTGCCGTCACTGGCCGATGTGGAAGCGGCAGACGCGGTATTGATACTGGGCGATGATGTCACGCATACCGCGCCGCGCCTGGCGCTGGCGTTACGGCAAAGTGTGCGCAACAAAGCCTATGCAATGGCAGCAGATCTGAAGCTCTTGCCCTGGCAGGACGCCGCCATACGCAACCTCGCTCAGAATGAGCGCAGTCCCCTGATTAGCGTGACCCCGGGCAGTACGCGACTCGACGATATAGCCGAACGTTGTTTGCATCTGGCACCCGGCGAGATTAGCGAGTTTGCGCTGGCGATAGCGGAGGCATTGCGCAGTGACGGCACTGATAAAAATAGCGATACAGACAGCGAAGCTGCGCAAGTTGCCCGGATACTGCGCGAAGCCCAGCGGCCACTTATCATTGGTGGCACCTCATTGTGCGAAGAATCCCTGCTTGATAGCGCCGCGTCCATCGCCAGCGCTTTGCATAACGCGAACATCGATACGCATAGTGGCGCCATGCTGTCGCTGATCGTGCCTGAGGCCAATAGCCTTGGCCAGGCGCTACTCACTACAAATGGCGCACCCGATATCGCAGCGCTCACAGCACGCGCGCAGGCGGGTGAGATCGACACGTTGATCGTGCTGGAAAACGATTTGTACCGTCGCGGTACAGTCGCGCAGATCGATGCACTTTTCGATGCGGTACCGCAACTTGTTGTGCTGGACGGCCTGGACAGTCCCACCTGCTCGCGCGCCGACCTGGTGCTACCCGCCGCGTCGGTGATCGAGTCCGAGGGCAGTTTCGTGAGCATGGAAGGTCGGGCGCAGCGCTACTTCTCGGTGTTCCCCGCTGGCGACGAACGACAATCGGCGGTGCAATGGCTATTGCCACAGCTCAAGGTGGCATACCCACAAGAGTATGCAGACATCGATCACGTAGACGATGTCATTGCTAGCTGCGCGGCGACGGTCGCAGAGCTCGCCGGCATTCTTCAGGCCGCCCCGGGTTCCGGGTATCGCAGCCATGGCTTGAAAGTGCCCCGGCAGCCGCATCGCTACAGCGGACGCACCGCAATGCTGGCAAACGTCAGCGTGCACGAACCCAAGCAGGCACAGGATGAAGAGTCAGCGCTGGCCTACAGCATGGAAGGGCTCAACCGTGATGAAGATGGAGCCCTGATCCCCTACGTGTGGTCTCCCGGCTGGAACTCGAACCAGTCGCTACATAAGTTTCAAGCCGAAGTTGGTGGTGCCTTAAGCGGCGGAACCGCGGGCGTTCGACTGCTTGATGCTTCTCCCACTCTGAGCGCGAGCGACGCATCCGTCGCTGCGGCGCATAACCCCGACGCCCTGGAATTGCTGCCGCGCCCCTGCATTTTTGGCAGTGACGAGCTCAGCGCACGCAGCGCCGGAGTCAAGGAACTGGTACCCGAGGCGTATCTTGAATTGAGTAAAGAGGACGCCGATGTACTCGGCGTTAGCGCCGGCGATGGTGTGCGTATCGAGGGTAGCGAGTCCGCCTTCGAGGTACGCATAGATCATGCCTTGCGCCGCGGTTGCGTGGCCTACGCACCGGGATTGACGGCTTGCAGCAATCTCGTCGCACGTAGCAAGGTCACACTCGAACGCGCAGTTGACTGGCAGAGACGGGATGCAGCACTGATCGCCAGCGACGGGGCTTCGGCATGAACGAAATGAGCACCGCACTGTTCGGCCTTAGCATTATCGGTGCCGCCGTGGGTGGCGCCGCGCTGCTAACCTGGTTTGAACGGCGCCTGCTGGGCATATGGCAGGATCGCTACGGCCCCAACCGTTTGGGGCCTTTTGGCGTGTTCCAGGTCGCTGCCGACATGCTGAAGCTGCTCACCAAGGACGATTGGATTCCTCCCTTCGCTGACCGCTTCGTGTTCGTGCTGGCACCAACGGTCATCGTTATTGTCATGATGCTGGGCTTTGCGGTCGTGCCTTTTTCGCCTGAGCTGCAGGTCCTGGATTTAAATATTGGACTCCTGTTCTTTCTCGCGATGTCCTCGCTGGCGGTATACAGCGTGCTGCTCGGCGGGCTTTCATCGAACAACAAATACGCGCTGCTGGGCGCCTTGCGAGCCGCCGCGCAAATGGTCAGCTACGAAGTCTTTATGGGCCTCTCCATAATGGGCGTCGTCATGCTGTCCGGGAGCTTTAGCCTGCGTGAGATAGTGCTGGCTCAGGAAAACCTCTGGTACTGCATACCGCAGTTTTTAGGCTTGCTAACTTTCACCATAGCGGGCATCGCCGAAAGCCATCGTCTGCCCTTCGACTTGCCCGAGGCCGAACACGAACTCACCGCCGGTTTTCACACGGAATACGGCGGCATGAAATTCGCCATGTTCATGCTGGGTGAATACGTAGGTTTGATACTGATTTGCTGCATGATGACCGTGCTGTTTTTTGGCGGCTGGTTGGGGCCATTCCTGCCGCCGTTGGTCTGGTTTCTGATCAAAGTTTTTGTACTGATCTGCTTCTTCATTCTGTTGCGGGCGGCCATTCCACGACCACGCTATGACCAACTGATGGGTTTGGGCTGGAAGTACATGCTGCCGCTGACCCTACTCAATCTGCTAATTACCGGTGCCGTGGCACTGAGCATGGGGCGCTAACGTATGTGGGAGGTAATTCGCAGCCAGCTCGTGACTCTGTATACGGTGCTGCAACATACGTTTACCAAAGCGGAGACCGTCCAGTACCCGGAAGAACAGCCCTATCTCGCACCGCGTTACCGCGGACGCATAGTGCTCACCTGCGACCCGGACGGTGAAGAGCGTTGCGTCGCCTGTAATCTTTGCGCTGTCGCCTGCCCGGTGGACTGTATAGCGCTGCAGCAGGCCACGCGGGACGACGGCCGCTGGTACCCGGAGTTTTTCCGTATCAACTTCTCGCGCTGCATTATGTGCGGCATGTGCGAGGAGGCCTGCCCGACCAATGCAATCCAGCTTACGCCAGATTTTGAGATGTGCGAGTACGACCGGCAGAGCATGGTCTACGAGAAAGAGCATCTGCAGATTGCCGGCACGGGCAAGTACCACGACTATAACTACTACCGCGTCGCTGGCATCGCTATTGATGGCAAAGACAAGGGTGAGGCGCAAAACGAAGCCGCGCCCATCGATGTAAAGAGTCTGATGCCATGATGGTCGCGTTCTTCTACTGTACCGCCGCGCTCGCCGTCCTTGCCACGGTTGTAGCACTGACCCGTTCAAACGCAACGCATGCACTGATCTATCTGATTTTGTCGCTGCTCGCGGTCGCGGTCATGTTCTTTATGCTCGGCGCACCCTTTGCTGCGGCGCTTGAAGTACTTATCTACGCCGGCGCCATCATGGTGCTGTTTGTATTTGTGGTGATGATGCTCAACCTGGGCGATGCCGGCGAAGAGCGCGAGCGACAATGGCTGCAGCCCCGATTGTGGATAGTGCCCGGCTTGCTAACCGCCGTACTACTAGCCGAAATGCTGATGATCTTCGGTGACTCCGGCGTGCAGTCTTCAGGCCAGAACGTCTCACCCAAAGAAGTCGGCATTACCCTGTTTGGTCCCTACGTTCTGGCGGTAGAGCTGGCCTCGATGCTGCTGATGGCCGCGCTTGTCGGCGCCTATCATGTAGCCAGGCGCTTCATCGACCGAGTGGGAGAGCCCTGATGGATGGACTTGTCGTGCCGTTAGAGCATGTCCTGCTGGTCGCCGGTATTTTGTTTGTGTGCGGGTTAGGTGGCTTGATGCTACGCCGCAATTTGCTTTTTATGCTGATGTCGCTTGAAGTCATGCTGAACGCAGCCGCACTCGCCTTTATTGCCGGCGGTGCGCGTTGGCAGGCCGCTGATGGTCAGGTGATGTTTTTGCTGGTGCTGTCGGTGGCCGCTGCCGAAGTTGCTGTGGGACTCGGACTGGTGCTGCAAATACAGCGCCGCTACAGGACCCTGGACATGGATGCGGTCACGAGGTTGAACGGGTGAACCTGACGCTGGCCGCCATACCGGGCTTACCGCTGTTATCAGCTGCACTGTTGATTCTTTTCGGCGCGAAAATGCCGCGACTGCTTGCGGGAAGCCTCGGCGCAGGATCCATTGGTTTATCGGCACTGCTGGTCGCAAGCCAGGCCCTCGCCTATCTCGATAACGGCGCGGTCATCACGACAACGCTGTGGACCTGGATGAGTGTTGCCAACCTCAGCGTCGGCTTCTCATTTTATGTCGATGGTCTGACGATAGTCATGATGTCCGTGATCACCGGAATCGGGTTTTTGATTCACCTCTACTCCATCGAATTCATGTGGGACGACGAGGGTTTTAGCCGTTTCTTTGCCTATATGAATCTGTTTGTCGGCTCCATGCTGCTCCTGGTTATGGCGGACAACCTGTTGCTGCTGTTCCTCGGTTGGGAAGGGGTCGGTATGTGTTCCTATCTGCTGGTGGGTTTCTGGTATACCAACCCTGCCAACGGCGCCGCCGCTCGGAAGGCCTTTGTGGTCACCCGCGTGGGTGACGCGCTGATGGCGCTGGGCTTGTTTCTCTTGTTCACCGAGCTCGGCACCCTGGACATTCAGCCACTGCTCGCCGCTGCCAATATCCAGTGGCAAGTCGGTGGGTCTATGCCCGTGCTGGCCACGGCGCTTTTACTGGGTGGCGCGGCGGGAAAATCGGCGCAGCTTCCTTTGCACACCTGGCTTCCGGATGCGATGGCCGGACCGACTCCGGTCTCAGCATTGATTCACGCGGCCACAATGGTCACCGCGGGCGTGTATTTAATTGCGCGCTTGCACGGACTGTTCCTGCTCGCGCCAATCACTCTGCAAGCGGTCGCCTGGCTGGGGCTGGCAACGCTTTTGCTGGCAGCTACCGCCGCGATGGTGCAGAACGATATCAAACGCATCCTCGCCTACTCGACCATTAGCCAGATCGGCTATATGTTTCTGGCCCTGGGTGTTGGCGCTTTCAGCTATAGCGTCTTCCACCTCATGACTCACGCTTTTTTCAAAGCGCTGCTGTTCCTGGCCGCCGGTGCGGTTACGCACTGCCTGCATCACGAACACAACATATTCCGCATGGGCGGCCTGCGTACTCGTTTGCCGGTGGTGTTTTTGAGCTTTCTCATCGGCAGCGCGGCTCTGGCAGCTCTGCCGTTCACTGCGGGTTTCTATAGCAAAGACGGCATTTTACTATCCGCCTTTGCGACGCCGGGCATCGGACCCACGCTATGGCTGGGCGGTCTGCTCGGCGCGCTGCTCACGAGCATATACAGCTTCCGCCTGCTGTTTACCGCGTTCTTTGGCGAAGCGCAGATCGAACCCGACCGTAAGCCCGGTCTGCGTATGGCAGTGCCGTTGTTATTGCTTTGCGCGCTTTCGCTGCTAGGCGGCTTTATCAATCAACCGGTGGACACTGTGCTCGGCGCGCGCGGTCACCCGGACGTGCCGCACCTGATCGAATGGGTGAGCATCGGCGTGCCCCTGCTTGGCGTCGCCTTTGCCTACTTTGTGTTTTTACGCAAAAGCATCCGCATCCCCGCGCTTATGGATGCGCCCGCAGATGCCGAAACCGGTGGTGCAATACGACGATTCTTTTTCAGTGGGTGGCAGATCGACAAACTGTACAACGCATTGCTGATAACCCCCTATAGCGCGCTTGCGCGCTGGTGGAAAGGCGAGCCCGTCGACCTCTTTTACAGCGGCGTCATGGCTATCAGTCGCCTTGGTCACCGCGGCCTGTCCTCACTGCAAACCGGGGAACTTCGCTGGTATGCGACCACGTTTGTGCTTGGAGTGATTGGCGTGGTTGCCGTCGTCCTGAGGTCTGCCGCATGAGCCTCACCTGGTTACTGATCCTGCCTCTGTTCGGCGGCGTGCTCGCGTGGCTCTCCGAACGAATCAGCGAAAATCTGCCCCGTTGGATATCACTACTCACCTGCTTTGCCGCGCTCGGGGTGCTGGCCGCGATCGCACTGCCGGCGTTACAGGCAGATGCCGATTCGGCAGGTAGCAGCTGGCTCGTCTACGGCCGCATCGACTGGATACCGCGTTTCGGCATCGGGTTTGAGCTGGGTATGGACGGACTCAGTCTGCTGCTGCTGGCACTCACGCTGGTACTTGGTGTCATCGCAATTGCCGCGTCCTGGGCGGAGATAGACCAGCGACATGGCTTCTTCCAGGCGAATCTACTGTGGACTCTGGCGGGAGTCTGCGGCGTGTTCCTGGCGCTGGATCTGGTGCTGTTCTTTCTGTTCTGGGAAGTCATGCTGATTCCTATGTACCTGCTGATTGCCATCTGGGGACACGAGAACCGCGGCTATGCGGCCATGAAGTTCTTTATTTTCACACAGGTCTCAGGCCTCTTGATGCTCTTGTCAATCGTAGCCCTCGCCTGGCAAGGCATTGCGCAAAACGGGGATATCAGCTTCAGCTACGAGGCTCTGCTGGGGCTGGAGCTTCCGGGCCAGTTGGGCTTCTGGCTGATGCTTGGCTTCTTTCTGGCATTTGTGGTCAAGCTGCCTGCCTTTCCCTTTCACACCTGGCTCCCTGATGCACACACCCAGGCGCCTACGGCGGGCAGCGTGCTGCTCGCAGGAATTTTGCTCAAGACTGGCGCCTATGGCCTGCTCCGTTTTACCGTACCACTGTTCCCGGAAGCATCGATCACTATCGCGCCAGTTGCCATCGCACTGGGGGTTGTGGGCATTGTATACGGCGCTCTGCTGGCTTTCGCACAGACCGATTTCAAGCGCCTGGTGGCCTACAGCAGCGTGAGCCACATGGGTTTTGTATTGCTTGGCGTATACGCTTTCAACGAGTTGGCCCTGCAAGGGGCGGTGATGCAGATGGTCACTCACGGTGTGAGCACCGCAGCGCTCTTTATGATGGCGGGTGCGCTGCAGCACCGACTGCACACCCGCGACATGCGTCAAATGGGCGGGCTTTGGAAGCAGGCACCGCGTATGGGTGCATGCGCCATGTTCTTTGTACTCGCATCCCTGGGTCTACCGGGTCTGGGGAATTTCGTTGCCGAGTTCCTGGTATTTGTAGGACTGTTTGCCGTGGCACCCTGGATGACCGCGGCAGCCGCACTGGGCATGATTACCGCGGCGGTGTATGCGCTATGGCTCATGCAGCAGTCATTTCACGGCAAGCCAGATCCGGATCGAAATATGGCCGATTTCGGTCTGCGTGAAATGAGCGCAATGGCCGTAATGATGTTAGCCCTGCTCTGGATGGGACTCTTCCCGCAAACCATTTTGGATCTCGCCGCGCCCACCATGCAGGAAATCGCAGTCCTGATGCAGACACACAACGCTGAGCTGCTCACGGTGAGGGTTGCAACCCCATGATGAACAGCGCAGATTTCATAGCCCTCGCGCCGATCCTGGCATTGGCCGCAGGCGCGACAGCGGTGATGCTACAGATTGCTATTCGCCGCTCAGCCACGCTGACGCGATATACAACGCTGCTAGCTTTGCTCATCGCCTGCGCGGTATCCTTTTGGCCCGAACTGGGGAACGGCCGCGCCGTTACGCCATTGCTTCAGGCGGATGCTCTTGCGCTGCTGTTCTCCGCGCTGTTTTGCGGCACCGCCGCGGTTTGCGTGCTGCTGTCGCGGAATTACCTTCCGAATCTGAGCGATCAGGGTGACGAGTATTACCTGCTTATGATCCTGGCGACTCTCGGTGGCGTTGTACTGGTTTACGCAAGCCATGTTGCCTCACTTCTGCTCGGCCTAGAGCTGCTATCGGTCTCGCTGTATGCACTGATCGCCTATCCTTCGCGAGTACCGATTGCCGCCGAAGCCGCGACCAAGTATCTGGTACTGTCCGGCGGGGCATCCGCGACGATGCTGTTTGGCTTTGCGCTGCTATATGCGGCCTCGGGGAGTCTTGAATTTGGACCCATGGCTGAGGGCTTGAGTCAGTCACACCTGGGAGCGCCGGTGACCACCCTTGCTGCAGTCCTCATTCTCAGCGGCATATGTTTCAAACTCTCCGCCGCGCCGTTTCATCTCTGGACTCCCGATGTCTACGAGGGCTCACCGACACCGGTTACCGCGCTCCTGGCCACGGTGGCCAAGGCCGCACCGTTTATTGCCCTGCTGCGCATGCTGCTCGATACGCGTCTGCTGGAACTCTCAGCCATCACTGAACTCTTCAGTGTGCTGGCGGTACTTAGCATGCTGGTGGGCAATCTGCTTGCGCTGCAGCAGAAAAACATCAAGCGCATACTCGCCTATTCATCGGTTGCCCATATTGGCTACGCACTGATTATTTTTGTGGTCGCCCAGGATCCCGCCAACCGCGCTTTGGCGTCCGAAGCCGCCGTGTTCTTTTTCTGCGCATACTTGCCAACCACTGTCGCCGCATTCGGTTTACTGGCTTTGCTAAATCCAGGCCGTGAAGGCCAGGACTATACGGAGGTGGATCACGTCACAGGCTTGTTCTGGCGGGAACCACAGTTAGCGATACTGCTGTTGATCGCCCTGCTCTCTCTCGCCGGTATTCCACTCACAGCGGGATTCATTGGCAAGTTCTATCTGTTTGCCGCCGCCGTTGCAGGCGCACACTGGATTTTGCTCGGTGCGCTGGTGCTCGGCAGTGCCATTGGCATCTACTACTACCTGCGCATTATTTACCAGATGAGTCAGAAACCGAACCAGGACAGCATTGCGCTGGAGTTGCGCTTAAGCGCCCGCGCTGTGGTGCTACTACTGACTGTTGCAATACTGCTGCTCGGCGTTCTGCCGCAGACGTTGATGGGATACATTCAGGGAATGTTCTAAACGGTTTGGCGCCAATGCGCCGGGAGGAAACTATGCTCAAGTCAGTGAATCTTCGCGACTATATGTTGGCCCATCCAGTCAAGGTCAAGGCCGACGACAATATTTACGAAGCGATGCAGATCATCAGTGACAACAAAATATCGGGGCTATGTGTCGTTGCAGAAGACAACACACTAGTGGGTGTTCTCTCTGAAATGGACTGCCTGCGCGCGGTGCTGGGCGCCGTCTATAACGAGGACAGCTTTGGCTTGGTCCAGGACTACATGACGACCGAGAATCTGGTGGTCGCGCACCCCGGCGAAGACATCGTAGATGTTGCCCAGGATATGCTGCGACAGAACAAACGACGGCGTCCGGTAGTAGAGGGTGGCAAACTGATAGGTCAGATCACTATTCGACAGCTACTGAAAGCCGTGGCTGAGTTTCGCAGTATTGGTGTCACGCACTAGCGTTACGCGCTAAAGCATCAATGCCACCTCATAGCCCTCACGTGTCGCTGCGAGAACGGTCCTTGGGGCTCGGCAATCGCCGATGGTAGTGACTGACAAACCCGCCTCGCGGAGCGGCAATAGCAATGCGTCGTCGGGCGCACGTGCGGTGGAGTAGCACACTGCCACAACCTCCTCCAGACGTCGGCTAGTCCCGTTGTACACATTTTGCAGGTCCATCGCAGCATCCTCCAGCGCGTCCAGGTTTTGCGGCTGATAGCAGGTGTGTATGTCCACTCCCTTGTCATGTAAACGCTGATAGATACCCTGGCGGGCAACCAGAGACACGTCAGATGCGACTCTCTCTCGCGGAGTCACCAAAGACACCGAATCAAATCGTTCACACAGGAGTTCGGCCAGGGCGTAGGTCATCTCCGTGTGGTCCTGATCAAACAGCACCACTCGCCCGGACTCTCTGCCGCTGCGCCCAAGCATGTCCCGCGCCATACTGCGCGCATCGGGAACAAAACCCAGCTCGATGTATTCGGCTGGAACAAACGCGGGAGGAGCCGCCGTTGAGCCCGTCGCCAGCAGCACTTCATCCGGTTCCAATGCCAGCACCGAGGCGACCGTTGCCGGATCGCCAAGACGATAATCCACACCCTGCTTACGCCCGGCCAGATACTGATAGTCGTAGATACTGCTGAGATTCTCGCCGCCAGGCAGTTCTGCATGCAAACGCGTCTTGCCGCCGGGATCATCCGACGCCCCAAGCAGCGTGACCCGGTGACCGCGCTTCGCTGCGGTCTGGGCGGCCTCGAGCCCCGCAATGCCGCTACCCACTACCAGCACGTGTTTTTTTACGGCAACCGGCGCGGGCTCCCAGTTAACTTCGTCGACGCTGCCAACCCGTGGATTGTTATCACATTCGAGACCTTTGCCCTCGATAATACTGCGCCAGCAAGTGTTGCAAGACACACAGTAGCGTATGTCGGCCTCGCGCCCGGTTCTCGCCTTGTTCGGAAACGCCGGGTCCGTGATTAGCGGGCGGCCCAGAAACACCAGATCTGCGGTGCCGTCCGTAAGCGCTGTCTCGCATTCATTAGGGTCCGTGATGTAACCAAGCGCCCCGGTCGGTACAGAGAGGTCGACCTGGCGCAAATCCCGGATAGTCTCCAGGTAGGGGTGACGCTCCTCGTGCGCATCCGGAAGATGCTTGTACAGACTGTTGGCGTGCGCGCCCCAGACCCAGGTCCAGTAGTCAAAATTGTCGCGCTCGCCTGCCATTCGCTGACTGATCGCCCGGGCCTCCGCCAGATCTACACCACCCGGTACGCCATCATCTCCAGGTAACTTCAGCCCAATGATAAAGTTGCCTGAGCATGCTGAACGGATAGCGGCAATTAAGTCGCGCAGAAAACGCGTTCGCCCCTCAAGATCACCCCCATATTCGTCCTCGCGGTGATTGGATGAAGGCGACAAAAACTGATGAAACAGATGGCCGTGACCTGCCGATATCTCGACGCCGCTAAAACCCGCTCGCTGTAAACGGTAACTGGATTCTGCCCAGTCATCGATCATCTTTCGAATGCCGCCTGCGTCAAGTACCTGCGGCACAGTCCAGCTCAAATCATCGGGCAACGGGGATGCACCAACAGCACCCTCATTGCGGCCCACCTCGTGTCGACCTCGGCCAGAATCCTGTACCTGTCCGATTAGCCTCGCGCCTTCAAGCTCTACGACCTCAACGCAGCGTTTAATCGAATCGAACTCCTCGTCATCCCAAACTCGCAAACGCGAGGGAATGCGGTTGTGTGCCGTCATTGCCAGAGGCTCTGTGACAATCATCGCCGCACCGCCACGCGCGCGGCTGCGATAATAGTTCAGCAGCTTGTCACTTGCGCGTCCCTGACTGAAATAGCGCGTAAGAATAGCTGCATGCACGATCCTGTTGCGCAGCTCTACGCCGCCCACCACAGTTGGCGAAAACAGGGTTGGATAGTCGGTATCACTCACGGGGGATGGTTCCAAGGTCTCAGTCACGTAATCTGTGTCGGGTCGCTATTGTCCCGGCTAACTGCACTCACTGCCAGTGGAATTTGCAATCCCGGTACGTCGGGCGAGACTCGATCCCGGTTTTACAGAACAATTCACCATTGCCGGCGATCGGTAGCGCATCAGTGCCGGCCGTGGCATCGCGGTACAGGTGGGCATAGAGCGCGCCTGCCAGCGCAAAATCACCGGTACAGGGCCGCTCACCAAACAGGAAGGCGTGCTCACGAAAGTGCGCATCCAGATCGCCAAACAGTTCTATTCGATCGGCTACCAGGCACTGCACCTCACCGGACGCGGTAAAAGGTCCAAAGCCTTCAATGGTGTCTACCTGGTTTTCGAGGTGCTCCATGATCAGAGTTGTACCTTGAATAGCCTGTTCATCCGGGGTGAGTAACAGCGGAATCCCGGAAATACACCGCGGTTCGTTCATCCCCCATGTGCGTATCGAGGGCGTAGCGGTATCCCACTTTCTGCGCGACGCGAATAGAAGCTACATTGTCCGGAGCAACTATGCAGAAGCTCCGCCGCTGATCCACCTGATGGTCCAGCCAGTCGCACGCAGCCTGCATGCCTTCGGTGGCTATTCCGCGCCCGGCAAATTCCGGATGCAGGACCCAGCCCGCCTCCGGGTAGTGTCCGTCAAAACCAACGAGTCCACGTTTAAAATCTGCAAAGCCCATCTGCCCGATGTAGCGGCCCGTGCTGCGATCCTCTACTGCCCAATAGCCATAGCCCAGAAAATCCCACAGTCCACTGTAACGCAGCAAACGCATCCACACGTCCTGTTGACTCAGCGGCGATCCGGTAATGAACCTGTAGACCGACGGCGCGCTCCAGATTGCATGGGCTGCGCTGTGATCCGCCGGGCAGTGCGCGCGTAGTCGTAGTCGTGGGGTATCAAGTTGTGGAATAGCTGGCAATTCACTGGTCCCCGTTGATGATAGACGGATCGATTACCACTACACCTTTTTTACGGGAGCAAATCCAGGGCAGTTCCCGATCGCCATCAGATGCTGATTGCCAATACCGCAGGCACATGCCTTTTGCTTGCGGTGGCTACGCAGCCGGCGTACGCCGACCAAATTTCGGCCGCCACACGGCCAGTGCAATATTGATAAGCGCCACGGTTAGGATCACCACCGTGGACTTCCATTCCGCATTTGCGGTGGCGGCCAACAGTGATGGATCGACCTCCCCTGCCAGAGCTTGCGCCGCCAGCGCCGCCTCGCGTTTTGCCGGCCCCTGAATCGCGACTAGCGTACCTTCAAATACAGAAACACCCAAAGCGAGCTTCATCCATACCCAGCCCTGACCATGAAACGCGTCGGTCCACGCCATGGATAGCAAGCCACTCACCAACACAATAGCCAATGACGGAAACAGTAGCCATTGCGCGACCATACCCATCTGTCCTCGCGCCGTGGCGTACTCCGCCAGGGCCTCGGGTGGAGGCATGCTACTGAGCATGATCAGCTGCACTAAGAGCGCTCCGGTGATCCCGATACTTCCGATGGTGTGAAGAAACTTCAGCAGTTTTCGCATGCCAGCAATCCGTATCCAGCGCCTCGTTCAAGCCGCAGCCCTAAACTTGCAAGGGCACATTACCTGTAAGCAACAGGAGCATGATAGTCAGCCTCTGCGCGGCTACCAAGCGCAGACATAACACCGCTTTGCGTACCGGCGCCGAGAGTTTGTCTGCGCAGCCACAGTCTCAACATGCGCTCACTCCCCGCAGGCGTCAGCCTTCATGAAACAGGCTTCAGCCCTTATGAAGATAATGTCGCCAAAAAATATGCGTAGCAACCGTGCGATAAGGACGATAGACATCGCCAAGGGCGATAAGCTCGTCTTTGGCTAGACGGGCTCCGGCGACTTTGAGCGATTGCACTGACTTTACGAGCGCAAGGTCACCCACGGGCCAAAGGTCCGGGCGACGCAACGCTGCCATCATGTAGACGTCCGCAGTCCAGTCACCGATACCGGTAATCGAGGTCAGCAACGCTCTGACTCGTTCGTCGGTATACCGGCCCAGGCGCGCGATGGGCAGATGCCCGTCGAGAATCGCCTCCGCAAGCAAACGCGTATAACGCATTTTCTGGCGACTGACGCCGGCCGATCGCAGCGACTTATCGCTCAGCTGCAGGTAGGCGGTAGGCGTTAGCTCGGATAGCTGAGCCAGGACCTTTTCAAAAGTTGCCTTTGCGGAAGCGAGCGACACCTGCTGCTCGAAGATGATGTACACCAACGATGCAAATCCCGGCGGACGCGACCAAAAAGTCGGCGCGCCACATCGGCGCACGATCGCAGCAAGATCTGCGTCTCGCTGCGCAAGTATCTCCACCGCCTCGTTCAGACTCGCCGGAGTCAAGGCGCGCCTGCCTTCAGCCATCTGCTTACCCCCTTGTCGATCACAGCATAGAAGCCTAGCACGCGGAACCAGGGCCCTTCACGACGAGCTTGCACAAGTGGCTAGCAAACGAGCGCGAAGCAGCATCTGGCTCACCCACGTAGTTTATGACTTCCCGCGCCTTTACGGCGACAATTCGCGGCAGTTAAGATGCGGGGCTAACCTTGAGGGGAATTTCACATGAGCACATGCACACCCACCCGATTTTGGGCGATTCTGGTCAGCACTTTAATGCTCACTGCCTGCGGCACAAACCCACCCGTAATTGATTACGATCAGGGAGCAAACTTTGCCGCCTATAAGAGCTATGCGTTCATAAGCGACAAGCCGCTGATGTTGGGAGAGGGCGCTACGGGAAGCTCTCCCCTCCTCGAGGGCCGCTTGATGCGCGCTACCGATACCGCTCTGCGCGCCAAGGGCTTTTCCAAAGTGTCCAATCCTGAGGCGGCGGACTTCGCAGTTCGATTTACCGTCGGTGCGCGCGACAAGATTCGTGTCAATAGCTACCCGGAACCCTACCGCCCCTACTACGGTGGCTGGGGCTGGGGCGGGTCCTATTACGCGGGCGCGACAAGCACGGACGTACAGCAATACACTGAGGGCAAGCTGGCAATCGACATCTACGATGTAGCTGAGCACAAGCCCGTGTGGCACGGTGTAGCCACTGCGCGCATTACCGATTCCATGCGGCAGAACCCGGATGAAACGGTGACCAATGCCGTCACGGAAATACTGATGAGCTTCCCGCCGGGAATGCTGGCGAAGTAAGCCACTGGGCTTATGGCGGTGGGGTTGTTGCTTGGCTCCTGACCGAGTCGATCTATATGCGCTTTGGTTCGAACGCTGGCTAGTTCATCCGCCGGAATAGCTGATCGATGAAATCGGCGTCGTCAAAATGACGACGCCCGACAAATGCCGTTGCGTGTCGCCCTCGCTCACGCATCGCTCCGGGCGAGCGTATGCCCATCGGCCAGAGATAAAAGCGTTCCGAGCGCTCGGTTCCGCGCACAATTCCGTTGCGGTCGAATAAGCTGCGGCGCCCGCCCGGAGCCCTTACACGGTAGAGTGAGACGTAATCCTGAAACGCATAACGCGATTGCTCTGGCTCGAGCTCCGCATCCTTTTCCAACACCGACAGGCCCTGCAAATAGTGCGCGACCGGGCCCACATGCAGAACCACACGTTCACCCGCCGATAGCGCCGGGGCCTTACGCATCACCAACGGCGGCTCCGGAAGCAGGCTGGCTGAATCGCGCAGCGCCAGCACCTGGCTTGGGAAGTACAGCTGATAGCATCCGCAAGCGTGAATGCTATCGTAGAGCAGGACCTGGCCTTGTTCATTAAGTGTGACCCGCCAGAGCAGGCCATCCAGGGGGCCACCCAAACTGTCAAAAACGCTCTCTTTGGGTCGACCGTCAAACCACAGCAGATAATTAAGCTGCAACTGCGGTGCACCCTGAAAGCGTGTCATTGACGCATAGGTAAACACCACCGCCTCTGAACTGTCTACGTGCGGGACGCCACTACCGGCATAAAAAGGCACGCCGGGGCGATCGAAGTCACCCATGGTATCGACAGCCCATACTGGTGCGTGACGCTCAAACAGCGTCGTGAGTCGTGCTGCATCAGGTATGACAACGCCAAGAGCGTCTCGCTGTAGCGGAGCGGTACTATCGCTATCCAACTTGCTCGCTTTCTCAGGCGGCACGTAATAGTGCATCTCACCCTGAACGGGCAGCTCTCGCGCTGGAATCGCGTAAGTTTCGCGCAGTTCAAGCTGCAGATCCGCTATCGCGGCTTTCGCAGCCAGCGACGACAGCGGGTAAAGCCCCAGTGCCCTGCGCCACAAAGAGTAGTCGTCGGGCACATGCAACGCTGCCGACAAAACATCCCAGGTAGCAGCCCCATCCGGCAGCGCCACCAGTGCCTGTTCAGCGCAGCTCTCCAGCGAAACGAGGTCTGCATTCTCAGCAGCACCGTCCAACGGGCCCGCTTGCACCATAAGGGTCAGCAGCTCTCTACGCTGATTACCTGCGCTCAGCAGCCTTGTGAACCAGGCCTGTCGCTGATCCTCGCGCAGGATTTGAGGATCATAGCTTGCCAGAAATCGGTTGCTGGCAAACGCGGGAAAGCCTGCAACCTCGCGTGGCTCGCTCACCCAGACTCGGTCCTGCTTCGCTACGGCCTCCAGATCCGCAAGTCTCTGCGAACACAGGCTCGTATCTGCAAGACGCGCATGCTGACCACACGCCTGCAACAGTAAGATGAGCAACAAGACGCTCAGTACTTGAGGGTATTGCACCAGCACTTTTTACCTCCACTTAGTGTCGCAGATTTCCTGGCGTGCCTGCTAACGCTCAAGACCTTCTTCAGAATCACCCGACTCCTCGGAAGAAGACGATTCACGGTTACGCTCGTAAGGTTTTCTGCCGGGCGATCCGGACATGCTGCGAAACTTCAGGCCGCCAAAGGTCCAGCCGTCGCTTTGCTCACTATTTTGTTCGCTATTCCCCGTCGTATTTTCAACGACTTCAGCAGCCGGCGTGCTATCCCGGGGTAGCACTACGTCGGCCGCGGCGTCACCAAGCCCGGCGGACGTCACAGATGGCGGAACAGCTGGCACTGGGTCAATTGTCTTGGTGTAGCGACCCGATAGCGCTTTGACACAAGCAGACGCGGCCGACACTCGAACGAGAGTTTGCAGATCCGAATTCCAGCTATCTGCCAATCCGGCGCGCGCTTCTGCGACGGTGTCTTCAACAATGTCACTGCACTCGTCCGCATACGCGGGGACTGTACAGCCCAGGGCAACGCCCACGAGCAGACCCGCCATTCGGCGCCGCGACTTCCCCCAACAAGCATCTGATGACCCACCTGACACACGTAACTTTAAACACTGCATATTTAGGTCTCCAGAACGAGCTGCTGAGTATACCGGCACGCCCGGCCTAATTTATTGCACCAAAATAGTGCGCTCGCACGCAAAGCAGGCGATTCCAATCCTGCTTCGATGCTGGCAAGACTCTCCCTACGGCTTAGAGGCCTCAGCTTTTTGTTCGCCTCCAAAAATAAATCGCATACAGACATAACATGGTTCGATTCCTGCATACGAATTATTAGCTAAGCGAACAAGGCGCAGAAACCTGCGTCCACACCAGCACTATTAAATCATTTACCTGAACAGAGAGACTATCGATGCAAAGAATGCATAAGCTAAGATTTTTCACCGCGCTCACCGCGCTGACGGGGTCAGCCCTGCTTACCCCTGCCCATGCTGGCGAACTGAGTGCGAACGCATCGGTCACCAACAACTACATTTGGCGCGGCCTCACGCAAACGGAAAATGAATCCGCAGTACAAGGCGGTATCGACTACGCCGACGACAGCGGTTTCTATGTAGGCACCTGGGTATCAAACGTAAACTATGGACCATCCGATGTGTATTCTTACGAACACGACATGTACTTTGGCTATGCCTTTGAAGCGGGTGGTGTGAGCTGGGATGTCGGTTATCTGTATTACAACTACGACAAGGAAGCCGAATTTGATTTTGGTGAAATCTACGCGCGCGTAGGGTTTGGCGGCTTCAGTGCAGCGGCCTATGTGCTGACGAATACCGAGGCCGATGAGGCACCTGGTCAGGATTTTGGTGCCGGCGGCACCTACTACCTCTCGACGGACTACGGATTTGAAGTCGGTGATGGCATCGAAATTGGGCTGCATGTGGGCTATCACGATGGTGACTTTGCCGAAGCGTTCAATGGCACCGACGACGGTTACTTTGACTACAACGTGAGTCTTTCAAAAGGGGGTTTCGGATTTATGATTACCGATACTAATGCGGGAGGCGGCGCTGCCGAAGGCGGGTTTGACAACGATCAGGTCAAATTTGTCGTTTCATACTCGGTAGATATCGAACTGTAGACCTGGACCTGCGCTGCGCGTCTGTGCGCCCTCTTAGGCTGCTTTAACAAGTAGAGTTAGCGGCAAGGGTTAGAGGCCAGGGTTAGAGGCCAGAGTTGGAGGCCAGAGTTGGAGGCCAGAGTTAGCGGATAGACGTAGCAGGCGAGCGCAGCAGGCAATTCTGCTGCAGCCTCATTTGGAACTCACAGAAAGTGGTCGCGCAATGGGTTCGCGCAATGTGGGCGCGCAATAGAGTTAGCCAAGCCTGCAGCCCAGTTGCAGGACCAAGGCGGTACGGAAAATCCTTGCCGTCTTTGCCACGCTGCGGCAACAATTAGCCGCGCTCAGGCGCTTACTGGTCTTGGCTTTCTGCCTCCTGCGCTTGCTGACGAATCGCCTTAATGCGTTCACGCAACTCGTTGCCCTGAACACGCGACTCTCTTCCCTGACCAAGCAACTCTTGCCCCTGACCACGCAACTTTTGCCCCTGACCACGCAGCATTGTGGCCCGCAACAGCGCCACGCGATCTGCTTGGGGTAAGTCTGCGGCAATTGTTACCAGATTGTCGTGAAGAAACTGCTGATAACGCAGTGAGGCGTTGCGCCAATCTTCCAGCGCTTCAGACAACGCCTCTGCCTGATATTCCTGCGTACCTATCGCTCTGCGCAAGGCCCGCGAAGCCTGTTGCATGTCCCTGCGTATTTGACGGGCCTGCGGCAGCTGGTCACGCATATGGGTTCTAACCAGCCGTCTCGTCTCAGGCTTCAGCTCCTTTGTCGCCCAGGCCACCAGTGGCGCTCCCTCGGGCGATTTGCCTGAGCGTCCGATAACAACCCCCGCGATAAGCAGGTTTAACGCCAGCGATACCAGCAACGCCAGCACCAGGAAATGCTGTCTATTCATACCAGATATCCGACGACCGGGATTCCAAAAGCGCGACCTCGGTTGCTTCCCAACCCGCTAACTCCAAAACATCCGACTCACTTGCCAGCGGATCGCTAATGCCAATAGCCACGCCGACGATCAGCGGAAATGCGGCGGCCATTGCGGGACGCCAGCACTCGCCAATACTGTGCGGAAACAACCAGGCGAGCAGGCGCTCCGAAACACTAATCGGTATGGCCTGCATAATTTGTTCAGTCAGATCCGGCAGCAACAGTTCAGAGCTATCGAGCAGATCATCGAGCTCCCGAGCCTCCCGGCACCATTGCTGCGCGGCATGGCTGCCGTCAACAAATTCTTGCAGTTGCAGGCGGTATTCGTCTGGCCAGTTGGACGCCTTACCGCCGTAAGCATCCAACAGCCCTCGCGCTCTTTCAGCTGTAATCATGCTCAATCAACTCCTGTTTTAAGCGACGTCGGGCCCGCGACAATAGGGACTCCAGCGCCTCCACGCTCACATCAAGTATTTGTGCGGCATCTCGGTTCGACAGCCCTTGATAGTGGCACATCAATACGGCACTGCGTTGGCGCTCCGAAAGGCCGGCAATTGCCGCCCGAACACGCGCCGCCTGTTCCTGCGCTCCGCGTTGTTCTGCCGGTCCCGGATCGATCGATATCGGGTCCTGATCGTTTTCACATGCGACGGACCCCACGCCCTCCAATGACCTCGATTTTTTTCTAAAGCTGTCTACGCACAAATTGCGCGCGATATTATGCAGCCAAGTACTTAGTCTCGCGGCGTCAGCGTTATAGCTGCCGGCACGGGTCCAGAGCCGCAAAAAGGTCTCCTGCACGATATCGCTTGCACTGTCCTGATCTAGCAGCATACGCCGCACGAAAGACGACAACGCACGCTGATGTGCCTCTACCAGTGTGCGAAACGCAACGCGATCGCCCGCTGCGACTCGTTGCACCAGTGCAGCCTCTTCATCGCGATGCATTCAGCTCCCTTGCTTTGAATCTTCCGTCTAAAGCCTCAGCTACCGCTATCTTCTTGTTCCTGCTCCTGCTTTCGCTCGCGTTTTCCCCTTTGCCCGCGCATCTCGCCGCGCTTCTCGCGCTGCGCTTGTGCCTCTTCTTCAGTCAGAAATCCGTCGCCATTACTGTCCATAACGGCAAACATTTGCTGCTTGACCTCGTCGGACGTAACGACGCCATTCCCATCGCTGTCCATCTGATCGAATCTTTGCAAAGCGCGCTCACGCACTTGCTCTCTGCGTTCATCGCTTACGTTATCCGTGGCGAGAAGCACATCGTCTCTACTTACCACGCCATCGCCGTCAGCGTCAGCTCTCCTAAAAAACGCGCGCTTGCCGCCCCGCTCAGCTAGACGAAACTCGTCAATACTGACCTGCCCGTCGCCGTCGCTATCGAGGCTGAGGATGTCACCGCCGCGATGTGCATACGCCGCTGTCATGCCGAACGACACCATAAGCGTTGCCAGCAAGCCCGCCGTCACGGTTACCGATGATCGTACATTCATAAATATGTCTCCGTAGGTATCTGCAGTGTTGCCCTCATTCTTACGCCAACTCCGTCAAAATCCGTCGCCTTTTTAGCCGATAAATTCGAAACACATGCAACATCAAACCATACACCGCCAAGAAAATCGCTTGAGCTGCGCCGCACCAGCGACTAGGTTAAAAGCGATCGATTACTATCTGTATTGCCTGAAGCACGGAGAAACGTCATGGCGCTTGGCCGAACCACGCTTTTTATCATCCTAGTCTTCTTCCTCAACGCCCATTCTACGGCCCAGACCCCACAGAAGCGCAAGCATGCGCCGACCTGCGCCGACCTGGTCTGGTCCGCACGTTTTATGGCAGCCAACCCCCAAATCAGTACCTACTGTCGAGGGGTTTATGTCAAAAACAAGGAGTTCTTCGCCAAGGTGAGCATCGAGCTGACGCGGGTCAGAGGCAATCGCCTGACTTTTCGTCCCGTGCATCCGGACGGCCATATGGGATCCACGCGGAGTATTGAGGTGAGTACTGCCTGGCGCGTCAACCTCGACGGTGAAAGTGTCCGCGCCAGTGAACTTTTACCCGGTCAGCAGCTCAGCGTGTACATACCGGAAGATCGCTTTGCCCTCGCTCTGGACGATGGCAGCTTCGATGGCGATGAGGAAATGATCTCTATTGAAGAGGCCGAAGTTGTCGAGATGAAGTAGCTTATTGATGGGCTGGTCTCCCCACAACAAACGCGAGCGACCCTTTTCGCAGTGCGATAGCCCACCAATCAGCAACCACGCTTTTTATCCTGCTGCTCCGATTCAGGCGGTCCTTTTTAAACTAGACTGGAGCCACAAACGCAGGCTCTGAAAACCAGGCCAAACGAACATGTCCGGACATTTATGCCAACAAAATTAAGTCGTCGCGAAGCCATCGCGGGACTATCTTCCGCACTCGTAGTCTCCGCCTTTGGTGCACCAGTGAGCGCCACAGAGCTCAAGCAGTCGCCTTACTTCAGACACGGGGTGGCCAGTGGCGATCCCGACAGGGAATCCCTAGTCATCTGGACTCGGATCAGTGGCCTCAGCGGTGCCGTTCAGGTGGACTGGCAAATCGCACTCGATCCAGAATTCAAAACCGTGATGTCACGCGGCACCGTATCGGCCTCAGCCAAACATGACTACACCGTCAAAGTGCTGGTCAGTAGCCTGGAGGCCGGTAAAACGTATTTTTACCGCTTTCATCTCCCCGATGGATACTCCCCTGTTGGACGCACGCGCACACTGCCAGAGGGCAATATCAGCAGCTTGACCCTCGCCGTCGTCAGTTGCTCGAACTACCCTTTTGGCTATTTTAATGCCTACGAGGCGATCGCCCGGGATCCGTCTGTGGAGTGGGTTTTGCATTTGGGGGACTATTTTTATGAGTACGGTCGCGATGGTTACGGCGGCGAAACCGGCGCGCGATTGGGCCGCAATCACGAGCCTGCTGGAGAAACGGTCTCCCTCAGTGATTACCGCCAACGGCACGCGCAATACAAGGCCGATTCGCAGTCGCAGCTTATGCACGCGGCGCACCCGATGCTCGCTATCTGGGATGATCACGAAGTCACTAACAACCCCTGGATGGGCGGAGCGCAAAATCATCAACCCGAGAGCGAAGGCTCATGGGCGGCGCGACAAGAGGCTGCACTTCGCGCTTATTACGAGTGGATGCCGATACGTGATCCCTTCCCGGGCCAGAGCCGCGCCGCCTACTGGCGGCACTGGGAGTTTGGCAGCCTGGCCAGTATGGTCAGCCTGGAGACCAGGCTCTCTGGCAGAGCGCAACAGATCGAACTCGCTACTTACGCGCCCGCATTGCAGACTCGCGAGGACGCGCAGCGTTTTCTACGCGAAGTCGTAGCGGCCCCAGACAGGCCAATGCTCTCGGATGGCATGCAGGACTTTTTGCGCAAGGCGCTGACTTCAGCAAAAGATCGGGGCCGCCAGTGGCAGCTGATCGCCAATCAAATTCCCATGGCGCGCACTCTGCATCCGCTGCTCGACGACTCAGACATAGCAGCCCTGCGCGGCAACATGAGTAAGACCGCCTATGCCCGCCTCGAAGAAATCGCCCGCCGCGGTCAGCTCGGGTTACCCCTCTACCTCGACCCCTGGGATGGCTATCCGGTTGCACGTGAGGAGTTCTACGCGCTGTGCCAACAAAGCGGTGCCCGGGATCTGGTCGTGCTGACCGGTGACAGCCACAGTTTTTGGAGCAATCAGCTTTTTGACAGTGCCGGCACCGCCATGGGCGTGGAAATTGGCACGAGCGGCGTCACCTCACCAGGGGCGTTCATGGAGTTTAGCGATCAGGGCGCAGCTTTAATGGACACGAAGCTCGCGGCGAGCAATCGGGAAATTCTCTGGGCGAATAGCACGCGCCAGGGTTACGTGCGCCTGAGCATGAGCGCAAACTCGGCGCGCGCTGACTATATGGCAGTGGATACCATCCTCGAACCCTCTAACGCACTTACCACGCTGCGCTCGGAAACCCTCCTGCGCAAAGAGGGGTCCCTCGTTTACGAATCGCAAATATGATCTCGGCGCCGCGAGAGGCACAAGAGGGAAGCAAGAAATCGCCGCGTCGCGCATTTGCGCCACTCAAAAGCATGCACTAGCATGGCTAGCACGCAGAAATCCTGAGCGACGCGCGCTTCACTTAGACTGGACGTAAACGGCAGGTAGGTTGTGCGTAGATTGTAGGTAGATGTTGCAAACGGTGAAGCTGGACTGCAGATTGCAAAGCGTCCGCGACGCCCTTTTATAGTTACACTGTCGCTCGCTCCGTGCTTGCACATTTCTCAAAAAATCTTCACAAAAGCCTTGCATTAGATGCAATACGGTAGCAACGTCAGTGTGAGCTGGCATCATAAGAAGGGTTATTTGCATGAATGACGGCATGAACGACGGCTTAAAAAGCCGCTTACGAACGAGGTAAAAACCGATGTTCGAACGCAAGAACAGTAAACAAGAGCGAAAACCAGATCATAAACCGGAGCAGGGATCAGGGCGCAGTGAAACCGATCCTGAACAGGCTTCTGCCAAGACACAGACAACCGCTGCCCCCGCTGCGAGTGCAGCTGTTTCAGCAACAAATTCTCAGAGGTCACGTGCAATGATAGGATCGAAAGTCAAAGTAAAAGGAGACATTATCAGCGGCGAAGATCTCCTCGTCGAAGGTGATGTGAGTGGCACGATTACCCTGGCCGATAATGAGCTGGTAGTCGGCACCTCAGGTCGTGTTGAGGCCAACATTACGGCCAAAACCATCCGCATCGAAGGCGAAGTCAAAGGCGACGTAGAGGGCACCGAGCGCGTCGTCATTTGCGCCTCGGGACATGTCCAGGGCAACGTCAGCGCACCCCGCGTGATGCTGGAAGACGGCGGACGCTTCAAAGGCAGCATCGATATGGGTGGCCCAACTTCGGGGCAGCCCGCAGCGGCGTCTACACCGAAGGCCAAAAATACTGGCATGCCGGACGTCCACAGTATCGACAAAGCAGGTTAGAAAAACCTCGTGGTCAGTCTGACCGGAAGGAAAGCTGACCGCGGCAACGCTCCGGAGCAGCTTGTCAGCCGTTTGCTGCCGAACATGCTGGATGAAAAACGTCTGGCATCGATCGGCACTCTCAGCATTCTCGATTTTGGTCGAGCGAACAGTCAAAGCCTGGAGTTTTTCAACCAGTTCTCCTGCAGATTAAGTGTTCTCGACGCCGCAGACTCACTCACAGAATGGTCTGCGCAACTGGTCGAACGCCTCGAGGAGCCGCCGAGCATGCAGCAAATGCAGCTCGAATTATCGGGACTACTGGATACTCTGGCAGCGCAACGCTTTGACCTGGTGTTTCTCTGGGATACGCTGAATCATCTGCATGAATATGCGCTCCCCGCCTTTGCAGGCCTGCTGCGCAGACACGTAACCGCGAACTTCCGTGGTCACGGTTTCCTGCTGCAAAAACGCTCTGCGGAGCCGATGCTGCGGCACATGAGTGTGGCAGGACTGGACCGTATTGTTGTGCGAGAACAGCAGCAGGCAATACAGTACGCACACAATCGCCGCGTCGTTAACGAATCCCTGGGATCCGATCTCAAAATCGATCACGGCGTCCTGCACAGTGACGGGCGCCTGGAGTTCTTGCTGGTTAGCGGGAAGGCTAGCGGTAGGCATGAGTCAACGCCTTAGCACCACATACCACAAGCACCTCAAGGGCTAAGCAGTCCGCGCCCCTCGGCAAATCGTTGTTGGGCAGTATTGTCGGCTTTGCGTATACTCTCATCACGCACTTTAGCTGGCTAAGCATCTTGTCCCGAGCACCTGCCCGCGCGCGAGCTCCACGCGCACGTTTTGCCGTCACATTTTTTTTTCCAATACGCCGGCTGTCTTCTCGGGGAACTCTGTTCTTTCCCAATAAATCGCCCAATAAATCGCCCTATAAATTGCCCTATAAATTGCCCTATAAATTGCGGCTGGCACGGGTACAGCCACCAAAAGTTTGCCGCTCCCTTACTCGATGCCTATGCTCCTTCGCCGCGTTCTTGATACTGAGCGCCTGCATGGGCGGCGAGTCCAACGTAGAAATCGGTAACCGCGAGGGCGTGCTGCACTACGGTAACGGCGCCGAGCCTCAGGGTCTGGATCCTCACGTGGTCACCGGGGTGCCGGAGAACCATATTATCCGCGCGCTGTTTGAGGGCCTTGCGGTAAAAAATCCCTACACGCTGGAGCCCGAGCCCGGCGTGGCGCAAAGCTGGGAGTTTAGCGATGACGGTCGCGTTATCACGTTTAATATCAACCCGGACGCACGCTGGTCGAACGGCGATAGGCTGACCGCCGATGATTACGTGTGGAGTTGGATGCGCGCCCTGCATCCGGACATGGGGAACCTCTACTCGTACATGCTCTTTCCGGTAAAAAATGCCGAAGCATTTGCTGTCGGTGATATTGATGACTTCGCCGATGTCGGCGTCAAAGCGCCGGATCCGCTGACCCTCGTCGTCACTCTGAATGAGCCTACGCCCTACTTCATTCAGTTAATGGACCACTACAGTACCTATGCGATACATCGGACGACTCTCGAGAAGCACGGTAAATTCACTGACCGCTTCACCAAATGGACTCGCGCCGAGAATATCGTCAGCAACGGCCCTTTTGTACTGGATGAATGGCTGCTGAATCGGCGTATTACAGTCAGCAAAAACGAAACCTACTGGGACCGGGATCGGGTGCGCTTGAACAAGATCGTGTTCTACCCCACCGAAAATCTTGTGTCCGAAGAACGCGGGTTCCGCGCAGGCCAGTTGCACTACACAGACGAAATCCCGCTGGATAAAATTCCAGTGTATATGGACATAGATAAAACGCCGTACCGATCAGCGCCTTACCTGGGAACCTACTTTTACCTTGTTAACACGTCACGGCCGCCGGTGGATGACGTGCGCGTGCGTCGCGCACTGTCCATGGCGCTGGACAGGGAAACGTTGAGTCGGACCGTGATGCAGAACTCTGTGCTGCCGGCCTATAGCATTACGCCTCCCGGCACCTTGGGGTATCAGCCACCAAAAACGTTTGATTACGACCCCGAGGGTGCCAGGGCCCTGCTCGCGGAGGCGGGCTACCCAGACGGTGCCGGTTGGCCCGGCCTGGAGGTCATTTACAACACGGACGAAAGCCATCGCAAGGTTGCGGTCGCAGTGCAGCAGATGTGGAAGGACGCGCTGAACATCGATATCACTATCGCCAATCAGGAATGGAAGGTCTATCTGGACGCGGTAAGCACTATGAATTTCGATGTGGCCCGCCGGGGCTGGATCGGCGACTACGTCGATCCGAACAACTTCCTCGATCTCTACTTGAGTGCTGGCGGCAATAACAACACGGGCTACAAAAACCCGGACTACGACCAACTGATTGCATTCACAGCGCCGCAAGCCAAAACGCGGGAAGAACGCTTTGCTGCTTTTTACAAAGCGGAAAAAATGCTGATGGAAGAGATGCCGATAATACCAATTTATACCTACACCAGTAGACACCTTGTGCATCCCAGCGTTTGCGGCTTGCCATCCAATCTGATGGATGCAGACAATTTCCGTTATGTTTGGCTGGATCCCGAGCGCACGAATCCGTCGGAGCCCTGCCGCTAGTGGGCCGTTTTATCGCGCTGAGGCTCCTGCAGGCAATCCCGGTAATTCTCACGGTCATTACCGTGACGTTCTTCCTGGTACGTGCCGCGCCGGGCGGGCCCTTCGACAGTGAAAAAGCGGTCATGCCCGAGGTAAAAGCGGCGCTGGAAGCGCAGTACCGCCTGGACCTACCGCTGTTCCAGCAATACACCAAATATCTGGGAGATCTCGCCCTCGGAGATCTCGGTCCGTCGTTTAAGTATCCGGGGCGCAGTGTGAATGAGCTGATCGCCGCCGGTCTACCGGTAACCGCAGAGCTGGGTTTATATGCCCTGCTCATTGCCACCCTGGTCGGAGGACTGGCCGGCGTCATCGCGTCGCTTAAGCCCAATACGGCGCAGGACTACTTGCCAATGAGCCTGGCGATGATTGGCATCTGTATGCCGACGTTTTTGCTCGGCCCAGTGCTGGTGTTGATATTTGGTATCGAGCTGGAGTGGTTGCCGGTTTCCGGTTGGGGCGATATTCCCGGGGACAAGGTGCTGCCCAGTATCACTCTCGGCGCTGCTTACGCCGCGTACATCGCGCGCCTGTCTCGGGCGGGTATGCTCGAAGTTCTGTCCCAGGACTACATCCGCACGGCGCGAGCCAAGGGTCTCCCGGAATGGCAGGTGGTAGTGAAACACGCGCTGCGCGGCGGCCTGCTGCCGGTCGTCGCCTTTCTCGGACCCGCGTTTGCCGGTTTGCTCGCCGGATCATTCGTGGTCGAGACAATCTTCCAGATCCCGGGATTAGGCCGCTTTTACGTGCAGGCGGCATTTAACCGTGACTACACCATGATTCTCGGCACCACGGTCTTTTTGTCGACCCTGATCGTATTCTTCAATCTGCTCTCAGACATCCTTGCCGCGTGGTTAAACCCACGGCTGCGCAGCGTCGCGGTTGGCTCCTCATGAGCGCCGAGATGATCTCCGACATGCACGAGGCTGACGAGGGTCGTTCGCTCTGGCAGGACGCCTGGGTGAGGCTACGTAAAAATCATCTGGCAGTGGTTGGACTGTGCGTCCTTATACTGATGGTGCTTGTTGCCCTGCTCACGCCCTGGATTGCGCCCTATGCCTACGACGCCCAGAATCTCGATCTGGGCGCTACACCGCCCTCCGCCGCGCACTGGCTGGGCACTGATATTTTCGGACGCGACCTGCTGACGCAAATTATGTTCGGCGGGCGAGTCTCGCTCGCGGTGGGCTTTATTGCGACCGCCGTCGCACTGGTCATCGGCGTGACTTACGGGGCCATCGCCGGCTACGCAGGGGGGCGTACTGACACGATCATGATGCGTCTGGTCGACATTATGTATGCGCTGCCATTTATGATTTTCATTGTGTTACTCATGGTCGTGTTTGGTCGCAACATCATTCTGCTGTTCCTCGCCATTGGCGCCGTCGAGTGGCTGACGATGGCGCGCATTATGCGTAGTCAGGTGCAAACTCTGAGGCAGCAGGAGTTTGTGGAGGCTGCCATTTCTCTGGGCCTCCCAGCTTCTACGATTATTCGTCGTCATCTGGTACCTAACGCGCTGGGCCCGATAATTGTTTACACCACGCTGACGATTCCCAGCGTGATGCTTCTGGAAGCGTTTTTGAGTTTTTTGGGTCTGGGCATTCAGCCCCCACAAACATCCTGGGGTCTGTTGATCTCCTACGGCGCCGAGACCATGGAGGAGTACCCGTGGTTGCTGATCTATCCCGGACTCAGTCTGACCATCACGCTGTTTTCTCTTAACTTTCTCGGTGACGGTCTGCGCGACGCGCTGGACGTGCGCGGGTCCAAGGACTGATCGTGGCACTACTTGAGGTTAAAGACCTGGCCATCAGCTTTGTCACGCGCAATGGCGTGAACAAGGCCGTCGACGGCATCAGTTTCAGCGTGGCTTCGGGGAAAATTACTGCGATTATCGGCGAGTCCGGGTCGGGAAAATCGGTCGCCTGTTACAGCATGCTCGGCCTGGTGCCGATGCCACCGGGCCGCGTCGACGGCGGCAGCGCACATTTCAATGGGCAGGATCTGCTGCAAATGAGCGAGGGCCAACTGCGCCAGATCCGTGGTCGTGATATTGCCATGATTTTTCAGGACCCGATGACATGCCTCAATCCCTACATGCGCATCGGCGAGCAGATGATCGAGCCGCTGGTTTACCATCGCGGCGTGAGTAAAAGTAACGCGATGGATCGCGCGATAGAGCTACTTGGCGAGGTCGGTATTCGCGATCCGCACAGCACCATCACCAACTACCCGCATGAATTCTCCGGCGGTATGCGTCAGCGCGTCATGATCGCGATGGCGCTGATCAATGAACCCAAGCTTTTAATAGCCGATGAGCCCACCACCGCGCTGGATGTAACCATTCAGGCGCAGATACTGCAGCTCATCGCCGAGCTGCAGAAAAAACGCGACATCGGCGTCATATTTATCAGTCATGACCTCGCGGTAGTCGCCGATATCGCCGATGAGATTGCCGTGATGCAAAACGGTCGCATCGTCGAGCGCGGTGACTGGGCTGCGATTTTTGGCCAGGCGCAGCATCCTTATACGCAAAAGCTACTTTCAGCTATACCCAGTGGCAGCCGAAAAAGCAGTGCCACCGTAGGCGATCCACTGATTACCGTCAGCAATCTCAGCACCTGGTTTGGCAGCCCGGAGGCACCGGTCAAGGCGGTCGACGATGTCAGCTTCAGCATTAACCGGGGACAAATCCTGGGTCTTGTTGGAGAGTCGGGCTCTGGGAAATCGACGATCGGCCGGTCGCTGCTGCGACTGGTGCCAGTGACCTCGGGCAAAGTTAAGTTCGATGGCGTGGATGTGACTGGCCTCGAAGGCGTAGCCCTGAAGGATATGCGTCGGCGCATGCAGATGATCTTTCAGGATCCCTTTGCCTCTCTGAATCCGCGTATGACCGTATCGGATACGCTAGCGGAGCCTCTGTTGCTGCATGGGATTGAAGATCGTCGCAGCGTATCTCCGGCGGTACTGAAACTTATGGACGATGTGGGCCTGGCGCGCAGCGCGGTTCGCAAGTACCCGCATGAATTCTCTGGCGGCCAGCGTCAGCGCATCGCCATCGGACGCGCTCTGGCCACCAAGCCTGAATTTGTGGTCGCCGATGAGCCAGTATCTGCGCTCGACGTCACCATACAGGCACAGATTCTGGAGCTCATGCAGGAACTCGGTCGCGAGTACGGCCTTACCATGCTGTTTGTGTCACATGATTTGGCTGTCATGCGACATATCGCCGATCGAATTATGGTGCTCTACCACGGTCAGATCGTTGAGGAAGGAACCGGCGACGAGCTTTTCATGAATCCGCAAGAGCCCTATACCCGGGAACTGCTTGGGGCAATTCCCGGGCGCGCCCTGCTGGGGTAGTCATGCCGCTAATGGCTGACTCGGTTTACGCATCTTGGTGAGTAGATACGCAGCTGGTTACGGAGCTGGGTAAGGGTTAGGCCCCCCGACCGCTATCCAGGCGTCCAGTTCCTCATCGAGCACGCCTAGGGGCACAGACCGCAGGCCAAGAATTACATCGTGAAAGTAGCGTTGATCAAAATCGGCACCCAGCGCTGACTCAGCTTGCGCGCGTTTTTCGCGAATCAGTATTTCGCCGAGTTTGTAAGACAGCGCCTGACCGGGCCATGAGATGTAACGATCGATCTCCGTGGTGATCTCATGCTCGCTCATTGCGGCGTTGTCACGCAAATAGGCCAGGGCCTTATCGCGGCTCCACCCGTAGTGGTGTAGGCCCGTGTCTATTACCAGACGGCAGGCTCGCCACATTTCGTAGGTCAATTGTCCGAAGCGCTCATAGGGCGTTCGATACATACCTATCTCGCCGCCCAGCCACTCGGTGTACAGACCCCAGCCTTCGCCATAGCCCGAGAAGTAGTTCTGAGCACGAAACTCCGGGATATCCCCCGGTGCCTCCAGGGAAATAGCGGCTTGCAAGGCGTGCCCCGGCGCGCATTCGTGCAGCGTCAAAGCAGGTAAGGTGTACAGCGGCCGCGAATCCAGCTTGTAGGTGTTCATCAGGCAGGCGTTCAGGCCACCGCGGCCGCCGGTGTATATCGGTGCTATAGCTGGCGGCACGGGATTGATAGCAAATCGCCGCCGCGGCAGGAACCCAAGCACCTCGGACAGCTTGCCATCCATACGTTTGGCGACGTAGGCCGACACGCCCATCAACTCATCCGGCGTCTTGGCATAGAACTGGGGATCTGTGCGCAAAAACTCGAAGAACGCTGGCATGTCACCGTCGAAATTAAGCTCCTCCACGATGGCCTGCATGGCCGCACCTATGCGCCTTACTTCGCTCAGACCCTTTTCATGAATCTCCTCGGGCGTGAGCTCCAACGTGGTGAATTCACGGATCTGCGCCTGATAAAAAGCACTGCCATCGGGCAAATCCCGCGCCGCGATACTGGTGCGTGTTTTGACGAGATATTCGTCCTGCATAAATTCCAGCAGCTTCGAGTACGCGGGCACTAGCTGTGTCGCGATAACGTCACGTGCCTCATCCTGAAGCCCCTCACGCTGCGCCTCCTCCATGCCCGCAGGGAAATGCTCAAAAGGAATCCAGAAGGGGTTGTCCGAGCCGGGTAACAGGTAACTCTCGATCGAGCGCTCCCGACCTATCAGCGAAACCGCTGGCACGCTGTAGCCCCGGGACAGGCCACTGCGCATATTCTCGATGTGCTGGGCAAAATAGCGTGGCACATCCCGCAGGCGGCCTAAAAAACGCTCGTAGGCCGGCACATCAGCAAAGCCACCGGTTTGCGGATGCAACCCACCCCAAAAAAAAGTATCGGAATTCAGCGGCGCCTCGTAGGTGCGATACCGGGCGTTGCTGATCAGCTTCTCGAGGATTTGCCGGAACACATCGGCATTCACAGCGGCTTGTCTGCTCAGCTGCTCCTCGGGGATGGCATCGAGCTCCTGCAGTGACTGCTCCCAATAGGCCAGCCGCCTCTGCTGTGCCTCGGCGCTGACATCTGGCAAGCGCGACTGCCCAATCCAGCGACCGCTCGCGCCGCGCTGTTTGGCAAACTCGCTCTGTCGCCAGGCCCATTCTCGCTCGTACAGTGACTCAAGCCGGGTGTCGGCGGGCGAAGCCGAAGACAGCTGAGAGGTAGATGTACAGGCGGAGCACAGGGCAATCAGGCAGACAAACAGACCGTTCGACAGAGTGGGTAGGCGCATTTGCAACTCGCGATGGCAGATTCAGAAGCAGAAGATACGTTAGCACC
The DNA here is from genome assembly GCA_045105635.1 of Congregibacter sp. Taxonomy (GTDB): domain Bacteria; phylum Pseudomonadota; class Gammaproteobacteria; order Pseudomonadales; family Halieaceae; genus Congregibacter. The sequence goes on from JBGCDU010000001.1 coordinate 186,931, forward strand.
GCTGGTGCGACAACGCCGGGCTTCGTATGCTGTCGGGGTGACAGCTACAACTTCGAATCCCAAGATCACTTACCCTGCATCGCGCCACACAGCAGCCAACGTATTTCTCTGGCTCTGTATCGCCGCAGCGCTCGCCGTATGGTCTCCAGAATCATTGGGCGAGGATACGTCGATTGATGGCAGCGAGGCGCGCAACTGGACCCTGAATCTCTATATTGAAAACGATCTTTTCGCGCAGACAGATCGCGACTACACCAATGGCATACGAATCTCTGTCGTATCGCCGGACCTCGTCGACTATATCGAGGATGAAACCCTGCCCGCCTGGGTGAGAGGTATCAACCGCAAGCTGACGTTCTTTCGCGATGATCCCAAAGAAGCGCTGCAGCGCAACCTGGTGTTGTCTTTGGGACAGACTATCTTTACGCCACGCGATCGCGAGGCGACAGCGCTGGTCAAGGACGATCGTCCCTATGCGGGCTGGCTATTCGCCAGAGCGGGCTATCAAACCCGCAGCGAATTGCAGATGGACTCGCTGGAGATCTCTATCGGCGTAGTCGGACCGGCCGCGCTGGGGCAGGAATCCCAGGACCTGGTGCATGATCTGCGCGGATTCGAACGCTTTGAGGGTTGGGACAACCAATTGGATAATGAGCTTGGCTTCAACATCCTCTGGGAGGAAAAACGCAAAGCGCGATTCTTTGAAAACTCCAATTCACGCTTCGCCATGGACATGATAGGACATGCGGGCATTGCGCTGGGCAACGTCGCAACCTATACCAACATCGGCGCGGAACTGCGTTTAGGCTGGTCAATTCCGGACGACTTTGGAACAGCCTCACTGCGCCCCGGCGGCGACAACAGCACGCCCGATGTCAACTGGAGCAGACGCAATACAGACCGTGACTGGGGCCTGCACGGCTTTGTATCCTTTGATACCCGACTTGTGGCACGCAATATTTTTCTCGACGGCAACAGCTTTGAAAACAGCCACTCGGTAGATCGCGAACCCGTGGTTGCAGACGCGGCTGTGGGTCTGAGCATGTACTACCGGGGCGCGCGGCTGTCCTATGCGCAAATCTTTAGAAGCCGCGAGTTTGATACCCAGGGCGAAACGCATTCCTATGGCTCGCTCGCGCTGTCCTATATCCTTAAGTTCTAGGTACCCGTATAGCAACTACTACGACCCATCCGCAAGAACGTCACGCGCGCACATCGCGGCAGAAATAAAACAGAGGCTTTTACGATGGACACGCCAAACACGCTCACCCTCGGCACACCGTTTACCGACTCAGCAACGCGCGTACTGTTATGCGGCGCGGGTGAATTAGGCAAGGAGGTCGTCATCGAGCTGCAGCGTCTCGGTGTGGAGGTGATCGCCTGTGATCGCTACGCCAATGCACCAGCGATGCAAGTCGCTGATCACAGCCTGGTGTTCTCCATGCTGGATGGCGATCGACTGCGTGAGGCTATCGAGACGGTCAAACCGCACTTCATCGTGCCAGAGATAGAAGCGATCAATACTGAAGTTCTGCAGGAACTGGAGAACGAGGGATTCAACGTGGTGCCCTCTGCTCGCGCGGCAAGGTTGACCATGAACCGGGAGGGCATCCGCAAACTGGTGGCGGAGACGCTGAACATACGCACCTCACCCTATCGCTTTGCCGGCAACCTCGATGACTTTACCGCTGCCATAGAAGAGGTGGGCACACCCTGCGTGGTAAAGCCCATCATGAGCTCCTCGGGCAAAGGACAGAGCGTCGTGCGTGGGCCGCAAGACATAGCCACCGCCTGGAAGTATGCCCAAGAAGGTGGTCGCGCCGGGGCCGGTCGCGTCATCGTCGAGGGCTGGGTCGAGTTTGACTACGAAATCACCTTACTCACCGTGCAGCATATCGGTGGGGTGAGTTTCTGCGCGCCGATCGGGCACCGGCAGGAAGACGGTGACTATCGAGAGTCCTGGCAACCGCAGCGCATGGAATCTGCTGTGCTCGCAGAGTGCGAGTCCATCGCGGCGAAAGTAACCGAGTCCCTCGGTGGTAGGGGCATTTTCGGTGTTGAGTTTTTTGTCAGAGGCAATGAGGTCTATTTTAGCGAGCTATCGCCGCGACCCCACGATACCGGTATGGTGACTATGAAGTCGCAGGATCTCTCGCAGTTTGCCTTGCATGCGCGGGCGTTTCTGGGCCTGCCGATTCCAGAAATAGTGCAGCGCCAAGCGTCGGCATCGGCGGTGATTTTGCCGGAGGGTAACTCCAACAGCATTCGCTACAGCAACCTCGAGGCCGCTCTCGCGGAGCCGGGCACGGAGTTACGTCTGTTTGGAAAGCCTGAAATTGCCGGTCGGCGGCGTATGGGTGTCGCTCTGGCATCGGGTGCAGATACTGACGAGGCTCGGCGCATCGCGCAGGCCGTTGCAGAGGCTGTCGAAGTATCCTGTGACTAAGAAAATTTCGTTTCGACCTAAGCAAGCATCTTGCGACTTAAACAAGCATCTTGCGGCTAAAGATCGAAGTGTGACCAAGCGACGTGTGCCGGGCGCGCAGTCGGCCATACCGGACCAAAAACATTTTCAGCCAGCCGAAAAGCACGGAGCTTCACCTTCGATGGACACCGCCTACTACAGGGACTATCTGGAATTCGCCACCGGCGTCCCGTTCACCGATGGGAACGCGGTCGAGACTTTGCAGAACGGCGACCAGATTTTTGCGGCCATGCTCGATGCCATCAATCGAGCGGAACACTGCGTAGACTTTCTAACTTTCGTGTACTGGACCGGGGCCATCGCGGAAGAATTTGCCCTCGCGCTGGCAGCGCGGTCCCAAGCGGGTGTGAGCGTCCGCGTACTCCTGGACTCCTATGGCGCCAAACAGATTCCACCCCGATGTCTCGAAATTATCGAGGCTGCGGGTGTTAACGTGCGCTGGTTCCGCCCCCTGGGAACCCGACGCGCATGGAGAATTGACAAACGAACGCACAGAAAAATACTCACGGCCGATGATCGAATCGGATTCACCGGCGGGGTCGGCATTGCGCAGGAGTGGACGGGCAACGCCAGGACACAAAGCGAATGGCGAGATTCGCATTTTCGCTTCGACGGCCCATGCGTCGCTGGCTTGAAGGCTGCGTTTCTGGAAAACTGGAATGAGGCCGGCGACTGGGGCATGACTGCGGCTACCGGGATGCACAGCACGCACGCCGAAGGTGTGCCAGTCCAGATCATTCGCTCGTGCTCTACGGTCGGCTGGACCGAAATGGCCGGATTGATTCGCACCTTGGTATCGGTGAGCAAGCACAGCCTCAGTATTGTCACCCCCTACTTCGTACCCGACCCCAAGCTCATAGAGCTACTGTGCGGCGCCGCCGCCAGAGGGGTAGACGTACGAATAATGGTTCCTGGCGAGTTCTGCGATGAACGTCTCTCACAGCTGGCCGGGTATACAAGCGTCGAGGAATTACTGACCGCCGGCGTACAGATTTTTCGTTACCAACATACGAATCTGCATATGAAAATCATCATCGTCGATGGCGTCGTTAGCTGCGTGGGCTCCAGCAACTTAAATCATCGCTCCATGGGTAAGGACGAGGAATGCTGCGCGGTGGTGCTATCCGAAGCGCTCGCCGGAGAGCTTCTCTCCACTTTTAAAGCAGACCTGCTTCACGCAGAGGCACTCGATCTGAATAGCTGGCGTTCCCGGTCTCTATCTCTGCGCGTCAAAGAGCGCCTGGCCAGACTGCTTGTCGAGCAGCTGTGAAGCATAAGGGTATTGGCGAATCCATGTGGCTTTTTGCGCTGGGCCCCTCATCCTTAGATTCCGCGAAGAGCACACAGCTCGCTATTCAACCCCAGACGCTACCAAACAGACGCATAAAGTTGCCGCCTAGGACTTTCTCAATGCGCGCCGGGCTATGCCCGCGCTGCGCCAACAGTTCGGCCAGCGTGCTAAAACGATCTGGTGAATTCAAATCGCTGGCAAACAGGTAGCCTTCTGCCGTCTCATAGGGTGCGGCGATACCGGCCTCCTGCCGCGCTCGCGTGATCTCTCGGAACGAAGCCTTGAACGCGTCGGTGACCAATGCCGCCGAGATCGCGCCGTCAGTGCCAATGCCCACATGATCCTCGCCGGCCACGTTGATAGCGTGTTCCATATGACGAATCACATCGGCAGCGGTGGGTTGCTTGCCCTTCGAGAGGTAGGGCATGACAAAAATACCGGTCACACCGCCGCTTTCGGCAATGGCGCGTATTTCTGCGTCAGTGCGATGCCGGGGATGCCTGACCAGAGCATCGCAACCCGTGTGGCTAAAGGCGATCGGCCCAATGGCGACCTCGATGGCATCGGCCGTCGTCTGACGGCCACAGTGGCTAAGGTCGACTAGCATGTTGAGGGACTGAATAGTCTCTATCGCCTCACGTCCGACGCGACTCAGACCCGCATCGGCGGGTTCCATGCAGCCGTCGCCCAGCAGATTGCGGCGGTTGTAGGTGGGCTGAATTACACGGACTCCCAAGTGGTGCAAGGCATCGAGGCGACCCAGGTCGTCCTCGAAGCTAACGCCATCCTGCAGACCATAGATCAGGCCAGTGCGCCCACTGTCGGCAGCAGTCTGTACGTCTTCGCTGGTGCGCACTCGAGCCAAAGTCCCTGGGTGGAGATTGATATCGGCTTCCGCAAGAGTGATGTCCCTCACTATCGCCTCGAAGGCCTCCAGTGGCGCCATGGTGCCGACGCTGCCCACGGTCTGATGAATAGCGACCAGGCCCGATTGCTCAATGTCATTGACCTCCTGCTCCAGCAATGCGGCGCCTTCTCCCATGGAGATACCTCCGGGGAAGCCAAGGCCATCAATAAATAGAGGGTACTTGCTGGCTGCCTTGGATTCGACTGGACGACCCGCGAGCAGGGTTGCGCCGGCGAGTATGGCTGCAGTGTTGTGGAACAGTTTGCGGCGTGTGATCGACATGACCGCAGTTCTCCTTGAAGTTCATTTGATGTTACCGGTTTTCGGCCGCGCATTCGCTCCGTTTTAATCGGAGACGGTCATTTTGAATGTCTTGGCTTCTTGAGAATTAACATCCCATGGTCGGATCACGTCCTGCAAAAACCGATTTCTAAACGATGATAAACGACTACGTGGCGGCGTTTGCAATGAAGAAGCGCCGAGCGGCCAACATCAACTCATGACCGACACGCCCGACTGCTTTGAGGTCGCTAAGCCGAGGAAGGTGTGATTTTCAAGAAGACAATCTCTCTGCAATCTTCTCTACAACCAGAGCAGAACCTTTTGCAGATAAGTGATGGTTGTCAAAGTACAAAACCTCTCCGTTCTGCTCAGCAGTCTCGCAGCGCTTCTCCCCGCACAGAATCTTGTGTGGAAAGATAAAGTTAACACCGGACGATTCGAACTGCTGCGCAGCCTTCCAGAAATTCTGAACACTTTCATAGGTATCGTCATCGGAATAACAATCTGAACCTATAGCGAAAGGTCGGAATTTTTGCTTCTCACATCCAAGACGAACATTAGAAGTACTTCCCAGGATAAACAGCTTTTCTCCCTCTCCTATATGGGAGTTGACTCTGTCGCGAATTACCTTCTCAAATTCCTGCTCCGACCGCAGGCTATATCCATGCCAGCGTTGCGCTGTCACAATTACGTCAAACGTCTTCGAATCTATTGCCTTGCGAACCAACGCTTGAGCCTCGGAGCAAGGCTCACGCCGCAAAGGGTCTGAAGATAAAATTTCAAGATCTCCGCCAAAAAAACAACTTCCATAACTGACGATGTCTATTGAGTAAGATTCACCCAATCTGTCATCGATTGCCTGCGTCAGATGCAAAACATGAGAATCTCCGTAAACCAACATCTTCCGCTTCGCTGAACGGTTTCCCACCTGACAGAATTGCACCGCCTCTCGACCCTTTTTTCTACATGAATGATAGCCCTTTTCGATTTTTGTGAATGGGTTGGCAATTCTTTCGGGGATTCCATTACTTTTTTCAATAAACCAAGCTGAGCTAAATATAGATAGCATTGCGAGCGAGAGAATTAGAGCCGTGGGACGCCCCCTCCTACGCAGCTTCTTTTCAAACAGCATATAAGTAACGGCTGATAGAATTATTGCCAATAACACCACACCAATTTTCATTGAGGGGGTTGGCTCCCCGCCCGAAAGGATATGAAGAAAAGATAGCAGGGGCCAATGCCAGAGATACAATGGATAGCTTACGAGACCAATAGCCACCATAGCTTTGTTCCCCAGCGCGTGCTTTGCTAGCACGGAGCTTCTACTGCTGAGAATAATTAAAACTGCTCCGAATACTGGTGCAAAAACAGCCACACCAGGAAAGGGGGTTTCTTTATTGAGCGAAAAAAACCCCCAACCCAAAAGTGTTAGCCCAGACAACGCGCACAACTCTTGGATATATCGAAACCTTCCTCGTTCGTAATTTTTGCCGTCGAAGATAAGCCTCCATGCCCAATTATCTGCTACCTCCCACCCTTGCCACCTAACGATGTTTGGCTTCATTGAACACACTCCGAGCAGAGAACCGCATCCGAGCTCAGCGAATCGACCGTACGGCAAGTAAAAGGCTGCCGGGGGGTCAACATTCAAAAGCGAAATCCCAGCGAACAACGAAGCAAGAACCACCAATGAAGTTACAAATATCAAATTTAGCCTTGCACTGAGAACCGCAAGGAGAAGAAGCGGCCAGGCAATGTAAAACTGCTCTTCAACAGACAAACTCCACAGGTGGAGAAGTGGCTTTTCAATGGCGTCGACATCGAAATATCCCGACTCGGTGTAGAAGACAAAATTTGCGACGAAAGCGGCTCCGCCCATCGTATGTCGTGACACAGACATCAGTTCATCAGGAAATAGACAAACATAGCCAAAAATTAGCACCGCCCCCAGCACCAAAATAAGTGCTGGAAAGAGTCGACGCGCCCTCCTGAGGTAAAAATCAAAAAAGGAAAATCGCTCGTTTAATACGTCAGAGTAGATAATCCTTGTAATAAGATATCCGCTTATCACAAAAAAAATATCTACGCCGATAAAGCCGCCGCTTATGACATTGGGAAAAGCGTGGAACACAACCACGGAGAGGACAGCAAGGGCCCTGAGCCCATCAATAACGGGGATATATTTTTGCTGATTGCCTGCCATCAAAGCCCCAGTCATTCTTCACTGCAAATTCTAGAATCACGAGCCAACCAGGAGCTCAAACGTTCTTTCCAACAGGACTTCTAGTGTAATCCCCCATTTATCACCGACGCATAGAGGGTTACGGCACCATCATGAGTTGCCACCATGAGTTGCCACCATGAGTTGCCTGGACGACACCCCGCCAATGGCGGTGTTCAGGCCTCAACCATTCTATTGCCAAAGCCACTTATTGGCTAGAGCCGGCGCGTGGTCCAGCGAAACAAACGAATGTAAATCAGGTTACTGCTGTCGAAATATCCGGTTAGCAGCGTCCTTAGCACGCTCGCAGTCCGTTTCTGGGCCAGGTCTTCCCAACACGCACGCACTAACGCTTAGCGTCGTGCGAACAAAAAACAGGAAACAAAAAAACGCGCAAGAAAAACCTGCGCGCGTGGCGTATTTCATCCCTGGAGAGTACGCCTACTTAACACGCGCCCAGAAGGTTTCCTGCTGCTAACGCCACACACCCCACTCACCAGTAGTCCCAGGCTCCTCACCCACAGTCCACCACTGCGCAGTCCAGACCTGATCATTGTGAAGAACCTGATCACCAGCAATGTAAACATCGCCCGCATTCCAGGAGGGCTCGTCGCCCATACCGCCATCCTGCGGCTCGTAGACTACGATGAAGCTATAGAGAGCCTCGCCCTCACCACCATTGGCAACCAGGCTAAAGGACAGGCTGTGGTTTTGCGGGCTTAGCTGCGCGGTATTCACAATCAGCACGTCATCACTGCCCAACTGTGTCGCCACAAGCTCGCCAGACGTCTGCTGCCAGTTCAGCACGCCGCTGAACTGTGTATCAACTTGCGGATACAGATACACAAGGCTGCCATACGCCACACTGTCTTCGAGCAGCGGGACTTCCTGCGTTGCTCGGATGTTCACCGACAAGGCCGCGTCCTGCGCCGGCGTGATCGAGAAGACGCCAGAGGTACCCGCATCCCTGGCGTTGAAATAGTTGCCGTACAGGTCATCACGGAAATACATGTAGTGGTTCATCCCGGGATGCCAGCGCCCGATGAACACGTTGCCGTCGTGGTAGGTCTCAAACCAGCCATTGACCTCAGCAGCGAGGAGCCGATCCCAGTCACTGATGTTGTCGGCGGTAAGCTCGACGGAGAAGGCGCTGTGCTCTTCACCAAATTGGTTGAAGACCGCAAAGTTCACACTGCCTCCCACCTCAACACTGCCCAGGCTAACGTCGGCGGGAATAAACAGTGCACCCTGAATCAGATAGGGCTCGGTGGGGTCGACTGGCCCCGGTGGCGTTACCTCACCGTCCACGAACGTAATGTCGCTGCAGTTGTAAAATCCCTCACCCACTGCGTCAATGCGCTGCCAGCGCACTAAGAGCACGGCATCGCCCGAGCGATTGTCGGGAAGCGTGACATTCATTCGATACTTGCCACTTTCAACGAATATGTCGTCGTAAGTCTGTATCAGCTCAAGGTCATCCCAGGCCAGTGGCTGTGACAGATCGGTATCGGGCGTAGTCAGATAAAACTGCCAGTACGAGGGGTTATGCGGCGCGGTTGCGTTGAACACGTACTCGAAGCTGCCGGCGTTCATTTCGGTGCGATACCAGTCGCCCCGCGGTAAGCCCAGACCGCGTTTTTGCGCATCGTTGGCGTAGCACAAGGAACCATCGGGAACCTGCGACTGCACCGTCTGCATGTTGGTGTAGTCAGGTATGTTGATGGAGAATTCATTGCGCTGTACGAAGGGATAGCTACCCGAAACCGCCTTGGCGGCGGCACAGGCGGCATTCGGCGGTGTACCACTGAAGATCCCCCCTTGCTCGTAACAGAGCTGCTGCCGCGCGGTGGGGTATTCGGACCATCCGTGCGCATACGCCTGGGAGACAAGTCCCAATGAAGTCGCGGTCGCGACAAGAAGTGTGCTTGCGAGTTTCAGATTCATATTTTTACCTTACTTTTGTTTTGCAAGTGTGGGTGACTGCGGGTGGGCGAGCGTGTTCTTCGAGAGCTCATTCCCTCGAGTCCTCAAGCACGTCGGCCAGCGGCATCGGATACCCCACCAGGTAGCCCTGCGCATAGTTGCAGCCGATCTCCGCAATCGCAATGCGGATTGCTTCATTCTCGACAAATTCCGCAATCGTCCGTCGGCCCATGAGTCGAGCTACGCCTTCTATAGTGCGAACAAAAGACAGACTGACCGGGTCATCGGCGATCTCTCGCACCAGCTCGCCGTCAATCTTGAGATAGTCGATCGGTAGGTCACGCAGATAAAGAAATGAGGAATGGCCACTGCCGAAGTCGTCCAGGGCAAATTCACAACCCAGCTTTTTCAGTTTCTCGACGAACAGCTTCGCCGCGCCGATATCGGAAATAGCCGCAGTCTCCGTGATCTCGAAGCAGATCCTTGTCGGCGCTAACCCGGATAGCTCGAACTGCGCCACGATGAACTCCAGCAAGCTATGGTCATCGATGGAGTGCCCCGACAGATTCAGCGCGAAACGGTGATCAGGGTCATTGGCAAACCGGGAGGCGGCGATTCGTCCAAACGCGTGCTTGATCACCCATCGGTCAAGTTTCACCGACAAGCCATAGCGCTCCGCCAAAGGAAGAAAGGCACCGGCGCTGATAAGGGCACCTTGTTCATCGCGTATGCGCAACAGAAGTTCATGCATTACCGGCGGCGACACCATTGGACTCACCGAATCCTGGAGCGGCGCGATCGGCTGGGCATAGAGTTCAAGCTCGTCATCTTTCAATGCGCGCGTGAGGCGGTTGAGCAGGCGGCCTTCATCGCGTGAGCGGCGACGCTGGGCGAGATTGTCGCGATAGCTCAGAACGACTCCGCCGCCTTGCTTCTGCGCCGCCTGGCAGGCCTGGCTCGCGTTCCGCAGACTCGGCATGCCGGATCCGCAATCCCTTTTAAGCTCCGCAACACCGACACTAATGCTTACGTCATAGCGCTGACCCGAGAACGACAGGCGCAGTGAGTCGACCACTTCTATCAAGGACTCGGCGAGTTGGATAGCCTGCTCCAGCGAGTGGCGCTCGATCACGACACCGAAGGTATCGGCACCCAATTGCCCGACCAGTTTCTCGCCGACCATTTCGCGTCGTAGCAGATCGGACACCACACGGATCAACCGCTCCGCGGTCATTTCACCGCCGTACTCGCGAACAAGCCGGAATCGGTCGATATCGACAAATAGAATGTATCGAGCGCGCGGAGAGCCCACGGGGGCTTTCACAAGATTCTCGAGACCATGCTCGAATGAACGGCGATCATCAAGACTGACCGGGTGATCGACACCGGCAAAACTATCCACCGGGATCCGACTGTGCTCACTGACATCGAACTTGAGCTTCGAAAGCCCGGACCTGACTGCCCCGGCCTGCTCTGCGTCATCGATAGTACCGAGGCGCCCCAGAACCATCACCAACACCTCTGCCAACATCTCCAGCAGATTCTGATGCCATGGCATTAGCACGTCCGCTTCCTGGCTCCAGACGATGAGCGCGCCGATCACCTGATGGCCATCACTGACCGGAAGGCCGAGCAAACTGCCATAACCATCAGCACTGCGATCATCGAGTCTTGGCTCGACAAACACCAAGCCTTCGCCCATCAAAACCGGCATCACTTCGGATGAAACAAGCGGATCGAGAAACCCGGGCATTCGCGCGGCACCGCGTTGGCCCGAAGGTAGCCCCTGCTGGCTTCCTGCGTCACCCCCAATGACCACCATGCAAGCATCAAAATCCTGATGCTGCACCAATGCACTGACGGCCGCGGAAATCAGGCCCGCGACCGAATCACAACGCGAGGCGTCGATCAGTTGACGCAGCGCAGTCAGGGAATCAGCGAGTGCCAGCCCGCCAGCGGCGGCCAATCCGCCGTCATCTTCGCGGATACTCATCACTTCGCTCCCAGGAAGGCGGCCGCCATTTCGTCGATTTCCTTCGATCGATCCCGCCACTGCCCAATCACTGTCGGCATAGCCGCAGATGCCAGCCCGAGTTCGGACCAGGCGTACAGCACGCTCGGTTCCTCCACGGGATCAGCCCCGGCGCCAACGCAGCGTCGGATATCCGAGCAAAGCTTAAGCGTCGATAGCAGCGCGCGGTGCCTTTGGGGCAGTGGGCGAGCGCTCGGGGGGGACATCGCAACGGCCAACAGCGGCGGCAAGCGCCAAACAATCGCAAGCTCAGCACCGGCTATTACATGATCAAAGCCGAGCATCTCCTGTTCCTTGCTGCGCAGACACTCGGATGGATCGCGTTCGATGCAGGCAAAGACAGCGTCCATGACATCTGGCGCTACATGCACCAGCGCCAAAAGGCCGAGCTTGTGCAGCAGACCCCCCAGATATGCCTCAGCAGGGCTTGGCGAAGACGTCGCCGAATCGACCACCGGCAAACGAGACACCATCAGTTGGGCGAGTACGGCCGACTGCATCGACGCGGTCCAGTAACGCATGGCGTCGAAGCGGGGACAGCCGCCCAGGTCGAACGGCTGACTCAGGACGAACGAGATGCTCAAATCACGGACGAGATTGAGTCCGAGAACGCGTATGATGGCATCCGGTATGTCGCGAACCGCCATTGCTTGTGCGAAGAATGCAGAATTGGCGACGCCAAGAATACGTGCCGCCAAGGCGGGCGTCTGTTCAATAATCCCGGCCAGGCGGAGCATGTCCAGATCGGGATCACTGAGCATTTGCAGCAACACCTGCGATGTCCCCGGGAGTGGCGCCAGGGTGCGTAAACGACGGATGTTTGCCTGCGCAGACGACACAGGGTTCACGTCCAGTCTGGATCGGGATTCTTGATCGAGCTCGTACATGTGCAGGGCTTCTCAGTGAGGTGACAGTCGATGCGGTTCTGTTTAATGCGATTCTGTTGGTTGCGGGTCTGGGCTGTTTTCAACTGCAGTGTTGCGCCATAAAGCCGGTCACTGCCTGATCAACCGCTGATCCTTCGCTGATTATTTGTTGATGATTATTTTTCTATGAATATCAATGAGTTAAATAGATGTCAGTAGCAGCGTCAGACGCCAAAACGCTGCGGATTGGAGAGTGGGAGCTGCTACCTCAGCGCAATTTGCTGCGCCGCGCAGGGCAAATCACACGCCTTGAGCCCAAGCACACCGATCTATTGCTGTTCCTGGCGAACCATCGCGGTGAAGTGTTCAACGCGGACCAGCTCATCGAGCAGGTTTGGCACGGTCAGGTGGTCACCGACCAGTCGGTCTACCAGACCATCGCCAAGTTGCGAAAAGCATTTGGCGACAACGCGGCAGATCCGCGCTATATCGAGACGGTATCGAAACGGGGTTACCGGCTGATTGCCGATGTATCGGCGCTCACCGACACCGCGCTACCGAAGGTGCCGGCGACGAAGACTGGGGATCTCAGGTCAGAAAACCGCTTTTTCCCGCGTCGCTGGGTAGCCTTCGGCCTGCTCGCTGTCACGTTGCTGGTTGTTGCCTGGGCTCTGCTTACAGGTGCACCGCCAACTGAACCGCCATCTGTACTGGCCGAGCGCGACACCGTTGTTGCCGTGCTCCCGTTTACAGTGCTGTCTGATGACCCCGACGACGAGCTAATGGCGGCGGGATTCGCAATCGAACTCGCGCATGTCCTCGGCCGATCGGGACGTATCCGCGTGATCGGCCCCGTATCCAGTTCGATGGCGAGCCGTCTGGGGCAGGATACGAACGCCATAGGCCAACACGTCGACGCGAGCGTCGTGGTCAGCGGCACCCTGCGGCGGTCGGTTGATGGCATCCGCGTGTCCAGCGCCCTGACCGAGCTGCCTTCGGGCTATCAGCTGTGGAGCGAAGTTTTTGACCGCGACGATCGACAGATTGTCACTGCTCAGGAGGACGTGGCGACGGCAATCGCGGCAGCGCTGGAAAAGTTGCTGGAGGGTGGGACCGAAGTCTTCGCGGCGTCGACGGATGTCGCTCAGACGGCCGACAGTGCGACCTACGACAACTACCTGCTGGGCCGCTACTACCGTCATCTTCGTACTGAGCATGACCTGAAACGCGCTCGACAATACTTCCAACAGGCACTCGCAGCCGATCCGGACTATGCGCCCGCACTAAGGGAATTAGCGGCCACTGAACTACTACTATTCTTCTACGGCAGCGAAACGCTCGCAGAGGCCAACGCACGGGCCGCAACAAATCTGAAACGCGCGATGGAACTCGATCCGGGGGCACCGGAAGGACTGGCGCTGATCGGGCTCTCGCATTATCTGCAGGGCAACTACGGCCTGGCCGAGGATTTCCTGCAGCGGGCGGTGACTGCGCATCCGAATCTCCACGAGGCGTGGATGTGGCTGGGCCTGACGCTACAACAGCAAGGCAGACTGCATGAGTCTCTACCGGCTCTCGAGTACGCGAGCCAGTTGGAGCCGCTGCTCGTGACCGCCGTCGCGGATTATGCCGAAGCATTGGTCTGGAGTGGTCGCGACAAAGCCGCGCGGATTCTCCTGGAGAACCTGGCAGGCAAGGCCAATGCGTCGATGGGCAACCGCGATCAACTGTTCCGCACATTGAGCCTGGTACTTAGAAATTCCGGGGAACTCGGCCGGGCCTTTGTTTGGTCTGAGCGTGCGCTCGAGGCGGAACCGAATTCCCAGCTGTCGTTGGCAAACAAAGTGGTGCTGCTCACTCTATTCGGTAGAGACGACGAGGCCGGGCAACTGGCGAGTCAACTCTACGAGGATGCGCAACCGGGTCGCGGCACGATGCAGTTCCTGGGTCGCGCCAACATCATAGCGCCAGGGGTACTCGACCACGCACTGCTTAGTGCACATCTTTCGGATCTTCAGATTCAACCGGACACACCGGAGATCGAGTGGCGCCTGTCCAATTTCGATATGGGCATGGCAGCCTATCACCAAGACAATTTCGAGCGTGCCGCAGAGCTACTTTCCAAGGCAATGCGCGGCAGTGATTTCCCGGTTACCCGAGCTGACGACGACGTGTACGCCTGTGCATCCCTGGCCGACGCACTGGGCCGAATCGGCAAGTTGGACGCGGCCGCAGCGCAGCTTTCGGAATGCGTGGCTGACCTCAGTGCTGCCAGTCAGCACGGTTGGAACAGCCTTTCGATGATAATCAGCGAGGCTCGCCTGGCGGTGCTCGAAAACGACATCGTCCGAGCGCGCGACCAATTGCCCGTTTTGTTCGAGAGGGGTTTACGCAATGCGCCGATTCTCGTCAACGATCCAATCATCGCCAGGTTGAGCGCTACTGACGAATACCAATCGCTGCTGTCGAATATTCGAAATGCTGTCGAAACAGCAAGACAGTCCATCGATCAATCCACATCGCTTAGCCTCGGGCGGTTGGACGAGGATAACTATGAAGTACTCGAGTGAGTGAGTTCCACCGATCGACAGGGACGCTCTCCCCCGATTTGCTTAAGCTAAAAATATCCTCAGTGTGTGTAGCATCGTCGCGGTCATGCGCCGCAAAATACGAACACGATTTTGCTTCTCCGGCTGGCAGCCCACCTAAAAGGAGGCCGATATGGCTTACGTGATCAACCCCGCCGCCCGGCCCGCGTGCGCCGTGGTAGGCACCGATGCGCGCTTTCCCGTACATCGTATTTACTGTGTCGGTCGCAACTATGCCGAACATGCGCGAGAGATGGGCAATGACCCCGAACGCGAACCACCGTTTTTCTTCTCCAAGCCGGCCGACGCTATCGTTGCCAACCATTCCGATGTTGCCTACCCGCCAGCCACGGCGAACCTGCATCACGAAGTCGAACTGGTGGTGGCAATCGGCCGCGCAGGTGCAGTCATTGCAGAGAAACATGCCCAGGATTACGTGTATGGCTATGCGGTCGGCAATGACCTCACGCGTCGGGATCTGCAGGCGGCAGCAAAGGGTGGCGGCCGTCCCTGGGATACGGCAAAAGGCTTCGATCAATCCGCTCCGCTTGCGCCTCTTCACCCGGTTGCCGATTTTGGGCCGATAACCGGCGGGGCAATTACTCTGCAGGTAAACGGTGAGCTGAAACAGAAGGGTCGCGTCGAGGACATGATCTGGAGTGTTCCCGAAATCATCAGCCATCTGTCGAGCTTGTACGTGTTACAGCCTGGCGATCTGATTTTCACCGGCACGCCGGCGGGCGTGTCGGCTCTCGAACGCGGCGATGCAGTTGAAGGCCGGATCGCCGATCTTACTCCCCTGGTGCATCGCGTAATATGAACTGCATCGCGTAACCTGAACTGAAAAGCTTCCCGAGAGCCTCGGGCGATTCCGTGGACCATTTCTTAGTATGAAAAAAATACTTAAATACGGTTTTTTTGGCTGGCTCATTTTGAGCGTTCTTGGCGCCCCATTCTACTGGCCGTACCTGCGAATGATTTGGGTTTTCAATCCGATCGTATCGGCACCCAAGTACGAGGCGCCATCCAGCGAAGTCGAAGCGCGTCAGCAGGACGTCGACTATCTCTCGACACTTTTGCAATACGATCGTGCATTTAGTGAGGCAGGAAAAGAGGCATTTACTGAAAAACTGGCGGTCATCAATAGTGACCTCGCCAACATGAGCGCCGCGCAGTTCTACCTGGCAATAGCTGAAGCAGTTGCACTCGCCGATAACGGTCACAGCAATATCAGCAACCGTCCCCAATACACAGAATTCAATACCATCGGCGCGCGGCTGCACGCCTTTAGCGACGGCGTCTACATTGTGAGCGCCGCGCCCGATAAGCGCCAAACCCTGGGACGCCGGGTCGTGGCAGTGGAAGACACAGCGATCGAGGTACTGCGCAAGCAACTCCGTAAATATCGAGGAGGAAACGAGACCTGGCGCGATCTTTACAGCACATTCATTATCGAGTCCCCAGAGTTGTTGGCCGCCGCAGGACACGCAGACTCCTCCGACAGCATTGAGCTTACGCTTGAATCTGAATCGGGCGATTTGGAACGTGTTGAATTCAAAGGCCTGGCTTTGGGAGGCATGGAAAACATCGGTTGGCGAGGCGCATGGCAAGCACTGGTACCGGGCGGCGCTGCGACTGGTTTTAGTGGCTGGGCACACATTTCAGAAACCAACGGTTTGCGTCTTCCTCGGTACCTCACGAACCTGGCCGAACCCCTTTCTTATGCACTCAAAAACAATGGTCTTTATATTCGCGCGCTGCCTGGATTCGCCGCTGGCGATCAGTCCATAAAGGAAGCCTACAAAGCAATGCTGGCAGACCATCCGGATAACAGCCTGGACTATCTCGTTGTTGATTTCCGCCTGCATGACGGAGGGGATTACACAAAGTCGATGGCCTTTGCGAAAGCCGCGCCAAAGGCGGTAAAAGCTGACGGGGACATATACATCATCACGGGGCCAAACACATTTTCGGCGGCGATCGTGACGGTGGCGATGCTCAGATACTATGCAGGAGACCGAGGTGTCATCATCGGAGAACAAATGGGTGACCGTGAACAGTTCTGGGCCGAGCGCGGAACAAATTTCCAGTTGCCCAACTCCGGCTACTACATTAACTACGCCACGGGTTACCACGACTGGGAAAAGGGCTGCAAAGGAGAGCCCTATTGCTTTACCTTGAATGAGATGCACGAAGTGCCCGCTGGATCACTCGCGCCTGAAGTCGAAATTCTGCAGGATTTGGCAAGTTTCCGGCGCGGCGAAGATGTCGTCATGGACTGGATTGACCAACAGCGCTGAACATAGATTCACAGGCGGCGAGACTTGGTGCTTTTGTAGCGTTGACTTTCGCCTTCCAAAGGCCTCGGCCGCCCATTTTGCGCTGCCCCCTGTCGAATCGTCCCAGGTTTCAGCGACGACTATAAAAAACAGTATTCTTTTCCCAAGGATTTAGGTCCTTGCGGCGTCTTACAGGGAAAGAGGAATGTCGGTGACCGATGAGGATGCGCTGCTGCGCGCCGCACAAAAGGGTGATGCCGCGGCTTTTGAAACGCTGCTGGAGCGCCACTATGACACCATGTATCGCTTCGCCTACAAGTGGTGCGGGAGCCCTGCGGACGCGCAGGACATCACTCAGCAGGCGTGCATGAAGCTGGCAAGCAGTCTGCCGCAGTTTCGCTTCGAGTCCGCATTCACCAGCTGGCTCTACCGCCTGGTCGTCAACTGTGCGCGGGACTGGGCTCGCAGTCAGGCGCGGCATACCTCCACGATTGATACCCCGGCAGACGACCAGTCGACCGACGGCGGCGCGGTGGAGCAGCAGGCCTTTTTCTGGGAGTTACTGCAACAGCTGGACGCGTTGCCTGTAGGCATCAAGGAAACGCTGCTGCTAGTGCATGCAGAGGGACTCAGCCATGCGGAGACCGCGGCAGTGTTGGGGGTCAAGGAAAGCACCGTTTCCTGGCGTCTGCACGAATTCAGGAAACAGCACCGCCTCGCGCTGGAGGAAGATTCGTGACAAACAAAGACGAGCAAGAGGACAAGGCATTGCGGGACAGCCTGCAAGGACTCGATATCCCACCGCCAAACCCCGCCGCGCGCCGCAAGGCCATCGCCATGGCGCGAGAGGCTTTCGAGGGCGCACAGGAGCGCGTCTGTGATCCCGCGCCGGAGAAAAACCGAATACAGTCCCAAGGATTGCTACGCTGGCTGCGTCTCATGGTCGAGAACCTATTCGACAGGGACAAAGTTATGCTGCCATTTAGTAATAGACTCATGTATTCGGGTACCGCCACAGCGGCGATCGCAATAGTCGCTGTAGGCATCAGCCTGAAGGATCCGTCGTCGGACGAGGGTCCCAACGTAGCGCGGGATTTAGGCACGTCGGGCACCACACTCGACCAAATAGTGGTGAGCGGGCATCGGGTGACAGCGGATTCATCTGATGCTGAGGCGTCGTTACACTCCGAAGATGGGTTGTCAGGCTCCCCGCCCGTTGCCATGCGCTTGGATGCAAGTGCCAACCTTGCCAGAAAGGCCGAAGCGCCAGTGGCGCTGATGCGGGTGCGGCCGGACGTAAGCAGGCTGTCGATGGATTTGACGAGGCCTCCGGGGATTGCCGCAGAGTTGGACTTTAGTGCTGCACAATCGTCTAGCTCGGTGAGAGGCCGAACTGCCTATGAGCCAGCCCCGTCCGCAGGAGACCAGTACACAGGGCAGGATGACTTTACCGCCTTCGATCAAAATCCAGTCAAACTGGTGAGTGAGGAGCCAATATCGACCTTCTCCGCTGACGTAGACACAGCCTCCTACAGCTTCGTGCGGCGCATGCTCAACCAAGGCGTGCTGCCCCAGGGAGGCGCGGTACGCGCCGAGGAGATGATCAACTACTTTGACTATGATTATGCGCTGCCGGTCGACAGGTCAGCACCGTTTCAGCCCAGCGTGGTGATCAGCGATGCCCCCTGGGCCGAGGGTCGCAAACTGATGCATATCGGTATCAAGGGCTTTGACATCCCATCGGGTGACAAGCCGCGCACAAATCTGGTGTTCCTGCTTGATGTATCAGGCTCGATGAACAGCCCGGACAAGTTGCCGCTGGTCAAGCAATCCATGGAGCTGCTGCTGTCCACCCTGGCACCTGACGACACAGTGGCTATCGCGGTCTACGCGGGCGCTGCGGGCACGGTGCTGGAACCAACGCCGGTGCAAGAGAAGCAGAAAATCCTCGATGCACTGCGCAGCCTTTCCGCTGGCGGCTCCACCGCTGGCGCCCAGGGAATTCGCCTGGCCTATGAACTGGCGGAATCCAGATTCGACG
This sequence comes from Congregibacter sp., assembly GCA_045105635.1. Lineage (GTDB taxonomy): Bacteria > Pseudomonadota > Gammaproteobacteria > Pseudomonadales > Halieaceae > Congregibacter. Next base: position 205,846 of record JBGCDU010000001.1, read on the forward strand.
AGGGTGCCATCAACCGCGTCATCCTGGCCACTGACGGCGACTTTAACGTCGGTATATCCAACGAGCGCGAGCTGCGGAGCTTTGTCGAGCGCAAACGCGAATCAGAGGTCTATCTGTCCGTGCTCGGATTCGGCCAGGGCAATTACAAGGATGCACTGATGCAAACCCTGGCCCAAAACGGCAATGGGGTTGCCGCGTACATAGACACGCTCAGTGAAGCGCAGAAACTGCTGGTGGACGAGGCTACGTCTACTTTGTTCCCCATCGCCGGGGACGTGAAGCTACAGGTGGAGTTCAATCCTGCCGTCGTGGCGGAGTACCGCCTGATCGGGTACGAAACGCGACAGCTCAAGCGTGAGGATTTCAATAATGATGCGGTAGACGCGGGCGACATCGGCGCGGGCCACAGCGTTACCGCGGTCTACGAGTTCACACCGGTGGGCTCGGACGCGCGTTTGATCGACGACAGTCGCTACGCGCCAGCGGCGGAACTGCGCGACGCCAGCGGCAGCGAATATGCCTTCCTCAAAATCCGCTACAAGCTACCGGGTGCGGACAACTCCAAGCTGATCACGCGGCCCGTGACCGCGGCGGATGCCTTGGCCATGGTCGATCAGCGCACAGGCCGTGAGGCGAAGTTCGCCACCGCGGTCGCTGCGTTCGCCCAAATCCTGAAGGGTGGGAAACATACCGGCAACTACTCCTATGACGACGTGATTGAGCTGGCCCAGCAAAGCAAGGGAAGCGACCCCTACGGCTACCGCACCGAGTTCATTCAGCTGGTGCGCAAGGCCAAGACTGCGGCGGCCATGCAGGCTCCGTGAGGAGTCTGCATGGCGTCGCAGCGACGCTGCCGAAAAGATCGCCTGCAATTACTAACTGGAACGACATCGAGATTGCGGTGTGCAGCTTATCTCGCCGCTGCCACAGGCGGAGGGCTCTGCCAGGGCCCTGTCGGAGGCCGCGTAAGATAAGGACGCGTCTGCTCCTGTGGAACGATGTAGCACGATGCCAGCAGCCACTGCAGATTCAGACCCACACTCGTCTCTTCAGGCGCACCCCAGGTATACGTAATATTGTAATCGTCCTGCCCGCTGGCGCGTTCAACGATGTACATCACAAAAACATCGTTAGTAAAACCGGCTGCCGTGTTGTTCATAGCCCAATCGACGTTGCGAAGCCGAATGCCAATTTGGCGATCGGGTTTCTCATCCGTCGGTCGTGGCACAAAATGAGTGCCGCCTTGATCGTTGATGGCGAGGGGCTCAAAAGTCTCTTGTTTACCGCGTTTGCCGTTGAACGCCATGGAACAGGTGAAGTTCCGGGCTTTGAGCTGCTTGTCCGGTAGTTCGGCTCGAGGGATCATCATTCCATCATCCGAAAAACGACGGATTATGTCGCTCTTCCATAAAGCTCGATCGCTGAGCATCAGCTGAACATCGGCATAGACTTGCTCCCCTCTCACATCGTAGGCGCAGGCCTTGGGCTTGACGCTTCCTTGATAGCCACCAATAGTACTGCGCCAGTAAACATCACACGCCGGCAAATACGCCAGGTCAGACGGGGACAGCGCATCCAGTACGCTGAGATCTTCATGCGCATTGAGGTACGGCATAGTGTCAAGGCCCTCAAAGAAATACATCTTCATGCGGATGCTCTCAGCCGCCTCATCAATGTCAAAGGCATAGATGCGAGGACGCCAACTATCCCGGGCATACCAATAATCCATAACAAAGAATGCGTTGTCGCCAAAACGACTATTGGGGATGCGTCGCACTTCCGATCTAACACGCCGGTGACGTTGCTCGGCGGGAAGGTCAAGACGGATGTCAAAGTAGACCTGCTCCATATTGTCGTAAGTCCCGGGGAAGAGCTCACTGATAATCATCAGATCACGCTGCAGCGGCGGCTGGTCTTGCGCCGACGATAGCGCGCCGAAACAAAAAAGACCCAGGCAGGCAACGATGAGATAGCGCATTTTTTTGTCACACAGTGAATCCAGAAACGTGAGTCTACTATCTCAGGCCTGGAGGTCACGAGGGATAGGTCGCTGGACTTGTAGAGGCCCCTAAAACTTTTTTAAACGATTTAGGCCGATCGCGCGTAATACAGCTGTGCATCATTATCACTAACGTGTAATTTCCATGAATGTGGGCACTCGGCGCACAGTCTTGCGTCCAACGGTGGACAACTAGCGCGTAGAATGTGAATTGACCTGATCCAAATAACCTCAACCATTGGAACCTCGCTCGTGATCTCTCGCCTCCTCGGCTTCGCTCGACCGATAGCCATCATTTTTGTGGCAGTGGCCATCGCTGTAGTTATGATCAAGTCCAAACCTCCGATGGAGTCTCGTAGCGTCGATCGGACTCTGCCGACGGTGTTTGTAAAAACGGTCCTTAAGACTACGGTGCCGGTTTCCATCATAGCCTACGGTAGTGTTAAAGCCTGGCGAGAGCTCGAGCTGACCGCGCAGCTCACCGGACGTATTACCTGGCAGTCTCCCGAATTTGAGCCAGGAAAAATCGTTCGGGTCGGAGAGCCGCTCTTGCGTATCGACCCCACCGACTACGAACTGGCCCTCGCAGAAGCGCAACAGGCACTCGCTAGTGCCGAATTGGCGCTGGCGGATGCAAAGGCGCTGCGCCAGGCCGCGCGGCAAACCGAGGCGGGCGCACAGGTCAACTCCGCAAAAGCGAGAATCACCCGCGCTAAACGTGATTTGGAAAACACTGAACTTGTTGCGCCATTCACTGCGGTAGTCGATGAGCAGCTCGTGGAGCCGGGACAGTTCATCAGCACGGGCACTCGTCTGGGCAGGATTTTGGGCGCAGACAAAGCGGAGATTCGCCTGCCAATTCCCCCGCAGGACATCGGCTTTGTCAGAACCGCCAATGACCGCGACGTGGTCGTATCGGCCACAGTGGGCAGCCGCGAAATAGAATGGCGCGCACAGCTGGCCCGCATTGAAGCAAGAGTCGATGAACAAACGCGGGTGTTTCCGGTCATTGTAGAGGTCGAGGCGCCACTGGATACAGCACGCCATGGCGACCCGCTCCCCTTTGGCACATTTGTCCGTGCGAGCATCACTGGGGGAGAGCTGGAAGATGCCACCGTCATCCCCCAATCTGCGCTGCACGGCGAGAATGATGTGTTTCTGCTGTTAGACGGTGCCCTACAGCGCCGCCACGTAGAGGTTGCTCGAATCAGCGAGGGTCAGGCGCTGATAGTCGATGGATTATCGGACGGTGACCAAGTGGTGACGACACGCCTTGAGCTGATGTTTGAGGGCATGCAAGTGGCACCGTTCGATGAGTAGTATCGCTCGCCCAGAATGGAATCGCGGCCCCATTGCCTGGATGGCCAGCAATCCCGTCGCCGCAAATCTGCTGCTGCTGATTGTTGCCGTGGCCGGTCTGTTTTCCATTGAGGCCTTAGACAAAGAAGTGTTTCCTTCTTTCCCTACCGAGACGTTCACTATCACCGTGCCCTACCCGGGCTCCTCACCGGAAGAAGTGGAGCGCGGCATCGTCCTGCGCATCGAAGAAGCGGTTCGCGATATCGTCGGCATCAAAGAGATACGCAGCGAGGCCAGAGAAGGCGTCGGCGTGATCACGGTGATCATGAAGCCCGGTAGCGACATGTCCAAGTCCGTGAGCCTCGCCAAGGTGCGCGTTGATGGCATTGTGTCTTTCCCCGTTGACGCGGAAGAGCCCATTGTCGAGGAAATCGAATCCATCACCCGGGCAATTCGCGTCAGCCTTTTTGGCGACATCGAGGGGCGTAAGCTCAAGGAGCTCAGCGAGCAGGTTCGCGAGGAGATTCTAGGCCTTGGCAATATCAGCGAGATCTCCATCCTTGGCGAACAGGATTACGAGATTTCTATCGAAGTGTCTGACGACAAGCTACGGCTCTACGACCTGAGTGCCGATGATGTCGTCAATGCGGTGCAAGCCCGTTCCCGGGACCTGCCCGGAGGTCTGCTGCGTACCGACGAAGGCGTCATAACCCTACGCTCCGTCTCCCAGGCCTACAGCGGCCGAGAGTTCGAGCAGCTCACACTCATCAGTCGCGCCGATGGCACCCGGATACGCTTGGGCGATATCGCAACGGTGCGCGATGGTTTTGCAGAGCAACCCGTGCTCAGTACCGTGGATGGTAAACCTGCACTCACGTTTTCGATCGAACGTGTCGGCGAACAAAACGTGCTTGAGATAACCTCACTCGTGAAAGACTACGTCGAGCGCAAGCAACTGGAACTCCCGGAGGGCGTGCGCATTCAGGCATGGTCGGATGCCAGCCGGGTTCTCAACGGCCGTATCGACCTTATGCTGCGCAACGCCGCCCAGGGCGCGGTACTCGTGGTGATCGCGCTGGCACTCTTCCTCGACCTGTCGCTAGCCTTTTGGGTGGTGCTGGGACTGCCTTTTGCGGTACTTGGTTGCCTCGCAGCTCTGGAATTGTTCGGCTTACCCGTTTCTATCAACGTCATATCCGTATTCGGCTTTATCCTGGTGCTGGGACTGCTGGTTGACGACGCCATCGTCACCGCGGAGAGCGCCTATGCGCGACTGGAGGCGGAACGAAAAGGCCTCGAAAGCGTTGTTGGTGGCGTGCGCCGGGTAGCAACCGCGACAGTGTTCGGCGCCCTGACTACCGTTGTGGCTTTCGGTCCTGCGCTTTTTCTGACCGAAGGCTTTGCGCGGGTTCTCACACAGTTAGCTTACGTAGTCATCCTATGCGTCATCTTTTCGCTTATTGAGACTAAATTAATTCTCCCTGCTCACTTGCGGCACATTCATGTCCCCAGAAAAGGCGAGTCTCTCGGCCCGGTACGTCGCGTGCAACAGCGCATCGCAGGCAGTTTGAGCACATTTGCCCAAGGCCCTTATCGTCGGGCCCTGACCATCGCAGTGAATTTTCGCTACACGACTCTTTCGCTATTCTTCGGCGGGCTGATCATCTGCCTCGCGCTGATACCCTCCGGGATACTCCGCGTTGTTTTCTTCCCATCGATACCCTCTGACAGCATCAACATCACCCTGGAGATGCCCCAGGGTACTTCCTGGCAGAAAACACACGACTATGCTCGGCGTATTGAAGCGGCGGCACGGGCAATGAACGAGCGTTTCAAGGCCCAGGACGCGGACGGTCGAGACGTCATCGTGACCTTGCAGACCATTTCGGTAACTGATGCGCGCGCGGAGGTTCAGCTTGAGCTCCTGGTAAGCGAAGAGCGGGATATAGACTCGCCGGTTTTGGGTCAGTGGCTGCGCGAAGAACTTGGCCCACTGCAGGGGGTGCGCTCTTTTACCCTGAGTGCTGCGGCGGGCCCCGGGGGGTCTCCGGTCGACATACAGCTACAGGGCCAGGATCTCGAGCAACTGCGCCAGGCCGCCAGTGAGCTCAAATTACAGCTGGCCAGAATCGACGGTGTGCGCGATATCCGCGACAGCTTTAACGCTGGAGGGCGTGAGCTGAACATAAAAGTCACGCCTGAGGGCGAGGCTCTGGGACTCGGTGATGTGGAACTGGCCCGCCAGGTTCGCCAGGCGTTCTTTGGCGCAGAGGTCCAGCGAGTGCAGCGCGGTCGGGATGAGGTGCGCGTGTATGTGCGTTTGCCACAAGACGACCGCAGCCGGCTTGAGACCCTCCAGTCGCTGTGGATAACACTCCCGGACCGCCGCCGGGTCCCGTTTTCTGTAGTCGGTCACGCCTTCGAGCAAACCGGACTCAGTGTAATCAACCGCATCGATCTGACCCGGGTGGTAGAGGTCCAGGCAGACGTTAACAAGGCCGTGATCTCCTCGAGTGAGGTGTTGGCTATGATCGAGGGCGACATATTGCCGGACATTCTCGCGAGGCACCCTCTGGTTCGCTATAGCGTTGCCGGCGAGGTAGAGGAACAGCGCGACACATCCAACGCACTGATCTACGGCGGTCTAATCGTCATGCTGCTGATATATGCCGCACTGGCGATCCCGCTCAAGAGCTATCTCGAGCCGCTGCTAATTATGTCCGTGATCCCCTTTGGAGTGACCGGTGCTTTTCTTGGGCATCTCATCCTGGGAATGGACATCAGCGTTCTGTCCGCTGTGGGCATCATTGGCCTTGTGGGTGTTGTCGTAAACGACAGCCTGGTAATGGTCGACTATATCAATCACTACGTTGAGGAGGGCCGCGATTGGCGATCCGCCGTACTCGAGGCGGGTCCGATGCGTTTTCGGGCGATTATACTGACCTCACTGACAACCTTTATCGGCTTGCTGCCGATCCAGTTAGAGACCTCCCTGCAAGCGCAGTTTGTAAAACCCATGGCGACTTCAGTAGCCTTTGGGATCTTTTTCTCCACCGCCGTAACCTTGTTTCTGGTCCCAACGCTCTACTACATTGCCCAGGATATGCGCGGTGTCTTTGCCAAGAAAAAGCGCCGGGAGCAGGACAATTTGGCGGATGATGTTGTGGTTGGGCAATAATAGTCGAATTGCCAGATGAGTCTGCCTAAGGCTTTGCAGCCCGAACACTAAAGTCGATCGGAGTCTCCGAACTCTGCGGGGATTGCTCCGGCGAGCATGCCGCCAGACCGACGACAAGATTTTGCTCAGCCCGCAACACAATGTGATCCCCGGGAAGCGAGCGCGGCAGACCAATCACCAATTCTGAAGTGTCCGGATCCGCACGCACGTTCAGGAAAATGTTGAATGTGGAGAGGATGGCATGCATACCGCTCCCAAAGGCCTGCAGATTCTCCGTTAACAGCTCAAGACACGAACTGCTGCCCGAAACCGCCACATCTTTGCCTCGCGCCGATGAAGACGGCGGCAACAGAAGATCGTGTCGTCCCTCGGTATCTTCAACAATAGTAAACATGGGGTTGGAGCGGCTGGAGTAAAGGACGTCTCCTTTACGAGGGTAGAGCCGGTCCGCATGACTGATCGTTTGCCAGCCACTGAGCCACTCCAGCGTGTCATGTGCCATAAATGCGGCAAGAATTGCGGCCTGCTCCCCCATGGGGTCGGTGACGGTTAGCTCCTCGCCTTGGTTGAGAGTAAATGCCACGCCGGTATGCGCCGCTATGCGAACTGGCTCGCCTGAGAACGTCAATGCGTGGGGTACCCCATCGATCATTACGGTTCGAACTTTCATAACTCTCCTCTTAAACTGAAGCCTCGTTGACCGCAGTCTTGCGGACCACAGTGATTGTAGACTCCCGCGTTTTTGTAAGGTTCGCCTTCTTGACCAAGGGCCTCATCTGGCTTCTGGGCTCAATCGGCTACTGAAGAGTGCTCCCACAGCCCTATGCTCGATTGTGCCATCAACCGTACTCTAACGCTCGGGCGACGTAATCATAGGGTCCATAGACACAGAAATATCCAAAAAACACTCTTGAAAAAAGCTGGGGGCCCCATACATCTACTATGCGGTCGCTCGACGAGGTCCGCATAACAACTATTGCTTCTTATGGAGAATATGACATGCGTAACACAATCGATTTATCCCCTCTTTATCACTCAGCCATTGGTTTCGACCGTATGGCATCGCTGCTTGACTCAGTAGCACGGGACACCAAGCCCAGCTATCCGCCGTACAACATTGAACAGGTGGACGAAAACCAGTTCCGCATCACCATGGCGGTAGCAGGTTTTACCGAGTCGCAATTGGACATCACCAGCGAGCAGAATACGCTGATGATCAGCGGCAACCAGCAGGAAGACGGCGCAGACCGCAACTATCTGCATCGCGGCATTGCAGCTCGCAACTTCGAGCGCAAATTCCAGCTCGCGGAGCACGTAAAGGTTGTATCAGCCAGCCTCGAAAATGGCCTGTTGCACGTAGCACTTGAGCGTGAAATCCCTGACGCGATGAAGCCTCGGAAGATTTCCATCAATGCAGGCGAGGCCGATACCGGCCCCACACTGCTGGAGCAAAACGCTGCCTGAAATGCGCTGTCTTGACGCGCTCTAAATAGGTAACGTGCAAGGCCGTCCGGAATTCCCGGGCGGCCTTTTGCTGGTTTTAAGCCTACTGTTTTGTGCGGCTTAACCGCCAACTGCTGGGCTTAGGCTCTCACACGCTCGCAGCGTTAACCGCAGCCTCGCGAATTCTCGCAACCATGGCACGCAGGCCGTTGCCACGACTGGGCGAGAGATGCTGCATCAGGCCCAGGGTGTCAAAGTAGGTATCCACCTCAAAGGCGAGGATGTCCTCGGGCGATTTGTTATTGTAGGCAGCCAGTACCACCGCGAGCAGACCTTTTACAATAAAGGCGTCACTATCCACCGCCAGTTGCAAGCGCTCCTCCTGCATACCCACATCAATCCACACCTGACTCTGACAGCCTCGCACCAGCCGATCGTCAGTCCGCAGCTCAGCGGGAAGCTCAGGCAGTTCACGCCCTAAATCGATAATGTACCGATAACGGTCTTCCCAGGAATCAAAAAAGCCGAGGTTTTCGACGATATCGTCGGGGCCGACCGCATGGCCGAAGGGATGGCTGGTCTCCGGCATGTCTAGTAAAACATCCCCGTCTCGAGCTGCGCTTCCTCCGACATCATCTCTCGAGACCACGGTGGATCGAAGACAAGTTCGACACTGACATCTTCTACCAAAGGGACCATGCGCAGCCGATGCTCCACGTCGCCAACCAGAACGGGGCCCATGCCACAGCCTGGTGCGGTGAGCGTCATACTAACGTTCACGCTGCGCGCGTCCTGATCTACATCTACGCTGTACACCAAGCCAAGATTCACGAGATCTACGGGGATCTCCGGGTCATAGACCGTGTGCAGCGCTTCCCATACGTGCTCTTCGTTAATCTTGCCATCAGTCGGCGCGGCGAAATTGAGCGTCAACCCCTCCAGGCCGAGCGCGTCAGCATCTGTGCCATCAATGCGCACCATGTTGCCATTAAAGACAATGGTGTAATTGCCACCGAGCGACTGCGTAAGCGTGACAAAACTGTCTGATGGTATCAGCACCACGTCGCCGACCGGAACCAGGCGTCCCTGCACTTCGCGACGCGTGGTGAGCAGCGTGCGTTCCTGAGATGACATACTCAGTTAACGCTAAAGCTTTCGCCGCAGCCGCATTCGGCAACTACGTTGGGATTCTTGAATTTGAGCACGTGGTTAACGCCCTCGCGGCTCATATCGACCTCGGTGCCGCGCAAAAAGGTCAGCGCTTCACTATCGACAAAGACCTGCACGCCGTTTGGGAGGCTGAGCTCGGCGTCATCAGCCTTGCCTTGCTCCACTTCATCCATGACATATTTAAAACCGGTGCAGCCGCTTTCCTGAACACTGATACGCACAGCATTCTTGCCGGTTCCCGCAAGGCTGCGGCGGAAATGTTCCGCTGCTGAATCAGTAATTCGCAGCGGCGAATCGAGCTCAAAGGTTTCTACGGTCACGCTATTTTCTCCTGGCTCTTGCGAGCCTTACTCTGCTTGCTTTCACGGCTTTTTTGCGCCGCTTTTTAACCTTGTCAGTTATCGTTGTTACATAATCGGTTTAAAAATAGCCGGTCTATAAATAGTCGGTTTCTGCGTATCAGCGCGGCGTAAACAGCGCTTGCGCCCGACGCAGACCCTCAATCAGGCGGTCTACATCGTTCATATTGTTGTACATGGAAAACGACGCTCGCACCGTTCCCGGCACATCAAAGCGCGCCATCAGTGGCTGCGCGCAGTGGTGCCCGGTACGCACGGCTATGCCCTGCTCGTCCAGCAGCATACCCACATCCGAGGGATGGCAGCCGTCGAGTACAAAACTGAATATGCCCGCGCTGTGCTTGGGCGCACCGACCCGGCGCAAGCCGCTTATTTCGCTGGCAGCCGCTATCGTCGCGTCCAGCAAGCTGTCTTCATGTCGCGCCGCGGCGAGTCGGTCGATTCTACCGAGATAATCAATCGCCGCCGCCAGACCTACCGCTCCCGCTATATTGGGGGTGCCAGCTTCAAACTTAAAGGGTAAGCCGTTAAACGTCGTGCCCGCAAACGTCACGGTATCGATCATCTCTCCACCGCCAAGAAACGGCGGCATCGCCTCAAGCAACTCGCGGCGACCCCACAGTACGCCGACCCCTGTGGGCCCAAACAGCTTGTGCCCGGAGAAACAGTAGAAATCGCAGCCCAGGGCCTGAACGTCCACATCCCAGTGGCCGACCGCCTGCGCGCCATCCACAAGCACAACAGCGCCGACCGCGTGCGCGCGGCGGGCGATTTCCTGCACCGGGTTGATGGTACCCAAAGCGTTGGAGACGTGGTTGACCGCGACGAGTTTGACTCGCTCGTCCAGCAGACCGTCCAGCGCGTCCAGATCGATTTCCGCATCTGCGGTTACTGGGATGGGCACCACCTCGGCGCCGCAGCGCTCGGCAGCGAGCTGCCAGGGTACTATGTCCGAGTGATGCTCAAGCCAGGACACGAGGATGCGATCACCCTCACGCAGCTTGGGCAGGCCCCAACTGTGGGCCACCAGGTTGATGGCCTCGGTAGTGCCTCGCGTCCATAGCACCTGACAGCTGTCCGGGCTGTTCAGGAATGTGGACACACTCTCCCGCGCATCCTCAAAACGCCGCGTTGCCCGATCGGAAAGGGTATGTACCCCGCGATGCACGTTCGCATTGTCATTTCGATAATAATCCGAGATCGCATCAATCACTGCATTGGGTTTTTGCGTGGTCGCCGCATTATCGAGATATACCAGCGGCTGGCCATGGATTGTCTGATTGAGGATCGGAAAATCGGCGCGCACAGCAGCCACGTCAAAGCTCGACGTGTCGATCGCCTGCAAAGTATTCACAGCAAATGCCTCGCGAGTTCTGGATCTCGGGCAAAACGCGATGCGAGCATCGGGCGCAAATAGTCCCGCAGGGCGTCAAGCTCCAATTCCTCAATCAGTTCGTTGATGAAACCGAAGCTCAGCAACACCTTTGCTTCGTCGGCGGACACACCGCGGGTGCGCAAATAGTGCAGGGCCAGCGCATCGAGTTGCGCCACGGTGGCACCATGCGCGCACTGCACATCGTCGGCGTAAATCTCAAGCTCAGGTTTGCTGTTAACCGTCGCTTCGGCGCTGGTCAGCAGATTGCGGTTAGACAGCTCGGCGCGCGTTTTTTGCGCGTTAGGATGGATATGAATGCGGCCGTTGAACACCGCGGTGGCCCGGTCGGCAATGATGCCGCGAAACACCTCATCCGTCGTACAGTGAGGTACCGCATGTTCTACCGTGCTGTGGTAGTCGATGTGCTCGTCACCCTGCGGCAGATACACACCGTTCAAATCCGCATGTGCGCCAGGCCCCGCATAGTTGATGACAATATCTACTCTCTTGAGAACGCTGCCGAGCCCAAGATGGAAGCTGGCCAATCTGGAATCCCGGTCAAGACGCGCATGCACGGCGCCAATGTGAACCGCATCGCCGCTCTCTTCCTGTAAACGGTAATGCGACAGCTGCGCATTGGGTGCCAGCAGGAGTTCGCTAACGCCGTTGCAAAAACTCGGCCGCGCAGATTCAAGGGAAGCAAACTGCTCAATAACGCAGGACTTTGATCCTTCTCCCGCAAGTACAAGCAGTCGCTGATTAATGGCCGTGGGCGCATCCGCGGCTCTCACCAGCCAGAGAATATGCACGGGATCGGCGCAGTTCGCATTTCTGGCAATGCTCAGAAAAACGCCGTCGCGCAGGGTCGCTGTGTTCAAGGTGGCGAACACGTGATCTTCAACGTCCAGACTCGAGTTCAGGTGTTCAGCAATTTGCTCAGACTGCGTATCACTAGCCTCATCAAAACGACAGAGCTGCATACCTTCCGGTAGAGACATATGGGAGAGCGCAGCCTGGTAAACGCCGTCTACGAATACCAGGCGCGGCCCCGCAAAATCAACGGCGAGCGCATCGGGCAAAGCCTCCAATGGTTCGATACCGGGCTCTGCCAGCTGATAATCCTGGCGCAGACCGGCAAGGCTCGTGTACTTCCAATTCTCCGTGCGCCGGGTCGGCAGCGACGATGCCTCCCAAAGAGACAAACCGCGAGCTTGGAGTGATTGCAACCAGTGCGGCGCTCGGCGCGCCGCCTGGGCGAGGGGTTCCTGCATAAAACTGGACATCAGGCGACCTCATCCTCCAACCAGGCATAACCGCGTTCTTCGAGCTCGAGAGCAAGGCTTTTGTCACCCGAGCGCACAATTTGCCCGTCTGCCAGCACATGCACATAGTCGGGCTGAATAAAATTGAGCAGACGCTGGTAATGCGTGACCAGGATAAATCCGCGCTCTTCGTTGCGCATGGCATTCACCGCGGTTGCCACCACCTGCAGGGCATCGATATCCAAACCACTGTCGGTCTCGTCCAGCAGACACAGACGCGGCTCCAGCAACATCATCTGAATGAGTTCGTTGCGCTTTTTCTCGCCGCCGGAAAAGCCCTCGTTCACACCCCGCTTGAGAAAATCCACCGGAAGGTCTGCGGTCTTGCAGGCCTCGCGGGCAAGCTTCATGAAGCTCACCGTATCCAGTGCCTCCATCTCACGCTGCTCCCGCACCGCATCGACGGATGCCTTGAGGAACTCCATATTGCTAACGCCGGGAATCTCCACCGGGTACTGAAACGCGAGGAACAAGCCTGCCCGGGCGCGCTCTTCGGTGTCCATATCGAGCAGGTTCTCCCCGTTAAAGCTGACTGACCCCTCGGTGGCTTCATAGCCCGGGCGACCCGCAAGCACGTGCCCGAGGGTACTTTTACCAGAACCATTCGGGCCCATAATCGCGTGTATCTCGCCCGCACTCACCTCCAAACTCAAACCGCGGAGAATATCCTTGCCTTCTACCCGCGCATGCAGGTTTTCGATCTTCAACATGTAACCCTAACTCCAACAGCGCGATCGGCCGATCGCGACGAATACAACAAAAAAAGTGCTGAATGCTCAACCACTGATCTCTCAGCTATCGATCGTTCAACTATGGGTCTCAACTATAGGTCTCAACTATAGGTCTCAACTATCGTCGTTCAGCTACAGCCCTGTTAACCCACGGACCCTTCGAGACTGACCTCAAGAAGCTTGCCCGCTTCAACCGCAAACTCCATAGGCAGCTCACGAAATACTTCCTTGCAAAAGCCGTTCACGATCATGGACACGGCTTTTTCGGCGTCGAGTCCGCGCTGCTGGCAAAGATACAGCTGGTCATCGCTGACCTTGGATGTGGTGGCTTCGTGTTCCACAACCGCACCGGGGTTGCGGCTCTCAATGTAAGGAAAGGTGTGTGCTGCGCAGCGATCCCCGATGAGCAGGGAATCACACTGCGTGTAGTTTCGCGCGCCATCTGCGCGAGGACTCATACGCACCAGACCCCGATAGGCATTGGAACTCTTGCCCGCAGAAATGCCCTTGGAAATGATCGTAGACTTGGTGTTTTTGCCAAGATGGATCATCTTTGTGCCCGTATCTGCCTGCTGCATATTGTTAGTCAGGGCGACGGAGTAGAATTCACCGATGCTGTTGTCGCCGCGCAGGATGCAGCTGGGATACTTCCAGGTGACCGCCGAGCCCGTCTCAACCTGTGTCCATGAGACCTTGGCATTGGTATGCGCTACCGCACGCTTGGTAACAAAGTTGTAAATGCCACCCCTACCCTCGGCATCGCCCGGGTACCAGTTCTGTACCGTTGAGTACTTGATCTCGGCGTCATCCAGAACGATCAGTTCCACGACCGCCGCATGCAGCTGGTTCTCATCGCGCATCGGCGCGGTGCAGCCCTCGAGATAACTGACGTGGCTACCCTCGTCGGCAATAATCAAGGTTCGCTCAAACTGGCCGGTTTTGGCTTCGTTGATACGAAAATAGGTGGACAATTCCATTGGGCAACGCACGCCTTTGGGAATGTAGACAAAAGAGCCATCACTGAACACGGCACTATTGAGTGCAGCATAGAAATTGTCGCGCCGCGGCACCACGCTGCCCAGATACTTTTTAATCAGCTCCGGGTACTCATGCACGGCTTCGGATATAGAACAGAAGATCACACCCGCTTCCGCGAGCTTGCCGCGAAACGTCGTGCCTATCGACACTGAGTCAAACACCGCGTCTACCGCCACACCGGCGAGCATTTCCTGCTCGTGCAGGGGAATACCCAACTTGGCATAGGTGGCCAAAAGCTCCGGATCAACCTCGTCAAGACTTTTCGGGCCATCCTTCATATCTTTGGGCGACGAGTAATATGACAGGGCGTTGAAATCGATGCGCGGATAATGCACATGCGCCCACTCCGGTGTGTCCATCTTCAGCCATTCTCGATAGGCTTCGAGGCGCCATTCAAGCAGCCACTCCGGTTCGTTCTTTTTCCCGGAAATAAAGCGAATCACGTCCTCATCGAGGCCCGGCGCCAGCGTGTCTGATTCGATATCTGTAACAAAACCAGCAGCGTATTCATTGCTGATACGGCTATCGATTACTTCCTGAGACATACGTGTTCCCTTTCTGTAACGCTGCTCGCTGAGAGCGAGCCCGCGTCAATGGCATTGCTATTATTCGCCTGACTGGCAGGCATGGGACGAGGCATCAGCCCGTACTAACCAGAATCTCGAGCGCATCCTCTATTGGGGAAATTTCGCTATCCATCTCTTCCCGCCGCTCATTCTGCGCATGATGGCGCTTACGCTGTCGCTCAGAGATACTGCGTATTTCACTGCGCTCAACCAGATCGGCCAGCGTGATATCGGACAGGAAATCGCGGATCTGATCGGATAAATCCATCCAGAGATGATGTGTCAGACAGGTATCGCCCTCCTGACAATCGCCCTTGCCGCCGCAGCGCGTCGCGTCAGTATCTTCATTAACCGCAGAGATCACCTCCGCTACATTGATGTGTTCGGCTTCGCGATTGAGACGATAACCGCCTCCGGGCCCGCGTACGCTCTTGACCAGTGCCTGTCGGCGAAGATTCGCGAAAAGTTGTTCGAGATAGGAGAGAGAGATCCCCTGGCGCTCGGAAATTGCGGCCAAACGGATCGGGCCCCGCGTTTCGTTGAGAGCGAGATCCAGCATGGCGGTAACGGCATACCGTCCTTTAGTAGTCAGACGCATAAAATGATAGTCAGGCGCATAAAGTGTCTATTCTCTTGGACTCGAACAGCGTTAAGAGTCTTTCATTCCCCACTATTTTAGTCAAGTATAAAGCCCCTGCAAACAATGGGTCTTTACATCACAGTTGGTGCAGAAAAGGACCGGACATTTCGTCAAATTTGTCTATAATCTAGTCTCTTGTTTCGAGGGGAATACCGCACAAGACGGTATTGAAACATCTGAACAGTGAACACACTACGAGTCCTGGTACTGGCCGCAGACGCTAGCACCACAGAATCCAGCGCCTCGAATAGCGGCGAATTAGGCTTCGCGTTTGCCGATCGGCTGCAAGGTATACAGCCTCCGAATGGCGATATGCTCAGGGCTATAGGCGATACGGAGCTGCGCGTCGAGCACGCGCTCTGTCTGCAGTCCTGCGCTCTTGCGATTTTTGTGGATGCGCATCCGGAAGTCCCGGAACCCATGGTGTTTGAAGAGTTGTCGTTAGCGTCAGGCCATCATCTGGATTCAATGAATGGCAGGCTTGCGCCCATCGACATCATGCACGCCCTCAAAATGCTCACCCGGCTGCATGAAGCGCCCGAATGCTTCCAACTGTCCCTGCAAAGCAACGCCGACAATATCGTATCGGAAGAAACTCTGAATGCTGCCGTAAGCTTTGTCGAGTCGCTACTGGAAGACGCTGACCTCGAACGCTGGCGCTCGCTGATCACCCGGGGAAACAACAAGCTCAGCGTCGCTCGGTAACGCTAGGCTTCGGCCTCGCTCTCTACTTCAATCTGCATAATCAGGGTACCGGCTGCGACTTGCTGCCCCGGGCTTACGTGCAGAACCTGAACTGTGCCATCGACCTCGGCATGCAGACGATGCTCCATCTTCATCGCCTCGATGATTGCCAGCTCATCACCCGCGCTAACACGCTGCCCCGCCGCCACGGCGACCGCCAGCACGCTGCCATGCATTGGAGCGTATACCTCCCCGGAGCCACTCCCAGGCTTCGCGGCGGCATTGAAGGCCAGCGCATTGAGAAAAAGCCCCGACTGACCTCGCCACAGGATCTCCACGCATCCAGCATCGCCAAAGCTATAAGCAAGCGTGCTTTGATGCCCATCGAAAGCCACACGCATAGTATCGTCACTCGGCATGTCCAGAAGCGCCAGGCAGAAGTGCGCGCCATCGAGTACGACATCAAACTGCGCTTCGCCTTGCGCAGCGACGGTGACCTCGCGTTGCGTCTCGCCCTGGTCGAAGGCGTACGTAGACGAAATCCTGCTAAAACCGGCATAGCCAGCCAGCCCATCGTCGTCGCATACTCTGGCGCCACGTGACACCGCATCGCCCTGTAGAAACAGCAGCCACGCCGCAAGGCAGTAGTGCTGTTCTGTGGGCACAGCCAATTGATGCCCTGAGGGAAATTCCTGCGGTATAAACGCTGTCGTCGCATCGCCAGCAATAAAGCTGTCTTTGTTGAGCACATCGAGGAGAAATTGCCGGTTGGTTGTAACACCCAAAACCACGGTATTTGCCAAGGCGCGGATCAAGCGTCGGCGTGCGGTCTCGCGATCTTCCCCCCAGGCAATGATCTTGGCGATCATCGGGTCGTAAAAAGGCGTCACGGCCTGCCCCGATTGCAGACTATGGTCAACCCGGATGCCTTCGCCCTCCGGCGGCACCCACGTGGCGACTACACCGCTGGCGGGCAAAAAATCCTTGGCCGTGTCCTCGGCATACAGACGCACTTCGATAGCGTGCCCGTCCAGCACGACCTCTGGCTGCTCAATGGCAAGGGTGTGGCCCTGAGCCACGCGCAGTTGCATTTCGACCAGATCCAGATGAGTCACCAGCTCGGTGACCGGATGCTCTACCTGTAAACGCGTGTTCATTTCGAGAAAGTAAAAACTGCCCTCGGTATCGAGCAAGAACTCCACGGTACCGGCGCCTACGTAATGAATACTCTTTGCCGCTGCAACAGCCGCATCGCCCATAGCCCGGCGCAGCTCCGCGGTCATCACCACGCAGGGAGCCTCTTCTACGACTTTTTGGTGACGGCGTTGCACAGAACAGTCACGCTCACCGAGAAACACCACATTGCCCTGCGAGTCTCCGAAAACCTGCACCTCTACATGCCGGCAACGCAATACCGCTTTTTCCAGTATGAGTTCTCCACTGCCAAAGGCATTGGCGGCCTCAGAGCGCGCGTCCGCCAACGCTGTGTGCAGATCGTCCAGATCCTCCACCAAACGCATACCGCGACCGCCACCTCCGGCAGCCGCCTTGACCATGAGCGGCACGCCGATCTCACTCGCTGCGCTGCGCAGTGCGTCGTCGGACTGGTCCTGTGACTGATAGCCCGGGATGCAGGGCACTCCCGCGTCAAGCATGCGCCGTTTGGCAGCCGCTTTATTGCCCATAAGGTCTATGGCCTCGGCTGACGGGCCGACAAATACTATGCCTGCATCCAGACAGGCTCGCGCAAAGTCGCCATTTTCGGACAGAAAACCGTAACCGGGATGAATGGCCTGTGCACCGGTACGCAAAGCGGCATCGAGTACTTTCTGCGCATTGAGATAGGACTCCCCCACTGCCGGGGCTCCAATGCAAACCGCCTCATCCGCCATCGCAACATGCGGTGCATCTGCGTCGGCCTCGGAATAAACGGCAATGGTGCGATACCCGAGAGCTCG
Organism: Congregibacter sp.; assembly: GCA_045105635.1. Classification (GTDB taxonomy): domain Bacteria; phylum Pseudomonadota; class Gammaproteobacteria; order Pseudomonadales; family Halieaceae; genus Congregibacter. Next base: position 223,608 of record JBGCDU010000001.1, read on the forward strand.
CGCCGAGCGCAGAACCCGCACCGCAATCTCTCCGCGATTGGCGACCAGCACACTGTCAAAGGTATGACTCATCGATCTGCCTCTTTTTCAACATCTTCCGAGTCATTCGTACCCGCACCATCGTTTTCGCCATCAGAGGTGGCCCATGCGGTGGGTCGTTTTTCCATAAACGCCTGCATGCCTTCGCGCGCCTCATCGCCGAGCATCGCGTCGGCAAACCGCTCCGCGGCAAACTGCACCAGCGCTGATGAATCCAGCTCAGTGCTGGCGTTAATAATCTGCTTGGTGAGAGCAATCGCGCCCGGCGCGCCGCGCTGCGCATCGACTAGCACAGCCTCAAGTCGAGCATTCAGCGCCTCAACACCCGGCTCGACAAAATGCACAAAACCTAATCGGTGCGCCTCCACACCATCAAAACGCTGGGCCGTGAGCAACAAACGACGCGCTTCGGACGCGCCAATTCGACTGATCACCACGGGTGTGATCTGCGCTGGCGGTATGCCAAGAGTGATCTCGGTGAGAGCAAACTGCGCATCTTCCGTGGCGATTACCACGTCTGCGAGACAGGCAATACCCAGGCCGCCCGCCATAGCGGTGCCCTCGATTGCGACGATAAGCAGCTGTGGCAGCTGCTTTACCGCAGCCATCATGCGACCAAAGTCCGCATTGAAGGCAACGATGCCCTCCCGGGAAGTCCCAGCCTGAAACACGTTACGAAACATCTTGAGGTCGCCACCGGAACAGAAAGAGCCGCCCTTACCACGCAGTACTAGGTAACGAAAATGCTCTTGGGGTACAGCTTCGAACACCGCGGCAAGCTCATCGGCCATTGCCGTCGACAAGGCGTTGCGCGTCTCTGGCCGATTGAACCAGATCGTGAGCGTATCACCGTCGGTTTCCAGAAGCAGATGTTGCACCGTGGGTAACATTCAGTAGTTCCTTATCGTTTGGAGAAGTACGTTCCTGAGCGAGATTGAGCGCTGAAGGCTTACGCCGTTCACGCTGGATACGGGCTCAGTAGCTACTACATACGCCCCACACCAAAAGCGTTGCCTCGCAGCTCGCGGTGGCGGGCCTCCCAGCAAGTTTGCAGTGCCATTGCCATGACCTTGCGACTGTCACGTGGATCAATGATCCCGTCGTCGAGCAGACGGCCCGAGGTATAGAACGCGTCAGACTGTCGGTCGTAATGCGCTATTACCCGCGCCTCCTGCGCGGTGAGCATATCTTCATCTACTTCACGGCCCTTCCGCATCGCGCCAGCACGGTAGACCTCGGACATGGTTTTCGCGGCCTGCGCGCCCCCCATGACGCCGATCTGAATATTCGGCCAGGAAAAGGCAAAATCCGGGTCGAAGCCCTGACCGCACATACCGTAATTACCGGCACCAAAGCTTGCACCGATCATGAGCGTCAGTCGCGGCACTCGCGCATTGGTCACCACCTGAATCATCTTCGAACCGTGCTTGATCATGCCCGCATGCTCGTACTGCGTGCCGACCATAAAACCGGTAATGTTCTGCACAAAGAGCAGCGCAGTATCGGATTGGTCGCAGAGCTGGATAAACTGCGCGGCCTTCGTAGCGCCATCCGGATCGATGGGCCCGTTGTTGCATACGATACCCACTGGTATTCCATGGATGGCCGCTTGCAAGCAGATCAGCGTGGCGCCATACGCAGGCTTGAACTCCATAAAACTGGACCCGTCCACCAATCGCGCCACGACCTCGCGCGCATCGTAAGGCTGGCGATAATCGACGGGAACGACGCCAAGCAGCTCTTCGCTGGCAAACGCCGGCTCATCGAAATCCCGGGGTAGAGGGCGCATGCAGCGACGATTCCAGTCAAGTCGATCGATCAATTCACGGCACGTCTGCAGGGCATGTGCGTCGTCTTCGGCAAGATACTCAACCAGACCGGTGACACTGGCATGCATCGCGGCGCCGCCCAGCTCTGCATCGTCGGCCACTTCGCCGGTCGCCGCTTTCAGTAACGCTGGCCCCGCAAGATAAGCCTTGCCATTCCCTTTGACGCCGACCACGTAGTCACTCATGCCGGGCATATAGGCACCGCCCGCGGCAGATGCACCGTGCAGCACGGTGACCACCGGCAGCCCCGCTGCCGAAAGACGGGCCAGCCGCGCAAAAATCCCGCCACCGGCCATCCACATTTCAACTTCATATTCAAGCAGATTTGCGCCGGCACTTTCGACCAGGTGAATGAATGGTAGTTTCTGCTGCAAAGTAATATCCATAACCCGGCAGGCTTTGCGCGTGGATGTACGTGTCATGGCACCCGCATTGATTCCCGAGTCATCCACCTGAATCATGCAACGCGCACCGCTCACATAGGCAATACCGCAAATTTGCGTGGCCCCTGGCACCGAGCGATCCTCGTCATCATCGTCCACCAGGTATCCCGCCATATTCCCGATCTCCAGAAACGGCGAACCCGGATCTATAAGTCTAGCCAGGCGTTCTCGGGGCAGCAGCTGTCGGCGCTTATCGAAGCGCGGTTTGGCCGCCTCTGACAATGTTTGCGCACGGCCCAAAAGGCCGCGCATTTTTTCGATAAGCTTGAGGTGCTCCCGGCGATTGCGCGCAAACTGCTCGCTGCCAGCGTTGATAGCCGATGCATAGGCGGAGAATTGAAGGGACATGCTAAGAGTTCACCTCGACTGATTGCAGGCTCGGAACTGATACGTCTGGTGGCAGCCCATACTGTTCTGCCAGCGCGCGGGGAATCTGAACCGGTTCGGCCAAAAGGATTTGCGCGTAGGATTTGCCCTGAGGATCTGTGCGGAGGCTTGCCACCCCGCCGCCGCCGAGCGCCCGGTGCAGCAGAAAATTGAGTGCCGCGATGCCTGGTAAGTAAAACCGCTCCACAGCCGGCGTCTGACCCGGCGCAAGAAAATGAGCAAAGCAGTTTGCAACGCGATCTGCGCTGAGGCTCCTGGCGATCCACGGCAAGAACTCCCGCCGACGCGCGATTACACCAATATTTGCCTTGTCGCCTTTATCGCCGCTGCGCGCAAAGGCAAGGGACTCAAGAGCCACCGAAAGCATGTCTACCCCGGCGCTGTCTGCGCTCGGCACAGCGCTCTCGAGGCTATCGGGTGAATCCACAGCGAGTGTCACTACCATGGGGTTAAAGTTGAGCGACTGACCGTCAAGCTCAACAGCGATACTCACGGCATTCTTGGGGAGTAAAAATGAAAAGAGACGCACCACTGGCATTGGCTTTGGGCGAGCGCCGGCAAAACCCGCCAGGCCCGGAGGCGCGGTGAGGGCCAAACCCACCATCTCTTTCAGGAATACACCCACGCCTTTAGCGCTGGCGTGTTTGACCGCCATTTTTACATCCACTTCACGCGTGCTCGCTCTCGCAGCGGCACCAAAATGTGACTCGACGCCCAGTATCTCCACGCTGGTCTCCGTGAGCGGCGGGAGACCAACTTGCTCGAGCACAGTGTCGCTGCGCCGAAAGACCGCCGCGGCAAATCTCTCAGCTTTGTGCGCTGCGTCTCTGCCCAGCATTGACCAGATTTGTCCCGCGCGATAGCCATCAGCCCAGGTAGCACACACTTTGTAGTCCTCCGGTACGCCGCGTCCTCGCGCACCCCTGACCGCAACAACATCGTGATCGATCTGACGAAGTTCCACAGCGGTAAAGTCACAAATCACATCTGGGAGGACATAGGCAGCGGGATCCCCGATTTCATAGAGCATCTGCTCACCCACGGTGCCGACACTCACGAGCCCACCGCTGCCCCGTGGTTTATGCACGGTAAATTGTCCGTCCGAACTGACCTCGGCAATCGGATAACCCGCCTCGTGAAGCGAATCGACGACATCTTCCCAATCGGTAAAATTGCCGCCAGTGGCCTGTGTTCCACACTCCAGGATATGCCCGGCGAGGCTGCCTTGGGCCAGTTGATCAAGATCGTGCCGCTGCCAGCCATAAGCGTGAATACAGGCACCTAGGGTCACCGCGCTATCGACGCAGCGCCCGGTCACCACAATGTCAGCGCCTGCATCGAGAGCGCAGGCTATAGGAAACGCTCCAAGGTAGGCATTGATACTGGCGAGCGCCGCTGGATCGGGGAAGTCCTCACCACTGTACATTTCCCCGCAGCTCATGAATTCGTCGCTACGGTGCAGTAGATCGTCACCGCGCACTACCGCAACACGCAGCGCCAATCCCTGCGCCGCAATCTGTTCGCGCAACGCGGCGGCGCAGGCCACGGGATTCACACCGCCGGCATTCGCGATCACCTTAACGCCCTGGCCGGCTATCTCATGCAGATTGGGAGCGATCGCTGCGCTGACAAAATCCGTTGCATACCCTCGGGCGGCATCCGCCGCGCGCGCGCGCGCCATAATCGACATGGTCACCTCTGCCAGGTAGTCATACACCAGATAGTCAAGAGTGCCATCGCCCAATAGTTGTGCAGTCGCCAGCCCTGCGTCACCCCAGAAGCCCGAGGCACCGCCAATACGAATCGACGGCGCTTTGTTGATTAAGGGCCGCTCATTAGACGCGCTCATGGGCTATTCCAGGGCCGAGGTTGAGTGCAAGATATTATGCAATACTCAATAATTATCAAGTACCGCTCAATATGGCATTGTCCAAGCGCAACTCAACCGCTATGGTTCGCAGATCAATCTGGTGTAAACGACATGACCGAAAACGCACGCAGCAGAACCAGAGCTCGGCTTGAAGAACGCGAACGCGTGATCCTCGACGCCGCGACCAAGCTGTTTGCTTCCGCGGGATTTCACGCCACTTCAACGCGTAAGATCGCCGCGGCGGCGGGCGTCTCCGAAGGCACTGTCTTCCACTATTTCGGTAGTAAAAACGAACTGATGCTGGGAATTCTCGACCGCTTCTACAACGAGGTCCTCAACCCCCGGGCAGCCGATATCCTCGATACGATTATGGACACGCACACGCGTATCCGTGAACTCGCCAAGCACCATACACGGGCTCTGGCTAGGGACAATGCGCTGATGATGCGCCTACTACAGGTTTATGTGGGCGTCGATTTCGAGTACCTGGGGCAGAACGCAGAGTCGCCATTACGCGCGCTCAACCGTCACTACGTGCAACATCTCGACCGTATGCTGCGCGAGGGAATGGAGCGTGATGAATTGCGCAGCGACCTGTCGATTCGACCGGTAAGAGACTTGTTTTTTGGCACGCTGGAATACGGGCTGCGCACGCACGTAAGTGCCCTCGGTACCGAGGGTATGGATGACTATGTCGACGCGCTGATAGACCCCATATGGCGCGGCATGGCCAGGCCCAGTCATGCGTCATCCTCTCCTGACGAACTTATCGAACGCCTCGAACAGGTATGCCAGCAGCTGGAGAGCTCAGCGAAGCGACTCGATGCTGGGCAATGAAATAGCTGCGCTCACCGACTCAGAGATTCCACCAGCAGCCACAGACTATCCTCGGACACGCGCTGTGTGCCATACACCTGAGTATCAGGCGACGAAGACTCAGCGGGGCCATATAGCTGAATCCACTCGCCGGGCTGTGCGGTAATGCTGGAACTATAATTCTGCCGACGCGCACCGTCTTTGCGCGACACCTCCACACTCACGTCAACGCTACCATCGTCGCGAAGCTCCGCCGTCATAGCGACACCGTCCATCTGCTGCGGAACCTCCTGCACCTGCGTCCAGGCAAATCCACCGCTGGCTTGCAGTCGATAGTCACGTCCGGACTGCCTCGCAAAGCTCACGCGCTTGCCCGATGCGACGTTCAGCGACAGATTCCCCACGCTACGCGTGCTGATAGATCCGGTACTCGGTGGCTGCGAGGCTATGGTCAGGCGCAGATTTGCCGCGCCAGCGATAGCTGGCAATAGCGTTAACAGAACAAGTACTACCCGTACAAAGGACATCATCATCTCCTAGGAAGCTGGGCGTCCACGGTTTGCCGTAGAAGTGCGGGGCAATGTTCTCGAGGCCGTTCTTGCGGCGTTTCTTGGGCCTGCTTCCGCCGCCGTTTTTGTTGTCGCCCTTGTTCGGGGCTTAGTCTTGGTCTTGGTCTTGGTCTTGGTCTTGGCCTTTGCCTTAGCCTTTGCCTTAGCCTTAGCCTTAGATTTCGTTTTAGGTTTGCTCTTGCCTGTAACTGTAGTGCTGTCCACGCTCGAATCAAGTGCCGTTGCCAGCGCAAGCAGTTCCGCTAGAGACTCATCCAGGCATGTCATAAAAAACTCGATATCAGGCAGTATCTCGCGGGTGGAAATAACAGAGAAACTGATTTTGCCGTCGTAGCTTGGCGTGCCGATAAACAGGCCCATGCCGTCGGCCAGCGGTGCCAGCCCCACGGTGCGTACCATGCGCGCGCCGTTCATATACATGGGGGTCTGTGGCCCCGGCACGTTGGAGATAAAAAGATTACACATTTTAGCCGCCGTGCCGCTGCTCAGCAGCAGGCGCGAGGCCAGCACCTGCGTGGCCGCCGGTACATGACGCGTAATGTCGGTCATTAAACGTGCGGAGACTCCAGAGCGCGCTTCCTTACTGGCTCTGGTTGACTGGTGGATGCGCCTGAGACGGCGCAGCGGGTCGACTTCGTTGGTGAAAATCGGCGTGGTCATCGCACTGATATTGTTGCCGGGCATATCGCCCCCGTCCGAACCGCTGGGGCGCGCATTAATGGGCACCCAGGCAACCAGGGATTCCTCGGGCAGTTCGCCATGCTGTCTGAGGTAACGACGCAAAGCACCGGAGCACACAGCCAGCACCACGTCATTGATCGTTACCCCGGCATGCAGGCGACGAATACTCTTCAGATCGTCCAGCGGCGCCTCCCGCGCATCGAACATCTTGTGCGGCGATAGATCGACGTTGAAGCGCGTGGGCGGTACCCGATGCTTGTCTTCCTCGCGCTTCGCAACTGACTCCTGCGCAGCCTGCACCAGGCCTGGAGCTGCGCGCAGCACCGTGCGAGCGATGTTGAGAGGCGAGCGCAAATTATTGCGCAGCGCACGCGATACGATGTCGCGCATGGCGGGAATATTCCCGGACGCCATGCTCGCCCGTTCCAGGGGAATCAGGGGTGTACCCTTGTTATCTCCATCCGCCATGCTGGCAAAGAACTTCATTAACGCCGCACCATCGACAGCCGCGTGATGGATCTTTGTCGCAATGGCGTAGCAGCCCTCCGGGAGACCTTCTACATTGTCCAGGCCTTCCACTACAAAAATTTCCCAGGGGGGGCGGTTCATATCCAGGGGACGACTGTGATAACGCGCCATGTGGATGCAGAATTGGCGCCAATCCCCGGGCTCCGGAAGCCGTCCATGCTGCATGTGATACTCGAGATCAAAGTACTCGTCTTCAATCCAGTAGGGGTAGTCGATCTCCAGCGGCAGCCGCAGTAAACGCCTGAAAAACAGGGGATTGCACTCCAGACGCTCCTGAATATGCGCGATAATATCCTTGTAGCGAACCGTCTTCCCGCCGGGTACCGTGGTCGGATCGTAGACCGATACACTGGTCACATGCGTGAGATTGTGCTCGGTCTCCGAATAGAGAAACTGTGCGTCCTGCGGACTGAGCTGATGCATATTTCAAAGCCTTGTTATTGTCTGGGCGGTCAGCCTGGTGTCTCTCGGGGTCGGTGGCGCTAGAGGCCGGCAGCTGGTATCAAGGTAGCGCCGCGGCCCGCACTCGCTCCAGACGCCGCTGGAGTTCCCGAAAGGTTTGCGCCATCTGCAGCCGTCGCTCGGCCAGGTCATCACCCTCTCCGTGACCTTCACTGTCGCTCGTCAGTAGCTCGAGGTTTTCCATCAAGCGATACCCATTGCTGAAAAACAGTTTGCCGATCGATGCCTCAGAGCTGATTCGTCGCTGCAGATAGGCCTGCCGCCCATAGGCGAGACACTTTTGCACGATATCTTTTTCGTCCGGCACATCGCCCAGAGGTTGTCTTGCGATGACATCGGCAACCACACGGTACGCCTCTATAAACGGTAGCAAAGTGCCGTGCGCTACGCGAGGATGCAGCCGACTGAACAATGACTGAGCCGCACCCGGCTCTCCGATTGCCGCCTCCCATTGTGGTTGATAACGGGATAACTCCTCATCCATGGCGCGGCGAAACTCTTCCCGCGGCGCATAAAAGAATTCAAACTTGAAATAGTCCCGAAGACGCTCTGCTTCCTCCCAAAACGCGTCGCTACCCACGAGTTCGAGCTGGTTCATGCGCGCAAGCGACAGCTCCGCAATCGCCTTGTTCAGAAAATAGTGAATGACGGTGTTGCGATAGTAACTGGCAACACTGTGCCGCTCGGCCGCGATCGTATATACGCGCTCAGGTCCGTCGTCGTAGCGCGTGAGCAAATTGCTGGCAATCATTTTCTCGATCAGACTATCGATTTGCGCCTGGTCCTGCTCAAACAGATTTTGCGTGAGCGCGATGCCTCTCTTTCGCGCCCACTCAACCAGTGTAGCGACCTCTCCACTGAGTTCATCGGCGGTCAGCGCGCGCGGCGCAGACCCCAACAGCACCATACATATCAGCGAAGGCAGGGTGATAGGGCTCACTCGATTCACCGCCACACCTACGGCAAAGGCAACGCGCCGTAAGTCGCGTGGGTCTTCCGGTGACGGTACTTTTTCGAGCACCACCGGCTCTCCAAAATTAAAGTAGATCTTACCCATGGGTTGACGCAAACCGCGCAGGTAACCGATGAACCAGCGCAGACTTTCGGGTTTTTTGATCGCGCCGGCTTCCAGCACCGTGTAGTCCTTCACATCGCCAATCAGGTCGTAGCTAATTGAAATGGGAATGATGTGCAGGTTTTCGGTCCCGGTGGCGTGTGCAGAATCCAGTACATACTTGAGCAAGCCGTAACGCGGCGGCATCAACTTACCGACACGCGAACGCGTTCCCTCGAAGGACCAGGACAGGGGAAAACGCTTTTCCATCAGGTAACCGATGTACTGACGCAATATAGTTTTATAAAGCGGGTCATCCTGAAAACTGCGCCGGATAAAAATACCGCCCGCACGCCGCGCAATAAATCCCAGGCCCGCAAAGGCCATGTTCACGCCCCCGAGGATGTGCGGTGCAGGGAAATCGTTGTCAAAGCACATGGAGTTAACGGCAAAACCGTCGACATGGGTTTTGTGCGTCCAGAGCAGCGCAGTCGGATACTCTCGGGAGGTTTGCCGCACACGCTCCAGGCCCTCGCGGTCGATAACGACATCGGCGTCATAGCCAAGACGCATAACCCAATGGTTTAGCTGCGCCATGACATCCAGCCAAAATGGCTGCGGTCGCGATATGAGCTCGGTCATAACTGATTCAGATTCCTGCAGCAAATCGTCCACGCTGCGACCCGTTTGGCTCGACACCTCCTCCAAGGCCTGCCTGAATTTACTGCTTGCCAGTAGATTGCGCGCCACCCTGCGCGGCACCTTGTAGCGACTGCCCTGAAGTCGACGCTCGGCGACATCCAGCGCCAGTCCAGCCTGCCCTGCAACAAACAAAGCCAGTACTTCGTCACTGCGCCCTTCACCCTGCTGCTGTACCAGGCGCTCGCGCAAATTATCGAGGGTGGCGGTCGCTCCCGCGACGGGGATGGCGCGCTCTGGCTGCTGTCGCAGAATGCGGCGTGCTCGCCAGGGGCCGGGTCGTCGAGGGTTGCCAAACAGCAGGTCCCGCGGCCGCGGCCGGGTGCTTTTCTCCTGGAGCGAGGTTTTCCACACCACCCGCAACGGCAACACGAGCGTATCGCCGGGCAAATCCAGCAGAGGTAAAAGCTTGTGAACAGGTGGGTTCTCAGGATCGCTGGCAATTGGCAAAACACACGCGTGCATTTCTGCGTCTATAGAGTGTTCGTCCAGCATGCGTCGCAGATAGCGCTCCAGCTCCGCCTGCTCAACGGCGTGCGCGACATCGAGCACCGCGATAAAACGCGTATTCGATTTTAAGGATTGCCAAGCTTCTATTCTCATTATAATTTCTCAAGACACGCATCTATCGCGGAGGTCAATGCCATCCAGTCAGGCATCGCCTGTCTGCGCAGTCGCCGCAATCGTCCAAAGCTTGATCATACCAGCCGGTATTGATCTGCGCGCAACTGGCCCCATAGTTGACTGAGATGATCACCTCAATCGAGATTATTTCACCGTCGCAGGCGATTCGGTTTGCATAAACCCAGGAGGGAGCACAGAGGTATGGGCAAAATCATGCATGTGCTGGCCTGGGTCGCTCTTATGGCCCTGCTGACGCTGTATTTTGGCGATGTACTGGACCGTCAGCGCAATCCAAACCGGGATGTGACGGGAGAAGTTACTGCGGAGGGTATCCGCGAACTTGCGCTTCGGCGCAACAAGATGGGGCACTATGTTACCCCCGGGACAATCAATGGCCGGGGGGTCGTGTTCCTGCTTGATACAGGCGCTACCGGCGTCGCGATACCGGCCGCGGTCGCACAACGATTGTCGCTGGCTCAGGGCCGGCCGATGTTAACCAGCACAGCAAACGGCACGGCGCGCAGTTATCAAACCCGCCTCGCGGAGGTACGTATTGGTGATATTCGACTCAATCAGGTTGAGGCTGCTATTTCACCGGGTCTGCAAATGAACGAAGTTCTGCTCGGCATGAGCTTTTTAAAGCACATCGAATTTTCGCAGCGTGGCAATACCCTGACCCTGCGACAGCATCCCCAGGGCTAATCACAGCGGATGCTGCATACACCAGCCACTAGTGCTGCCAGGGAGGCAGCGTCTCAAAGCCGGGCGCTAAGGGTATCTCCATCTGGTTCTCTGCGGGATCAAACGAGTGTCCGACCATCTCGTCATAGGCACTGCGTTGTTGCATCACAACGACTCCCGCATCAACAGCTGACAAGGCCGACTTCATCTCCAGCAGATTTTTGGTTTTCAGTGGCTTCCCATCCCGCTCTACGATCAAGTGCCGCTGCCCGTCATAGATCGCATGTGCGATGTACAGGCTGAGATCGACGGATTCAATAACCAGCTTGTCGACATATTGGCGCCGCAGCGCGCGAAGCGTGATTTTCATTGCAAGGGTTACTCCTGATCATCTCGAGCCAGTCGTGTGGCGCTACAGTGTGCATCGAAACGCCGCGGAGATGGCCAAAAACAGTCGGCAAAACCGTTGGGGATTTGCGACCATGCTGACAAAACGTGGACGCGTCTGTGCTCGGTGCAAGGCTTGCCGCAAAATACGCTGCGAGAGGACCTGGAGCTTATGCAGATCGATCGACAGTCCACCATCTTCAGTTGTAACGGCGTCACGCTCGACAGCGCGCCGCGCTGCCCCGGTGTCTATCGATTTTACAGCGACAATGACGTGTTGCTCTACATCGGCAAGAGTATCGACATCGGCACTCGTCTGAACAGCCACTTTGCTGATGCAAAAGACCCGGGACGCCAGCAGCGAATGATGACTGCGGTGCACCGGGTCGACTGTGAACTGACCTCCGGGGACAGCGGCGCGCAGTTGATTGAGAACGCCGCGATCAAAGCCGAGAATCCGCTCTACAACCGCCGGCAACGGCGCAGCCGCACGCTATGGACGCAGCGTCTGACAGGGAACATCGAGGGTTTCCTGCAGATTGTACCCAGCAACTTCTGCCCTGCCGGCGAACGTATCGAATCGGTGTTCGGGCTGTTTCGCTCCCGGCACCATATCGACAGCAATCTGCGTACGCTCGCGCGAGAACAGGGGCTCTGCCTGCGCATGCTCGGCGCCGAACGCGGACGCGGGCCCTGCTTTCAGTATCAGATTGGTCGCTGCCAGGGTGCCTGCGCCGGCAAGGAAACTGCGAATACCCATAACGAACGGCTTCTGATCGCTCTCGAGAGACAACGCATCGCCGCCTGGCCTTTTTCTGGTCCAATCCTGTTGGAAGAGATCTGCGCGGATCTACTGCATGCGCAGCAACCGAAGCGCCAGTACCATCTGTTGAATCACTGGTCCTACCTCGGCAGTTTCCAGCGCCGAGATCGCGCTCGCCAGGCTGCAAGGCGCACCGCCGACTTGGTTTTCGATCGAGACACCTATCGCATTGCGCTGCGCGCGCTTCGGCAAGGTCGCTTGACGCTGATCGATGCCGCTGACGCGTCGACTGTTTGCAACCCCTTCGCCCAAGAGGAAACGCAGGCGCTCGCCATCAGCCCAGAGAGCTCCGCGGACTCAATGGAGCCAACGAACCTGAGGGCCAACATCCCGAGCGTGAACGCCAGCACTCCATGACCAGGGACTGCGCCGTCGTCTGGTTTAAGCGCGATCTGCGACTACACGATCACGCGCCGCTTGAGGCAGCCGTAAATAGCGGTCAGGCGCTGCTGTTGATGTACTGCTTCGAGCCCGAACTGCTGCAAGACAGTCATTACAGCGCCAGACATTGGCGCTTTGTCTGGGAGTCACTGCTCGAACTTCGGTCAGAACTTCGCCCCTGCGGCTTGTATCTCCATATTTACGAAGCCGACCCGCGCAAGCTCTTCGATACCCTGCTGCGCGCCGGAGCGGTACACAGCGTGTATTCGCATGAGGAAACGGGTCTGGCTGTAAGCTTCGATCGCGACAAGGCACTGCAAACATCGCTCGCTGCGGCGCAGACTCCCTGGCTGGAATTCCCGAGCAACGGCGTAACGCGCGGGCGTCGGGACCGCCAAGGCTGGAACCGGGATTGGGGCCGCTTTATGACGCGCCCGCTCGCCAATCCACAGCTGTCTTTGGCCCGACCCCACACTGCTGCTGCGGATCTACTGCAGGCCTTTGAAAGAAGAGACCCACCCACGCATTGGCTGCCCGATTCGCATTTTCAAGCGGGAGGCGAAGCACGAGCCAGGGAGGTACTCGACAGTTTTCTCAGTCAGCGCGCCATGCGCTATGCGCTGGACATCTCTAAACCTGCCGCCAGCAGACGCAGCTGCTCCCGCTTGTCACCCCATCTTGCCTGGGGCAATTTAAGCATCCGGCAGGTTTATCAGGCGCTTGTCGCAGCCCGGGACCGGGGCGGTCCACAGCGGGCGCTGCAGGCCTTTGAGTCACGCCTACACTGGCATTGTCACTTTATCCAGAAATTTGAAATGGAATGCAGGATGCAGCACGAGGACATCAATCGGGGTTATCTTGCTCATCCCCGCCCGGTGAATACCGAACGGGTTGCGGCCTGGGCAGATGGTCGTACGGGCTTTCCGCTGATTGATGCGAGCATGCGTTGCTTGCGGGCCACCGGCTATATCAACTTTCGTTCCCGGGCGATGCTGGTCAGTTTTCTGACGCATCTGCTATGGCAGGACTGGCGCGCAGGGGTCGCGCACCTCGCATCACTGTTTCTGGACTTCGAACCCGGCATTCATTACGCGCAATTCCATATGCAGGCGGGCGTGACGGGTATCAACACCATCCGGATTTATAACCCGGTCAAGCAATCCGAGGAGCACGATAGCGACGGCGGATTTATCCGCCAGTGGTGTCCCGAACTTGCAGAAGTGCCGGCGCCTCTGATTCACCGACCCTGGGATTTAAGTCCCATGGAGCGAGCCTTGTATCGACTGGATGAAAACAGCTACCCGGCGCCCATAATCGATCTCAAGAGCAGCTACGCCTACGCCCGGGATCAACTCTGGGCGCTAAAAACTGATCCCATAGTGATGCGAGAGCGCACGCGGATCCTGAATCGCCATGTCGAACGTAAGCGTTGAGTACGAAGGGTATGCATGATGTTTATGTATGATTGCGACTCACTATTGCTTTTCACTATTGCTTTTCACTATTGCCACTCACGATGGCTGAACGCAGTAGCGGCAGCGCTACATCGTAACAAGCACGGTAATCGCTGCAGCGGAGAGGCCCGTAACAAGTGCGAGGCCATAAATGAAGCACAGGGCCATTGCCTTGATCGTGGCGCCGCCCCAGGTGCTCCCGTAGGTGCGGCGCAACGCGATCAGCAGGTAACTGCCGAGCGGCAAAATATACAGAGCATCGAAGACCAGCCCAACTTTCTCAATGACGACCGACGCCATGTAGAGAAGGTAAGCAAAACTGTGGTAGTGCAGTGCAAAGACCAAATGCTGCAGGTAATGAAATGGCTTCAGCAGATAAACCAGCTTCAGCAGTAATGCGAACAGCGGCAACATCAGGAACATTGTCTGCGGTAAGTAGTTGAGCAGCTGCTCCATGTAACTACTGGAATCATCGCTTACCCGGCGCACATTGGTCTTCAAACGCTCTGCGAGACTGCGCTTCCAGGCCGGTGCATCGTCGGCGAGAGATATTCCCAGATCCAGTGCGTCATCTTCATCAGCATCCAACTCCTCACCTGGATCACCCCCGGTAGGATCCCTGACCTGCACGTCGCGGTCAGTGCTTTCAGTATTTGAGCCCAAACGGTAAGTCCGCTCTTCGGACACTGAATTGGGGTCCAGGCCGATGCTCACAGACGAAGTCTCACTCGCCGCATCCAGATCGCCCACAAATAGCCGGTCTCCAGCGCTGAACGACATAACTAGAAACATGAGAAATGAAATGACAATGTACACACGAAAGGGCGGCATGTAGCGCGCACGCCTGCCAGCGATGAACTCTGCGCTCAGAAATCCCGGTTTGAACAGCAGCGGATACAGCGTTCTCCAAACCCTTGAGTCCCAGGTAAAAATCTCACCGAAAGTGTCTGCGAAGAAATCGCCGAAATGCAGGTCACCCCTTCCCTCCCGCTGGCCACAGCTCGCACAGTACTCATCAGACAGTGGACTGCCACAATTCCTGCACTGCGGTTGCTCGTCTATCATTGATGTGCTCTAAGCGCGCGCCAGATTCTTCTGGTCAAGACGCCAACGCAGCGTATCGATTCTATCCTGACCAAAAAATGGTTCGCCCTCGAAGACCATGGTCGGTACGCCCCAGTGTCCACTCTCATCGAGCGCTGTCTGGTTGGCTTCAATCTCCTGCATATGATCACCAGTGTCTATGGCAGCTTCCATCGCGGTTAGGTCCAGTCCCGCTCGGGCCGCAGCATGCGCCATATGCTCTCCTTGGTGCCAGTTTTCAGTACCGGCAAACAACAGATGTGAAACTTCATAGGCAAATTCAGGCCCTCGACCCTGACGCTGCGCTTCGACACCCAGCTTGCTAAGGCGAAAGATGTAGGGCTGCTCAACGGCAATCTCGAAGGTATCGAGATTCTGCACTATCGGATCTGGCGACGGCCACGCATGCGGCATTCCCAAAAACTCCGCCCGCCGAGGCCAGTCACGGATAATGTAGATCGCGCGCTTGGCGTTCTCTGGACTAAAGAAGTCCGGCGAACGCACCGCTATAGGAAGTACCGGGCGCAGATTGACGTCAACGCGGTAGTCCTCACGCAGCTTTAACAGGCCAGGGGTGACGAGGTACGAGTAAGGACTTCTGAAGGACCAGTACACATCGATGGAATCAGTCATAATCATCTCGTTGTATAGACGGTATGAGCGGCTGACCGCCGCACGCATGCGTGCAGATTAACAGGATAGGAAGTACGCAGACATGAGGAAATTACTCTGGGTTTTAGGTATACCGCTGTTCTTGGTGGTGTTGGCCGCGCTATTGCTGCCAATGCTGCTGGATGAAAAAGCGCTGGTGGAATTGGCATCTGAACGTATAGAGGCACAGAGCGGCATTGTTCTGCAGGTTAACGGCGAAGCATCACTATCGCTGTTCCCCACGGCCTCACTCTTTGCCTCGGATGTCAGTCTGTCGATTCCTGAAAACAACACCCAGATCGAGGCGGGCACTCTCCGCGCAGGCGTAGCGCTGCTGCCACTGCTCCGTCGTACCGTGCAAATTGACAGCATCGAGGTCGATTCACTCACGTTGACAACCGAAGCAATCGACGAGGACGCGGCAAAAGCGGCGGCGATCGATACCGCGCGTTTGAGCGACCGCGAGCTCGATGTCTATTACGCCGCGAGAGCAAAATCCCGTCAGCTTGCCCAGGCGGAAGCCGCCGCCAGCGTATTGGCAGTGCCTCTCGCGCTCGAGGTGGGTGAACTGGCACTGCGCGACATCCATGTCATAACAGTCGACAGCGCTGGCGAGTCCATCAGCGAGATACTGCTCAAGCATTTAACGGTCACGGACCTCAACCTTGATGGTCGCTCAGTGCCGCTCAGTGCGCACCTGGTGATACCCGATGCAAGCGGCGCTGCGCCCATTGAAGTCGTCATAGCGGGGGATTTCACTACGGATCTGGGCACGGAGACTCTCACTCTTGGCAGCCTCGCGGTAAGCATTACCGGCGCTACCCCGGATACCGTGAAGCTCGCGGCGACGGGAACCGTGGCCTTGAACACGCAAGTCACCACGTTGGACCTTGAGTTGGAAGTCGGCGAGATGACAGGATCGGGCGAGCTACGCTACGCCAGTTTCGAGAGCCCTCAGATAGACACCACCTTGGCTTTGACGACGCTCAACCCGGCCTTACTGGTCCTCGCCGGGCCTGACGCGACCGCTGCAACAACGCCAAAAGCAGAAGACGATGCTAACGGCGATATACCGCTTCCACTCCACTCAATCCGCATGATTGATACCCGTGCGCAGCTGAAAATTGAGCGCGTGATTGTCGACGTTCATACGCTCAACGACGTGAGCGCGACACTTAGAGTGGTAGACGGCGTAGCGACCCTGGAGCCCGTCACCGCCACCGTGCATGGCGGAAAAATAGACTTCAACACCATCTTCAATGCGCGCTACAACCGCGCAACGCTGAGCACACAGGGCGGTGTTCAAAGCCTGGACGTAGCGCAGGCTACGACGGCAATGGATGCAGGCGTAAGCGCCCGCGGTGTCGCCGACCTCGATTGGGCACTGACTGGCGCGGGCAGCTCGAGTGCGGAGCTGACCAAATCGCTGCACGGCCCAATCAATTTTGACACCACCGACATCGCGCTCGAAGGCATAGCGATGGAGCAAATGATCTGCAGCGGAGTCGCTCTGGTCAATCAGGAAGCGCTCAGCGCCGAATTTCCGGCCGACACACAGTTCCAAGGCCTGTCAGCTAAGATTCAGTTCGACGAAGGCGTAGCTACCCTGAATCCCCTGACCGCGAAACTCAATGCAATCAGCCTGACGGGCAATGGCAAGGTCGATCTCAACTCCCAAGAGTTACGAGCCAGTGTGCGTGCTCAGCTATCTGCAGAATTGGGAGAAATGGATCCTGCCTGCGTCATCAATGAACGCTACACGGACCTGCGCTGGCCGGTGGAATGCGAAGGCTCACTGTCGGGCGAACCCGCTGATTGGTGCAAAGTAAATACCACGGAGATCGTAAAGGACATCGCCGAGGGCGAGATCAAACGCAAAGCGCAAAAAGAAGTCGGCAAATTGTTCAAGAAGCTATTCGAGTAATACGACAAGCCCTTGCCGGCTTTGTACCTGCTAGTTCAGCACCCGGTACCCGCGACCGCGCAGGCAGCGCTTGACGACCTGCACCTCGCTGCGATTCCCTTCTATTGCGCCGCGCGTCCCTCCGGTAACGGCGCCCACGCCCGCTCCCTGTACCGCGGCCTCAGAGCTGTCACCAGTAATGACACCGACCACACCGCCCAGTACCGCGCCTGACCCAGCGCCCCGCGCGACTTTTTCCCCCGTTCGAACCTCATCAGAGTAGGTCTCACACTCTGCTTTGTCGGCGGCGTAAGCCGACATATTCACGCCCTTTTTGTCGATAATGATTTCGTCGGTGGTTGTGCAGGCCAGCAATAGCAGCGGCACCGCCGTGACAGCGACGCCACGGATAACGACCGACGGCCATCC
>JBGCDU010000002.1:0-178387 GCA_045105635.1 Congregibacter sp.
GTTCGGCCAGCTTTTACAAGTGGCGCGCCAAGTTTGGTGGCATGGATGCTTCGATGATGAAGCGTTTGAAGGAGCTGGAGGCAGAGAACGCCCAGCTCAAGAAGATGTATGCCGAGGAACGCATCAAGTCGGAGTTGCGACAGGAGGCGCTTGGGGGAAAGGTCACGCCAACACGATTGATGATGGCGGCTTAACCCTCTACCTAAAACAGCGGTTATAAATGGGGGGATTACAAGATCTGCAGCTTTGGTTTTGGGGCTGGCCGAGGGCATCGGCATAAGTGCCGCAACCCAGGCACTTAATCTCCATGCAGCGTAAAAAGAGCCACCGTGGCTCCCCGCGGAACCTTGCGAATGCTGGCCACCACTACTATCGAAAGACGGTCTCGGGCAGTATCACTTCCTTCGTAAGCACGATGAACAAGCTAGAACCCTAAACCGCAAAAGCGGCGAGAACGTTTCTAGATCGCGTAACAATCGCGCAGGAACAATACCCCGGTGTTATTGTAAATAACAAAATACCTCGATACCTCGCGCAAGCGATAGTGAAAGGCTATCACTAAAACTCAGTAATTACGTCTACTATTATGAGTTTTTGGACTACTCTGAAACCGTGAATAAGGGCATGCAAGCTACACAACAGGGGTGCTGCAGAAAATACGTCGCAGAATGCATACAAAGCAACTGTTAGGTTACGCCGCAGGCGACCTGCAAGGGCTATTCCACCGTCAGAGACCAAATACTATGCGCCTCCACATAAGTCATCGAGTACTACAGTGAATTCTGCAAGACATGTGGAGTCGCGCTGCCGACCACCCCATAAATCGAGACGGCTTATGACCCCGCTCCTCAATGTAGCGTCGATGGAGACAGGCATCCGTGTAACTCATCACACAATACACCAGGCCCAGACCAAGATTCCGAGGCTAGCCCGGCTCCATAAAAGTCAGCAATAGCGGGCAAACAGCAAGGTTAACGTGCTCTAACCGGCTCTTATCCAATTCAACCTCCCTTTGGCGTTGTATCCTTAATCGGGCAGCGCCTTTTTTTTACCTGCTTCAGTAATAATTACCGCAACGGGGCTGGCATGCTGGACCCGGACAGCAGCATTCCTGGCAGGCTCACCGCTACGCTTTCAGTAAAGTTCCCATGCGCGTAAGCTTCATCGCGCATAACTTGCCCCGCATTCATCCAAGAGAGGATTTCTCGTGTCACGGAGCGTATTTTTTCTGATTCATGGTTTGCTGGCCGGTCTCGCGTACTGGATTGGTTTTGAGCATCTCATCGCCTGGTTATTTTTCCTGTTGGTACTCACCAGCATTGCCATCGGCGTTTATGACATGCAGCAAACCGAGCACAGCATCCGGCGCAACTTTCCGGTACTCGGGCGAGGTCGCTGGTTTATGGAAGCGCTGCGCCCCTTTATCCGCCAATACTTGCTCGAATCAGACACCGATGGCGCACCGATTAATCGCATGTTCCGATCTATGGTCTATCAACGGGCCAAGGGAGACCTTGCGAGTGTGCCCTTTGGCACCAAGGTCAATGTCTATCGAGACGGTTACGAATGGATGGGACACTCGATCTCCGCACGGAATATCGAAGACCTGGATCCGGATCCCCGGGTAACGATTGGCGGACCAGAGTGCCAGGCACCCTATGCCGCTGCGATCCTGAACGTCTCCGCGATGAGTTTTGGGTCGCTCAGCGACGCCGCTATCCGCGCGCTCAACCACGGTGCCGCGCTGGGTGGTTTCTATCACAACACCGGTGAAGGAGGTGTGTCCGACTACCACCTCGAGAATCGAGGCGATCTGGTATGGCAGATCGGCACTGGTTATTTTGGCTGCCGCTCGGACGAGGGCGCATTCTGTGCTGAGCGTTTTGCAGAAACCGCGACGCGGGACAACATCAAGATGATCGAGATTAAGCTATCTCAGGGCGCCAAGCCCGGTCATGGCGGCATTCTTCCAGCCAGTAAAAACAACGACATCATCGCCAAAATACGCCAGGTCCCCGTGGGTACGGAGGTGATATCGCCATCCGCCCATAGTGCTTTTTCCTCACCACTCGGATTATTGCAGTTTGTACAGGAGCTGCGCGAACGCTCCGGTGGCAAGCCTGTGGGTTTTAAACTCTGCGTGGGGCGTGAAAGCGAGTTCCTGGGCATCTGTAAAGCCATGCTTGAGAGCGGCATCTGCCCGGATTTTGTCACGGTAGATGGTGGCGAAGGCGGCACGGGCGCGGCGCCGCTTGAGTACAGCAACTCTGTGGGTATGCCCTTGCGTGACGGCCTGGCTTTTGTGGTGGATACACTTCAGGGCTTCGGACTCCGCGAGCATATCCGCGTCATTGCCTCAGGCAAGATATTGACCGGGTTTCATGTGGCCAGAGCTCTGGCCCTGGGGGCAGACGCCTGCAACAGCGCTCGTGGCATGATGCTCGCGCTAGGCTGCGTGCAATCTCTAGAATGCAACACCAATCGCTGCCCTACGGGCATCACTACCCAGGACCCGCGCTTAACCCGGGGGCTGGATGTGGCTGACAAGGCGCAGCGCGTCGCGCGCTATCAGGCCGAGACCCGGCACGCGCTGCTCGATCTCATCTCCTCCGCAGGATTACTTTCGCCCCATGCCCTTAACCGATCGCATATTTACCGGCGCGTGGATCAAATGACCGTTAAACGATATGACGAACTTTTCCCGGCACCAGCTCAAGGCGCGTACCTTGAAGCCACTGCCACAGATCGAATCTACCCTTATCTGCGTGAGGCAAGTGCGAACTACTTCAGCGTCGACGAAGCGACTGCACCGGCTTAAAAAGTGCAAGCTCTCGATTCTCGCCAGGCCTAGCGGCCTTGCCAACCGTCTCCTGCGAGTTCGCGGATGATGATCGACCAGTGATCCAGCCCTTCATAAAATGCCTTGATGGGCACACGCTCGTTAAGCCCGTGAGCGAACATCTCATCAGGATTCATAAAGACTCCCGAAATGCCCCAGGTGGGCACCCCCGCCTTCCTGAAGTGCATGCCGTCTGTGCCGCCGGACTCCATGTACGTAATCAAGTCGAGCCCCGGATGCCGGGAATGCACAGACTTACTCACGGCAGCCAGCACATCCGCTCGGAGCTCAGAAATCGGACTCTCCGTGGGGTCACCTAAAAGCACAAATGCGGCTTCTGGGTTACCGATCACTTCTTTCAGTTCTGCCTCTATTTGCGCAACAGAGACGCCGGGGAATATGCGGCAGTTAACGGTTGCAGTCGCCGACTGCGGCAACGCATTCTCAGCGTGCCCCGCTTCAAGCATTGTGACCACGCAGGTAGTGCGCGTAGAACCGATGTATGAGGGTTCACTGCGCAAGCGTTCGGCCGCCTCTGCGTCTTCAGGATCATAGGCAAATTTCACCATGGCATCGCCAAGCTCACCCCCGATTTTCTCGCCTACTTTTTGAAAGTAAGACAGCGTCATTTCGCTCCACATCACCGGAAAGCGATGCGCTTGAACGGACTGTATAGCGCCCGCCAGATCGTAAATGGCGTTATCGTCTCGGGGCCGGCTACTGTGCCCACCTTGATTGCGCACGGTGATCTGCCAGGTCGCATAGGTTTTTTCTGCCGCCTGAATATTGTAGCTAACGGCGGTGCCGTCTGCGGTAAGGCTACCGCCTCCGGCATCAGAATTGAGCGCAAACTCGGCTTCCACAAGCTCGGGCATTTCATACGCCATCATTCGCGTCGTGGTCATACCGCTTTCTTCATCCCCGGAAAAAGCGAGGATAAGATCGCGATTCGGTACAAATCCCTCTTTCTTCAAGCGCACAAAAGTGCCCGTAAGCTGCGACACACCAAACTTGTTATCGATGGTTCCCCGGGCGTAAAAGTTCACCTCGTCCTGAGTCAGTTCGAAAGGCGGCCGCTCCCAATCCTTCGCCAGCGCTTCGACAACATCCATGTGGCCCAGTAGTAAAATGGGTTTCTTGCCCGAGCTCCCGTCGCCACGATAGGTCACTATCAAGGACGCAAAATCTCCCGTGGGCACGATGCGAATATCGTCACTGGAAAAACCGGCGGCCAGAAGCTCATCTGCAAGATAGCGGGCAACGCGCGTGGTGTTCCCCTTTGTTTTCGATGTATCCACTTCCAATATGGATCGATAGATTTCCAGAGTTTTCTGCGCGTGGTCCCCGGGGATATCAGCCCCGGCTACCGAGTGCGCAAAAACGCTGCCTACCACGAACCCCATCGCCAGAGACCTGCGAAGACCGAAACCATAACCTAGATTCATTTACCTACTCCGAAAAATCTTGTTAGTCCGCGCTCAGTGTAGTGCCAGAAGCACAGCACGTCATGCTCCGAAGCACATAATGACCGGCGTCTTACATGAAACGGCCAAAGCGATTACGATTCGCAGCTCATACACGGAACTTATCTATGCGACGAATCGACCTCAGCAGCGCCGGATTCTTACTGCTGGAAAAGCGCGAAACCCCAATGCACGTTGGAGGAGTCAATCTCTTTACGCTGCCCAAGGGCGCAAATGAGCAGACGTTCTTAAGCGCGCTTCGCGAACAACTGCGTGAATGCACGGAGTTTAGGCCGCCATTCGGCGAATTCGTCGTCACAGGTAGAACGGGGCTGTACTGGGAAAAAGACGAACACATTGACATGGATTACCATATTCGTCACTCGGCACTCCCTGCA
This sequence comes from Congregibacter sp., assembly GCA_045105635.1. GTDB lineage: Bacteria > Pseudomonadota > Gammaproteobacteria > Pseudomonadales > Halieaceae > Congregibacter. The sequence goes on from JBGCDU010000002.1 coordinate 4,701, forward strand.
CCGGGACGCTACAGAGAATTATTCGTTCTCGCTTCACGTCTGCACAGCTCGCTGCTTGATCGCACCAGACCGTTGTGGGAGCTTCATATCATTGAAGGTCTGCAAAGGCGACAGTTCGCGGTCTACAGCAAAATACATCACGCCGCCATTGACGGCGTGGGCGCCATGCACATCACCCAGGCCATGTGCAGCGAGGATCCGAATGATCCGCGGGGTTTTGCGCCCTACTCTCTCGAGGCTTACGAGACATACAAACGAGAACGTCAGTCCGGCACAAAAATCCTCGGCAGTGATGCCAATAAGCGGGAATTGCGCAACGTACTTGAGGCGCTGAAGCAGCAGTACGAATCGAGCGTACACATGGCGACCGCGATGCGTCGTTTTGGACTTGCGTTCCTCGGGCGCAGTGGCAACCTGGCGGTGCCCTGGCACAACGTCCCGAAAACGTCGATAAATACGCGGGTTTCTGGTGCGCGACGCTTTGTCGCGCAGACATTCTCCTTCGATCGCGTGAAACGTGTCTGTGCGGCTGCGGATGCTACGGTCAATGATATAGTACTGGCGATGTGCGCAGGAGCGTTGCGGCGCTACCTCCTGGCCCGAGATGAACTGCCACTGCACTCACTCAAAGCCATGGCACCGGTGTCACTGCGCGACGACACTGATCTCGAATCCAGCAATGCCATCGGATTTATCACGGCGGATCTCGCAACCAACGTCTATGACCCGGAAAAGCGTTTGCGCACCATCCAAGAGTCCATGCGCGCGGGCAAGGATTTGCTTCTTGAGTTATCGCCGAAAGAAGCCGCACTGTTCATGCAACTCACGCAATTGCCTGCACTGCTTACATCGATCCTGGGACTCGGATCACGATTTCCGGCCTTCAGCACCGTGATATCCAATGTTCCGGGACCGCGCAAGCCGCTGTACTGGAATGGCGCCAGACTAGATGGCATGTACCCGGCATCTATCGTGTTCGACGGCTTCGCCATGAATATCACGCTCGTGAGCTACCATAATCAGCTGGATTTTGGCATCGTAGCCTGCAGACGATCGTTGCCGCAGATTCAGCGCATCATCGACCATCTTGAAGACTCGCTGCAGGAACTCGAGCAGGTGGCTGGACTCGATGTACCGGAGCGCAGGCGAACGACTAAAAAGTCCGCTAAACCAGTGACAAAAACGCGTAAGCGGGCACCACGCAAAGCGTCGGCGAGCAATGTCGCATCGAAAACCAGTCCACCGACCAAACCGAGCACGAAATCGAAAGCCAGGCGCAAGCCAGCTTGAGCTCAACGCACAGAAAGAATCTTCACCGCAACTAGCGATACAATCAGTACCGCTAACACAACCACTAAAATAACAGGACCGACATGTCAGACATCAGCAAACACCAGGTACTTATTGGCGGAGCGGACTGTGGGCAGATTTCCCTGGCCGCAGGCTTTGCCAACCGGCACGGATTGATAGCCGGTGCCACCGGCACCGGAAAGACCGTCACCTTGCAGTGTCTGGCCGAGGGCTTTTCCGACATCGGCGTCCCGGTATTTCTCGCGGATGTTAAAGGCGACATATCCGGGCTAAGCCAATGCGGCAAACCGCATGCGAAAATTGATGAACGCGTTAGCAAGATAGGCATGACTGATTACCGACAGCAAGCCTATCCGGTTGCTTTCTGGGACCTCTTTGGCAAAAAAGGGACCCCCATACGCACCACGCTGTCGGAAATGGGCCCCCAGCTGATGTCGCGACTGCTGGATCTCAATGAGACTCAGGAAGGCGTTCTCACACTGGTTTTTCAGTATGCTGATGACAACGGCATGCTTATGCTCGATTTGGCGGACTTACGCACAACCCTACAGCACCTCGCCGATAATCGCGCAACGCTGAGCAGTGGTTACAAAGTAGCGACTGCATCAGTGAGCGCCATTCTCCGGCGCCTGTTAATGCTGGAACGACAGGGTGGCAAGCACTTTTTTGGCGAGCCAGCGCTTCTGCTCGAGGATCTGATGCAACGCACACGCGATGGCAAAGGCGTAATAAACGTGCTCGCCGCTGACACGCTCATTCGAAGTCCGAGGGTGTACAGCACGTTCCTTCTCTGGCTGTTGTCAGAATTGTTTGAACAGCTGCCGGAACTAGGCGACCCCGAGAAGCCAGAGCTGGTGTTTTTCTTTGATGAGGCGCATCTGTTGTTTAAGGACGCGCCCAAAATTCTTTTACAGACCATAGAACAGGTCGTGCGGCTCATACGCTCAAAAGGGGTGGGCATCTATTTTGTCACCCAGAGTCCCGCTGACATACCAGACAGCGTACTGGGGCAATTGGGGAACCGTGTGCAGCACGCGCTGCGAGCGTACACGCCAAAAGAGCGTAAAGCCGTCCGGGTTGCCGCGCAGAGTTTCCGAGAAAATCCAGAACTTGATACGGAGACCGTGATCAGTGAACTCGGCGTCGGTGAAGCCCTTGTATCGACGCTGCAGAAAAAAGGCGTGCCCTCCGTAGTCCAACGAACCTTGATTCGCCCGCCGGGCTCACGCATGGGTAAAGCGACCATTGCCGAGCGCAAAATCGTGATGGAAAACGACCCGAACCGTCGCCGGTACATCACGCCCATCGACCGTGAAAGTGCACATGAAATGCTTCTCGCACGCGCCGAAGCACAGCAGGCGGAACGCGACGACACGGCGATGCAAAAACGGCAGACAAGCGCGCGGAAAAGCAGCGGGAGGAAAACGCAAAGTAGTGGAGAAGCTTTCGTTAAAAGCATGGCGCGGAGCCTGGGCTCGTCCGCAGGCCGTTCGCTGGGGAAAAAACTGTTCCGAGGTATCCTGGGGTCGTTGCTGCGCTAAGCCTTTTTCCAGGGCAAAGTGGGCAAGCGGCGCAACAAGGGTCTCAAGGCTGACACGATTACCAGCGTGATTGCCCCCGCAAATAGTCCGATTCCAGCGGAAAATAAATGCGGTGCCAAGAGCGCCGCGATGCCCCCGACCCCTCCGATTCCGCTACTTACCCCGTCCTGCCCACCGGCGGCATAGCCCAGCAGTCCAGCCGAAAACTGCGTAAAACCCTCTGACCAGAGATGCAGCGCATGCAGTCCATGAACCAATATTCCGCCGCCGACCAGAAACATCGCCAGCGTGCCAAAGATAGTCAAAAACTGCATGAGTCGCGGCGCAAAGACCAACAGACAACGACCGAACCAGCGCAGCGTCGCCCCCAGCGCAGAGTCCCGCTGAAGCTGAGCCAGGCGCAAGCCCAGGTCATCAATTTTAACAATACCCGCAACCACGCCGTACACACCAATGGTCATGGCCAGCGCTATCGTGGTCAGCACAGCGGCCTTGAGCACTAGTGATGACTCTCCCACGATACCGAGGGTGATTACGATGATTTCTGCGGACAATATGAAGTCTGTGCGGATCGCACCCTGTATGCGATCTTTTTCCAATTGAAGAGGGTCCGTAGTCGGATCCTCCAGTTTGTCTCGCAGCGCTACGGTGGCCGCATGCTTTTCTTCCGCACTATCCGCAAAGAAGTGCCAGACCTTCTCAAAGCCCTCATAACAAAGGAACAGTCCCCCTGCCATGAGCAGCGGCGAGACCAGCCAGCCTGCTACGGCCGCGATCAGCAACGCAGCCGGCACCAATATGGCTTTGTTTAACAGCGAGCCCTTAAACACCGCGAAAACTACGGGCAACTCGCGATCCGCCGCAACGCCTGTAACCTTCTCGGCGTTAACCGCAAGGTCATCGCCGAGTACGCCTGCCGTTTTGCGTGCCGCCACCTTGGTCATGACGCTAACGTCGTCCAACAGTGCAGCAATATCGTCCAGGAGGGCGAGTAAGCTCACACCAGCCATTAGGATGGGTCCTTTGCTGTTTTTTTGCGTTTTTTCGCCGGCATACTCATGTTCGAGCGCGGTAATCGCGGTTTTTTTCCCGACGACAAATAACTGTGAATCGCCTCCTGAGAGCGAATCGCAGCAGCCTTACTCTTGCGAATGACCATATTGTTTGCCTGCGTCCGATCAAGCACTCGGGCCTTGACGTTGTCCTGCCACTGAATATCAAGGATGTCCTGAATAGTCTGTCGCGCGCTTGCATCATTGATAGGACACAGCACTTCGACTCGGTAGTCGAGATTCCTTGTCATCAGATCGGCTGAGCCGATGTAGTACTCCGGGGCTCCGGCGTTATAGAACACATAGACTCGCGGATGCTCAAGGTAACGATCCACCACGCTAATCGCCTCAATATTCTGCGAAATACCTTTTACGCCCGGCTGCAACGAACACATACCGCGAACAATAAGGCGGATCTCTACCCCTGCATCACTCGCCTCATAGAGCTTCATGACCAGTTCCCGATCGACGAGATTATTGCACTTGAGAGTCATCGCAGCGCGCAGACCTTTACGGGCATGCGTGATCTCCCGCTCTATCATACGCAGTATCCCCGCACGCGCAGTATGCGGGGACACGAGCAGGTGAGAATAATCGTGTCGACGATAGGTGTACTGCAAAAAGTCGAAGACGTTACGAACATCCCGACCAATTTTCTGGTCATAGGTAAGCAAAGTGAAGTCTGTATAAAGTCGCGCAGTTTTTTCGTTGAAATTCCCGGTGCCGATGTGGCTGTAATAGCGTTTTTGCCCATCCTCGCGGCGCTCGATCAAAAGCAGTTTGCTATGTACCTTCAGGCCGGGAATACCAAACATGACCCGGATGCCATTCTCTGTCAGCCGTTGCGCCCAGTTGATGTTCGCCTGTTCGTCAAAGCGTGCCGCCAGTTCGACGACCGCCAGCACCCTTTTACCGTTATGCACGGCGTTGATTAGCGCGTCAACGACGCGTGACTCTGTCGCGACCCGATAGAGGCATATTTTGATGCTCTCGACCGCCGGATCCAGTGCTGAGGTCTTTAAAAGATCAATGACGTAATCGAAGGCGTGATAGGGGTAGTAAAGAAGCACGTCCTTTTCGCGAATAGCGGCCAGTGTATTCAGAGCAGCTTCCAGGGCCACAAGCGGTACATTGGACAGTGGCTTTAGCTCAAGATATCGGGGACCCACACTGGGAAACGACATGAAGTCTTTAGAGTTGTGGTATCTGCCCCCGGGGATAAGGCTGTCGTACTTGCCCAGCGAAAACTTGTCGGCGAGAAAGTTAAGCAGTTCCCCAGGCATTTTCTCGTCGTACACAAAGCGCACCGCATCGGCCTTTTGGCGCTGCTTCAGGCTGCTCGCCATTTTCTCGATCAGACTTTCCATAATGCCGACTTCAAGCTCGAGCTCCGCATCGCGAGAGAACTTGAAGCAGTAGGCACTCGCCGTATCAACCGGCAGCACACCGCGAAACATTTGCGGCAAACAGGCACGAATGACATTATCGAGAGCGATGAAAACGCGCCCTCCCTTGCCCCTGCGCCTGGGGATTTCAACAAAACGACTCAATCGATCTGTTGGCACCTCGACTACCGCTACCCGCTGCTCTTTACGCGTCCGAATATCCACAGCGAGGTAGAGAGACTCATCGTTTAATACCGGGATAGGAGCACCAGAATTAAACAAAATTGGCTCGAGCTCAGGCAGCACGGTGGACGTGAAATAGCTTTGCGCAAAGGCGGCCTGATTGGGCTCTAGCTGGCGTTCGTTGATCATGTATATGTGGCGCGCCTGAAGCGCCTTCATGACCGACTTATAGACCCCCTCAGACTCTTGCTGCAAAGCGACCACCTGGGCCTGAATCGCAGCCAACAAATCCTTCGCTCGCTGACGCGGACTCCCGCCGGATACGGAAATCAGACGCCGGACCTCGGCTACGCGAACGCGAAAGAATTCATCCAGATTGTTCGAAAAGATACCCAGATAGCGCAGCCGTTGAATTTCGGGAACACTGGCGTCGGCGGCCTCCTGCAGCACGCGCGCGTTAAAGGACAGCCAACTTATTTCTCGCGCGACAAAAAGACTCTCGTCCAAATCAGCGAGGCGTGTCTTGATGGGGCTGGGACTAGTCACGCTATTAGACTCCTACGACGTTGCGGCCGCATCGAGTAATTCGTATCAACAAGGTTTAGACTTTGCCGGAAGTACGATTCAGCTGTCAGGTTTGATTGCCAGCACGTCCGTGTGCAGGTGGTGCAGCACAGACTCGGCTGTATTGCCTACCAAGTGAGCCTGAATTCCCTGGCGACCCACGGTTCCCATAACAACCAGCTGCGCCCGGGACTTGGCGGCATAAGACGTAATCACCTTGTCCACCGGTCCGCGCTTTATCACGAAGGCTTTTGCCGGAATGCCGTGCTCCTTGGCGAGTGCTTTCAAATGCGGCAGCATTTGTGCTCGATGCTCCTTTGCATAGGCTGCCGGATCGACCAGATCCATGTCGGCGAGCAAAGTTGGCACTTCGATCGCAGAGATTATTTTTAGCTCAACGCCCAGAAGTTCCGCGAGTTTCTTGGCCGCTCCCAGTACTTTGGAATTGAGTTCCTTTTTTAGGCTTTTGCGCGTGCCAAGGTCCAACGTTGCGAGCACAGGCTTGGTCCGATGCCACTTTTTCTCCGCCGTAATCAGTATCGGCGCAGGGCATTCGCGAAGCAGATGCCAGTCCGTCGATGTGTACATAAAACTGCCGCTGTCGTGGCTTGTTTTAACCACCGCGTCGAACTTGGTGCTCGCGGTGCGCTTGAGTATCCAGGGATGAATCTCCTGGAGCCAGACCACTTTTACGGCAACCTTTTGATCAGGCGTTGCAAAACGACCGATACGCGCCTCGATCTGCTTCCGACGCAGCTCCAGTATCTTTTGGCGCATTGCTGTTTGTCGCTGCCGCCCTTCGGCGATCTCCGCCAACTCTGCAAAGGCAAAGGCGACCACCTCTACATCGAAGTCCAGTTTGGCAGCGAGTTCAAGGCCGCGAGACGTTGCAACGCAGGTATCCCCCTGGTCGGCCACAATCAAGATCTTACCCATATGTGTTCTCCGCGAGTTCTTGATTGATTATAGGCGGTGCCTGAGACGGCGATAAGGGCAAGGATCAATATAATTGCGGAAAAACGTGATCGAGTACGCTCTCGGCGGCCTCCCTGGGGTATTCAAGGGGGAAGAGATGCCCGCCCGGCACCTCAAGCAGACGCGCTTTCGGCTGCCAGCGCTGCCAGCGCTGCCACATCTGCAAATTTAATGTATCGCTCGCGCTGCCCCGCAGCCCCAGCGTATTCACCTCGAGCCGCCGAATGGCGGCTTTTACGTGCGGCACAGTGCGGTAGACCGCGGCCTCCCAATCGCCGGAGTAGCGCAGACGCACGCCCTTATCATCAACAGGTGATTTACTGGCTGCAACGTAGTCTCTGAGCGCCGCATCACTTAAGTCTCGAAAGGCCGTTTTCGGTCGATAGAACGCGAACGCATCATCTAAACTGGCGAAATATTCCGGGCGATTGAGCGCTTTTCTGACCATTGGTAGCTTATTGAGGTGACGCTTGGGAATCAGCCGCGTGCTCCAGATAAACCGGCCCGGTAAAAAAACCGGATCCATAAGTATCAGACCCTTGAACATCTCGGGGTGACGCGCCGCCGCGAAAGTAGCGATCGTCGCGCCCATGCTGTGACCCATCACCCACACTGCTTGTGAGCCCAGGCCTCGCATCGCAGCGAGCAAATCGTCCACAAACAACTGCCAGCGCAGATTTTTGGGAGGCACACGACCACCCCATAATGGCCTGTGCTCGATCGCATTTATCGCGAATTGGCCAGCCAGATTATCGAACAGCTGACGATAGCTCTCTGGGGGGTATCCGTTTGCATGGGCGAACAGCAGTTTTTCACCGCGCCCCCCCATATCATTCACTACCGGTGTAATGTATCTACGCTCCCTGCACTGCCCGGCGAATACCGCATGCTTAGAGCCGCAGAGACTACTAGAACCTGCCCGGCGCAGATAGTACTTGACGAGTCTCTGTTATGATCTGTGCATGCATGAGGACACAGCTAGCCGCGAGTCGATGGACTGGCGGATTCTCCTGGGACTGACCGTCACCCTTATTTGGATTGGCGCCGGGCTAATCTACCTTAGCGTGATCGTGGGCTGGGAACACTTTCTGGCACTGCCAACCGCCGACCTCGGGAGCTTTTTTGAGGGCGCATTTGCGCCGCTGGCTTTCTTGTGGCTGGTGATAGGACACTTTGTGCAGCAAAAAGAGATCTCTGCGAACACCCGCGCCATTAGCATGCAAGAACGCAGCACGCGACGCCTCGAATTGCACTCGCGACGCGACTCTTACTTCAAATTGTTAACCCTGGTGCAAGATCAACTGGGCAACATAGCCGCCTTTCACTATGTGTCTGTATTTGGCCCGACGGGCAGCCAAGAGATCTCTCAGGAGGAATTTTCACGTTTGCGCTCAGACGCAAGTACCGGCGATCATTCTCTCTTCATACGCCGCATGGTCACGGCCCTGGTAAAACAGGCAGACAATTTTGACGTCACGAATGACATTCTTTACGGGACGCCGATACGCCAGCGCCACAGCGACAATTTCATGCGCACATTCCAGCGACTTATCGCCGCAGCGGAGTCGGTAGACACCGACAACATGGTGAAAGACGCGCTGCTGCAGGGCTCTGCGGCTGGCATTTACTACCAGATTTTGCGCCACTATTCGGGCGAAGAGACCTCGGAAAACCCCATCGCTAATCAGCAACTACACTCGTCGGCCGTTTCTCAACCGCTACGATAAGGCTAAGTTTAGCCACATGCGTGGCTGTTTCGTGGGCAATAGCAACTCGCGCAGGGTCCTGGGTCCGGATTCAGGAATGTTTTGGCATCAGGAGGCGCTTTAATCCGGTTGCACGAAACGGTTGCCAGTCATCCGATGGCTGTCGCAGTCTGTCCGCGAGGATGTACCAGACAGCGGGGTTGACCGTGAGGCCGCAGTGACTGCCACGAACCTGAATATTCTGCGTCGTGCCCTTTGAATGTACGCTGCTCTGAAGTGAAGTTCTCCAGTTCACAATACCGTCGCCCTTCGTATACACCGCCGTTGTGGGAACTGGTGGCGCCCAGTGGAGCTCTTCCTGGGATACGGTAAGTTCATCACTCGGATTCAGTGCTTCGAACAGCCGTGCCGGGTAGGATCCAGAGTTCCTGCCTCGACCAAACGGACTGCCCAGCGAGATCACCTGCCGCACCATTGAGGGCTGCTCGCGTGCGATCTCTCTGGCAAACACGCCACCCAGACTATGCCCGACCAAAGACACCGCCTGACCGTGTCGATCAGCCAGGGAGGCTATGCGCTCCAGCAGACGCTCAAGCACATCGCCTCGTGGTCCGAGATTGCGACCCATACCCCACCCATGCACCTTGTATCCAAGCTGGGTTAAAAAGCGTCGCAACGCTGCGTTATAGCCATCGGATCCAAGAAATCCCGGCAGGACCATAACTGGATTGCCATCACCGCGCGGCAGGCCCGCAAGCAAGCCCCTAAGACCGGCCAGGCTTAACACTTCGAGCGTAGCTCGGTGCGGCTCGGTCAGCGCCAGTAGCGGTGAGGGCGGAGGCATGTGATGCGGGTCAGTGGCGGTCTCTCCAGGCATGGTGACGCCTTCGAAGAACTCCATGCGACTACTGTCGCTCCACCGCTGATTGCCCATCCAATCTCCCGCGTGACCAGCTCATGCTCGACGGTCATGTTGATGTAATTTAGAATTATCTACAAACAAATAATACCCGCAGTAGACGGCGGCTCAAACCCTAAAAAAAAGGCCCGCGAAGATCGCGAGCCAATGTCAAGAAGTACCTAATGGGATTGTGACGCCGTCGACGCTTGAGGCTGGCGCTGCGCGTGTTACCGGGCCTCGAATAGCTCACACACCGCTGCCCGGCTCGTCGTTGAAGACCTTGCCTTGCCTGACCTAGCCTGGCCTGGCATCAAAGTCGCGACAACTCCCGGTTGAGCTTGAAGCGTCGTGAGGTAACGTAGGACTCGATATCCTCTACGCGACTCACCGCCGAGTCGAGTCGCTCGCGCGCCCGGGCAAGGCGGACGTTCGCACTCTCGCTGTAGCGGAACATACGCTTGGGTCGGTAATCGTGATAGCGCTCGTCGTACTCCATCTCAGGTCCAAAGGCCTCCTCATTAGCAGGCTTGTCACCGGGTTGCTTACGCAACGGTACATCCTCGCTTGCTCGACGATAACCATCATTCCGAGCTTCGTCAGGGCGTTTGCTCAAGAGCACAACGCCCGCCCCGTAGGCCCAAAGAGCCAGCGACCCGGTAAACAGAAATAAGCCTATGAATATTAGCCGTACAACCCAGTTAGCCACGTCCCAATAGTCGGCGATGCCGGCGCAGACCCCAAAAATTTTGCCTTCTCTCCGGTTGCGGTAAAGACCCATACCCCAGCCGTGACGTTTGCGCTCCTTAAAATGACTCAATTTGCGGTGTCGATTTTTACGTTTGCGACGCCCGTCTTCCCGATTATAGCGGCTCATAAACGACTCCTTTGCGTATCGGCCTCATCTTTTGGCTCACGCCACTCACCCTGATCCGCGTCCAATATGGACTCGAGCGTTTGAATGCGTTCCGTCAACTTATCCACCGCCACCAGGATCTGCTCTACGTTATCTCGGTCCTCATTGCTCAAACTCCTGCTGGAGCGATTTAGACTACGGTAGTGCAAAACAATCCAGGTCGGGGCCACGATAATCATAAAGAGAATCGCAGGTACGAACATGAACTCAGTGAAATCCATCCAGGTTTCCCCCTATCCGATGACTGATTAATCGGCCCGGTATTCTGTACCGAGCGCGAAGCGCAACGAGGGACGATCCGGTAGGTTCGGCCCTCGCCGCTTTACTAGCTCTTGCTAACTGTATCCGAAGACTCGACGTTGCCAGTCGTGCCGACACCACCCAACTCTGCTTTTAGACGCTCCAACTCAGCTGTCAGTTTTTCGTCCTGCTCGAGCGCGTTGATCTCTGCTGCCAAAGAAGGTGCGACGTCCTTGCCCATATCCATAACTTCGAGCTGCCCTTCGAGATTATCCATGCGGCGTTCAAAATGCTCGAAGCGACCAAAGGCATTGTCCAGCGCCTCACGATTGACCTGACGTTTGACCTTGATCCGTGACTCTACCGTCTGCGAGCGCATAACCAGAGCCTTCTTTTTGGCTTTGGCATCATTTAACTTGCTCTGCAGCTTGGCGATCTCAATATTTAACTGTTCAATATGCTCGTCAGTCGCTGCTAACTCGCCGCCCACCGCATCTAATTCTTCCTCTATTTCACGTTTCTCCTGCAGCGCCGCACGAGCCAGATCTTCACGCCCTTTGCTAATGGCAAGCTTTGCTTTGCTCTCCCAGCTATCGGCCTCGGCCTGCAATTGCTCTACTCGCCGTGCCGCCGCCTTGCGATCTGCAAGAACCCTGGCGGAGGAACTGCGTACTTCAACCAGCGTGTCTTCCATCTCCTGAATAATCAGCCGAATCATCTTGTCCGGATCTTCGGCCTGATCCAGAAGTGCGTTCAGGTTGGAGTTAATAATGTCGCTCATGCGTGAGAAAATACCCATGTTTACTCTCCTTGCGAGTTGCCAGGGACGCTAACCCGTCGTTGGGCTTCATCGCCCGGCGCCGAGATTAAATTCACCGTTTCCACCACCAGAACTACCTGGAACAAGGTAAAAAGCGCGGGAGATGGGCCGGTGACCGCTGCAATCCCACTGGCAACAATGCCTAATGCGAGATAAATGGTCAGTCGATCCGGCTCCATAGCCTGCTCCATGTGGTGATAAGTAATACACGAGAATACTAATCACTATTCGAGCCAACTTAGCTTTATCTCTATATATATCAGTGGCTTAGTTAACTTATTTAACCTTAATTGTGTAATTTTACAACAAAACATTTGCCATTTTAACCTCATAAAATGGTTTTTATAGCCCTGCAATGTGGTATTTTTCACCTATGAGAACTCAGCCAGACACCATGCTCGGCGAGTCTGTTGCACTCGCTGAAGCCCTGGATCATCTTTCGTTGCTGGCCGCTATTGCCCGCCCCGTATTGGTGCTCGGCGAGCGCGGTACCGGAAAGGAGCTTGCCGCCGAGCGTCTGCACTACCTCTCACCACGCTGGGACGAGCCCTTCATCAAGGTCAATTGCGCTGCCATGGCAGAAAGCCTTCTTGAAAGCGAATTGTTTGGCCATGAGGCTGGGGCTTTTACCGGAGCGACACGTAGCCATGCAGGACGCTTTGAACGAGCGGACAGGGGCACGCTGCTGTTGGACGAAATAGGCACTATGTCTGGCAGGCTGCAGGAGAAGCTCTTGCGGCTGATCGAATACGGTGAGTTCGAGCGGGTTGGCGGGCAACAGACTTTGAGTGTCGATGTACGGGTGATTGGCGCCACAAACGCGGATTTGCGGCGCATGGCGGCCGATGGCAGTTTTCGCGCCGACCTGCTCGACCGACTCAGTTTTGATGTCGTGCACATGCCCGCGCTACGTCACCGCGACGACGACATACTGATACTGGCGGAACACTTTGCGATGCAGATGAGCTCAGAGCTGGGATGGAATCTGTTTCCCGGCTTTAGCGCGCAGGCGTCGGCGCAGCTGAGAGCTTACGCGTGGCCGGGCAACGTCCGGGAACTCAAAAACGCCGTTGAACGCTCCCTACATCGCTGGGCCCAGGCCGAGCGACCGATCGATCGTATCATCATCGATCCCTTCGAAAACCCTTGGGCTGAGGAACACAGCACCCGGAAGCACACCGGCGTAGCGGTCGTCGGTCGCACTGCAGCAGGTAAAGCAATTCATCCGGAACAGCCTGCCACGTCCGACCGGCCGCCCCCGGAAGAACCAGACACGACTGCCCTACTGCCACTCGGCACCGCTGTGCGTGCGTACGAAAAACAATTACTTGCGGCAGCCCTGGCGCGCAACGAATACAATCAGCGCCGCAGCGCCGCAGCGCTGGGCTTAAGCTATGATCAAATGCGCGGCCTTGTACGCAAGCACAAGTTGCGCACGCGAGTATCTCAAGGCAAGCCGGTCAAGGCTTGACCTAAAACTCGCTGAATCCGGAGTTAGCACAATTGAGTGTCCTCTTTGACGCACAGTTAGCCAGCTACATTGACCATCCTATTGATACTGATCACCGCCATAAGGACAGCACGATGCCACTTTCTCTAAATGACCCTACGCTCCTGCGCAACAAAGCCTACATCAATGGCGACTGGTGCGCGTCGGACGACGGCGCAGTCATGCCGGTTACTAACCCGGCGACCGGCGAAGTGATCATCGAAATCGCGCGCGTTGGCGCCGTTGAGACCGCGAGAGCAATCAGCGCGGCGGCGCAGGCGATGGAGAGCTGGAAGGCACGTCCTGCCAAAGAACGCGCCCAAGTCCTGCGGCGATGGTTCGATATCATCCTGGAAAACCAGGAGGACCTGGCGCACATTATGACCGTCGAGCAGGGCAAGCCGCTTAGCGAATCCCGGGGTGAGGTGGCCTACGGTGCAGCTTACGTAGAGTGGTTTGGCGAGGAAGCCAAGCGGGTTTATGGCGATGTGATCCCCGGACCCGCGGCGGACAAGCGTGTTGTCTGTATTCGTCAGCCCGTTGGGGTGGTCGCTGCCATCACGCCCTGGAACTTCCCGATCGCGATGATAACGCGCAAGGCCGCACCCGCACTCGCCGCGGGTTGCAGCATTGTCATCAAGCCCGCCAGCGAAACACCGCTGTCCGCGCTGGCTCTTGCAGAGTTAGCCGAGCGCGCCGGCGTACCCGCCGGGGTTCTGAATGTGGTCGCCGGATCGGCCGGCACGATAGGCGGCGAACTGACTTCTAATCCAACCGTGCGCAAGCTGACGTTTACTGGTTCTACTCCGATCGGAAAAATGTTGATCGAGCAATGCGCCGCAACGGTGAAGAAGACCTCTATGGAACTCGGAGGTAACGCGCCGTTCATTGTTTTTGAAGACGCGGACCTGGACGCTGCGGTGACCGGGGCCATGATTTCCAAATATCGCAATGCGGGTCAGACCTGCGTCTGCTCCAATCGTCTCTTTGTGCAAAGCGGGATCCATGACGCCTTCGTAGCTAAGCTTGTGGAGCGCACACGAGAGCTATCCGTAGGTGACGGTATGCATGACGGGGTCGAGATAGGCCCACTCATTAACGCGAAAGCCGTTAGCGATGTCGATCGCTTAGTGCAGGCTTCGATCAAAAGCGGCGCGCAGCTTGCGCTTGGAGGCAGCCCGCACCCGCTTGGCGGCAACTACTACTCACCGACGGTGCTGAGCGGTGTCGACAGCAGCATGGACGTATTTCGCAATGAAATCTTCGGCCCAGTGGCGCCGGTCGTGCGCTTCGACACCGAAGAGGAAGTCATCGCCATGGCAAATGACACCGAGTTTGGTCTCGCGTCCTATTTTTACACCCGGGATATTGGCCGGGTATGGCGCGTGGCGGAAGCACTGGAGTACGGGATTGTAGGGATCAACGAGGGCATCATCTCCAATGAAATGGCACCGTTCGGCGGTGTCAAAGAGTCTGGATCTGGTCGCGAGGGGTCGCACTACGGCATCGATGACTACGTCGAGATCAAGTACATGCTGATGGGTGGTTTGTAAGCCATCGTCTTACCTTATCTACGTCGAGGGCACTCAACATGACGGGCAAGAAAGTGGTGGTTCTGGGCAATTCAGCATCGGGCAAATCCACGCTCGCCAGAAAACTTTGCACTCAGGAATCACTGGCACACCTGGATCTCGACAACCTTGCCTGGCAAGCGCTGTCTCCCGGCTCAAGCGTACCGTTGCGTCGCAATCTGGATGAGTCCGGGACTGAAATTCTGAGTTTTATGGCGACGCACCGCAATTGGGTGATCGAAGGTTGCTACGCCGACTTACTGGCGGTTGCTACACCTGAGGCAACGGAGCTTATCTACCTCACTATCCCGGTGGAAATCTGCGTAGATAACGCCAGAAAACGCCCCTGGGAACCGCATAAATACGCGTCGAAAGAGGACCAGGACAAAAATCTGAATATGCTGATCGACTGGATTCGCGCCTATGAAACACGTGAGGACACATTTTCAGAGTCCGCACATCAGCAACTCTACGCTGCGTTTCCTGGCGACAAACGTCGGATTACCGAGCTTGTACCGCTTCCTTAAGAGGGCTATCAAAGTTGACTCGAGCCACCCTGATTCTTGGCTTGTCACTAATATCGGTCCAGGACAGGTAAACAGTATTCTCAACGCTCTCGATGATCGGAAAGCCACTGCGACGTGAGGAACGGGTCGCGGCAACGTCGATGCTATCCAGAGGCTGTCCGCTTGAGCTAAACCGAGATAACATGACAGTCGCCTCCGCGGCATGCGTATCCAACCAACTAACCACCACCTCGCCGTTGGCGAGAATCACCGCATCTACGCGACCACTCGTATTCTGCCCCGCGACCTCCGTGGGAGGCGCAAAGCTTGCACCGCTATCTGTCGACACAGACAACTGCACTCTGGCAGCATCATTCTTGGCAGTGAACCACACCACGGCGACTATATTGTCCCTCGCAGCCACGGCCGGCCCATTGACCGGGCAACCCATCACCCTCCAGTCGTCCGCGTGAATGATTGCAGGATGGGTCCAGTTGTCATCAATCAAGCGCACAATAGCGATATCTCGCACGTCATCTGCAGAGCGGTCGCGATAGACCACCACCGGCCCGGCTTGCGTCATGGCGGCACTGGTTTGACAGCAGTCGCAGGTGGCGCGGTCGAGTTCCCACTCACGTAGCTTATCGCCGGAGGCGTCGAACACAGCCCCACGCAACGTCATTGGACCCGCTTCTGGCTGATTCCTGGTGTTGCGACCGTCCAGCCAGGCGATTAGTGTTTGTTGATCCCCTAGCGGCAGCATCGATACAAAACCATGCTCGGCGGCGACACCGCTACGGTTTACAAGAACGCCCTCGCCCCATTTCGCCTGTTTTTGTTGGTAGAAGCTCGCGACCACATCATAGTCATAGCGACCCTTACCACTGGTTTGCAGCCAGTGTGCAACCCCCGCCCCCGCACTCATCGATAGCACAGGGAAATCAGCCCAATTCACGAACCAGTCATCACCTTGACTGATAATTTGTGGTTCACTCCATGCGTTATCAACCCACTGTGCGTAGGCAAGCTGCGCTCGAGAATCGATGCGCGTCACCCAGGATACATACAGGTTCCCCGATTCATCCCGGCTTATACGTGACAATTCACTGTTAGGCGGCGCTGGCGATGGCAGCTCCACTAGCCGCGCAGCCGTTGAATCAAGTGCAGCAGCTGATACATAGCAACCGCAAATTGCCACCAGGCACAATAGAAATACCGCTCGCACAGACACTAAAGGTCTGCTCATGTGTTACCGGACATCATGGTGTATTCCCCAGAAGACCTAGCCTGGAAAGCTTCTCGACGATCTGCTCCCGGGATTGCAGCCCAATGAGCGTCCCCGCTACTTTGTTAGTCGGCGACACGACGTATGTCGTGGGCATAACACTGGGCGCAGGCAAACCGGATTGATAGACCGCTTCTCGACTAAGCGTGGGAAAACTGATACCAAGGGACTTGGCAATCTCGAGCGTAACATCCCGAGGATCATCATCAAAATTGACCCCCACAAGCTGCACGTCATTCGCTGCGAGCTCTTCGCTCAGTGCATTAAGCATGGGGATTTCTTTGCGACAAGGCGCGCACCACACAGACCAGTAGTTTACCAAGCGCCATTTGCCATTTTCAGCGCTATCGACCGACGCTGCGTGAACAAGCGATGCGGCTAAAGCGAGGACTAAAGCGAGGGCTAAAGCGAGGACTAAAGCCACGACTAAAACAAATAAGCGAGCCTGCGTCCGCGGGTGTCCAGATTCCAACGTATTACCTCCAAAAACTGCCGATTGAATACCGTAGCCTGTTTTGAGGCTTTTTTTAGCCTTTTTCGCTACTTTCCAAGCTCTTTTCAGCCGTTTGGCAGTAGGCTCTGCTCATTTCGCCGTGCGATCACTAGCCGCGTCGCTGACACCCCGGAAAACTACACAACATCTCGAACAGTAGGTTCGCCGCCAGCAATGCCGTATTGCCCGTCGTGTCATAGGGCGGAGACACCTCAACCAGATCCCCGCCAATGAGGTTCAAGCCGTGCACCCCACGAATGATCTCCAATCCCTGGGACGCGCTCAAGCCTGCGGGCTCCGGTGTACCCGTGCCCGGTGCGACTGACGGGTCAAGTCCGTCAATATCAAAGCTAAGATACACTGGGCGCTCCGGACCAATCTGCTCTCGCACCTGTTCCATCAGTGGCGCCAGAGACTGATACCAGCACTCCTCAGCGGGAACAACTCGCACGCCCCGCTGGCGCGCCCAGTCAAAATCATCGGCGGCATAGCCGGTTGCTCGCAGACCGATTTGTACCATCGAATTCGGATCGATCAACCCCTCCTCCAGAGCGCGGCGAAATATAGTGCCATGCGTAATCGTCTCACCAAACATGTGGTCATTCATATCGGCGTGAGCATCCACATGCACCACGGCCATGGGACCGTGTTTCTTAGCCTGCGCACGCAAAATAGGCAAAGTGATCGTGTGGTCGCCACCGGTAGCAAGGGTCTTCGCGCCACTGGCGAGCAAACCGTCAAAATGCGCCTCAATAATGCCGATGGATTTTTCCAGGTTATAGGTGTTGAGTGCGACGTCACCGGTATCGGCAATCTGAAACGAATCGAAGGGTGCCGCTCGCGTCGCCATCCCATAGGGACGCACCAGGACTGACTCCGCGCGTATTTGTCGGGGTCCGTAGCGAGAACCTGCCCGGTTACTGGTGCCGCAGTCGAGAGGAACGCCGACCAGGGCAATATCCAGTCCCTCAGCGCCCGCCTGCACGGGCAACCTGAACATACTCGCGATGCCGCCAAATCGCGGCATATCGTTGCCGGACAGCGGCTGGTTGTAATCACTCATAAAGTATCCCCTGCTGTGCAGGATAAAATTAAAATTTTAGCGCTGAAGGGTTTGCTTGACCGCGGCGTGCCAACTGCTTAAACGTTGCCGTCGCGCGCTCGCGCTCATGGCCACCGCAAACTCCCTTTCGGGCTGCCAAATGCGACGGATATCCCGAGTGTTCTTCCACAGGCCTACGCCAAGGCCCGCAAGATAGCTGGCGCCAGCGACGGTCGTCTCCGTGATCCGGGGTCGAACCAGTTTGCGCCCGAGATAATCAGCCTGAGTCTGCATCAGCAGATTGTTAGCCGCCGCGCCACCATCGACCCTGAGCGGCTTCATGCGTTTACCCAGATCCGCTTCCATCGCTCGCAATATGTCGACATTCTGTAGCGCCATTGCGTCCAGGGTTGCTCTGGCGATATGACCACGCTGGCTGCCCCGTGTCAGCCCCGCTATCACACCTCGCGCGTCCGGCGCCCAGTGCGGCGCACCCAGACCGGTCAGCGCGGGCACAAACTCCACGCCTGCATGGTCCGGCACACTGGCGGCCAGTGCCTCAATATCCGGTGCCCGTTTAATCATCTGCAATCCATCGCGCAGCCACTGTACAGCCG
The DNA here is from genome assembly GCA_045105635.1 of Congregibacter sp. Lineage (GTDB taxonomy): Bacteria > Pseudomonadota > Gammaproteobacteria > Pseudomonadales > Halieaceae > Congregibacter. The sequence goes on from JBGCDU010000002.1 coordinate 23,295, forward strand.
CGCCGCAGATAAATGCGCCACCTTCGAGCGCATATACCGCCGGTGCATTACCCAACTGCCAGCCCACAGTTGTCAGCAGTCCAGCTTCAGAGACTATGCGTTCGCTGCCTGTGTTCATAACGATGAATGACCCGGTGCCAAAGGTGCACTTGGCGTCGCCCGGGGAGAAACAAGCCTGCCCAAAAAGCGCTGCCTGCTGATCCCCGGCCATCCCCGTGATGGGGATGCCATCTGGCAAACCCCGAATACCCCGGGTCACCGCGAGTGGCCCGCTACTGGGACAAATCTGCGGAAGAATATCTCTGGGAACCTCGAACAATCGCAACAGTTCCTCATCCCAATCGAGGGTCTGAAGATTCATCAGGGAGGTTCGCGCCGCGTTCGATACATCGGTGGCGTGACACTCACCCCCGCTAAGACGCCAAAGCAGATAACTATCAATCGTGCCGCCAATAAGAGCACCCGCTTTCAGAGCGCGGCGGGCAGCCGACACGTTGGCTAACAGCCAGCGAAACTTGCTGGCACTGAAATAGGGGTCCAGCAGCAGACCGCTGCGCTTTCGCACAGCTTTCTCGTGACCGGCTTGGCGCAGCGCATTGGTGAAATCAGCCGTACGTCGACACTGCCAGACGATGGCATTGTGCAGGGCCTCTCCCGATCGCCGATCCCAGACTACGCTAGTCTCACGCTGATTGGTGATACCAATGGCCGCAATCTGTGTCGGCTTGCAGATTTTCTTGCGCAGCAGTCGCGAGAGCGCGGACTGAATCGATGCCCATATTGCTTCCGGCTCATGCTCAACCCAACCCGGCTTGGGAAAATGCTGTGTGAACTCCGCATTAACGCTAGCGCAAAGCTGTCCCTGGGCATCGACCAGGGCGACGGTACTGCCCGTCGTGCCCTGATCAATCGCCAGCAGAAAATCCGCCATCAGGCAGCAAAGCCCTCGAGCGCTTTGATTTCGAGGTAATCGGTGAATCCGTGTTCGCCCCACTCGCGCCCATTGCCAGACTGCTTGAACCCCCCGAAAGGTACTTCATAGCCGCCGGAGGCACCGTTGATATGGATATTCCCAGCGCGGATACGACGCCCTACCAGGCGCGCATGATCGATATCACCGCTTTGCACATAGCCGGCCAGGCCATAGGGCGTGTCGTTGGCCATGGCAATAGCATCTTCTTCTGTGTCATAGGGCAATATGGCGAGCACCGGACCAAATATCTCTTCGCGCGCAATCGTCATCTGATTGTTCACTCCAGAAAACACCGTCGGCTTGACGTAGTAACCTGTTTCAAGTCCGTCGGGACGCCCTGTGCCTCCGGCAACCAGTTTTGCGCCCTCATCTATACCGGCCTGTATGAGGCCTTGTATTTTGTTGAACTGCAGTTCAGAAATCACCGGGCCCACCTGAGTGCCTGCATCCGCGGGATCGCCCACGACAACCGCCTCGGTCACGCGGCGCGCAATCTCCTCGGCCTCCGCCAGACGAGCCGCGGGTACAAACATGCGCGAGGGCGCATTACAGGACTGACCACTATTGGAGTACATAGACATGACTCCGAGGGTCACGGCCTTCTCCAGATCGGCGTCCTCTAAAATGATGTTGGGCGATTTACCACCGAGTTCCTGGGTTACACGCTTGACCGTGGGCGCTGCATTCATCGCCACCTGCGTACCGGCCCGGGTAGATCCGGTGAATGACATCATGTCGACATTCGGATGCCCGGACAGAGCCGCCCCAACCGTAGGGCCATCTCCATGCACCATATTGAAAACGCCCGCGGGTACCGCTGCCTCGTGCATAATCTCGGCCCAGACCTGGGCCGACAGCGGCGCGATTTCGCTGGGCTTCAGAACCACTGTACAGCCCACGGCAAGTGCAGGCGCGACCTTGCACGCGATCTGGTTGACCGGCCAGTTCCACGGAGTGATAAGTCCACAAACCCCGATGGGCTCCTTGAACACGCGGTGTTTGCCTAGATCTTCTTCGAACTCGTAATCGCGCAGTACCGCCAGCGCCTGCTCCAGATGGCCCAGTCCCGTGTGGGCCTGAGCGCTCTCGGCCAGCCCCTTGGGCGCGCCCATCTCGGTGCGGATGGCGTCAGCCATATCCTGATAGCGCGAGGTATAAACCGCTACGCAGCGCTCGAGCAATGCAATGCGCTCTTCCCTGCTGCTGAAACCAAAGGTTTCGAAGGCCTTCTTTGCCGCGGCAACCGCCCGATCGATGTCAGCCGCTGAACCCATGGATATACGGGCACACACGGACTCGTCGGACGGATCTATGACATCAAATGGCTTGGGCTGCGCTGGATTCACCCATTCTCCATTGATGTAAAATTGTAAATGTTCTCGCATAGTATTTTCTCCGTTACTTAGTCTGCAGTTCCATGCTGCGCTTCGGACCCTCTCAGGCGGTAGAAGTGTAGCACTCGAAAAGCGATGAGAAAGTATCTGCATGGGGGATACCACGGTGGTAACGCTGGCCCCGGGCTTTCTTGCACCGCCTCAGCGCTTCCACCACAATACCGCGGTGAAAAGTAATGCAGCAACGTGAGGCTCAGAACATGAATATGGACATTGGCAGCGACGAAATGACTCTGTTTAGGGATATGGCCCGACGCGCCTTCGAGCAGGAAATTTCGCCCCACTTCGAAGCCTGGGAAGAAGCCCATCTCGTGCCTAGAGCGTTCTGGAGAACCATGGGCGCGGCAGGCTTACTATGCCCGGACGTGGATGAAGCCTACGGCGGTGCTGGCACCACTGCGCATGTGACGCTTATGCTTATCGAAGAGCTTGCACGGATGGGCTTTGGCGGGGTAGCAACAGGCTATGGCATCCATTCGAATATCGTAGCGCCCTACATCAGTCGTCATGGCACCGACGAGCAGAAGCAGCAGTGGCTGCCGAAAATGGTCAGCGGCGACGCGTTTGGGGCGCTGGCCATGACCGAGCCAGGTGCCGGATCAGATGTTCAGGGCATTCGCACCAGCGCCGTTCGTGACGGCGACGAGTGGGTGCTCAATGGTTCCAAGATTTTTATCACCAATGGTATCCACGCCGATATTGTGGTGGTAGCTGCGATCACCGATCCGGGCAAGGGTGCAAAAGGCACCTCACTGTTTTTGGTCGACGTCAATTTACCCGGCTTCGAAAAGAGCCGAAAAATCGAGAAAATCGGTCAGCATACCTCTGATACCGCGCAGCTTTTCTTTCAGGACGTGCGCTTGCCCGCAAATGCGCTTCTGGGTGAGGAGAACCGGGGCTTTATTATCATGATGGAAGAATTGCCACGGGAGCGTCTGGGCATCGCGGCACAGGCCATCGGCGCTGCCGAGGGCGCTCTGGACATCACCGTAGACTATGTGAAAGAACGCAAGGCCTTCGGGCAAAGCATCAGTGATTTCCAGAACACGCGCTTCAAGCTCGCGGACGTAAAGACGCAGATTGGACTGAATCGCGCTCTTTACGAACAATGTGCCGACGAATATGCGAACGACGCGCTCAACGCAGACAAGGCCGCGATGTTGAAACTCGCCTCGTGCGAAATGCAGTGCAGCACCGTCGACGATTGCCTGCAATTGTTCGGTGGCTATGGGTATACCGTTGAATACCCGATTTCTCGCTTCTATACCGACGCGCGAATCCAGCGCATCTACGGGGGATCCTCGGAAATCATGCGCGAACTCGTAGCCAGGACCATGCTCGGTCGCTAAAGCGCGACAGCGCTCTGAACGGATCAGTACAATCCAAATCCAATACTCCTCAAAGAGGTAACACAGTCTGTCCCAGACAATTCTGCTAGCCGGTGCAACCGGCTACATAGGTGCGCGGGTGGCTCAAGAGCTGTTGGAGCATGGCTACGCGCTGGTGTGCCCGGTCCGGGATCCGCAGAGTAACCGGGCCCGCGCACTGACCGCGTTGTCCCAGTCCATACAAAGCGCGTCGCTAAGTCTTGTGCACTGTGACCTGGCAGATCGAGAAGCGACGCTGCGCGCGCTCGGTACCCAGAGAGTGGACGCTATCTGCTCCTGCATCGCCAGTCGTCGGGGCGGTGCGCAGGATAGCGAACTGGTCGAGTATGTCGCCAACAGCAACCTCCTTGAATGGGGCATGGACCTGGGGATACGCCAGTTCAGCCTTCTATCCGCCATCTGCGTGCAAAAACCCCGGCTTGCATTCCAGCGCGCAAAGCTTCGTTTTGAAGAATCACTGATTGCAAGTGGTCTGACGCACAGCATCGTGCGTCCGACAGCGTTCTTCAAATCCCTGTCGGGTCAGCTAAACCGCGTGCGCGGTGGCAAACCATTCCTGGTGTTCGGTGATGGCACGCTGACCCGCTGCAAGCCGATCGCAGAGGCCGACCTGGCGCACTATATTCGCCTGACCTTGGAGGACGACGCCTTACAGGGTGTGCTCCCCGTAGGTGGCCCTGGACCTGCCATTGCACCGTTAGACCAGGCGCATATGCTGGCCACTCTCACCAATCAGCCCCTGCGCATCCGCAGCGTCTCGCCCGCGCTTCTCCGTGGCATTGCAACGGTCCTTGATATACCAGGAAAGGTTTTTACTGCCATGGCAGACAAAGCAGAATTCGCACGCATTGGACATTATTATGCGACTGAATCCATGCTGCTTTGGGATCCACACAACGCGCGGTACGATGACAAGGCAACGCCAGAGTTTGGCTCGGTAACCCTCAAAGAAAGTTACGTCGCTCAGCTTGCGGGCGATGAGAGTCAACAGCTTGGGGAACAGGCGGTTTTTTAAGGGACGCAACAGGTAGTGCTGTTTTTCGCAAATAATGCCAGAATCAACCTCGCGGCAAGTTTTAACACACCTTTGGAGATACCAAGATGACTAAGAAACTACTCACAGCGGCGCTCGCCGCGCTGGCGATCAGTACAGCACCCGTGGCAGTGTCACACCTTGTGGATGAGGAGCCGATGCAGTCTTACCGGCAATCCTATTTCACACTGCTGGCGATGAATTTCGGCCCCATGGTTGCAATGGTCAAAGGCGACATGCCCTGGGATGACTCCAAAATGCTGGCCTTCGCCGAAGACTTTGCCGCGGTAACCACGATCGACGTAGCTCGTGCTTTCGGTCCGGGAACGGACAAGGGCACCACCCGCGCCAAGCCCGCAATCTGGGATGACACTGAGGACTTTCTGGAAAAGTATCAGGCGCTGCAAGAGGCCGGTACCGGTCTGCTCGCCGCCGCCAAGACGGGAGACCGCAAGACCATTGGTGGTGCTATTAAGGACACAGGTGGTGCCTGCAAGGCGTGCCACGATGATTACAAATCCAAGGAATATTTGTACTAGAGCGTAAGATACTCACTGACGAGAGTTGGATTTACGCAAACTACCAGTAAGACGGAGGCGGCGCTGGCGCCGCCTCCAGTAGCATCCACAAGACACCTGCCAGTATCAGAGCAACCAGCACAGCCTTGTAAAGGGGTTGCGCCGGACCCGTGCCTTCGCGGCCTTCTGATCGCCCCCGCAGCATTGGCTTCAGCAAGCGCTTGGATAGCCGCAATTCGTAGTAGAGCACCACAATGAGATGCAGGGCAATAAGCGCCAACAAAAGCATGAAAATCGGCTCGTGCAACCCCGCAAGTTTATCAATCAGCGCCGAGTCAAGAACATAGTGAAAAGGCCCGGTAAAAAACACATCGTCGGAGTTCACCGTCCCGGTGAGCGCCTGAGCGACTAGCAGAACCCAAAGCGAAAACGCAGACCAGCCGCCCGCCGGATTATGTCCGGGCGTGTCCGGCTCACCGCCACGGAAGTACGCCAGCACGGCTTTGGGACCACGAAGAAAGTCTGTAAAGCGCGCCTGAGGAGAACCGATAAGCCCCCATACTACCCGGGTAAGCACGGCAACGAGCATGCTAAGCCCAAGCCACTGATGCACATCCAGATAACCCTCTTCTGCTGTCCACCAACTCGCAGGAATCAGTAGTGCTATTCCCCAGTGTATGAGTCGCACCGGCCAGTCCCACAATGGATACCCTGCGCCTCGATAATTGTTCTCACTCATTAAGATTCAATCCATCGGATACAGCGGCATAGCATCTGTCACTCCGTCAAAGTGATATTGCCAGCTGCCGTTTTCAAAGCTGGAACAGTGTCGCGGACCGCCCGCTTGCAACTCCCCCAGGTCATACCCTGCATCACCGGGATAAAGTGTGACATAAGCGCTCTCGCGTGAGCCTTCTTCGTCAGTGCTATCAACGGCTACCATCACCGGTAGTACACGGGGACACGGCGTGCGGCGCTCTCCCTCTAGAGCGGCTTGGGCGTTTTTGTAACGGGCAATCGCGCATAATGTGATGTAAGTCGGAGGCATCATAGGGAGTTCACCGCGAGCGTGTTTGCCGAGTGCTTCCTTCGCGTCGAGCCATTCAAAATCATGAATCTCGCTGCCATCGATTTCGACTTCGTCGTCAGCGTCTATCGCACCTGCATAAAACCAGGTAGAAAAACGCTTCATCTCCCCTACCGGCGTAGTCCAATGACTGAGCAGGACCATATTGTCGGGGTCAGGGCTTACGCCAGCCTCCTCTTTGGCTTCGCGCGCCGCGGCAAAGCGCGCCGCCACGTCGGCGTCTCCCGCAGATTGCGCGCGATCTACGTCATCAACTGCACCGCCGGGGAAAACCCAGAAGCCCCCCGCGAAAACCAGCGCGCGGTTACGCCTGACCATCAGCACTTCGGGACTGTCGCCTGCACCATCACGCAGGAGTGCTATGGTGCTTGCTGGTCGCACGCGCACGGATTGCACCGCATCGGCTTCACTCATTGCCCATCAACTCCAACAACCCTGTTACGGTCGCCTCAACGGCCAAGGTGACAGCAGGCTGTGGCTCGATTTTAAATAGCGGCGAATGGTGTGACGGAACCGGTGGCCCACCCCTGGCCTCAACGTCGAAGGCTTCGGGAGGTGTGCCGCCTACGGCAAAGTAAGTGCTGGGAATATACGGGTCGGTCGTAAAATAGGGGAAATCCTCTGCGCCCATACCCTTGCGCTTGGCGTTCCACATAATCTCCTGGCCAAAGCGTTCCTGCCATTTTGCGCGCAATCGTTGCGTGAGCTGCGCATCGTTTCTCGTAACCGGAACCGACTCCTCAGAAACAATCACTTGCGGCAGGTTGTTCTCAGGCAGTCCGGCAACCCGGCCCATATTCTCAGCGACCCGTTTGATACCATCTAGCAGCACCTCTCGAACTTCCGGATCGTCGTTGCGAACCGTTAGCTGCAGGCGCGCCTGATCGGAAATGATATTGTGCTTGGTGCCGGCGTGAAATGCACCCACAGTTATCACGCCCGCATCGCGCGGGGCCTTATTGCGACTCACCACGGTCTGCAGGGCCAAAACAATTTGCGAGCCAAGCACCACCGGATCAATGCCGCGATGTGGGCTCGCACCGTGCGCCCCAACGCCGGGGATGATAATGTCAACGGTATCAGAGCCCGAATACTGCGCTCCATCAGCCGCGGCGAGCTTGCCGGTAGGAATCGTCGAAGTCACGTGCAGCGCCATCGCCATATCCGGCCTGCCAAAACGTCCCCAGATATCCTCTTCCATCATCTTTCGCGCGCCGGAGATTCTCTCCTCGGCCGGCTGACCAATAAGCATAAGAGTGCCTGACCACTCATCCTTGCGCAGTACCATCTGCCGCGCCGTGCCGACCAGACTAGTGATATGTACATCGTGGCCACAGGCGTGCATGACAAAGACCTCATTGCCATTCGGATCAATCTGCTGGGCTGTTGATGCATACTCAAGGCCGCTCTTTTCCTGCACTGGCAAGCCGTCCATATCGGCGCGCACCATAATGCGTGGACCGGGACCGTTCTCCATAATCGCGACAATACCTGTGCCTGCGATTCCTTCGGCAACCTCAAAACCCACTGCACGTAATTCCTGCGCGAGACGTGCCGCCGTTTTGGTCTCCATGAACGACAGCTCAGGATTCTGGTGAAAATAGACAAACAGCTCACCAAGATGATCTTTATAGTCCTGGGTAACTGCATCATCCAGAGAGTCCGCATGCAGCGGCGTGTTGACGCACAGACTCAGCGCCAGGGGCAACGCTGTAGCATATTTTCTCATGATTAACTCTCTCAAACGATTAAACTCACGCACAGGCGAGACTGCACTCTAAAACCGCAGCTGGCGAAAATGCTGACGGCTCAGCGTAGCGACCAGGAGATGTCGAATCCGAGTTGCCCGATAGCGTGCCGAGATGCGTCCTGTGACGACGCCTGCTGTGTCGACACCCAAAGATTTGCGGAACGCGTGCCACTTCGACAAAACGCAAAAACCGGGCTCTCCGCATTACCGAAAAGCGCGGCCATCGCTGGAAGATCACCTCCGGGATAATTAAAAGCGCTGAGGGGGTAATACACATACTCAAGACCCGCTGCCTGCGCCGCAGCCTGCAGGGCATCCGACGCGGGCTGATCTGGCGCCTCTCCGTCGGGTCGATTGTTCACAATGACTTTAAACCCAGCCGCCGCAATAGCTGCCATATCCTCTGGATGTATCTGTTGAGATACAGCGACGGTATCGGTCAATTTCACATGGTGTAAATGGTCTTGCATGCTCGAATTCACTCCGCTCGCCCGCCGAAATATTGCTAGAAAGTATATCCCGCAATTCGGCACCTTAACAGCGTATCAACCGGAGCTACCTGCCTGATTGACGGAACATCACCCCAATCAGAAACCGATGTCCGAGCCCAGGCCATCCCAAATCAGTTTTAATCCCACGATAATCAGAAACGCTGAAATAACGCGATAGTAAACACGTGGGTTGGAGAGACGTACCAACTGGCGGCCGATCATTACACCGATAGGTGCCACTGGCATAAGCGCCAGTGAGTACACCAGATTTTCGTCGCTGAATTGTCCTAGCGCATAATAGGCCGGGAGTTTTGTCACGTTCACAACCGCAAAAAACAGACCTGCAGTCCCGGCGTAAATCACTGGCGCCAACTGCTTCGGCAGAAGGTACATAGTCAGCGGCGGCCCGCCCGCATGAATACTGAAGCTGGTGAAGCCCGACAGCATCCCGAAGAGCAGCGCCACCCAGCGATTGTGAACCCGGCCCAATCGCGATAGCCAACCAAATAACGTCTGGACACCAAACACCAGGGCAACCATGCCAACGACAAATCGCATCATTGCGTCGTTCATGTTGTCGACCAGAAAATAGCCAATAGCGATACCTAGCATGGCAGCGGGCAGCAGCAGCCTGAGCGCGAGCGCGTCGTACTGTCCTCGGTACGTGTAGATAACCACCATATCCATCACCACGAGGATCGGTAGCAGGATGGCTGCAGCCTGAGCTGGCGGCATCAGAAGCGCCATCATGGGAACCGCAAGAATCGCCACGGCGCCACCAAACCCCCCCTTGGCTATGCCGTAAAGCAGCACCGCAGGGACACTCAAAAAATAGAATGCCGGATCACTTAGCATCGTTCAGCGCAGGAGTGAAAAAGAGTTATGTAAGACTTCAAGCATAGCTTCGCGGGGCCGCTCGATTTCCGCCATTGCTCGCTGCGTGATGCGCTCGGCCTGCGCACGATAGGTGTGGGAAAGCGCATGGAAAAACGTATCAGGCACCGGGTTTTTGGCCGCAAAATCTGCGCGCTCGGACATACGCTGTGGATTTAGCAGCACATCAGCATCTGGCACCCATCCCAGCAAAGCCTCGCGGAACTGCTCCTTGCTGTGCTCCTTTGGTGAGCCTGCCAGCCAATCCTGGCGCTGCCATATACGCGAGGAGTCCGGTGTACCCACCTCATCCATATAAATCAGTTCCTCTCCGCCACCGACCTTGGGCGCGATCCCGAACTCAAACTTGGTGTCTACCAGCAATTCTCCCTGCGCAGCCAGCTCGCTCTCAATGCACTCGAAACCGGCCCGCAACGCCGCCTCACAGTGCGCTAAATCCTGGCTGCTGCGTAAACCAAATTTGCTCGGGTATCTGGCGACGATGTCGGGTGATACGGGGGCATCATCTGCAGCAGGAACGCCGGGTACACCCTCCACTACTCCCTTGGTGGACGGCGTAAACAGCAACGACGGTAGATGCGCGTAACGCTCCAGCCCCTCGGGTAACACCACGCCGCCGGTTTCCCGTCCACCGCGCGCGTAAGCTCGCCAGAGCGAGCCTGTGAGGTAGCGCCGAGCGATCGCCTCGAGCATGAGCGGGCGTGCCTGCCGAACGACCCATATCATTGGGTGCGGCATTTCGAGCAGATGATGCGCGAGAAGCCCCTTGCGGGCGAAGCAATTGAACCAGTGTGCCGCGACAGCGTTGAGCGCCGCGCCCTTGCCGGGCACACCAGCGAGTGACGTCGCCTCCCAAAGGCAATCGAAGGCGGACAGTCGGTCGGAGATCACCATGACCGCGAGCGGGCTGTCTGGCGCGATCGCGTACCCTCTTTCCGCGATGAGACGACGCGAGTCTGCGGGCGTTAAAAAATACACAGAGCGGACTTTGCCGCTGTGAACCGGACTCGCAACGCGCAGCGGCAAATCATCGCTGGTAGTCAGAACCGCGGGCGAAGATAGGGTGGGCATAAAAGGCTATTCAGGCTGCAAAGACAGGGGAACGGATAATAGCAAATAGCTCGAACGCGCTGGCCTGCTCACGCTAATGAGAGGAAAAAACTTGCGATCGCCGCACTCAGCAGATTGGCCATAAAACCAGCGAATACCGCGCGCAGTCCCATTTGCGCGATCATCGTGCGTTTGTCTGGAGCAAGAGTCCCCAGCCCGCCGATCACGATAGCAATGGAGGAAAAGTTCGCAAACCCGCATAGTGCAAACGACACGACTGCCTGTGCGTGCGGGCTGAGGTTTTGTCGATCCTCAAAGAAAGAGCCAAAGGCAATAAACTCATTCAGCACCAGTTTCTGTCCAATCAGATTGCCGGCGACAGAGGCCTGATCCCAGGGCACACCCAGCAGGAATGCCAGCGGCCGAAACAAACCACCCAGAATCCATTCCAGTGACAAGTAATCCACACCCAGAAGCGAACCGCACCAGCCTAGTAAGCCATTAAGAAGCGCAATGAGGCCAACAAATGCCAACAACATGGCGCCGATATTCACGGCCAGCGAGAGGCCGTTAGCCGCGCCTGTCGCAGCGGCATCGAACACATTGACGCTCTTCTCTATGCTGAGATTCATCTGTTGCTCGACGTCTACGCCGGCCCGTTCCTCGGGAACCATCAGTTTTGCCATCAGCAGCCCACCTGGTGCCGCCATAAAACTCGCCGCAAGGAGATAGCGCATCTCCACACCCAATGCCACGTATCCAGCCAGCACGGACCCTGCCACCGTCGCCATGCCGCCCACCATCACCGCAAAAATCTCTGACCGCGACATGCCCGCAAGATAGGGCTTGATCACCAGCGGTGCCTCGGTCTGGCTCACAAAAACATTTGCCGTAGCAGACATGGACTCCGCAGGGCTTGTCCCGAGCAAGCGCCGGAGAGCGCCACCAAGAACTCGAATCACCCAACCCATTATCCCAATGTGGTAAAGCACCGCGACTAGTGAAGAAAAGAAAATAATGATGGGCAGTACATGAAACGCGAAAATAAAACCGACTTCAAAACGGCCAATATCGCCGAATACGAAGTCAATCCCGGTCTGACCATAAGCGATAATGCTACCGATCCCGGAAGACAGGCCCTCGAGGGCCCGCCGGCCGGCGGGCAAGTACAAAGCAACCCCACCTATAGCCACTTGCAGCACGAAAGCGCCGCCAACGGTACGCAGAGACACAGCTCGGCGGTTGGTAGACAGTAACCACGCAAACAGCAGCAACAGTGCCATTGCCATTAGAGCCAATAACATCGTCGATAGGGCATTCATTGGTTCGCTCGCTCCTTTGACACACTGAGCACCATATTGCGCACCAGATCCAGGGCGACGCGATTGTGCCCGCCACCGGTTATCAGCATGTCCGCATGCCGCGCGCTGGGTTGGATAAAGCGTTTGTACATCGGCCTGACCGTAGACTGATATTGCTCCATGATCGACTCCATTGTTCGACCACGTTCCCGTAAATCACGCTCTATACGCCGCAGGAGGCAAATATCCAGTGGCGTATCGATGTAGAACTTTATGTCAAACACCTCACGCAGGGCTGGATCGCTCAATAAGAGAATACCTTCCAGCACAATTACTGGCGCGGGATTGAGCGTTCGGGTCTCTGCGCACCGTGTGTGCAGACTAAAGTCATACAGTGGCGATTCAACGGATTGTCCGGCGCGCAGCATATGCAGCTGCTCGATCAACAACTCATGCTCGATAGCGTCCGGATGGTCGTAGTTCACCACCGCGCGATCCGCCAGCGCCAGCTCGGATTGGTCTCGGTAGTAGGCGTCTTCCTTGATGAGAACCAGGCCCAGATCCGGGGCATCGCGCCTGACCTCATCAAACAGTGTTTGCGCAAACAGGGATTTACCAGAACCCGAGGGACCTGCGATAGCAATGACACATGGTTGCACGTGAGGGCCTCGAGGTGAGTCGTTAGAAAGAGCGTCAGTCTAGCCGCTGCAGCCAAGCAGCCCAAGCACCCGACACAATCTCATCGGAATATCATCCGGATTCCACTCTAGCGAACTCACAATTACTAGCCATGTTCAAAAGTAACGCGGTGAGATTGCTTGGGAGACTCCACTCTCTTGGTTACACTGATCGCGCCCATTCCGAAGGAAATTCTGAGACTGTGTTCGTTCAAAATCACCCCCGTCTGCGCCGCGCATCACTACTCCCTGCGCTGCTTGTACTCAGTGAACTCGGCTCATCGCCGCTCCACGGCGCCGAAGAAAACGCTGAGAGCCCGACTACGCTGATGGAACAGCTTATTGTGAGCGCAAGTAGGACACCGGAAGCAGGTATCGACCTCGCGCTTCCCTGGTCGCGAATCGACCGAGATGCCATCGACCTTACGGGCTCGGTGCATATCAATCAGTTGATGCAACGCTCCCCGGGTGCCTGGATATCACGCGGTAACGGGCAAGAGAGCCTCACCGCACTGCGTTCACCAGTGCTAACCGGCGCCGGTGGCTGCGGTGCTTTTTATGTTGCCTGGGATGGAATCAGTCTGCGAGCACCAGGCTTTTGCAATGCCAACCAGCTGTTTGACGTAAATTCTGAGCAAGCGGGCGCCATAGAAGTCATCCGCGGGCCTGGAACGGCGGTCTTCGGCTCCAACGCCGTCCACGGCGTTATCAATACGCTGACGGCAGACCCACGCGAGGGACCGGCGCAAAGAATCGCGCTTGAGGCAGGCCCGAACGATTACTACCGCCTGCGCACCGAGTTTCGTACACAAAGCGATGCACACGCGTTAGGTATGTACTTTAATGGCACATCCGATGGAGGCTTCAAGGATAACTCGGGTTTCGACCAGCAGAAACTGACCCTGCGCCATGACTACGCCGGTGATGTTTGGCAGGTCACCAATGGCTTTGAGGGCACGAACCTCAATCAGGAGACCGCGGGCTTTGTGCAGGGATTCGAAGCCTATAAAGACTCGTCGCTCAGACGCAACAACCCCAATCCCGAGGCCTATCGAGACAGCTACGCGCTGCGCGCCTATAGTCGCTGGGAAAGAACGTTAAGGGACAGACAGCTGAGCATAACGCCCTACCTGCGTAAAACCGGCATGGAATTCTTGCAGCACTTTTTGCCCTGGAAGGCGACAGAAAAAAACGGCCAGCAAAGTGTAGGCATGCGCGTTGCCTTGCAGAGCGCAGCCGCCAGCGACAGCAAACGCCCGATTAGTTGGCAAACGGGGGTTGATCTCGACCTAACCGAAGGCTGGCTCAGCGAAGTCCAAGCACAGGATTTCAGCCCCAATCAGCCCGCCGGGGTGCATTACGACTACGAGGTAGAGGCAATTTCCATCGCGGCCTATGCGCAAGCCAACTGGCAGTGGACAGACAGGTGGAACCTGTCCGGTGGTATCCGTCTGGAGCACAATGCCTACGATTACGACAACCAGGCAAGTGACGGCTCCGCTTGCGGGCCCGAGGCCAGCAACTGCCGATTTTTTCGCCCGACCGACCGAGACGACCAGTTTGGCAATGGCAGCTTGAATCTTGGCGTCACCTACAGACTGGGTGAGAGCGCACGGGCCTACATACGCGGCGCGCGTGGTTTTAGGCCGCCACAAACAGCTGAGCTTTACCGTCTACAGTCCGGCCAGCAAGGCGCCGACCTCGACAGCGAGACGATCAACAGCATTGACCTGGGACTGCGCGGCGACAGGGGTAATTTAAGCTATGACGTTGCGCTTTACAGCATGCGGAAGCGCGACGTGATTTTTCAGGATGCGGACCGTCAAAACGTCAGCGGTGCCAGCACAGAACACCGAGGGGTGGAATTCAGCCTGGCCTGGCGCGTAAACAATGGCTGGTACGCCGGCATCGATGGCAACGTCGCATCGCACCGTTATAGCAGTTCCGCCAACCTCCTTGGCAGCAACCTTGACATCGATGGCAACGATATCGATACGGCACCCAGGCAGTTCGGTAGCGCGCGTCTGGGTCGCAGTGTGGCGCTAGCAGACGGCCGCAGGCTCAATCTGGAGCTTGAATGGGTACACATGGGTGAGTATTACCTCGAACCGGATAACAATCACGAGTATGAGGGTCACGATCTTGCTAACTTCCGGGCTTCTATGGACATGGCGCCCGGACTGCGCGCCAGCCTGCGAATCACCAACCTCCTGAACAACGATTACGCGGAGCGCGCTGATTTTGGTTTTGGTTCTTACCGCTATTTCGTGGGCGAACCCAGAGGTATGTATTTGGAGTTCGCGTACACCCGGCCCTGATAGCAGTCCGTTAACCTTTACTAGGCCATACAACGGATGCCCACCGCCTCACGAACTTTTTGCATCAGCGGAGCGCTGTGTTCACGCGCTTTCTCGGCGCCAGCTCGCAATACCGCCTCCACATGACCTGGATCAGCTATCAACCGCTCGTATTCACCGCGCGCGTCGCGGAGCTCCTCGTTCACCAGTTCGAACAGCTGCTTTTTCGCTTCGCCCCAGGCGATCCCCTCCAGGAACGCGCCGCGCATGCGCGCTATTTCATCGTCCGAGGCAAAGGCAGACCACAGCTGAAATACCGTGGAGTCGTCGGGGTTTTTGGCCTCTCCCGGTTCCAGCAAGTTCGTCTTGACCTTGTTAATAGCCTTCCTGAGCCGCTTCTCAGGTTCCCATAGTGGAATCGTGTTGTTGTAGCTTTTGCTCATTTTTCGGCCGTCCAGTCCCTGTAGTACAGCCACGTTGTCCTCGACAATCGCAGCAGGAAGGACGAACAACTCTGCAAAGTTGTGGTTGAAGCGCTGGGCTATGTCCCGCGCCATCTCTACATGCTGAATCTGATCTCTGCCCACGGGTATGTCATGTGCGCGAAACATGAGAATGTCCGCCGCCATCAACACCGGATAGCTGAACAAACCCATGGTGATACCAAAGTCGGGATCCTCCGCCGCTTCTTCATTTGCCTGCACCGCTGCCTTGTAGGCGTGTGCCCGATTCATCAGGCCCTTGGCTGCACTGCAGTTGAGAATCCAGGTCAACTCCGGGATCTCCGGTATATCAGACTGCCGGTAAAACACGGTGTTGTCCGTATCCAGACCCAGTGCCAGCCAGGTGGCGGCTATCTCCAGGGTAGAGCGCTGTACCTGCGCAGGGTCCCCGCACTTGATCAGCGCATGATAGTCCGCAAGAAAGAAAAACGATTCCTTATGCGGCAGCGCAGCGGAAGCAATTGCAGGGCGAATGGCGCCTACATAATTTCCGATGTGTGGCGTGCCGCTGGTAGTTATCCCGGTAAGCACACGTCGAACAGCTTCCTGTGGGTCATTCATAGTCAATCTCTATCAGTAAACTAAGTCGCCGAGTCCGCATCAGTACGGAGCAAAAAGAGGGCCCGGGCGTTGAAAATAGCGGCTTAGCACACGCTGTAGCATCCACGCATCGTCGCTACCTGCGAGCTCGCGAATGGAGTGCATTGCCAGTGTTGGGACACCTACATCCAGAGTTGTGACGCCCAACTCTCCGGCAGTGATGGGGCCAATCGTGCTACCGCAGCCCATATCTGCCCGCACCGCGAAACTTTGCACCGGCACACCCTCCTGATCGGCGAGGACACGTAATAGTCCGGCACCGTCACTGGAACTCGCATAACGTTGGCTGGCATTCACTTTGATAACAGGACCGCCATTCAGGACTGGTCCATGCCGCGCATCATGCTTATCAGGATAGCTGGGATGTACCCCGTGCGCGTTATCCGCAGAAATCATCATGGAACGCTGCATTAATTGCCCAAACTCGCCGCTCCCCGCATCCTCGCTGCCATTGCGACCGCCAAGCATTGCCTCCAGAAAATACCGCAGCATGGGGCCCTGAGCGCCCGTCGAGGACCTGGAGCCCACCTCCTCATGGTCGTTACACACCAGGATGGCCCACTGACTACCATCAGCCTGCAGCAGTGCCTGCATACCGGTGTAACAGGACAAGAGGTTATCGAGACGCGCGGAGGCAATGAATTCTCCCGCCAGACCAATTATCGCTGGTGCCTGGCTGTCGTAGAAGCACAGCTCGTAATCAAGCACCGCCTCCAGCACAACGCCGTCTGTCCGCAGGCGCTCCAGCAATAGGTCGCGCAACGTCTCGTCCTCTCCAAAACCAAGTCCTAGCAAGGGCGCCATATGCGTTTGTGCGTTGACCGTGCGATTCTGATTCGCGTCACGATCCAGGTGAATAGCCAGACTAGGCACCACCGCAATCGGATCCTGAAAATTCACCAGAGCGGTAGCCACGGCGCCGTCTTCAGACTCATAGCTCACGCGGCCGGCCAAAGACAGGTCGCGGTCGAACCAGGGATTGAGCAGCGCGCCCCCATACACCTCTATACCGAGTTGCAGATACCCTTTACTGCGCTGCTCCGCCTGTGGCTTGACCATCAAGCAAGGGCTGTCAGTGTGCGCGCCCACCATACGTACGCCGCAATCTTTCAGCGGATCTGACCCCGGTAGCAGCGCAATCAGACTGCCGCCCTGCCGGTAGACCACGCCAGCGCTACCCGGCGCGAAAGCGCGTCCCTGCTGCACCGTCTCGAAACCCGCAGCGAGAAAGCTGCGCTCCATCGCCTGCGCCGCATGAAAGGGGGTCGGCGACTGCGCCAGAAATTCGAGCAATCCTGCAGTAAACGTTGACTGATCCATTAACCATTTTCTCCGCGACCACGGTCGTCGTTCGCTGCCTGTATCCGAGCCAGCAAACTACTGGTGTCCCAGCGCCCGCCGCCCATTTCCTGGACCTGCGCGTAATAGCCATCGACCAGTTTTGTCACCGGCAGGTCAATCTGCAGGCGGGCTGCCTCGGCGAGCACAATCGCGAGGTCCTTACGCATCCAGTCGACCGCAAAGCCATGTGCGTATTCGTTTGCCAGCATTGTCTTGTAGCGATTTTCCATCTGCCAGGACTGCGCTGCGCCCTGACTTATGACCTCGATCACCGCCGCAGAATCGAGCCCAGCTCGCTCAGCAAAGAGCAGCGCCTCAGCCAGGCCCTCGACCACGCCGGCAATGCATACCTGATTGACCATCTTGGCCAGCTGCCCAGCGCCACTGGCGCCAATAAGACGCACGCAGCGCGCATAAGCCTGTAAGACAGGTTCGGCACGCTTAAAATGCTCGGGGTCACCACCGGCCATGACCGTAAGGACACCGCCTTCCGCTCCCGCCTGCCCACCGCTAACCGGCGCGTCAATAAAACCCAATCCGCGAGCACTGCAAGTGACGTGCAACTCCCGCGCAAGTTCGGCCGAAGCAGTCGTGTGATCGACGATGATCGCACCATCTGCGACGCCCGCAAGAACACCGACATCGCCCAGAATGACTTCGCGTACGTCATTGTCGTTACCTACACAAATGGCAACCAGTTCAGCCCCCTGCGCCGCTTCCGCAGGTGTGGCCGCGCTAGAACCATTGTGAGTCTGAAGCCAACTAACGGACTTCTCTGGCGTGCGGTTAAAGACACATACTTCATGCCCCGCAGTTGCCATGTGCCCGGCCATTGGGTATCCCATAACGCCCAGACCAACAAACGCAACTTTCAAATCTTCATCCTCCAAAAAGTCCAGCAGGTAGCAACAGCAAAGCGAACAGCAGAAAACCCAGTAGCAGGCGATAGACAACGAAAGGCAGCATGCCCAAACGCTCGATAACACGCAGAAAAACGGCGATACAGGCATAGGCACTGAACGCGGCGATGCTCGCTCCAAGCGCCAGCATGCCCCAATCCACAGGCACGTCGGCGTCCAGCAGGTCGAGTGTCTTGAGCAGACCTGCACCGAGTATTACCGGTATCGATAATAAAAACGAAAATCGCGCTGCTGTCTGTCGGCTTAGACCCAGCAAAAGCCCTGCTGTCATGGTGATGCCGGAGCGAGATGTGCCCGGAATCGGTGCTATAGCCTGTGCGAGACCAATCACCAACGCGACCTTCCAGGTCTCTACAGACAACTTCGGGAATGAGCTGACCCTGCGGTCGGCGTAGCCGAGCAGGAGACCAAAGAGCACGGTGGTGGTAGCGATGACCGGGATACTTCGCAGCGCATCCATGTGATCGTTGAGCAGGAACCCCACAGCGATGGCGGGCAGCGTCGCGAGCGCCAAAAAAATTATCTCGCGGCTGCTTTGATTCTGCTCGCGTCGCACAATCGCCTGCGCGCCGCCAGCGGCCAGATACCAGAGATCCTTGCGGTAAAACAGCAGCACCGCCAGCAACGTACCCAGATGCACAGCAACGTCAAAGGCTAGACCCTGGTCAGGCCAACCCAGTAGCAAGCTGGGAAACAGCAGGTGTGCGGAACTGGATATAGGGAGAAATTCAGTGAGACCCTGAACCAATGCAAGGATCAAAGCTTGCCACCACTCGATCACGATTTACGACCCTGCTCTGCCAGCTTCTTCCAGGTACTGCCGCGCTGAACGTAATCCGGCGCGGCTTTTTCCGGCGACATTGCATCACCGGATTCGATCAGCAGGCAAGCCGGACCCAGCATATCTTGGGCCTCAGGCTGTATCTCGGGCCAACACTCGCTCACGTGCTGCCAGGATTTTTCCATCGCCTGTTTAAAGGCATAGCCACCACCGACGCCAAACACAGGCACATGCCTTGCGTGCGGGGGCACCTTCACGGGCTCTAGCGACTCAGGGCTGCTGACTACGGCCTCACTCAGCACCTGAACCGCGCTGCCGTCAAAAAAATAGCTCGCGGCGTAAACCTGCTTAATGCGCGCGTCGATACAACTGAGTATCAGACAGGGGCCTGAGATGGCCCTGAGCCGCAACAATGTGTGCGCCTGAGTTTCAAGGCTTGAAACGCCGACCAGGGGAAGCCCCAGACTAAAACCTAAACCCTGAGCCGCGCTCACCGCTATCCGCAGCCCGGTAAAGGAACCTGGACCACTACCAAACACAATGCCGTCAAGCTCAAGACTCGCCAATGCATCACCGTCGAGCAAGTGATCGAGGCTTGAGAACAGCTGCTGCTGGTGTCGACGGGGCATATTTTGGTGCGAGACACGCAGACCCTGTGGCAAGGATAGAGCGATGCTCAGCGCATCCGTCGCGGTATCTATCGCAAGCAGAGATTTCATAGGGCATGCAGATCTTTCATCGGGTAACAGGGGTTTTCATCGGGCAAGCAAGATTGTCAGAGTTGAAGCGAAAGCCGAAACACAAATTATCCCATACAATCGCCTGTGGACGCAGACGAGAACATCAGCAATTGAAACAACCCACATCTGGCAACCAGGCCGATTCCAAGCGACCGACTGGGCTAATCCTATGCGGTGGCCGGGGTTCCCGCGCTGGAGGCATTGATAAAGGCCTTCGTCAAACCGATGGCCAATTAGCGGTCAGTCGGGCTGCCTGCCTGCTGCAGCCACTTTGCCAGGACATTCTAATCAGCGCCAACCGCAACGTTGGGGACTATTCAATGTTGGAATTAGGTACGGTGGTCACTGATTTGCGGGACGACTTTCGCGGG
Source organism: Congregibacter sp. (assembly GCA_045105635.1). Classification (GTDB taxonomy): domain Bacteria; phylum Pseudomonadota; class Gammaproteobacteria; order Pseudomonadales; family Halieaceae; genus Congregibacter. The sequence continues at coordinate 43,404 of JBGCDU010000002.1, forward strand.
CCTCTGGCCGGCCTTGAGGCCGCCATCACACGCACCGGGAACGACCTCCTGCTGGTACTTCCCTGTGATATGCCTCGGCTGTTACCGACCGTGCCGGAGCAACTTTCCAAAGCCCTGAATGCCGACACGGCGCTCGATGTAGTCTATGCGAAAACTGCTGACAGCAGGCATTTTCTGTGTGCAGCGATGCGCACGCGATGCGGAGACACCATCAGTGCCTGTCTGGATGAAGGCTGCAATGCCGTGCGGCTTTGCTACGCGCGACTAAACGTATCAGAGCTGCTTTTCGAGGGCGAATTGGCCGAGGGTTTTGAAAACCTGAACGCCTAGCGCAAGGCGGCCAGCACTCGCTCGCGAATATCCTGCATGTCGCCGACGCCCATAATCCGATGGTAAGCCGGGGCATCTGGCCCTTCCATCGAGCTGTAGAACTCTATCAGAGGGCTGGTCTGATCCTGATACACCGACAAGCGTTTGCGCACCGTCTCCTCGCGATCATCGTCGCGCTGAACCAGCGCCTCACCTGTCTCATCATCAACATCGGCCACCTTGGGTGGATTGTGCGTAATATGATACACGCGACCCGAATTGGGGTGCACGCGCCGCCCACTCAGGCGACTCACAATTTCCTCGTTGTCCACTGCAATTTCAATGACATGGTCGATTGCAACGCCTGCATCAACCATCGACTGAGCCTGTGGAATAGTTCTCGGAAAGCCATCAAATAAGCAGCCCTGCTCGCAGTCCGGCTGCGACACGCGCTCCCGGACCAGCCCGATAATTATGTCATCGGACACCAGCCCCCCAGACTCCATGATCGTCTTTGCTTTGAGACCCATCTCCGTGCCAGCCTTCACGGCCGCCCGCAGCATGTCACCCGTGGATATTTGCGGTATGCCGAAAGCTTCCGTGATGAATTGGGCTTGTGTGCCCTTGCCCGCACCAGGTGCGCCGAGCAAAATCAATCGCATGGGGATCCTCTTATTCCGACTTCATTACTCGAGCTTATTATCTGCGCCATCTGCGCGCTTATCGCTCGAAGTGTTTCCCGCAAACAGCAATGGGAATTCAATTACACGCTTGGGGCGAGCGCCCGATACTCTGGCGCGTCAAACAGCAAACAAGCCTGCGATCCGCTTGTGCACGCTCAGGCGGGTGCACACCATACCGGCAGCAACCGGGGGAAACAAGCTGTCCTTGAACGCGAATAAACGGCCTAGGAGGTCGCTTTAGCGGCTGCCCAAAGCTCGTCCAGCATTTCCGGGCTGAAACTTTCGATAGACGCCCCCCTGGCAGCGGCCTCGGCCTCAACCGACCGAAAACGCCGCTCAAACTTCTGACTCGAGCGCCGCAGGGCACTCTCCGCATCCACCTTCAGGTGTCGCGCCAGATTAACAACGGTAAACAATACATCGCCCATTTCATCTTCAATGTCTGCAGCGGTCCCGGTGTTCAGGGCCTCGGCCAATTCCGTAAGCTCTTCCTGTAGCCTTTCAACAACTGGAGGATGATCAGCCCAGTCAAAACCTACGCGGGAGGCACGCTTCTGGAGTTTCTGCGCCCTGGGCAGCGCGGGTAACGCAAGCGGGACGTCGTCCAAAGCGCTGTGCTGAGCGCGATCCGCCCGCTCCTCGGCTTTGATTTCCTCCCAGCGCTGCTTCACCTGCGCACTATCTGCTTGCATATCGACGATGGACTCGATGTCGCCGTCCGCAAACACATGCGGATGACGTCTCAGCAACTTGCTGCATAAACCGTGCACGACGCCTTGAAAATCAAACAGATTCTGCTCATTACCCAGTTGGGCATAAAACACTACCTGAAACAACACATCGCCCAACTCGTCTGGCAAATGCTCGAGATCGCCTGCTTCGATGGCAGCCGCAAGCTCATAGCACTCCTCCAGCGTCGAGGGCACAATCGTCTCGAAATTCTGCTGCACGTCCCAGGGGCAGCCGGTCTCCGGATCACGCAGGCGTTGCATGATCCGCAGCAGGTCATCGAGGCTGTACGGGACATTGTTTGAAACGCTCATCGAAGCTCCTAAAACGCTCGGCGATGGTGGTTGAAAATGGAATTGTCGAGACAGACAGCATAATCCGTCGACGCGTAAACAGCTTCAGGAACTCAGACGACGTGCAGAAATCACGTTTTTCAATCGGTTCAGGCGCTCCAGCAACTTCGAGAGAGAACTCAGGTCTCCCACAGCGACCGTCAGCCGCATGGTTGCGGCGTGTGCTTTCTTGTTGGTCTGGGTCTGAATCGATAAGACATTGATATGCGCATTGGCAAACATTGAGGTGACATCGCGCAGTAAACCCTGGCGATCATAAGCTTCAATGGCGATATCGACCTCAAAGCGCTCATCCGGGGCGGTGCCCCACTCCACATCGATCACCCGCTCCGGGTGCTGCTCAGAGATCTGCATCAAGCGTGCGCAGTCGGCCCGGTGAATACTGACGCCACGGGCCTGTGTGATGAAGCCCGTGATGGTGTCTCCGGGAACGGGTTTGCAGCAGCCTGCCATGTTTGTCAGCAGATTACCTACGCCCTGCACCTGCACCGAAGAACCTGAACTCGAACCGGTGCCCCGCGTGACCCGTAACTCGGGAAGAGGCTTGTCCCCTATCAAGGATTCCGCTGCATTTACCACCTGCGTAGCGGTTACATCGCCCGCGCCGACGGCAGCGTACATTTCATCGACTTTTTTCAGGCCCACAGCCGCCGCGATGCGTTTGTAATCAACGCTGGTCAATGCAAGGCGGCGAAACTCCCGCTCAAGGAGCTGGCGACCGGCCTCGACATTGTCCTCTCGTCCCTGGCTCCGAAACCAGGCATGGACTTTTGCCCTGGCACGAGTTGTCTGAAGATAACCCAACCCCGACTGCAGCCAGTCTCGCTTTGGCTGGCCTTCCCGGGCGGTCAGAACCTCCACTCGATCGCCGGTTTGCAAGGTGTGCGTCAGCGGCACAATTTGACCGTTCACCTTGGCGCCCCGGCAGCGGTGCCCGACCTCCGTGTGAACGTGATAGGCAAAATCGAGCGGCGTGGCACCGCTCCCGAGATTCACTACGTCACCGCGAGGCGTGAACACGTAAACCCGGTCCTGCACCACATTAAAACTCAGCTGCTGGGCTACACTCAGCGCGTCTCCGGTTTCTTCGTGCCAGTCGAGCACCTGGCGCAACCAGTTGATTTTTTCGTCGTAGGGCGACGCGCTGCCACCGAGCTTCTGGGGGTCAGCTCCCTTGTAGCGCCAGTGCGCGCACACTCCGAGCTCAGCTTCCTCATGCATTTCGCGTGTGCGGATCTGCACCTCGAGAATCTTGCCTTCCGGACCAATGACCGCTGTATGCAAGGAGCGGTAGCCGTTTTCTTTGGGACTCGCAATGTAATCGTCAAATTCATTGGGTATGTTGCGCCACAGGCCATGCACAAGCCCCAGCGTCGCATAACAGTCTCTTACTTCTGGCACCAGGATACGTATGGCTCTTATATCGAAGACCTGAGAAAAGCCAATACCCTTGCGCTGCATCTTTCGCCAGATACTGTATATGTGCTTTGCCCTACCACTGATTTCAAACTCAATGGCCGCAGCACCGAGCGTCTCGCTCAACTGATCCCGAATCCGGGCGATAAACCGGTCGCGTTCTAGGCGCTTGCCGTCAAGCAGATTCGCAATGCGTTTGTAGGAGTCGTTGTAGAGATAGCGGAACGATAGATCCTCCAGTTCCCACTTCAGATGTCCGATACCCAGGCGGTGGGCCAGTGGCGCATAGACATCGAACACATCCCTTGCGACTGACTGCCGGCGCTCGAGATCTCGCTTGACCGCGCGGATCGCGCAGGTCCGCTCCGCAAGCGTGATCAGTGCGACCCGCACGTCATCCACCATTGCCACGAGCATTTTACGAATATTGTCGCGCTGAGCCTCGGCCTGACCCAGAACTATGCTGTCGCTCTGATTGCGAAGATCAGCAATCGCAGCCATGCGCAGTACACCCGCTAACAGTGTCGCTACCGCCCCACCAAAAGACGCCTCGACCTGCTCAACTCGCAGGCGCTCCTCACGCACGGCTCGATACAGCAGGCCGGCAACCAGGCAATCAGCGCCGACGCGTAATTCCGCAAGAATCTGCGCGGTTTCCACTCCTGCCCATGCACAGTTGGAGTCCTGCGCCCAATCCTGAAGATCCCGGCCTGGAAGCCCCGAAGAAGACTGCAATAAATCCAGTGCTTGTTTCAGGCGACTTGATTCGTCAGCCGAAAGTGGCGTTATAGAGGGTAACTGTTGCAGCCAGGCATCGGCATCAACGCGTCCCTCATTATCCAGATATTGCCGCTCACGAACCTGGACCATCGCTCAGGAATTCCTGTCGAAGACGCCGGTGGACAAATACCGATCGCCGCGGTCGCAGATAATTGCAACGATCGTCGCATTCTCGACCGTCTGCGCGACCCGTAGCGCTCCCGCGACGGCGCCGCCAGCCGACACCCCACAGAAAATACCCTCTTCGCGCGCCAAAGCGCGCATGGTGTCTTCCGCTTCCTGTTGCGAAATATCCAGGACTTGATCTACCCGTGCCGGCTCAAATATTTTTGGTAAGTACGCCTGCGGCCAACGACGAATGCCAGGAATGCTGGCGCCATCTGCGGGCTGCAGGCCCACAATTTCGATCTCCGGATTTTGGGTTTTAAAAAATGCGGAGCACCCCATAATAGTCCCGGTGGTACCCATGGAGCTGACAAAGTGCGTGATCTCTCCACCGGTCTGCTCCCATATTTCGGGTCCGGTCCCATGGTAATGGGCCAGAGGATTGTCCGGGTTGGCAAACTGATCCAATACCACGCCGTCTCCTGCATCGCGCTTCGCCTGCGCGATGTCTCGGGCGCCTTCCATGCCTTCCTCCGCACTGACTTCAAGCAGCGTAGCCCCGTATGCACGCATTGCCTGCTTGCGTTCGCTGCTGGCCGTCTCTGGCATGATCAAAATCAAGCGATAGCCGCGGATCGCCGCTGCCATGGCCAGGGCGATACCTGTATTCCCACTGGTTGCCTCGATAATGGTGTCGCCCGGTGTAATCTCCCCGCGCGCCTCTGCTTCTGTGATCATACTGAGCGCAGGTCGATCCTTGACCGATCCGGCCGGGTTATTACCTTCGAGTTTTGCCAGTAAGGTATTGCTACTTTCACCCGGCAAGCGCTGCAAACGCACCAGAGGTGTCGCCCCTACGCAGCTCTCAATAGTCGGGTATTCACGCATCTCTTCTTCCTTTGATCGCCGACCAGCTTTCACGCTGCGACGTAAATTTGCGAGTAAATTTGCCGCGCCTATTTTACTCGACCGTGTCACTGTGAGGCGAGGGTCTGGTTTTGCTGGTGTTAGCCACGGAGGCTGGCTTATCCGCCGGGGCCGCCGGGGCGGCAAACATAGACCGCGAGCGCAACGGTACGTCTCCAAGGTAAGGCTGGACGAGTAATCGAACAAGGCGTTTTGCAGAGTGCGAATCTGCACTGGCAAAATCACCCGCCGCCATTGCCAAAAGATCCCGACCGGAAAAAACCCGGGTCCTATCTGCATGCATTGGCGAGCTGAGCGCTGAAAAGCCCTGCTGGGGTATCAGACGATAACTCTGCTCCGACCTGATCGACTCGCCGCTATCACCCGCGTGCAGCAAATCCACCCCGTAGCCCAGTTCATCCAAAACGGCGAACTCGAAGCGCCGCAGGATCGGCTCAATAGAGCGCTGCAGGCTCATATCCGCAAGCGCATTCGCGTAGGCAATAAAAAGCGATGGGTGAGTCACAAATCGATGTAGCAAGCGCACCAGTAATTCATTCAGATAAAGACCGCTCAGCATGGCATTACCGCGCAGCTCTGCAAGTTCGCCAGCGGCCTCAGCGGCGGTCAGAGTCAACATTTCGCCCTTGCCGGAAAAGCTCAGCAGTAGTGGACGAAACGGTTGCAGAAGCGCACCGAGCGTGCCACCAGATCTGCGTCGACTCAAACCTCTCGCCACCAGCGACAGTCGGCCATGTTCAGCACTGAGGATCTCAAGCATCACACTGCTGTCACGAAATGGCCGACGATGAAGTACATAGCATGGCTGCAGTAACAGGCGCATTCGATCGCTCAGTAGTTTGCGGCCAAAAAAGTAAACGGCATGCTGGGAGCGTCAGACGTCATCGCTGTAGCCGAGGCTGCGCAGCGCTCGCTCGTCATCGGCCCAGCCCGAGCGCACCTTGACCCAGAGGTTGAGCATGACCCGGCTCTCGAGCAAGCGCTCGATATCCAGCCTCGCCTCACTACCTATCTGTCTCAGCCTGCTGCCCTTGTGACCAATAATGATCGACTTCTGGCCTTTTCGTTCGACCAGAATCAGCGCAGAGATATGAATGATCCCGCCTTCATCACCAAAGGCTTCAATTTCGACCGTAGTCGCATAAGGCAACTCGTCGCCTAATTGTCGGGTTATCTTTTCGCGAACAATCTCTGCGACCAAAAAACGGCTGCTGCGATCTGTTATCTCATCCTCGGCAAACAGGAATGGCGCTAACGGAAGCCGCTGCGTGATTTCCTGCTCCAGCGTGTCGAGATTCTGGCCACGCAGCGCTGAAACCGGTATCAATGCCGCAAAGTCTGCCCTTTTACTCAGCAGGTCGAGGCTCGGCAAAATTTCGTTGGGATTGTCTTCCAGGTCAAGCTTGTTAACCGCAAGCAGAACCGGCGCGCCAGCACCCAGTGCCCCGCGCAGAACCCGATCGTCGTCGTCTCGCCATTCTCCCCGATCGACTACCATAACCACAACATCAACGCCGGAAAGTGCGGCGTTTGCGGTGCGATTCATAAACCGATTCAGGGCTCGGTCTTCACCATCGTGCATACCTGGCGTATCGACAAAGAGAATCTGGGATTGCGCGGTGGTTTTTATGCCGAGAACCTGATGGCGTGTCGTCTGCGGCTTGCGTGAGGTAATCGACAACTTCTGACCCAGCATATGGTTGAGCAGGGTCGATTTACCCACATTCGGGCGCCCTACTATCGCGGCGTATCCACATCGTTGCTGAGCAGCGTTCATGAGCTCTCCAATTGTAAAAGCAGCGCCTCAGCGGCGGCCTGCTCGGCGGCGCGACGACTGCTTCCGGTGCCCTCTGCCTGGGTGTCGTCATCTGTGAGTAGACAGCACACTACAAAGCTCCTCGCATGATCTTTGCCGAGTGTGCGCAGCAGTTTGTAGTCAGGCAGCGCACGCTGACTGCCCTGCAGGTGCTCTTGCAGCCGGGTTTTAGGATCCTTGCGCACGTTTTCGAGTCGCAGCACATCAAGCCTGCTGGCGAACACACGGTGGATCGCCTCCCTACAAGCGTCCAGCCCCCGATCGAGGGTGATCGCTCCGAGCAGGGCCTCAAAACTGTCCGCCAAAATTGAATCAAGCCGCCGAGCACCACCGTGCAACCCGCTACCACCAAGGTGTAACTGCTCACCCAACATCAGGTCCCGGGCCAGCGATGCCAGCGCACTCCCCTTGACCAGTGCCACCCGCAGCAAACTCAGTTGGCCTTCATCAGCTTCCGGGAAGCGGCGATAAAGCTCCTCACTGATGACATAACCAAGTACTGAATCGCCAAGAAACTCCAGTCGCTCATTATTTTTTTTGCCGGCGCTGCGATGCGTCAGCGCTAGCCTGAGAAGATCCGGGTCGCGCAGTTGGCAGCCGAACCGTTGCTGCAGCCATTGCTGCGAATCCATGGTTCAACCCTGCCGTTACTCCGAGTAGTCTTCGCCGGCTACAAACACCAGGTCGTCGTATTTCACTACCGCATCGATTCGCCACACAAGGGGGATACGTTGCTCATAGTTGGCATTGATGATGACTCGGCCGTCCTTGCGCGAAATATCGACTGCCTGATAAGTCGTACCCTTGATCTGACTGGTATTAAAGTCGGTAGCGAGATCGCGACGAATATCGGAAATGGTGTCCTCTTCCTGATCGAATTCACCCGCGATGCGGATTACCATTTCACGAACCGACAGATACTCCACATAACCCGGCGTAATCCGTATCCCCGACATCACAAAAAAACCCACCATGACTGCAATGGCAAGCATGGCAAGTATTCCCATGCCCTGTTGGTTCCGTTTTGTTTTCACGCCTAAGTCCCCTGTTTTATGTCAGTGACGATCTTGCAGCCCAATTTCGAGCTTCCGTTAGCCCTTTGTCAGACATTTGTCAGACCTTTGTCAGACCTTTGTCAGCCCTCTGTCAGCCCTCTGTCAGCCCTCTGATAGACATCTTCAAACATTAGTCGATTGCTACGCTGACGCTGCGTGCTACTGAATGGCCCCCACGCGGTCAAAGCTGGGGATTGTAAACATCGGGCCCCAGTGCATCCAGATTGCAAAGGCCTTACCTACAATGTCACGCTCGCTTACCTGGCCCCAGATTCGACTATCTGAGCTGTTGTCTCGATTATCGCCCATCATAAAGTAGTGCTCAGGCTTCACGGTGACAGTAAAGTCCCGGGCGGGTCGCATCAGGTCGAGCTGCTGCAAATGTTGCTGGCCCCCCAGCTCGGCCATTCCCATCTGGTAACGACTGCGACCTTCAGGAATCACCGCCAGCGGGTCAAAGGGCACCGGCTCCCCATTCACGTAAAGACGCTTGTTTCGATAGCTTACGACATCGCCTGGAAGCCCTATCACTCGCTTTATATAATAGGTTTTATTTAAATGCGGCGGAAAGAAAACCATCACATCGCCACGCTTGGGTTCGTTGATACTCAGGATCTTGGTCCGTATCACCGGTAGCCGTATGCCATAGGTGAATTTGTTGACCAATATGTAATCCCCAACCTCCAGGGTCGGCACCATCGATGACGATGGAATTTGAAAGGGTTCGGCAACAAAGCTTCGCAGCACGAAAACGACGAACAACACGGGGAAAAACGACCGCGCATACTCGACGACCATGGACTCCCGCGGCAGGGCTAGCGCCTCGGTCTCAAACTTTTGCGCGTCGGCGGAGCCGGGCTCGTCTGCGGCTGGATACCGCCCGCGAAGATTGTTCAGTGCACGCTGACGTTTCGGTGCCCAAAGAATCCGATCCGCAAGCCAGATGAGACCGCTGGCAAACACCAACAGCACCAAAATAAGGGGGAAATCAAATGACATAACGCAATTCTCTGATCAACCTTCTAGTCAACTTTAAGCACCGCCAAAAACGCCGACTGAGGTATTTCTACACTGCCAACTTGTTTCATGCGCTTTTTGCCCTTTTTTTGCTTATCGAGCAGTTTACGCTTGCGTGAGACATCACCGCCATAGCATTTGGCAGTTACGTTCTTGCGCAGCGCCTTAACCGTCTGTCTGGCGACAATCTTGCCACCTATCGCGGCCTGAATAGCGACGTCAAACATCTGCCGGGGGATCAACTCCTTCATCTTCTCCGTGAGCTGGCGACCCCGGTGCTCCACGTGATCGCGATGTACGATAAGCGCAAGCGCATCCACACGATCCCCGTTTATCAACACATCCAGACGTGACAGTGCGGCCGCTTCGAAGCGATCGAAACTGTAATCAAGCGAAGCATACCCTCGGCTAACCGATTTGAGTCGATCGAAGAAATCCAGCACAACATCCGCCATGGGTATGTCATAGGTAACCGAGACCTGCGAGCCAAGGAACTGCATGTCTTTCTGCACACCACGCTTTTCGACACACAGACTGATCACGTTGCCCAGATAATCCTGTGGAACCAGTATATTGCAGCGCGCGATGGGCTCTCGAGTCTCCTCAATGTCACCCAGTTCTGGCAGGGACGAAGGGTTATCGACCCGGACCACTTCGCCGTTCTTTTTGCGAACTTCGTACACCACCGTAGGTGCGGTGGTAATCAAATCCAGGTCATATTCGCGCTCAAGGCGCTCCTGGATAATTTCCATGTGCAGCATGCCAAGAAAACCACAGCGAAAACCAAAGCCCAGGGCATCTGAGGACTCAGGTTCATAAAACAGGGAGGCGTCGTTCAGCGTGAGCTTAGCCAGCGCTTCGCGAAAATCCTCATAGTCGTCAGACGATACCGTGAAAATCCCCGCATAGACCTGCGGCTTAACAGTTTTGAAACCCGGCAGTGCGGCAACGTCAGCATTATTCGCATGAATGATGGTATCGCCCACGGGAGCGCCATGAATATCTTTGATACCAGCGACTATATAACCGACTTCACCAGCCCGCAGGGACTCCGTGGCTTCGCGCTTTGGTGTAAAGATGCCGACGCCGTCGACCTGATGCTGCTTCCCGAGAGATTTGATAACTATGCGATCTCTGCGATTGAGTATGCCGTGTTTGACACGCACCAGTGACACTACGCCAAGGTAGTTATCAAACCAACTGTCGATGATCAATGCTTGAAGGGGCCCATCTAGGTCGCCCTCGGGGGGCGGTATATGCTCAACGAGGTATTCAAGCGCGTCTTCAATACCCAAACCAGACTTGGCACTTACCAGGCAGGCATCGGTCGCGTCTATGCCAATGATTTCTTCAATTTCAACCCGTACTCGGTCGGGATCTGCCTGCGGTAAATCCATTTTGTTCAAAATCGGCAATACTTCGAGGCCCTGCTCTATGGCCGTATAGCAGTTTGCCACGGACTGCGCCTCTACCCCTTGACCCGCGTCGACCACCAGCAGGGCGCCCTCGCAGGCAGCCAGGGATCGTGACACCTCATACGAAAAATCGACATGGCCCGGGGTGTCGATGAAGTTAAGCAGGTAGGTCTGGCCATTCGCGGCTAGATATTCCAGCGTGACGCTCTGTGCCTTGATGGTAATCCCCCGTTCGCGCTCTATGTCCATAGAGTCCAGCACCTGCGCTTGCATCTCGCGACCGCTGAGGCCACCACAGTGCTGGATAAACCGATCGGCCAGAGTGGACTTGCCATGATCAATATGGGCGATGATCGAGAAATTGCGAATGTGATCTAAATCATGCAAAGAAGCTACTCACTCGAAAGGGGTCCTCGCGAGCACTCGCCGCCAGGTAGCACGCCCCCGCAGCTTTGGGCAGAACCAAGGCATTTCAGGAGGATGCGGAAAAAGCGCGGCATTGTAGCCGAGTGGGGAACCCACTGCCACGCCGTTGGCAGTGGGTTGTGTTCAGAAAACGACGCTAATAGCTACGCCTCACTCCTCGAGACGCAGGCCGATGAACATTGGGGAGCCCCGCCGCATCAGACGCAGCGGCACAGAGTCCCCCGCCTTGAGTTCCCCAACTGTTTCGCGGAAAGCCTCAATAGATCGAACCGGAGTTGAGCCGACTGCAGTTATTACATCGCCCGCCACGAGACCCGCTTCCGCCGCTGGCGAGTCCGGTTTAACGCTGCGAACCAGCACGCCACCCGCAAGATCCCATCGGGATAACATTTCCTCAGGTGCTTCTTCAACAGAGATGCCAAGACGACCGTCTTTCGCCTTGCTTTCCTCACCACCCCGGTAAGCCTGATCGACGGAATCGTCTGCGTTAAGCCCTCCGACTTCGACGCGTAGCGTCTGGCGATTGCGGTCGCGCACGATATCTACATCCACTGCCGTACCTGGCGCAAGCAGTCCCACAACGTGCGGCAGATCTGCGGAGGTTTCGATAGACTCGCCATTAAACTCTACGATCACATCACCCGGCTCAAGTCCCGAGCCCGCTGCGGGGCCGTCCGGCGCCAATTGCGTAATCAACGCGCCGCGCGGTCGATCGAGTCCGAAAGATTCCGCCAGATTGCGATCTACGTTCTGGATCGTGACACCGAGCCAGCCGCGGGTAACCGCCCCGTCTTCTTTCAACTGCGCCACGACGTTGCGCAAGACGTTCACAGGAATGGCAAAAGAAAGCCCGATTGAGCCTCCAGCACGCGTGGTAAATATTTGGGAGTTAACCCCGACCACCTCGCCCTGGAGATTGAACAACGGCCCCCCGGAATTACCGGGGTTAATGGCTACATCTGTCTGAATAAACGGCACGTAGTTATCTCGCGTCCGGGAAGGCAGCGAACGCCCAATGGCACTCACAATGCCCGCTGTCACTGAGTAGTCGAGACCAAACGGAGACCCGATAGCCAGAACCCATTCCCCGACTTTGAGCTCATCGTCTTTGGCCAGCGACAGGTAGGGCAAGTCTTCCACTTCAACCCGTAGCAGAGCGAGATCCGATCGCGGGTCCAGCCCTACAATTTCCGCATCGAGTTCACTGCGATCAGACAAACGAACTGTCACCGTATCAGCATCCTCGACGACGTGATGATTCGTGACGATGTAACCGTCCGCAGAAATCACAAAACCCGACCCTGTAGCCATCCGTTCGGGCGCACCGTTTGGCGGTGGGGTAGGCATCTGGAAGTAGCGTCGCAGGAACTCGGGAATCTCTTCCTGATTAAACTGCTCGTCTGAGGCGGAACCTCCGCTTTGTTCGACGATTATTTTCACCACGGCAGGAGACTGTTTTTCAACAATCGTCGTAAAATCCGGTAGTGCCGCGGCCCGAACCGGCTGTGGTACCAAAGAGGCCAATAGCATTGCGCCAAGTGCGAGGCTGGCAATGCCGGTAGACAGCTTCATGTAAAGACGAGTCATCCTATGCTCCAGAAACAGAATTAAAACAGGAATCGAACCGCGGACAGCTCGATGATTCACTTTGTAGATTACGCGTATGGTTAACAAACGGGCTTCTCAAAAATATTTAGCTTCGATTCCCCTCTAGCCCCCTCTAGCCCCCTCTAGCCGGGCACCAACCGACCGGGCGTGTGGGTCAATGCCTTCGGTTACTGATAGTAATGGAATGTCGCACAGAAATCGGAAACCTGCAGCGCATTGGAAGGTAAGCCAAGTCGAAATCAGTAGCTAGCGGCTGAAGAGATCGGGGCTGGATTGCTCGGCTCGCCGGGCTGCGGAAGGCGTGCGGTCACTCGCGGCTGGAACCTCTGATCGTTTGCGTTTCTCTGGGTAAATACACGCAGTAGCAGCAAGCCGCTCGCCAGACCTAACCCAGCGCCAACTCCCACGCGCAGGTCTGCCATAGCCTGATCCATACTGACAAGCACCAGATACCCATCAGCCAGAGCGGCGCCCAGCACGGTCATTAGCAAGGGAACAAAATACAACATCGCAACGCCGCTCAGAAAACTTCGTTCTGGCAAAGATATCTCAACCGTATCATGCAGCTGTACCAACAGTGGGCTCTCTTCTGGCAAGCGCGCCTTTATCAACCCACGGCTGCCACCGGGCAGCGCCGTGTTGAGCATGCCGTGCCCGCAACCCGAACGAGCGACGCACTTACCACAAGTGCTTTGGCGCAGGGTCTCAACCCATACACCGCCCTCATCTATTGCAACTACCCGTCCAGTTTCACTTAGCATCAATCTGACAATCCAGGATTACTGTTTGCTCACCAATTTAAACCCACCTAAATCCACCTAAATCCACCTAAATCCATAAATCACTCTAAATTTTTATCTTAAATATCTGTTTTTAAAACATTTTTACCAAAATTAAAGCGCCCAAAGGGAATTCCATCATACGACGTCGATGTCTGACGCACAGCGCTTCCGCACGCCGGCAAACACGGCTATCGGCGCAGACGCACCGAGTCAGCCACCATACGCGCCGTATTCGTGGGTATCTCGCCGAGCACGGTGACCAGCACTGGCTTGCGCTGCAGCAGTACACCCCGGGTGTAAGCCACGGTACTGCCTTGCCTCTCCACGCCCTCTCCCGGCTTGATCGATGTGCTAAGTGGCTCCAGAAATACTGAAAAAGAGGCCAAACCGTCGGTATAGCTCTTGCGCTGCGAATCGCTGGGCGCCGAGTCGGTGGCCATGAACCCCTTGGGCAGCCAGGCTACGCTCCAGTGGGGCCCGGCACGCAGATGTGCGGTCTCATGCGGGTGAGGATGCGCTGCCGCGTGTTGAACCGCGGCGTCCGCAGACTGTTTGGACTGCATACTCAGGCTGGCAAATTGAAACTCCTCGAGCACACGTTGATCGACCGACAGTGTAGAAGATTTCAGCATCAGCGCGGTTTCGCGATCCAGTTCAAAAATGTACCCAAAGCGATACATGTCTCTGGGTTCAGCGCGCAGGCGCACGGCCTCGCGGCCCGCGACGCGCTCCCCGGCGGAGATGCGAAAACGGTAACTGGCACTCAGTCCGCAAAATGAGTCTCCGCGTAACTCACTCGAGCGCAGGAGCTGATGGCCCGGATGCATGCAACCCGTGGGGTGTCCGGAGCGCTCCACGCGGGCGTCCTGGCCCGTTAATCTCGCGATTTCCTCCGTGGCCCGACCATTCCTGACGGCGTGCGACAACTCCATGATTTGCATATCGCCGCCGCGCTGCAAGGTGACTACCCCACTGTAGTCTATCTGCTCCGCATTGCTGGACATTGCCTGCAGCAAACGACTTACCTCCGAATCCAAGGATGCGCAGTTGTCGGCAGCATTCGCTTGCAGCGACAACGCAGACACCACCAAACCAACCAATATAGGGACAACACCGGTGCCGCGGCCGACCACTTGACTCGCCTTGCTGATATTTCCTAATGCATCGATGCCCACTCCCGGAGCCTTTGCAGGCCGCACAAAAGCAGGAGCACGGGACCATATGCAGGAACATGCAAACAAGGCTGACACTAGTGCTATTAGCAAACCGTCGACTCCTACTGCTGTATCACAGGCACGCGTGCAAAGGGCAACATGCCTTGCGGTGTATTGAGTGATGCGTGCTCGGCGTGTTCCTGGCTGTATCTGCGCAGACGCTGTCGCGCAAGTTCTCTGTAGGCGGTGCGTTCTGCAGGCTGCAGGCTGGGAACCGCGCGCGTCCCGTAGCTGGCCTGCACCGGCACTGCGCCGTTTGTGTTGACTACGCCCACCGGCAACGGCGCCACACGCGCGAACGACTCTGCTGCGGCCCCACCGGACGTCAAAGCAAGCTGCTGTCCACCGACAACTACCACCAGGGCTACCGAGGCTGCGATAGCAAAACTGCCAAACGCACGTCTCCAGCCGCCGGGTTGGGACGCTTCCGACTTGGGAATTCCCTCTATGCCGGCTCTCACCGACGCGGCGAAGTCCGGCGCTTCGAACAATTGCTCGCCGCGCATAACACTGCGCGCAAGTTGCAGCCGATACCATTGCGACCTTAGCTCGGGCTTGTTCTCGACTTCGCGCAGAAGCCTGCGCAGCTCGAGATCCTGCGCCTCATCGTCTAACAACGCGGAGAGTGTTTCAGCGTTCAGGTCGGCTCTCTCAGAATTCTCCGCGCTTTCACCGCCTGCAACACGCGTACCGGCCATGTCCGCGCTAACGGCTGCCAGCTTGCCCCGGGCATCTGCCTCAGTCATCTCGTCCCTCCATTTGTTGCTGCACACTTTTGTCAATTGCTTCGCGAGCGCGAAATATCCTGGATCGCACCGTGCCTACCGGACACTCCATGACCTCGGCGATCTCTTCATAGCTCAGACCATCAAACTCTCGTAAAGTTACCGCGGTGCGCAGATCATCCGGCAATGCGGTCAAGGCTGCGTTCACCGTCACGCGTAACTCCTCGCCAAAAAGCGCGCTCTCCGGGCTCTCTCGATCGCGCAGAGCGTCGCCGGCATCCATATACTGTGCGTCCTCAAGGTCGACATCGGACCCTGGGGGCCGCCGCGACCGCGATACCAGATAGTTCTTGGCGGTATTAATAGCGATCCTGTAGAGCCAGGTATAAAAAGCGCTATCTCCACGAAATCCAGGCAGTGCGCGATACGCTTTTATGAATGCTTCCTGAGCGACATCCTGGACCTCGTGCGAGTCATGCACGTAGCGGCTAATCAGGCTCATGATTTTCTGTTGGTATTTCAGAACCAGCAAATCAAAGGCAGTCTTGTCCCCTTGCTGCACTCGCAAAACCAGCTGTTTATCTGTAGCCGAAGCCGTCAAACGTCGCACTCCTCCTTGATGCACGGCGTCAGCAACCTCACGGCGCCTCACCCACCGCACATTGACACTGTTGCCGGATAAGAGTTCCCTACGAACTATTCACACTCAATCCAACTGCATTATTTTGCTGGCGCTATTCCTATGTTGTTGTCACCCGAATTGTCACTGAGCTGAACACCCTATGGGCATTGCCTCAGTCTTCGAAGCGTATACTTGTCGGGGAGTAAAGCAGGCATGATAACCAGCGGCAAGCCAGAGACGAAGCGATTTAGCGAATGAGTAAACGTTACCATCATGATGTCGTAGTGATCGGTCGCGGTGCTGCGGGGCTCGCCCTGGCATTGCGCCTCCCCTCCCACCTGCGCATCGCTGTCATTTCCAAAGGCGATGTAAAGCAGAGCTCCACTTACTGGGCCCAGGGTGGTATGGCTGCCGTATTGCACGCTGGCGACAGTATCGAGGCGCATGTTGACGACACGCTGCGAGCCGGTGCTGGCCTGTGCAACCGCGAAGCCGTTGAATTGGTGGTGTCCCGGAGTCGCGAGACAGTCGAGTGGCTCGCCTCGCTGGGTGTCGATTTTGATGTGCGCGAGGACGCAGACCCCAGTGAATCCCCGGAGTACCACCTCGCCCAGGAGGGCGGCCATACGCACCGACGCATCGTGCACGCCGCAGATCGCACCGGTGGTGCTATTGGAGAGGTGCTCGAGGCTCGCGCGCAGCAGGCCGAAAATATCGATCTGTTACCCGGCCGAATTGCCGTGGATCTGGTGCAAAGCGATGGCCGCTGCCGCGGCATCTACGTGCTGGACGAACAACGTGACCGAGTTGATCTGTTTGAGACCGGTGCCGTGGTGCTCGCCAGCGGCGGGGCCAGCAAGGCCTACCTCTACACCAGCAATCCCGACGGTGCCAGTGGTGACGGCATAGCTATTGCCTGGAGAGCGGGCTGTCGGGTAGCAAATCTGGAATTCAACCAATTTCACCCTACCTGCCTTTATCACCCTGAGGCAAAGTCATTCCTCATTACCGAAGCACTCCGAGGGGAAGGAGCGAAATTATTGCTGCCTGATGGCAGCAGATTCATGCCCGATTTCGATTCGCGCGAGGAGCTCGCGCCGAGGGACATTGTCGCCCGAGCCATTGATCATGAAATGAAACGGCTGGGAATAGAATGCGTCTATCTGGATATTTCGCATCGAGATGAGAGTTTTATACGACAGCACTTCCCGACCATCTACGAACAGTGCCTGGTGTACGGCATCGATATTACAAAAGACCGTATCCCCGTCGTCCCTGCAGCACACTACACGTGCGGTGGCATCCTTGTAGATCGCCATGGAGCGAGCGACCTGCCGGGTCTGTACGCGATTGGTGAGTGTTCATTTACGGGCTTACACGGAGCCAATCGCATGGCGAGCAACTCCCTGCTTGAGTGCCTGGTTTACGCACAAGCGGCGGCGTCTCATATCAGCACCACAAGCGGACAGGCAGATGCGCAGACCGATGCTCTTGCGGCCTGGGACGAAAGCCGGGTCACCGACTCTGACGAGGACGTTGTTATTTCCCACAACTGGCACGAATTGCGCCGTTTTATGTGGGACTACGTGGGCATTGTCCGCACTAACAAGAGGTTGCAGCGAGCGCTGCGAAGAGCCGAACTCTTGCAAGTTGAAATAGCTGAGTATTACAGCAACTACAAAGTCAGCAATGACCTCCTTGAACTGCGGAATCTGGCGATGGTCGCTGAACTGATGATTCAGTGCGCAATGAAGCGCCGTGAGAGCCGCGGTCTACACTACACGCTGGACTATCCTGAGCTTGACGACGTAGCAAAAGACACCATCCTGACGCCAACGAACTTTACGCGCTCGTGACAATCAACTTACCTGGAGCACGGTTCAAGTAATCGAAAATGTCGGCGCAAACGATGCCAGTTTTCATCACTGGTCGCATCTTGCACAACCAACAGGTTGATCGGCCGTTTTTGCAGGCGCGCAGGGACCCGATGATCACAGCCTATCCCACTGGATTGCAGCAATTTTGCCAGGGCCTGCGGCTTGATTCGCAGTTTGGGCTGCGACTTGGGCTGGGAAAGAGGCTGGGAAAGAGGCTGGGAAAAAGGCTCAAAAGCGGGTTCAAGCCAGAGCTGCAACCATAGCAAATTCCTGAGCCTCACCCGAAGCTGGACGTGGGCGCGAGTAGTTCCCGGCACACCCGGCCCGGCAACGCTCCAGACATCACCTTCAAGGTAGCTAATCTCGATCCCTTCAGGATTTAAACCGTTTAGGGAACGTCGCAGCAAAAGCGCCGCGGGCAGCGCCACCCACACAAAATAGGCTCCATCCAGTACGCCATGCACAAGACAGAGACATAAACCGGCCTGCACAAGAACTGAAAAGCGCTGCAAACTTTGAGAGCGGGCGAAAATCAGGTCGCATTGAATATCCCTCTCGGACGCTACTGGAGCAATCGAAACGCGCTCAGTCACTCGCCCTATTTCTGGCGGATTGCCAGCAAAATCGTGTCCACGATTGAGCGGAGCTCCGGGTCAGTAGGCACCTCTTTTTTCATGAACCACGCGAACAAATCCTGATCCTGACTCTCCATCAGCGCGCGATATCGCGCTTTGTCCAAATCCGTGAGCGTTGCAAAACAGTCACGCAGAAAAGGCTCAAGAATGAGATCAAGCTCGAGCATGCCCCTGCGACTCGCCCAGCGCATGCGTTTCTCTTCATGGTCCATAACTTTTGTGCCTGCATAAAAACAAAGGAGTAATTTAGCCGCGATGGGGAACCTGCCGTAAGAATTAATGCAGTATGAGCACCCTGTATGCGCAACCTGTATGCGCACCCTGTATGCGCACCCTGTATGCGCAACGTGTATGAACACCTTGGCCGCCGGTGATTAACAGTCGCCGGTGATTAACAGTCGCCGCTGATCGACAATCGCCGCTTGGCCTCGCTCTTCGACGCACCTTGGCTTACCTCAGACGCGATTATATCGAACTCCCTGCACGAGTTATCATGCATCTGTTAAACCAAATTCGTTCACCACTAATAAGGGCCAACACCTTGAGCATCTATGCCAGCCAGTTGCCCGCCGAGGCCTTGATACACCTTCGCGGCCAGAACATTCCCGCTTTTTTGCAGGGTCAACTCACCTGCGACACGCGGAAACTTTCGCCAACGCAGGCAGTCAGCGGCGCGTTCTGTAATGTCAAAGGCCGAGTCATCAGCGATGTCGATGTCATTCAGCGAAATGAGGCGCATTGCCTATTACGTGTGAGACGTTCAGTGGCGCTCGGGTTCGCCGCCGCCTTGCAGCGTTACGCGCAATTTTCACGCATCAGCGTGGAAGTCGATCAGCGCTCTGATGCTTTACAGGGCGTCTACACGCCGCTGACGGGTGATGAGCAGGCTTTTGCCGGCCTCCCTATCGGAGCACTTTCGCCCGGACACATCGATGTTTGCGACGACACGGTGTATTTCCAGCGCAACGACCAGCAGGTGGAACTCATCGGACTTCTGGGAAGGCCTCGCACTCCGGCGGGATGCGCACCAGGCACTGAGCAGGCCTGGCGGATGCAACTGCTTCGCAGTGGCCATTTTTCCGTTGAGCAAGAGGACTCAGAGGCCTTCACCCCACAGACCCTCAACTACGACCTTAGCGGTCTTGTGGCCTTCGACAAGGGTTGTTACACCGGGCAGGAAGTCATCGCCCGTTTACATTACAAGGGCAAAAGCAAGCGTCGACTGCAGATTTATAGTTGCGTTATGCCTGCGCTGGCGGCGAAGCGAGACGACCCTATTTCCGGCACCGACGGTCGCGCGATCGGGCGCGTATTGTGCGTCGAAACGAGCGCGGGGGAAGCCGCTGTTCTCGCCGCGGAAGTCCTGGCAGCCGAGCTGGGAGCGCCCGCGCAGCTGAGCACAGGCGGCGAACTGAGCCCGCTTACTCCTCTCTCCCATTTTCCTAATCAATCCCCAAAGACACAACAATGATTACCCGCCGCAATTTAGGCCGGCAGCTGCCAGTCCACAGGCGGCAAAGACTGCCTCGCTAAAAATGTATTGGCCTGACTGAAGTGACTGCAGCCAAGAAACCCGCGATGCGCGCTAAGCGGCGACGGGTGCGGCGCGCGGAGCACGAGGTGGCGTGTTTCATCGATTCCCTGCCCTTTTCGCTGCGCGTGCTTGCCCCACAGCATAAAAACAATCGGCGTGTCAGCGCCAGACAGCACCTTGATAACGCTATCGGTGAACTTTTCCCACCCTTTGCCTTGATGCGATGCAGGACTATTTTGCTCGACGGTCAGTACACTGTTTAACAGCAGCACCCCACGTTTCGCCCAGGGACGCAAAAAACCATGCACCGGCGGCTTAAAACCAACGTCACTGGCAAGCTCACGGTAGATGTTGCGAAGCGACGGCGGCACAGCCACTCCCGGGCTCACGGAAAAACTGAGACCGTGCGCCTGACCCGGGTTGTGATAGGGATCCTGCCCCAGAATGACCACGCGCACCTGTTCTGGCGGCGTATCCCAAAATGCTCGAAAGATGTCTTCCGGGGGCGGAAAAATAATGGCACCGGACCGTCGACGTTCACCTAGAAATCGGGATAGCGCAAGCATGTACTCACGTTCAAACTCGTCCCGTAGCAGCGCCAACCAGTCTGCTTGCAACTGCACCGCGCGGATCCTCTCAACCGCCATAAGCCCCTCGATAGCGCATACCAATGGCAAATCATAAGCACGGTTTTATGAACTTCTCAAGTAAGCGTGCGAAGCGCTTGAAGTTAAAGTGTTTTTAGTCCGTCACTTCTTCCGTATACTGGTGAAAGACCGTTCGGGCAGAGTCGCCGGAACATGCCCTTTTCAGGAGATCGGAGTACATGAGCAAGAGCAGGCCCGCGCTACCCGCCTATGTTCGCCTGCCTGATGGACTTCGCTTTGCCGGCACCGTCAGCATGGCGGGACAGGATCAACTCTGCTTCCGCGCCAAGCAGAACCTGGACCCCATCCCGCCTGAAGGCTTGAGCATGCATCTGCTCGTAGCCGGCTTACCTGGACAGGACGAGCAACTTGACGTTCCCGGCGTCATAGCCAATGCCGATTCGCGTGAGATTGAAATTGTTCCTGACGACATCCTGTCAGCACCACTTCTGGAAGCACTGGGCCGGGAAGAAAACGACTCAGAGTTCACTGAGGCCGACAGCAAACAGATTCTGGACAGCATGCGCGCTACCGGGCAAGGCCGTCTTCTCAAGGGAATGCGGCGATTTCTGGTGGACCTCGGTGACCAGTTGTTTGACCTGTCCACATCCTCGCGTTACGTATCGGGAAGGCACGAACACTACGACGCACTCAACACGCTCAAGCGCAGCAGCGATACCTTTATCGAGCAGTTCGCGGAGTCGCTGCTCTCGAGTCTTAGCAAAACCGAAAAGGATGGAGAAGGCGAGAGTTTTGCGGATCTTGAAAAAGCGTCCGCTCACAACTTAAATCTTGTCGCTCTCGATGAGATGGATCAAAAGCTGGCGGTCGACAAGATAGTCAGTATGTTGATCGAAAAGCATCGCGTCGAGCTTGAATGCCTGACCATTCGAGCGGCTCTCGTTTCAGGGGTAGAGCCTAGCGAAGCCAGAACACCGTTTCACCCAACCTATATCGTAAAAGCGTTTACCGAAGCGTTCGATCGAGTCAGCAATAGCTCCGACGTGATGCAGGACACCCTGGAGTTCTTTCGAGACAGCTACACCCCCATCCTGGGCAGCTTGTACAGCGAACTCAACGCTATTTTCGTCGAGGCGGGCGTCGAACCTGGACTCGATACCGATATTAGAGAAAACGGATCGTTCCTCAACCCGGTCGAAAAACGCATCATCAAGTCGGCGGAGCGCGGGCGTAGCGCAGGTGAGCATGACACTGAAGGTGACCACGGGCCCGCATCCGACGATTCACCGATTGTTGAGCGAAGGAAGGGCTCGGCCAGCGGGCCGTCAACGCACACAAACGCAGCCCACGACGCACCGCTTCCGCAAACCGAATTGCCGCCTAGTCGCAATCGACACGACGCAATGTACGATGCAGTGCTCAACGCGCTGGAAACCACCCGCGGCAGTGTGGATAACGATGCGGCAGCCGCTGCACAGCAAGACAGCAGCGCGGAGGAGCTCACGGCGCCGGCCGCAGGGGATGCTAAGGGTGGCAGTGGTCCGACAGCAGCACCTTCGGGCCCGGTCATTAACGAGCAGCAACTCTTGCAAGCCTTGCAGTCGCTGCAGGTATCACAACCCAAAGCAGACTCTCTCGGCGACCTGCAACCCCTAGAGAGCCTGATTGTCAATCAGGAAGGTGGACAGATTGACCGCGACGGGGCAAACCGACTGAGCTTTGTCGATGGGGTTTTCCGCACGCTGCACAACAATTTCGAAGTCAGCTCTGAGATGGCGCCCAGCCTCTCGCAGCTGCGTGTTCCTCTGGCTCGCCTATCCTTGCAGGAACCCAAGTTCTTTGCCCAACCCGATCATCCTGCGCACAAATTGCTCGACAAGCTCTCTGTCCTTGCCAGTGCCGATCACACGGTAAGTCGCACCCTGCAAAACAAAGTTGCTGCAATCGTTGAACGAATTGCCGAGGACTACAGCGACGATAGCGGGGTTTTCGAAGATGCCCAGGGTGAACTGGACACTCTACTTGCCCAGCAGGATCAGGTTTTTGATCGCAATATCGCGCGTGTTATCAGTGGCCTCGAAGGACAGGAAAAGCTCACGCGCGCCCAGCGCCGCGTCGAGCAAATGCTGCGGGAGCATCTGGATGGTGATACGGCACCAACGCCTCTGATCGAGTTGCTGGATAGCGGCTGGCGATCCTCTCTGGTGCAACTTGCGCTGCGTGAAGGCGAGAACAGCGTCGCCTGGCGGGAAGAGTCCGCCTTGCTTAAATCCCTGATGGAAGACCTACGACAGTCTGATCAGGGCACGCTGGATTCGAGAGAGCTCAAGGAAATGCAAATCCGGCTGCGAGCGCTGAATGCGCGTCTCAACGCCTCCAACCCGGGGTCACTCGAACATGAAGCGGCGCTGCGTGGCCTCAACCAGGTGCTTTCTGGACGCATACCGCTCGCAACCGAGACCTACACACCGTCGCTGCGCCCACGCGCCAACACCGACAGCGCGCGCGTGGCGAATCTGCCACGGCTCAAGCGCTGGCTCAAACGCGTCAAAGCACTTGAGACAGGTGCGAAACTGCGCTACCGCGACAAAGACGGCAGACGCCGTCATATGCGCCTGGTGTGGATAAGTGAAGACCGAGAACAGTTCGCTTTTGTCAACGAGCGCGGACAGAAAATTGCGGAACTCACCGCCGTGCAGCTGGCCCGTCAACTCTCGCGTGGCGCGCAACCACCGACCGCCGTCGACAATATGTCGGTGCTCGACCAGAGCATGTACGAGACCCTAGAGGAGGCGCAAAAGACACTCA
Source organism: Congregibacter sp. (assembly GCA_045105635.1). Lineage (GTDB taxonomy): Bacteria > Pseudomonadota > Gammaproteobacteria > Pseudomonadales > Halieaceae > Congregibacter. Next base: position 66,848 of record JBGCDU010000002.1, read on the forward strand.
GCTTTGACCGCAATCGAGACAGTCTGACGCAACTGATTAACGGCGATTCGCTGATTCACCAGTTGCAACGGACCCTCCGCCACGCCCACTCGCGTGGCAGCGAGCATGCGTTCATGCTCCTGGATATCGACAACTTCGGCCTGGTCAACGATGTGTTTGACGAAACCAGTGGAGACCAGGTACTGACTGAATTTGCACGCCTGCTGAGCCAGCTCAATGATCGACGGGCACTGACCGCGCGTATTCGCGAAGATGAATTCGGCATCCTTCTCACTTTCCAAAGCGCCGAGGAAGCCTGCCAGGTCGCCGACAAGATACGTGCGGACATCGCTGACAGTACTTTGAGTATCGGCGGCGAAGTCGTTTCCTTCACTGTGTCCATAGGCATTGCGGCCGTGATGCAGTCAACCGAGGACGCCAAGGCTGTCGTCAGTCAGGCGCACTCAGCCCTTGAGTTGGCTAAAACGCAGGGCAGAGATCAAGTCGTTGTCTACGATCTTGACCAGCAGGACATGCTCAACTTCAAGCGTGAGAGAGAATCATCTCGCAAGCGGCTCGACGAGGCTATGTCCACGGACAGCTTGGTACTGCGAGCGCAGCCGATCGTCAAAAGCGCTGTCGATGGTAGCGAGAGCGCAACGCATCATTATGAAGTGCTGCTTGCGCTGCGTGACGAAGACGGGGAACTACAGGGACCACATGATTTCATTATGTCGGCAGAGCGTTTTGGCTACATCACGCTGGTTGACCGCTGGGTAATACGCGAGACGTTTGCCTGGATTTCTTGCCTGATGGATTCTCAAAAGGAAATCCCGGAGATGTCCATCAACCTCTCAGGTACCAGCATCACTGACAACGATTTTCTGGAGTATGTGCTGGAGCAGATCTCAGAGTACGGCGTGGGTACCAGCCGACTGTGCTTTGAAATCACCGAGACTGGCGCGATCGACAACCTGCCGCGTGCAGCGGATTTTGTGCGCACACTGAAGAACCTGGGCTGCAAATTCTCCCTCGACGATTTTGGAACCGGTCTTGCCAGTCACAAATATCTCAAAGAGTTGCCGGTGGATTACGTCAAGATCGACGGCACTTTTATCACCGATATTCATCAAAACAGAACCGACTACGCAATGGCGAAATCCATCAACGATCTCGCTCACTTCCTGGGCCAGAAGACCGTAGCTGAGTGCGTTGAAAGCTTAGAAATCGTGCCCTCTCTGCGCGAGATTGGCATCGACTACCTGCAAGGCTGGGGAATTGGCATGCCGCGTGAGCTAAGCGAGATAACCGAAGAGCTAGCCAATATAGAAACCTGAGCAGCAGTGTGCGCCCCTCCTCCCTAAACGCACGTCCGATGAGCCTACAGGCATTGCGGTAAGCATATCGGACAAAAACGCTGGCCCTGGGCGCGAAGAGAGTTTTGATGGCGAAAGCGTGCCGCATGCAGTTACTTTAGACCCAAAGGTCTGCGCGGGCACCGCCAACATTGACAACACGCTGAAGTTGAGTGCCTCAGGCGGTTAAGCGCAATCGCGTCATGCCGCGCTGCAACGCTCCATCAACCGCGCAAGGACCGACAAGCCCGCGCTAACTTTGCTCCGCCGCGCAGGACTCGGGATCGAAATGCTCAGCGGTGAAAATTCGGCGCAAGCGCACAGTACCGGCGAGCACTTGGGCTTTGAAAGCATCCGCACGGGATTCACACCTGACGACATATTTCGCCGGGTCGCTGCGCTACATCGCCGCTCTCCTCCTCGTCGCCATGAGATTGTCTATTGGCAACTGGTGGAGCGGGGTCAACGTACTAGAGCGAATTGGGCCAAAACTATAGACGCCATTAAAAAGGTCGTCGTCCATTTACCCCTCAGACACTGGGGCCAGGGGCCGCTGATCGGCGGGTGTCTGATCTGTGCTGGAGCGCGGACACTCTGCCTAACCTGGGTGCATGCCAATCATCGGTACCGCCCGATTGGCCGCAAGGCAGGGAGCACAATGCACACTCAAGAATGTTTTGGCTACCCTCAGTTTCGCCCTTTCCCCCTGTGTTGCCATTACAATCCCGGCGGTGCCCCCCCCGGACCGACTAGCGATACATGAGCTCAAAGCGACAGCAACTGATTTGCGCCCCCGCGCTCTGGCTATTCATAGCCTGGGGCTCTGTGCCAGGACTGCTAGTGGCAGGCGGTCTTACCTCAGCAGCGCCGGAAGAAACCACTGGCGGTATCTCGGAACTTCACCTTCGCAGTGTCGGTCGCTTACTCGTACCGGGCGTTCGTTATCGGCAAGGTCACGCGGAGCACTTCGACGAACGCTGCTCCGCAACGCTGGTGTCGAATCGGCGTGACGAGGCTCGATCGGACCTGATTCTCAGCGCCTGGCATTGCATAGAGCACTACCGGGATTTATCGCGACGTCTGGTTTATGAGTCTTCGCAGGGCATACGCAAGGAGGCACGGATTCTCGCGAGCGGCGAGGGAATGCATGCAGACTGGCTGCTGTTGCGTCTGGCGGAGCCAATGATTCACCCCACTTACATTGGGCTTGGCCCCAGCACCAGCAAAGATCAATCCAAAATAGGGGCACCCCGTCGAAACGCAGCCTTGCAGCCACTCATGATGGCCGGTTATCCCCGCGCAGCCGGCACTGACCTCAGAGTGCTGGAAACCGCTGTCGGGTGCATGGGAACCGGGCGAGACGGGCTGGATATCAGCAGCAACTGCGTGCTGCAAAAAGGTGCCTCTGGTGGCGCCGTGTTTGCCTTCGGTGGCGCCTATGCGTTCCTGGGCGTGGTCTCGAGAGGGGATGGGGAGTCCCAAAGCATTTACGTACCGCTCGAGCGCTTCCGTCGGCAAATCAGACCGTTTTTTAAACATACGGTCAAACCAGATCTACCGTAGCTCAGTGAGCGTTTTTCTCAGGCTTTTTGTCGGACTTTTTTTCGGGCCTCTTTTCGGAGCTCTTTTCGGACCTTTTTTTTGAAAAAGAGGCCTGCCTGTCCCTAGACTCTGGACCCTCAGGAGATTCAAAGTCGTTAGACCCTGCGTCGTCAGCCATGGAATCGTGCACGCTGCCCTGAGGACGCAGAAAATCTTCCAGGTGATCAACGGCGCGATCAATTGTGAATTCACCGCTGTCATGCTGATCATCAAATAGATTTATCATTCTGTCGGACCTCCGACCCAACAGCATGAGACGTAGGTAGAGACTTTTCTCGACAGGGGGTTTACGCATGGCGTCGAGACCGAAGGCGATGATACTCAGCGGGCTGAGTAAAAAGTCGCGCAATGCATCAGCTGCCAGCTTGAGCTGAAAGACCAGCACATGACGCAGCGCGGTCCGGGTGCTAACCCGAGAATCAGCTTCACCTTTATCGTCAATGAACATCGGTGGAATCACATTGATACCAGGAACAGGTCTCGGCGGTCAGAAAGTGCTTCTCGGGCAATTCAAGCAGCGTCGGCAGCGAAGCGTCGGCAGCGATGAGCAAAGCCTTTTCGAACTCAGCCAGACTACTCACCTGACGCGCCTCACATCCAAGTGCCCTCGCTGCAGCGACAAAATCGGGTGCGTCAATATCGACACCTACCGGTTCGATTGCGCTGGCTAGCATACCCTCGCGAATCTCCCGATAGCCGTTGTTGTTCCACAGCAGCACCACAATCGGTAATCGCTCCTGTACCGCAGCCGCCAACTCCATAAACGTGAACTGTGCGGCACCATCGCCAATCATGGCAAGCACAGCTACGTCTTCGCCCAGCGCACGTTTGGCTCCCATCGCAGCGGGTATGGCGTAGCCCAGGGTCCCCCCTCCCGTGGCAGAATGGAAGTAACGCCGCGGCGCCGCGGCCTGATACTGCCATACAGCGTAATACGCGGGTAAGGTGCTGTCCCCGACCAGGCAGGCTCCCGGAAGACTGCGCTGAATAGTGTCAAAAAACGCCTCCATATCTTGATTGAAGTGCATTTCAGATTGAATGTGAAGCCTGACATCTCGGACACGAGCACTCGCGGCGGGAGGTATCTCGCCCGCGCTCAGCGCAGCGGACGACTTGCTATCCGGCAGCACCTCCAGCAAGCGTCGCAAACTCTCTCCTGCGTCACCGCACAACGGCAGATCGGCACGCTGATTGCGGCACAATTGCGCGGGGTCTATATCGATTCTTGCCAGCCAGGGCAGTCGCTCCAACTCGCCGAGGAACAACATGTCAAAGTCGGTTTCGCCGAACTCTGTGCCTATCGCGAGCACCACATCTGAGTCTGCGAGGAAGTCTCGCACTGACTGCAGACTAGGGCTGCCACCGACTAAGAGCGGGTGAGATGGCGGCAACAAACCCTTGGCATTCACCGTTGTTAGCAAGGGAATTTCCAAACGCTCAGCAAGCGCGCGCACCTCGTCGGCAGCCCCCACCGCACCACCACCAACAATCAGGCAGGGCCGGCGTGCCTCGCACAGCCGCAGCGATAACTCTGCCAGCCCTGACGAAGATGCAGCTGGTGGCTTTACAGCGGGCCAGGGCTCAACAGACACGGCACTCGCATCGGATACGATCACATCGAGAGGAATCTCAATATGTACCGGACCTGGTCTGGCGCTGGAAAACACAGCAAAAGCCCGCGCAAGCACCTTGGGTAACTCCTCAGCCCGCATTAGCGTATGGCTAAAGCGTGAGCACTGGGCTGCCAGCGCATGCTGATCAGGGAGCTCATGTAGACGACCCTCACCCATCCCAAGCTGGGCTCGCTCCGCGACCGCGGTGATCACCAACATCGGGACCGAGTCAGCCAATGCCTGCAACATAGGTGTCACCGCATTGCCTAGCCCTGGACCAGAAATCAAAAAGCACGCAGCCGGACGCCCACAGGCTCGTGCGAAGCCATCGGCCATGAATGCGGCACCTTGCTCATGGCGGGGGGAGATATGTCGAATACTGCTACGCGCAAGACCGCGGTAGAGCTGCACAGTATGGTTGCCCGGAATGCCAAATGCGGTATCAATGCCATAGGCTTCAAGCAGCTCAACTAAGCGTTCGCCACAGCTGACAATTGTGCCCTCGGCACTCAAGATTGCCCGCCGACTTGAGTTGGGCTGCCGATGTGGATGTCACCGCGTTCCCGTGCCAACTCAATCTGTCGCTGTCGCTCAGCAAATCGCTCTCGGCTTTGGTCGCTGTGATGCTCAATACAATGCGGACAGCTCACCCCTTTGACGTAGTCTTCCGACTGCATCTCCCCGGCACTCAGTGGTCGCCGGCAGGCAAAGCACTGCTCGTAACTGCCGCGCTCCAGGGCGTGGTTGACCGCGACTCGCTCATCAAATACGAAACACTCCCCCTTCCAGCTGCTTTTTGTATCAGGCGTCTCTTCCAGATATCTTAGGATCCCGCCTCTCAGGTGGTAAACCTCATTGAACCCTTGCTCCAGAAGAAAAGATGAGGCCTTCTCACAGCGGATTCCCCCGGTACAGAACATGGCAATTTTGCGGTTCTCGCCGGGATCCAAATTCGCCTTAGCCCAGTCGGGGAATTCCCGAAAATTCTTTAGACCCGGATTAATTGCACCAGCGAAACTACCAATCGCACATTCGTAGTCGTTGCGCGTGTCCAACACCGTCACATCGGGATCGGCGAGAACGGCATCCCAGTCGTCAGCCTCGACATAAGTACCCACCAGGTGTTTCGGATCAATACTCGGCACGCCCATGGTGACAATCTCGCGCTTAAGCTTCACCTTCATGCGCAGAAACGGCTGCTTTTCATGTAGCGATTCCTTGTACTCCAGTCCATCGAAGCGACCATCGGCTTGCAGCCAAACTTGCAGTTGTTCGAGTGCCTGCCGGGAGCCGGAAACCGTACCATTGATGCCTTCTTCGGCGAGCAACAGGGTACCTAGCAAGCCATTGCTCCGGCAGTGTTCGAGCAGGGGTTCGCGCAATTCACGGAAATCAGGCAGCGCTACGAATTTGTACAGAGCTGCCACGACGACTGACATCAGTCGGTACTCCCCGCATCGGCCTTACTACCTCCCAAACAATCTGGAGATGCAGGCGCCTCTGCTTCGCGAGCAGCCCATTCTCCGGGCTCATAGAGGTGCAGCGCCAAGGCGTGTACGGGCCCGGCAAGCAGGTCCGCTAGCTCCGCATACACCAACTGATGCCTAGCCACCGGCCGCTTGCCGGCAAAACTATCGCTTGCCATCACGACGCGAAAATGTGTTTCCGCATCCACCGGCACGCTGTGCATATGACTCTCGTTTTCTACCTCCAGCCAGACCGGTTCAAAATGCCTTTGCAGACGTTCACGCAGCTGAATTTGTACGCTCACTTTATACCTCCTCGTAGACCGGCGGGATTATACGCCTCGCCGCTGGTGCTCGCAGCCAGTGCGGAGCATATGGGTTAGTAACGGCGCTTTTCTACCGAATGCATGAACGCCTATACTTGAGGTATGACGACGACAGACGATCGAATCTACGATATTTACTTCGCTGGCGAATGCCTGGACGGGCACGCAGAAAGCGCGGTGAAATCGGCCTTGGGCCAATTGTTTCAAGCCGATGAGCAAACACTGGCACGGCTTTTTTCGGGAAAGCAGCAAAGAATCAAAAAGGGCTGTGACAAGGCGGCAGCGTTGCGCTACCAAGCGGCCATGAAAGCTGCTGGTGCGCGCATCGCTATTGTGAGTGCAACGCCTGAGATGGTGAGTGCAACGCCCGAGATGGTGAGTGCAACGGTCGCTGCGCTAGAGCCCCTGGCGTCGGAAACAGCGGCCGCAATCCCTGCAAACGCAGCAGCAGGGCTAAGCCTGTCACCTCCGGAGAGCGATGTTCTGCGCCCCGATGAAAGACCCGTGCAAGCGCAAATGAGCATCGATTTGAGCCACTTATCGGTCGCCGCAGTCGGCGAGTCTCTCTCAGAAAATTCCGCAACGGCTACGAACGAAATTGCAGCTCCCGATCTTGAACTAGCGGCAGTCGGCAGCATGCTCTCGGATGCAGCCGCTGATATCCGCGCTCCGGAACCTGACAGTTCATCACTTACATTGGCGCCGGCAGATCACGATTTCTCGGATTGCAGCGTACCGGTGACCCCGAACTCAGAATTAAGTACCGAGCATATGCAGCTTGCAGAGATAGGCAGTGACCTGTCATCGGGGGCACCTCCTGGCTCCGAGCTAGTAGACGCGCCGGACACCAGTCATATCACCCTCGAAGATCCCACGGATAGAGGCACTTGAATTGCGCGCACATCTGACTCTTTTGCGGCTCTATTGATTACTGCATTCCAGACTGCCCCCTCCACGCCTCCTCCCACTAACCTCCTAATGACATGGCTGAACACCGTAAAGTGACAAAAACCCAGCATCTGCCCGCGCCTGGCCTACTTCGCCGACTGGCAGCCATTCTTTATGACACCTTTTTGGTACTACCCTTAATTATGGTGAGTGTAGCCCTCGCGCTAGGGGTTCGTTTGCTGCTTGGCAGCTTGGGTGACGCCCTTTTACCACCGATCGCCGTGCAGACTATTGCCGTATGCTGCTGCATTGGGTTCTTCGCGGTGTTTTGGATGAAAAGCGGGCAAACGCTTGGTATGCAGGCATGGCGGCTCAAACTAGTGCCAATGCCCGGCAATGAGATCACGTTTGGTCGCGTGGTAACACGGTGTGGGTCCGCGCTCTTTTCAGCGGCATGTCTGGGTATTGGCTACTGGTGGTGTCTGTTCGATCGGCGCAAACGCTGCTGGCACGATTACCTGTCTGGCACGGAGTTAGTGCTGATGCCCAAAAAAAACAAAAAGAATGCCATGAAAGAAAACGCCTAAAAAACAGCGCTCAGGCCCTACTCAGAAAATACAGCCCAATCAACGCAGCCAACAACACCGGCGCGAGCGCTGCGTAAAGCGGCGGGAAACCGAAGACCAGACTCGCGGGGCCGAGCAAGTCCTGACACAGGCGGAAAAGTACGCCAACCATTACGCCGGCAAAGATGCGAAAACCCAGGGTGCCGTCACGCAGTGGTCCGAATACAAAGGAAATTGCGATCAGCACAAGCGCCGCCACGGCGAGTGGCTGGGTCAGCTTGCGCCAGGTCGCCAGTTCAAACTCACCAACATCCTCTCCCTGGGTACGCAGAAACGAAGAATATTCCAGCAGATCCTTAAGTGCCAGCTGGGAGGGCGCTACGTTCTCTAGGGAGAGAATCTGCGGCGTAATATTACTTTCCAGTAGCAGTTCGTCTTGCCGACTCTTACGCACGCCTTCCGCATCAAATTCGCTGAGCGCCACATCGCTCAAAAGCCACCCCCCTGACTGATAAAGGCCTCGATCAGCCTCCAGAGCCATCTTCAACCACCCGCTGTCATTAAAGTCATACACCCTTACGCCGAAAACCTGCGCGTCTGCGGTGGTTGCGCGCACATGCAGAAACAACAGTCCATCGCGACGCCAGATACCCTGCTCCGCGTCCAGTTGACTGTCCGCGTAGAGCGCAAAAGCACGCCCGCTCTGCGCTCGCTGCTCGGCCGCCGGCGCCACGTACTCGCCCAGTAGAAATCCCAGCACAGCAATGACAATCGCCTGCTGTAACACCGTCCAGGCGACTCGCGTATTTGATACTCCCGCCGCTCGCATGACAACCAGTTCACTCGTCGAGGCCAGCTGCCCGAGACCAATCAGCGCACCAATGAGTGCGGCAAAGGGGATGAACTCATAGCAGCGACCAGGAATGGTCAGCAACACATACTGTCCTATCTGTGCGAAGCCGTAAGACTCGCTGCGACCACCCGATTCGTCAATAAATGCGGATAAGGCATCAATGCCAACGATAACCAGCAGCACCAGAAGGATAGAAAACCAGACTGATTTGGCAATGTAACGATCCAGCGCAGACATCTCAGCTTGCTCGCAGCCGGCGCAGGGCGTCGCCACCAAACAACATAATCAGCGCGAGCAACAGAAAAGTGCCGTGCACCAGCCACATTTGCCAAACCTCTGCCTCCCCTTCAGCAATTCGCGCGCGACTGCTGGCAAGCAAAAGAAGGTAGGCAAGGTGCAGTACCAAAGCTGGAGCCAGTTTTAGGTAGCGACCGCGGCGATGGTTGGTTTTACTCAGACTCAGGGCAATCAATGCAACCACAGGCACCATGAGCGGCAAGGCTACTCTCCAGTGCAGCGCCGCTCGGTCTTCGGGACTCGTAGATTGCAATAAATCGGCTGTAGACCTGGCATCCACTGGCTCACTACGGGCAGACGAAGTCTCCTCCGGCAGACGCTGGCCAAAACGTTCAAATCTTGTAACGCTGAAATCAGCCTGCCCCGGTACTCCCGTGAAGCGATACCCCTCGCTCAGTTCGAGGTAACGAACGCCTGATTGCTCATCCCGTCGCACCTCACCATGCCGCGCCATTGTGACACTCGCCGCGACGAGCCCTTCACTCTGTACTTGGGGATCGTAAAGAAAAACCTGGCTCAGCTGTCCCTTTTCGGGGTCGATTCCAGCGGCGTAAGTCACGGTGCCATCATCGCCACGGGGTTGAAAACGTCCCGCGGCAAGCATTTGTAGGCCCTGCAGCGCCCGGGGATCGTTGAGCAGGGCTTCAGATCGCGCGGCACCCTGGGGCGTAAGAAATAGCGCTAAGCCGGCCACAATCAGCATAACCAAGCAGGCTGGCAAGAGTGTGAAATAGGCCAATCGGCCCGGGCCGACACCGCAGGCCGAAAGAACCACCATCTCACTCTCAACATACAGACGGCCATAGGCCATCAGGATGCCGATAAACAGGCCTAAGGGAAGTAACAATTCAAGAAACCCGGGCATGCGATACAGCATGACCGGGAGTAAAATATCCGCGGCTAATTTGCCAGTTGCCGCCTCGGCGAGGTACTTCACAAAGCGCCCGGTAATAATGATCGCGAGAAGCACCGTGCTCACCGCGACTGTGTGCCCGAGTACATCCCCAGCCAGATACCGCCCCAGCTTCACGAGATCAACAGCGTCGAAAAACGCGGCCGTGGAGGCTGACGATCGGAAATTCTTCGGCCTACACGTCGTCTTTTTAGTTCAGTTTGCACGCCGATCATCTTACACTAGCGCGGTCTATTTCTGTGAGATCCACACTATGCCAAACCTGCGTTTTTCCACTGTTGAAGGCCAGAAAGCGCTGGCAGCGCGTACTGACTGCGCCGTGTTGCCCGTGGCGAATTCATTGAAGCTGGATCGCAGCGGTAAAGAACTGTCCAAAGACAGCGGCGGCGTCATAGAAGCAGCGTTAACTAGTGGAGAGTTTTCGGGCAACGCGGGCGAGACCCTGCTTGTGCACAGTCCGGGTAAAGCCAGAAGAGTGATGCTTGTCGGTACCGGCGAGGGCAAGCCTGACCGAGCCGTACTGCGACAGCTAAGTCGATCGCTTGCCAAAGCACTGCTGACCAGTAAAGCAGCTGACGCCGTACTGTTCGCAGACAGTCTCAAGACCGCGCGTTCAGACTGGAGCTGGTTCTGCACGACCCTGGGTAAAGACCTGACATTCCAGCAGTACCAATACGCAGAAACGCTGTCAAAGAAGAAGACACCCCCGAGCTTAAAACGCTTCGCACTGGTAAGTGCAGCTGGCACTGATGCCCGTGACGCCAAAAAAGCACTCAATGATGGCGCAGACACCGGACGCGGTATAAACCTGGCGCGGGAGCTGGGTAATCTACCGGGAAATTACTGCACGCCGGAGCACCTCGCCAGCACCGCGCGAAAGCTGGCACGCAGCAACCCAAAAGCCAACTGCAAAATTCTTGGCGAAAAGGCTATGGCCGACCTGGGTATGCATTCGCTGTTATCGGTAACGGCAGGAACCGAAGTCCCGGCCAAACTCATTGTCATTGAATACAAGGGTGGCAAACGCGGCGAATCGCCCCACGTGTTGGTCGGCAAAGGCATTACCTTCGATAGTGGCGGAATATCTCTCAAGCCTGGCGGCAAGATGGACGAGATGAAATACGATATGGGCGGCGCGGCCAGCGTACTAGGCACCATGCAGGCGATTATGGCGATGAGCCTCAAGCTGAACGTAGTAGCGATTATCGCGGCTGCGGAAAACATGCCCAGCGGCGCGGCAACCAAGCCGGGCGATGTGGTCACCTCCATGGCAGGCATCACCATAGAAATCCTGAACACGGATGCGGAGGGTCGCCTGGTGCTCTGCGATGCAATGACCTATGCGAAACGCTATAAGCCTGCGAGCGTGGTGGATATTGCCACGCTGACCGGCGCCTGCGTGGTAGCCTTGGGCAGCCACGCGTCCGGGCTCTACGCTAATGACGACGAGCTTGCGGAGCAATTACTCGGTGCAGGCGTAGAAAGCCATGATCGCGCCTGGCGCATGCCACTTTGGGATGACTACCAGAAGCAGCTACACAGTAACTTTGCTGATGTGGCAAATATCGGAGGCCCGGGCGCCGGCAGCGTTACGGCCGCCTGCTTTTTGGCGCGTTTCGCCGAGGACTACAAGTGGGCGCATCTGGATATTGCAGGCTCCGCCTGGGACTCAAGCCCCAAGGGCTCGACCGGACGCCCAGTAGGCCTGTTAACGCAGTATCTGCGTGATCGAGTGGCGTAGCGCTGGCAGAAAGCTCAGGCCGCAGACAGCCCAGGCAATAGACAGAATGACGCGAGTCGGTTTTTACATCATTCAAAATCGGGAGCCGGATAGCCGGGCACGCCTTGCGTTGCGGCTAACCGAGAAAGCCCACCAGCGTGGACACCGGGTTTTTATCAACAGTGAAGACGAATCGCAGGCCAGAGAACTCGACGCTTTGTTGTGGAGTTTTCGGCCCGCCAGCTTTCTGCCTCACGCTCTGGCAGGCCAGCATGGCGATGAACAAATCAGCATCGGCTGGGGGCAGGAACCCAGCTCGCACAACGACTTGCTGATCAATCTGCAGACTGAGGTTCCCAATTTTATCGGGCGCTTCCAGCGCGTGGCAGAGCTGGTCAACCAGGAACCCGAGAGACTGGCCGCACTCCGAGAGTCCTGGCGTTTTTATCGCGATCGAGGTTACGCATTGGAAGAGCACCGGCTGCCCAGCGTATAATCATTCCCGCAGTGTTGCTGGCGCAGATGGCGCAGGCTCGAACTCTCACTAGAACAAGCTTACAACCCAATGGATAAGACATTTCAGCCCGCTGCCATAGAACAGCGCTGGTACAAGCACTGGGAATCCAGCGGCTATTTTGCGCCGCAGGGCGGCGATCAGCCTTACTGCATCATGATCCCACCGCCGAACGTCACCGGCAGCCTGCACATGGGCCATGGCTTCCAGGAAGCGATTATCGATGCGCTGGTACGCTATCACCGCATGGCTGGATACGACACGCTTTGGCAAGTCGGTACAGACCACGCAGGCATTGCCACTCAGATGGTTGTAGAGCGGCAGCTTTCGGCAGCGGGCACTGACCGACATACCATCGGACGGGATGCCTTCACCGACAAAGTGTGGGAATGGAAGGCTGAGTCCGGCGGCACTATTACGCAGCAATTGCGCAGACTGGGCGCCTCCCCGGACTGGTCGCGTGAGCGATTTACCATGGATACGGGCCTCAGCAAGGCCGTGCAGGAGACTTTTGTACGGCTTTATAAAGAGGGTCTGATCTACCGCGGGCAGCGACTGGTCAACTGGGACCCAGCCCTACACACAGCCATCTCTGACCTGGAAGTTGTTTCTGAGGAAGAGGAAGGAAGTCTTTGGCATTTCCGATATCCCCTGGCCAATGGCGAAGGTCATTTGACGGTGGCGACAACCCGACCAGAAACCATGCTGGGAGACTCCGCGGTAGCGGTACACCCGGATGACGAGCGCTATCAAGCACTCGTGGGTCTCGAAATACTACTGCCACTCAGTGATCGGCGCATTCCGATTGTTGCAGACGACTATGTTGACCCGGAGTTTGGCACGGGCTGCGTCAAGATAACCCCCGCACACGACTTCAACGATTATGAGCTTGGTCAAAGACACGATCTGCCACTTATCAATATCTTTGACGCAAACGCCGTCATCAATGAGGAGGCCCCCGAGGCCTATCGGGGTTTGGAGCGCTTCGCAGCCAGGCAGAAAGTTGTTGCCGATATGCAGGAACTTGGACTGCTGGAGCGCATTGACGCACATCGTCTGAAGGTGCCGCGTGGTGATCGCAGTGGCGTCGTCATTGAGCCTTACCTCACCCAGCAATGGTTTCTGGATGCCAAAACGCTGGCCGGCCCTGCAATCGAGGCAGTGGAGAACGGGCAAATTGAGTTCGTGCCCAAGCAGTGGGAGAACACCTATTTCGCCTGGATGCGCGACATTCAGGACTGGTGCATCAGCCGCCAGCTTTGGTGGGGACACCGGATTCCTGCCTGGTACGATTCCCAGGGCAACATCTACGTCGGTCATGACGAAGCTAGCGTGCGCAGCGAAAACCAGCTACCCGACACTACCACCCTGCGCCAGGATGATGATGTTCTGGATACCTGGTTCTCCTCGGGCCTGTGGACATTCAGCACACTCGGCTGGCCCGATGACGATGCCTTGCTGGAGCGTTTTCACCCCACCAACGTTCTGGTTACGGGCTTCGACATTATCTTTTTCTGGGTCGCCAGGATGATCATGCTCAGTCTGCATCTGCGCGGTGAAGTGCCGTTTCGCCAGGTCTACGTACATGGCCTGGTGCGCGACGCTGAAGGACAGAAGATGTCCAAGTCCAAAGGCAACGTGCTGGACCCCATCGATCTGATAGACGGGATTGACCTGCCCCGGCTGCTGGAAAAACGCACCGCAGGCCTGATGCAACCCAAGGCCGCTGAGCAGATTCGCCGCGCCACACAAAAACAGTTCCCGGATGGCATCAATGCCTATGGAACTGACGCACTGCGCTTCACCTATTACTCGCTGGCAGCCACCGGCCGCGATATCCGTTTCGACATTGGTCGCATCGAGGGGTTCAGAAACTTCTGCAACAAGATCTGGAATGCCGCTCGCTATGTTCTTATGAATTGCGAGAATGAAGATTGCGGGTTTAGCGGCGATGAGACTGTGGTTCTAGGCACCGCTGAGCTGTGGATCGAGAGCCAATTGCAGGACACCCTAGCCGGGGTCGAAAAAGCCTTCAAGGACTACCGCTTTGACCTCGTATCGCAGCTACTCTACGACTTTATCTGGAACGAGTACTGCGACTGGTTTTTGGAGCTGTCAAAAACCTCGTTGCGCGCCAACGACGACCCGGCGCGACGGGGGACGAGAAGAACACTCCTTAGCGTACTCGAGCAAAGCCTGCGCGCGCTGCATCCGCTGATGCCCTTCGTTACGGAAGAGATATGGCAGACCGTTGCACCGCTAACAGGCGTGCACGGGGATACAATTATGCTCATGCCCTACCCTCGGGCAGCCTCCGATCGCGTGGACAGCGCCGCGAGCGCAGACGTAGAATGGCTAAAAAGCTTCACTTTGACCGTGAGAAATATCCGCGGAGAAATGAACGTGCCACCGGGCAAACGCCTACCGGTACTACTGCGAGCCGGTTCGGATCAAGACTACGAGCGCGTCACGGCTCTAGAGCCACAGCTTTTGCAGTTGGCAGGACTGGATAGCATCACGGCGCTGGGTGGCGCGGCAGCACCGGCGAGTGCAACAGGACTTTGCGGCGCGCTTGAGATACTGGTGCCCCTGGCGGGCATCATTGACCGGGACGCTGAGCTAAAGCGGCTGGCGAAAGAAATTGCCAAGCTGGAGTCTGATGTGGCACGCATTGAAGGCAAGCTCGGGAACAGTGCCTTCGTAGCCAAAGCACCCGCGCCAGTGGTTGAAGGAGAAAGAGGCAAACTTCTGGAACAGCAGGCCGCGCTTGAAAAACTGCGTGGGCAGCATAAGCATTTGAGCGACAACTGAGCGACAACCGAGCGATGGGTGCTCGATAGCAGCTGGATAGCAGCTGGATAGCAGCTGGATAGTTAATCCCTGGAGGAGAAGCACAGCAAAAGTAGTAATAGAAAATCAGGGGCCGCAGAGCCCATACAAGATCGGCAGAAGGTCAAAAACCCGGGATATGGGTTAACACCTGGATTGGTGCGATACGCCACCAAGAGTAAGCCGGCGAAACATTTATAAAACACACGATAGGGAGGGACACGGTATGAGCGAGCGTTTGAGCGGTACCGTTAAGTGGTTTAACAATGCCAAAGGTTTTGGCTTTATCACGGGCGAACATCTTGAAGGCGACGTATTCGTCCACTTTCGTTCTATACAGGGTGACGGCTACCGCACCTTGAACGAGGGCGAAGACGTCGAGTTCGATCTTGTTGAAGGCCCCAAGGGTCTGCAAGCAGAGGACGTCGCCCGAACCTAGCAAGTCCGGCCCAGAGAGGCCGGTATAATCGAGGAATACCATGTCTATACCAGGCAAGTTGCTGATCGCCCTGCTTTCAGCTTTCGCCGTCTCATTTGTGGCAGGCGAGTTTATTGACGTCACCACGATGAAGGCACTTTTTACAACCACCGCTGTTGCGTCAGTACTCGCGGTGGTGCTGAGTCACAAGGCGCTGCCCATGCCGGGCAGCATGGACAGCACAAACACAACGACACCCCGGCAGGCCAACTCTGATGCCCCGGCACGCGGAAACCGCTCAGCGGAGCGCCCCGCCCAAAAGACGGAAAGACGCTCAAAGAAAAGACCTGAAAGATCCCCAGAACCTGCTCAGCGCGCGCAGCCGACCTCGGCGCCGGCAAGTAGCCAGGCCGGTGATCTGGAAGCAGGCCAAGTCAAGTGGTTTAACGGTTCCAAGGGCTTTGGATTTCTGATTCGAGATAATGGTGAGGAAGTCTTTGTGCATCACCGCTCCATTGTTGGCGAAGGCCGCCGAAATCTCAATGACGGCGCAGCCGTTCGCTTCCGGGTAGTGAACACCGACAAAGGCCCGCAGGCTGAGGATGTGGAACCGCAAGAATAGCTATGGCCCCTATCCAGCAGCATCGTTTTCGCGGCGTAGTAATGCCCACGTCCAGTCACCCGGCTATTCGACGGGTTAAGCGGCTGCATGACGCACCGGCCATCCACGGTAACAAGGTATGGAAGTCCAGCTGCCTGATTATCGACTATCTCGAACAGAATCCGCAGCCTGCACCGAAGAAGGTACTCGATGCGGGCTGTGGCTGGGGTATTGCGGGGATTTGGTGTGCTAAGCACTTTTCAGCCAGCGTAACTTCTGTCGATGCAGATCCCTGCGTGTTTCCCTTCCTCGAGGCAACCGCAGCGCTCAACGGCGTCACGACGACTCCCCGCGCGGTACGCTTCGAGCAGCTCAGCACTGCCTACCTCACCGGGTTCGACACGCTCATAGCAGCCGACGTGTGTTTCTGGGACGAACTGGTCGGACCGGTTAGCAATCTGGTCAACCGCGCCGTGAAAGCGGGTGTCAAGCGAATTATCATCGCTGATCCGGAGCGCCCGACTTTCAGTGATATGGCTGAGCGCTGCATCAACCGACACGGTGGCGAGTTGCTGAGCTGGCAAACGAAAGGCTCTCTCTCGGCAAGAGGCGCTCTACTGGTGATCAACAACCAATAGCGTACAAACAACTCGCACCTTTTTGTCTCAACGCTCGTAAACAATGTACTGCTGGACCGCGGGAGCCGCGTCCACCGCACGACCATCCTCAATTGCAGGTCGGAACTGCGTTGCATTGAGGTAACGTCTAAGCCGTGTGGCGGGGCGCCGCAAGCTTACAGCGACCATCGTCTCCTGCGCCCGTGCGCGTCCAAACTGCGTCACCTTGACCAGGCCCGGAACTGTCGCCCTGGGGGGTCGATCCGGATGAAAAAATGCTCCATTGTCCGGCAGCGGTACCGGTTGCGAAAACCAGTTCTGGGCGAGCTCCTGCATTCCCTCAGTATGCAAGGTACGCCAAATTTCCTCATACAGCGCGCGTGCTTCACGAGCACTTCCGTACCATTGCTGCCAGTCTGCCAGCGCCAGGTTCACTTCCGCCCTGGCGACGGTTTCTGCGTCAGGCATAACTTCGAGTAAAGAATTTAGCAGCGACTTCCCGCGTCGTAGCAGCGAGCTGCGGATTGTGTCCAGGCGCGCTTCCAACACATCGAAGCCGCGCTGATCCTGGCGCCGTGACTGTCCGAATTGCGGCGGCGTGACTACCAGAGGCTGCACAAGGTCCTCTATGAGATAAAAAAGCGCCAATAAGCTTAAACTCACGTCACGCCTTCGCGACCACGCCTCTTGGCCTGCATCGGTACTTGTCGACTCAAGCAAGTCTTCATGCAGTGACAGCACATCCAGAATCCGTCGGCTTTGATCGCCGCCCAGGCCGCGCCGCAAAGCTTCACGCTGCCAACGCAGGTACTCCATAGTTGCTTCCCAGCGCACCGGGGTCCAGGGTGGGCGACCAGACCCATGCAGTCGAAAAAAGTAGGCATACCGCAGGTCAAGCGACTCGAAATCGCCGTTGCGCCGCAAGCTGCTGAGCATGGCCTGAAGCAATGGACCTTGCTCCGGCGCGTACAAGCCCTGATTGATCCGCAGCAGATGCAATGCACGCTCGCGCAAGGCCATGGCCTCCACATCTTTTCCCGATTGCTCGAGCAATCGGGCCAGGTCACCCAGTGTCTCGGCGAGTGCCGGCGCATAGGGACCGCCAGCCGACTCTTGCTCAGCCGCTCTGCCGCGCAGCGCCACCAAGGCTTCCTCTAAATTGTCCGTGTTGCCAGTGCCCGGAGCCTGAGCACTTGCGACATACCTCTCCCGAGGCCAGTCAGCATCGGCAAGGACAAAGTATTTACCATAGGGTTCAGCGGCCGCCGACGCCCGCTCTGCACCGCACAGGAATAGTGCCGAAAAAAGCAGAAACGCCAACAGATACACGCGAGGCACGATGGCTCCAGAAGCGATATAATCGCGGCCGCGCCGACCTGAGTCTGCGTCCCTCCCAAACGGCCTAGATTTCCAGAACGCATGAGCAAAAAACAACGTCGCGACATTCCGAATTTCGGCAAACCTATTATAGAAACGCACTGTCACCTCGATTATCTAGACCCGGAGACACTGGCAGATGAGCTGGCGGCGGCTCTGGGCGTGGGTGTAGAACGTATCATCACGATCGCGGTAAGCCCCGAGAATCTCGATACGGTTCGACAAATAGCACAAAACAATCCACGCATTTACTGTACACAAGGCATCCATCCACATGAAGCGGAACGTTACTCTCCAGAAGTTGGACAGCAAATCCGCTCTGGAATTCGCGATGCCAAAGTTCTGGCGGTTGGCGAAATCGGTCTCGACTATTTTTACGATCATGCCGATCGAGCGGTCCAGCGCGCGGTTTTTGCGCAGCAGCTAACGATTGCTGCAGAAGCGGATCTACCAGTGGTGATTCACAGTCGCGACGCCGATGACGATATGCAGGCGATGCTAGCTGAACATTTACCGCAGCTCTCCCGGCGCGGTGTCATCCACAGCTTCAGTTCGGGCCTGGAGCTGGCAGAGTTCGCCGTGAGCGAGGGCTTCCATCTCGGTTTCAATGGCATGGTCACGTTTACCAAGGCTGACAATGTTCGGGCCGCCGTAGCCATGACTCCACTGGATCAGCTGATCCTGGAAACCGATGCCCCCTACCTGACCCCCGTGCCCTATCGCGGCATAAGCAATGGCCCACGCTATCTGCCATTCATCGCGGAGAAAATAGCCGAGGTCAAAGCAATCGCTGTCGATGCGCTGCTGGATCATTGCTATGCCAACAGCGAAGCGCTGTTTTTCACGCCGGCGCTGGAGCGCGCGCAATGAGCTACTCGATCGGGCAGCGATGGCTCAGCCATGCGGATAGCGAGCTGGGACTGGGCATAATTGTCGAACATGAGATGCGGCGTGTAACCGTCCACTTTCCGGCCGTGGAGGAAGAGCGCACCTATGCAATAGATAATGCCCCTTTAACTCGCGTGAGACTCCGCGAAGGTGAGGCGATGACAACGCGAGACGGACGCACTTTCACCATTAGCGCCGTACACGAAGATCAGGGGCTGCTCCTCTACGAGATACGCGATGGGGATCAGATCGAATTGATCGCTGAGCTCGACCTGGATGACCAGCTTGATCTGGCCACGCCGCGCCAGCGACTACTCACCAGCCAGTTCGACAGTCACTCCGCCTTCGCTCTGAGAGTAGCCAGCTGTGAGCAGATAGATCGACTGCAACGCAGTGGATTGCGAGGCTTGCTGGGTACGCGAACGGCGCTGCTTCCGCATCAACTATACGTCGCAAATGAAGTAGGCAAAAGAGATGCGCCCCGCGTGCTCCTTGCAGACGAAGTTGGCCTAGGCAAAACCATAGAAGCAGGCATGATTCTGCATCGCCAGTTACTCAGCGGAATGAGTCGCCGAGTGCTGCTTATGGTTCCAGAGTCATTGCAATTCCAATGGCTGGTCGAGATGCGCCGTCGCTTCAACCTCAACTTTGCGCTGTTCGACGTTGAGAGACTCCAAAATAGCGACAGCGGCAATCCTTTTGATGACGAACAATTGGTTCTGTGCGCTACCACGCTATTCAATGATGAGAATATCGCCGCCTGGGCACTGGAAGCGAGCTGGGATCTGGTGATCGTAGATGAAGTACACCGATTTGCCTGGTCCCGTGAGGATGAAAGCCCTGAGTTTAGTTTTTTGCGCGCAATAGCCCAGTTATCGCCGGGATTACTCTTACTCACGGCCACGCCGGAGCGTGTCGGTCAGGAAGCGCACTTCGCGCGCTTGGCGCTATTGGATCCGCAGCGATTTCATGACTATCAGGCCTTTGCAGCGGAAGAAGCGCAGTATCGTCGTTGGAGTGATCTGTTGGATGCGCTCGATCGCGGCGAACCTGTGGAGGATTTACCCGACGATATCGACCGCCAAGCCTCGCCAGAAGAGCAGGCAGCTGCCTTGCTGGACCGATACGGAACCGGACGGGTACTCTTTCGCAATGCCCGTGCGGCTGTTGGCGGCTTCCCCGAGCGCGAACTCACTCATTACCCGCTGCCACTGAAGGTCCTTGACTATGAAGCCAGCATTGCAAGCAACATAGAAACCAATATAGATCTCGACAAGGGTTCCAGCAAAGCACCTTACAGAGACCTTTACCCGGATCTTCTGGTCGACGAGGAACAATGGCTACGAGATGATCCTCGGGTCGACTGGTTGGTGCAGCAGCTGAAAACACTGCGCCCCGCCAAAGTACTCGTCATTTGCGCCCACGCTTCCACAGCGCTCGCGCTCGAAAGCTACCTGCAATTGCGAGCTGGAATCCGCTCCGCCGCGTTTCACGAACACCTGAGCCTGATCGAGCGAGATCGCGCCGCGGCCTATTTCGCTGAGGCGGACCAGGGTGCGCAGGCACTCATCTGCTCGGAGATCGGCGGTGAGGGCAGGAACTTTCAGTTTGCACAGCACCTTATTCTCTTCGATCTACCCAGACATCCGGATCAGCTCGAGCAGCGCATAGGGCGGCTGGACCGAATTGGTCAACGCGAGCATATATACCTGCACGTACCGTTCATCGAAGGCAGCGCGCATGAAACACTCGCGCGCTGGTATGACGAAGGTATGAACCTCTTTCGCGCCAGCTGCTCGGCCGGAGACATGGTTCTCGGCAAGTTTCAGAAGAGACTCCAGGAGCAGCTAGAGCAGAGAGACGATCGCTTCGACGCTCTGGTAACAGAAACCGCAGAATTTACCGCCAAAACTAGACAGGAGCTCAGCGAAGGACGGGATCGCCTTTTGGAACGCAGCTCCTGCGACAAGCAGGTGGGCGAGCAACTGACCCGGGCCATAAGCCAAACGGAAGAACCCTCGGTTCTAGGCGAATACCTGGAGACTCTTTGCGGGGTAACCGGTGTGGAACACGAGGACCACGGTGAGCATAGCGCGGTGCTGCGTCCTGGAGAACAGGAACTCCTGGCGGTATTTCCGCAGCTTCCCGAGGATGGATGCACGGTGACCGTATCGCGAGAGCTCGCGCTGCAACGCGAAGACTGGGTATTTATGGGCTGGGAACACCCCTGGATGGAAGGCGCGATGGAAACACTGATGGAGAGCACCCTGGGCCAAACCGCCGTAGGTGCGCTGACTCTGAAGGGGGTTCCAACCGGTTCACGTCTATACGAGCTGGTCTTTACTGTATCGCTGCGAGCCCCACGACACCTCGGCGTGCATCGCTACCTGCCCTTGGCACCCAGACGAATGTTGCTCGATGCAACGGGACGCGACCTCAGCAAACTGTTTCCACACACGCGACTGAACGAACGGATTGAAAAATTACCCCGGGGAGCTTCCAGCAAAATTGTAGGTCAGTTGCGAACCGAGATAGAAGAACGCATTGATACTGCAGAGCGCGCCTTTGAGGTACAGCTCGAGCAGCTAAAATCCAGCGCCATGCAAGAGTATGCCGCCGAGTTAGACGCAGAGACAGGCCGGCTGCAAGCGCTCATGCATGTCAATCCGGCGGTGCGCCCCGCCGAGCTTGAGATGCTGCAGGAACGAAAGAAAGCGGGCATCGTTGCACTGGACGCGGCACGCTCCACGCTGCAGTGCGTCCGTCTGGTGCTTACGCGTTGAGCGTTCCCACAGTCTTTGTTGGCGATCAGTACTCGATCGGCGGATTACTACTATTCTCGGCATCGCTTGCGAGCTAACTGCTTTTTGCTGTGCGCTTGTCGCTTAGGCTCGACACAGGGCATTAATCAGCTGCGCTCGAGTGTCTGCAGGGTCAATCACCGCATCGATTTCGAGGTGAGCGGCAGCTTCTAGCGCCTTGCCTTTTTCGTAGAGCTGCGCGAGCAAGGTATCAAACAATGCCTGACGCTTTTCAGGATCGGTCTCTGCCTCGAGTTCCTTGCGATATCCCAGTCGTACGGCGCCCTCCAGCCCCATACCTCCGAATTCCCCCGTCGGCCATGCGGCGGCAAAATCAGGCACCGCAAAGCTACCACCCACGAGTGCCATAGCGCCCAGGCCGTAAGCTTTACGCAGAAAAATGGCGAGAATCGGCACGCGCATTGTCGACGCCACGCCGAACAAGGCAGACATGTGGTGCACCGCAGCGGCGTCTTCGCTGTCGGGCCCCACCATAAATCCCGGCGTATCCACGAGGGACACCACCGGGAGCCCGGTTCGGTCGCACAGCGCCATAAACCGCGACGCTTTGTCTGCAGCGTCACTGTCAATGGCGCCTCCCAGCTGCTGGCAGTCGCTGGCGAGTACACCGACGGCGTGACCGTCCAAGCGCGCGAGACCGGTTATTACGCTGCGACCATACGCCTGCCGTAACTCGGTAAAGCTGGCCGCGTCGAAGAGGGTGCCGAGAATCTCTCGAACCTTATAGCTCCACCGTCGATCCTCGGGCAGTGCCTGCCTCAAAGACTCCTGTGGGAGCACCTCACCGACTTTGGTATCGCCCTGAAAATACCAGAGAATGCGCTTGGCCATGGCAGTGGCGGCGGCCTCGTCTGCAACCAGAAGGTCAATCACCCCATTAAGGCTTTGCGAGGCGGAGGGACCAATATCCTGAGGCTTAAAACTACCGAGGCCACCGCCTTCGATCATGGCGGGGCCGGCCATGCCGATCCAGGAAGACTGCGTTGCGATGCGTATATCCGCCGCCCCAAAAAGTGCCGCGTTACCTGCAAAGCAGTAACCGTTGTTGATCGCGATTCGGGGCTTGCCGGTATTCAGCGCAGCCCAGGTCGCAAAGGTCGCGACGTTCAAGCCAGCAATCTGTGTGGTGACATCGGTATCACCGGGACGGCCACCACCCCCTTCTGTGTACATAACGACCGGTAAAGCCTGCCGAGCCGCAACGGATAGCAAGCGATCTATTTTAGCGTGATGAAAAAATCCCTGGGTGCCAGCCAGCACTGTGTAGTCGTAGACAATCACCGCACAGCGAGCAATCTGCACATCAAAATGCGCAACATTTACTGTGGCAAGTCCGGTTATTACGCCGTCGGCCGGAGTCTCGGCCTGCAGCGATTCGTAATCCCGACGCTGGCGCTGCGCTGCAACCGCAAGGGCGCCATATTCGACAAAACTCTGTGCATCAATCAGGTCACTCAGGTTTTCCCGTGCCGTGCGGAATCCCTTGGCGTGACGTTTGGCGACGGCCTCTGCTCGCTGTGTGTCGCTGCCCCGCCCCAGACGCTCGCGAAGCTCTGTCAGCTCTGCTCGTTCGGCGCTCTGCTTGTGCTTATCCATACGGGACTCTCAACATTCATGTTCAAACTCCATTAACTGGCCTCTGCGTCAACCGCGTTGCTGCCACGCTGCAAAGGCTGCCGAGCGCTAAGCGTGTCACCGCCGACGGACTGGTTGGCATGCGCCATCACATGACGCTCAAGCGTGAGGCCGGCATGCAAAGTCCCGCTTAAACCTTCATGCACGAGGCGTTTGTATGTCTTGACGGTGTGCGACACGTTTGCGGCGATATCCCGCGCCAAGCCACGGACATCGTCCATCAAGGCCTCGTCGGGCACCACCCGACTGACCAAGCCCCACTGTGATGCCTGCTGGGCCGTGATCATGCGACTGGAAAAGTGTGCCTCCATCGCGCGGCTTGGCCCTATAATTCGCGCCAGCTTTTGCGACAAGCCCCATCCTGGCGCCAGGCCTACGCGACAGTGCGTATCCGTAAAACCAGCGCTTTCGCCAGCCACCAATACATCACCTGTCAAGGCAAGCTCAAAACCGCCGGTTGCCGCAACACCGTTTACGGCGACGATCAGCGGACGGTCAAAAGCCCCGAGTGCGGCACACACGTCGTTGTCTCCGTGAATAGCGAAGGCATCCAGACTCGCCCCCTCCGTCGCGGCCATCACCTTCAGGTCGAGGCCTGCGCAAAAGGCACGCCCAGCACCCGTAAGGATCGCAGCGCGTATTCCTGCGTCAGCCTGCAATTCGCGAAAACAGCGCGTGAGTGCAGACAAGAGAGCTGGTGACAGCGCATTCATGGCGCCCGGGCGGTTGAGGGTCACCTCCGCCACACCATCGCGGCGCTCACACCTCAGAATCTCATTCTGCACTTCAGTGTTCACGTCTCTACCCGCGGCTGTGCCCACCGTTATCGCCCCTTGAACTGCGCGTTACGTTTCTCAAAAAAGGCACTTATACCCTCGACAGCATCATCGCTGGAAATACAAATATTCTGCATCGACGCCTCTCTGGACACCATCTCACCCAATCCAAGTTCCGAAGCCATTGCCAGAGCCTGCTTGCTGTACTTAACCGCCAGGGGCGCTTTTTTTGCCAATTGCAGCGCCCATTCCATGGCGGCTTCGGACTCTGCCCCCGGCGGGACTACCCTGTTACATAGCCCCAGTTCCTGGCATTGCAGCGCGTAAATGCGCTCACCGCCAAGAATGATCTCCAGGGCACGTTTACGACCAACCGCGCGCAACAGCTGCCAGGTAGCACCGCCATCGGGAATGAGTCCGATAGCCGCGAACGCCTGGTAGAGATAGCTGTCTTCGGCCATGACAACTAGATCGCAGGCAAGCATGTAGGCGCTGCCAATACCGGCGGCGGCTCCGCCCACTTCGGCGATCCAGAGTTTCGAACTTTCGCTGATACCCATAATGCTTGGCTTGTACTCGGTGTTCAGCATGTGCTCGGTCACGTTGCCGCGTTCTTCCTGATCTCCGCCAAAGCCATCCGCAAGATCTGCGCCGGCGCAAAACGCCCGGCCCTCTCCAGCCAGCACGATAACGCGCAGCTCGGGATCAGCATTCAGTGCGTTAACCGCCGCGACCATTTCTGTGCGCATGCGGGTTGAAAAAGTATTGAGCTTCTCGGGACGATTCAGCACCAGTCTCGCAACAGCGTCGTTTTGTTCGATCCGTAGAGTTTCGTAAACCATGTCCGTCATTAGTGCTCCTGTACGTCACTGCCGGGGGCGGCCGTCAGTAAAAATCTGGGATTGAAGGTATAGGTAGCGTAGCCAGCTCACGCCCAAATTGACCGCGGCCCCGCCTAGCTGATAGATCCTGCCTCTTGCAGGCTTGCGATCTCGTGCTCGGCAAAACCCATCGCCTGCAAAACCACCGCTGTGTCCTGACCGTTGACGGGACCTGCACCTCTCACTTCCGCTGTCGTTCGCGAGAATCGTGGAGCGGGGGCCGGTTGTACGACGCCATCAATAGTTATGTAACTGTCGCGAGCCTTTGCGGCAGCGTGTTCCGGGGCTTCGGTAAAACGCAATACCGGCGCAAAGCAAATATCCGTGCCCTCCATCAGCTCACACCATTGGTCACGGGTTTTTTCCCGGAATATTTCCGCGAGGCGAGCTTTCTGCCGAGACCAGCTCGCCGAATCGTTCTGTTCGCCGAACTCCTCCTCGGACAAACCTGCTCGCGCCTTTAGCAGCGTGTAGAACTGCGGCTCGATGGAGCCGATGGACACGTACTCGCCATCGGCACACTCATAGGTATTGTAGAAATGTGCACCTCCGTCGAGCAGGTTAGCCTCGCGCGCGTCGGCGTTCCACATTCCCGCTGCAGCAAGGGTGTGAAACATCCACATCAATTGTGCGGCACCATCTACCATCGCAACATCGATCACCTGCCCCTGGCCCGAATTCGCGGTTTCGAGTAATGCGGCCAGTACACCATTCACCAGCAGCATGCCGCCGCCGCCCATGTCTCCAATGAGATTGAGCGGCGGCATGGGTCTGCCCGCGCCCGGGCCATTGGCAAACAGCGCCCCGGTTAAGGCGATGTAGTTGATATCATGCCCTGCTGACTGTGCCAATGGGCCATTCTGTCCCCAGCCGGTCATGCGCGCAAAAATAAGTTTCGGATTGCGGGCCATGCACGCGTCGGGGCCAACGCCCAGTTTCTCGCATACGCCCGGTCGGAACGGATCGATAATCACGTCGGCGTTTTCAACCATGCGCAGCAGCGTGTCCACGCCGCCCGGGTCCTTGAGATTTAACACCACGGACTTCTTGCCACGCCCGCTGACGCTCTCGAGCGGCGACGCGGCGTCGGCAGCGGCGCGATCAACGCGGATAACCTCGGCGCCAAGATCCGCCAACATCATCCCTCCCATTGGCGCCGGCCCAATGCCGCCCAATTCAATGACCGTGTACCCATTTAATGGTCCCATGCCAGGCCTCCTGCCTAGAAATTACGCGTATTGAAGGGCGTGTACGCATCGCCCAGACAATCACGCGAGATAATGATCTTCATCACTTCAGAACTACCCGCATAGATTGTCGAAACCTTCGCGTCGGTAAACTGGCGACTGATAGGGTATTCATCCATGTAACCAGCACCACCGTGCAACTGTACGCCAATATCCGCTGCTTTCACCTGTAACTCGCTCGTTACCAGCTTGGCTTTGGCAGCATCTACCGCAGTCAATTGCTCATCGTTGAACGCCATCACGCACTGATCCACGTAACTTTGCGCAATATCCAGCTCCGTGCGAAGTTCGGCAAGCTTAAACTGTGTGTTTTGAAAGGCTGCCAAAGGCTTGCCAAACGCTTTTCTCTCTTTGACGTAGGCAGCGGTAAGGTCCCAGGACAGCTGCGCAGCGGCAAGATATCCCACCGCGCCCATGAGCCGCTCCTCCGCAAGGCCCTCCATCAAGTAATAGAAACCCTTGTGAGTCTCGCCCAGCAGATTGGCTTTGGGTACCCGCAAATCATTGAAAAACAGCTCTGCGGTGTCCTGTGCTTTCATGCCCATTTTGGCGAGATTACGCCCGCGCTCAAAACCTGGCATGCCTCGTTCGACAAGAAAGAGAGTCATCGCGTGCGGATTGTTATCCGGATCGGTCTTTGCCGCCACGATCACCAGGTCAG
Organism: Congregibacter sp.; assembly: GCA_045105635.1. GTDB lineage: Bacteria > Pseudomonadota > Gammaproteobacteria > Pseudomonadales > Halieaceae > Congregibacter. Next base: position 93,692 of record JBGCDU010000002.1, read on the forward strand.
CGTTAATGCCATTGGAGATATACGTCTTGGAACCGTTGAGTACCCAGTGCTCGTCGTACTCCTCCGCCGTTGTTCGCATCCCGGCCAGGTCACTACCCGCATCCGGCTCGGTCATTGCTATGGCGAGTATGGTGTCGCCGGAGACGCAGCCCGGCAGAAGACGCTGGCACTGCTCCTCGCTGCCAAAGCGCGTAAGGTAAGGTCCTACGAGCCTACTGTGCAGGGAGTTGTACCAGTCCCCCACCCGCGCGTAGCAAGTTTCTTCGATAATGACCTGTTCGAAGCGGAAGTCATTGTCTCCCGTGCCGCCGTACTTTTCATCAGGCCACACCATGAGGAAGCCTCGCTCGCCGGCTTTGCGGAACGCTTCACGGTCTACAATCCCGGCCTCTCGCCAGGACTCCATGTGTGGCACAATCTCACTGGCGAGAAATTTGCGATAGGCATCGCGAAACATTGTTTGCTCCTCAGTAAAAGCGCGCGGCAGCATTAGGTTCTCCTTGCTTGGTGTGGCCTTGCTTGGCTCGAAACAGTTTACTCGGGGATTTTCACTTACGCGGTGTGCTGGCTGATGCAGATTTCGCGCTGCGTAACCCGCGGGGCAGTATGGTGAGCGCTCCGCAGGGCAACAATGACGGGCACCGACAGAGAAATTGACTGCAGGTGACAGACGGCTGATTAGCGGTGATGGATACCGTCGTTACAAGAATAACTGCGTCGTCACAAACACCTCATTGGATGGCAATGAATCAACGGCATAGCGCCAACAACAAGGTTTCTATATCCGTGCACTTTGTTCGCGCGGTGCTTGAACACGCGCTGGACGCGGGTGTTGACCCGCTCTCTCTCCTGAGACGCCAACGCATTCCTGTGCGACTTCTTAGGGAGCCCCAGGCACGCATTGGCGTCCAGCAGTTCGCCGACCTGCAAACGAGTGCCATGCGGGCGATGCAGGATGAATCTCTGGGGTACGCCCCGAAGCCGCTGCCCTTAGGCAGCTGGGATATGGTCTGCCACGCCATCATCAATAGCCAGACACTGGGAGATGCCCTGCAGCGCTACTGCCGCTTCTTTCAAATGCTCGATGGAGGACTGCCCGTTAGCCTGTTGGTCGAGAGTGACAGCGTCTCAGTACTCATGGACACCAGTGCCAGCGAACGCGGAGCGTATCTGGCGGAGCTAGCCCTCCTCAACACGCATCGCCTGGCCTGCTGGCTGGTGCAGGAAGAGCTGCCCTTGCGCGAAGTAAGGTTTGCCAATCCGCGCAGCGCACGCGCGCTGGACTACCGAATGATGTTTCTGGCCAATCCCGTCAAGTTCGAGCAAACAGAAACCAGCTTGACACTCGCTCGTTCACTGCTCGAACGACCGGTCACGCAAACACCGGACACGCTGCGCCGCTACCTCCGACACCCGATGCTGGTGATGCTGACTACCAGCTATGCATTTAGCTGGATCGGACGCGTGCGGGAGCAACTACGTATGGATTTACTGCACATGCCTGAGCTAAAGGATGTATCTGCAAATCTGGCATTACATCCACAAACCTTGCGCCGACGACTGGCGAGCGAAGGAAGCACATTCAAGCAGATTAAAAGCGAGGTTAGGCGTGATACGGCGCTGCACTTTCTTGGCAAACGTACCCTAAGTGTTGAGGAGGTCGCACACCGCGCGGGATTTTCAGAGGCCAGCGCATTTATCCGCGCCTTTAAGGGCTGGACGGGCCTTACGCCCTACGCCTACCGTAAAGGCCTGTAAAATGAACGGGTAGTCCCCGCGACCACCCGTGATCAGGAGTGAATAGTTGATGAAGAGCGGCCTCTACCGAATCGCACGATGGCTTGGCATTGCCTACCTCGTCTATGTGGCCATTTGCCTGTTGGTGGTGTTTCCAGCCCTGAATATTCTCACGCCAGGTCTGGTCCGGGACGCAACAAACCGCGAACTGCAAAGCGAAATCATCCTCTTCAACCCCTTCACTATTGCCCTTGAGGTTCGCCGGGCGAAGCTGGTTGAGGAAGACGATCACAAGCCGCTTGCCCTCAAGAAGTTCAAAGTCGACCTGTCGCTTTCCAGTCTCTGGGAGACGGGCATTGTCCTGGATGCCTTTGTGATCGAGGAACTCGACGTGCATGTGTTGCGTTATGCGGACGGCGCCTTCCATTTTGCCGACCTTCTCGAGACCAGCGAAACCAGCACATCCGAGGGTGAGACCGTCGCGCCGCCAGCGGTGACGATACGAGAAATCGCGATTGATGCGCACAGCATTCGCTACAGTGATCGAACTCGGCCCGGACCCTACCGTACAGAACTGCGCGACCTCGCATTGCGCAAGCGCAATCTCACAACCGTCCCGGACCGCAAAGGCGATGGCGCTCTCGAGCTCATCGGCGACGGTGGCGGCACGCTGCGCTGGCGCGGTGACACAGATATCGCCGCAGGCACCAGCATCGGTGAACTAAGCTTGTTGAACATCGATCTCAGGCCTGGCTGGCGATACAACGCTGAGCAACTCGGCTTTGTGCTGAAGAGCGGCAGGTTGGATGCGCGGCTGGACTACGCGGCCTCCTGGAACGGCGAGCCCGATTTTAAATTACGCCGTAGTGATATTCGTCTGCATTCCGTGGATATCCAGCCTGCGGCAGCACTGCAGATAGAGCACACCGCGGTTGAGCTCGACGTGCTGCAGCTCGACGGCATAGAGTTGGATCTGGGGCTACGGCAGCTGGCATTGGACGAGGTGGCGTTGTCTGGCTTTCGTGTGAGCGGTGTGTATGAAGACGAGCAGGTCAGCCTGCTGCAGATGTTTGAGTTCGATACCGGAACCGAGCCAACAGTAGAAGCACCACAGACGAATTCTCCCGTAGAGATCGACAACTCATCGAGCTGGTCCTTGGCCGTCAAACGTATCAGCCTCGTCGATAGCAGTACCCAATGGCGCACATCGCTGTTGTCCCCAGAGGTGCTGAGCGTCGACCCTCTTCGCTTCAGCGCCAGTGAGGTGCAGTGGCCCGCTGTCGCGGCGTCCCCTTTTACGCTTGAACTTGCGCTTAACCAAACGGCCATTACTGCGCTCAGCGGTGCGATGAATCTCGGTACGGGTACCGGTGATGCGCAGCTCAGTCTACAGTCCCTTCCACTTTCCTGGATCAATCCGCTCGTCAACGAGGCTGCGCGCACGGACATCAGTCGCGGTGAATTGTCCCTGAAAACCCAGGTAAGCCTCGATGCCTTCGCGCCCGATACGATTACCGCAGATCTCGATATAAGCGACTTCGCAACAGTGCTGCATGAAACCGACCAGGAAGTCTTCAGTTTGAACAAGCTTGCGGTCAGTAACGCGCAAATCGATATACCCGAGCAGTCTGTCCGCATTGCTGAACTGGCACTGCAACGACCGATGGGCTCACTGCACATCCTTGAGGACGGGACCATGAACATCAACGGTGTGGTCCGCGACACCAGCACGATCGTCGGTGATCGAGAGACACCCTCATCCGACGCGCCGACTGGTGAACGATCAAACGTTACAGAAGTCGAAACCAAACCCTGGCGTGTAGCTCTGAACAAACTGACGCTGCGCGAGGGGCAACTGGATTTTGCTGACGCGTCGCTGCCTCTGCCCTTCAAAACCCTGATCGACAATATTCAGGCAGACGCCAGTGACATCGACACCGCCGCCGAAAAGCCGCTAGCGCTCCTATTTACGGGCTCGGTAGACGGCTATGCGCCGGTGCGCATTGAGGGCAGCGGGCGCCCTTTGGCCGCGCAACGTGACGGCGAGTTGCAGCTGGATTTTCAGGGCATGGATATCGCAACCATGTCGCCCTATTCCGGGACCTACGCGGGCTACTCCATAGATAGCGGCACGCTGAGCGTTAATCTGCGCTACGGACTGGACGGTCAGCAACTAGACGGTGATAACCGCATCGTGATCTCTCAGATGGAGCTGGGTGAGCCTGTGGAGAGCGATCTTGCTATGAAATTACCCTTGAAGCTCGGGCTCGCGCTACTGACCGATAGCGCGGGCGTGATCGATCTCTCAGTGCCGGTAAGTGGCAACGTCAATGATCCTTCGTTTTCACTCGGCCCCATCATCGGAACCGCGATCAGGAACATTATCGTGAAAGCGGTGACCGCTCCATTTAGCCTGCTTGCAGGTCTGGTAGGTAGTGAGGAGGATCTGGAAAACATCCGTTTTGCTGCCGGCGAAGCTACGCTTGGGACCGACGCCAACAGCGCTCTGGAAGCGCTGGCCAAGGCCCTTGAGCAGAGGCCAAAATTGCAGTTGCGCATCATCGGCAGCAGCGACCCAATCAACGATGTGCAAGCCCTGCGCCGCGCTGCACTTCGGCAAAGCCTACTGGATGAGGGCCTGAGCGAGGCTTCTATTGATCTGCGTGACGCCGGTTTTATGGCGGCGATTGGTGCGCGTTTTAACGCGCTCATTTCGAGCGCCGACGCGGATTCAAACACCGAGGAGACGTTACCAATACCAAGTCTGGAAGAGCAGCTACAACAGCTGCTGGCGACGATAGAGCTGCCGCCGACCGCGCTGCGCAGCCTTGGCACAAAGCGCGCAGCCGCAGCGAAGCGCGAACTGGTTAACGGTGGGGGAATCGACGCCGCTAGAATCGCTATTTCCTATGATGACAGCCTTGGTCTACCGGGCAGCAAAATGGTCGTCGACAGCTGACACAGCGGGCATAGACAATAGCGGCCGTTACTGTGCGTCCTCGAGGCTGAGCGAATCCTGGAGCGCACGCTTGACGAACTTGCCGTTGGCGTTCCGGGGCAGAGGTTCGTTCAACACCCAAATGTACCGGGGGATTTTGTAGGAAGCGAGAAACTGCTTACAGTGTTCACGCAGTCTTGTGACATCCAGGCTTGTCCCGGGAGCGACATAAACGGCCGCACCAACCTCTTCGCCCAGACGCTCATCGGGGACTGAAAAAGCCACACATTCCGCGACGCCCTCGTGGCTGAACAGCGCGTTCTCGACCTCGGCGCAGTACACGTTTTCACCGCCACGCAAAACCATATCCTTCGCGCGATCAACCAGATAAACAAAGTTGTCATCGTCTATGTAGGCAATATCGCCCGTGTGTAGCCAACCATCTACGATGCTCTCGGCCGTCGCGTCCGGGCGATTGAGATAGCCGCTAATTACCGGCGCGCCTCGCACCAGCAACTCGCCAATCTCATTCGGCGGCAATGTATCACCGCTCGCATCTACGCATTTGGCTTCAATTGTTGGCATGACTGGCCCTACGCTCGTCGGGCGATCAAGGAAGAACTCGAGGGCGCAGGCCGCAATAATGCCCGAGGTCTCTGTCATGCCATACCCTGTATTGGGTCGCGCCTGCGGCATAGCCTGCGGCACTTTGCCGACCAGGTCGGGCTGCATGGCCGCGCCTCCGCCGCCAATTGTTTTTAACGAGGAGGTGTCGTGGTTGGGAAAGTCTGGGTGCATGAGTATTTCGCGCGTCATCATGGGCACGGCACTAAAAGCCGTGATTTTCTCGCGTTCGATGAGTTGTAGCGCTTCCACCGCATCCCACTTGTACATATGCACCAGCTTGCCACCGACCAGAGTCGCCACCTGTGCAATACAGTTATTGGCCGTCACATGAAACAGCGGCGTGGCGATCAGGGCACGCACCGGTGGCTCAGAGCCTGCAACGATCGGCTCCTTGCCAGCGACGTACGCCAGGGCTCGCGGCTGTACTGAGTTAATGAACGCAACATTCATTACATTGGCGACACAGCTGCGATGCGTTAGTTGTGCGCCTTTCGGCCGACCCGTGGTGCCAGACGTATAAAAAATGCAGGCATCCAAATCGGGGTCAATCGCCACCTCAGGCAAACTGTGATCTCCGACCACCAAACTGCCCCAGTCCACTGCCCAATCAGGTTTCGCGGCTTCGGCTCTTACCGCGATAACACTTACATCTGCATAAGAGTCCCGTATTTCCCCAAAGCGTTGCAGTCGTTCTTTATCGGCGATCATCACCTTGGGCGCGGAATCTTGCAGCGCATAGTCCATCTCGTGTGTCACCCACCAGGCGTTCATGCCGACAGCGGCGGCACCAATGCTGACGATAGCCCAATAGGCCAGCATCCATTCTGGATAATTGCGCATCGCGATTGCCACGCGATCGCCGGGCTCAACTCCCATTGATTGCAGTGACAGCGCTATCGCAGCCACCCGGCGATGTGCCTCGGTGTAGCTAATACGCTCATCCTGGTATACGAGGTAATCCGCGTCACCGTGGCGTGCCGACAAAAGCCACAGATCGCGCAGGGACGCCGGCGCATGAGCGTAGTTGAGGATTTCGACGCCGCGAACGGCTGTGCGGTTTACTTCAAACATCTGCCCTGGCGCGGTCATTTCACCCCAGGCTCGCTTTAGCTCTGCGTACATCGATCCATCCTGTATATTATTGGACTTATCCCCGCAGCCGGTGGCCACGGATAACCCGAGGATAGCTGCAGGAATGCGCGGAGACAATGCGCTTGGGCTGAACAGTATGACGATCTGGCTTGCACGAGTGTGAGAACCGCCATTGCGCGCAACGCGGGTCTACTGCACACTCGCCGCCTCTCTCGGTTGAAAGAGCATCTCATGAGCACGCAGACCATCGATACACGGGTACTCGCCAAATACCTGCAGGACAAGCTGCCCGGTTTCTCCGGAGCCCTGAGCGCCGAGAAATTTGCCGGGGGTCAGTCAAACCCGACTTTTTTACTGCGCGACGATCGTCACAGCTGGGTTTTGCGGCGCAAGCCGCCCGGTGAACTACTGGCATCTGCCCACGCAGTAGATCGCGAATACCGGGTGCTGACGGCACTGCAGGGCACGGATGTGCCAGTCGCCAAAACATACCTGCTGTGCGAAGACGAGTCGATCATTGGATCCATGTTCTACATCATGGAATATCTCGACGGGCGCGTGTTCTGGGATCCAAAGCTACCGGAGATATCCTCAAACGAGGAGCGCGCGGCCATGTACGATGAACTCAACCGCGTGCTTGCCGCCCTGCACAGCATCAATCCTGCTGAAGTAGGACTGGAGGACTTCGGTCGCCCCGGGAATTATTTCGAGCGTCAGCTAAACCGCTGGACAAAACAGTACCGCGCCTCCGAAACTGAGCACAGCCCGGCAATGGAGGCGCTAATTGAATGGCTTCCCGTCAATATGCCTAAGGACGATGGTCAGGCCGGTTTAGTGCATGGCGACTATCGCCTCGATAACGTCATGTTCCACCCCACCGAGCCTCGCGTCATTGGCGTTCTCGATTGGGAGTTATCGACCCTCGGCCACCCTCTTGCCGATCTCTCCTACCAGGTTATGGCCTGGCAGTTGCCCGACAACGACGGCATTCGCGGACTCATGGGCGTGGACCGTCCGAGTCTGGGTTTACCCAGCGATGACGAGTACGTAGCACGTTACTGTGAACGGACGGGCAGAGAGAACATAGAGCACTGGAACTTTTATCTGGTGTTTTGCTTCTTTCGCCTCGCCGCAATCCTGCAGGGCGTCAAAAAGCGCGCCCTGATCGGCACCGCCTCAAGCTCAGAAGCGCAAGCGAAAGGAGCCCTGGTAGAACCACTGGCCGATCTCGGTGTCCACTATATGAACAAAATCTAGACGTCGACCTTGGCCGTGATGAACGCGCGCGCCCACGCTTTTTCGCGCCCGGTCTTGCCTGCCCTGCTCAGGCTGCGCTGCTGATCGCCCGGCCCGCTTTTCCTTTGTCTTTGGCGCCACCGCTGGCGTTGGCACGGCCTGGAGACTTTTGAGATTTTTTGCGGCTGGTGGTCGCAGCCGCCTTGGGCGCCCGCCGACCAGCCTGCTTAGCCAGGCGCTGGGACCCGGTCTCGCGCATGGCCTCCCGATCCGCCCGCGTCGGCGCTGGACGTCGACGTGACGCCCTGGGTCGGTGGTACTCGTCTCCCTGGGGCCGTAAATCGCCGTATTCAAAGCGATGTAGAATCTCTTCCATCCTCCGCGAGATGCGCGTGCAAGTGCGTATCGACTCAACCGCCGGGAACGCTGATCGCTCTCCTGCCTCCATGAGCATCACCAGCTCTTTCTCGGTCAGATGCGAGAGAAGTTTGGTGGGGTTAAACCATTTGAATTGCGGCACAATATTGATGTCGCCGCTGTATTCCTGATCCATCAGCGCATGCACGCCATTCATCACCAGATTAAATCGCGGCCAGTTGTCGCCTCGACGCTGCGCCACCCCTCGGTAGAAATTGAGCATTTCACGACCGACCCCCATACCCAGGGACCCAAGCGCACGCGTCAGTTGACTGCGCTCTTTGCCGCCGTTGAGAAACGGCGTCGCGATCGGATTGACCATACTAACGATATAGTGGTTTGCGCTGTAGAGGCGCGAGAGCCGTTTCGCTGGCAGATCGTCCGCAATACTCCCATCAACCCATCGCCTTGTCGGCAAATACGGCTGTGATTCACCGTGGACATTGCGCGCCATGAGTGTAACGGGAGGAAACACCCCGGGCACCGCACACGACGCCATGACGGCTGAACGTACATAGACGGTAGGCGAAGTTATTGCGTTAAGTAGTCTCGAGCGTTGATGGGGCTCTGCAGGGGCCACGGTTACGCTGATCTGTCGACCGGTTTTTTCATAGGCTTCCTGAAAGGTCAGGTCCGGGATGAGTCGCGCGACAATCTGCTCAAGATCGCCGACATCGATCTGCGGGTTTTTCCCAAGGAACATGCGAGAAAACACGCTGGCCTCACGCTCCGCTTCAAAATGCACGTTGGCAGGATCATAGAACTGCTCGAGTTCTTTTTCTGTATGCGTGCCAACCACGCCGGCGACGAGCGATCCAGCACTGGAACCGGAAATCACTCGTGGCAGCAAGCCTTGTTGCAGGAGGGTCTTTACAACACCAAGATGGTAGAAACCCAGCACACCACCCCCGCTGAGCATGAGCGCGGAGCGTCCGTAGCAAATATTGGCACGGTAAAAGAAGTCCATCTTTTCCTGGACACTGATCTCACTGCTGTCGAGATCCGCAAGGAAGCATAGCGCATCATCTATTTCGTCAATGTACTGCTCAATCAGCTGCTTGGTGCCAAATTTGGCGCGCCGATAAAGGGGGCTTTTGCCCATGCCCCCCATGTTGCCGTGAATACCCTCATTGAGGGTGAACAGTAGACCCTGATAGTCGTTACGGACGCGGAGACTGCGTAGACGGTCCAGACGCAGTCGGATCTGCGCGTAGTCGTACTGCGTGCTCTGATCAACCTCCCGCCAGCGCTGCGCGCCGCTCAGCTGATCGTGTAACATGGCGGCCTCAGCCCATTCGTCGTAGCGAATCGCCTTGTCCATGCCTTTTTCTGCGAGTTTTAGTTTCCGCGCCACCATGTATCTCTTTCCAAAACAGTCGAATGCTGTAAGCATAACCCAACGCGGATCACTGTAAACTTACCCAAGCAGTTAAATCAGGGTCCTCGATGCAGCGTTGGAATGTGGTTCACGGAAATGCAGCGGCATTACCGTCGAATCACACGGGTATTTTACCTTAAGGCATCTTCGCGAAGGCGCAGGGTCTCATTATTCAAGGATACAGTTGTGCGAGCTTATGTCGTTGCGGTAGTGCTGTTGATAGCACTGCTGGGTAGCACAGCCTTCTACATCCAGCAGCGTTTCGCTGCTATGTCCGCCGGTGACTTCGAACGGCCTCCCGAGACCATCGCGGCCAGCACCGCCAAAGCCCAAAGCTGGCGGGAAACCGTTGCGTCCGTCGGTACCGTCCGCGCCGCCAGAGGCATTTTGCTTACCGCCGAAATCAGTGGAAACGTGAAAGCCGTGCAGGCCGCCTCCGGAGATCAGGTGAGCGCCGGACAGGCACTTGTCTCCATCGATGAAGAGTTCGAAGCCGCCACCCGCGAACGCCTTGAAGCTCGACTGATACTCGCGCAGCAACTATATGATCGGGATGCTCGACTCATACGCGACAATTCCATACCGCAAAGCCAATTGGACCAAACCGCTTCTGACCTGCGGTCAGCACGGGCTGAGTTGGCGGAAGTCGACGCTCGGCTCAACACCAAGCGCATCACGGCCCCTTTTAGCGGGCGCCTGGGAATTCTCCAGGTCAGACTAGGCGACTACGTGGAGGCTGGCACTCCCATCGCTACCCTGCAGGACCTCAGTACACTGGACGTCGACTTCTCCGTCCCAGACCGGTACGCGCCTTTTATGCGCCCAGGGCTCAACATGAGCCTGCGCACCGCAGCTTATCCCGATCGCAGCTATCAGGCGGTGCTCGAAGCTGTCGATGCACAGGTTGACGAGAACACGCGCAATTTACTTCTGCGTGCCCGAATACAGGATGGAGAGGGGCTTTTGCCTGGCATGTTTGCGAGTCTGGAGATCGACCTCGATCGCGAGAGCACTCGGATTTTTGTTCCCGAGACAGCCGTCACTTACTCTCTACAGGGCGATTTAGTCTATGTGGTGGAAGAAGACGATCAGGGCCTGCTGGTCAGTCCGAGAATAGTCCGCACGATCGACGGGGCGCCGCGAGGCCAGATCGCTCTGAGCAGCGGTATCGCAGCAGGTGAGCGCGTCGTGATTGCCGGACAGAACAAGCTCTACCGTGGTGCCCGCGTACAAATTGACGAGACCGTGGAGCTCAATTAATGCGCTTTACGGATATCTTCATCAAGCGACCGGTGCTGGCTATTGTGGTCAGTGCCCTGCTGCTCGTTGCAGGCTTTGCCTCCCTCTCTAAGGTCGGCTTGCGTGAATTTCCACAGCTTGAACGCAGCGTCATCAATGTGCAGACCGTATACCCCGGCGCGAACTCACGCACCATTCAGGGCTTCGTAACAACGCCCCTGCAGGTCAACATTGCCGGCGCCCGCGGCGTGGAGTACATCACCTCCACCAGTGACCCGGGTGTTTCGTCCATACAAATCAATGTACGACTCGGGGAAAACACCTCGGACGTGTTAACCGAAGTCATCGCCAAAGTTAACGAAGCGCGCGATGAACTACCGCAGGGTATTCTGGACCCGGTGATCTCTACCACCAGCGGCTCGGACGCAATGATTTATCTCGCCTTTGTCAGCGAGCAGATGAGCCCCTACCAGGTAACTGACTACTTGTTGCGCAGCGTTCAACCTGAACTAGCCACTGTTGAAGGTGTTGGCAAAGCATCCATTTTCGGCCGATACCTGGCCATGCGAATCTGGCTCGACCCGGTGCGCATGGCCGCCCTGGGCGTCACGGCGAATGATGTGAACCAGGCCATCATGCGTGACAACGTGATTAGCACCGCCGGCACAACGGAGGGGCAGTGGATTCGCGTGTCAGTAGACGCCCTTACCGGCATGCAGACTCCGGCAGAATTCCAGGCGATGGTCGTGCGCCAGGATGGCGCCCGCCAGGTGCGATTGGGGGACATTGCCGAAGTCGAACTGTCGGCCGAGAGCGACCAGATCAGGACCTACTCGAGCGGCCAGGAGACGGTCTTTGTCGCGGTAAGTACAGCTCCGGACGCGAACCCTCTGGAGGTATCGCGCGGTGTCCATGCGGTACTCCCGAGTATCGAAGCAAATCTTCCCGCTGACATGGAAATGATTATCGACTGGGACGGCTCCGTTGCCATCGACCATGCGCTGCAAGAGGTGCTTTTCACGCTGTTAGAGGCCGGATTGATCGTCATACTGGTGATATTTTTGTTCCTGGGTTCACTGCGCGTGGTGCTGATACCCCTGGTCGCTATTCCACTCTCCCTGGTCGGCGTGGTGTTCATCATTCTGACCAGCGGATTCTCTCTCAATCTGCTGACCTTACTCGCCATGGTCATCGCAATCGGTCTGGTCGTTGACGATGCCATCGTTGTTGTGGAAAACGTACACCGGCATATTGAGGACGGAGAATCTCCCATGCAAGCCGCGATAAGCGGTGCGCGCGAAGTGGCTCTTCCAGTCATTGCTATGACTGTGACACTCGCGGCGGTTTACGCGCCGATCGCATTTATCGGTGGTTTGACCGGCACGCTGTTTAGTGAATTCGCACTAACCCTCGCGGGCGCTGTATTGGTGTCCGGGGTGGTCGCCCTCACCCTCAGCCCCATGATGGCGTCGCGCTTGCTCAAAAGTCATGGCGACCAGGGGTGGCTTGCCAGGCAACTGGATAGAGGATTTAAGTCACTCAACCTGCGTTACGCTACGTTACTTACACCGTGTTTAAACAACCGAGGGGCTGTATTTCTTTTCTGCGGCGGCATATTCCTCAGCCTGCCCTTGCTGTTCCTCGTGAGCCAGAGTGAGCTCGCGCCAGAGGAAGACACCGGGTCAATTTATGTTGCAGGCTCTGCTCCGAGCTATGCAAACATAGACTACGTTGACACCTTTCTGGACGAGGTGGTCGAGATCTGGCGAGATATTCCCGAGATAATTTCGTCCTGGCAACTTGTCGAAGCAAACGGCAACTTTGGCGCCTTGAGCATGGCACCTTGGGGTCAGCGAGAGAGGACCCAGCAGGAAGTACAAAGCGAAATTCAGGAAAAAATCTCGGCAATCGCGGGTATGCAAATGTTCAGCTTCGGAGCGCCCGCTCTCCCCGGCGCTGATGCCGGCTTGCCGGTGAGTTTTGTCGTGGCGTCGACCGCAGACTACGCAATGATTGAGCAGGTAGGTGCTGATTTGGTTCGCGCGGCGCAAGACTCCGGCTTGTTTACCTTTGTTGATCAAAGCCTTCAATTCAATCGACCGGAAGTCAGCGTTGCCATCGATCGTGAACTGGCATCACGTTTAGGTATATCAATGCAGGATATCGCGAGCACGCTCGCGGTCATGCTCGGCGACGCCGAGATTAATCGTTTCACCCGCGACGGCAGAAGCTACAAAGTCATACCACAGGCCGGACGCGACTTTCGTCTGACGCAATCGGAACTCGAAAAGTACTATCTGCGGACCTCGGGTGGAGAACTGGTCCCTCTAGGCAGTGTTATCACGCTGGATCATCGCGTGGAGCCCAATGTGCTCGCTCAGTACCAGCAACTAAACAGCACAACGCTCTCGGGCATGGTCATGCCGCCGCATACCTTGGGAGATGCCCTTGCTTTCCTCAGTGGAGAGCTGGAAAACATAGCGCCGCGCGGTTTTCGCGAAGGATACACCGGCACGTCGCGGCGCTATGTGCAAGAAAGCGCGAGTTTTCCGGTTCTGTTTGCTATGTCCCTGCTGTTGATATTTCTGGCCCTGGCAGCGCAATTCAACAGCTTTCGAGACCCCCTCGTCGTACTCGTCGCAGTTCCTCTTTCAGTGTTTGGCGCCATGCTACCCATCGCCATGGGCGTCATGACCCTTAATATTTATTCCCAGATCGGCCTGCTAACCCTAATTGGCTTAATCGCCAAGCACGGCATTCTTATTGTGGAATTCGCCAATCAACTGGGCAAGCAGGGTCTGAATCGACAAGAGGCGGTGCTAAAATCCGCGTCCATGCGTCTACGCCCCATCCTGATGACGACCGTCGCGACGGTACTGGGCGTACTGCCTTTGGTTATCGCTAGCGGGCCTGGTGCAAACGCTCGCTTTAATATCGGGCTCACGATCATCGCCGGCATGATGATTGGAACCCTGTTTACGCTATTTGTGCTGCCGGTGTTTTATCTACCGTTCCAACGCGAGCAGGACACGGCTCAGGAATTACACCTGAGAGACACGGAATCCGCGCAGCAGCCACTCGACAGTGCACCCGACGCGCGGGCATGAAGCACTTGGCTTTTTATCGCCAACCACTGACTAGCAGCAGCTTGCTGCTCCTCACTGATCAGTTTTAGTGTCCCGCGGTAGGTTTTCGACCTCCTCCTGAGCTGGCCCCCCGCTAAGATCACGATACTGATCCGCGAGATGACGTTTGTAGAGTTTACCGTTGTCGAGCCGTGGCAGACTGGCGCTGAAATCTATAGACCGTGGCAATTTGATATGCGACAAGCGCTCGCGTAACCACTCCAGCAATTCGATGGCGACTTCATCCGTCGCGTCGACCCAGTTTTGCGGCTGCACCACGGCTTTTACGGCCTCACCAAATTCCTCGTGCGGCACGCCGAATACAGCGACATCAGCCACTTTCTCGTGCGTAATAAGAAGGTTCTCAAGCTCCTGCGGATAGATGTTGACGCCACCACTGATGATCATGAAATGCTTGCGATCAGTCAGATACAGGTAGCCCTCATCGTCCAGATAGCCGATATCGCCGAGCGTGGCCCAACCCTGCTCATTAAAGGAATTCGCGGTTTTCTCCGGCTCATTGTGGTATTCGAACACGGCCTGGGGACCGCTAAAATAAACTGAGCCGATTTCCCGGGGAGGCAGCGCCCTTCCCTCCTCGTCAACTATGTGGACCTCGCCGGAAAAAGCCCGCCCTACAGATCCCTTGTGCTGCAGCCATTGCTCCGAAGTGATAATTGTCGCACCGACGCTTTCGCTGCCCGCGTAGTACTCGACGATAACCGGCCCCCACCAGTCGATCATCTGTTCCTTGATTTCTATCGGGCACGGGGCTGCTGCGTGAATGGCGAAATGCATGCTGCTCACGTCGTACTTGCGTCGCACTGGCGCGGGCAGCTTGAGCATGCGCACAAACATAATGGGCACCCATTGGCTGTGCGTAATCCGATGCTCGTCTATGAGTGCCAGTGCGTTCTCCGCGTCGAACTTCTCCATGATCACGCTGGTGCCGCCCATGGACAGGTTCATCATGTTGTAGTGCAAAGGGGCCGCGTGATAAAGCGGAGCCGGAGAGAGGTACACAGTTTCTTCGCCAAAACCAAACGCGGCGCCCAGAGACTGGGCCAGCAGGTGCGGCGTGTCGAAAGCCTCGGAGCTGACTGGAATGAGAATGCCCTTGGGTTTGCCCGTAGTACCCGACGAATAAAGCATAGGCATGCCATTGCCCTGATCCTCGAGAGGCGTATCCATGCAAACGTCGATGGCCTCTTCCCAGGATTCAAACCCGGGTTCAATCGCGTCCATCATCAGCGTATGCTCAAGACCGCTCACTCGAGTAACCGCAGCCCTGGCCACCCCGGCGACTGCGCGCGAGACTACAAACAAGCGGGCCTGACAGTTGGTCAGAATGTAGGCAGTTTCATCCTCGAGCAGCTGATTGCTGATCGGCGTAAAGAACACACCAGCGCGTTGAGCCCCCCAGCAGATTTCTAAAAATTCATGGCGATTTTCCAACATCAGCGCCATATGATCACCTTTGCGCAAGCCGCGCGCGCGCAGCAGTTGAGCAATCTGGTTGGAGCGCTCATCAAGCTGCCGATAAGTCACCATTTTGCCGCTGGAACCCATTATGATGGCAGGCTTGCGCGGGTACTCTCGCGCTGTTTCGCTTGGGTGGGGCATCCTCCTCTCCCTCATGTTCCAGTATGAGCGTTACACGGATACTATAGACCCGAAGCGCTATCAGATAGGCACTAACTCAAGACAACACAACACAACACAACACAAAACGAAAGCGAGACCCAACGCGTCAAGGCGACGCAAATGGCAGTAATGAGCAAGAATCCAAAGGGATTTCACGGATCAGTGAGGTCCAGGAAGCACATACAGCGTAAGCAAGCAGAGGGGGCACAGTGATGGCAATCCATGTACATACCAGTGTATCCGTGCAGGCGGCTTCGCCAGAGCTGATGCAAACAACCGTGCAGGGCGACACACAGGCAAAGTCTCAGTGAGCATCCCGAAAGAACTCTCCCCTGCGCAGTTGCGAGCGCAGATTCGTAGTGGTGCCCATACAGGACATACTTCGGGCATGGCAGCGGGATTCGTGCAGTGTAATATGGTGATACTCCCTGCCGAATGGGCCGCTGACTTTATGCGATTTTGCGTTGCAAATCCGCGCCCCTGTCCGCTGATAGCGAGCAGCGCCAAACCCGGAGATATCGATTTGCCCGGCCTTGGCTCGCTGGATTTGCGTAGCGATGTATCCAGCTATCGAGTCTTTCGAGACGGCCAATTAAGTGAAGAGCTGCCCGACATCACAACGTTGTGGCAGGACGATTTCGTTAGCTTTGCACTAGGCTGTTCGTTCTCCTTCGAAGAGGCTTTGCTGGCCGCGGGCCTCGAAGTTCGAAACATCACGGAGGGTGTCAATGTACCCATGTATCGAACCGATATTGCCTGCCAGTCTGCCGGACCTTTCGCCAGCAATATGGTCGTCAGTATGCGTCCGTTTCTCCCGGCGCACGCTATACGTGCCATTCAAGTCTGCAGCCGCTTTCCGGCAGTGCATGGCGCCCCAGTGCATTTCGGAGACCCTTCCCAGATCGGGATTGCTGACATCAACACGCCCGACTACGGTGATCCGGTGTCTCTCAGAGAGCATGAGGTGCCGCTTTTCTGGGCTTGCGGCGTGACGCCACAGGTCGCTCTGGAAAGCGCAGCACCACCCATCGCGATCACTCACAGCCCTGGCTGCATGCTGGTCACCGATAAGCCCAACGCCGCACTGGCTGTGATCTGATACCGGGAGAGACGACGCATGCTTCTGAACTGTGATCTGGGCGAGAGCTACGGCAATTGGCACATGGGCCTCGATGAGGACGTGATGCCCTTTTTGGACCAGGCCAATGTGGCCTGCGGATTCCACGCCGGGGACCCTTTGACCATTGAAAAAACTCTGGCACTCGCAGCGACCCATCGCGTGTCAATTGGTGCACACCCGGCTTATCCAGACCTGGTCGGTTTTGGCCGGCGCAGCATGGCTTTGTCCGTGGATGAACTTCGCGCCGCGCTGCATTATCAGATTGCCGCGGTGGACGGCATGGCGGCCGCAGTCGGACTGCAACTGGACTACGTTAAACCGCATGGAGCGCTCTACAACGACATGATGGTCGACGATACGCTGCGCCGCAGCATCATGGACGCTATTAGCGCCTATCCAAAACCGCTGCGACTCATGCTCCAGGCGACTGGGCATGCGGACAAGCATTTGGGAGAAGCCACATCCCGGGATCTGCAGCTGTGGTTCGAAGCGTTTGCGGACCGTTGTTATGACGACGACGGACGCCTACTGTCTCGCCGCGAACCCGGGGCGGTGCACAGCAAAGAGAAAATGCTGCGACAAGTAGAGCAACTCGCGCAGGAAGGCGCGGTAACAACCGTGTCTGGTATGCAGTTAACCCTATCAGTAGATACGCTCTGCGTGCATGGCGATAACGCCGAGGGTGTGCAGGCGATCCGTGAAATCCGCCATTTGCTGGATGCGAATTAGAGGGGGAACTCATGAGCCCTGAAGCGCCAAGCGCTATAGAGTTGGCGAGCGCGGTAACGGCGCGTATCGAATTTGCCGGAGAATCGTCGCTTATCGTTTACCTGGGCGATCGAAGTAGTCCGGAAGTATCGGCACGCGTACAGGCGCTCGCCCAGAAACTGGAAACAGCGCTGGGCGATATGCTGATTGACCTCATACCCTCTTACGCCTCCCTGCTGGTGCTCTACGACGCGCTGCGCACAGATCACTATCACATAGGACGCTGCATACGCGATGCTGCCAGTGATCTGCAGTCGGTAGAAATTGGTGCTGGAGCGCTCATCGACATCCCGGTTTTCTATCATCCCGATTGCGGTGAAGATATCGAGTCGCTTGGCAGTAAGACGGGACTGTCTTGGGAAGAAGTGGCAGCGCTGCACACCAGCCAGGAGTATCGCGTCTACGCCATCGGCTTCGCACCGGGTTTTGCCTACCTCGGTGATGTCGACGAGCGCATCGCCGCTCCGCGTCTGGCGACACCGCGTTTGCAAGTTCCGCGTGGCGCGGTCGCTATCGCAGATCGTCAAACAGCCGTCTACCCCGCCGTTTCGCCCGGTGGATGGAATCTGATCGGACGCTCGCCATTGCGTATGTTTGACGCGGATGCCAAACCGCCCATGCCTGTCGCGGTTGGTGATCGGGTACGCTTTGTACCCATTGATCGCAGCGAATTTCTGGCCCGCGGAGGTGAAATTTGACCGAACTGCAAGTTGTCCAGCCTGGCCTGCTCAGCCTGATTCAGGATGCGGGTCGCACGGGTAAGGCGCGCCTGGGCTTGACCGTCGGCGGCCCGATGGATCCGGTGGCCGCGGCTCTTGCGAATCGACTTCTGCGGAACGCTGCGTTCGATACGTTCCTGGAGCTTAGCTACGGCGGCCTGCATCTGCGCACTGACAAGGATATACAGTTTTGCGTGACCGGCGCACCGCTCAGCGTCGCTGCGGATGACCGGGAAATGTCGATGTGGCGCGTCGAGACACTGTACGCGAACGAAACACTGAACCTGGGTTTCAGCGAAGTCGGTTGTCGAAGCTACATCGCGTTTCGAGGCGGGCTAGCGGTACAGCCGAGCTTTGGCAGTGCAGCGACCGTCGTGCGCGAGCACATTGGCGGGCTCCGTGGCCTGGCGCTCAAAACCGGCGATGTGCTGCGAGTGAGTGACGCCGAGCCCACGGAACGTCTGTGGATAGCGCCACGGCAACGGCCACTATACCAGCGCCGCAGAACCGTTCGCGTGGTCGAAGGTTATCAGCACGCGCATTTCCCAAGGCTCGAGCTACGTCGGTTTTACAGCAGTGATTACACGATATCCCAGCAATCTGATCGCATGGGCTACCGACTCGAAGGCCCCGAGATTACGTGTGACCTGCAGGGCATTCTGTCTGAGGGTATTGCTCCCGGTGCCATTCAGGTCCCCGCTGACGGCCAACCTATTATTCTGCTAAACGACCGGCAAACTATCGGCGGATATCCCAAACTCGGATCTGCGCTGTCAATTGACTGCGCGGCGCTGGCACAGCTTCGTCCCGGAGATACGGTTAACTTTGCGGCGGTGTCAGCACAAACGGCACACAATGCGCTGCATCTGGCGACCGCTTTCGAACGTGCTCGCCGCCTGGAGCTTGCCCCCGCGTGAATCTCACCGAACTATCCCGCGCCGTAGAGCAGCTCCTGGTCAGTCGCAATCTGCGTGATATGGCGACGCTGCAGACGGAACTCGAGCCCGGGTACTGTCTGCGCGCAGCGCAGACCCTAGGCGATGCGCGAACGGTCATCATAGGCACCGGATTTCCCGTTGAGGCGACTTTCGAGACCGACGGCCCGCTGGGCGCGATCGCGCTCTACCGCGCGCTATCCGAGCTCGGCGTTGATTGCCATATGGCCTGCGCAGATCCGCTGGCTAGCCGACTGGGTGACGATTTTCGCGTATTGAAACTCGAAGCCTTCGACGTGCGCTCAGGCAAAGAAGAAGCGCAGCGAAACCTGGCTCGATTGCAGCCCGATGCCGTCGTGTCTATCGAACGCCCGGGACTGGCAGCGGACCAGCGTTACTACAACATGCGCGGCGAGGACATTTCCGAGCGCTGCGCGGTATTCGATTATTATCTAAGCTTGGCCCAGTGCCCAAGTATCGCCGTGGGCGATGGCGGTAACGAAATCGGCATGGGCAAACTGAGTCGTCAGGTTGCGGCTCTGAGCATTGTGGGGGCAGCCACCAGCTGTGACGAGCTGATCGTTGCAGATGTCTCCAACTGGGGTGCCTATGCACTGGTCGGGCTTTTAGAGGCTATCCACGGTGAGGCGCTGCTAGCCAAAGTGACACATACCCAGACACTGGCGTATCTGTCAGCTCTGGGTAGCGTTGACGGCGTCACACGTGAGAACACGCTCACGGAAGACGGCTTACCGGCAGCTGACGGTAAGGCGCTGCTGCAGGCGATTGACGACCTGCTCACCGCTTATCGAGAAAATAGTATCACTGGCCACGCGGCAAACTCAGGGGCGATGCTCGACCCGCGCGGCTTACTAGATGAGGAAACTGGATGAGCACCGTATATCTCAATGGCTGTTTTATGCCCATGGAAGAGGCAAAAATATCGCCGATGGACCGTGGATTTCTGTTCGGTGATGGTATTTACGAAGTTATCCCGTGTTACAGCGGACGCACCGTCGGCCTGGGCCCCCATCTCGCTCGCATGCAGAATGGACTGGACGCGATCGATATTGGGCTACGCCTGGACACCGCAGATTGGACCCGGACGATACTGGAGCTGGCCAGGCAAAACGCAGGCGATAACCAGGGTATTTACATACAGATTAGCCGGGGAGCAGACAGCAAGCGTAGTCACGCTATGCCTGCCAATATAACGCCCACAACCTATGCCTTTGCCTTCGAGATCCCCGCTCCTCCCGTCCCGGACAAGATGCTTGCGCCGCGGTACGAGGTGTCGGCAACCCGGGATCTGCGCTGGCAACGCTGCAACATCAAATCGACCTCCTTGCTTGGCAACGTTATGCACTACCAGCATGGACATACCCGTGGATATCAGGAAACGCTGCTATTCAACGCCGACGACGAGCTCACGGAAGCCGCGGCCTGTAATGTTTTCCTGGTAAAGGATGGCAAGATCGCAACACCGGCGCTGGATCACCAGAAGTTGCCCGGTATCACGCGATTTATGCTTCTGGACATCCTGCGAAAACACTCCGACCTCAGCGTGGAAGAACGCGTTATTCACCGTCAGGAAGTCGATTCCGCAGACGAGCTATGGCTCACCAGTTCAAGCAAAGAGGTTGCGCCGATCGTAGCCGTGGAAGGTAAGGCAGTAGGTTCCGGAGAAGTGGGTGATATCTGGCTGCAGGCGCAAAATTTATTTAGCCAGTTCCGCTACGACTACTGACGTGAGTCGCTCTACTCTCGCGCGGGTCTATCCCGAGCATCTCCGCCACAATGCGGCGCGAGTCAGAGCCCTCGCACCGAAGGCTCGAATCATGGCCTGCGTCAAAGCGAACGGATATGGACACGGCATCACCACGGTCGCAGAGGCGCTCAGTCAACACGTAGACGGCTATGCGGTCGCATGTCTCGAAGAAGCCCTGGCGCTGCGTGAAGCAGGTGTAGATAAGCCAGTATTGCTTCTGGAAGGCCCACACACGGCCGACGAAGTTGCTGAAGCACTAGCCTACTCACTGACACTTTGCATAAGTAACTGGCATCAGCTGGAGTGGCTGGAGTCCCGCAGCGAAAGAGGTCGCATCAACTGCTGGTTGAAGATCGATACTGGTATGCACCGCCTCGGCTTTTCTCCCGGTGACGGCATGACCGCTTATCGGCGTCTTCAGGGTTGCGTCGCAGACAGTACCAAACTTGTTTTGTGCACGCATTTTGCACGTGCCGACGAACGCGCAGATTCCAGCACCGAAAAGCAACTGCGAATCTTCGACGATATCGTAGCGCCGCTGGCCGGACCGCAGAGCTGCGCAAACTCCGCCGCTATTCTCAGCCTGCCAGCCAGTCACAGGCAGTGGGTACGTCCAGGCTACATGCTCTACGGCGGCAGTCCCTTTGCGGACGCTACGCCAGCAGAGTTGGGACTCAAACCCGGCATGCAGCTTTCCGGCGAGATCATCAGTCTACGCACGGTCCCGGTGGGCGACCGGGTGGGCTATGGTGGTCGCTGGGTAGCGCGGCGGCAATCGACCATCGCCACCATCGCCGCAGGATACGGCGATGGCTACCCGCGACACGCGCCCGACGGCACGCCGCTCATGATAGAGGGACAGCGTTCTCCCCTTGCTGGACGCGTATCCATGGATATGCTCACGGTGGATGTCACCGACAACCCCGCGGTGCGAATTGGATCGACGGCAATACTCTGGGGGGATGCCCCGGGCGTCGATGAGATCGCCAGCAATAGCGGCACCATAGGCTACGAACTGCTCGCGGGAATGCCGCAACGGGTGCGACGCGAGGTACAATAAACTCTCAGGAAGTCCGCGAAAATAAATCGGGCACCAGCGGTGGTCGTAGCCACCCAGCCCTGACCGGTACAACTGTCTGAGTGAAACAGTCTCTGTGAGACCCTCTTTGTGAAGCCTTCTCTGTGAAAATCCTAAATCAAGATTCCCTACCCGATGGCAGCCTGCTGGCAGCGGTTGACCTCGGGAGTAACTCATTTCACCTGATTATCGCGCGTATAGAACATGGTGAAATCCGCCCGATGCAGGCGCTCTCCGAGAAAGTACAGCTCGCGGCAGGGCTTGAGGACAATCGCCTGAGCGAAGAAGCGATCGCGCGCGGACTTGATTGCTTGGGCCGATTTGCAGAGCTCTTGCAGAGCGTCGAGCCCGAACGCATTCGCGTTGTGGGCACCAATGCATTGCGCCGCGCGAAAAACCGCAGCGACTTCACAGCTCCCGCGCGGCGTATTTTGGGAGCGCCCATCGAAGTGATTTATGGGCGGGAGGAAGCCAGGCTTGTCTACCTGGGTGTCGCGCATACGCTAGCCGACGACGAACAGTCCCGCCTGGTGGTTGATATTGGCGGCGGTAGCACAGAGTTTGCGATCGGCGAACGCTTCGAGCCGCGCACCCTCGAAAGTCTGGAAATGGGCTGTGTCACCTACAGCCGTGAGTATTTCTCCAAGGGTCGCATCAGCAAGCGCAGCTATGAGCGCGCCTATGATCGCGCGCGCCTGGAGGTCTCGCATATTCGCAAGGGCTTTCGGAGCAAACACTGGGTAGAGGCCGTAGGCTCCTCCGGTACGCTGCAAGCAATCGAAGGCATAATCAGCGCTCAGGACTGGGCCGACGGCACGATTACTCGCAAAGGCATACAGCGCATGAAAAAGGCCTTGCTGCGGTTCGAAAGCTTTGACGATATTGAGTTCGACGGCCTGAGCAGCGCGCGAAAATCCGTGATCGCTGCCGGGTTGGCAATCACCGAAGCAATCTTCGACGTTCTCGAAATCGAAGAGATGCGTAGTTCCCGCGGCGCGCTTCGTGAAGGGGTCATCTATGACCTGGTGGGCCGACTGCGACACGAGGACGTAAGAGAGCGCAGTATCTCGGCCATTGTCCAGCGTTACCACGCCGAGGAAGATACCGCGCAGCTGGTCGCACGCAGAGCACGTATGCTCTATGAAGCGACCTACAATGCCTGGGATCTCAGTTCCGCTGACGGGGAGCTGCTGGTCTGGGCTGCGCGGGCCCACGAAATCGGTAAAGCGATTTCGCACAAGCACTTCCACCATCATGGCGCATACCTGCTTCGCAACTCGGATTTACCGGGCTTTGCCCAGCAAGAACAACAGGACATGGCTACCCTCGTCGCGGGACAACAGGGCAAGCTGGCATCAGGTCTGTTTTCCGATGTGGACAACACTAACCTCATGCGTCTGCGACGCCTGGTGGCCTTGCTGCGCCTGGCAGCTCTATTTAAATATGTAGAAGAGCTCGAGCGCTTACCCGATTTTACGATTACGGCCGGCGTCAATTCGCTAAGACTCGAATTTCCCGACGACTGGCTGGAACAGCACCCGCTGACCTGGCAAGAACTCGATCACCAGAAAGACAGTTTCAAGCGCCTGGAGTTGGCACTGCACATTCGCTAATCCTCGATCTCAGCGCAGGCTGTCGAGCTGCTGACATAGGGTCTGCGCCCCCAGGAGAGCGCGCGCCGAAGCGCGCTGAATATGATCGGGGTTCACGAACAAAAGCCGCTTGTGCTTAACCGCGCTCAAGTTGGGGAACGCATTCCAGTCGTCAAGCCATTCGGGGCGCCCGCCGTGCATACCGCTGGCAACAATCACCGCCGGATCGCGATCAAGCACCGCTTCGAGGCTGATTACCGGCGCCAGAAAAGGCTCATCGGCGAATATGTTACGACCACCGCATAGTTCAATGATACTGGACACAAGGTGCTGGCCGTTCAGTGTCTGCAAGGGCTCATTCCAGACCTGGTAAAACACGGACAGGGGATTTTGTGCTGCATATCGTGAACGCAACGCCGCTATCTGTTCTTCAATACGCTCTGCCTCAGCACTACTCACAGCCTCTGTACCGGCCAGTTTACCAATGGCTCGGATAGCGGCGGCAACATCGTTGACTGATCGGGGTTCGCTCACATACACAGGAATGCCAAGCTGCTCGAAAGTACCGAGCTTTTGCGTGCCGTTACCCGATGCCCACATCAGAACAAGGTCAGGTTGCAGGCTAATAATTGCTTCCATGCCCCAGGAACGGTAATTGCCAACCTCGGGAATGGACGTCGCCGCCGCGGGGTAATCACTGTGGCTGACTACGCCAACAAGTTTGGATCCTGCCCCAGCGCTAAACACGTTTTCTACAATATGTGGTGACAGCGCAACAATGCGCACCGCAGGCGCAGCAAGACTTACTTCTCTGCCCAAAAAGTCACGCACGCGTGGCTCAACCGCAAGAGCCCTACAGCTCAACACGCAGATCAACAACATGCTCAGCGGGCGCATCATTGTTGAATGACCAGCGGTTTGCCACTGCTCGGGTGCGTGCTGATGATCGGCCTGACCCCGAACACGTTTTCAAGCGCATCCGCATTAAATACTGCTGAGGCGCTACCTAGCGCCGACACTGCGCCTGCTTTTAACAGCAGCACCTTATTCGCGAGGTCCGCCGCAAAGTTGAGATCGTGCACTACCAAAACTATCGCACACCCCTGGGATGCCAGCTGTCGTAGCAAGCTGCGAAGTAAACCCAGGTGCACGTAGTCAAGAGCCGCCGTAGGCTCGTCCAGTAACAGTACACGGCCGGGGCTATCCTGCGCACGCCAAACTTGCGCCAGCACTCGGGCTAGCTGCACACGCTGTTGTTCGCCGCCGGACAGTTCTGTGTAACGCCGATCAGCGAGCATCTCCACGCCAAGCGCGCTGAGTGTTGCGTCCACAATGTGCTCATCGGCCCGTGACCCACTGGCGTGCGGTACACGTCCTAACTTCACGACTTCCCTCACGTAAAAAGGAAACGACAGGGTAGAACGCTGCGGTAGCATCGCTATCGCACGTGCCTTTTCAGTCAGAGGCAGCTCCGCCAGCGGGCGTCCCAGGAACGATAATCGGCCGCTCGACAAAGCAATACTGCCGCCCAGTAGGTTGAGCAAACTGGTTTTACCGGCGCCGTTTGGACCCGCGATCGCCAATATTTCGCCCGCGTCAACCGCCAGAGAAATATCCTGTAAGCGTAGCGCTTCCCAAGGGCTTGCACACCCGCTCTTGAGATCCAGCAATGTCATACCGCCAAAATCATTGCAGTACACTCGGAGTATTACGCTCATTCCAGCAAATTCGTGGTGGTAGGTTCACGACATGCCAAATCGAGCCCGTCGGCTCAGCAGAGAGATAAAAAAAGGCACCCCAATGATGGCGGTCACGATACCCACTGGCAGCTCCGAGGGGGACACGACGGTACGGGCAAGCGTGTCGGCGAAAATCAGCAAAATGGCCCCAGCTAGCGCGGACACAGGCAACAATACTCGATGCCCGGGCCCAATAATAAGTCGCATCATATGCGGCACCACCAGCCCCACGAACGCGATAGTGCCCGCCAGTGCGACGGACGCACCCACACCGATAGCAACTAGCAGAATCAGAACCGTTTTAACCCGATCCACAGGTACTCCCAGATAGCGCGCCTCAGATTCTCCGAGCAACATCGCGTCAAGCGCTGCGGAAAAACGCGGTAGCGGAGCCAGCACCAGAAGGCATACGAGTGCGGCGAGCGTGACTCGCTCAGCATTCGCCCCCTCAAGCCCGCCCATACGCCAAAGACTAATCCGCCGCAGGGTGCTATCCGCGGAATACAACTCGAGGAGATTGCCCACGGCACCTGCCAGCGCCGTAACGGCAATACCGGCTAGCAGCATGGTTGCCACGGACGTACCCTCGGCGCTGGTTGCCAGGCGGTAGACCAACAAAACGCTGACAAGCCCACCCCCGAATGCGCCAAGACTGATCAAGCTGGAACCGGCAAAGGTGTCGGAAAAACCGAGCATGCCGCCGGCGGCTACGATCATCAGCGAGGCGCCGAGGGACGCGCCGGCGGTCACGCCAATCAGGGAGGGGTCAGCGAGCGGATTGCGAAACAAGCCCTGGGTCACCGCACCACAAACACCGAGCATGGCGCCCACCAGACCCGCCAGTAAGGCCCGCGGGAGACGAATGCGCTGAACGATGAGTTGGGCAGAACCTCCCAGAGTCGGATCGCTTGGATTAGTGCGGGACACCAGCGAACTCAGAGCCTCATATACACCAAGGTCCACGGTACCTACGCAAATTGCCAGCAACAAAACGCAGGGCAGTAGCCCGAGTAAGGCGCCCGCAAGCAGCCAATCATGCCGCCGTGAGTTTATGGTTGCACTCCAATGCCACGCCAAAGCTGGTACTGACGCGTATTAGCGCCTGTTGCAATCATTAATAGTCCACGCCCTGACGCGCTTTCACACCCGCTCGGTAGGCGTGCTTAATGTCTTTGACCTCCGAGACGGTGTCCATGACATCCTGCAGCGCAGTGCCACCACCACGGCCAGTCACTACGACACTCTGCTCGCGTGGTCGCGACGTGATCGCGTCGAGCACCATTTGCTGCGGCAAATAATCATAGGCCAACATGTAAGTCAGCTCATCGAGCACCACCAAGTCGTAGCTCTCATCTGCCAGGTATTCAGCAGCCACTTTCCAGGTGCGCTCCGCGGCGGCGATGTCGCCACTTCGATCCTGCGTGTCCCAGGTAAACCCGGTGCCCATTTGATAGAAGCCCACTTGAGGGCATTGATCACGAAGATAAATCTCCTCCCCGGAGAGCTGCACGCCCTTAATAAACTGAACGACAGCGACCTTTTGCCCGTAGCCCAAAGCGCGCATCACCATGCCGAAGGCCGAACTGGATTTACCCTTGCCATTGCCAGTGACTATAACCGCTACACCCCGCTCCTCGGCTGCGGCTTGAATGCTCGCATCAACATTGGCTTTTTGTTTCTCCATTGACTTTTTGTGGCGCTCATTGCGCACCGCTTCATCGTTATCACTCATTCCAATCTCCTACAAGTTATAGTGCAGGCCAACGAAGGCAGTAGCGCCCGCCGTATTGAAGCCAGGGACTTCCTGGTAGTCTTCATCGAACAAATTCTCACTGCGTCCGCACACTCAGACTGGAAGTCATCGCCCAGGAAGCATTCAGCGCAACGATGGCATAATCATCCAGTTGGCTGTCGTCAAAATCGATCGCGTCATACAATCCACGCAGCTGCATACCCAGAATCAGCCGCTGCGCCAGATCACGCCATTGGAGCGTAAGATTCACGACTTGCTCTGGACGACGAAAGCGTTCGCTGCCGGAGGCGTTCTCAGTTTCCTTGAAGGTGTCATTGCCATTTAGTGAGACCCCCCGGGAAGTGGCAGCATAGCCACCAGTTCGATCCCGCTGGAGCCAAACTCTCCATTCCCTTGCAGGTATCCTGAGAAATTGATCGGGTCGAAGAAAGTCTCATCACTCACCGTCTGATCAGAAGACGTGGCTTCAAGGTAACTGCCATCGTCAGCAGCCCAGGAAATCCTCACATCGTAGCCGTTGCTCTGCTCTTCCTGCAGTTGCAGGCCGGCCACGGGGGCGGCGGCGAAGGGTCCAAAGTTATAGGCAGCTTCCAATAGGCTTGGAGCGCGAAAACCCGTGCCATAGGCTCCACGGATTTTGACCTCGCCATTGCTGAACGGTGCGAGATAAGCGGCACCGAGCCGGTAGCTCGCATGCTCACCGAAATCACCGCGATCGGACAAGGTGCTGATATTCACAACTCCCCCCGGATCAGCACCGTACATGAGTTCCAGCGGACCGCACATTGCGCGGGTAGTTTTGATTCTAAAAAAGTAGCAGCGTTTGACGTCGCCTTTACTTTGGGAGTGTTCATCGAATGCCCTCAATAGCCGGAACTCGGCCGATTAAGGGAGGGGAACAGGAAACAGGCCCCGCATCGCAGAGCCGGCAACCGTGCATGAAGCCCTCCGCTCCATCGGTGCTTAGTCGTCATTGGTATCAGGCTGGTATCGGGCTCTCAGCGGGGCACGCTGTTGACCGTTGCGGGGGCAGCGGAGGAGAACGTTGTGCCACCTCACTTCCCAATTATCCTACTCAGCCATCGCCAAATCTAAAACATGTCGCCGATACAAGGTGTCAGCGACACTGATGTAGGGCGGACCGGCGGCGCGGCGGCAGGGACCTGAACCGGCGTGGACACTAAGTGACTTAGCCGCCACTGTCAAACAGGCCAAGCATTTATAGGTAGGCGAGAGCGCTTTAAGGTTTACAGATTGACCCAGCTGTTTAAGGCCCGAAGCCGAAACTCCGAACCGTCGAAGCGCAGCACTGCAGAATCTTCCAGGATCTCACGAACTTCGACGTTTCTGGTGCGTTGTCCGACTCGTAAAGACGCCCCATTAATAAGCACGGTGGACAAACCGAGTGAGTTGAAGTCGTGACGCAGATACATCAGTGTCGGCACCCGATCTCGAAACTGCTTTGACATGTCCTCGAGAAGCGGAGCAGGATGCGTGACCAGTTCAGTCGCCGCGGTTTCTCGCTTCACCTGGGCCAGTATTGCTGCCAGGTCGATCTCCTCGTCGACCTGATTCTCCACCTCATCCTCATCCGCGAGAACAGCATTCGGTCGCCCGGGTTGAGCGTTAGGAGCAGGGACCTGCGCGGACGAAGCAAGTGATACCTTACTGGACTCCGGCAGTGCATACAGTGCAGCGATGCTCGCTTCACGGGATTTTTGTTCAGCCGGCGATGCTGTGGCCGTATCGACCAAGGCAGCTGATGACATCGATTCTGTTGCGTCAGCAAATTTTCGGGCGGGCACAACGGTAGCTGCGGGCACGTTTTCAGTCGCAGACGCCGTTGCAGACACGGGCACTGAAGTAGTTTGTGCCGGGTGCACCGTTGAAGAGTCCGGTCGGTCACCGAGCATCACGGCGATGCCAAGCAGTAACAACAATACAACTGTGAACAGCCCAAGAATCCATCGCCGTCGTACTGTAGCAGGCGCCTCCGTCACAGGCTGCGCTGGCGACTGAGACAGAATATCCGGTGTATCTGAACGCGCCGCCAGCTTGTCGCGCTCAGCACGGCTCAGCGCGTCGAGTATCAGCGACACGGACGGATACCTGCCTGACTTTGTCGGTTATGGGACAGCTGATGATCTCTCTTTGGGGTCACAGCAGTTCTCGCTCGCTCTCCAGCCTTTCAAACTGTTGACGAGCCCGCAAAAAGTCAAGGTCTCGCCCTGCCGCCAGGGTTAACGCCCGCAAGGTCTGGGCACCGAGAATGCCGTCCGCCCGCAGACCCTGCTCCTCTTGAAACAAACGCAGGCGTGATTCGAGAGAGGTATTGAATTCGCCTCGCGATAGAGGCGTCGCCTGCTTGTCGATCGCCGCGAACATCCCGGCGAGCTCGCGCACATCCGCCCCTTGATCACCGGCTTTGAGTAAACGCCCCTGCTCCAGCGGGTTCCGCCACAGACGCCAGTATTCGCCGGTCCAACCCGGTGCCAACTCGGCGAGCGGTATGCGTTGCAATCCCGTTGCAGTAGCCAACACGGCAAGCTCTTCCTCGACACCGAGAAACAGTGCACTGGCCTCAAAGCGACGCGCATCAACCAACGACAGAAGCGCCGGCCTGGGGTCTTCAAGCAGCTGGTTCCAACTACGAATGCGCAGGCGCTCACAGCGCAGCTCGTCGGGCAAAGCCAGTCGACAGGGATCGACAGTCGACGCCTCCACAGCGACATCATAAAGCGCCGCTAACAACTGCACACCTTCTGCAGATGAGAGCCTCCACCGTGACGAGGTTTCGGGCGTCGCGTTCGCCACGACCGTCGGTATTGCTTCGCTCGCTACCCGCGATTCAGGCACTAGCGGCGCGCTGGGAACGGCATCTGCCGTCACCGCAGGAACATTGCTGGTCGACGCCAGGTACGACCGCACCCCAATACCAAGCAGCACACAGGCGAGGACAGCGGCAAGCAAACCCGCGCCGGACAATCCATTCGGCAATATTCGCTCAAGTCCATATCTACGGTTTTCCGCGAGACCCTCCCCGCTGCCCAGTACTTCCCGGGCGGCCTCGTTCAGGAGCGATCGATCAAGTTGCGTGCTGTTTCGACCATAGGCGCCCAGCAGCATGCGGTCACACAGCAAATTGATGAGTCGCGGCACGCCACGAGAGCGGCTATGAATTGCCCGCACCAGCGAGGGCGCAAACAACTCTGTACCGCCCGCAAGGCCCGCCACATGCAATCGATGGCGAATGTATGCACCGGCCTCTGCCAGATTGAGTGGACGCAGATCAAAGCGCGCAGTAATTCTCTGGTTCAATTGCCTGAGCTCGGGCCGCGATAGCTTCTCTGCAAGCTCTGGCTGTCCGATCAGAATAATATGCAGCAACTTCTCTTCATTAGTTTCTAGATTGGTCAACAGACGAATCTGTTCCAGAACCCCAAAGCCCAGATGCTGGGCTTCGTCGATCATCAGCACCGTTTTGCGCTGGCGTGCATGGTTGTCCAGTAGAAACCGATGCAAACTATCGGTCAGCGACTTTAGACCCGGCTGTGTTTCTGAGAATTCAATGCCCAGCTCATCACAGACCGTGGCCAGTAAATCTCGTGCATCGAGAGCGGGGTTGAGCACGATCGCAATATCCGCATTGTCAGGTAATTGCTCAAGCAGGCATCGATTGATGGTGGTCTTTCCCGTGCCTACCTCGCCCGTCAACAGGATAAAGCCGCCACCAGCACCCACCCCATACAGGAGGTGCGCCAATGCATCGCGATGGCGAGGGCTCATGTAGAGATAGCGCGGATTCACCGCGATGGAGAACGGCGCCTCTGCGAGGCCAAAATACTGGTGGTACATGCCGGGCTCTGGGGACAACGCCCCGATTAGGACGGTGATAACATTATGCCGCATCGTCTCGCGCTGTCGAGCGCTCTGGTGAAGATGTCCCCATCAAGGCACTGGCGATTGCTGCATGCTAACGCGGGACAAAATCACATCGATCAGCCTTTTAGCCGCTAACGCGGTGTTAAGGTCCGGAGTCGACTTTGTCCAGCGACTCCTGGCTTTGCGCCAGTAGCGCTAGAGCCTCGTCGCACCAGGCGAGATATTGTCGACCCTGACCTATACCCCCAAGCAGCGCGAGATACACGCCCTTCCGCCTCAGCGGCAAAGTCTGAGGCTTGTCATAGTGACGCATGCGAATGCGCTCATAGAGGTAAAGCCGCTGCATCATCGCTTCACGACGCTCACCCAGTCGCGTCTGGATATAGTCAATATTGGATGCGGAGAGATTGTAGAGCTTGATATAAAACTCGTCTTTGGTCTCCTGGAGCCGCATGCGATCCGGCTCAGTGACCCAATCCTGCAAGGCGACTTCACCTGTAGCGGTGAGTGAATAAAGAATGCGATCGGGTCGGGCTTGCTGAGCCTCCGCATGATGCGACACCCATTCAAGCTCACTGAGTTTGCGCAGTTCCCGATAGATCTGCTGATGCGAGGCATGCCAGAAAAACCCCAATGACTTATCGAAAGAGCGGGCCAGATCATAGCCCGAGAGCTGATCCTCAAGAAGCGCCGTCATGATGGCGTATCGCAGTGACACTAAATGACCTATGGGAGTTCGAATTCACTATTATGCCTCAGAGCTACTATTATGCAAAATGTTGCATAATAGTAGCGAGTCATTTAGTCTTCGCGACGTTCGTAATTCCAGACTAAACACAGGGCATCATCATGGCACTCCCAGAATCGCTTTCATCCCGCTTACAGCTACCAGCCGTAGCTGCTCCGCTTTTTATCATTTCAAATCCCGATTTGGTGATTGAACAATGCAAGGCTGGCGTGATCGGCTCGTTCCCCTCGCTCAACGCAAGGCCGCTTGAAGAACTCGATCGCTGGCTCGAGCGAATCACCACGGAACTGGCCGCATTTGATGCGGCGAACCCTGAGCAACCCTCGGCCCCATACGCGGTCAACCTGATTGTTCACGGATCCAATAATCGACTGCAGGAAGACCTGGAACTCTGCGTCAAACACAAAGCTCCCATCGTCATCACATCACTGGGCGCCAAGGAATTCGTCAACGACGCCATACACTCTTACGGTGGTTTGGTATTCCACGACATCATCAACAATCGTTTTGCAAAAAAAGCCATCGAGAAAGGTGCTGACGGACTTATTGCGGTCGCCGCGGGCGCGGGCGGTCACGCAGGTACCACTTCGCCGTTCGCCCTGGTGCAGGAAATCCGCGAATGGTTTGAAGGCCCCCTGCTCCTCTCCGGCTCAATTGCCAGCGGCGACGCGGTCCTGGGTGCCCTGGCCATGGGTGCCGATCTCGGTTACATCGGCAGCGCGTTTATCGCCACCAACGAGGCCAATGCGGACCAAGCCTATAAGCAGGCTATCGTTGACTACAACTCATCGGACATCGTGTACAGTAATCTGTTCACAGGTGTACACGGCAACTATCTGGCGCCATCAATTGAAGCGGCAGGCCTGGACCCCAAGAACCTTCCAGACAGCGATCCTTCGAAAATGGATTTTGGTTCCGGCGGAAACACCGACGCCAAGGCCTGGAAGTCGATTTGGGGCTGTGGTCAGGGTATCGGTGCGGTAAAAAGTATCGGTAGCACGGCTGATCTCGTTGCAAAGCTCAAAACACAGTTCGAAGAGGCTAGAACCAGACTGTTGAATGTGGCTTAGGTCTACGCCCAAAAAAACTGAATTGAGCAAGACCAGTGGGAACCATCTCCTGTTGGTGCTGCCCAAAGCAAACAGGAAAGTTGAGGATACTTTATGACACTGTCTCCAAACGGCGCAGATAAAAAAATACCCCATACATCCGGTTTGCCTCAAACGCCCGGCAGAATCTGTATAGGCCTGATGCTGGCCGCGGTGATGGCACTTCCAGTCATTGCCGAGGAACGCACGGCAGATTTTGCCGGCGGTTGTTTCTGGTGCATTGAGGCCGATATCGAAAAGCTCGACGGCGTCAAAGATGTGGTGTCTGGTTTTACCGGTGGCACCCTGGAGAACCCAAGCTATCGGGGCAATCACAAAGGGCACTATGAAGCTGTCCGAGTGACCTACGACAGCGACGCAATCAGCTATGAGCAATTGCTCCAGTATTTCTGGCGACACGTCGATCCGCTGGACGCTGGCGGTCAGTTCTGCGATCGCGGCTTTAGCTACAAAACGGCGGTCTTCGTCGGCAATGCCGAGGAGCGTCTGGCTGCAGAAACCAGTCTTGCAAGCGTGTCGGCGCTATTTCCAGATCAGACGGTGGCAACAGTCGTGCTCCCCAAATCGCGCTTCTGGCCGGTCGAGGAGTATCATCAGGATTACGCTAAAAAAAATCCTCTGCGCTATAAGTACTATCGTTGGAACTGCGGTCGCGATCAAAGGGTAACGAGTCTCTGGAGCGACAAAGACTGGGGTAAAATGCCTGATGACGAGGCCACACACTAGTTCGTGCGGAGCCTCCGACCTCACGATGGGCCAATGCAATGAATAGAACATATCCCCAGCTTCTGCCCGCCGCGCTGGCGGCAGTGCTGATGGCGGGGCTGCCCGGCTCGCCGCCCTTTCTCCTTGTGAGCGCCGCAGTGGGCAGCGGCTTGCTGGCCGTTAACACCACGGCACACGCCCAAAGCAAACAGCTCATCGAGAAAAAAGACGATCTCCCCAGGCACAGCTACAGCATCGATGTGCCGGTCACCGCGCTGTATAGGTCCGAGAACCGTGAGCGCCTGCTCAAGCTCGCGCGGGAGATTCGCAGCGATATTGAAAGCGATCTTGAGAAGTACGACATTCGCGACGATAACACGGTGCAGGATTTTTACGCCTTGCTAGGCTCCGTCGCAGTTCTTGAGGACGACTGGCAGAGCTATCTGAACCATCTGCAGCAGCGTCGAGCACTGGAGTCCAAGGAAGCCAACCGCCTTACTATGGGTCTGGTCGGTGAAGCGATTGCTCGGGCGCAGCTAAGTGGTGACGGCTCACCTGAGTCAGTCTCACAGCGTCTGCAGGAAGAGCTCGCCACCCTGCCCTACGCCACCGTAGAAGCTGGCCTCAAAAGTCTGAAAGGCCGCACAGAAATACTCAGTCGGGCATTGGTGCTGGGAAGTCTCGACTCCAACTATCAGCCAATTGTAGATCGCAACGACGGCACAGTGAGTTATGACATCGCGGCATCACTAGTTGGCGCCAGCTTTACATTGCAACACTTTCTACCGGTAGCTGGAGCGGTCAACGGGGTACTCAGTTATGCTATCGACACGAACCGCGTAGAAAAAAACGACATCTGGGCCGAGCGACAAATAGCGTTGGAGTCCTCTTCCGAGGCTAAGCCAGTGACCCTCGCAATCTGGGACAGCGGCGTCGATACGGCGATATTCAGCGATACGCAGCAACTCTGGCATAACAGTGGAGAGATCCCGGGCAACGGCATTGATGACGACGACAACGGCTTTGTCGATGATGTGCACGGCGTGGCGTATGACCTTCATTCCAACAAGGTCGTTGGCACGCTCTACCCCATTGGGCAAGTATCCGATGACGAGGCCGCTCTGCAGCGACTCATGAAAGGTCTGGGTGACATACAGTTCAACGTTGACAGCGCCGAAGCGGGCGAAGTTCGCAAGCGTATGGCTTCATTGCCACAGGAGAGCGTCAAGGAGTTCCTCGAGTCCCTCTCGGTGTACGGCAATTATGCACACGGTACGCACGTAGCGGGTATCGCTACCGAAGGAAACCCCTTTGCCCGCGTGCTCGTCGCCCGTATGACGTACGGCCACGAAATGATCCCCGAGCGACCCACACTGGCCCAGGCACACCGGGAAGCAGCAATGTTTCTTGAGGTTGCCGACTACTTCCGCGGGCAAGGCGTCCGCGTTGTAAACATGAGTTGGGGCGGCTCCCTGCGTGGTATCGAGCAGGCGCTTGAAGCAAACCCCACGGGAGAGAGTATCGAGGAACGAAAAGCCTTGGCGCGGGAGATCTACGACATCACTGATCACGCACTGCGCAAAGCGATCGCGGACTCACCGGAGATTCTCTTTGTGGCCGCGGCAGGGAACTCGGATAACGACATCAAGTTTGACGAGTTCTACCCCGGGAGCTACGACTACCCCAACATGTTGACCGTCGGGGCAGTGGACAGTGCGGGTGACGAGACCAGTTTCACCAGCCTTGGGAAGGTAGATGTTTATGGCAACGGCTTTGAGGTAGAGAGCTATGTGCCCGGCGGAAACCGCATAGCGTTCAACGGCACCTCCATGGCCTCGCCGCAGGTCATGAACCTTGCGGGCAAATTGCTGACGCTGTATCCCGATATGAGCGTTTCCGAGCTCAAAGACACCATTGTCGATGGCGCCGACCCCCGAGAACTTACGTCTCGGAGTATTCGCCTGATTAATCCCCGGGCGACGATCGCATTGGCTCAGAGCCGCATAGACAAGTAGTACTCTGCGCTGACAACTGCCTCTGCGCCCTGCTTAGGGGGTATCCTCGGGTAGCAGAAACACCGTGGGTGCCTGCGCAAAATAGCTGCTGCCAGCCCGCGCCGCCACAAGCCGAATAAGATCCGTGTCTCTCGGGGGTGTCTGCAAGGGATAACTCCAGCGCAAGCCGTCACTGTCCAAACGCAGCATTGCGCTCGGCCCCTCATCGGTGCCGGGGTCTGTGACTGACATCAGTATCGCCTCCAGCGGATGCGAAGCGCGAAGCTCCAGTGCTAGCACCCCGGCGCCCTGTGCCCTGATATGCAGTTTTAAATCGTTGTTGGTCAATTCGCATTCACCGCTGGCGTAGCGACAGTTGCTGCTCGCGATGAGCGGATAGATTTGCCCCGGCTGCGCAGGCATCGCTTTCTCACCGCTGATGTTGCCGACGGCGTACCAGCCCGCAATCGCCAATAGCGGGGCCACAATTACGGCAATGGCGATGTGCTTGTTGGTAAACACCGCCCTCCCCGTCAATGCTCCGCGGCGGCTTCTACGCCCGCCGGACTTCGAATATAGTCGACAAGTTCGTGCACGTGCTGCGGCGGACTCGCAGTTACCCTGGATACCGCGATGGCCACAGCAAAGTTGACGATGGCACCCACCACGCCAAAGGCATTGGGCTCTATGCCGAAGAACCAGTTCTCGGACATGTCACCAAGATAAGCGGTAGACGTAACGAACATGATGCCCTTGTGCTGGAACACGTAGAACAGCGTTACGCCGATACCTGAGAGCATGCCTGCAATCGCGCCCTCCCTCGTAATGGATTTGCTAAAAATACCCATCATCAGGACTGGAAACAACGACGATGCCGCCAAGCCAAACGCCAGAGCAACGGTGCCCGCCGCGAAGTCCGGCGGATTAAAACCCAGGTAACCTGCACCAGCAATTGCAAATGCCATTGCCAGTCGGCTTGCCAACAGCTCCTGCTTCTCACTAATGCCAGGCGCAATCATGCCCTTCAGAAGATCGTGAGAGATCGCCGATGCGATCGCTAGCAGCAGACCCGCCGCGGTCGAGAGCGCGGCCGCCAGGCCACCGGCGGCGATCAGAGCGATCACCCAATTGGGCAGTCTGGCGATCTCCGGGTTTGCCAGCACCATAATGTCCCGGTCGACTTTAACGAGTTCGTTGCCGGCTTCGTCGGCGCTGTACTGCATCAACCCGTCGCCATTTTTGTCCTCAAACGCGAGCAGCCCCGTCTTCTCCCAATTTTTGAACCACTGCGGACGCTGATCGTAGGCAAGGTAAGTTCCAGACTCAGGCTCAATCGTCTGCATGAGATTAAGCCGAGCCATGCCAGCAACCGCCGGCGCCGTGGTGTAAAGCACGGCGATGAAGACCAGCGCCCAGCCTGCTGACGAACGCGCGTCGCGCACCTTGGGCACGGTAAAGAAGCGGATGATAACGTGCGGCAGACCCGCAGTGCCGATCATGAGCGACAGCGTAAACGCAAACATATTGAGGCCGGACAGGCGCACATCCGTGCTGTACTCCTTAAAGCCCAGTTCCATGACGACCTGGTCAAGCTTATCCAGCAAGAAAGTGTCGCTGCCGATGAGGGTGCTGCCCAGGCCCAACTGCGGGATCGGGTTGCCCGTCAGCTGCAGGCTGATAAAAATAGCGGGAATCGTATAGGCAAGAATTAGCACGCAATACTGTGCAATCTGGGTGTAGGTAATGCCCTTCATACCACCGAGCACGGCATAGAAAAACACGATACACATGCCCACCAGCAACCCGGTTCCGTAGTCCACCTCAAGGAAGCGCGAGAAAGCAACGCCTATGCCTTTCATCTGGCCAATCACATAGGTGACTGAGCAGATAATCAAACACAGCACCGCGACGGCACGCGCGGCTTTGGAGTAATAGCGATCGCCGATAAATTCCGGCACGGTGAACTTTCCGTACTTGCGCAGGTAAGGTGCCAGCAACATGGCCAGGATCACAAAACCCCCGGTCCAGCCCATCAGAAACACCGAGCCGCCGTAACCCATGAAGGCGATCATCCCTGCCATACTGATAAAAGAGGCAGCCGACATCCAGTCAGCGGCCGTAGCCATGCCATTGGCGATCGGATGAATACCACCGCCGGCTACATAAAATTCCTGGGTAGAATCGGCTCGCGACCAGATCGCGATACCGATATAGATAGCAAAGGTAATGCCAACAACAATATAGGTGAGCGTTTGTAACTCCATCGTTCCGCCCTAGTCTTCTTCGACGCCGAACTCTCGATCAAGTGCAGCCATACGAGAACGGTAGACGAAGATCAGTGCAACAAAAACGTAAATTGAGCCCTGCTGAGCAAACCAGAACCCCAGCTTGTAACCGCCGAATTGAAACTGGTTAAGCGTATCAACCCATAGAATGCCGCAGCCAAAGCTGACCAAAAACCAGATCACCAATAACTTGATCATTAACGCGACGTTTCTACGCCAGTATTCTTTCGTTTGTTGCTTATTCATATTGGTCATCACTCCACACCCCAGGATCACAGATAGTGCGCGCACTCAAACTTTGCTACGTCGTTCCTGCACGGATTGAGCGAGTTCGCCAAGCAGACCCAGGGTGCTCTCCCAGTGTATGCATGGATCGGTAATGCTTTGCCCGTAGACCAGCGCCCGTCCGGGAACAACATTCTGCCGACCCTCGACCAGGTTACTCTCGATCATCAGGCCAAAAATACTGCGACTGCCGCGGGAAACTTGCGTAGCGATGTCACGCACAACATCGATCTGTCTGGCAGGTATCTTGCGGCTGTTGGCATGGCTCGCATCGATCATGATGCGTGCCGGCAAGCCGGCCTTGGTGAGCATTGCACTGGCGTCATCGACAGAAAACATATCGTAATTCGGGAGCTTGCCTCCCCGCAGGATAATGTGGCAATCCTCGTTCCCTGTGGTCTGAAAGATCGCCGAGTGACCTTGCTTGGTCACGGACAGAAAGTGGTGTGCCTGGGACGCAGAATTAATGGCGTCGATAGCAACCTGAATGTCACCGTCGGTCGCATTCTTAAAGCCCACCGGGCACGATAATCCAGAGGCGAGTTCCCGGTGCGTTTGGCTTTCTGTTGTGCGCGCGCCAATCGCGCCCCAGGAAACGAGATCTGCAAGATACTGGGGACTGATCAGATCGAGATATTCAGTGCCGGCGGGAAGGCCCATTTCTGCAAGATCCGCCAGTAACTGACGGGCGAGATGCAGACCCTTGTTAATCTGAAAGGTATCATTCAAATCAGGATCGTTGATCAGCCCCTTCCAGCCGACAGTCGTGCGTGGTTTTTCGAAGTACACGCGCATGACAATGAGCAAGTCATTAGCGTGTTCCTGCGCCGCAGCCGCCAGTAAACCGGCGTATTCATGCGCCGCCGAGGGGTCATGGATTGAGCATGGACCCACCACCACCAGTAGACGCTGGTCCTCGCCGCGCAAAATCGCGGAGATACCGCTGCGCGCCTGAGACACCGTCAGCGCGGCTGTGTCGCTCAGCGGAATATCATTGACGAGGCTCTCCGGGGCAATCAGCTCGTTGGTTCTCTGGATCCTAAGGTCGTCAGTGACGGACAGCATGTAATTCTCTGTTTTCTGGGGACATTAAATGGCCGCGCACTATAGCATCGGAGGCGGCGTTTAAGCATCCCTGAGCCTGCTCCACCGCTGTCTGTGCGCTCGATGTTGGGCAGGCTAGACAAGGCAGTGGTAGCATCTCCTTAGCGACGTTACAGAGATTTACCATGCACCTGGTTTCTACACACTCATTACACTCATTCGCAACCACACGGCGATCGCTGAGTTGGCGCGATGTGCATCTGTCAACACGCCGATACACGAGTCTGGGCATGCTCCTATGCTCAGCGCTGTGCATGATCGCCCTCAACGCGGTTGCGGCAATGGACATCGAATCATCCGCCGCGCAGCCCTTTGCACCACTGGATGTGTTCGAGCTGGAGTGGGCGGTGGAACCCCAAATATCGCCTAATGCTCAGTTTGTCGTCTACCGCCGCATGGGCTTTGACATTATGCGAGACCGGCGACACGGCAACCTATGGCTGCTCAGTATTCCAGGGAATGAGCATCAAAAGCTAAGCAGCTTTGAGGGTGATGAATCGGCCGCGCGGTGGTCACCGAGTGGCGACAGAATCGCATATCTGCGTAGAACGGAGAATGCTGACGGCCTGCAAGAGGGCACAGAAATATACATCTACTGGCCACGAAGCGGGCAAAGTGCGCGCGTCACACGTGTGCCGGGGACCCCCAAGCACATTCGCTGGAGCGATGACGGGCAGCAGCTGGCGTTTGCCATGGTGGTCAAAGCCACGTCTCCCAGCATCAGCAAACGAGCGGAAAAACCCGAAGGCGCACAATGGGCGGAGCCCCCGCGCGTGACTGATCGCCTGTATCACGAGAGGGACGGCAGCGGATACATCCATCCGGGTTACTCACATATCTTTGTCGTGCCCGCCGAAGGCGGCACTGCGCGTCAGCTTAGCACCGGCGAGTTCCACCATCGCGAGCCTGTCTGGGCACCCGGAGGGCAATCGCTCGTCTTCTCAGGCAATCGTTCCGAGGATTGGGAGTATGACTATCGCAACACTGAACTGTATACGATCGATCTAAGCAGCCGAGAAGTCCATGCGTTAACGCAATCCCCAGGGCCTGACCGACAGCCCGCCATGGCTCCCAACGGGCAGCATCTGGCCTGGCTAGGATATGAGGACAAAACGCAAACCTACCAACTTACACAACTACGCATAGCAAATGCTGATGGTAGTCAGCGCCGAAGTTTGCTGAATGACCTTGATCGCAGCGTTAGCGCATTCGTATGGGCGGCAGACAGTTCCGGCCTGTATTTTCAATACGACGATGAAGGTCGAAGCAAAATCAGCTTTGTGAGTCTCAACGGAGACCGCCTAGACATCGCTGATAACCTTGGCGGCACAAGTATTGGTCGACCCTACTCCGGCGGCTCTTTTAGTGTGGCGGACAACGGTGTGGTCAGCTACACGCACACACGACCGGACTACCCGTCAGATGTTGCCCTGGTCTACGACAGTGATGCTGATGGCGCCCTCGATTTGCAATTGCTCACCCAGCTCAACAAAGATTTGCTGTCTCAGCGCACTCTGGGCGAAACCCGGGAAATTCGCTGGAAAAGCAGCTTTGACGACCGTGAAATTCAGGGCTGGCTGTTAACGCCGCCCAACTTCGACGAGAGTCGGCGTTATCCACTGCTGATAGAAAACCACGGCGGCCCGATCAGCAACTACGGAGAGCGATTCTCACCGGAAATGCAGCTCTATGCCGCTGCGGGTTACGCAGTTTTCTTTCCCAATCCCCGGGGCAGCACCGGCTATGGCGAGGAGTTTGGCAATCTCCTCTATCACAACTATCCCGGACAGGATTATGACGACGTAATGAGTGGCGTCGATGCGGTGATAGCCTCGGGTTTTGTTGACCCGGAGCAACTGTACGTGACTGGGGGATCTGCGGGCGGGATCATGACCGCTTGGATGATCGGCAAGAGCGCGCGCTTTCGTGCTGCCGCCGTCGTTAAGCCGGTCATGAACTGGGCCAGCAAAACACTGGTTGCTGACAACTGGTTCCGCTACTACGACAGCCGACTTCCCGGGACGCCTTGGAGCAACCCCGATGACTACCGGCGTTTTTCCCCTGTCTCCCTGGTAGGCCAGATAAACACACCCACGCTAGTGATGGTCGGTCTCAGTGATTTGCGCACGCCGCCCTCAGAGGCCAAACAGCTATACCACGCGCTGAAATATCGCCGCGTTCCGACAGCACTTGTAGAGCTGCCCGGCGCCTCGCACTTTATTGCGCGACGACCCAGTCAGTTAATCGACAAGGTGACGCAGATTATTGGCTGGTTTCAGCGCTATGCGCCGGAATCAGCGGCCGCTGGCACTGAGCCACCCTAAATTGCTTAAGAGCCTGCCTAAAAAAGCAGGTGCGCGATAAGAGCAAGCAACGGCAGGGCTATGATTGTGCGAATGACGAAGATTGCCACCAGCTGAGGCACGCTCAAGGGAATGGCCGATCGGGTAATGAGAATCGCCGACTCCGCAAAAAAGATCAGTTGCGTTACAGACAGTCCCGCGAGAACAAATTTGGCAATCGGCGCCTCAACCGAGCCGGCTATGATGGCGGGCACAAACTGATCAAACAATCCCACCAATAAGCCCGGCGCAACTGTCACTGCCTCGGGTATCTGTAGCAGCTCCAGCACGCTGATCAGAGGCCAGGTGATCCATTGCAAAATAGACGTGTGCTCATAAGTAGCGAGCGCAATAAACTCGATAGTCATAGCCGCTGGCATCATGGTTAGGAAAAGCTCTGCGGTAGCTACCAGGCCACGACGCAAAGACACAGCGGGGCCTGGTGCTGCGGCTGCAACCCCCAAAGCGCGCTCCAGCGCCCAGGCACCGCGTGTCTTACCCGCTGGTACGTCCTCGCTTAGCTGCTTGCCCACGTCACCGTAATACACCTCTGCAACACCGCGCAGTGGCGGCAAGCGCGGCGTCGCAAGCGCACAAATCAGACACACCCCGATCATGCTTCCGTACAAGGCAAAAAAATGTTCCGGAATCCCGGCGATCTGCACTGTGAAAAATACGAACGGTATGGACACCACGGAAAAATTGGTCGCAATAACGGAGGCCTCTCGGGCCGTATAGAAGCCTTTCTCGAACTGCCGTCCGGTCATAATCACCGCAATACTGGAAGACCCAACCCAGGAGGCAAGCGTGTCGACCGTCGCCCGGCCGGGCAAGCCAAAGACCCGCTGAAAAGGTCTCTGCAACAGCACACCAACAAACTCCAGCAATCCATAGTCGGTCAGAAACGGCAAAAACAAACAGCCCAGGCCCACCAAAAGAAAAATGGCCCCGGCCACATCCACGTAGGCGGTGAGCCCCGTGTTCTGTCCAATCATCCATGCCGGACCCAGCTCAAACAACGTGAGCGTGGACACCACGCCACCGATCAAGGCGAGCGCAGTCCAGAGCCAATGACTGGAAACAAATACGTCTGCTTTTGGCAAACTGCGCGCAAATCGACCAGGCGTCAGATTGTAAAGCGCGGCAATAAGCGCCCCGACGATAAAAATAGGCACCGTGAACCAGCGCAGATTATCGCCAATCAGATCGCGAATCTCCTGCGACATGATACCCAGCACGATGGTCCAGGAGTCGCCGTAGGGGACTGGCATCAGGAAAAGCCCTACCCCGAACAGAGAACACAACAACAGCCGGAGCATCGGCGCTCTTCCAGCATCTGATGCTTCCTGCAGCAGTGTCGCGCCGCCCAAATCGTCCGGGGTGGTCATGAGGATCTGTTCCAGCTAATTGATGATTGTCGTGTGAGCACGAGAGTAACATCTGCGCTTTTGTACCGGCACTGGTATTCTTTGCCTCCGCTTCTTAGCAGTGTCTTCCCAGGACATCCACATGCAGACATTTTTCCTCCGCGCTATCACAACTTTTCTCCAAATTTCCGCAAAGCGACGAACTATCCTATTACTCAGCCTATCCCTGAGTTTTTGCGGGCTTGCAATCG
Source organism: Congregibacter sp. (assembly GCA_045105635.1). GTDB lineage: Bacteria > Pseudomonadota > Gammaproteobacteria > Pseudomonadales > Halieaceae > Congregibacter. The sequence continues at coordinate 136,669 of JBGCDU010000002.1, forward strand.
CCGATTCCCACAGGGACGAAGAATCACAAGGCAAGTCCGCCGTTGAGGACATTCCAAAGCCAAGTGCTTTTGTGACCGAGCATCGTGGCGAATTTAATGGGAAGGCACTTCGCTACGAGGCCCGAGCCGGTGAAACCTATATTCGCGATGCACAGGGTGAGCCTCGTGCCAGCATTTTCAGCTTCGACTATCTGGCGCTGGACGATGGTAAAAACCGGCCAGTAACCTTCGTTTGGAATGGCGGCCCGGGGTCTGCCTCACTGTGGCTGCATATGGGCACCTTCGGTCCCAAGCGAGTTGCTGTTCCCTCCGATGCGAAACACGCGGGCGTACCACCATTCCCTGTCGTCAACGCCAGCGAGACCATCCTCGACATCACTGATCTGGTGTTTGTAGATCCCGTGGGCACAGGTTACTCCCGCGCACTGGGGAACCATGAGGGCAAGGAATTTTGGGGACTTACAGAAGACGCGGAGTCCATGAGCGATTTTATCCGCGTATGGCTTAGCGATAACAAACGCTGGAACTCCCCAAAATTCCTGCTGGGCGAGAGCTTTGGCACCACGCGCGCCGCCCTGGTGGCTGAATTATTGGAAAAAAACTATAACGTGGCGCTGAATGGCCTGGTGTTTATTTCACAGGCCCTGGATTACGCCGGCTCGTCACCCTATATCGCCGACAATCTCATATCGCACGTGACCTATCTCCCGACCATGGCCGCCACCGCGTACTACCACGGCAAGGTCGATCCGGGCGGTAAGAGCCTGGAAGAATGGGTAGCGAGCGCCAGAGAGTTTGCAACCCAGCGCCTGCTGCCAGCACTGTTTCGTGGCAACACCTTGGACGCCCAAACACGGGAGGCCGTGCGCGACGAGCTCGCCGCATTCACTGGACTGTCTGCACAATACATAGAACGCGCTGGACTGCGTGTGCGTGGTTTTCGTTTCGCCAAAGAGCTGATGCGTGAAGAAGGAAAAACGGTCGGCTTGCTGGATTCTCGTTATATCGGCGACCCGGTTGACGACCTTACAGCACGCACCAGCTTCGACGCAGCCAGCAACGCAACATCTGGGGCGTACACCGCGGCACTGATGACTTATCTGCAGAGTGATTTAGGCGTCAACTGGGACCGGAGTTACCTGTCGCCGGCCGATCCAAAGTTAAGTGAAGAGTGGAACTGGAACCCCGAAGGTCGAGAAGAAAGCTGGGAACCCCACTGGGTAAACACAACGCCGCAGCTAGTGTCCGCGATGGAAGTTAATCCATCACTCCGTGTGCTGGTCGCATCGGGTTACTACGATCTGGTGACCCCATTTTTCGACGCTGAGTACACCCTGAATCGCCACGGCATCGATGCAAAAAGAATCGACTATCGATATTACGGCGGCGGACACATGATGTATTTGAATGAGGAGGCTCGCATCAAACTGCTTGAGGATGTGCGGGTGTTTATGTCTTCGCAACTGCGCTAGGCACTCGGCTCTGCAGCTATCGTCCCTTGTTCGCTGACGCTCGATTTGCGCAGCGGCGGCTTTCGCCCAGCAGCAATTCAGCCGGGCTTGTCGACCTTAGCCAGCAAGCCCTGGTGAAAGACATCCCCTGCCTCCAGCAAGAGTTCCCGCGATGAGCCACTAAGCAAGTCGGCCCGATTGACCGAGACGCGCAGGGACTTCCCCAAACCAGTCGCCAGCATCCGCTGGTAGTAGGGCAAATCTCGTCGATAGGCGGGCAATTTTTCGCTGAGCGCATCGTCACTGTCCAGCGTCTGCATAAAACCCTCGACCACCGCAGTCAACGCCGCTCTTAGGCGAGGGTTTTTATTCAAGTCTTCTACCGCCTCGATACTCCAGGTCATGTCCTGTTGTAGACGGCATAGACCCAGACAATCCCCCACATCTCTGGACACCCATTCATGAGGAGCCACAAGGGACAACTGCCAGCTGCCTTTCCGGGCATAGAGGTAGTAACTCTGATTAATCGCGGGCCGAAACTTGAACTCGGATGACAGCACCAGTGCCGACACAAACCAGTCAAGCAATAGTTCTGCAGGCTCGCGCATCCGGAAGGCGACCGGTTGACTCGCCTCCCAGTCCGCGAGCAACGTAACGAGTCCCTTACCCTGCGGGTTGGGGTTTTTATCAGAGTGAATTGACATGCAGTGCTTACGCGGTATGCATGCAAGCGGTTCTTTGACGCCCGCTTTTTTTTAGCGTGCGGGCCGAAGGGTCTGCGATGCCTCGCGCGCCCAGCGTGCATCGAGAAGATTGCCCACGGTGTTAGGGACCACCAAATGTGCCGCATACCAGGTGTGGAGGCAACGAATACGCTGCCGATCGGCAATACCGCCGATCCCGCGCTCTGCTAATGCACTCCACTGTCTTTTTTCTTCCAGAAAACGACGGTCTGCATCGGGCACATAGGACTCACGCAGCGCAATGTGTCGCGCGTGATCCGCGGTCATGGCGGCCAGCAGCTCCGCATCCTCATCCACGCGGCTCTGAAGCTGTGCGATGGTGCCAGTTGCCTCCTCCCGGTCAATGCGCAGCGACAGTGCAGGATCGATCAGCCAGAACAGCGTTGGAAAAGGCTTGAAATCTACCAGAGACGCCACACGTATCACCATCGGTTCACCGCGAGCATCCCAAACTGCGACCTCGCGCAAACCCCTGGGACTGCGGCCCAGACGCTGGGTAATAAGCTCCAGTGTCGCTGCGTCAACCGACTTGCTCATATAGATCTCAGGATGGCTCACGGCCGAATGTCGCATGATCTGCTGCATAGCTATACACGACGTCGGTGCTTGAATTGAGTGCCGTTTCCGCAGAGTCCTGAATGACACTAATCACAAAACCCACCGCGACCACTTGCATTGCCGTCTCAAGCGGTATCCCAAACAGCCCGCAAGCCAGAGGAATCAGCAACAGACTGCCGGAGGGCACTCCCGATGCGCCACAGGCTGCCAACGAGGAAATCACGCACAACACCAGCGCCTGCGTGAGCGAGACCTCGACGCCAAGCGTGTTGGCTGCAGCCAGAGTCAGCGTCGTGATGGTGATCGCGGCACCGGCCATATTCACCGTTGCGCCGACTGGGATCGTCACTGAATACAGCTCTTCGCTGATACCAAGCTTTTTCGCCAAGGCCAGATTGACCGGGATATTCGCCGCGGAACTGCGGGTAAAAAACGCGGTGACACCCGATTCCTGAAGACAGGTCAGGACGATGGGAAAAGGATTCCGGCGAGTCAGCAGCCATACGTAAAACGGATTTACCAGCAGTGCAACAACCAGCATGGAGGCCACCAGCAGGACTGCCAGGCTGGCATAGTCCAGCAACACCGCCACACCGGTAGATGCCACCGTTACGCAGACAAGCCCGAAAATGCCAATCGGTGCCAAAGCAATGACATAACGCACAACGTCCGCTACGCCATCGGCCAGCGTCTGCAGTTGATCCCGAAACGTCTGCGATGCACGCCGAAAACTCAGCCCGAGCAGAATGGCCCAGCTTAGACAGCCCAGAAAATTTCCTGTAAGCAACGCGTTAACGGGGTTGTCGACCAGCTTGAACAACACTTCTCGTAAAACGCCGGTAACCGCCACCGGCGGGCTACCCTCGGCCGCAGCGGTGAGTGCTATGGTTTGGGGAAACAGCGTAGACAACATCAGCGCAACGATTGCCGCAGTCACCGTGCCGGTAAAGTAAAGTCCCAGTGTCAGCATAATCCGACCCGAGTCTGCTTCACGCTCATGCCGATTGGCAATGGCCGACATGACCAGCAACATCACCAGAAGCGGCGCCACCGCCTTGAGCATGGCGACAAAAAGCTGGCCGAGCAGACCCAGCTGTATAGCGAGCCCGGGCGCTAGCAGTGCGGTGAGCCCGCCTAGCACAACGCCAATGATAATCTGGGGAACGAGTCCGATACGTGGTAGCACGGTTGGCCTGCCTCTGGCAAAAACATGATTGTACGACAGCTAAGCGCTGCCCCGGGCGATCGATCACAGCGTTTTCGTAATGCAACTTTGGCGTTACGCCTGCATAACGAAAAAGCCCGGCACATAGCCGGGCTTTGCGTTTGAGGCCAACGGCCTTGAGGCCTATCAGAACGCTTTACGAACCGTCACACCAACGCTACGTGGCTGATTCACCCGATACGCCAGACGCGCGCGACCACCGCGCTCACGATCGAACGACAGCAGCGCATTTTCGTCAAGCAAGTTGTTGACGAAGAGCACTGTGTCCCAGGTTCCCCAGCTCGCACCGGCACTCAGATTGACGATTTCATACTCGGGCAGCTCCAGATCTACGCTGGTCACCTCGGTGCCCGTGGCACCGCCAAAAGCGAGTCCGGAGCTGAAATCACCAGCACCGGGAATCTGGTCACTAGGCTGCGTGAAGCGATCGCCAATGTGCTGTACTGACGCGTTCAGGTAGGTTTCGTCCGAACCCAGGAGCCCTTGCGAAAAGGTGTAGGTCGCGGAGGCTGAAAACTGAAACTCAGGCACGGACGGGAGCCGGTTGCCGTCTTCCACACCACCGAGCACATTCCCGTCACCGTCGCGAACCGTTGAATCGAATTCCGCCTCAATAAAGCTGCCGTTCAAGCTGAGCATCAGGTTCTCAGTGGGGTACGCCGAAATCTCCCACTCGGCACCCAGCGTATGCGCTTCCGGCACGTTAAAGGATATGCGGGAAGAACAGGTGCCCGCGTCCAGGGTTACCTGCAGATCTTCGATCTCGGTATAAAACACGGCAGCGTTGAACTGAACGCGATTGAACTGGGACTTGAAACCCAGTTCGTAGTTCCACATCGTCTCGTCGCCATAGTCCTGAAAGCCGCCGAATTGCGCGAGATCCTGAGGTTGGCACAGCGGCGTGTTGAGTGGGTCGTTCACACCGCCGAGACGGAAGCCCTGGGATGCCTGCGCATTGACGGTGACATCATCACTAAAAGCATAGCTCGCCATCAACCGAGGGTTAAAGCCATCCGAGTTGGTCCTGTCCGTCTGATCAGCGAGACTCGAAAACAGTCCTCCTTGCAGTATGCTGCGCTGTTCCTCAAAATCGTACCAGCGACCTCCAAACGTTAGATCCAGACGATCGCTAAGCGCATAGGTCATCTCACCAAAAATCGCCAACTGCTCGATGTCGTAAGGCAAGTCGGAGTTGAATGGCGAGTTGGCGGGAAAGCCGTTTGAAACTGCTGCGGTAGTACCCGGGCCAAGGACCAGGTCCGTTACCCGTCCGTAACCGGGTGTCGGAAGGCGCTGGGCATAGTTGCGTTCAAGGTCTGAGTAAAACACGCCCAACACCCAACTCAAGTCGCCATCTCCATCAGAGGCTATGCGAATCTCGTTTGTAAACTGCTTGAGATCCGTGGTGTCACGCAGGTTCGATGGCAGCAGCACCGCTGACTCGGGGTAGCCTAGGTCCACAGACACAGAGCCCGTGAGTGCACTGGCGTCGCGACTCACTAAAATGTCGCGCTTGGTGTAGCTACCAGCGTAGGTCAGTATTGCACCGCCCATATCCCAGTTCGCCACCAAATCAGCAATCAGGGTTTCATCTTCAAAGGCCTCATCCAGAAGCAGGTATTGCTCACGCTCGCCCAACTGAATTGCAGGGCGCGTCGTGGTGTTGGGATTGGCGAACAGATTAAATACCTCGTCGCGGTTAAAGCCATCAGCCTCGATACTCTGGTAGACCACCCGAGGCGTGATATTCAGGTTCGCCGTGGGCTGCCAGGTCAACGCAATACGTCCACCCGTACGATTGCCGGTATTGACGTCTTCCGAGCGCCGGCCATTTTCACCGAGCGCGTCGATCCAACCAGCGTATTCAGTACTGTACGCAACACCCCGAAGCGCAACAGTGTCACTGATTGGCACGTTTATATGACCCTTAATGTGCCCTCCTTCGTTGCCGTCAGTCAGTACATTCACGTTGGCTTCGATGGAACCGTTGAATTCCTCAAAGTCCGGCTGCATGGTGATAAAGCGCACGGTACCGCCCACGGACCCGGATCCGAACAGGGTGCCCTGCGGGCCACGCAGAGTCTCGACTCGTTGCAGATCGTAGAGATCCAGATCCGGCGTAAACAAAGACAGTGATATGACGGTCTCGTCGAGATAGACACCCACCTGCTCCTTAACACCCGGCTGGTCGCGCACAATCTGCCCGGCGGACACGCCGCGGATAGCAACCTGACTCTGCCCCGGGCCCAAATTCTGAATCGTAAGGCCCGCGACATTGCGCGCGAGGTCCTCAAGACTGAACGCGTTGTTGCGTTGAATATCTTCAGCGGTTTGCGCATTGATCGAGAACGGCAATTCCTGCAGTGAGGCTTCGCGCTTGGTAGCGGTGACCAAAACCTCCTCCAGCTGTGCCTGGGCGATACTGGGAAAGGCCATGGGAAGCGCGGCGATCAACGCTACACCCAACATCGATCTCTTGTTGAACTGGCTGGTTGAGGGGCTAAGTGAGTGGATAGCAGATTGGTGCGTGGAATGCATTGCGGGCTCCTTCTGTCTTTTTTTTGCGGTACCGCAATGTTACGCACTGCCTCTATCGATCGCATCACCGCCATGGCGGGAATTTGTCGCACGATTACTGGGGACTTTTATTGAGGATTCGCTAGCGGTCTCTTGAAGGGAATTCAAGAACGACGACGATCTTTCCAGCAAGGTCAGCGAAAATGGAGGCACCTTGCAAAAAGCCGCTCAAGAGCGGCTGTTAGTCTAGTGAGGTTTGGATTCTGGCATGGGGTTCGGCACCGCCGAGAGACCATTTAGTCTCTACCCGGTGAGCCTCCAGGCGTGTCACTCAAGCAGATCGGGCTGCTCAGCGACAATCACATCGTAGAGCGGCTGAAAGCTGAACCAGCCAGCCAGCGTCGATCCCACTTGCTCGCCAGTGTGCACTGCCATGTCGTGTGGGATTGGCTTGGGCGTGCCGGCAGCCTCTGCCAGGAGTTGCGCCTGACAGCTACGCTCCATGGTGACAAACCACCAGCAGGCTTCATCCACACTTTCTCCCACCGTGAGTAATCCATGATTCTGCATGATGACGGCTTTGTTATCACCCAGCGCATGGGCGATACGATCACCTTCCGAGAGGTCGAGCACCACACCGGTGTAATCCTCAAGCACCGCGTGGTCTTCGTAGAACGCACAGGCATCCTGTGTCAGCGGATCAAGTTTACGACCAAGACTCGACCATGCCTTCCCATAAACCGAGTGCGCGTGCGCGGCCGCCGTCACCTCGGGGTGGTTCATGTGGATGCGAGAATGGATAGTAAAGGCGGCGCCATTAAGCAAGCCCTCCCCCTCTACGACGTTCCCCTCGTGGTCGACTTTCAACAGATCGGACACTCGCATCTGCTTAAAAGAGCGGCCCATAGGGTTCACCCAAAAGTGATCCAGTTGCTCCGGATCGCGCACGGTGATGTGTCCCGCAACACCTTCATCAAAACCGAACTTACCAAAAATCCGCAAGGCGGCAGCCAACCGTTCTTTGCGCTTCTGCCGCTCCTCAGTCACTTCCTTCTGCGGCTCAGGCATCCCGGCACCGCCAGTCTGGTTCATGACAAGATTGCTGATTGCTTCAGCCATCGTTTCTCTCCTTTCGTTGAGGCACACCTGCACGTAAACACGACGCAGGGCAGTACAAAAAATGTGGACTTGACCCGCGTGTACTCGCCGAGACTTCTTGGATTTAAATGCTAGCGTATCGCGACACAATACGCCTCTGTTTTACGCAAGTTCGTTTGACGCAAGTTCGTTTTTCGCCAAGGCATCCTGAATACCTATAGGGTGGCCACTAAGCCGCTCATACCGGCTACGACTTATTTCTAAGCCGGGGCTTCAGGCACCGGGGAACTACGTTCAAGCAAGGGGAATGCCGGCAGCGACGTCTCTCCCTCACGCACACCCTCGGTATGTTGCGCGAGTGCCGGACCGACCATCGGCGTCACATGCTGAGGACGCAGGGTCTCCCCGCACTCAGAGCAGGTCAAAGCGACTTCCATTTTGCGTCCGCAGCGTTGGTGGAAATACTCTACTGGCGCGCCCTCCCCCCGGTCCATCCACTCATCACCCCAGGCGCCCAGCGTCATAAGGATGGGATAAAGGGCGAGGCCCTTGCGAGTGAGTCGGTACTCGTAACGAGGCGGCTTTTCACTGTATTGCACGCGCGTGAGCACTCCCTGATCCACGAGTTTTACCAGGCGCTCTGACAGACGATGTCGCGTAATACCCAGATTGGACTGAAAGCGATCAAAGCGTCGAGTGCCCATAAATGCATCGCGCAATATCAGCAAGGTCCAGCGCTCGCCCACGACAGACAGCGCGCGTGCGACGGAGCACACCTGTAGATCTATATCATCCCAACGCATGCAACAATTCCCTGCTCGCTGACAAAGCGTCACTATACGGCGGTAATACAATAAGATCCAATATGGAACGCATTGGCGTCAGACTCGCCGCGCTAACGTTTCAAGGGAAAACGCGACATCATCGTCTCTAGGTCGTGCTTCGACTGATGCATGCCGCAGAGACAAAACTCATTTGGACCTCTCTCGAGTTATTAAGGGGCGCCGACAGCGCGGAGCCTCCGCTCTATCAAGGGTAGATGCTCTCGACCAATAAATAACTCATCGTCCAGCATTACTGCGACCCCCGACATTGGCGGATCGAACGAATCCCCCGGCATGTGATCCTCGAGCACAAGATGATGCTGGCGTAAAAATTCGCCTATTCTGCTGCTCGCCATGTCGCCAACACTAGCCTCGCTGAGCCTCTCGAGGACAGCGTTTGTCTCTTGGCGAATATCCTCTCCCAGAAAGTCTAGCGGCGCGTAGCGCGCCAGGTTTGCCTGCCAATTCTGCAGCCGCAGGCGTTTGTGCCGCTCACTGCGCGAAGGATCACTCTCCCTGGGCAACGCCAGATAAGACTTAGCCGGAAGCTCTATCCAATGTAGCTCCCCGGTAAAAGACTGCAGCAGGGAGAGCAATGCAGGCAGCGCCAGCAGGCTATCCAGACTGTTGTCCAGTCCCACGACCACTCTCGAGGGCGGTAGGATTGGCTTATGCAAAGACGATGGCAGGATATCCGGAACCGTGTACGCGATGTCAGGTCCAGAAACCGAGGCGCCCTCAAAATGCCAGCGCACACGTGGTAAATGTTCGCGGCCAAAAAGCACCTCGCCACCCACCACGTAGGTGGGCACGCCATAGATCCCTTGCTCAAACGCGCGCTCCTGAAAATCAGTTGTTTCCTGCAGTCCCCCGTGTCTCGACCAGGCCAGAAACTCCAGACCGTCGACTCCCACCTCTCGCAGTAAATTGGCGATGACATCCTCACGTTCCACATCGAGCTCGCGGATCCAGAAGGGTGCATACACCCTGTCGATGAACCTCGCTAACAAGGTCGGGTGATGTTCACGGAGCCAAAACATGGCGGTGGAAACCAGATTGGTATCCCAGATCTTTACCGTGCCGCGGATTGTTTTGTTCTGTAAGCGCGCGTAGCGGCGACAATCAAAGTAGGCGTGCTTTACCGCCGCCCACTGCTCATCGCTGCGTTGCTGCTCCAGCACTTCATCGTGTTCACCAAGACGTGCGCTGCCGAGATAGCTTGGAATGTCCAGGACAAACGGCCGCCAGTCAAAACTGACACCCATTTCCTTTTCGAGTTGCCGCGTGGGTTCCACCGCCAGGTAAGCATAAGGGCTCTTTATATCGAGATAGACAATGACAGGGGCGGCCGACTTCAGGGGATGCAAAGTCTGAAGTGGCCCCGATCGTTGCGAAGGCTGAGGAGTCTGCAATTCAGTGTCCTTGATTTCTCTGCTACTGCTTAGCTAAACCCGCATACCCCAAATCAGTCGCAAGCTTGCTGAGATCCCTCACACGCTGCTGTGCCTCCGGGTGACTGGCAAAGTAGTGCGTCCACTTCCTGGTTTCCACGCGCTCCTGATTCTCCTCGCTCGCCATAAGCTCGAAGAACTCAGTCGCGTCCTGCACAGACCCGTAATGACAATTTAGGGCATTAAGCGCGGTGGCGTCGGCCAGACTTTCCCTGCCCCTCGAGTAACTGGCAGTTTGCGCAGACACGACCGGCGTGAGGAATGATGTAAGCCCGGAGTTGGATCCGGTTACCAGACTTGAGAATGCCAGCAGTACGATGGAACGTCCCATGCCCCGCAAGTGATCACGGTTTTTGAAGTGCCCTAATTCGTGCGCGAGTACAAAAGCCACTCCATTTTCTGTCTGCAGTTGCTCAAGCACCGCCGACAGTATGATCATTTGACCGCCCGGCATGGCAAAGGCATTCAGTTCCTCAGACTGCTGAATTCTGACACGGACGGCATACGTCACATCAATGCACTCTGCGAGTTGATCGACGAGTGCTTGCAACTCCATCTCCTTTTCACTGCGAGGCGCGTCATCGCCAGCAAAGGTTTTGAACAGTGTGCTCTCCAGCTCCGGATCGACGTACTGCACAGCCTTGTCGACCAGCAGACCAGACAGATACAGGATCAGTAGTAGCGCCGCAGTAGCGCCGATGAGCAAGATGAAAAACTCTCGCAATGGGTGTTCGTGCGACACATTGCTATTGCTCGTGAGCAAACGCGCTTTATAAGCCATGTTCACCGGAGACAGTTGCCGGAGGAAAGTAGATCGCCGTTGCGTAGGCGTGCACTTCGACCGCACCTACCTGACCCTTCTGACCCTTGGAGATCGATGACGTCTCCAGGCGCAGATTAATTACCTGCCCCGCATCAAGGCATTGTTCTTTGAGGCGGAGCACAGCCTCTCTTCGAGCGCGGTCTACCAAAGTTTCATAACTACGCAAACTTCCGCCAAACAACTGCCGCAGGCTCGCCACAAACTGCTTGAAGTAATCGATGGAGATCACGCACGCGCCCTCGACCAGCTCGACCCGCGATGGCTCTGTGATTTCTCCCAGCGGACGCTTGCTCGACGTGGTTATCAGGCTAATGTAAGCCAGTTCCCGCGCTTCGATGGAGCGATAGTGACGACGCTCGAGGTATTGCCCGATCACATAGCCCACAACCAACAGGCTTAGAACCAGATACAGATTTAGCATGCCACGCTACCCCACACGAACCGCAGTACCATAAATGTAAATCTCAGAGGCACCGGCTGCGACGGAGGACGTAGAAAAGCGCACGTTAACGATTGCATTCGCACCAAGCTGCACAGCCTGATCGCACATGCGGCCGTGGGCTTCCTCGCGCGCTTCGACTAACAACTCGGTGTAGGCTTTAAGCTCCCCTCCGACGATGTTCTTCAAACTGGCCAGAATATCGCGGCCCGCGTGTTTCGCGCGAACGGTACTTCCCGATACAACGCCATAGCAGTCGACTATTGTCTTGCCCGGGATTTCTTCCGTGTTAGTGATGATCATCGCTATTTTCTTTCTCCTACAACCGTGAAAACACCGCTGGCTCTCGCTATCCGCTTTGAGTCGACGATAAAGTAGCAATTTGCGAAAGCCATTGTACGCCCGACTTTCTGTACATCTGAGTGCACCTCAACCCAGTCCCCTCGCTTTGCGGCACCCGCATAGTCAATCGTCAGGCTGGCAGTGACCAGCGGTATCGAGCCATCGCCAGAAAACGCCGCGTTATAACCCAGAGTGACGTCGGCAATACTACTCAAAACCCCTCCATGAACAGAGCCCCTCGCGTTGCAATGCTTTTCTTCAGCCCGAAACCCGACCACGAGGCAGACCTCGGTCTTGTGGCTATAAAGAGGCCCGAGCAGCTCGAGAAACGGGCTAGTGCGAAACAAGGGCTCGAAGCAGTCTGGGACCTCGTGCATGCTGTAATCCTTTTGCCAAACGAGAGTGAAACTTTGAACTAGCGCCAGGGGCGGGATTGTTTCGCAATGATAACCCTTCAGCGCCTAGCTTATTGGCTCACCTACCTGCGTGCGCAGTTCCGACTGGCTTAGTGCTTATGGGCGGACTCGGCCCAGCAGGCCGCCCCGTTCTCATCCGTGACCAGAGAAAGAAGAACCTTATCCGGGTCAGATGCGAGATGCAGCCGCCCTACAACGGGCCCTGCGTTTTTGAGATTGTGGCTCTCGCTCATGGTGGTACTTCGCACGCTACATCGAGCGACTCAATAATCCAGATCTCTTTTCTCAAAGGGTCTGCTGGGCTTCTTCCCCAAAATGCGCGCAAGCAAATCATTCATGGTCGCCGGGTCGTTGTCAAAACCTCCGTGCGAGTCGCTGCGAGAGCGACCTGAGCGCGAACTCTTCGCATACACAAACTCCACCGGTAACCCTGTCGTGTCCAGCAATTTATTGTACTTCTGCATACCCAGCAGCGGCGCATTAGCGTCTTCCTCAAAGGCACGCGACACTAGATACAGCAATGACTTGCCATAAACCCTGGCAACGTGGTCATCGAGTTCGCGTGGGTCCGAAAGATTGTATATCGCAAGATTGCTGAGAAACTCGCCCTGCAGCAGAGGTCGGAAACACGCGTCAAAAAAGTCGTTGGTCGCGGCCGGCGCCAGAAGCGAGCAGCTGCTTACTCTGGCGTGCTCGTCGAGTTCTGCCAAGCGAGTGAGAAGGTGTCCCTGCAAAATCGCACCGGTCGAGTGACCCGCCACATGAATCTTTGCGCCTCCTGGGAGTTTGCTCACGCTTTTAAGCAGGCGTTTAAGCACGTCAGTGCCGTCGTCACTGAGTCGCCTGAAAGGTAAGCGTGCACCGCTTTTCATTTCTCGCCACAGAGCTCTTCCGGGCCGGCGCGTTGCATCTTCAATTCGCCTGTCAACCCAGTCACGAATGCTACCGCTGACCCGCTCCGCATCGTCCTTCTTGCCAAAAATTACGTCCCTGAGCTCTTCTAGCAGGCCCGTATCGTACATAAAGTGCAGCGGGTAAATTCCGTTTTCCAGAAACACCTGCTTCATCGCGGCGACACGTTTTGCCGAGGCCTTAGTGGAATTCAAGCCCCCATGCGCATACAGCAGCAGATGCGGAAGCGCCTTGTCTTCTATCGCGTGCTGCACAAGCTGCAGGTGTTGCGCGTTGCTCCAGTAGCGTCCCTTATCGTGATAGCAACCGTCATCCAGATGCACGAAATGCTCTACAATCGCCACGCGGGCGGGCGCCGACTGAGCAGCCACTTGGTTGGCGGAAGAGCCACCACCCGTGTTGACCGTGGAATCAAATATCTGTGGAGTCGGTAGTGCCAGCTGCACCACCCAAGCGTCCATGAGATTGGCGGCCCAATCTTCGTAAAGCCAAAGCGCGCTGCCATCGTCTCCCCAGGAATCGCCCCAGGAATTTTGCACCCAGAAGCCCTTGCTGTTGTAACCGACGATCGCAAAAGCATGACCGCCGGTAGCAGTCTGTTTCTGCGCGACGCATGCCTCGCCATCGGCATCTTTCTGCGGGGCATCCCAGCCAGCGTGAACCGTGGCCGAGGCGTATACCACACCAGCTTCATTCAGCGCTGCATGAAAATCAGAGACTACAGGACGCAAACGATAGTAAGCGCCCAAGGTGCGTTCACGGGCATCCGCGGACATCTTTGGCGTGATAGCGAAGGTCGAACCGCTGTTCTCAGAAGGCCCCAGACTCTGCGAGCAAACGCCCGTATTTGCCCAGCCCTTTATAGCTCCACGACAACTGGAACCCTCATAGTCTTCCCCCGCCCATTCATCGTAGCGGCGGGCCATTTCGTAAAGCATCCGCGCACTGACCTTATCCTGCGTGTCGCGCTTGCGATACAGAAGGTTGATCGTGGCGGCGAGTCCAAAGCCCGTGCAGGCACCCTCTGAGCCTTGATCGAGGATGTATAGATTACCCGGCGGATGCAGGGTCGTTGCCAGCGCTTGCAGCGTCGGCTCATAGAATCGGTCGCGAAGGTCCGGTGCATCGGCCGTCACGTTCAAGGCGGCTCGAGGTGGCTGCGGCATGGTTTTGCTCCTGTCTCAAACCCCAAATCAGGGCTGTATTCTTATTTTTCAGGTGCTCTTTTCACCTACTCATAGTAAGCAAAGCTAGCACAAGAAACGTGTTTCGGCCTGCGTGCTCCTTGCTAAAACCCACTATGTTTCCTACGTTGAATGTAGGCCGACCAAAGGTTCACTACGCTGGGTCCGCTCTATTACCGGCGTTATCCGTAAAGGTATCGGCAAAGGTATCGGCAAAGATATCGACATAAACCTTCACCGACGGAGATTGTTGAGTATGGCAACAAAAACAAAAGCGCCAAAAAAGCTGACAGGAAAACGTCCCACGAATGCTAAACGCGCGCCGCGCAAAGTCAGCGCGAAGAGAAACACGCATCACGCAGTCGCCACGCGACCCGCGGCAAGTGACGAAGGGCAGCATTACTGCTCCATGCCGCAAATGCCGGAACGGGCTTTACCGGCCGAAATCGACCCTATGCGCGCCAGCCTAATCCGCTTGATGTCACAGAAATGGACCAATGGCACCCAATTGCACTACTACTTCTTTGATCGTCAATCCGACGGCGAGGAAGTGGTGCTGTCCGACGGAACGCGACACTGGGTAAGCTGGATAGGCGACGCAGCGCAACGAGACGCGGTGCGTAGCGCTTTTGATGCCTGGAAAAGTGTTGGCATGGGTCTTGAGTTTATTGAGGTCGATAAACGGGAGGACGCCGAGATCCGCATCGGTTTTATGCAGGGTGACGGCGCGTGGTCCTATCTGGGTCGCCATGTCCTTAACATTGCCACCAACAAGCGGACCATGAACTTTGGTTGGGATATTAGCAACGATATCGACACTGCCATCCACGAGATTGGACATACCCTGGGCTTCCCGCATGAGCACCAAAACCCACTGGCCGGTATCGACTGGAATGAAGAGCAGGTTTACCAGACGCTGGCCAGGCCACCCAATAACTGGAGCCGCGAAACCACATTTCATAACATCCTGCGCAAGATACCCGGCGATACAGTACAGGGCTCAAGCTGGGACCCGGACTCGATAATGCACTACCCATTCAAAGCCGAGATGATTTCGGGACCGACGCCTTTCAATGCACAGGGAATAACGCCCGCTGCGGGGCTGTCGCAACGCGATGTAAGCTGGGTGCAGCAATTTTACCCGTCTTTGCAGCCGCAAAATGATCCAGAGTTAACACCGTTTGAATCCATAGAGCTGCACTTGAGCGAGGGTGAACAACGCAATTTTGTGATCGAACCGGAGTCGACCCGCTACTACAAGATCCAGACATTTGGCGTTTCAGACACGGTCATGGCGTTGTTCGAGGACGAAGGAGGCGATCTACGCTATGTCACCGCCGATGACGACAGCGGCCACGCAACCAATGCCAGTCTACGAATCCGTCTGTTTGCGGGTAGGCGCTTCATCTTACGCATCCGTCTTTACTGGGCCGATGCTACAGGGCAAACCGCCGTGATGCTTTGGTGAGCTCGCGAGTGCTCGTCGAGAGCCGCCTATCAGCGCATCTATCAGGTTATCGAATTAATCAGGGGGAAAAGGTCTGGGGGCGACTCACAAAGGGCATCCGCAGCTGCCCGAGATAGTTCTGCGCGGGATCCATAGCCCCACAACACGCCAATCGAACGCAGAGCGTTGGCCTTCGCTCCGACGATATCGTAGGAGCGATCTCCAATCATCAAAGTAGTCGCCGTTTCCAGCTGCTCTTGCTGGACTATGTGTGCGATGAGCTCTGCCTTGTCAGACAGACGACCATCAAGCTCGCTGCCATAGATACCAGTAAAATAAGAAGCCAACCCAAAGTGCTCAAGAATCCTGAGAGCAAAAACCCGCGGCTTGGCTGTGGCCACCAGCATTCTGTGTCCGTGCGCAGCCAATGCGTCCAGGCTCTCTTCAATCCCGTCATAAACGTGGTTTTCGAAGAGTCCTACCGCGCTAAAGCGGTCCCGGTACAACTGCAGCGCTGACTCGGCTTCTGCGGCACATCCCAAAAGTTCCTCAAAGGAGGCCAACAGCGGTGGCCCGATAAATCGCTGCAGATTGGCATACTCGTCCGGATTTCGGCTCAGCTTCTCGAGCGCGTAGCGGATGCAAGTGACGATTCCCTCCTGTGGGTCGGTCAGCGTACCATCCAGATCAAACAGGATATTCACCGGTACGCTACCGTGGCTTTGCCGCAGCCATCACTGCGTTTCGACGGCGTCAGGAATAAGCGCGAGCAGGTCTGTAACACCGACGTCCAAGCCCTCCTGCGACAGCATTGTTGTCAACTGTCCCCGGTGATGTGTTTGATGATTGAAAAGATGCAGTAATACATGCGCAAATGGTTTTGCAAATTGTTGTCCGGCCATGTTTTTGAAGTACAGGGTCTGCTGCAGATCGTCCTGCGAGAGCTCCGCGCACCATTGTATGATCAGGTCATCGAGCGCTTCGCGCTCCGCTGACAGCTCCGAAAAAACGGTATACAGCGCTTCATCAAGCGACTGCGGCAGTTCCACGTCACGAAGACGGTTCAGTGTCCGATGCTGCGCCGGATGCGCGGAAAAACGCCTGAGCCAAATAATGTCCCCGATCATCAGATGATTGAGCGTACCGAGTATCGAGGCAAAAAAAGCTTTTCTGTCTTCAGCTAATTTCTCGTCAGAGAGACTGCCCGCAGCTTGGTAAACCTTACGATTCATCCATTGATTGTAGGTCGCCATCAATCTGACATGACTCAAGATAGACATAAAACTGTGTTCCTGGTTGTAGCACGAGGGGCTCTATCATCGTGGCCACCGACTTTAGTTCCCGTATGCGCCCTTATGCCCCGAACGAGAGAGCGCTGATTGATTACATGGTAACGAAGCGCCATGGACATACAGGCCTGCTCTGACACCGGGACAAGCTCCGAAACAGGCAACACAATTTCCCGGCGACCTACCAGATACAGACGGTCGGCCTGAGCGCCTGGAGCGTAGGTCTGACGCGAGCTGGCTAGGCGTTGAACTTCTTGCCGATTAGAAGGCAAACCAGTCTTCAGGGTCCGGCGCGTGATAGCGCTCCGGGGTGATGGCATCGGAACGCAGCTGACGCAGCAGCAGTTTCTGCAGATCGCTAGTTATTTTGTCGAGAGTCTCATCAACATTCTGCTCCGCCACCGCACGACTCGTGGCGACACCCCACGCCGCAAGATGCTGGCTTTTCACCAGGCTCAAGCTGCTGTCTTTCGACCATTCCGTGGCAATGTCGCGGCCCAGCAGGAACAAGCGTTGCTCCAGCTGCTGAGGAGCCTGAGATGAATGTCTATTGGTGAGGATATCCAAGGAAATGTCGTTCCAACCTCTGGGGTAGAGTACGGTGCCCTGATAAAAACTACGTACCCAATTCAGGTACTCGTGCACTGTCTGAACTTTCTGATTTGCCTGATCGCTTTCGTAGGCGCTGGCAAAGTAGCTCTCAGGCGGCAGATTCGCTGGCCAGGACTTCGATTGGTTTTTATGCAGGCCTGCACACGCGCTGAGCAACACGGCGAGAGTCAGCGCCACCAGAACAGAACCCACACTGTTAACTACGTTGTACCCTCGCCCATGGTCAGCGGGGTTGCTGTTAGGCCTGCGCAGCTGCACTCAAACGACTCCAGTTATTGATTGTGCCCAACAGATAGAACAATCCAAATACGCAGCAGATAGTTGAACTGACGATCCAAAAGCGGGTTGAGTTTTGCATAATCGAAGGGTGATTGCTGATAACTGGCAAGATCAGCCCTCCGAATATAACTACGACGTGCCGCAAGCTCGCTGCAAAGCTCAAACCTGCGGCCACCGTCAATTGTAAAAAAGCGCTCACTAACAAATCCCCGAGCCGACGGCCTTCTCATCGAAGCGCCGAGTCGACATGTACCGCATGTTTACACCCTAGCCCGGTGAGGACGCAGGTACCTTCTCCGTGCGTACGGCTTTCACAGGCCAACGCCCCGGATTGATCACTAGCCCCGTAACAGCGGCACCTCTATCTACACCCTCGTCCGCACTGTGGTCCCCACCGTCATCCCTACTACTATCTACTTCAAAACGAAGTACATCAGCCCGCTGGGTCTGCAAAACAAAGTCATCACCTGACACGGGAATCAGCGTCGTTGTCGATCCCGCGGGCAGATACATGGAGTCTCTGTCTGGAGCCAGAATCAGAAGGCGCCCAGCCCTCATAGAGACTGTCGCCTGCATGCCCGGTGCGAATTCATACGTGCCCGTGTATTTCAACATGTCATTGACTGTCGACGCCGTGTCATCGGCAACCGCAGGAGGAGAAATTTCTGGGACGCTCGATAGCACAGCGTCCCACATCAGCTCGCTCGCCTGCACACCCAATTGCTCTATCGACATCCCGCCACTCTCTACATCAGCAGTTGTTATCGCAAACAGCGTGTCGCCGTCATTGATCGTATGGAAAGGCTGAATGGCTCTGCCCATCGATGTGTGTACCTGCATGGCAAAGCGTTGTAGCTCGGCAAAAGACAGCTTTTGATTGGTTACCACAAGAGAAATAGTGGTGTTAGAGGTCAAACCGCGCTGTGGATCTTCTGCGTTTGACTTGTCTTCAGCTGACGCACGCAATACGGATGACGCGTCCGGGCAATCACTGCTCACTGGTATGTCGCAGCGAACAAAACGACCGTCTCTGCCCACTACCCCACCAAACGAATTGACGACTGTGAAAGCAGCAATGCGCACATCGCCATACTGTGCGAAAGCGGCTCCCTGACCGGAGTGTTGACGCGCCTTATAGTAACCACCCTGCATCGCGAACCGGCCCGCCCCTTGGGCGCCGAGGGGGAAAAAACCCGGGCGCCCAGCGCGAATCGCGGCTCGACCCAGACGCTCATCCGGCGTTACAGCGTTGTAGCGCCGACCACCCAAATCGAAAATAATCGCACCCGACACTACAGGAATGCTGGTCCACCAGCCTGGGTCGTCGAGAAGCGTCTTGATCTCCTGCGCCACACCCGTTGCCGCACCCAGGCCGTATGCCGATCCACCCGACAACGCGATGGCATTTGTATAGCGAGTCTCATAGCCCAGTCTTAACAGATCGGTATTAATTGTTCCGGGAGCCCCACCGCGCACATCGACCGCTGCCATTACCCGTTCGGGAAAATAAAATACCGTAGTGCCTGTGGGACCTTCGGCATATTCCGCTGTACCGATCAACATTCCCGGGAAATCAAATTCGAGCGCCGGGCCATCAATCTGAGTATCGGGCACAAGGCCCGCATTCGGATCAGATTGCTGGGCGGATGCTGACATCAAGGTGAGCGTCAGTAGTAAGCACGCGACCAAAATGAGTGCGCTGCGTTGCACGGGCCCCTGACGCTCAAAATCACTATACGCATTCAATAGAATCAGTCGCGGAAATTACTGAACTGCAAGGGTGCACCAACGTCGCCCTCGCGCAAAAGAGCCATCACCTGCTGTAGATCGTCACGCTTTTTACCCGTCACCCTCACCTGGTCTGATTGAATCTGCGCCTGTACTTTTATCCTGCTTTCTTTGATGCGCTTGACGATATCTTTGCACTGGGGCGTTTCGAGACCGTTCTTGAGGACGACAACCTGCGACACAATCTTGCCCGCGCCAGCCGCGTCGCCGATGTCCATCGCGCCGGGATCGATACCGCACTTGATCAAGGCACTGCGCAGCATGTCCAGCATTTGCTCTAGCTGAAAATCCGCCTCTGCCCGAAGCGTAACAGTATGCGCTTCGCGCTCAAAGCTGGCGTCCACACCCTTGAAGTCAAAGCGGTTTGCAACGATCCGCCCAGCCTGATCGACTGCGTTGGTCAGTGTGTGAAGCTCAACTTCGGAAACCACGTCAAACGATGGCATGTCTTTTCTCCTTATGTAATAGGAAGAAGCCTGGCACAAACAGGTTTTGATGCAGGGTCACGAGATAAAGTCGATGAGCGCGGAAGCCCGGCAGGAACTCTAAAAGAAAACAACGACCGCCCACACAGAAGAGACTGCCGTTATGAGCAATGTTCCAGCAGCACCGATAATTCGGCCCGGAGTTGCACCCTTGCCAGCCTGTAAGCCAGAAGCATGCGCCACTCGGCAAAAAACCAGACCGCCCCCGAGAATATGAATAGCCGTATTTGAGACCGCATTCATCTCCAGCAGCGCAATGATGATCAGAACAATAGGGACGTGTTCAACAAAATTGCCGTGACGTCGCATTGCCAGCATCATCTGTTCATTGCCACCATCGCCGATAGACACCCCGGTTTTACCGCGCTGGGCGCCACACAGCCCGGAAAGAACCATCGAGACGATACCCAGGAGTCCGGCATAAAGTACTGTTATTTCTGGCATGTGTATTCCTTGTAGTTCAAAAGGTATTCGGGATGCACCTGGGTGCCTGGGCAGAGGCAACTCAGGAGCATTTGGATGCGCCACAGCTCAGGCAGGTTTCGCAGCCATCGGCAAATACGACCGCTTTTGTGTGGCACTTGCTACACAGTGAAGCACTGGCCGGATAGCCCCCAGTGTCTGCCGCCGCAGTGGCGAGTTGCTTTTTTTTCTCATCGAGAAACGCGGCCTGATGTTCATCGAGTCCCGCTTCCTTCAACAGGCCGATTGAGATCATATGCCGCTCGATAACCGCACCGATCTCGGCGACGAGTGAGGGCACAAATCTGCCGCCCTTAAAGTAGCCACCTGTTGGATCAAAAACCTGTTTGAGTTCGTCAATCAGAAAAGTGACGTCGCCGCCTTTTCGGAACACCGCGCTAATCACCAGCGTTAGCGCCGACACCCACTGGTAGTTAGACATGTCGCGGGAATTGATAAACACCTCAAACGGCTGGCGACGCTCGTGCTCCGTACCTTCGTTGAGAATAATGTCGTTGACCACGATGTACAGCGCATTCTCTGAGTTTGGGCTTTTTATCTTGTACGTCGTACCGTGCAGTTGGTCCGGGCGCCTGATCTTCTCGTGCATCTCGACCACTTCGGCGACCGGTGCGGGCACGGCCTCGCTCGGTGCGGTGGTTTGTGCCTCCACTTCCCAGCTCACGATCTTGCTGTCAATTTTAACTGTCATTAGGCTTCTCTCCGCTATCCCTGCAGGCTTGTGTTAGTACCCCGGGGATCAAAATTTGCCGTACAAACCTTCTTTTAGCGCATCGAAAAGGTTCGCAGCGGTATGCTCTTCGCCGTCGTACTCAATAGTTTCACTACCGCTAACCTCAACCACAGACCCATCATCCAGGGTGAACTTGTAGGTCGTGTTATCCAAATCGTCCTGTTTAACCAGCACGCCCTGAAAGGCTTCGGGGTTGAAACGAAACGTCGTGCAGCCCTTGAGGCCCTGACTATGCGCATACATGTAGAGGTTTTTGAAATCATCGTAGGGAATGTCGGTCGGCACGTTGACCGTCTTCGAGATCGACGAGTCCACCCAGCGCTGCGACGCGGCCTGCATATCCACGTGCTCCGCCGGCTTGATGTCGTCGGTAGTGATGAAGTAAGCCGGCAATTGCTCCGATGGATCGTCGCTGTAAGGCATGGCCTTGGGGTTCACCGTCTGGCGATAGGCCAGCAACTCGTAGGACTGCACCTCCACCTGCTCTTTGGTCTTCTTGCCCGGGCGAATGACATTGCGCATGTAGCTGTGCGCAAAGCTGGGTTCAACTCCGTTGCTTGCGTTGTTGCCGAACGACAGCGCGATAGTGCCTGTAGGTGCAATGGAACTGTGATGCGTAAACCGTGCACCCTGCTCGCTAATCTGCTCTACAAGCTGCGGCTCGACCTCGGCGATGCGTTGCATGTAGCGCGAATACTTCGCCATAAGAACCCGGCCCGGAACCTTATCGCCCTTGGAATAGCCGTCACGTAGCATTTCCGGACGCAGGTTAAGCATTTCTCCGGTGACTTCCCACTCGCGCTCAAGCGCTGGAGCCATACCTTTTTGCTTTGCCAACTCAAGGCCAATCCGCCAACC
This sequence comes from Congregibacter sp., assembly GCA_045105635.1. Taxonomy (GTDB): domain Bacteria; phylum Pseudomonadota; class Gammaproteobacteria; order Pseudomonadales; family Halieaceae; genus Congregibacter. The sequence continues at coordinate 158,626 of JBGCDU010000002.1, forward strand.
CTCAACGGCCAGTTCCCGGCTAACACGCTCGGTGAATTCGACAGCCTCCGGCGAGCCATAACGCATTCCAAGCAGTGTCACCGCCGACCCGAGGCCGAGATAGCCGATGCCGTGCCGACGTTTGGCAAAAATTTCCTCTCGCTGAAGTTCCAGCGGCAAACCATTGATCTCAACCACGTTATCCATCATGCGGGTGAACACACGAGCGACCTCGCGATATGTCTCCCAGTCAAAGCGGGCTTCCGCCGTAAACGGCGCGCTCACAAAGCGCGTCAGATTGATGGAGCCGAGCAGGCAGGAGCCATAGTACGGGAGTGGCTGCTCGCCGCAGGGATTGGTCGCGCGGATGTTCTCGCAAAACCAGTTGTTATTCATCTCGTTGACACGGTCGATGAGAATAAAGCCGGGTTCGGCGAAATCGTAGGTAAGCGACATTACCTCGTCCCACAATTCGCGGGCTTTGACTACCCGGTAGACCCTGCAAGCGACCTCGCCCTGGGCATTCGTCACGTAGTGGTCCCGAGTGGGGAAATACTTCCAGTGCACGGGGTGCTCACCGGCTTTGGCCTGCGCCTCCTCGAGCGTCGACGCCTTGATTGGAAACACAAGCGGCCAATCGCCCTCGGCCTTTACGGCCTCAATGAACTCGTCGGTAATAAGCAATGACAGATTGAACTGACGCAGCATGCCGTCCTGTCGCTTGGCCCGAATAAATTCGAAGACGTCGGGATGCGACACATCAAAAGTGCCCATTTGCGCGCCGCGGCGGCCGCCAGCAGAGCTGACCGTCATACACGTTCGGTCAAAGATCTCCATAAAGCTCAGGGGGCCGCTAGTCTGTGCACCCGCCCCACTTACTGCCGCCCCAGACGGCCGCAGAGTACTGAATTCATACCCGATGCCACAGCCCGCCTTAAGCGTGAGCCCCGCTTCGAGATTGGCACTCAGAATGCCTTCCATGGAGTCCTCAACGGCGCCAGACACGGTGCAGTTAATAGTCGAGGTATTGGCTTTGTACGCTAGTGCACCCGCATTCGACATGATACGTCCAGCCGGTGTCGCGCCCATGCGCATGGCCCAGCGAAAGCGCTCGAGCCATTCGGATTGATTCTCGGTTTCCACCCCGGCCAGCGCGCGTGCGACGCGTTCAAATGTCGCGTCGAGGTCCGCATCAATGGCGTTCCCTTCGCCATCGACTAGCCGATATTTGCTGGCCCAGATATCAAGTGAGGGCAGTTGCATCGGTACGTTTAGCATCGAAGGGGCCTCGTTACTCACAACTTCCAACTTCGTCATTTCGGGCACCCTGTATGCAATTTTGGCGGCCGCTAGGATAGCGCGCTGCGCAGGTCGACGGAATGGATAGGGAGAAATCTTCTTGAAAATATTTGGCTGTTGGCGACGATGCGACGCCGCGATCGGGCCGAGCAATCCGGTACCGCAACGCACTAAGTGGCGCGACTAAAAGCCGAGCGCACGAGGCTTAGCCCACCAATGGCAAAGACCGCCGCTGCTACGCCGTTAATACGGCGGCTCGCCCTGCGATACCACTGCATAACACCGTTGAGAGAAAACAATAGCGAATACAAGGTATTAGTCAGTAAACCGACTAAACCACATACAGTTACGCCCGCGGCCAGCGTCAGTGTACTGTCGTCGACGCCGACACCGACCGATAGCGCCGCCATCCACGCGATCACGGATTTGGGGTTCGACATATTAAGTAGCAAGCCGCGCGCAAACCACCCTGAAGATGAGCGCGAGTCGTTCGCGATGTGCGCCGCTGACGTGGCTGAAGACAAGGCATTTCTGCCCGACGAGTAGGCTAGCCATAGCAGATACATTCCCCCGAGTACTTTTAACAGCATCAATACCCAGACAGATTTTTGCAGTACCATGCCCATGCCACTAGCGGCAATGACTCCCCAGAACACCAGGCCGGCTGAGAGGCCCGCCCCGTAAACAAGGCTCGCCCTCCTCCCCTGACTCATGGCAATAGTGGCGTTAGACAGCGTGGCTGGTCCGGGTGACACGGCTATGACGAAGAACACCAGCCCCATACTGAGTAGCGACACGTCATTCATAGCGTCGTTTTCCCTGACGCGACATCGAACTACTAGCCCATGGGCCCATCGAGTTCGTCAGCGCGCCGGTAGGCATCTCTATCGGTAACGCGCGCCGCGTAGGCTTCGAAGGCATCTCGTTTCCAGTCGTGTTGAAAAGAAGGCCCCAGGCCACCTGGGATCCTACGTAAACATCAGCGGCAGTAAACGAACCTCCTGCGATATAAGGACCCGCAGAGAACGCCATTTTGAGAGCGTCTGTTGTAGACGCAAGTTCATCTGACATATGGCTCCTCCTTGCAAGGCATTGGGGTCGAACACTGACGAAAGCCTGATGAATAAACTACAAATCCCGGCCTTTGCGAGCCGTGCGATTCAGACCGACGGCTGCTTACGGCACAGCACGGCAACTCAGGCATGGCCACCGTCAACCTGAAGAATCTGCCCGGTTATCCAGGCGGCACGCTCCGAGCACAAAAACAGCACTGCATCTGCAATATCCTCAGCGCTGCCAAGCTTGCGCATATGTATACCACCGATAATCTGCTGCTGACGCTCTGCACCGAACGCATCCCATTGTTTCTTGGTCGAGGGATTGGACAGGATGAATCCCGGAGCGACCGAGTTCACGGTAATGCCCGCGGGCCCCAACTCCAAAGACAGCTGTCGGGTTAACCCAACGAGCGCGTGCTTTGCCGCGGCGTAGGCCTGAATACCCGTCAGACTAGGCTTTAATCCTGCTCCAGAGGAGATAGTCACGATGCGTCCACAACCACGGACTTTCATGCCCGGCGCAAACGCCTGTGCGCACCACATAGCCGCATCCACGTTGGCAGCAAACACCGTCTTCCAGTCTGCTGCAGACACCTCGTGCAGCGGCCTACCGACCTGGCCTCGCACACCGCCAGCCGCGGTAATTAGGCCATCTACATGGCCGTGCCGGGCGAGTACCTGCGTACACAGTCCCTGTGCAGCATCCTGCGTGGCAAGATCTCCTGCATGACAGCTTATATCCGCCAGGCCCTCAAAACGGGTCAGGCCGTCACAATCAATGTCGATGGCAGCGACGGCAGCACCCTCATCGAGCAATGATGTGACGATGGCAGCGCCTATACCCTGCGCAGCGCCCGTGACGGCAAAAACCTTTCCTTTAAGATGCAAACGCATATCGGTAGTCGCTCAATGACACGCGGTAAGCATTAAATCCAGAAGCTGCATCGATTGCTGACGCTTGCCCGCTTCGATGTCATGCACCAGCGCGCAAAGCTTGTCCAGCGCAGGGGTTGCGATGCCGTGATTGCGACCGATCTCAACCAGGATGCCCATCTGCGCATCGACTTCCGTCTTGCGTTTGCGGACCGCCAGATCGCGATAGATTCCCGAGTGGGTTTTGGCAGTGTTGCGATTATGCGCGATCATGGTTTGCATGGCTGTATCAATGCCGTCGGTGTCGCCCGTTCTGAACGCCGTAGGGTCAAATCCATTGAAACCGAGTGGGCTGACTCCCTCTACGGCGGCAAGTCGCATGACTTCACCCCCGAGCGCCGCATACACACGACGATGTGGCGGTGAATCCATAGCATCTGCCATCGACTCAGGCGTCAACGCCGTGGCAAACAGCAAGGCGCCGTAGCCCAGTTTGCCCCAGAGATAACCCCAAATATTATCCGTCGCCACAGCCTCGGGCTCCACAAGGCTGAAGAGCGCGTGCATCTGCTGCAGGCGCGGACTCGCGCTGCCGTCCAACTCGCCCAGAGCCACCGCGGCGCGGTTACCGTAAAGAATTCGCCCGGGCTCCAGCCAGTCGGCGCCAAAGTTCACGAAGCAACCCAGAACGCGCTGGGCCCCAATCCGCTGCACGATCTGCCGCTCATTGAGTCCGTTCTGCGCTGACACAACAAAGCCGTCGTCGCTCAGATGCGCTGCCAACTGATTCAGGGCTGCATCCGTGTGATGCGCCTTAACCGCGAGAATCACGCGGCGAAACTGCCCCCGTAATGTACTCGGTGTATCCGCTGTGAGTGGTTGCCGAAATTCTTCAACCGGACCCTCTATAGACAGACCCTCGCCGCGCATGACTACCACATGCTCCTCGACAATGTCGACCATGTGTACCGCATGTCCGGCACGTGCCAGATAAGCACCTAACACGCCACCGATGGCACCGGCACCCCAGATAAGTACCGGGTCAGATTCCGCCTGTTGGCTCATTCCCAATCGCCGTCCAGAAGCGCCCGGGTCTCATGCACCGCCGCATCCCAAACCTGCTGCACAATCGCGTCCGGCTTCTGGTAGTCGCCGCCGAAATTGCCGTCGCCAATCAACTCTCGCACACCTTGCGCATTGCGGTCGCGCAGTCGCTTAAAATCCACGTAGGGCTTTTGCTCATCGGGCATTGTGCGACCGGGCAGACGCGTCCAGGCGAAGTTCTCCATCCAGGACGCATGCGAAGCGATGGGATCAATCGCCTGCACAGCCTCCCAGGTTTTTGGCGCACACCACCAATCGTGAAAACGACAGCGTGCACCTTCGTGCGCATCCATCCACTCAGCGCAGACGGTCTGCACCGGACTGTTGCCACCGTGTCCGTTAACAATGAGCACTCGCCGGAAGCCCGTCCGGTAAAGACTGTCGAGGATGTCGCGTACTAGCGCGGCATAGGTACTCAAACTTAGCGATACCGTACCGGGAAATGCCATGAAGTATGGAGTCATGCCATATGGCACCGCAGGGAACACGGGTACGCCCAGCGGCTCTGCGGCATCGCTGGCTATCCTGGCAGACAAAATGGAATCCACAGACAGGCTTAAATATGCGTGTTGCTCGGTACTGCCCAGGGGCAGTACGCAGCGATCGTCTTTTTCCAGCCACGCTTCAACCTCGAACCAATTGCTATCACTAATATTCACGGCGCTTCTCTCTTGGTGACTTGCTTGGAGCTTCCTCGACCCGTCGTTAACCGCCCAGTAGCGAGCGCACGGCGAGAAACAATATGGAGGGCGCGAGCAGACAGCCCACGCCCGTATAAAAAGTGGCGGTCATCGCCCCATAGGGTACCAATGCCGGATTCGTCGCCGCGAGGCCGCCGGCCACTCCGCTGGTGGTGCCCATGAGTCCTCCATACACCATAGCCGAGCGCGGGTTGTCGAGACCGATCATGGGCGCCACCAGCGGTGTTCCCACCATTACCAGCACCGATTTAACCAGACCTGCTGCAACGCTGAGCGCGATGATATCCGAATCAGCACCCAGCGCTGTGCCAGTCACGGGGCCGACTATGTAGGTGGCAGCACCGGCACCTATAGTGCTGATTGACACCGCATCCCGGTACCCAAAGGCGATTGCGACACCAGCACCGACCGCGAAGGAGATCACGACACCCAGTAAAATCGAAAGCCCTCCTGCGAGCCCAGCGCGCTTTATCGCTCGCAGGTCTGCCCCAAAGGCTGTGGCCACAATGGCAAAGTCTCTAAACATCGCTCCGCCAAGAACACCGACGCCCGCAAGGAGCGGAAAGTCGGAGACACCATTACTACCCCCGGTCAGAATGCCGCCAAAATATGCCAGCACCAAGCCCAGAGTAATGGCGACGGCGGAGCCATGCAGATGCCCGCGAGACAGCGTATCCGACAGCCAATACGACACCCAAACCAGCGCACCGACAAACACAAATGCCGTGATGATCGCGTTTTTTTCGAGCACGGCCGCCAGCGCTTCAGTAATCATTGCCAGTGCCTGAATCAGCGGGAGCGGCAGCCTCCTGGCCAATACGCGATAGCAAGGGAACCAACGCAAAGCTGACGATAACAGCCGCTACGCCCGCGACCACCGCAAGCCAACCACTGGACACCGCGGCCAGCACGTTCTGTTTTGCCGCCATCGCAACGACGATGGGAATGTACATCGCACTCCAGAAGTGAACGCCTGATTCGGTAGGGAGTTTCAGCGGAAAGCGCTTGGCAGATAGCGCAGAAAATAGAATCAGCAACAGCATGGCAATGCCAACCCCACCCACATTCGCCTGGACGCCAATCCAGCTGCCCAGCAAATCGCCGGCAAGCATGCCGCAGAGCATACAGAAGGCAAGAAGTGCCACGCCGTAGATCACCACTTATGCAGACCCTCGCTCGACCAGCACCGGCCGCCGTGCCAGGAAATCATTCACGCCCTCGTAAGCCGCCGCAAAGGCTAGCACGCGGCTATCGTCGCCGAATCGCCCCATGACCTGCATGCCCATAGGCCTGCCCTTGGCGTCAAAACCCGCAGGGATGTTCACCACCGGCAGACCCGCAAGACTGCCTGGAATCACGACTTCCATCCAACGATGATAAGTGTCCATAGGCATCCCATCGATGGACTCAGGCCAGTGTATTGTTTTTGCAAAGGGGAAGACCTGTGCCGTCGGCAGCACTAGGAAATCGTAGGACTCAAACAGTCGATTAACCTCTGTGTACCACCGCGAGCGCGTGTTGTTGGCAGCGTGGATATCGGCGGCGGACAGCGCATAGGACTGTTCGATTTCCCATTGCAACTCAGGCTTGAGCAGGACCCGGGTTTGCGGATTTTCGTACCAGTCACGCATACGGACGCGCGATAGATTGCGCAAGGTCAGCCAACAGGTCCACAAGTCTGTCAGCTCAAAAGCAGGGCTTGTTGACTCCACAATACTTCCGGCATCCACGAGCCTCGACAGCGCCATTTCACAGAGCGGCAGAATTCCGGGCTGCATGGCCAGGTAACCGTCGAAATCGCCCAGCCAGGCCAGTCTGACGCCTGATAGATCAAGGCTTGGGTGCTCCCCATCTGCTTTTAACGCGCCGTGTAGTGCCCGCGGCGCATCTAAGCCCGGCGCAGAGGCGATCGTGTGTAACAGACGGACCGTGTCCTGGGTGTTGCGCCCCATTGGCCCACTCGTTGCGAGCGGTCTGGAAAAGGGGTCGGCGCCGCCCATCAAGCCTGCGCTGGGTCTGAATCCAATCACGTTGTTAAAAGCGCCGGGATTGCGCAGTGAACCCATCATGTCACTGCCATCAGCCACCGGAAGCATGTGCGTTCCCAGCCCCGATGCGGCACCGCCACTGGAGCCGCCAGCGGTCAGCTCTGGATCCCAGGCGCTACCGGTGACGCCGTACACCGGGTTGTAGGACTGCGATCCCAAGCCGAACTCCGGCGTATTGGTCTTCCCGATAAAAATCGCACCCGTGCGGCGAATACGCGCGGGAAGCGGGTCATCAGCATCAGCAATGTGATCCTTGAAGATCGGAGAGCCATAGCTCACGGGCAAACCTGCGACCGCCTCCAGGTCTTTGACTGCGTGCGGCATGCCATGCATCCAGCCATGATAAATTCCCTTTGCAAGATTTTTATCCGCGCTGCGCGCCTGCGCTAGCAGAATATCGTCCTCTACCAGCGCGACAATGGCGTTATAGGTGGGGTTATAGCGATGAATATGTGCAAGGTACGCCGACATTACCTCTTCGCTGCTAAGCAGCTTCATACGGATCGCCAGCGAGAGCTCCGAAGCACTGAGGTCAACGATCTGAGACGGCAGGCCAGCGCTAAAAATCTGCGCCGCCGCGCGCCCGGGCCCGGTCATTAAACCGCTTAGGCCCGCAATGCCTGTTAAAAATTGACGTCGCTGCATCGAAACTCCATTTTCGTGAACGTGTGTTTTGTGCACCAGTCTCGTGCGCTAGAACGGGATCAGGGTAAAACCCTCGCTTTGCAATTGCACGTGGGCTGCCATTGCAGAGAGAGCAAGAGTGACCCGAGGATTGAGCTCTTGCGGGGAGAACCCCCGGTAAGCTGCCGTTTGACCACATAGATACACTTTCACGCCCGCGGCTGCCAAACCAGCGAGCATATCCGTATTTGGGTTGCTCACATCAAAGCGGGACTCATAGGCTTTATCGGACAAGAGATCTTTCGCCGCTGCACCGTGAACTATAACGGCCATCTCCAGCTTGTCCGCTGGCGTACCGTTGCGCGCCTGCATATTCAAAAATCGCGCAGCCGACTCCAGGCCGCGATTGATTTCCTCTGGACTGTCGCTACTGCTGGACACATCTTTTGAGACTTTGTAGTGTCGGTCATTGCTGAGGTTAAAGGCCCCGTCGGGCACTGCAAATACCGGCCCAAAGTTCTCCACCGCAGGACCGGTTTCCGGCGCGACGCTGTCAGCGGCCATAGCCATGGGTGCGCCGACAGCCCACACCATCAGGATAAATCGAGTCAGCACGAGACACCTCTTACTTGCTTGTTTGGATTACGGCCATCATCGCAAAGATCGAATACCTAATACAGCATAAGCTCAGTGTCGGCTGATTGCGTCGCCGCGAGAGCTGCCTGCGCGGGCCGAATCACCTTCATTTGACTGCGTCATCTGAGGCGGGTGTTGAAGCAATGGCTTCCAATAACCCTGCTAGCGCGAAGGCTGCATTTGCTGTTACGCTTTTTCACACCCTTTAGAGGGGAATCCCCCCCCGGGGCTTTCATAGAGGAAAAGATATGCGGGAGCGTAGTTCAATTCTAGTGACACTCATCTCCTCCTTTCCAAGCATGGCTGAGCTGTTAGCAATGCTCACGCGTAATCTGTTTCACCTCTGGTTACTCTGCATTTGTGCCCTGATGTCAGCCTCAACAAGCGCAGCACAAACATTTCAAGGAACGATCGCAATTGGCGACACATCGGTATATTCGTTTGAGTATTTGACTGGTGACCGCATAATCGCCACGCTTGCTGATGCAGGAGACACGGATTTTACACCCAACCTAGAGCTGTTTGCGCCCGACGGAACACGGCTGGCGAACATCACTCGAGAAGATAGCGCCAGTGTCAACCTTACCGCTGAAACCACTGGCAGCTATTCAATACGAGTGTCAGACGACGCCAACGACACTGCGGGCAGCTTCCGCCTCGATGTCAGTCGTCTATCAGGATCCAACGATGGTGGAACGCTGAGCAACGGCGCAAGTTTGACCGAATCCTTGGCACTGGGGGAAGTCAGGGCGTACCAGTTTTCCGCGAATGCCGGTGATCTTGTCATCGCAACGCTCAACGACGCGCTACAGTCAAGTAGCCTGCGTCCCAGACTAGAGGTCTACGCGCCCGACGGCACGCGCCTTAGCAGTACGGATGGGGACGACACAGCAGCTGCGCAACTCCGAGTCGATCAGACTGGAATCTTCACGCTAACCGCTTCTGATGACGGCTACGATGTGGCGGGTGACCTGCGTCTTGACTTGTCGGTTATCCTCGGAGTCAGCGATGGAGGCACTCTAAACGATGGCGTGACCATTGCAGACTCGTTGCTGCGCGGCGAGGTGTTTGGCTTCCAATTCGACGCCGTAGCAGGTGACCATCTGGTTGCAACGCTGAATGACACCCAGCTGTCTGGCAGCTTTACGCCGAATCTACTGGTCTTTGCCCCCAATGGAGATGTGCTGGTCGACGCAAGCAACGCAACCACCGCGTGGGGCAATCTACCCCTCGAACAAAGTGGCACCTACAATCTATTGGTGGCCGACGCAAGCTTTGATGCCCCGGGTGACTTTCGTCTCGATTTTTCACTTGCGCAAAACTCCAACGATGGTGGTGCGCTGAGCGACGGCTCTAGCCTGAATGACAACTTGCTTCTCGGCGAGGTGATCTTCTATCGTTTCGATGCGACGGCAGGCCAGCGCATCATTGTAGCGATGACAGATACAGAAGACGATCCTAGTTTTTCGCCCAGGCTCGAGTTGTACGCGCCCGATGGCAACCGGTTGAGCCGAAACTCGGCCGACCTCACGGCTAGCGCCGATCTCATTGCGAGCCAAACTGGCACTTACAGTGTGATGGTGGGTGAAGACAACTACGACTTTAGCGGCAGTTTCCAGCTTGACCTTTCGGTTGTCGCAGGCCCGGCGCCAGTCGTTGGTGGGCAGGCACAGGAAGTCATTGGATCTGTGACTATTGATGACACGGACTCCTTCAGCGTTCAAGCACTAGCGGGTGATCGCCTCGTAGTGACTTTGGCGGATAACACTAACCCAGGCTCCTCAAGTTCTTCGGTGTTTCTTGAGCTCTTTGCGCCCGACGGATCCGCGCTAGATAGCGACTCGAACATTTCCACCGCATTTATCAATACCGCCGTCTCTGTGAGCGGCACCTACTCTGTAGTTGCCTCAGAAGTTGGCAGGGACGCGGCTATCGACTATCGACTGGATATCACCCGCGTCCGCGGCGCCAACGACGGCGGTACGCTAGCGAATGGCACACCCATTATCGACTCTCTGCTTCTTGGTGAGGTACTCGCCTATCAGTTCGATGCCGCGGCTGGTGATCGAATTGTGGCGACACTCGCGGATAACTCCAACCCCGGTAGCAGTGCTTCTTCGGCTTACCTCGAATTGTATGCGCCGGATGGCACTCGCCTGACGACCGACACCAGCATATCAACAGCCATCGCCAATCTGACGGTTGATCAAACGGGTACGTTCACGTTCCTTGTCTCAGAGAGTTCTTACGATAGCGCAATGAATTTCCGTCTGGACTTCTCGCGGGTGCCGCAAGTTAATGATGGCGGCACGCTGAGCAACGGCGTGCCGGTCGTCGACTCCCTGCTCTTCGGGGAGGTGCTCGCCTATCAGTTTGATGCCGCGGCTGGTGATCGAATTGTGGCGACACTCGCGGATAACTCCAATCCCGGTAGCAGTGCCTCTTCGGCTTACCTTGAATTGTATGCGCCGGACGGCACTCGCCTGATGACCAGCTCCAGCACCGATACGGCCGACATTGATGCATTCGCTGGTATAAGCGGAACGTTTACCCTGCTCGTCGCTGAGGGTAGCTACGATAGCGCTATGGACTTTAGGTTAGACCTTGTCCAGACACCGGCCAGCGACGGAGGTACGCTGACCAACGGCCAATCATCGCGCAATACGCTTCTGACAGGTGAAGTTGTTCTCTATCACTTTGAGGCATCTGCCGGGGATCGGGTTGTCATATCGCTCAGCGACGTCCTGAACAACTTCGCTCTCAGTCCCAGGCTTCAGATCGCCGCTCCGGACGGTTCGTTTATCGTCAACGAAACCTCAAGTAATGCGGTGGCGGCCGGGTTCATTGCTCCCCGGACAGGAACTTATCTGATCTTGGTATCTGAAAATGGCTTTGATAGCGGCTACGAGTACGTGGTGTCTTTGGCACTGGGCGATGACGGCTTCGATGAACTTTCACTGACAAGCGGCATGGTCATTACAGGCCCTCTAGTTGCCGGAGAGGTTTTGACATACCGTTTTACGGCTTCAGCAGGAGACAGCATTGTCGCAACCCTAACTGAAGGAGACTTACCCATTGGGGCCTCACCGCGATTACAGTTGTTTGCCCCAAGTGGCGCAGCCGTTGACAACCCATCCTCGCTTAGTCCTTCATCGACTTCACTTAACCACGTCCACCTCACGCTCAATGAATCGGGGGTTTACACGCTGCTAGCATCCGAAAACGGCCTAGATACGTCCTTCAATTTTCGGCTGGAGTATGCACGAATACCTGGCACCGACGACGGAGGTGCCATTGTGAACGGAACGCCACGCACGGGTACGTTGGCCAATGGGGAATTAATCGCCTTTCAGTTTCAGGCGTCTTCCGGCGATACGGTCTCTGCCACCCTTTCAGAAACCGCGGCAACCACGTCTTTCGCACCATTCCTTGAGCTGTACGATCCGACTGGCACCTTGCTTGCTCTGGATTTAGACAACACCAGCGCAACTGTGAATGAGGCTTTAACATCAACTGGCACTTACACGTTGCTCGTGGCAAGTCTGACTGGCTTTTCTTATGGGGGAAGCGGCGATTTCTCTTTGTCCCTCTCTGGTGCGACCATTCCGGATCAGGACGATGACGGTGTTCCAGACCTCACGGATAATTGTCCGAGCATCAGCAATAGTGTCCAGCAAGATACCGATGGCGATTCACTGGGTGATGCCTGTGACTCGGACGACGATAATGACGGCTTGACCGATAGCGAGGAGAGTTCCATTGGGACGAATCCACTATTAGTAGATACCGACGGCGACGGCTTCGCCGATAGCGAGGAGGTAGATTTTGAGACCAATCCTTTGGATGCGGACAGCTTGCCGAGCATAAACACCGGCCTGCCCATATGGTTGCTTTTAGAGGCAACTAGGCAATAGGTTATTGGAGGCTTAAAGCATCCTCCAGCATTGCTTCGACGTAGGCTTCCTCCGATTCACTGAACTGCTTACTGTCTCTACTCGCTCGGCTATCTCTTTGTGAGAGCCTCCAGAACCACGCTTTGGCAGTACCAGGAGAAAGGCCTTCTTCGTTGTGTCGTACTTAGCGTAACCCACGTTTTCGACACTGGCCATCCTAAGCGCAGGTGCAACCGAGGTGACGCTGGCAGTTAACTGCCTACCGGCTTATGAAGGTTGCTGTAGGTATGGACCGTCAAACCCCACATAGACAAAAGCACGTACGCAAAGCCCGCCCAGGGCATTAGCGCAGTCGGGACCAACAGCGCCAGCGCGATGGCGACGCCACCAATTACCGCAAAGCCCAGCCACAGCATAAACAGCATGCGACTCTGAAACAGTTCAACCGGGTTTAGTGCCAGTTGTTCTTTACAGCGCACCGCGTGCCAGTACATCAACAAGAACACCAGGCTCAGCACCGTAAATCCAATGCCAAAAAAAACGAACATAAAGCCAAGCTCTTCAAACGAGCTCATTGACATAGTGGCCGGCAAATAGCCGCCGGAAAACCAGGTAAACATCCCCTCAATCATGACCCGTAGCGGATAGATGTATACCAGTACTACGATGAGTAGTGCCCCAGAAAGCACCGTCGTCATGCCATCCTCAAGACCGTAACGGCGGCTCCACTTATTGTGCTCGTACCAGATCCAGATAAGCTGGGCGGCAGACACAATGAAAGCCGGGACACCCTTAAGTGCGACAACCATCTCTTCAAACGAGCCGGGAATTTCGTCAAACGAAATCACCAATAAGGTGACGGCAAATGCAAAGGCGGCGTCGACGAACACTTCGATGCGGGTCATTTCCAGACCGCGCAGGCGAAATCCGTTTTCTACGGGAAAGGAATCCAGTTGTTTAGGTGTCAGATTTTGCATAGCTCATGAGCCTAGCACGCGGCCTCAAAAGCATCACTACTTCAGGACGTTGTATACGCAGTCCGCTTCGAAGTGGAGGCCGCGAGCCGCGCGTGGTCAAGCGGTATGCCCTACCCGCTTGCGGGCAATTTTGATTGCGCTTGTGAGGCAGGCACCCTAGCCGTTACTTCTATTTCCAGCTTCATTGCGTCATCGAGCAAGCCCGCCACGAACATTGTGGCTGCAGGTTTAGCATTGCTTAGGTATCTTTTGAACACGGGCCAACAGGGCGCGAAGTCAGACTTGTCCGGGTAGATGTAACGAATCCTTACGATATTGTCGATGCTGCTGCCTGCTTCATCGAGTGCGTTCTCGATGTTCTTAAAACACTGCTCAGCTTGCTCTACCGGGTCGCTGGAAATTGACATTGTGCCGTAGTCATATCCTGTGGTGCCAGATACAAATACATAGTCGCCGTCCACAACGGCGCGTGAGTAACCGATTGTTGTCTCAAATTCAGATCCGCTTGAAATACATCTTCGACTCAAATCACTCTCCTTGATGCCTAACCCCGGGAAAAGAGACGCGCGTTGGCATACAAGGTACGCGATCCCTGGCGACCTTGTATTAGTGCCGTTCTGCCGAGGTTTGCCCCGGTCGAGAGTTGAGTTTTGCGACTTGCGCAGCGCTCGGGCAGCTCCGTATCTCAAGTCCTACAAAAACTAGCGAGATAACGACCGCAATAGCTGAGAATATCTCCAACCACAACGATATCCTGGACTGTATAAGATCTACTTACTGAACTCGGTGGGCTGCTCTAACTCATAGATCGAGTCAGATAGCTCGTCGACCTTGCTCGAAAACAATGCGTATGCCTCATGTAAGCCACGATTATAGAAGTATGCTCCCAGTTCCTCTGCAAAAAAATCGATAAGAAACACAGCATCGAACCCACCAATCTCCTGATCAAGCTTGTCACGAAAGTACACCTTCACCTTTTGCGCCATCACGTCCTTTTCGGCTGCTGTGAACTGCGGCTTACTCATGCGCTGACCTCCGGGGAGCCGCACAACGTCGGCAGAAACGGCGGCTGACGCTGGCAGACGTCAAGCCGAAGAGAGCTTTGAATTTGGTGCTCTTGCTCGGTATCACTATTCGCCACCAAGCTTGCGCATACGCATTCCCGAAATATCTGCGCACATTGTCTCGCACTAATTGATCGCACTCTGCAAAAATTCCCATTTCTACCACATAGCATTCGCGTGAAATTAAGTCGGCCACCTGTGTCAGAAAGCTGTTAATCATGACCATCTCTCCAACAGCTGTTCACGGCCTTACTAGGTGGCATTACTTACTCTGGACCTTCGGACAGAAAGCCATGCTGCTACCGCGCTGACTGCGCCAAGGCTTCCGCCGGTAACAATTTGCATCAGCAGCCCTGATGCTGGCTTAGTATCGATAGGAGGTGGATTACCATGCACTCCAAGCAACAGCTCACGATAGCTAAGGTATGCAGGAATTACAAAACCTGTGATCACAAAGATTGCGAACGAAAAAGCTGGACTCGTGTGATCATGTAAAGGAACGAACGGGACCAAAAGCAATGCGGCAAAACCCGCACCCATCGCCCATAGAAAAGGGATGGTTGTTGCAATCCCCGTAACGAGATCCAAGGAAAACTCCACGCTAGAGGATTCGCTGGCAAAGACGATGGCAAAGAAGGTTAGGACCAATGCAATACCTGACATAGAAGCGGCACGGAATATGCGCATGGCCGGCCACCTAACGCCAACGTCAGCGGCGGCGCTTTTCAACCGTCCGCTGCACGCTCTTGTTATGTTTCCGGGAATGCAATGGTACAAAATCTATTTTAACTTCGTAGCCCATAGCTTCTGCATAGTCGGCGATGGTAGAAAGTTTGGGAGAGATGGATGAAGTGACACTCTCGAGCCGAGAGATGTTACTTTTCTTAGTGTTGAGAAGATTTGCGGTCTCTTCCTGAGTAAGGCCCGCCTTTTGACGAAGCGTGACAAGCTGACGGCGTAGCTCATAAGCAGGCGATAAACGTTCGTACTCTTCTGCGACATCGGTGCGCGCAAGAGCCTTTTCTTTAAAGCCTTTAAAATTTAGCCTAGCCATCAATCTATCTCCTTTATTCTGCGGCGCGCCTTCTCAAGCTCTTTCTTGGGCGTTCGCTGTGTCTTCTTTATAAAGGCATGCAAGATCACTATTTCCTGGCCTTTCACCGCACAGCACAGAGCTCTTCCAATGCCCTCTTTACCTTTCGCCCGGATCTCGAAGAGGCCATTCCCCATCGGAGCGGTGTGGGGTTTACCAAGCACTGGTCCCAACTCTTCGATCATTTCAATGATATGCACGAAGTTGGCCAGAATCCCAGGCGGGAAGGCTAGAGCCTCAGCTTCTACCTTCTGATTGAAAAATGTAACCTTCCACGACATCGCTGCAAGTTATCATATATGATAACAGACATTCAATTCGAAGCTAAGAGGTAGGAAACATAACGCCAGGTGAGCCTATCACTCGGTTTATGACATTTGATTGCGCTTGCCATTCTGAAAGTGGAAGATCGGAGAACTTGGTTTGAGCAAATATGTTCGACTGCGAAAGCATCAGATTATGAAGTAGAAGCCTGAACTTCAGACGCTCTACATCATCCAGTTCTTCTGGTGTGGTTAAGCCCTTGATGTAGACCCTCGCGACCTCATCATTTTCATAGGATCGACTGTCTGGCGATACTGATAGTGTTGACTGTGGAATCTAATGCTGAGGAATTAACAGCTCTCGTGTTCTGTCGGATCTGCAGTGCCAGACAGACGAGAGTAATGAAAACCGCCAAGGCACCGATAATTTCACCAATGGCTCCTATTGCATCCCAGTTCACTTATGCACTCCGATTAGCCATGTAACGCTTCAAGCTGGGGCGGCGGAACCGCGCAGCGGTTACGACGTCCCGGCGCGAAGCGCCAAACTGGCTGCACTTGTTATGTTGAATCACGCTCAGACCTCAGCTCATAGTAAAGATGGGTAAAGCCAGAATAAGCAAGAGTCACGAGGATTACTAAAGCACTTAAACCACACCCGTAAAACATCAGTGGGATGGTAGCTGCGTACCCCATAGCGGAAAAAGTGATGAGGAGAAAAGTAATTACTAGTTCACTAAGAATCGACTCCCATTTTATGGAGTAGATCGTATTTATCGTCTTTGCAGCGTAATGAACTACTTTCACGCGCGTCCCGGTGCTTGGCCTTGTTATGCGGCATACAGCTTCCGGACCTCAATATCTGCAGCACCCTGCCGAGCCACCCATAAATCATATTGCGTCTGTTGCTGCAGCCAGCTCTCCGGCGTTGTGTCGAAAGCGATAGACAGACGAAGTGCCATTTCGGGGCTGATACCAGCCCTACCGTTAAGAATTGCCGATAGTGTCTTTCGGCTTACGCCGAGCGCTTCGGCCGCGTCAGTAATCGTCAAATCGAGAGGCTCAAGGCACAGCTCGCGAAGCACTTCGCCAGGGTGCGGGGGGTTATGCATATTCATAATCAGTGGTAGTCCTTATAATCGACGTCTATCGCATCAGGCTTCTCGAAACGAAATGTCACTCGCCAATTCCCGCTTACGCGAACAGACCAGCGGTTCTTTTGCCTTCCCGTTAGTTGATGCAAGTACAAGCCTGGAAGGTTCATATCGCCGACTTCCGCGGACACTTGAAGCCTACCCAGAAGCAGCCGGAGCTTCTTTGCGTGTGCTGATTGGATTCCGGATGTCTTCCCAGTTTCGAAGAAGCGCTGCAACCCTTTGTGCTTGAAGCTTCGGATCATGCGGCACAGTGTAACCCATAACGTAGCAGGTTACGATGACAGTGGGCTAGCCGCATAACGCCGCCATTTGTGGCAACTGAAAGTTGACCGCAACACGGCATTGTTAACTGCACAGGCTATTGCCATTGCAGCTTGAGCTCTCGATGCGCTTGAGCGCAATCTCGGAGATACAGGTTAATCAGACTTTGGTAAGGGATACCCTTCTCTTCGGCCATGGCTTTGAAATACTCCACGGTATCCTCGTCTAGACGAATGGTAATCTGCTTTTTTAGCTTCTGAGCGTATGGATTGGGAATAGAATTTGAAAAATCATAACTTTTACGCATTTCGGTAACCTTCATAACTGCGGCGCTCTTGGCGGTCAGCTTTTCGAGCTGAAATAATACGTATCGTCTCGCCTTTCCGAACACAGTGGCAGACGACGAGCAGCCTTGAATGGATGCTCGTACCCACGAGAACAAATCGATCTTCATCATCTGAGTGATCAGGGTCAGGAATTAGACGCGCAAATTGATCTGTAAAAGCTGTTTTTGCTTCATCAAAGGAAACACCATGCTTCCTCTGGTTAGAGATATTTTTCTTTCCGTCCCACTCGAAAGCCAGATCACTCATACAGACAATATAACTACATTGTAATTATACGCAAGCACTCGGAATCTCAGGCAGTTAACGCTGCCAATAAGGGCGCGCTGTAAGCGCGTCCCGCTGCTTGGCCTTGTTATATGCTTTACAATGCGTATAGCTATGCGCATAATCCGACGCGCCCTCGCCGGAGAATTTTATGGACACATTGTTTGATAAAGGTGCGCCCAAGAAGGCCACAAACCTCAGCGTAAACAGTGATTTACTACGTAAATCGCGAGCACTGGACATAAACCTCTCCGCCACGCTGGAACAGGCACTACAAGCTAAACTTGCACTAGCCAGCGCAAAAAAGTGGCGCAATGAGAACGGTAAGGCCATAAGAGCCTATAACGAGTTCGTACAAAAGAACGGTTGCTTCGGCGCAGAATACCAAGAGTTCTGATGCATCAGTTCGACGTATATGAAAACCCCAGTAAACACACTCGCAAAGCCTACCCCCTTATCGTAGATATACAATGCGACGTCATTTCCGATTTAGCAACGCGAATCGTAGTCCCACTCGGACGCGAGGCAGAATTCAAGAGCGAAAAACTTTCGAGGCTCACGCCTAGCATAGATTATGAAGGACAAGTGTTGCTGCTTTTGGTGCCGCAAATTGCATCCATCCCCACAAAAATTCTTGGGACGCCAATCGGGACACTAAGCCATATGCGCGACGAAATAGTTGCTGCGCTAGACTTCGCGTTTACTGGCATATAACGCCTCAGTAACCGGCAGCCGGAACGAAGTGATCCTGCTCCACTTTCGTTGACACTTTTCATGCGTACAGCTTTTCATATTCGGTCGGTGATTTGAAGTTGAGCGAAGTGTGTAGTCGCTCTCGGTTGTAGAACTCCATATAGGTGACGACATGAGCCGTGGCGTCGATCTGATCGCTGAACGTCCTCTGATGGACGAGCTCGGATTTCATCGTGTGGAAGTAGGACTCAACGGCGGCATTATCCAGGGGCGTTCCCTTGCGGCTCATACTGCGCTGCATACCTGCTGCTTCCAGCGCATCGCGATACTCGTAGGCCGCGTACTCAATGCCCTGATCGGAATGGAACAGACACCCCGGCTGGGGGCGCTGATTGCGCAGCGCCATCTCGAGAGCGCTCTTGGTGAGTTCAGCATTTCGATGTCGGCTAAATGACCAACCCACTATCTTGCGGCTAAACAAGTCGAGAACGACCGCGTGATAAAGCCAACCTTTGGCCGTACGAATGTGCGTGAAGTCTCCCACCCACTGCTGCCCACAGGCTGAGGCAGCATCAGCCTGTGCCAATTGGTTTCCGGCCGAGCTGTACATCTGCTGGACTCCGGGTCGCCAAGAGTACAAACCAGTCGTAGAGGCTTTGATGCCGGCCTCTTTCATAAGCCGCCCTACACGACGAACGCTGCAGGATAAGCCTTGCGAGCGCAGTACGTAGTGAATGCGTGGCGCACCATAGGCCCGGCGATACCCCTGATGTAGCTCGCGCATCGCAGTCATGAGGCGCAGGTCATGCTGGCGATGCGGACTGATCGTGCGTTTGCGCCAGGCGTAGAATCCGCCCCGGGTAACGCCATAGAGCGCGCACAGACGATGAACATTGCGCCCGGATCGGCTCTTCTGGATAAGTTCAAAGACGGCTACTTCGTCCTTACGAAGAACCGTTCGGCCTTTTTTAGGAGGTCGAGTTCGTCCTCCCTGTTCGCCAACTCACGCTCCAGTTTTCGAATGTGCTTCTCGGCGGCCTTCAGCTTCTTCTCTGAGGCTTTCTCACGATCAGTCTTGCGTTGCGTTGACCGCGTCTTCTTTGCGGGCTCTTTTTGATCCACGTACGGATTACCTCGGAGTTCGCCTCTGCGATCCTCCATTTGCCATCGGTAAACCATGACGGGGTGGAGGCCTAATGTGTCGGCTACCTCCCGTGCCATAACGGTTGGGTTGTTCGCCAACTTAACAATGATTTGCTTGAACTCTAGCGTGTATCGGTCGTACTGGCGCTTCCGAGTTTGTCCCATCTGCTATCCCCTTAGATTGACTCAATTTGGAGTCAACTAAAGTGGTACAGGATCACAGCGGTTTGACGTCCCGGCGCGAAGCGCCCTTGCAGCCTTGACTTGTATGGTTCATTTGCAGCG
>JBGCDU010000003.1:0-302920 GCA_045105635.1 Congregibacter sp.
AATGCTGCTTCGCTGAATGCAGGAATGACAGCTAAATCATCTCCCATCCATCCTGCCCATCCTAGCGCCCAAATAGTCGCAAATAAGGCGAATAGGAGGCAGCAGCCTATGAGTAACGTCTTCACCAAGGCTACTTAACGCCTCAAACACCGGCTTGGTGAAGTTGGCGGCTTTTTTGCGCAAGCGAAAAAGGTGACGGCTTTACCAAGTCCGCGTGCTTTGACTTGTTAGGCCGTGACTTTAGCACTGGCACTTTCCGCCTGGACAGCTAAAACTGCACCAGACATAAAATCTATTGCTGTAAGCCATTGCGGCTCAGCCGTTTGATTTGGCTCGACCATAATGACACCACCAGCCCAATCTTCATCTACCCAGTAACCAAACGAGTTAATACAGTCATCTTCGGTAAAGGGCATTTCTGAATCCCGCGGCATGAAACGAAACTCACTTACTTCCTTGAACTCAATGACCAATGCCTTTGGAGTATCTGAGCTGACCCAATCTCCTTTTTGAGCGTTGCCAACCTAATACGAGTTTTCGCTGCGCGACAGAATAATCTAGATTCGTGAAGTCGAAGTTATTATGCAAATCAAGTTCGTACCCTTCCTGCACAAGATATATTCCATCAACGATGTCATAGTTTCTATTCATAGATTACTCGTGGGCCTAACAGTTAAATAACTCACCCAACTCAGCTACCATTTCGCCGCTTATTTTCACGCTCAAACCCTTAATACCTTCGATTTTCTCAATAGAATCAGCATATTACCCACGCGCTTCGTTAGCAAGCGCTGTTAACCGAGCAAGCGATCAAACGCGTTTCGTCAAAACCGGCCAGAGCCATGCGTCAATTAAAACCATATAAAACAATACTTTAGATATTCAAAACGCCCTCATCAACCACGGCCGCCGCTGAAAAACGGTCTGTCACAAATCGCGAACTCATTTATACTGTATATATGTACAGCACCTCTATTGCAGCAATGAACGATGTTCGCCCATCAATCCCGAAAGAGCCGGTTCGCCTTATGCATCAGCTGCGCCGGCATATGCGTGACGCGGGCTACGCCTGGAAGACCGAAAAGACCTACATCCATTGGATACGACGATTTATATTTTTCCATGGTAAGCAGCATCCCAGCACACTGTCTGCTGTGCATGTGGAGCAATATCTAAGTCACCTGGGCAACGAGCGCCAGTGCTCACCGGCAACGCAACGCATTGCGCTCAACGCGCTTATCTATCTGTTTGTAAAGTTCATGGGCGTAAGGCTCGAGATCCTGGAATTCAGAAAGGCGAGCCCAAAGCGTCGATTGCCGGTAGTTCTCACACACAACGAGGTTATGCGAATTCTTGCGGAGCTAAAAGGTAAGCATCAACTGATGGTGGGGCTTTTATACGGCACCGGACTGCGACTGAATGAGCTACTCAGTCTGCGCATAAAGGATCTGGATTTCGAACTCAACACCGTCACTGTACGTTCCGGCAAGGGAGATAAAGATCGGGTGACACTACTCCCTATCTCTCTTAAAGCGCAATTGAAAGAGCAGGTTCAACAGGTAAAAAAGCTCCATCAGCGTGACTTGGAAGACGGCTTTGGTGAGGTGTATTTGCCCTATGCGTTAGCGCGTAAATACCCATCTGCGGCACAAGAGGTCGGCTGGCAGTTCCTGCTGCCTTCGACACGTATTGCTGCCGATCCACGCTCGGGTGTTCTGCGGCGTCATCATTTACATGAGTCCTGTCTACGCAAAGCCATCGGTAAGGCACGGTCGGCTACTGGCATTAACAAACCTATCCGCTGCCACACTTTCAGGCATAGCTTCGCGACGCAGCTACTACAGCAGGGCTACGACCTGCGCACGATTCAAAAACTACTCGGCCACTCCGACGTCAAAACAACAGAGATTTACACCCATGTATTGGGTCGCGGTGCGATGGGCGTCGTCAGCCCTGTCGACAGCCAATAGCATCAGCAGCACCTGCTCAGCCCAATGCCCCACTCCATTCATTACACCGAGCTTCATTGCCTCTCCTGCTACAGTTTCCTGCGCAGCGCCTCGCGTCCAGATGAGCTGGTTGCGCAGGCCGCCGCGCAAGGGTATGCGGGTATCAGCATCACCGATGAATGCTCGCTCGCAGGAGTGGTAAAAGCCCACGTTGCCGCCAAGGAGTACGGCATCCAACTGCTAATTGGCAGTGAATTCACCCTTACGGAGGGTGTGCGTCTTATCGCCATAGCTCCCACGCGTGCCGCCTACGCTGAGCTATCGGGTCTTATCAGCATGGGCCGTCGCCGCAGCCCAAAAGGCGAGTACCAGCTCGCGCTGCGCGACGTGATCTTTCATCTAAAGCGCTGCCTGCTGATCTGGTTACCCACAGATAACTCCGACAGCAATTGCAGCTACGGCAGACAGCTCGCGCGGCTTTGCCGCGATCGGATATGGATTGGTGTGCATTATTTGCTCGGGAATGACGAGATCCGCCGCTATCAGCAACTACGCGACCTCGGGAGCCTGCTTGCGCTGCCGCTAGTGGCGTGTGGGGATGTACGCATGCACTGCGCCACACGCAAACCGCTGCACGATGTCATGACTGCACTGCACCACAACTGCAGCATCGAGGAACTCGGCCGTCGGCGCTTGCCCAATGCGCAACAGCATCTGCGCAGCC
This sequence comes from Congregibacter sp., assembly GCA_045105635.1. Lineage (GTDB taxonomy): Bacteria > Pseudomonadota > Gammaproteobacteria > Pseudomonadales > Halieaceae > Congregibacter. The sequence goes on from JBGCDU010000003.1 coordinate 2,674, forward strand.
TGAGTCAGCTGTCTCGGTTTTATCCCAAAGAGTTGCTTGCCCAGACCCAGCGCATTGCCCGCCAGTGCCAGTTCAGCCTGGATGAATTGCGCTACGAATACCCGGAGGAAGTAGTACCCGCGGGGCATACGGCGCGCGAGTATCTTCGTGAGCTCACCTGGCAAGGAGCCAGCCAGCGCTGGCCAAACGGTACGCCAAAACCTGTGCGTGAGCGCATAGAGACAGAGCTCGCATTGATCGCAGAACTGGACTACGAGTATTACTTTCTGACCGTACACGACTTGGTGCGCTTCGCCCGGGAGCGCAGCATTCTCTGCCAGGGTCGCGGCTCTGCCGCTAACTCCGTGGTCTGCTACTGTCTGCACATCACGGAGGTATCTCCCGAGAAAGTCTCCCTGCTCTTCGAACGCTTTATTTCCCGCGAGCGCGACGAGGCACCAGATATCGACGTGGACTTTGAGCACGAGCGTCGTGAGGAGGTCATACAGTACATCTACCAAAAATACACCCGGCGCCGCGCTGCACTGGCCGCTACGGTCATCACCTATCGCGCGCGCAGTGCGGTACGCGATGTCGGCAAAGCACTGGGACTGGACCCGATCTTTGTCAACGACCTCGCCAAATCCCTGGCCTGGTGGGACAAACAGCGCGATCTGGAGGCACGCTTTGCAGAGCACGGCCTGGATACAGAACAAAAGAACGGTCAGATCAGCACTGCCGAACTGTTTTACCGCCTGGTCCAGGAGATTATGGGATTCCCCCGGCACCTCTCACAACACGTCGGCGGTTTCGTAATTTCTCGCGGACCTATATCCCAGCTGGTACCGGTAGAGAATGCGAGCATGGCCAACCGCACGGTCATTCAGTGGGACAAAGAAGACATCGAAGCGCTGGGCCTCCTCAAAGTTGATGTGCTGGCACTGGGCATGCTCTCGGCAATTCGCAAATCGCTGCAACTGGTGCATCGGTACGACCCGAGCATCACCTGCCTGCAGGATATTCCCACGGAGGACGCGGCGACCTATCGCATGCTGCAACAAGCCGACTCCATCGGTGTATTCCAGATCGAATCCCGCGCGCAGATGACCATGCTCCCACGCCTCAAACCCGCATGCTTTTACGATCTGGTGATCGAGATCGCTATTGTTCGCCCTGGGCCTATTCAGGGAGATATGGTGCACCCGTATTTGCGTCGCAGGCAGGGACTCGAAGCCGTCAGCTACCCCGACGATGCGGTCAAAAACGTGCTCCAAAGCACTCTGGGCGTACCCATTTTTCAGGAGCAGGTGATTCGCCTGGCTATGGTTGCCGCAGGGTTTACCGGCGGCGAAGCCGATCAGCTACGCCGCGCGATTACTAACTGGGGGCGCAACAGCAAACTGCTGACCTTTGAACAGAAGCTTACCGAGGGCATGCTGTCTCGCGGCTATAGCGAGGATTACGCACGCAGGCTCTTCGATCAAATCAAGGGCTTTGGTGGTTATGGCTTTCCGGAATCTCATTCTGCCAGCTTTGCACTATTAGCCTACGTGTCAGCCTGGCTCAAATGCCATCACCCGGCGGCGTTTTACGTGGGCCTGCTCAACAGTCAGCCCATGGGCTTTTACACGCCCTCGCAACTCATACAGGATGCGCGCAGACACGGCGTTAACGTGCTGCCTGCCGACGTCAATCACAGTGACTGGGATCACCAATTATTGGACGACGGCACCCGTGGAGCCAAGGCTCCGATCCGCCTCGGCCTACGTCTGCTCAAAGGGCTATCGCGGGATGCCGTCGAGCGGCTTATGCAGGCACGGGCAGCTTCGCCCTTCAAACAGATTTCTGATCTGCGCAAACGCGCCGTACTCAATCGCCGTGACATGGAGGCCCTGGTAGACGCAGATGCATTGGCCAGTCTCAGTGGACACCGCCACCAGGCGCGCTGGCAGGTAATGGCTATGCAGCCCGAACGACCGCTGCTGGCACATGAAGATGATGCGGACTCAAGCGCGCTTAACGACGATATTGTTCTCGACGCGCCCTCTGTCGCCGAAGCTGTGCATGCCGACTATGGCAGCGTGGGGCTGAGTTTGCGTGCGCATCCTCTGGCCTTGCTACGCGATCGCCCGCCTTTTGATCGCTGTAAAAGCCAGCTGGATTTACAGCAACTCGGAGATGGACGTTTTGTACGCATTGCCGGGCTGGTTACATGCCGCCAAAGACCCGGCACAGCATCAGGCGTACTGTTTTTGACCCTAGAGGACGAAACTGGAAACAACAACGTGGTGGTCTGGCCATCGGTACAACAACACTTCCGTGTGGCGCTAATGAAAGGACGCTTACTGGTGATTAAAGGTACGCTGCAAAAGCGCGATAACGTGACTCACGTGGTAGCAGGCGCGCTTTACGACCACAGCGATGCGCTGGGCGAACTGCGTCTTAAACCGAGGAGTTTCCGCTAAAAGCCGCAGTGACCAAGGCAACACTAATAACGGCCATACGGATTAAGGCAATACTGAGGCTCTCTCGGCGTCACGCAAAAACTGCCGCAGCGTATCGCGGTAAAACACAGGCTCACGACTGAGAGACGAATGCCCTACACCGGGAATCACCACAAAGCGCGATCCGGGTACGGCATCCGCAAAAGCCTTTACCGTATTTGGTCGTGCCTCATCGAACTCGCCAGTAATAAACAGCGTAGGGATATCGATGTCACCAAGGCGTCCGCTTAGATCAAAATCGCCCAAACTGCCGGTGGCGTAAAATTCCGTGGGACCCCACATCTGATTGTAAATAAGAGAATTCCTGGGTGCGTCATCGCAAGTGACCTTCTCTACAGGCTCGCCACGCGAGAGAAACTCGTCGTAAAACACCTCTGTAGCCGCAAGGTAATCGGGGTGATCTGTGCTGCCTTGGGCCTCATGTTTGTCGAGTACCGCCTGCACCTCGACATCCAGCGTCGCGCGCAAGGCATTCGCATCGCGAATCCACAGCGGCGTGCTGATCAGCGGCGACGACAGCGTCAGTGAGACAATGCCCTCAGTGCCTTTCTCCAGCGCGTAGTAAGCTGCCAATGACCCACCCCAGCTATGTCCCTGCAGATGCAGCCGATCGAGACCAAGCTCTTTGCGCAAGGTATGCAGCGCCTCTACAAAGCGATCACGCTGCCACAGGCTGGCGTCGTTGGGACGCCCTGAGCGGCCGGTTCCCAGCTGGTCATAGCGAATTACCGGACGCTCGTCACTCAGCGGATAAAGCAGCTGCAGTCCGCAGGACGTGCCGCCGGGCCCCCCGTGCAAGGTGAGCAAGGGGATGCCCGCTGTCGGCCCCTGCCCGCCAGCAATCTCGTACCACAAGGGTCCGCCGGGAACTTGCAAAAATCCCGAGCGCAGAGCCACGTCATCGCTACCCGGCACAACATCACCCTGAGCGGCCTGTGTCGAATGCAAAGGCAATGCCATCAGCGCCAGGGCATACGCCAGAGCTACACCAAACACCGCGTTCAACCGCAGGCTTGGCGCTACACACCTCACTCTTATCACCGGCATCAGACCCTCAAACTCCTGGAACAGCTACACTAGCTCTCACCGCTATCGCGGCTCCCAAATCACCAAAAAAGTGCCGACACCAGCATATACAACGTGGCAGAAAAGCCCACGGTGAATACCAAGGAGCGCAGCATGTAGATCCCGGATGCATAGGCCGGCACGTAGACAACTCGAGCTATCAAATAGACCCAGGCGGCCTTTTCGGTCATCGGCGAAGACGCCTCACCCAGCACCACCACAATTACTGCGATGGCAAAGAGGATCAGGTTTTCCGAATGATTGGCGAGCGCCCGGTGCAGACGCCCACCAACGCCGGCGGGCAGCCTTTGCTCGTCACGCGGCCCCGCGGTGTAACGCGGACCCAGTTGCAGATTTACCGGCACAGCCATCAATACAAACTGCACGTACTGCAGCAACGCGGCAAATCCAAGGACCTGGACCTCAACAGGCATCGTCCGCGCTCAATTTCCTACGGGCGTCAGCCTCAGCAGGCGCCCCCTGCTTGACCCGTACTCATCTTCCAGCACCCACAAGGCGCCATCCGAAGCCTCTTCAATGCTGCGAATACGCGCGCCCATGTCGTAGCGTTCAGCCTCTGCTGCAGAGCCGTCATCTTTCATTACAACGCGGATGATCGCCTGGGAAGACAAACCAGCTATCAGTGCGTTGCCACGCCAGTCGGCAAAGGCTTTCCCGTCGTACACCAGCAAATCACCAGGAGAAATAACCGGCGTCCACCACGTCGCAGGAGCTTCGAATTCTGGCCGAGTGTCGTGGTTGGGAATAGGACGACCATCGTAGTGCTCGCCGTTGGAAACAAGCGGGTAACCATAGTTGGAGCCACGCTTGATCAGGTTCATTTCGTCGCCACCGGCAGGGCCCATTTCGATCTCCCAGAGCCTTCCGTCAGCATCTTTGGCAAGGCCGTAAGGGTTGCGATGCCCCATAGACCAGACCTGTGCATACACACCGCCATCATCGACAAAGGCATCCTCTGAGTCGTAGTCCACAAAAGGGTTGTCTTTCGGCACGCTGCCATCATCATTGAGGCGCAAAATCTTGCCCACGTTCGACTGCATATCCTGCGCAGGTGTGAACTTCTGCCGATCACCCGAGGTCACCCAGAGATAGCCCTCGTCATCGAACATCATGCGATGACCGTAGTGACCGCGCCCCAGCATCTTCGGATACTGACGCCAGACAACGCTTTGCTCTCGCAGCCGCGGCCGTCCGCTATTCTCATCCAGCACTGCGCGCATAATCGCCGCGCCACGCGTTCCCCCACTGCCAGCTTCCGCGTAGCTGAGATAGATAACGCCGTTGGTACCGAAGTCCGGGTGCAGCGCCACGTCACCCAGGCCGCCTTGTCCGCCGTAATCCACATCGGGGACGCCGCCCACCGCAAAGGACTTGCCGCCCTCCGGGGTAACAATATAGAGATTGCCCTTGGTCTCGGTCACAAGAAGCCGATCGTCGGGCATCACCGCCAGCGACCACGGCTCATCAAAATCAGTAACCACCGCAACGTCAAACGGGTTCGCGTCCTGCGCCCCTGCTTGAAGAAAAGTAAAAAAGCCTGCAAACGCAAGCAAAAAAGCCGATACAGCGAGTCTCATGGATGAGTTCCTCTCGAGTAGCCCAAAAGCGAAGATGGAGCTTAGCGCAGGCAGCGCTAAAATGTGGAACGACAATTTAGAACGACAATGAAGAGCGTCGCAGGCTCAGGTCCAGCTTTTTCCGCCGACCCAGACGCCCGCGGCAGGAACGAAGTCGAACCAACGCACAGAGCGGTAGATACCTGCAACATGGTAGGGATCAGCCGCGAGCAGCGCTTGCGCATCTGCCAGAGTATCAGCCTTGAAAATAAAACAGCTGGAGCTCACCATCGCCCCATCATCTTCACGCATAGGGCCGGCAACCTGTATCTGATCCAGTACGGTCTCAACGTGGCTGAGATGCGCGGCCATATGCTCCTCACGCAATGCCGAACCGTTGGGCCCATCCTCACAAAACGCCATATAGCTTGGCATCAGTTATCTCTCCTTTTTAAACCAGGGAGCCAATCGATGGCTCCATTTTTATCAGACATGACAGCCACGAGGCACCAGGCGCCGCACACTCACAAGACACAGGGGTCCGAGCGCGGCTACGGCGCCAACTCGAAGCACGGCGTGTAGCTGTTCGCATCAATTTTCATTCTTCCATCGCGCACAAAGCCGTCGAGCAGATCGGCCAGACCGTCGACCACATCGCCCTCACCCGACAGCTGGTAGGGGCCCTTTTCTTCCACAGCGCGCACGCCAAAATCTTTGACGTTGCCTGCCACAATGCCCGAAAAAGCGCGTCGCAATTCAGCAATTAACTGATGCCTGGGTTGTTGGCGGTGCAGCGCAAGTCCGGCCATGTTCTCGTGCGTGGGTATAAAGGGTTGTTGCAACTCCTTAGAAATATGTAAATTCCAGCTATAGCTGAACGATTCACTGTGTTCAATACGCTCGCGTCGCACACCCTTGACACCCTTCTTCATCGCTCGCGCAACGGTCGGCGCGTCGCCGTTTATAATCTGGTAGTGCTCGGACACATCGTCCCCAAGGCAGCTACGCAAAAACCGGTCAATCTGCTCAAAATAGCCCGAGGATGTGCTCGGCCCGGTAAAGATAAGCGGCAGTTCCACGTCCGCGTTGTCCGGGTGCAGTTTGATGCCGAGTAGAAACAGAATCTCTTCAGCGGTACCCACGCCGCCCGGGAACACAATAATCCCGTGTGCAACACGTACAAACGCTTCTAGACGCTTCTCAATGTCCGGAAGAATAACCAGCTCGTTGACAATGGCGTTTGGCGATTCCGCCGCGATAATTCCTGGCTCGGACACACCTACGAAGCGGCTGTCCTTATTCAGCTGCTTCGCATGCGCAATCGCGGCGCCTTTCATAGGGCCCTTCATAGCGCCAGCGCCACATCCGGTGCAAATATCAAAGCCGCGCAGACCGAGCGAATAACCCACGGTTTTGCAGTAGTCGTACTCCTCGCGGGAGATGGAGTGCCCTCCCCAGCATACGACCAGTCGAGGTTCCTGATGGCTGCGCACCACGTCCGCGTTACGCAGGATACGAAAAACTGCGTCAGTGATGCCGTCGCTCGAACCCATGTCAAAATTCTGCTGGTCCGCCAGTTTGTGTTCGGTAAACACAATGTCGCGAAGCGCTGAAAACAGATGATGACGGATGCCCTGAATCATCTGGCCATCAACAAAGGCTTCCGCAGGGGCATTCATGAGCTCGAGCTTGAGACCACGCGCTTCGGGTATCACCTGCAAATCAAAGTCAGCGTAGGCCTCGTAGACCTCACGCGCATCGTCACTAAAGCCATCAGTGTTGAGTATGGCCAGGGCGCAGCGCTTGAACAGCTCGTGCACCGCCGCGTCGGTAGTGGCCAGGCTGGCCATTTCGCGCTGCGTAAGCAGGTCGAGGGTTTGCACCGGCCGCACGGAAGTATGCGCTACGACCCCGGTCCGTCCAGCGCGCTCCAAGGGCAATCCATTGCTGCCTGCGTCGGTTACATTGTTTTTATCAGAAGTTGTCATACGATGATTATACTCGCGTCAGGCAACACCCGAGCGACAGTCTCTGCCACTCAAGCCATCCCGCGTCGCACTAGCCGGAAGGTCAGGTTAATGCGTGGACCGCAGGGTGTTCGGGATTTGGGGATTTCGTGTTTCCAGTGCTGTTGAGTATCGCCACGCATAATCAGCACGCTGCCCGAGGGCAATTCGAGTTTGAGCGGCTTGATATCCCGCCGCGTGCGATGCTTCAGCCTGAAAGTACGCGTCTCACCTAAACTCAGCGAAGCAATAACCGGACGTGACCCGAGTTCGGGCTCGTCATCCGCATGCAGACCCATGCTGTCCTGTTCATTGCGATACAAGTTAGCCAGCACACTATTGAATTCAGTCCCTGCAAACCCCTCCAGACGCGCTCGCACCGCCAGTAGCGCCTCAGTCCAGGCCTGTGGCGCCAACCGCTTACCCGAATACCCATAATGCGCATCCGCATCGCCGTACCAGGCGATCAGTCTGGGCTGGGGCATAGTCTTGCCAAACAGCGTTATGGATTCGCTCCGCCATTCGATGTCGCGCCTTAAAGCGTCAAAAAGGCTGCTGGCGGGTTGCCCCAAATCGGGTTGCGGGAGGAAATCCAGCTGCGCCCCGGGAAGCTCAATGTGCTCTTTCTTAATCACCATCTCAGCATAAGGCATTGTAAGGTGTTTACGCTGGGTGCCCGCAAACCTCGGCCGTCACGCGAACACAGCAGGAGCGTGTAATTCGCAACGACAAAATCGGCATGTTGAGCTACCTCAGCTTTCGCGCGCCGCCTGCGCGTGCTAGCTAGCCGTGACTAAAAACGAGCGAAACGCTGATGCGCGATGTCCGTCGCTCTGACGACGTAAAAAAAAGCCGCAGTGCCTTCACACTGCGGCTTTTTTTCGCTTAGGTTGCGGTCTTCAACCAACAAAGGCCTTGCTTGGCTCAGACACGCCAGCGGACTCAGTGCCCTTGAGGTAGGCAAGCATGGTGTCCGCATCCGAGACTTCAAAGGGGTCGGTAGGGCAGTTGTCGCCAAAATCAGACTCAGCGAATACCTTCTCTATGCTGCCGTCGCTGACGAGCATAGAGTAACGCCAGGAGCGCATACCAAAACCGAGGTTTGACTTGTCGACCAGCATGCCCATCTTGCGGGTGAACTCGCCGTTGCCGTCTGGCAGCAGGAAAATATTCTTGTTGCCCTGCTCTTTGCCCCACTTGAACATCACAAACGCATCGTTCACAGATACGCAAACAATAGTGTCCACGCCTTGCGCCTGGAACTCTTCAAAAAGTTCGTCATAGCGAGGCAGGTGATTCGACGAGCAGGTCGGAGTGAACGCGCCCGGCAGCGAGAATACGACAACTTTTTTGCCCGCAAAAATGTCATCGGTGGTGGTGTCCTGCCACGTGTAGGGGTTGTCGCCACCGACAGATTCGTCGCGGACACGGGTTTTGAACGTAACCTGAGGTACTTTACTAATCACAGCATCAAACTCCTGTTAACTAAAGGTTTGCGGCGCGCTGGCATTGATCCTAAGAATCACCAAGGCTCGCAAAGAAAAATAGTGGGCACTTGCAACGAGCTGTTTGCAACAAGCAAGCTGTATCCAACAACGCCAGACTCGCGCTGATGCTGGATCATACCGATCTTCGCTTGATCGATAAAATGAATTTTATTGATCACCTGCTCTAATTTAAGCGATCACTCTATCGTCACGAGCCTTAGCCAGAATCTCGGTCAGACAATCAGCCCCGGTGTACCGCAAGGCCGACTCGTTAAAATCCATCGTAGAAAACTGCTTCCGCTCCAGTAAATACTCCTGCGAATTCATCCAGGGGTCCCGATCGCCCTGTATCGGAAAGCGATGCATCATTCGACTCATATAGCCCGCTGAGAAATCATCTATCCAGGGCCGCGGCTGCATCGGCGGCTTCCCCTCTTCCAGCTCTGGCCGAACTACCGTCATGCCGTTCGCATCCATGTGCATGAGGAGCCTGCAAACCCAATCGGCGACCAGGTCCGAGCGCAATGTCCAGGACGCGTTGATGTAACCAAAAATGGAAACAAGGTTAGGTAATCCCGTGCACATCATCCCGCGATAGGTCCAACTCCCGGCGTAATCAAACGCCTCCCCGTCGATGCTGGTTGTCATACCCCCCATTAGCTGTAGTTCCAGTCCCGTCGCAGACACGATAATGTCGGCGCCCAGCGTTTTGCCGCATGTCAGACGGATGCCATCGGGGGTGAGGCGGTCAATTTCCGCAGTGACGACTCGCGCTTTGCCACCTTTAAGTGATTCAAACAAGTCGCTGTCCGGCACCAGACAGAGACGCTGGTCCCAGGGATTGTAGCGCGGGGTAAAGTCAGCAAGCTCAGCACCTGCGCCCAGTTCCTTGGCCGTTTTGTCAAGCAGCATCTCGCGCATTTTTTCCGGTCGTTTGCGCGTCTGCCGGTAAACCCAGTGTTGCAAGCGCGTATTTTTCCAGCGTGTAATGGCGTAGGCCCATTTGACTGGCAAGAGCGAGTGCAGCGCATTGGCAAACCCGTCGGTGGAGGGACGTGACACTACCCAGGTGGGTGAGCGCTGGAGCATAACCACCTCTGCTGCCTGCTCTGCCATCGCGGGCACCAGGGTTACCGCAGTTGCGCCGGAGCCAATGACAACGACGCGCTTGCCCGCATAATCCAGATTTTCCGGCCAGAACTGCGGATGTACAAAATCGCCGCCAAAATCGGCACGCCCGGGAAACTCGGGCTGATGGCCCTGCGCATAGCTGTAGTAGCCGGCACACATAAACAGAAAGCGACAGCTGAGCAAACGCCGCTCCCCGGTGGCCCCATCATCAATCGTCAGTTCCCAACATTGCAAACGACGGCTCCAGTTCGCGGACCGCACGGCCTGCTGATACTGAATCCACGACTCGACGCCAAACTCCCGGGCGGTAGCACGCAAGTACCGCAAAATGGACGGCCCGTCGGCAATGGATTTTGCCTCTTCCCAGGGTTTAAAGCTGTAGCCAAGGGTGTGCATATCACTGTCGGAGCGAACCCCGGGATAGCGAAAGAGATCCCAGGTACCGCCGCTCCGTTCCCGCGACTCCAGAATAGCTACGCTGCGCTGAGGATGCGCACGTCGCAGGTGACACGCCGCGCCAATACCCGATAAACCCGCGCCGACGATCACCAAATCGTAATCGGGTGCCTTGGCCGTGTCCTCCCCATCGCCTATCGCTGTGCTCACCGCATTTGATCACCAAGCGTGCGGCCTTTTCCGGCAGCAATACGCAAGCGCAGCGCATTGAGCTTGATAAAGCCCTCAGCGTCAGCCTGATCATAGGCCCCGGAATCATCCTCGAAAGTGGCAATGCTTTCATCGAACAGACTGTCGTCAGAGCGACGTCCGAGTACCGCAACGCCGCCCTTATAAAGTTTCAGTCGCACGGTGCCATTGACCGAGCCCTGAGACTGATCGATAGCCGCCTGCAGCATCAACCGCTCCGGCGACCACCAGTAACCGTTATAAATCAGCTTCGCATAGCGTGGCATCAATTCATCTTTGAGATGCGCGACCTCGCGATCGAGGGTCAGGGACTCCATGGCGCGATGGGCGCGCAGCATGATGGTACCGCCGGGGGTTTCGTAGCAGCCGCGAGACTTCATACCGACATAGCGGTTCTCCACGATGTCGTCGCGCCCGATGCCATTAGCCCCGCCGATACGGTTGAGCGTCTCGAGCACCGTAGCCGGCGACATCGCAACGCCGTCTATCCCAACAATGTCACCACGCTCAAACTGCAGCTCAATCTCCGTCGCCACATCCGGCGCTGCCTCCGGGCTCACGCTCCAGCGCCACATGGACTCCTCTGCCTCGACCCAGGGATCTTCCAACACGCCGCCTTCATAGGAAATGTGTAGAAGGTTGGCGTCCATTGAGTAAGGCGACTTTTTGCCCGCGGAGGCGAAGTCCACGGGAATATCGCGTTCCTCGCAATACGCCATCAGCGTCTCGCGTGACGTCAGATCCCATTCACGCCAGGGTGCGATGACGCGCACGCCCGGTTTAAGCGCGTAGGCACCGAGTTCGAAGCGTACCTGGTCATTGCCCTTACCGGTCGCTCCATGCGAGATCGCATCTGCGCCGGTTTCCGTTGCAATATCAACCAATCGCTTGGCAATCAGTGGGCGCGCAATAGAGGTCCCCAGCAGATACTCACCCTCGTACACCGTATTTGCACGAAACATGGGATACACATACTCGCGCACGAATTCCTCGCGCAGGTCCTCGATGTAGATTTCCTTGACACCAAGCGCCTCGGCCTTGGCGCGAGCGGGCTCCACTTCCTCACCCTGACCGATATCAGCCGTGAAGGTCACAACCTCGCAGTTGTAGCTGTCCTGCAGCCAGCGCACGATAACCGAGGTGTCGAGTCCGCCCGAATAAGCGAGCACTACTTTATTGACGTCAGACATAGATGGCCCCAAAAAAAGACGTCAGTCTACCGTTCCGCCCATCGCGGTGCACGGGTCCCCAGCACATATGCGACTGTTTTGTCACATCCACCTTTGCGGTAGCATCACCCGCTCTCTCCAGCGGTGACTTATTTGTGGATACGCTGACCCTCTTCCGTCCCGATGACTGGCACAGTCATCTGCGCGACGGAGCGGCACTGCAACAAACCTGCGCCGACATGGCCCGGTACATGGGGCGCGTGATCGTCATGCCCAATCTGGTACCCCCGGTAACGACTGTCAGGCTGGCGGCCGAGTATCGTCAGCGTATTTTGCGCGCCATGCTCGGAGCGCAAAGGCAGTTTGATCCGCTGATGACGCTCTATCTGACCGATAGCACACGTACAGAAGACATTCGCGAGGCCGCAGCGACGGACTGGCTAGCGGGCGTAAAACTGTATCCGGCCGGTGCCACGACAAACTCCGCAGCCGGCGTGAATTCCCTCGAGGCCCTCTATCCGGTGCTCGAATGCATGCAGGAGGTTGATTTGCCGCTGCTGGTTCACGGTGAGGTCACCGATGCGTCTGTCGATATTTTTGATCGTGAGGCCGCGTTTATCGACAAGCATCTGGCACCCATCGTGAAACGCTTCCCCGCGCTACGCATTGTGTTTGAACACATCACTACCGCCGATGCCGTAGAGTTCGTGAGCACCTGTGGTCCGCACGTCGCTGCGACAATTACTGCTCATCACTTGCTGCTCAACCGCAACGACATGCTCGTTGGGGGCATCAAGCCACATTACTACTGCCTACCCATACTGAAGCGCCGCCGTCATCAGGAAGCGCTGCGTGTCGCGGCAACCGGTGAGGATCGCAGTTTCTTCCTCGGGACAGACTCGGCACCGCATGAACAGGAAGCGAAAGAAAGCGCCTGCGGCTGCGCCGGTGTGTATACCGCGCACGCCTCGCTCGAACTCTACGCCGAAGTGTTCGAAGAAATGCAGGCGCTCGATAAGTTGCAGGATTTTGCGTCGCAGCGTGGGCCGGACTTTTATGCCCTGCCGGTGAATCAGGACACGATCAGACTGCGCAAGGTACAGTGGCAGGCGCCCGCGGCACTGCCTTTGGGTGACACGCAGATGATTCCCTTGCGAGCCGGCGAAACGCTGCGCTGGCAAGTCGTTAACGCGGACATAAGCTGACGCCAATGACAATTAAAGACCGCTTTCGCGGATTTCTGCCGGTTATCGTCGATATGGAAACCGGTGGATTTTCGAGTTCTACCGACGCGATTCTGGAGCTGGCGGCGAGCATTGTGCGCATGGATGACAGCGGCCACCTGTCCGTACACGAGACACACAGCTACATCGTCGCGCCCTTTGAGGGCGCCAACATAGAACAGTCAGCGCTAGATTTCACCGGCATTGATCCTTACCACCCGTTTCGCGAGGCGCAAACTGAGCAGGATGCCCTCGGCGCGCTATTGCAGATTGTGCGCAAAGAGATTCGGGACCAGGGCTGCAACCGCGCGATTCTGGTGGGGCACAATGCACACTTTGACGCCGGCTTCCTGAATGCCGCCGTAGAGCGCTGCGAGATCAAGCGCAACCCTTTTCATCCCTTTTCGCACTTTGACACTGCAACTCTGGCCGGCCTGGCATATGGGCAAACCGTGCTCGCAAAAAGCTGCCAGCAAGCGGGTATGGAGTTCGACAATGCACAGGCACATTCGGCGGCCTACGACGCAGAACGCACGGCAGTGCTGTTCTGCGGCATCGTCAATCGCTGGCGAGATCTCGGTGGTTGGCCCCTTGCGGGTGGTGCACTGATAACGGAATAGTGTCGGGATAGTAACTGGACGGTGCCGGGATGTTCTCGGGATGGCGGATACACAGCGCCTATTCACCACTCAGTGAATTGAGCAACAGATCCAGCTCACGCATGAGTTCGTCTACTTTGTCGAGCGACAGCAGCTCTACTTTCAGACTCTCCTCCAGCGGCAACAGCTGCACAAGACTGAAACCGACTTGCCAAGCATCGTCAAAGTCGACGGGAAGACCGATACTTTGCACATGCGGATGTGCCTCAAGGCCTTGCAGAACAGCGCGCAACGGCTCCCAGCTGTCCAGCATAGGCACGTTCTCCAAAGGAGACAGCATGTCTACTTCGGCGCGCACCAGTCCGCTCTCCTCTCGCCAGTGCTCCTGCAGCTTGAATCGCTGCCCGCCTTCTACAGTGATTCCGAGCAAACCGTTCTCTAATTGATTCCAGTCAACGATAGTCGCAATGGCGCCAACGGGCGCGAGCTCCGGCAGGCCGTCCGGGCCTATTTCGGCGCCGCGCTCAATGTGCACGATGCCGAACGGTTCTCCGCTGCGCATGGAGGACTTTACCAACTCCAGGTAACGCTGCTCAAAAATCTGCAGCGGCATACGACCATACGGGAGCAGCGTCGCTGACAGCGGAAACAACGGAAGCTCGCTCATGATTCAGGCCCCAGAGGCTTGACCAGAAGAATCAGTCTGGGCAGCAACAGCAATGCTCCGACTACCGCCGCGGTCATCGCAATCACCGTTAACACGCCGAAATACAGGCTGGGATTGAAGTTCGACAGCGTAAGCGTGCTGAAGCCAATCACGAGCGTGAGCGTGGTGTAGTACATGGCCCGTCCGATACTGCGATGACAGCGATACATCGTCGCCAGATAATTCCGGTCGACGGGAAACTCACGCTTAAAACGATGCACATAGTGAATGCAGTTATCGACACCGATACCCACCACAATTGCTGCGATGGTGATGGTCATGATGTCCAGCGGAATACCCACCAGCCCCATAATGCCGAGCACCAGACCCGCCGCCAATAGATTCGGCGCCAATGCGATAAGCGCCAGCGCTAGAGAGCGGAAAAGAATCCAGAACATCACGGTGATCACGCCAAAGACCGCACCGAGCGTAAGAATCTGAGAGGCAAACAGGCTTTGCAGCACATTGTTGTACATCACCAGCATGCCCGTAAATCGCAGCTGCCCCTCCGCCAGACCACCGACTTCCTCCAACGATACCTTCAGCTCGCGGAGAAACTGTGCGCGCTGCAGATCGCGACTGGTTTCTTTGACGCGCACAGTGATTCTCGCCTCCTCGCGAGTCGCGTCAAAATAAGGCGCAACCAGAAGCCCGGCAATATCATCCGGGAGTGCATTCTGGGCCAGCGCCAGTTCTACGCCGCCAATGTCATCTCCCAGCAGTTGCCGAAACAATTCAAAGGTGGTCGACAGCGACTGCACCTTCCCGGTCACCGCATACGCGTCAACATCTGCATGCAGCCGATCTATAAGACGCATACCCTCGAAGCTGAACCAGAACCCTGGCTCGCTGCTTGCGCTCTCATCGCCGTCCCCCGCGAAACCAAAATCATCGCCAAAGTCATCGCCATCACCAGCAAAGGGATCACCCCCATATGATTCGTCCGTAAAACCCGCGTCGTCAGCGAACGGGTCCTCGGCAAGAGAAACCTGCGTAACATCCTTTGAAAGCTCGGCGCCAGATAAGCCGCTCGTGGCCGAGAAGTCATCTACGTCATCCGCAAAGGGGTCGTCCTCGGCAAGCGGCTCGGCAGTTCCCGGCGCTGCAGCACCACTGGGCATCTCCAATCCAGGGAGGGGTGCGGATTGATCGGGAGCGGTGATAATAATGTCCAGGGGTATGGTGCCGCCGAGTCGTGCGTCAAGCAGCTCCATGCCCTGATAAATCTCAGTGCTTTCCTTAAAATAGTCGATAAAGCGGTTCTCTACCTGGAGCAGAGAAATGCCGTAGGCGACGACCAGGCTGAGCAGCGCACTCCCCCACAAGACTTTGCCACCGTGGCGATCGGCCACGACCGCAAAACGCAGGGTGAAGGGCTCACCTTCATCGGCCGCCGGCGGCACTTTGTCATGCGGCCACAACAACATCATGGACGGCACCAGTGTGAACGAAACCAGCAAGGCCACACAGATTCCCAGCGTCATCATCCATCCAAAATCAATTACCGGCTGGATACCCGACACGACCAGCGACACAAACGCCACCATGGTGGTAATGCCTGTATACACGCAGGGTACGGCCATCAAGCGCATCGTGTCCTTCACGCGCTCAAAGAGCGGGCCGTCGGGCGTGACCCGGTGCAATTCGCGATACCGGACGACGAGGTGGATTGAGATGGCAAGACCCACGATCAATAGCACGGCGACCACATTGGAAGAAATTACCGTCATCCGCCAGTCGAGAAAACCCAGGATGCCCAGCGTGTAAGCCACGCCCACCGTGCAGCTGAGTAGCGGGATAACCACCCACTTGAGACGCCGAAAAATAGCCGCCAGCACCAGCACCATCACGGCCAGAATTGCACTTCCAAACAGCAGTAGATCGCTGCGCACGAAACCGACCATATCGGCGGTGATCATCGGCAGTCCACCGACAAAAACCTTTGCGTGATCGCGGTATCCATCCACCACCACACGCACGTCATCGACCAGCTGGCTCTGCTGTTCAAGCAACTCTGCGTTGCGCTGCTTTACATCCGCTTCGACCTCCAGTAGACGCGTGGCCTCCGCGTCCGACAGCAGTCCGTCCCGATCTCTGGAGCGCAGCGCGTCACGCTCGCGCACCAAATCTCCATCCCCGGCTGCGCGCTCCAGGTTAACCTGTACCGCCGTCACGTCGCCGCCGGCGCTGACCAGCAAATCGCTGTACAGCGGACTGCGGGTAAACTCCAGCAATGCCTGCTTACGGTCGATTCCCACATCACGCAGGGAGGGGAGCGGCTCACCGGAGGTCACCTGTCCCAGACCGATCGGCGGGCTTTGCAGCAGCGGAACATCCAGGATCGTCACCACCGACGACACCCCGGCCAGACCACGCAGAGCATCGGCCATATCGGATAAGGGCTCCAGAGAGGCATCGTCGAGTAACGGCGCAAACGGGCTCCAGGTAACAACGATGAACTCTTCGGTGCTGTAACGGCCGCTCACCTCACGAAAATACTCGAGTGCGGGATCGCCCTGCAGCAAAAGCGAATCAGCGGAGGCGTCGAGGCGAATTTTAGGGAATTGCAGCAAAGCCGCCGCCAACAACAGCAACAACAGCGCCAATACGGCCAGCGGCCGGCGCAACACCAGCTGCTCATAGGTCGACAACATAGTCTTACTCCTGATGGGTCTGTGCGAGCGAAGTGAGCAGGCGTTGATGGATTCCGCCAAAGCCCCCGTTGCTCATAACGACAATGTCGTCACCTGCTTTACTTTTGTCCACGACGGCCCGGATCAGTTCCTCCAGGTCGTCAATCACCTGCGCGGGTACCTCGCTGGCCTGCAGCACGTCATCCAGCGACCAGTCCAGCCCGGCGGGCTGATACCAGAACACCGCGTCCGCCAGCCTGGTGGATGGCCCCAAGGCCGCGCGATGCTCTCCCATACGCATGGTGTTGGAACGCGGTTCGATTACCGCAATCAATTGGCCGCGCTGAGTATCACCGCGCAGCGCTTCCAGTGTTTTCTCAATCGCCGTCGGGTGGTGTGCAAAATCATCGTAAACGCGCACCCCCCGGATCTCCCCGAGTAATTCAAGACGCCGTTTGACCCCTCGAAAACGCCCCAATGCTTCTGCCGCATGCTGCGGCCTTACACCCACATGCGCCGCGGCGGCACAGGCCGTCAGCGCATTGGCCATATTGTGTGTACCGCGCTGCTGCCAATCGACGGGCGCAGGTGCCTCCAGAGGGCTTTCCAGGGTCCAGCGGGCAGCATCGCCGGTAAACGCCGTGGCTGACCAGTCAGCTGTCGATGCAGCATCGGATGGCGCCGAGCTGCGGGCCGTTGCTGCGCTGGCGGCAATCGTCTGTCTCGGCGTCCAGCAACCCAATTGCAGCGTCTCTTCTATCGCCGGGACATCCGCTGGCGTAACCAGCAGGCCGTTGCCGGGAACACACCGGATCAAGTGATGAAACTGTCTTTGGATCGAGGCCAGATCCGGATAGATATCGGCGTGGTCAAACTCCAGATTGTTGATCACCAGCGTTCTGGGGCGGTAGTGCACAAATTTGGCGCGCTTATCAAAAAACGCGGTGTCGTACTCATCGGCTTCGACGACAAAAAAGCTGCCGGCGCCGAGCCGTGCCGAAACGCCAAAGTTGTGCGGCACGCCTCCGATCAAAAATCCGGGCTCAAGACCAGCATCCTGCAAAATCCAGGCAAGCATGCTGCTGACGGTAGTCTTGCCATGCGTACCCGAGGCCGCAAGCACCCATCGATCGGCGAGTATGTGCTCGGCCAGCCACTGTGGCCCGGACACATAGGGCATACCCTGTGAAAGCACCGCTTCCACCGCAGGATTACCCCGGGACAGCGCGTTGCCTATGACGATCAGCGCGTCCTCCGGCAGTGCCTGTGGGTCGTAACCCTCCACGAGATCAATGCCGGCAGCGATGAGCTGATCGCTCATCGGGGGATAGACGTTGGCATCGCAGCCACTCACCTGCCAGCCAATTTCCCGGGCCAACTGCGCAAGCCCTCCCATGAAGGTACCGCAGATACCCAGTATGTGCAGGCGCTTTTGCACCGACCACCCCCGAAAAAAGGCGAAATTCTAGCACGACACAGTGTTTTCTCGAGCACAGCAGGTGCACAGAAAAGCGTCAATCCCGTATGATTGCGCCCCTCATCCAAGTACCCCGGAGTCAAATGCTGTGAGCCGCAGGCCGAATGCTTTCTACGCCCAGTCAGGTGGCGTTACCTCAGTGATCAACGCATCGGCCTGCGGGGTTATCGAAACTGCACGCGAACACCGCGATCGCATTGGCAAAGTCCTCGCGGGACGCAACGGCATTATCGGTGCGCTTGAGGAGGATCTTATTGACACGAGTCGCGAGGGCGCAGCCTCAATCCGCGCGCTTATGCAGACGCCAGCGGGCGCCTTTGGCTCCTGCCGTCACAAACTAAAATCACTGGAGACCAATCGTGCCGAATACGAGCGCTTGATCGACGTTTTTCGCGCTCACAATATTCGTTACTTCTTTTACAACGGTGGCGGTGACTCCGCGGACACCTGCCTGAAGGTGTCCCAGCTCAGTGAATCCATGGGCTACGAGTTACAGGCCATTCATGTACCCAAAACCATCGACAACGACCTGCCGTTCACAGACAACTCCCCTGGCTTTGGCTCGGTGGCCAAATACGTGGCGGTGTCTACGCGTGAGGCGGCCCTGGACGTAGCCTCAATGTGCTCCAGCTCGACCAAAGTATTCATTCTGGAAGTCATGGGTCGCCACGCGGGGTGGATCGCAGCTGCGGCAGGACTGGCGGGCGAAGAGGACGGCGACGCGCCGCACTGCATACTGTTCCCGGAGATCGCGTTTAACCGCGAAAAGTTTCTGGCGCGCGTCAAACGCGCGGTTACGCGCCATGGCTATTGCGTGGTGGTGGCCTCGGAAGGTGCGCAGACAAAAGACGGGAAATTTCTCAGCGACACGGGCACACGAGATGCTTTTGGGCATGCGCAGCTTGGCGGTCTGGCTCCAACACTTGCCGCCATGGTCAAGGATGAGTTTGGATACAAGTTTCACTGGGCCGTTGCCGACTATCTGCAGCGTTCCGCACGACACATCGCATCACAGACAGATCTGGATCAAGCTTACGCGGTCGGCAAGGCTGCGGTCGAAATGGCAATGGCAGGCAAGAATGCCGTCATGCCATGCATCATCCGCGGCAAAGGCAAACGCTACACGTGGAAGATAGGCGAGGCGCCCCTGCTCAACGTGGCCAACGTCGAAAAGAAAATGCCGCGTGACTTTATCAGTCGCGATGGATTTGCGATCACCGACAAGGCGCGTGAATACTTGCTCCCGCTAATCGCCGGAGAGGCCTACCCCAGCTACCGCAATGGATTACCGCGCTACGTGAAGCTGAAGAATATGCCGGTGCCGCGCAAACTGCGCAAACGTTTTCGCGTGAGCTGAATACTGCGCGCTGTGACACAGATTTTCGGACCTGCAGCGGGTACAATCGCGCGCCCTGTCAATCCAAGTATCAACCCAAATTCACCGCTTCGAGGATAAAGCATGTATCGCAACGAGAAATTTAATCGCTGGCGCCGTCACCCCTGGCACGGCCTGGATGCGCGCACGGAAGGCGCCGCCGAGGACATCGTGCAGGTTTACATCGAGATGCTGCCTACCGATGTGGTCAAGTATGAACTGGACAAAAACTCCGGATTCCTGATGGTCGATCGCCCGCAGCGCACAACGTCAAGCCCACCGGCCCTCTACGGATTCATACCGCGAACTTACTGCGCTGAGGAAGTTGCCAAGCGCTGCCCGGGTGTAGAGGTTGCCGATTGCGATCCACTGGACATTTGCGTGTACTCAGAACGTCACATCAACCGCTCGGACATTATTCTTAATGCCCGTGTTCTCGGCGGCATCCAAATGATCGACGGCGGCGAAGCCGACGATAAAATCATCGCGATTCTCGATGGGGATAACATCTGGGGTGGTGCCAAGGACATCTCTGATCTGCCGGATATAAAAGTAGAGCGCTTGCAGCATTATTTCTCGACTTACAAAATGATTCCCGGCAAAGATATGAACATCAAAGTGGATCACGTCTATGGCCGTGAAGAGGCACTGAAAGTCATCGCTGCAGCCGAGAAAGACTACTGGAATCACTACAGCGATTTGCACGAGCAGGCTAAAGCGAGCTCCTGAGACCGGATATAGAGTCTGGCATTGGATGACCCGGGCACGCATGCGCATGCCCGGCTTGTGTCATTCCCGGATGCCCCGATGAGTGAAACCTGGCGACGAGCCCTCAGGTTCAAGCGCTCGGACCCTCAAGCTCGAAACGCATCGCCGGCGCCGGCGGTGCGCCGACCCGCAGCACGAAGCGCTCAAGCAGTGCGTCCAGGCGCGGTTCCACCAGTTCGCGCAGGGACAAATCCTCAACCCCTGGAACGCGTTGGCTCGCTCGCTCGCGCCAGCAACGGCGCAGAAGCTCAGGCTCCAGAGCGGCAGCAAGGTCGGTCGCAAGCGGTGCAAAACTCAAATGCCAGCGCTCTCGCGCCACGCCCCCGCGATCAAGATCATAGGGCCGGTAAAATCCAAAGCTCTCGCCCGCGACGATACGTTCGTCAAGCCAGTCATGCAGCGCGGAAAAACACCCGCCGTCTTCGACTTCCGCAGCACTTAACTGCAGTTGATACCCATCGACCAACGCTGCGTGGTCATACACATCGACATCCGTACCCCAGTGGTGACGGCTGGCACCCGGGAGTGCCGAAAAGCGCAGCACGGCGTGCAGCTTTTCCTCGTCCTGCAGCCCCACCATATTCAAACGCTCTCCGGTGTCATCGCACACGCTGCGCTGCCCACACATTTTTTCATTCCAGATGCGTAGCTGCCGGTCGTAGGAACGATAGGAGCTGGCAATGCGCAGATCAAAGCCCTGCTTTGACGCGGCGGCCGCGAGCCTCTGAAAAGCCCGTCCTGCATCGGGCAGGAGTCGCTGGTCGCCAAAGGATCTCAGCGCGGACTCATCAATACCCAGCAACTGTCGCTCAAACAAAGACAGGCTCATAGCCGGCGGCTACCAAAGCACTTGTCATCCAGACGTGGACAATGGCTTACTCTGTGGCCAAATATTGGACGGTGAATGCAATCTGTCATGCGCGAATCTGAGCCGACGTCGGCACCTCTTCCTCTGGACGAAAACAGCAGCCGAAGTGTAACGCTCGACGGGCGCTCACTGATACTCGTTAACCGCCGCGGGGAGTTGTTTCTGTTTGAGAACAATTGCCCACACGCGCAGGAGACGCTGGACCCACTGGGCGGTTCGATCAGCGAGGCGTGCGGCGATTTAATCAAATGCCAGCGTCACGGTGCCGAGTTTCTAGTGCAAACCGGGGAGTGCGTAGCGGGACCCTGCATGGGTGAGTTCCTGACCCCCGTCGCTTTTACACAAGTAGGGCAAGAACTCTATCTGGACTAACGCGCACGAATGCAAGGTTTTTTGTGAGCTTTTTTGCTGGAACGGGCGCTGCAATTCTGTTAGCTTCTGCGCGCTTCAAAATACGCCTTTCCTGATATCCCGGCGAGGCGGCCTGAGTTTTAGAGGGGACTACTGATATGCCCAGCAAAGTCGCAACACCAGCGGGAAAAGCCGTAAAGACCGCAAAGTCATCCCCGGCGCGAAAAACCAGCCGCAGCAAAGCGACGCGATCCAAGCCGGCTACAGAATTCCGCAACGCCGAGCCTTACAAAGCAAAGCGTGGCGAAGAGTACATGAACGAGAAGCAGCGAGAGCACTTCAAGGCCATGTTGCGTCGCTGGAAGTCCGAGCTGATGGAAGAAGTGGATCGCACGGTGTCGCACATGAAGGACGAGGCCGCGAACTTTCCCGACCCTGCGGATCGTGCCACGCAGGAAGAAGAGTTTAGCCTCGAATTGCGCACCCGTGATCGCGAGCGCAAGCTGATCAAAAAAATAGACTCGACGATTGAGCGTATCGAACAGGACGACTATGGGTTTTGCGATGCCTGCGGCGTCGAAATTGGCATCAAGCGTCTCGAAGCCAGACCTACGGCATCACTGTGCATCGATTGCAAGACCCTCGACGAGATTAAAGAACGGCAGGAAATGGGCTAAAACGCCTATAGGCTCCGGTCAATGACAGACGCGTCGCGATACCGGGGCCGCTTTGCTCCCTCCCCGTCCGGACCGCTTCACCAAGGCTCTCTCTTGGCTGCGGTTGCGGGGTATCTGGATGCAAAGGCTGAGGGTGGAAAGTGGCTTTTGCGTATTGAAGACATCGACCCACCGCGTGAGATCGCTGGTGCAGCGGATCGTATTCTGCACTCTCTCGAAGCACATGCACTTCATTGGGACGAAACGCCCGTCTATCAGTCCGAACGCACCGAGGCCTACCTTGACGCGCTGGAGGCACTGAACCAATCCGGGAGACTCTTTCGCTGTTGCTGCACACGCTCGACGCTGGGCCCCGCCGGCAGCTGCGGTCGACGCTGTAGTCCCGCGGCAAGCGATAGCTGCAGCTTGCGCTTCGACGTGGGTGTCAGCGCCGGCTTTGCAGATCGCCTGCTCGGGCAGCAGCCCGGACTGAAAACGGGCACCGATATAGTACTCAAGCGCAAAGACGGTTTTTTTGCCTACGCTCTGGCCGTCGTAGTCGACGACGCCTGGCAGAACATTACACACGTCGTTCGCGGCCGAGACCTGTTGCACCAAACCTCCGCGCAGCGTGAGTTAATGCGGCAGCTGGGCCACCCTACACCGAGCTACGCACACCACCCCATCATCTGCGATGCCCAGGGCGACAAACTTAGCAAGCAAGCGGGTGCGCCGGAAGTCGACGATCACCGTGCCATAGAAAACCTCCGCGAGGTACTTCGTGTTCTTGGACAAGAGAGTGCGGACATGCCTGCCGGCTCCGCACAGGAATTACTGTCACTGGCGACTGAGCTGTGGAATCATGCTCCGCTAGTTCATAAACCTCTCGCGCACGACATTTACCGCGGCACAACAACGCCGTAGCATTCGCGCATGCCCAGACTGCTAAAAACGATACCCTTACAGACATGAACAGCCTGTTAATTGTCCTGCTTGCCTGCGCTTTCCTGGTGACACTGGTGCTTTTACTGCGTGTCCGGCAGGAGTACCACCGCAGCTTTGATGATCTTCCCACTGGCGTGTGCGCGGTAGGGGCTGACAATCGGATTCAACGCTGGAACAGGCAGATGGCCATTCTGAGTGGCGTTGAGGCGAATGAATCACTTGGCCTGAGTATCAATTTGCTACCGGCACCCTGGCCCGAAGCATTAACAGCTGCGCTGTGTGACTCCAAAGAATCGGTCATCAAGCAGTCGCTGGGCGAAGACCAGAACGGCGATACACGCTGGATTATTCTGCACAGCAGCGCACCGGATGGTCCGAGCGATCGGAGGCAGGTGCTGATTGAGGACATAACTGACTATCAACGCTTGCAGGACGAGTTACTGCACAAGGAACGTCTCGCCTCGATCGGTCGCCTGGCAGCCGGTGTCGCACATGAGATAGGTAACCCGGTCACTGGTATCGCCTGCATCGCACAAAATCTCGCGGACGGTGCTGATGCCAGCGAGCTTCAACAGGGAACGGCCGAGATTCTGAAACAAACCGAGCGCATTTCCCGTACGGTCGGCTCGCTAATGCAACTCTCGCATCCCGGTAGCGCACCGCGTATCGCCGATTGCGTGGCCTGCAATCTTGCGGATTGCGTGGATGAGGCCGCGCACCTGCTAACGCTTGATCGGGATGTGCCCATCGGTTGCTTTAACAACTGCTGCGATCGCGAACTCCTGGTCAGCGCCGACGGCCAGCTACTGTTGCAAGTGTTCCTCAATCTACTGGATAACGCGCGCAGTGCGGCCAGCAATGAGGGCCCTGTTGTTATAGACGCCAGCCAAATCGAGGGTAGCGTGACTGTAACCATCGACAATCCTGGTGCGCCGTTATCGCAGGACGTGCTTACACAGATATTCGAACCGTTCTTCACCACCAAAGATGTCGGGGAAGGTACCGGACTCGGCCTACCACTGGTGCAACGAGCGCTAGAGGATATGTCCGGCAGCATCACACTGAGCAGCCCTGCCCCTCTCTATGCCGACCGCGGCACGCGAGCAACACTGGCTCTGCGCGGTGCCAGCTACGCGCAGGGCTATGCTGCAGAAGCCTGACGGCATCGACCATGCAGCACAGTGACGAAGTGTTAGAATTGCGCCCATCCAAACGCCAGGAGCCTCCAAAGAATGCAGAAAATTCTGATCGTGGAAGACGAGTCGGTAATCCGAATTGCCCTGCGCCGGCTGCTGGAGCGTCACGCCTACTCGCTTGACGAAGCCGCGTCAGTGGCCGAGGCAGAAAGTAGTTTCAAGCTAACCGACTACGATCTAATCATCAGCGATCTGCGCCTCCCCGGCGCGCCGGGCACAGATCTCATCAAGCTGGCCGGCAGCGTACCGGTTCTAATCATGACCAGCTACGCCAGTTTACGCTCGGCGGTGGACTCTATGCGTATGGGCGCCGTCGACTATATCGCCAAACCGTTTGACCACAGCGACATGTTGACAGCCGTACAGCGTGTGATCGAAAAGCATCCCCGACGCAAGACCGTCCGGGCTGAGCCGAATAGCGTAGACGAGCACGCCAGCAAAGGTCCCTCGCTGATTGGCGAATGTGAATCGATGCAGCGCCTGAGCATGCACATCAGTAAATATGCGCCCACAGACTCCACGGTACTTGTGCTGGGCGAAACCGGCACCGGCAAGG
Organism: Congregibacter sp.; assembly: GCA_045105635.1. Classification (GTDB taxonomy): domain Bacteria; phylum Pseudomonadota; class Gammaproteobacteria; order Pseudomonadales; family Halieaceae; genus Congregibacter. The sequence continues at coordinate 27,590 of JBGCDU010000003.1, forward strand.
AGCTCGTGGCGCGAAAAATTCATGCGCAAAGCCGGCGCGCAGATAAGACCGTGATTTCCGTGAATTGCGCAGCCATCCCCGAAACGCTGATTGAATCTGAGCTCTTTGGTTATGAAAAAGGGGCATTCACAGGCGCAAACACCAATCGCCTGGGACTGATCGAAGCGGCCGATGGCGGGACGCTTTTCCTGGATGAAATTGGCGAGCTTCCGATGGAAGCCCAGGCACGTTTGTTGCGATTTATTCAGGAAGGAGAGATCCGCCGTATAGGATCTGTGCAGTCGCGCAAAGTCGATGTGCGCCTCATCTGTGCGACGCACCGTGACCTTCAGTCTCTCGCGTCCGAGGGCAGCTTTCGTCAAGACCTCTTCTACCGTATCAACGTACTGCGATTACACCTACCGCCCTTGAGGGAGAGGGGTAAAGACATCCTTTTCCTTGCGGAGCGCCTACTTGATGAGCAGCGCAGTCGCCTGCAACGGCCCCCAATGACGCTGTCGCCAAGGGCCATTCAAGCCATTACTACGTACCAGTGGCCGGGCAACGTTCGAGAAATGGAGCATGCCATCGAGCGCGCAGTAATTCTTACCGATGGCCAGGAACTGGATAACGAAGCGCTGGGCATCGATCTTGAGCTTGTAAATATCAATCGCCTGCGCGGGGACGGCCTGCCCAACACCAATAAGCGTGCGCCTCGCGCGCCGGATCCCCTGGAAGATCTCTCGCTCGAGGATTATTTTCATCGCTTTGTAATCGAACATCAGGATTCGATGAGTGAGACCGAATTGGCACAAAAACTGGGCATCAGTCGTAAGTGCCTCTGGGAGCGCAGGCAGCGTTTTAGTATCCCGCGCAAGAAAACGGCCTCAGGGCGCCCCAGAAAAGCGGTAGGTTAGCGTTACCCTTATTGCTACCGCTCTGTGCAACAGTGAAAAACCGTAACACTTGAGCCGATATGGCCACGCAAACAGAATACAAAAAAACGTTAAGTAACTGATATAATTGCATATTTAAGGTTTGGCATATAACCTGCTGTTAGTATGGCGCTCAAGAATAAAAATAATGCGCACCGCAATAATAATAAATTGGCTAAGTGAACCTGGATGGGGAAGTCTGACTTCCCCGTCGTTCGTTTTGGATCCTAGTAAATTTCAGCAGCAGGCTCTTTGCCGTTCTATTTTGCGTCTATAAGAAACCCACGCGCCTTCAAGCAGACCCAAGCAGACCCAAGCAAACCCGAGCAAACCCAAGCAAACCCAAGCAAACCCAAACAAACCCCACGAAGAATACACAGCGCCTTGCTGTGCTAACATCCTCGCCGTGAAACCAGCCATACTCGCCTCCTATCTGCATACGTTGCGTCAGACTCGGAATTGCCGAGCGATCGCGAGGCAGCGAAGAAACCTAAGCAGAGATCTCGCTTGAATATAATTCCCAGGGATCAGCACTGCGTCTCCAGAAAGGACATCAGCCCGAACGCGCTGAAAGTCATGTCGCGCCTGCGTCAGACGAATCATCAGGCGTATCTTGTAGGCGGCGCTGTGCGCGATCTACTGCTGGGAGGACGTCCCAAAGACTTTGATGTCGCCACAAGCGCGACTCCAGAAGAAGTCAACGCCCTATTTCGTAACTCACGAATTATTGGCCGACGGTTTCGGATTGTACATGTGCGCTTTGGGCGAGAGATCATCGAAGTCACTACGTTTCGAGGCCATCACGACAGCGATGACGGAACGACCTCGCAAACCGCCCAACGATCAGACAAAGGCCTGCTGCTGCGAGACAATGTGTTTGGCACGCTGGAGGAAGATGCGATTCGCCGCGACCTCACCGTCAACGCACTTTATTACGACAGTGGCAGCTTTGAGGTGTTTGATCATGCTGGTGGCATGGAAGACCTCGAAGACGAACAGATACGTGTGATCGGCGATGCCGCACAGCGTTATCGTGAAGACCCGGTCCGTATGCTGCGTACCCTGCGCTTTGCCGCAAAGCTGAATTTTGGAATCGCGCGAACGAGCGCAGAGCCAATACCAGAGCTCGCCCACCTTCTTGAGGAAGTGCCATCCGCACGCCTGTTCGACGAGTTCGGAAAACTATTCCTGGCGGGGAATGCGCAAACCACCCTGGAACTCATGCAAAGCAACCAGGTTTTTGAGCACTTGTTTCCTGACAGCGCGAGGCTCGCCGAGCAGGATCCGTTTTATGCTCGATTGCTCGACGATGCCATGTTCAATACGGATGAGCGCATTCGACAGGGCAAGCCTGTTACCCCGGCATTCATCCTCGCGGCGATTTTGTGGCCTGCGGTCTGTGAGCGTCGGGCGCAGTTGGAAAGCCAAGGCGAGGCAGCGGTTCCGGCAATGCATGGTGCCGGACAGGAAGTAGTTGCCAAGGCCTGCCAGCGCGTAGCTATCCCCAAACGCTTCAGCATGCCGATGCGTGAAATCTGGGAAATGCAATCACGACTAACACGCACTCAGGGTAAACGAGTCATCGAGCTCATGGGCAAGCGTCGATTCCGCGCCGCGTACGACTTTTTACTCCTACGCGAACAGGCCGGAGAAGACTGCAACGGGCTGGGTAAAATCTGGACCGATCTGCAAATCGAACACGGACCTATTGAGGTTACCGAAGTTAGTAGCGACGATGACCATCGTCCTAAAAGGCGTCGCCGCGGTGGTCGTCGGCGTCAGGCTCCGACTCCATGAGACGTTGTTATGTTGGACTCGGCGCCAATCTCGACCAGCCGCTGTTCCAACTGCACGCCGCGGCGAACGCGCTCGAAATAATGACCGGCAACCAACCCGCAGGTCGCTCGGCTATCTATCGCTCACACCCCCTGGGCGGGCCCGACGGGCAGCCCGACTACCTCAACGCGGTGCTGGCACTCGATACCACATTGACGCCGCTGTCGATGCTTGATCAGCTGCAAATCATTGAGCAGGCAGCAGGACGCGTACGCGATGTGCGCTGGGCTGCGCGCACTTTGGACCTCGATCTACTGCTGTTTGGCGACACCTGCATGCAGCATAAGCGCCTGACACTCCCACATCCGCGTATCTATGAGCGCAATTTCGTACTGTACCCTTTGTCAGACCTGCTCCCCGAAAGCTGGACATTTCCTGATCACAGCAGCCTCGAACAGCGCCTCGCCGCCTGCCCGGATAACCCGCTGCAAGTTATTGAGAATGGCTGGAGCTTGCCAGGCGCGGACGCAAAGAGACTGCTGGCATGAACGGAGTAGATCTGCGTGACCGCGAGGCACCTGGTTATATTGCCGTAGAGGGACCTATTGGCGTCGGCAAAACCACGTTAGCACGACGTCTTGCCGACACGTTCAACCACGAGATTTTGCTGGAACAGGCGGAAGAGAATCCGTTTCTTGAGCGTTTCTATCGGAATCGCAGCGAGGCAGCCCTTGCGACGCAGCTGTTTTTTCTGTTCCAGAGAACGCAAAAAATACAGGAGCTGCGGCAATCAGAGCTGTTCTCACCGGTACGGGTTGCAGATTTTCTGATCGAGAAAGACCCGCTCTTTGCCCGCATTAATCTGGACAGCGACGAGTTCGAACTCTACAACAAGGTGTATCAGAAACTGACAATTGATGCGCCTAAACCCGACCTCGTCATCTATCTCCAGGCACCAACAAATGTGCTTCTCGAGCGCATCGAGCGACGCGGAATAGCGGGCGAAAGAAACATCACCAGAGCCTATCTCGAGCAATTGAACGAAGTGTACAGCGAATTTTTTCTGTACTACGATGGCGCGCCTTTGCTGATTGTAAACGCCAGCATGATGGACCTTGCGCAGGGTGAGGAAGATTACGCACAGTTAGTCGACTACTTACTGGATATTCGCAGCGGACGACACTATTTCAATCCGACGTTCTTCGGTTGAGATGCACGATAGTACAGGCACTGGCACTGGCACTGGCAAAATAACGCCGCAAAGCAAAGCGGCGGACTTCGGGAAAGGTGGCATGGCGAAGATTACGATAAGCACGCTGGACAAAATGAAAGCGGCAGGCGATAAATTTGTCTGCATCACGGCGTACGACGCTACCTTCGCGCGCCTGGTCGACGAGGCGGGTTCCGAGACAATACTGGTCGGAGATTCCCTCGGCATGGTGCTCCAGGGGCACGACAGCACTATCCCCGTGTCCATTGACCACATGGAGTACCACACGCGCTGCGTGGCGCGGGCATCCACATCCGCCCTGGTCATGGCAGACCTTCCGTTTATGACTTACGACACGATCGATCAGGCCCTGAAAAATGCCGCCCGACTCATGCAAGCCGGCGCGCAGATGATCAAGCTCGAGGGCGGGGTCTGGCTCAGTGACACCATCAGCGCGCTGGTTGAGCGCGGTATACCCGTCTGCGCTCATCTGGGCCTGACCCCTCAGTCAGTACACGTATTCGGCGGCTATCGTGTCCAGGGCCGGACTCCCAAACAGGCAAAGTCTATCCTCGCCGATGCTGTCGAAATCCAGGACGCAGGGGCAAGCATCCTGCTCTTGGAGTGCGTACCAGCAGCGCTGGCCACGGACATCTCAGACAAGGTGGACATTCCCGTCATTGGTATCGGCGCAGGCCCGGGCACCGATGCGCAGGTACTGGTAATGCATGATTTGCTGGGACTCTCCACGCACCAGCCACGATTTGTGCAGAATTTCATGCAGGGTCAGGACAGCATCCAAAATGCACTGGCGGCGTTTGTGACTGCCGTCAAAGACGGTAGCTACCCGGGCCCGGAACAAAGCTACGAGTAAGTGTTACCGAGGGAATACAGCACCAATCGTTACAAAAACCGCTTCTTTTAGTATCAAATTGTTGTTTCGACGGGCTGAACAGCGGCTTGCCCGACTATCGCTAAACCTGCATACTTCGACGCCCCAGAGCGGATAATAGCCGCCACAACCGGGTCTTATGTTGTTCTTTTATCGTGCATACCAACACTGTGCACACGACATAGAGAATGACCGTAAAGACGACCCACCCTGATCGCAAGCGGGGTAGCAACATGCTGACGATTGAGAGCAAGGCAGGCCTGCAGTCTGCATTGCAAACACATCGGCTAAAAAGCGAGACCATCGCCTTTGTGCCCACCATGGGCAATCTGCACGAGGGTCACATCGAACTGGTACGTCGCGCCAGGCAGGCCGCCGACCTTGTTGTGGTCAGCGTGTTCATCAACCCTATGCAGTTTGGCGCCAGCGAGGACATCGACGCGTACCCTCGGACCCTGACCGCCGATCGCGAGAAACTGTTTGCCGAGGGTGTGGACTACCTTTTTATCCCCACTGCCGAAGACCTTTATCCCGATGGGCTCAGAGTGCAAACAATAGTGCGCGTACCTGATCTGTCAGAGACACTGTGCGGCAGCAGTCGACCGGGACACTTCGACGGCGTCTCAACCGTGGTTAGCAAGTTGCTCAACATCGTGCAGCCAGAGTGCGCGATTTTCGGCGAGAAAGACTTTCAGCAGTTGTCCATCATTCGCAAAATGGTCGATGACTTGTGTATGCCAGTACAGGTCATTGGTGTGCCCACGGTGCGCGCAGAAGACGGACTCGCCCTGAGTTCCCGAAACGGCTATCTGAATGCCAGGCAGCGCGAAACAGCCCCGCTGCTGCACAAAACCCTGCTGGATTGCCGCGATGCGATCGCCTGCGGCTTTGACAACTTCCTGCAGCTTGAATCGCATGCCCGCATGCAGCTGCTGCAGGCGGGGTTTATTCCCGACTACTTTGCCATTCGCGACACGCGCACCTTGCGGGCGGTCGATGAAAACACAGAGAGTATTGCCATTCTGGCCGCCGCAAAGCTTGGTAGTACACGCCTTATCGATAACGTGCAGCTAACGCTGAACCCGGTCGCTGACTGGGGCATGCTGGCGACACGCTGACTCACAGATGTACTTTCAGGATTGGGCGAGCAAGCATGCGCCAATACTTCGACCAGCGCGACCCTGCGGGCTGATCTCTGCGCTATTGTGCTCGAGATCATGACCATAACTTAGCAGAAGGAATTTAAATGCCCGCATCGAAACTCTATCCCGTGCCCACCAGTTTTTCTGATGCCCACATTGGTCCTGCCGACTACGCATCCATGTACAAGCGCTCCATCGAAGATCGTGATGGCTTCTTCGGCGAGATGGCTGAGAAGTTTCTAAGCTGGGACAAAAAATGGGATGAAGTGTCCTTCTCTGATTTCAGCACCGGCGAAGCTCGCTGGTTTTCTGGTGGCAAACTGAATGTATCCACCAACTGTATTGACCGTCATTTACCCCAGCGCGCCGATCAAACGGCCATCATTTGGGAAGGCGATGATCCCGCCGAGCACCGAGAAATAAGCTACGCAGAGCTAAAGAGCGAAGTGTGCCGTCTGGCCAACGCACTGCGTGCCCGAGGGATAACAAAAGGCGACCGCGTTTGTCTGTACATGCCCATGATTCCAGAGGCCACCTACGCGATGCTGGCCTGCGCCCGCATCGGTGCGGTACACGCGATTGTCTTCGGGGGATTCTCAGCGGAAGCGCTGAAAGACCGCATTCAATCCGCTGAGTGCGCAGCCATCATCACCAGTGATGAGGGTCGACGGGCAGGCAAGCACATTCCGCTCAAAGCCAATGCGGATATCAGTCTCGCTGAGTGCCCGAGCGTACATACCTGCATCGTGGTAAGGCATACGGATAGCGACGTGCCCATGCAGGCGGCACGAGACGTCTACTATGACGAGCTCGTGAGTACGCAGAGCAGCGATTGCGAGCCCGAATCCATGGAGTCTGAGGACCCTCTCTTCATACTCTATACCTCCGGATCGACCGGTAAACCCAAGGGCGTGCTGCACACTACCGGGGGCTATCTCCTGCAAGCCAGCATGTCTTTCAAGTACGTCTTCGACTATCGCGAAGGCGAGGTCTATTGGTGCTCCGCCGATGTCGGATGGGTTACCGGCCACACCTACATCGTCTATGGGCCCTTGTCGAATGGCGCTACTACCGTGGTTTTCGAAGGCGTCCCCACTTACCCGGATGCGGGCCGCTGCTGGGATGTTATCGACAAGCATCAGATTTCCATTTTTTACACAGCCCCAACGGCGATTCGTGCACTCATGGGCAAGGGCGATGAGTACGTATGCAGTCGCTCGCGCAAAAGCCTGCGGGTGCTGGGCACGGTGGGTGAACCGATCAATCCGGAAGCCTGGAACTGGTACTACAACATCGTCGGCGATGGACGCTGCCCCATCGTTGATACCTGGTGGCAAACAGAGACGGGCGCACACATGATCACGCCACTGCCGGGCGCGACGGCTCTCAAACCGGGCTCAGCGTCGGTACCCTTCTTCGGTGTCGAGCTGGCATTGCTGGCGGAGGACGGGAGTGAAATCGACGGCGCGGGTGCCGGCTACCTCGTCATCAAATCATCCTGGCCCAGTCAAATTCGCAGCGTGTACGGCGATCACCAGCGGATGATCGATACCTATTTCCGGCATTACGACGGCTATTACTTCACCGGCGACGGCGCGCGACGCGACGAGGACGGATACTACTGGATTACCGGGCGTGTCGATGATGTGCTGAATGTTTCGGGACACCGCATGGGCACCGCGGAGATAGAAAGTGCCATGGTGTTACACGAGCAGATTGCCGAGGCAGCCGTGGTGGGCTTCCCGCACGATATCAAAGGACAGGGCATTTACTGCTACGTCACCCCGATGGAAGGGGTCGAGGCCGATGATGCACTCAAGGCCGAGCTGATTGCACTGTGCGCGAAGGAAATCGGGCCCATCGCCAAACCCGATGTGATTCAGTTTACTGTCGGGCTGCCAAAGACACGCTCGGGCAAGATTATGCGTCGGATCTTACGCAAGATTGCCGAAAACGAACTTGAGAACCTGGGCGATACGTCCACGCTTGCCGATCCTACCGTGGTTGAGCATTTGATCGCTAACCGAGGTGGCCGGGTTTCCTAAAACAAAACTCGGGAAACCTGTGTTCGGTGAAAACTGAGCAAAAAAAAGGGCGCTAATGCGCCCTTTGCTGACTTGGAAGTCCCGATTTATTCGGCAGCTTCGTCTTCAAGCAGTTCCTTAATAGAAAGCTTGATTCGACCGCGCTGATCGACGTCCAGAACTTTAACCCGCACTTCCTCACCTTCTTTGAGATGGTCAGACACGTTTTCTACGCGCTCGTTGGCGATCTGCGAAATATGCAGCAGGCCATCTTTACCCGGCAGGATATTAATGAAAGCACCGAAATCCACTATGCGCTCAACGCGCCCGGTATATACAGCACCAACCTCTGCTTCTGCAGTGATCTCTTCGATCATCGCCACAGCCTTGTCACGGGACTCCTGATCCTGACCAAATACGCGCACAGTGCCATCGTCTTCGATATCGACAGTCGCACCCGAGTTTTCGGTAATAGAACGAATCATGGCGCCGCCCTTACCAATGATGTCGCGGATCTTGTCGCTGTCGACTTTCATACTGACCATGCTAGGCGCGTTCTTGGAAGTCACCTGCCGCGGCGCATCAAGAACAGCGTTCATCTGCCCGAGGATATGCAGTCGCGCGTGCAGCGCCTGCTCGAGAGCAATTTCCATGATCTGCTCGGTGATGCCTTCGATCTTGATATCCATCTGCAACGCAGTCACACCATCTGAAGTACCGGCAACCTTGAAGTCCATGTCACCCAGATGGTCTTCATCACCCAGGATATCGGTCAACACGGCAAACTGATTGCCTTCTTTCACCAGGCCCATCGCGATACCCGCGACCGGCGCCTTGATCGGAACACCCGCGGTCATCAGCGCCAACGAGCCCACACATACAGAGGCCATAGAACTAGAACCATTGGACTCAGTGATTTCCGACACTACGCGAATGGTGTAGGGGAACTCCTCCTCATTCGGCAATACAGCCGTAAGACCGCGCCGCGCCAGGCGACCGTGACCCACTTCGCGACGACTTGTGAAGCCGACTCGACCTGCCTCGCCTACGGAGTAAGGAGGGAAGTTGTAGTGCAGCATAAAAGGATCGCGTCGCTCGCCTTCGAGGGCGTCAATGATCTGCGCGTCCCGGGTTGAGCCCAGGGTCACAGCACCAATTGCCTGCGTCTCGCCACGGGTGAACAGCGCAGAGCCATGCGCCTTCGCCAGTACATCAACTTCGCATGCGATAGGACGAACGGTTCGCGTATCACGACCATCGATACGCGGCTCACCGGCGATAATGCGCTTGCGTACCAGCGTTTTTTCAACTTTCTTGAAGTAATCCTTCACGTCTTCCGCGCTGAAGCCGTCTTCACTGGCCAGCGCTCCTACGCACGCTTCGCGGATCTCGCCAACGCGCGCATAGCGATCAGCCTTCTCGGTGATGCGATACGCTTCGCCAAGGTCATTTTTAACCTGCTCGCTAACAGCGGTAAGCAGCTCCTCATTAACGGCCTCAGGCTCCCAGCCCCAGCTAGGCTTGCCCGCTTCTGCGGCAAGTTCCTTGATGGCCTTGATAACAACCTGCATTTCCTGGTGCGCGAACAGCACCGCTCCCAGCATCTGATCTTCGGTGAGTTGGTCCGCCTGCGACTCGACCATTAACACCGCGTCCTCAGTACCCGCGACAACCATATCGAGCTTGCTGTCGGCGAGTTGGGCATAGCTTGGGTTCAGCACGTACCCTTCGGACTCGTTGAATCCGACGCGTGCACCACCAATCGGGCCATTAAACGGCGCGCCGGAGATTGCCAAAGCTGCGGAGGTACCGATCATTGCGGGAATATCCGGATCGATGTGCTTATCCGCAGACATCACGGTACACATGACCTGCACTTCGTTCATGAAACCATTCGGGAACAGCGGACGGATAGGTCGATCTATCAAGCGGGATGTAAGCGTTTCTTTCTCGCTCGGACGGGCCTCTCGCTTGAAGAAACCTCCGGGGATTTTGCCAACAGCGTAGGTCTTCTCTACATAGTGTACGGCCAGCGGGAAGAAATCCCGGCCCGGGCGGGCAGCCTTTTCCGCAACGACGGTGACCAGTACGCTGGTGTTCTCAACGGTGACAAGCACCGCGCCGGTTGCCTGACGGGCAATACGGCCCGTTTCCAGTGTGACGGTCTGGCCGCCATACTGAAAAGTTTTAGTAATTGGGTTCACAATAATTCTCCAATGTGGGAACAGCGACCGGGACCCATGCCCCGGTCGTTTCAGCGCTTAGCGGCGTAGTCCGAGTCGCTTGATCAGCTCCGCGTAACGGGCCATGTCCTTGCGCTTGAGGTAATCCAGCAGGTTTCTGCGCTGGTTCACCATGCGGATCAGACCGCGGCGAGAGTGATGATCGTGCTTGTGGGATTCAAAGTGCCCGCGAAGCTGCTCGATGTTTGCGGTGAGCAGCGCGACCTGTACTTCCGGGGATCCGGTGTCGCCTTCACTGCGCTGGTAGTCACGGACAATTTCCGCTTTATTTTCTGCATTTAACGCCATTTCAATTTCCTTTGTTTAACCTGCCGAGACCGCACTGACCTGCCAATCAAAAGCCTGGTGCTGTTAGTAAAGTTGCACCGAATCAGTGTCGACCAATTAGATAAAGAGCCTGTCCGTGCAGATTTACAGACAGGTTCCTGTCAGCGTGATGATCCTGATAAAACGCCTTCGCGCCTTACATTCACACTCGTCCAAAGCCCGAAGAGGGATCTACTTTCCGCTTCTGACTTTCGCTTCACCTACGGCTTCAACTACCGCTGACAACCAGACGACGCGGCGCGACGCGCCCATCGTCGAGGATTTCACCCAAGCCCAGAAACTCTCCTGTTTCCAAAGCGACGCGCACCATACCATCACAGGGTGCATTTGGCACTAGTACGGGCTGCCCCTGACGGAGGTAAAAACCGCTTGATTCCGGCAAGCGCAGCAGCGGTATATGCCCCAGGGCCTCATCCGTTGGCTTGAGAAGCGCGTCCATTTCCAACAGCTTATTGTTCTCGCGGAGACTTTCCAGCGCCGCCATGGAAACGCATTCATTCAGGGAAAAAGGGCCAGCAGCAGTGCGCCTGAGCATTTGCACATGCGCGGGGACTCCAAGACGCTCGCCCAGATCAACACACAGAGAACGCACATAGGTGCCTTTGCTGCAGGCTATGCTGACGTCGAGTTCCGCGCGCGCTCCGGCACGGTAGGCGAGCACATCAAAACGGCTGATACGAACTGTGCGCAATTTGCGCTCAACCTCGATTCCCTGTCTCGCTAGCTTGTACAGCGGTTGGCCATTTTGTTTGATCGCCGAATACATCGGCGGGCGCTGCTCTATCTCACCTCGAAACGCATCCACGGCCTCCGCTATTTGAGCCTCACAGAGTACGGCAGCATTCCCCTCCGCGACGATCTCACCCTCTGCGTCACCGGTGTCTGTCCCCGCGCCCAGACAAAAGGTAGCGTCATAGCCCTTGTCCGCGTCGAGCAAGTACTGCGAGAATTTAGTCGCTTCGCCAAAGCAGAGCGGAAGAACACCGGTAGCCAACGGATCCAGGCTGCCGGTGTGACCGGCCTTCGCCGCGTCAAACAGTCGCTTCACCCGTTGCAGTGCCTGATTTGAGCTGAGGCCCGCCGGTTTATCGAGAAGCAGAATGCCGGACACAGCACGACCGCGACGTCGCCGCGCCATACTCAGGACTCCCGGGCGTCGAAAGTGTTGTTGGGGTCGACTGTGGAATCGACTTCATTGTCCTCGGCATCAGTGCCGTTCGAAGAGTCATGTGCATCAATGAGGCGGCCGGCATCGGCATGCGCAGCCTTCTGAATCAGGGCCTCAAGATCTCTGCCCCGACCGATGCTCGAGTCAAACATGAAGCGAAGTCTGGGGACACTGCGCATTGAGGCATGTTTCGCAAGCGCCGAACGCAGGAACCCGGCAGCCTTGTTCAGCACACTCATGCTCGGCTTCGCGTCTTCTTCGGAATCGCAGCCCAGGAGCGTAACGAAGACGCGGGCGTGGGAGAGGTCTCTACTGACCTCCACCGCAGTAATGCTCACCATACCGAGCCGCGGGTCACGCAACTCGCGTTGGATCGTCAGAGCGAGTTCGCGCTGTAAATAGTCGCCGACACGCTCTTTACGACTGAATTCTCTCGCCACTATTCTTCAGCCACTTTCAGAAACTCTCGACAATTATCGGTGACACTCAGATGCTCAAAGCCGGTCTAGACCGCAATCTACCCGCTTCTACCAGGATCTACCGCTAGCAAAAGCTCGCAGCAGATATCAGCTGAACCTGATCAGCGCTCAGCACTACAAGCTGCGGGCGATCTCGCGTACTTCGAACACTTCAATCTGGTCGCCGACTTTGACGTCCGTGTAGTTCTTGACGCCGATACCACATTCAACCCCGTTGCGCACTTCAGCGGCGTCGTCTTTAAAGCGACGCAGCGACTCCAGCTCGCCCTCGTAGATAACCACGTTGTCACGCAGTACACGAATCGGCTTGGACCGGAATACAGTGCCTTCGGTGACCATGCAGCCCGCGATCTGCCCGAACTTCGGTGAACGGAATACATCTCGGACTTCGGCAATACCGACGATTTCTTCACGCATTTCCGGCGCGAGCATGCCAGTGAGTGCCTGCTTAACATCGTCAATAAGGTCGTAGATCACATTGTAATAACGCAGATCTACGCCTTCGGTTTCTACCAGGCGGCGCGCCGAGTTATCCGCACGCACATTAAATCCAAACACTACTGCTTCTGACGTCATGGCCAGGTTGATGTCGGTCTCGGCGATACCGCCGACGCCACCAGACACTATATTCACTTGGACCTCTTCGTTGCCCAGATCGAGCAAAGCGGTTTGCAGCGCTTCCAGCGATCCGCGAACATCAGCCTTAACGACAACATTCAGCGTTTTCTTCTCGCCTGCCGTCATGCTCTCAAACATGTTGTCGAGCTTCGCCGCCTGTTGACGCTGCATCTTCGTATCGCGCATCTTCTCCTGGCGGAAGTCAGCGAGCTCGCGCGCCCGCTTCTCGCTTTCGAGAACGGCGAATTGATCACCCGCGTCCGGGGTGCCATTCAGACCAAGAATCTCTACCGGGATACTGGGCCCCGCTTCCTCAATCTGCTGGCCGTTTTCATCCAGCATTGCCCGCGCGCGACCGTAGTTGAGTCCCGCCAGAACAATATCGCCCTGTCTGAGCGTACCGCTCTGGACCAATAGCGTAGTCACGGGGCCGCGACCCTTGTCGAGACGCGACTCGATGACCGCGCCCTGTGCAGGCACATCTTGCGCCGCGGTCAATTCCAGAAGTTCGGATTGCAAAAGCACTGCATCCAACAGGGTATCGACCCCATCGCCGGTCAGCGCGGAAACAGGAATGAACTGGTAATCGCCACCCCACTCTTCCGGGACAACTTCTTTTGCCGCCAGTTCATTCTTGACGCGGTCCGGGTCAGCCCCTTCCTTGTCCATCTTGTTGACCGCGACAATCATCGGAACGCCGGCTGCCTTTGCGTGCTGAACTGCCTCAGCTGTCTGGGGCATAACACCATCATCTGCGGCAACAACCAGGATCACAATATCGGTGCTTTTTGCTCCTCGTGCGCGCATTGCAGTAAAAGCGGCGTGCCCTGGAGTGTCCAGAAACGAGATCATGCCCTTATCGGTTTCGACGTGATACGCGCCAATGTGCTGGGTGATACCGCCTGCTTCGCCAGACGCCACCTTGGTTTTGCGAATGTAATCCAGCAGCGAGGTCTTGCCATGATCGACGTGCCCCATAACAGTCACCACTGGCGCACGCGGCAGCAAAGTGCCTTCATGCATCGCCAGGGCTTCGGTCAAGTCATCTTCCAAAGCGTCCGCGCTGATAAGCGTAACCGCATGACCCATTTCTTCTACAACCAGCGTGGCGGTGTCACGATCAATCATCTGGTTGATGTTGGCCATCACGCCAAGCTTCATCAGCTCCTTGATCACTTCCCCGGATTTGATTGACATCTGCTGAGCCAAACCACCCACCGAGATCATATCGGCGAGCTCTACTGCATAGACTTTTTTTGCGGTCGGCATTTCAAATCCGTGTTTGCCATGCTCTGCATGCGTGGCCTTGGCTTTACGGCGTCCGCCGCGTCGACGAGGTGTACCACTTTCTGCCGCTTCCAAATCCGAGAGCGACAGATTGTGTCCGCGGTGTTTGCCGCGCCCGAGTGGTTCTGCGCCCGCGCGGGTGCGCGCCTTCTTTTTACGCGGCTCTTCCCGGGCCGGCGCTGGCGCATCGTGCAGCCTTTTGGGCTTGCGCGCGGCATCACCAGCGGCCGTAGATTGAGGCTCGTCGACAGCCACTATCGCCGCCGCTTTACGCTCGGCTTCAACTTTCTTAGCGGTTATTGCGGCGGCCCGAGCAGCGGCCTCTTCCGCGTCCTTTATCTTGCGTCGGGCAGCTGCACGCTGACGCAGCACTTCCGGGTCCAGATCCTTCTCGTCTTCGAGCTCCGGCTCAGGCAAAAACTCAGCCTCAGCTTCTGCAGCGGCTGCAGGCTCAGGTACTGACTCCTCAGGCTGCTCTGCCGCCGCCACCTCAGGCGTTGCGGTCGCCTCTTCGGCGACCTCCGGCTCCGCTACTTCTACGAGCTCTTCAAGCTCTTCCTGCCCTGGCTGATCTTCCGCCGCATCGCGTTTAACGTAGGTGCGCTTCTTCCGAACCTCTACGTTCACCGTCTTTTTGCCCTGGGAGCCTCCCGTGCGCAGCGTGCTGATGGTTTTGCGCTTCAGGGTTATGCGCTTGGGCGCCGCTGTGCTCTCGCCATGGCTCCGCTTCAAGAAGGTGAGCAGCGTTTGCTTGTCAACGTCGGAAACGGCTTCCTCCGCTTCCTTATGTGGCAGCCCTGCGTCCTTCATCTGTGCTAGAAGGCGATCCACGGAAGCCCCTACGGTTTCCGCCAGTTGCTGTACTGTTACCTGCGCCATCGCGCTGTCTCCCTTGTGACCCGATTCCCTGTCGCCATTGCAGTGCTGCCATTGCGATGGTAATTCAGGCCGATTCTTCCTCGAACCACGGTGCGCGAGCAGTCATGATCAACTCACCTGCGCGCTCTTCCGTCATATCTTCAATGTCCATCAACTCATGGACGCCCTGCTCCGCGAGGTCTTCCATCGTCACGATTCCGCGGCTGGACAGTATGAAAGCCAGGTGACGATCCATACCGTCCATGCTCAGCAGGTCCTCTGCCGGCTCCTGGGCTCCGAGCTGCTCTTCCGAGGCAATAGCCATGGTGAGCAGCGCGTCCTTTGCCCGGGCGCGCAGCTCCTCAGCGATATCCTCGTCAAACCCGCCGATCGATGTCATTTCCTCGAGGGGAACGTAGGCCACTTCTTCAAGCGTCGTAAATCCTTCATCGACAAGAATGCCCGCGACATCCTCATCCACATCGAGCTTTTCCATAAAGGTATGGATGACCTGGCCTGCTTCTACTTCCTGTTTTTCGAGCGCATCGTCAACGCTCATCACGTTGATCGTCCAACCTGTCAGGTCCGCTGCGAGTCGCACGTTCTGCCCTGCGCGACCAATCGCCTGCGCCAGATTGTCTTCCCCGACTGCGACATCCATCGTGCCGTTTTCTTCATCGACAACGATAGATTCGACTTCTGCCGGTGACATTGCGTTGATGACTAGCTGAGCGGGATTGTCGTCCCAAAGAACTATGTCTACACGCTCGTTATCGAGCTCATTCGACACGGCCTGTACGCGAGAACCCCGCATACCCACACAGGCTCCTACAGGGTCAATACGCTGGTCATTCGTCTTAACAGCGATCTTGGCACGCGAACCCGGATCCCGAGCAGCGGCACGGATCTGAATCACTTCCTCGGAAATCTCAGGCACTTCGATCTTGAACAATTCTATAAGCATCGCAGGACAGGCGCGGCTCAATATAAGCTGAGGTCCACGGGCTTCGGTACTAATCTCCGTGAGTATGGCGCGCACACGATCATTGATGCGGAAAGTTTCGCGACCCACCAGTTGATCGCGCGGCAACAGACCTTCGGCGTTATTGCCCAAATCTACGATTACATTGTCACGGGTAACTTTCTTGACGGTCCCGGCAATCAGTTCACCAACACGGCTTTCGTATTTTTCTACGACCTGCGCACGTTCCGCATCACGGACTTTCTGCACAATAACCTGCTTAGCGGTCTGCGCGGCGATGCGGCCAAAGCCAACATTCTCTATCTGCTCTTGAAAGATGTCGCCGGGTTTCAGCGCGGCATCTTTCTCGATGGCTTCTTCTGTTGTGAATTGTGTTCCCAGCAGCGCGAGTTCATCGTCGGGAACCACAAGCCAGCGGCGCACAGTTTCATAGTCGCCAGTCTCACGATCAATCGTAACCTCGATATCAGCGTCTTCGTCGTAGCGCTTTTTTGTTGCCATAGCGAGCGCCGATTCTATCGCTTCGAAGATAATGTCCTCAGACACTCCCTTCTCATTCGAAACGGCTTCCGCTACCAGCAGGATTTCCTTAGTCATCGCCTCTCAACCTCTTCAGGGCCGCCTCAACAGGCCACTCAAATACGCAACGTAAGCTGCGCGCGGTCCACATCGCCAAACGGCAACAGGTATTCGTGATCATCCACGAGCAACACAATATCTGCATCTTCGACACCCCGGAGGATGCCTTTGAACTTGCGTCGACCCTCAAACGGTCTCCGCAACTTCACTTCCAATTCTTCGCCCAGGTAAGCGCTAAATTGCTCCAGTCGAAACAGTCTTCGGTCCACACCCGGGGAAGACACCTCGAGCACGTACTCACCACTTACTGCCTCCTCAACGTCAAGCAAGGCACCTACCTGCCGACTCACTCGAGCACAGTCATCAACCTGCACGCCGTTTTCGGACTCTATGTAAACCCTGAGTAGGCTGTGCTTGCCCTGCTTCAGGAGCTCGAGACCCCAAAGCACAAAATCCATAGCCTCGACGGTCGGCTCGAGCAATAACTGCAGCTTGTGTTCTCTGGAGCTCAAGCACTTTCCTGTATATGCAAGCTATATATTCCTCAGTTACAAACCAGAAGTGACGCCGGCGTGCATCCAGAAAAAACCCAATAAAAAAGCCCCATAAAGGGGCTTTTTTATTCACACCGCCGGTCATGGGAGCTGACGGTGTTGTTGGTAGCGGGGGCCGGATTTGAACCGACGACCTTCGGGTTATGAGCCCGACGAGCTACCAGGCTGCTCCACCCCGCATCAAAACTCTCTTTACGCGTGTCTCTGAATTTGCGAAGCCGGCTTACTCCCGGTTTGTCGCTGCCAGAGGCCTACCAAATCCCAGGATTTGATCTGCCGCGTGGTGCATCCCCTTAAGATGCCCCTGCAAGAGGCCGCGTATTATAGGGGCGACCTTCTTACATCGCAAGCGCTTCTCGTGAAATCGCTCGAGTGCCTACGGAGCACGAGCGTTTCGTGAAGAAACCTACAAGATCCAAGCACATGGCTCTGGAGAAAAATAATGGTGCCGAAGGGGGGACTTGAACCCCCACGCGCAATGCGCACTACCCCCTCAAGATAGCGTGTCTACCAATTCCACCACTTCGGCATGTCCTACGCTGTACCGGATCGCAACGCAAGCCAGTACAGATACTGCTATCCCTTAACCGCGTACTACGATTTCGGAATATCTCCCTGCTCAGCGCTACCGCCGATCTCGGGCAGGCTGTCATCCACCACCGGTAAGTCGCCCGCCGACAACGACGGCGTATCATCGCTGCCGCTGCTTTCTCCACCCAGCACACCCGATTCCTGATTCATCGGGATAGGCAAGTCGAAGGTGTCTACCCTGGAGGTTTTATTGGTGGCGATTATCGCCAAACCAAAACTTGTCGCAAAAAACAATGCCACCATCCAGGCTGTAGCGCGTGTCAGCACATTGCCACCGCCACCGCTGCCAAACAGCGTCTGCGAAGCACCCGCGCCGAAGGATGCACCCACATCGGCACCCTTACCCTGCTGCAGCATAATCAGCCCAATAATCGCCAGTGACAATAGTAAGTGCACGACGAGTACAAGCTGTTCAATCAGTTCTGCACTCATATTTTAATCCTGTCGCTCCCACCACTGCTTGTGCGATGGAAGTCTGTAAAAATTCTATACTGCGGCGGCTACAATGCTCGCAAATCCCTCTGCATCCAACGACGCCCCGCCCACCAACGCTCCGTCCACATCAGCTTGCGAGAACAGCGTCGCCGCATTGGCAGGCTTAACACTGCCACCGTACAGCAGCCTGACCGCGTTGGCCTGCTGCCCATCCAGATCCTGCAGCACGCTGCGAATGAACGCGTGCATGTCCTGCGCCTGATCAGGACTTGCGGTCAATCCTGTACCTATCGCCCAGACCGGCTCGTACGCGACAACCAGGCCACCCAGGCCCCTGACATCTGCCAGCGCTCCACGAAGCTGCGCCGCCACCACCCGCTCTGCCTCACCCGCTTCACGCTGATCCTGAGTCTCACCAACGCAGATCACCGGCGTTAGCTCATTGCGCTGCGCGGCGGCGAGTTTCGCCGCGACCAAGTCATCAGATTCCTGATGATATTGACGTCGCTCGGAGTGACCAATGATCACCCATTCGCAGCCGCAGTCCCGAAGCATCCCCGGCGCCACCTCTCCCGTATAGGCTCCGGCATCAGAATGACTGCAGTCCTGGGCGCCCAGCCCAACCTTGCTCTCGCTCAGCAACTCTCGCAGCTGCTCGAGATACGGAAACGGAGGACAAAGCACCGCGCTTGCACTCGAATCTCTGAGCGCAACCAGCAGTGCCAATATCAACTCACGGTTCGCATCGAGGCTACCGTGCATTTTCCAGTTACCGATTACGAGCGGCTGGCGCATAGCCTAAACCTCCTCCTCGCGAGGGCGCGCAAGTCTACCCAAGGACAACCCGGGGGGCAAGACAAACAAACAGCGAGCGCTAGCACGGTGCGCAATGCTCCGGACAACGCTAAGCCGGAAGCAGCCTAGCCAAGCGCCGATTGCACGCTATCCGCCAAAGACTGACAGAGTGTCTCTACCTGCGCGGCATCACGCCCTTCGATCATTACGCGGATGACAGGCTCGGTGCCTGATGGGCGAAGCAGCACCCGACCGCTATCCCCAAGCTCTTTCTCAGTGGCTTGTACGGCACTTGCGATGTCATTGCGTCCTTCGATCGTTGTCCCGGGAGCAACGCGAACATTGATCATGGTTTGAGGGTACATGGGCATTTGTGCAACCAAACTTGCGAGACTCTCGTGTGCAAACTGTAAAGCCAGAAGAACCTGTAGTGATGACACTATCCCGTCACCAGTTGTTGTCACATCGGAACAGATGATGTGCCCGGAGGACTCGCCCCCGAGATGCCAGCCCTGAACCTCCATTAATTCGCGTACGTAGCGATCACCCACTTTTGCCCGCACAAACTGCAAGCCCTGCTCGCGTAGCGCGGTCTCAAGACCCAGATTCGACATAAGCGTTCCGACCACCCCCGCATCGGATTCACCGTTGCGCAGACGGTGCATTGCAATCACAAACAACAGCTGATCGCCATCAACCGATGCGCCCTCGTGGTCAAGGAATAGCACGCGATCACCATCGCCATCGTAGGCAATGCCCATATCGCATTTTTTGTCGCGCACTGTCGCCGCCAGTGTCTGCATATCAGTAGAGCCCACGCCCTCATTGATATTGAATCCGTCGGGCGTCACGCCAATGGGAATTACCTCGGCCCCCAGTTCAGACAGCACGCTGGGGGCAATGTGGTAAGTGGCCCCATTGGCGCAATCTACGGCAATGCGCAGCCCGCGGAGGCTAAAGCCCTCGGGCACCGTAGCTTTGCAGAATTCGATGTATCGCCCCGCCGCATCCACAACGCGCAGCACCTTGCCGATATCATTCGACTCAACGCAGGACAGGTCCTGAGCCAGCTCGGCTTCAATGGCCAGCTCAATCTCGTCTGGCAACTTGGAACCGGTTGCGGAGAAAAACTTGATCCCGTTGTCGAAATAAGGATTATGCGATGCGCTGATGACAATGCCCGCGTCGGCGTTCTGCGTTCGTGTCATCAAAGCCACTGCCGGTGTTGGCATTGGCCCAAGCAGTTTTACATCCACACCGGCCGCCACCAGTCCCGCCTCGAGTGCGGATTCGAACATGTAGCCAGAAATCCGTGTGTCCTTGCCGATTATCACGCTGCAGCGCCCACGCCCCTTTACGGAGCGCGCAAACACCCGTCCACAGGCCCAGCCAAGTTTTAAAACAAAGTCTGGGGTTATCGGGTGCTCACCGACAAGACCGCGAATGCCGTCGGTACCAAAGTATTTTTTTTTCATTTTTTTTCGTATTCCTGAACGGCCTGAAGTATGCGCAGCACATCAGCGGTTTCGGCAACATCGTGCACCCGCAGGACTGCCGCCCCCCGCTGAGCTGCCAGCAGCGCGAATGCCAGACTACCCGGTAAACGTTCATCCACCGCGCGACCGGTGAGTTTAGCAATCAGCGACTTCCGAGATAAGCCTACAATGAGCGGAAAACCCAAATCGGCCAAACGTGGCAAATCGCGCAACAGGCAAAGATTGTGCTCCACGCTCTTGCCAAATCCAAAACCGGGGTCCAGTACGATCTGGGACTCCGCGAAACCAGCGGACAAACAGGCCTGCGCCCGCTCGCCGAGAAAAGCCCGCACTTCACCGACGACATCGGCGTATTGCGGATCGTGCTGCATGGTATCGGGAGAGCCGCGCATGTGCATCAAGCACACCGGCAAGCCAAGCGCAGCGGCGGTATCGAGGGCGTTCTCACGACCCAGCGCTCGCACATCATTGATAAGGCCCGCGCCGAGTGCTGCGCCCGCGGACATGACGGCAGGTGTGCTGGTATCAAGCGATACCACTGCATCACATTCACGCGCGAGTATTTCTACAACAGGCAATACCCTGTCCAACTCTTCCTGAACCGACACGGGAGCCGCGCCCGGGCGAGTAGATTCACCACCAACATCCAAAATAGCAGCGCCGGCCTCGACCATGGACGCTGCGGCGCGCCGCACCCGGTCTATGTCAGTGCAACAACCTTTCGACCCCTGACCCTTCTTGAGTCCCCGATCGTCGTTTAAGAATACACCGCCGTCAGAAAACGAATCCGGCGTGATATTGAGAACGCCCATGATGACGGGCGCGGAGAGATCAAGACGCCTCCCAGCGCAGTCGAGCACCGCACCGAGAGGTGAGAAGTCCAATCGTGTCGTTCCGTGTTTGGCGAGAGTACGCTAGGTCAAAGCAACGGTGACTTAGTGTTCCCCCGCTGGACCGCCGATCGGCCCGGAGCGGTCTGTAGAACCCGCATCGCTCGCCTGCTCCGAATCTGCTGAGCCAGCAGAGCCCGAACCGCTATCGCCATCACGACTACTCCAGTCCGCGGGCTCTCGCGGGACTCGTCCTTCCATGATGTCGTTAATCTGCTCTGCATCAATCGTTTCGTACTGCATCAGGGCATCGGACATCACGTGCAACTTGTCGACATTCTCTTCAAGTATCGTCTGGGCTGTCTGATAGCACTCGTCGATGATGCGACGCACCTCCGCATCAATCTGCTTGGCCGTCTCGTCTGACATCGCCATATGCGACTGTCCGGCCGATCGACCCAGAAAAACCTCGTCGCCCCCTTCGTCATACAGCAGCGGCCCCATCTTTTCTGACAGACCCCACTTGGTGACCATGTTGCGCGCGATTTCGGTCGCGCGCTGGATGTCATTAGAGGCACCGGTGGTAATACCATCCGGACCCAGGGTCATTTCTTCTGCGATACGGCCACCAAACAGACTGCATATCTGACTGATGATATGGCGGCGACTATGCGAGTAGCGGTCTTCCTCGGGCAGGAACATGGTCACGCCAAGCGCCCGGCCCCTGGGAATAATGCTGACTTTGTATACCGGGTCATGCTCGGGTACCAGGCGACCGACGATCGCGTGACCCGCTTCATGAAAAGCCGTGTTGCGCTTTTCGGACTCGGACATGACCATGGATTTGCGCTCCGCGCCCATCATGATCTTGTCTTTCGCCAGCTCAAACTGCGTCATACCTACGGTTCGGACGCCCGATCGGGCGGCGAACAGCGCCGCTTCATTGACCAGGTTAGCCAGGTCGGCGCCCGAGAACCCGGGAGTGCCTCGCGCGATCTTCGACGCTTCGACGTCCTCAGAAAGCGGCACTTTGCGCATGTGTACTTTCAGAATCTGCTCCCGACCGCGGATGTCGGGCAAGCCCACAACCACTTGACGATCAAAGCGTCCAGGACGCAGCAGCGCTGGATCCAACACGTCGGGCCGGTTGGTTGCGGCGATAACAATTACGCCGTCGTTAACCTCAAACCCGTCCATCTCGACCAGCAACTGGTTGAGTGTCTGCTCGCGCTCGTCATGACCGCCCCCCATGCCGGCGCCACGGTGACGACCGACCGCGTCGATCTCATCAATAAAAATGATGCACGGAGCCTGCTTCTTTGCCTGGTCGAACATGTCGCGTACCCGCGATGCACCAACACCGACAAACATCTCTACGAAATCCGAACCCGAGATGGAGAAAAAAGGCACCTTGGCTTCACCGGCGATGGCCTTGGCCAGGAGCGTTTTACCGGTGCCGGGCTGCCCCACCATCAGCACACCGCGAGGGATACGGCCGCCGAGCTTCTGAAAACGGCTGGGATCGCTAAGAAACTCGACCAGCTCCTTGACGTCTTCCTTGGCCTCGTCGACCCCCGCAACATCAGCGAAAGTCGTGGTGATCTGATCCTCGCCCAACAAACGCGCCTTGCTCTTACCAAAGCTCATGGGCCCACCGCGGCCACCCGCACCGCCCTGCATCTGGCGCATGAAAAACATAAACACCGCAATAATGATGAGGATCGGGAAACTAGCAACCAGCAGCTGCGTCCATACGCTTTGCTGCTCCGGTTCACGCCCCTCGACTTCGACGGAATGCGTCAATAAATCGTCCATCAGCTTGGGATCTTCGACCATCGGCCGAGTGGTCTCAAAGTAGCTGCCGTCGAGACGCTCACCAAAAATGGTGAGGCCGTCTACAGTTACTTTACGCAACTGATCGCGCTGAACTTCCTGAATGAACTCGGAATACACCACGCGCTCAGTTGGGGTCTGCATGCTGAAGTTGTTAAAGATCGATAGCAGTACCGCCGCGATCACCAACCACAACAACAGATTTTTGGCCATATCGTTCAAATTCGTCACCTCATTCCTTGCGTCTTACCTTGATTCCAGACTCAAATCTGGCCGAGGGTCTTTTGGTTAAAAGACGACGCAGTACGGATTTTTTTCCGAGCACTCAAGTATAGCGTTTTTACGCGACAAGCTCACAATCAGGCCACACGGCTCTGCGTGCCCTATCTGGGGGTCAGTCAAGCCGCCAAATCGCGTGCCACAAGGTAAACCTCCCGCGAGCGCGGTCGCGAAGCCTCCGGCTTGCGCGTCAAAACTCGACCGAACTGCCTTCGCGTGTCGCGCATCAGAGCATCGAAGCCCTCCCCCTGAAAAACCTTGGCCACAAATGAGCCGCCGGGGCTCAAAACCCGGCTCGCCATGTCCAGCGCGAGTTCAACAAGATACATGGCGCGAGGTTGGTCCACTGCACTTACACCACTCATATTGGGGGCCATATCGGAAATGACAAGGTCTATGCCTTCGTTACCCATTTGCGCACATAGCTGTTGAAACACTGCATCCTCTGTAAAGTCGCCTTGAATAAAGTCAACGCCAGCAAGACTGTCCATGGGCAGGATGTCCGACGCAATAACCCTGCCTTTATGCCCAACAAGCTCAGACGCAACCTGCGACCAGCTACCCGGAGCACTCCCCAGGTCGAGCACAGACATACCCGGTCTTATCAAACGATCTTTCTGCTGCAACTCGAGCAGCTTATAGCAGGCCCTCGATCGATAGCCCTCCTTGGCGGCGCGCTGCACATACGGATCCTCGCGATGCTCGCGTAGCCAGGCTTTGCTGCTGGATCGTTTTTTTACCATGGGCTCTGGCTCACCTCTGACTAATTCCTGCTACGTATCGGCTGTGCTGGCGGATGGGTCTCTGCGGATTTCGACGTTCTTTCGGCGCCCTTTCCCGACTTTGTGCACGTTCTGTGCTGGTGTAGACTCCGCGCCCCAGTCAATTGAGGTTCGAACATCAGCATGTCGAGCAAACCCAATACGCGACAGCTACGTGCCATCGGGCACCGACTAAACCCCGTCGTCACAGTCGCCGGCAACGGGCTGAGTGAGAATGTGCGTCTTGAGCTGGACCGGGCACTCACGGACCACGAGCTAATCAAGGTTAAACTGTCCGTCGGCAGTCGGGAAGCGCGCGACGCAATACTGCAGGAGTTACTCGAAGTGACTAGCGCCGAGCTGATACAGCGTATTGGCAACACAGCCTTGCTGCTTCGACGCGCCGCGCAGCCTGACCCACGTAAATCGAACTTGCTACGCGCGCTGGAATAACCGCGTTCAAAGCCTGCTTCAGATTGTCTGCCAGAATTTGTCGGCCAAGAACATGATCAGCTATGCGCCTGATCAGCGATGCACCTGGGCAGCTAAAAAGACGACTAGTGACGAACCTCATCGATCTCGTACTCGATATCGCCACCTGGCGCCCGCACTACCACCACATCGCCTTCTTGCTTGGCTATCAACGCACGGGCGATGGGTGAATTCACCGAGATCAGGTTTTGCTTCGCATCGGCCTCATCGTCACCAACTATTCGGTAGGTCACTTTCTCGTCATTGTCTACGTTCAAGAGATCCACGGTCACGCCAAACACGACCTTCCCGGTATGCGGGATCTTCTTAACATCGATCACCTGCGCGTGCGATAACTTGCCTTCGATATCCATGATGCGACCTTCGGCAAAGCTCTGCTGCTCACGCGCCGCGTGATACTCGGCATTCTCCTTCAGGTCACCATGCTCCCGCGCCTCGGCAATGGCCTGCGAAATTGCGGGTCGATCAATCTTCTTTAACTGATCAAGCTCGTCTCTAAGCGCTTTTTCACCTTCGACGGTCATGGGTACTTTACTCATGCGAGCATACTCCTGTGCAAATCTTGCAATCGGCGCACCTTGGTATCGCCCTCGCGCTGCAAGGTCAGACAAACCGCTTCGGCACCCGCGAGGGTCGTTGTATAGAACACACGGTGCCTCTCTGCACTGGCGCGGATTGGCGCGGAATCTGTGATGGCCCGGCGGCCCTCCGTTGTATTCACAATAATAGCGGCTTCATCATTTTTGATCATGTCCACGATATGGGGCCGCCCCTCGAGTACCTTTTTAACCCGTCGCACAGTAAGCCCCGCGGCTTCCAGCGCATCGGCGGTCCCGCCTGTTGCCGCAAGATCGAAACCAAGAGCCACCATTTGCTGGGCAAATTCAACGGCTCCGGGCTTGTCCACATCGCGCACACTGATGAGCACGGTGCCGCTTCGCGGTGGCGGATCGCCCGCCGCCAGCTGCGCTTTGGCAAAAGCGTCGGCAAAACTGTCACCCGTACCCATCACCTCGCCCGTGGATTTCATTTCTGGCCCGAGAATTGGATCCACGCCCGGGAATTTATTGAAGGGTAGCACCGCCTCTTTCACACTGAAAAATCCGGGCACGATTTCTTTGGTAAAGCCCTGATCCGACAGCTTCTGGCCCGCCATACAGCGCGCCGCAATCTTGGCCAGCGACTGACCAATGCACTTGGATACGAAAGGTACGGTACGCGATGCCCGCGGATTGACTTCGATAATGTAGATTTGCTCGTCCTGCCATGCGAGCTGAACGTTCATGAGGCCGCGCACGCCCAGGGCCAAGGCCATTTGCCGGACCTGCTCGCGCATCGCATCCTGCACCGACGCCGGCAAACTATAAGGCGGTAGCGAACAAGCGGAGTCGCCTGAGTGTACTCCCGCTTGTTCTATGTGCTGCATAATCGCGCCGATTACCACTTGCTCACCATCCGAGACAGCGTCGATATCCACTTCGATGGCAGCGCTTAAAAAACTATCCAGCAATACGGGGGCTTCATGCGATACGGATACAGCATCACGCATGTAGCGCAGCAGGTCCTCCTCCCGATAAACGATCTCCATAGCGCGACCGCCCAACACGTAGGACGGGCGAACAACTAACGGGTACCCGATGGTCCGCGCAGCGGCAATGGCCTGCTCTACGCTGCGAACCGTGGTATTGGCCGGCTGTAATAATCCCAGTTCCTGAATGAAATGCTGGAATCTTTCCCGATCCTCAGCGCGATCAATCGCATCCGGCGAGGTGCCAATAATGGGCACACCTGCCAGCTCAAGGTCCCGCGCGAGTTTTAAGGGTGTCTGCCCGCCAAACTGCACGATAACGCCCACGGGCTTTTCCAGCGCAACAATTTCCAACACATCCTCGAGGGTCACTGGTTCGAAATACAGTCGATCGGAGGTGTCGTAATCGGTGGAAACCGTCTCTGGATTGCAGTTCACCATGATGGTCTCATAGCCATCCTCGCGCATCGCGAGTACCGCGTGTACGCAACAATAGTCGAACTCAATACCCTGGCCGATCCGATTGGGACCACCGCCCAGGACCAGAATTTTGCGCCGATCCGTCGGCAGTGCTTCGCATTCCTCATCGTAACTGGAGTACATATAAGCCGTGCTGGAGGCAAACTCTGCCGCGCAGGTATCAACACGCTTGTACACCGGATGCAGGCCAAAATCGTGCCGACGCTGGCGCACCGAGGTTTCGCTGACATTCAGCAAGTCGGCGATACGCTGGTCCGCAAAACCAACACGCTTCAGGGCATAGAATCGATCACGGTCAAGGTCATCCAGGGTGCCTGCCGCAATCTCCTGCTCGCGTTTCACAAGGTCTTCGATCTGCACCAGAAACCAGGGATCGACGCCGGAGTGCTGATTCACCAAGTCAACCGTCATCCCAAGGCGAAAGGCATCGGCAATATGCCAGATGCGATCCGCGCCCGGGTTAATCAACTCACTGAGCAGTTCGTCGCTGGGTTCTCCCGCCTCGAGATCCTCAGCGCTCAACATGGAATCAAATCCGGAGGCGTCTACTTCGAGTCCGCGCAGGGCTTTTTGCACCGACTCCTGGAAGTTGCGACCAATAGCCATCACTTCGCCAACCGATTTCATCTGCGTAGTCAGGCGCGCATCGGCAGCGTTAAATTTCTCGAAGGCAAATCGCGGCACCTTGGTAACGACGTAGTCGATAGAAGGCTCAAAAGAAGCCGGCGTGATGCCACCGGTAATGTCGTTGGCCAACTCGTCCAGGGTGTAGCCGACGGCCAGCTTGGCGGCAATTTTGGCGATGGGGAAACCCGTCGCCTTTGAAGCCAGAGCCGACGAGCGAGATACACGGGGATTCATTTCGATCACGACCATGCGGCCGGTATCGGGACAGATCCCGAACTGCACGTTAGAGCCGCCCGTTTCGACACCGATTTCGCGCAGCACCGCCAGCGAGGCGTTGCGCATAATCTGATATTCCTTATCGGTGAGTGTCTGTGCCGGTGCGACGGTAATCGAGTCACCGGTGTGCACACCCATGGCATCGAAGTTCTCGATCGCGCAGACAATAATGCAGTTGTCATTGCGGTCGCGCACGACTTCCATCTCGAACTCTTTCCAGCCAATCAGGGATTCGTCAATCAGCACCTCAGAGGTCGGCGATAGATCGAGTCCACGCGTACAAATTTCTTCGAACTCAATGCGGTTGTAGGCGATGCCTCCGCCAGAACCGCCCATGGTAAAAGACGGCCTGATAATGCACGGAAAACCTATCGACTCCAGTACTTCGCTGGCCTCTTCCATGTTGTGCGCAAAAGAAGCGCGCGGTGTCTCGAGGCCAATTCGCCGCATGGCCTTTTCAAACAGCTCGCGGTCCTCGGCTTTGTTGATCGCGTCCTTGGACGCCCCAATCAACTCCACACCATGCTTCTCAAGCACGCCTTCGCGCGCCATATCCAGCGCGCAGTTCAGTGCTGTCTGCCCGCCCATCGTCGGCAGTACCGCATCAGGCTTTTCTACTTCGATAATGCGCTGCACTGTCTCCCATTCTATGGGTTCGATATAGGTTGCATCGGCCATGGCCGGATCAGTCATGATCGTCGCGGGGTTGGAGTTCACCAGAATGACCCTATAACCCTCCTCCCGCAGCGCCTTGCAGGCCTGCGCACCGGAGTAGTCAAACTCACAGGCCTGGCCGATCACAATGGGGCCCGCGCCGAGTATCAGGATGCTCTTTAAGTCTGTTCGTTTTGGCATGCCCTACACCGCCCTGTCTTGTGCGCTTTGCATCAGGTGAATGAAGTGATCGAATAGTTGCCCCGCCTCGTGGGGTCCGGGACTTGCCTCCGGGTGGCCCTGAAAACTGAAGGCCGGCTTGTCCACACGCTCGACGCCCTGCAAAGTGCCGTCAAACAAAGACCGATGGGTGACCTCAAGGCATTCGGGAAGCGATTCGTCGTCAACCGCAAAACCGTGATTCTGGCTGGTGATCATTACCTTGCGACTGCGCAAATCCTGTACCGGATGGTTGGCACCGTGGTGCCCAAATTTCATTTTTAGGGTTTTCGCACCGCTGGCCAGCGCCAGTAACTGATGTCCCAGACAGATACCAAACAGTGGGATCTCTGTTTCGAGAAGCTCAGCTATTGCTTCGATGGCGTAATCGCAGGGCTCCGGGTCGCCGGGACCATTCGACAGGAACACGCCATCGGGCTTCATAGCCAGCACGTCCGCTGCCGGGGTCTGAGCCGGTACGACTGTGACGCGACATCCGCGATCAGCCAGCATGCGCAGAATATTGCGCTTCACGCCGAAATCGTAAGCCACGACGGTCCAGCGAGGGTCGTCCGTCGCGGGGTCCCTGCTCCCTTCTCCAAGTTGCCAGGTGCCGGCAGTCCATGGGTAGTTCTTGTCGGTGCTGACTTCCCGTGCCAAATCCATACCCTTTAGTCCGGCAAACGATTTCGCACGCGCAAGAGCCTCATCAACGTCCAACACGTCAGTTGCCATGAGGCATCCGTTCTGTGCCCCTTTTTCTCGCAGTAGGCGTGTCAAACGCCGCGTATCAATATCGGCAATACCTACAACGCGCCTCTCTTTCAGGTAGTCATCCAGTGCCTGGGTGCTGCGAAAATTGCTGGCGAGCAGTGGCAGGTCCCGTATCACCAGACCTTCTGCCCAGATTCGAACAGACTCTTCGTCTTCAGCATTAACGCCGGTATTCCCGATATGTGGATAAGTAAGGGTCACTATCTGACGGGCATACGACGGATCTGTAAGGATCTCCTGATAACCGGTCATGGCAGTATTGAATACGACTTCACCGACAGCGCTTGCCGCAGCGCCAATCGACACGCCTCGAAACACGCTGCCGTCTTCAAGGACTATAATTGCTGGTCTGCTCAATCGTTCCTCCGGGAGCTATGGCAGCGCGGCCGCGAGCTCAAAAAAAAGCGAGATGGGCTATCCTCATCTCGCTTTTCTCTGCTTGTCGCTGTGCGTTTATACCGGGTAGCTCAAAAATATTTGTGTCGGGGTGTGGCAACTCGCCGTAGCTGTCGCCGTCGGCGGGAGTGTACGAAATCACCCCTTTTCTGTCCATATAAGAAACGCCGAGATTGTCCACTGGCAGCGAAAGAATTCGACGCTTATGATGCACACGCTCCTTTTTACGCCCTGTACCTAGCGCTCCACCTGTGGATGCCCAGCCCCCTTGATACAACCCTTGACAGAGGCCGAAAACCTGACCGCGCCGCCGACTATGCCGCCGACTATGCCGCCGCGGCAGATGCTGGTCTTGATCTCCGCACTGATGGCAACCGGTATCGGACAGTCCCTGGTGTTCGCTATTCTTGCACCACTCGGTCGCGAAGTGGATCTCGCGGAGGTGCAGATCACCTCAATTATCGCCGTCTCAGCGCTGGTGTTCGCCATTGCATCACCCTACTGGGGCCGATTATCTGACCGTATTGGTCGCAAACCGGTCATTCTCATCGGACTTTTGGGCTATACCGTCGGCACGCTGCTGTTTACGTCGGTATTCCTCGCTGCCCTGAATGGACTCCTCTCGGGGATGACGCTGTATCTGGTGATTATCGTTACCCGCTGCAGCCAATCCGTCATCATGTCCGCCACGGCACCGGCCACATCAGCCTACACGGCGGATCACACCAGCACCTCCCAACGCACGTCGGCCATGGCTCGGCTGGGTACAGCAAACAGCCTTGGGATGATATTGGGTCCCGCGGTGGGCGGTGTGGTGGCAGCCCTGGGGCTTCTTGCACCTCTTTACTTTGCGGGGGTCCTGGCCGCCAGCGCCGCAATTCTGGTCTGGAGGGCACTCCCGGGCATCCCCCGGGAGATGCGCAAGAATCGCAGCAGGGTCAAACGCATGCGTTTCCTCGACCCCCGGGTCAGACGTTTCGCGTTGACCTGCATTGCGGTGTTCACAGGATACTCAGCGATACAGCAGACCCTGGGCTTCCAGCTTCAGGACAAAATGGGCTTAGACGGTGTGCAAACCGCCCAATACACCGGCGCTGCGCTGATGGTGTCAGCGGTGTTTACCTTTGCTGTGCAGATAACGGCCATGCAGCGACTGCGTCTACCGCCGCACATTTTTGTGCGCACAGGCCTTGGCGCAATGGCCATCAGCGCCCTGTTTATCGCCGGCTACGAGAGCTTTTGGGTACTCGCGATCGGCATGGCGCTGTTGGGCACAGGCCTGGGCCTATGCATGCCGGCACTCACCGCGGGCGCATCCATGGCGGTGGGTGCCGAAGAGCAAGGTGGTGCGGCTGGCGTTATCAGCGCCTGCCCCGCTGTGGGGTTTGTCAGTGGACCGATTATCGGGGGACTGCTCTACCCGATCGCACCCGCGGGGCCTACGCTGTTCTCCGCGGCAATCTTTATGGGCACGATCGCCACACTGTTTTTCACGTCCAAGCGTTAGCCTGCACCGGAGGCCTCTGCCTGAACCGCTACCAGCGACTCGCGCATGCGTGTTGGTATCGGCACAGGCCGATTACTGGCCCGGTCGACAAACACGTGAGTAAACGTACCGCTTGCACAAGCTTTGGCCTCGCCAGCCACAAAAATGGCAATGCCGTATTGCACAGAGCTGTTACCGAGGCGATCAACCCTGAACCCACCATCCAGATGTTGCGGGAAGGCAATCGGCGCGTAATAGCTGCAACCAGAATTAACCACCAGACCTACCGTCGTGCCTGTGTGGATATCCAGCCCGCCTTCGTCAATCAGGTAGCGATTGGCGACCGAGTCAAAGTAGCTGTAGTAAACAACGTTGTTCACATGGCCGTAGATATCGTTATCGGACCACCGCGTGATGATAGGAGTGAACCAACGATAATCGTCGCGACGAGGCGTCGTTACTGAAGGCATAAATCTACGTATCTCCCATGAGGCTTACAGGGCCAACAACCCAGCCGATTCAGAAGGCTCCGCGGTAAATCGCCAGCGCGTCCTCGTAGGCCACCTCGCGCGGATTATTGATCAGCAACCGTTGCTGCAACATTGCGTCCTCGGCGAGAGTCTCGAGGCTCTCCCGACGCACGCCGGCTGCCGCAAGCGTGGCAGGCAGGCCCAACTCAGGAATGAGAGTCTCCAGAGCGCTGATCAACAGCTCCGCCCGGGCCTCGTCACTGCCGGTGACGGCACTGCCGATAACCAGTTCCGCAAGTTCTGCGTACAGGCCGCAAGCCTCGGGGAGGTTAAAGCGAAGCACCGAAGGCAGAACGAGTGAATTACTCAGTCCGTGCGGAATATGGTAGTGCCCGCCGAGGGGATAAGCCAAAGCATGCACGGCGGCTACTGGCGCGTTCGCAAAAGCCTGTCCCGCCTGCATAGCGCCAAGCAGCATGGCGGCGCGCGCATTCCGCTGTCGTCCATCGTGAACCGCCGTGCGAATATTGCCGCACAAATACTGCAGCGCACTCCTGGCCAGATTATCTGATATCGGGTTTTTTTTGTGCTTCGACGTGTAAGCCTCAATCGCATGCACCATCGCGTCGACACCAGTCATGGCGGTAATCTTTGCGGGTAAACCCAGGGTTAGCTCCGCATCAAGTACCGCGACATCGGGCAGGAGGACTGTCGAGCTGACCCCTGCCTTGGTAGTTTCGCCGGTGGTAATGACCGCCACCGAGGTCACTTCGGATCCTGTTCCAGCGGTTGTAGGAACAAGAATAAGTGGTAAGCGCGCGCCCGTTACCTGGTCCACGCCATACATAGCCTGCAGCGGCTGGTCTCCCGCGAGCAGCACCGCAGCCAGTTTGGCAACATCCATCGAACTGCCGCCACCTACGGCGGCGACCGCCTCAACGCCCGCCTTGCGACCTGCTTCTGCCGCCGCCAGGACGACCGTCTCCGCGGGGTCTTCGCTGACCTGCGCAAACAGCGTGGTTTCGATTCCGCCGGCCGCGAGCGCATTCTGTACTGGCCCTATGAGCCCGATCGACACCAGACCGGGATCGGTGACCAATAGCAACTTGCCTGCCCGCAGCTGATCGCAATGTTGCGCAAGCTTCAGCGCCTCACCACTGCCGCTCACGATCTGCGCTACCGTGTTGAAACTGAATGGGTTCATCCTACGTGCCTCGCGGTGCGTGTTTATAAGGCGCTCACGCTAAAGTGAGAATCACCTTGCCTCGCGCGCGTCTTTCAGTCATTACGTCATAGGCCTGCTGATAGTCGTCCAGGGTGAAGACATCGTTGATCGCGGGTTTGAGTTTACCCGTTGCGAACAACTCCCACAGCTCCTTGATGTTTTGCAGGTTGGTCTCGGGCTCCTCCTTTGTAAAGCGACCCCAGAAAACCCCTACGATTGAACAGCCCTTCAGCAAGGTCAGATTCAAAGGCACCTCTGGAATGGGCCCGCTGGCAAATCCGATTACCAGGTACCGCCCGCTCCAGGCCATTCCACGCAGTGCCGGCTCCGCGTAGTCGCCACCGACCGGGTCATAAACAACGTCTACGCCCTTACCGCCGGTTAATTCCTTGATCGCAGACTTCAGGTCCTGCTCGCTATAGTTAATGGTCTCATCAGCACCGAGCTCGCGACACAGCGCCAGCTTTTCTTCTGAGCTCGCCGCCGCAATCACCTTGGCACCCATGTGCTTGCCCAGCTCAATGGCGGTGGTACCAACACCACCTGCCGCACCCAGCACCAGCATTGTTTCGCCCGCTTTGAGCTGCGCACGCTGCTTCAGCGCGTGGTAGCTGGTGAAGTAGGTAATTGCCACGCCAGCGGCCTGCTTGAAGTCAAGGCCACCAGGCATGGGCGATACCGCCGCCTGATGCATCGCGACTTTTTCGCAAAAACACCCGGAGCCAGCCATACCAATGACTTCGTCACCGACCTTGTAGCGCGTGACGTTCTCACCAACCTCACTCACAACGCCAGCGCACTCACCACCAGGAATGAATGGGAGATCGGGCTGCATCTGATACTTGCCCTGAATAACCAGCACATCCGGAAAATTGAGTCCAGCTGCCTTGATATCGATGACGACTTCATCGGGCCCGGCGCTGGGGTCTGGCCAGTCCTCTACCAGCTCCAGCTTATCGGCCATGCCGTGTTCTTTACATACCAGTGCGCGCATTGGCTAGCTTCCTTTATATCGTTTGCTTCTCTTACTTCGCTGAGTGCGTCGTCTTCAAACTCACAAGTGCCGCGCTCAGAAGACTTCGAACAATCCAGCAGCACCCATACCACCACCCACACACATAGTCACAACTACATGCTTTACACCGCGACGCTTTCCTTCGAGCAAAGCGTGGCCGATCATGCGTGAGCCGCTCATGCCGTACGGATGACCAATGGCGATCGCGCCGCCACTGACGTTCAGTTTGTTGTTATCAATTCCCAGCTGATCACGGCAATAGATTACCTGTACCGCGAAAGCTTCGTTGAGTTCCCAAAGACCGATGTCGTCAACCGAGAGACCGTGCTGCTTAAGCAATTTGGGTACGGCATAGACGGGTCCAATACCCATTTCGTCTGGCTCCAGCCCTGCCACTGCCATGCCACGATAAGCGCCCAGGGGCTCGAGGCCGCGTTGCTCGGCAAGCTTTGCGTCCATGACGATTTGAGCAGATGCGCCGTCCGACAGTTGCGATGCATTGCCCGCAGTGATCGTACCGCCTTCTACTACCGTCTTCAGGCCGGCGAGAGCTTCTGGTGTCGTTGCGCGAATACCCTCATCGCGGCTCACGGTAACTTCCGCTTCTGATTGATCGCCAGTGGCTTTGTCCCAGACAATCCGCGTGCAGGTGACCGGGGTAAGCTCAGCGTCGTAACGTCCCTGTTCGTAGGCTTCGGCAACCCGTTGCTGTGATTGTAGACCGTACTCATCCATGGCATCGCGACTGATGCTGTAACGTTTGGCGACAGTCTCGGCAGTCTGCAGCATAGGCATGTACACGTCCGGGTGCATGGCGACGAGTTCTTTGTCACCTGCGCGGTGCAGGTTCATGTGTTCATTCTGCACCAGGGATATCGAATCCAGTCCGCCGCCTACGACAATGTCCATGCCGTCGTACATAACCTGCTTCGCTGCCGTCGCAACAGCCATCAGTCCCGAAGAGCACTGGCGATCGATGCTCATACCCGACACGCTGACCGGCAGGCCCGCACGCAGCGCAATTTGCCGGGCGATATTCTGCCCCGTACTGCCTTGCTGCAGGGCACAGCCCATGACGACATCGTCGACCTCAGCGGCGTCAATGCCGGCGCGACGAACTGCTTCACTCACCGCTGCCGCGCCAAGGGTCGGTCCTGCGAGATTGTTGAATCCCCCACGATAGGCTTTACCAATCGGTGTCCGTGCGGTTGATACGATCACTGCTTCTTTCATGCTTTTGCTCCCGGAGACGGCCTTTCGAATCGCCTCCTCTCTGTGTTTGAATATAAGGATCACTGCCGTGCAGAATCACCCGGCCCGTGTCTCTCTGACGGCTCGCGCAAACCGCTAGTCGAAGGAAATACCCAGACCCTCAGCAGCCTTGCCTATCATCTTGCCGCTCTGCTCGAATCCGGCCTGCAATGCGCGCTCGCCCTCGGTCGCGGAAATCTGATCCCAGTTGGCGGCAATGCCCTCCGGGGTCTGTGCGTCGGTGGGCAGCCACATACCCTCGCTCTCGACAATACGCGCGACGGCAAAACCACCGGCGCCAGCGGCGAGAATCGTGCGGTTCGGGCTGTCTTCGCTGACCAGGTAAAGCACCGCGGGTGTCACTGTCTCTGGCGTGAGTAGCTCAAAAGCCTTCTCTGGGATCAATCCTTCTGTCATCCGGGTGCCCGCCGTCGGTGCCAGAGCGTTAACGCGAATGTTGTACTTTGCACCCTCCTGCACGAGCGTGTTCATCATGCCAATAACACCCATCTTTGCGGCGCCATAATTGGTTTGGCCGAAGTTGCCGTAGAGACCCGATGACGACGTCGTCACTACTATCCGCCCGTACTCCTGCTCACGCATGGTGTCCCAGCAGGCTTTCGTGCAGTTAGCGGTGCCCATCAGGTGCACGTCAACCACTAGTCGGAAGTCGTCCAGGCTACCTTTGGCGAAGCTTTTGTCGCGGAGAATGCCCGCGTTGTTAACCAGGATATCGATGCGACCCCACTTCTCTTTTGTCTGGGCAACCATCGCTTCAACTTCGTCATATTTGGCGACGTTCGCACCGTTGGCCATGGCTTCACCACCCATCGCCTCGATTTCAGCA
Source organism: Congregibacter sp. (assembly GCA_045105635.1). Taxonomy (GTDB): domain Bacteria; phylum Pseudomonadota; class Gammaproteobacteria; order Pseudomonadales; family Halieaceae; genus Congregibacter. The sequence goes on from JBGCDU010000003.1 coordinate 63,403, forward strand.
ACCACGCCCAGGGCCGCCTCGCTGGAGCTTCCCGTACCGTCTGTCGTCGCCCCAAGATCGTTAACAACTACTTTGGCACCGCGCTTTGCAAGTTCAATCGCGTGACATCTGCCCAGACCCTGTCCAGCGCCGGTAACGATCGCAACCTTGCCGTCATAACGAATAGTCATTCTTCTATCTCCCTGTATTTTTTTAACCGCACACAACCATGGATAGCCACTCGGCAACCAGCGCCGGCGTGTCCTCACCTTCGATCTCCACGCTGACCGCATGGGTCAGGAGAAAGCGGTTGTCGTCTTTCTGATCAACAGCGATCAGTTCGCGATGCGCTCGCACACGCTTGCCCGCGCGCACCGGCGCCAAAAAGCGGACTTTGTTGAAACCATAATTAATGCCCATGACGACGTTCTCAGGCATGACGTCCGCGCCTTCGCACATTTTGACCAACATCGACAGAGTCAGGAAACCGTGCGCGATTGTGCCGCCGAACGGCGTCTGCGCAGCCTTTTCCTCGTCGAGGTGTATGTACTGATGGTCTTCGGTGCAATCGGCGAAGAGATTGATACGATCTTGCTCGATGGCGATCCACTCTCCGGGCGGCAGCTTGGTACCCACCTGGCTGGCAAATTCTTCCTTTGGTACAACGTTGATACTCATAGCCGTGTCCTTTTTTTACCTGGATATCTTTTAACTGAATGTCGCTGACCGGGTCGCGCGGAGCCGGTCAATAATTTGCCTCTCGGCTCAGCCATCCCTGAAGGTAGCGTTGACGGAGCCCTGATCCATGTACTTTTTGAACTCGTGTCGGCCAACGACCATACGGTGCACCGCGTCGGGCCCATCTGCCAGCCGCAGGGTGCGCTGCCCCATGTACATCTTGGCCAGTGGCGTATCCTGGGATACCCCTAAGCCGCCATGCATCTGTATGGCTTCATCGATGATCTTCAAGGTGACGTTAGGCACCGCTGTCTTGATCATGGAAATCCAGATCCTCGCCTCTTTGGGGCCTACGTTATCCATCATCCATGCGGTCTTGAGTGTCAGCAGTCGCGCCTGCTCGATCGCCATACGCGCGTCGGCAACGATGTCGATATTCCCGCCCAAACGCGCCAGCGGCTTACCAAAGGCCACGCGTGTAGTAGCGCGCTGGCAGAGCAGCTCCAACGCCCGCTCGGCGGCACCCAGTGCGCGCATGCAATGGTGAATGCGGCCGGGGCCGAGGCGTCCCTGAGAAATCTCAAAACCCCGACCAGCGCCAAGGATCATGTTGTCCTTGGGAACACGCACATTGTCGAAGCGCAGGTGCATGTGCCCATGCGGTGCATCGTCCATGGAGAAAACCTGCATCGCACGCAGTATCTCAACGCCTTTGGTCTGCAGCGGCACCAGGATTTGCGACTGCTGTTTGTGCTTTGCAGCGTTCGGGTCGGTTTTCACCATCACGATCATTATTTTGCAGCGCGGATCACCAGCCCCTGAAATCCAGTGCTTTTCGCCGTTAATCACCCACTCATCACCGTCCAACACCGCGCTGGTGCAGATATTCGTGGCGTCCGATGAGGCCACACCTGGCTCTGTCATCGCATAGGCACTGCGGATTTCACCATTCAGTAGCGGCGTCAGCCACTGCGCTTTTTGCGCTTCGCTGCCATACTTTTCCAGCACTTCCATGTTGCCGGTATCTGGCGCTGCGCAGTTAAACACCTCTGCCGCTATGGGCGAGCGACCCATTTCTTCAGCCAGGTAGGCGTACTCGACAGTCGTCAGGCCACTGCCGTGCTCACCTGCAGTCATGAAGAAGTTCCACAGCCCCTCACCCCGGGCTTTTGCCTTCAGGGTTTCAATAATTTCGGTCTGTCGCTCGGTAAACTCCCAGCGACTGCCCGAGTCCACTTCGGCCTCGTAAGCCTCTTCCATCGGTAAAACTTCGGTGTTGATGAATTCCTTAACCCGTGCCAACAGCGGCGCGACTTTTTCCGATACTCCAAGGTCCATGACCTAATCTCCTTGCATGCGGCTCGCCACGGAGGCGCGCCTGTTAATGTGCTTCTCAGGTGCTGAGCGTCTCCGCCAGTTCGGCCTTGAGTTGACGCTTAAACAGCTTCCCTGTAGCGATGCGCGGAAGCGGCTCAGCGTGAAAACGAAAGTGCGCCGGAATTTTGTAAGCCGCTATATGCTCCTTCAGGAAGGCCTGTAATTCGTCCACCGTAAGTGTGCAGCCTTCGCGCAGGTAGATGCTCGCGGCGACCGCTTCGCCGAGCCGCTCATCCGGGGCCCCATACACAGCGGCTTCACTGACCGAGCTGTGCTTGTAAATAGCCGCCTCGACTTCAATACAACTGATATTTTCGCCACCGCGAATGATGATTTCCTTGATACGATCGACAATAAAAAGAAAGCCGTCTTCGTCAAAATATCCCACATCACCCGTGTGAAACCAGCCATCGCGGAACGCATCGGCGGTTGCTTCAGGCTTGTTCCAATAGCCAAGGATATTGGCTGGAGATCGAATACAGACCTCACCGCGCTCCCCGGCGGGGAGCCGCTCATCGGATTCATCAAGAATCGCAAACTCGGTGACGGCCGGGACAACACGTCCCGCACTGCCAGGCTTGGCGCGATACATATCGCCTGCGTTAATTGTTCCGAGAGCGTTCGTTTCGGTCAAACCGTAGCCTATGCCCGAAGACGACTTCTTGAAGGTCTTGGTTAACTTCTCGACCTGCGACGGTGGACGTGCGGCTCCACCGGCGAAAATCTCAGCCAGCGAGGAAAGATCGCGATCGGACTCCTCTGCCGCCGCCTGCATCTCCGCAGACATAGTGGGCACACCGGTAAACCAGGTGACGCGCTCCTCTTCAATCAGGCGCAGCGCTTCCTGCACGTCCCATTTGTGCATGATCACAAGTTTGCGGCCAGCAAGTAAGGCCAGCATGAATGCCGAGTGGCTGCCCGTGCAGTGAAACAGTGGAATAGCCAGCAGACCGGAAGGCGACAATTTAGCCGCCGTCTTTTCAGGTTCAAGCGCCTTGCCCGCGGCCGCCAATAGCACCCAACTATAAAGAGCTGACAGAATTCCACGATGCGATGACAGCGCGCCCTTGGGATGCCCGGTGGAGCCGGAGGTGTACATAATCGTAGCGTGATCTTCAGGTGCCACAGCCGCCAACGGCATTTCGCGGCCCCCATAAGCCGCCACCAGATCCGCAAATTGACGGCTGGGCGCCCCTACCTCCGTGCAATCATCAATCGCGATCAGCTCCAGGTCCAGCGCCTCGTGGAGCGTCACCAGCCTTTCCATACGCTGCCGATCTACAATCACCACGCTGGCTCCGCTATCGCGAAGCCCATAGTCAAGCTCCTCGGTCGTCCACCAGGCATTCATGGGCACTGCGACGGCGCCAATCGACAGGACGGCAATAAAGCTCATCATCCACTGTGGATTATTGCGACTGAGAATCGCCACCCGATCTCCCGGCTTGACGCCATAGTCTTCGAGCAGTGCATGCGCGAAAGACGCTGCGTGCGCATAGGTCTCGCCAAAGGTGTAGCGCTCCTCCAGGTAGACCGCAAATTCCTTGTCCTTATGCTTGTGCATGATGCGAAAGTAGTCGCCCATGTTTTGCGGGATGCCGGAGTAGGCCTGGTACTCGTAGCCATCAATCGTGACTGTTTCGGTGGCAAAGGCCGCGTCGTCGGCTGTCAATTGCGTGACCGCAGCTTCAAATCGTTGCAAATAGTCGCTCATAGTCGTTTTTATTATCCGTGCGTGATGGAAAAACCGGGGTGCTCAGTAACCATCCAGTTGTGCGAAGCGGTCCAGATGATAGTAGTAGTCGCCAAACAGATGTTGAAGAACCCGGCTGCGCTTGAGAAAAAACCCGATGTCGTATTCATCCGTCATTCCCACGCCCCCGTGCATCTGCACGCCTTCATTACTTACGGTTTTTGTCACTTCGCACAGCTTGGCCTTTGCAGCACTCGCTAGCGATGACAAGTCCTCGTCGCCAGCATCAATCGCCTGCAGCGCTTTCAGGACAATGGACTTTGCAAGCTCCAACTCCGCAAACATTGCCGCGGCGCGATGCTGAAGTGCCTGAAACGAGCCAATAACCCGGCCGAATTGCCTGCGTTCGCGCAAATACGCCATCGTAAGTTCGAAGGCTTCAAGTGACAGGCCAAGCATCTCAGCCGAGAGGCCTATCGCCGCGATATCGAGGCAACGCTCAAGCGCTCCCCAAGCCTCGCCTTCGACCCCCAGAAGCGCATCTGCATTAACCACCACCTTGTCCAGGGACAGGGCACCACATTGACGCGCATCGACCATCGCGCAGGGCGTGATCGTCAATCCAGGCGCGTCCGCAGGGACCAGAAAGGCGCTCAGTCCGGATGACTCGCCAGGCTGCCCAGCGCTGCGGGCAATAACCACAAACGTATGCGCGCTCAGTGCGTCCAGTACCATGCGCTTACTGCCACTTAGGACATACCCCTGCGCGGTTTTGTCAGCGCGCGTATCCACGCCAGTCGGGTCGAATACGCCAGACTCCTGCAGTGCCAGGCTCACCTGTTGCTCGCCGGCGGCGATGCCTGCCAGGTAATGATTTTTTTGCGCCTCGCTGCCCAGGCATTCAATGGCGGTAGCGCCGATGAGCACACTGCTTTCAAGCGGCGATGCACTGAGATTTCGACCCACTTGCTCCAGCACCACCCCAAGCCCGGTGTAACCATAACCCAGGCCACCGTAGACTTCGGGAATAGCGATGCCCGCCCATCCCATGTCTACCATTTCCTGCCAAACAGCGGGATCGTGCGCCAATGCATCCCCCGCATCGCGCAGAGCGCGAAAATGCGTCACGGACGCTTTCTCTGCCAGAAAACCGGCTGCTGATTCGCGCAGCATGAGCTGCTCTTCGTTTAGTACCAGGCTCACGACTAATTCTCCTCAGGCGTCCGGCAGATTGAGCACACGTTTTGCGACTATGTTTAGCTGAACCTCTGAGGTTCCACCTTCAATAGAGTTGCCTTTGGAGCGCAAAAAGCCCCGCACAACTTCACCGCCAGCATAGTCGTCGCCCGCCCACCCCAGCGCAGATTCACCGCCGATGGCGACATTGAGTTCGTTCCTGCGCTTGTTGAGCTCGGTACCGTAGTACTTAAAAATAGACGAGGCGGCACCCAGGCCCTGGCCCGACTTCACTTCATCACCCACGCGGGCCATTGTGGCACCGAACACCTTTGCGTCCAGTTGGTACTGCGCGATTTCCTGCCGTAACACGCCATTGCGAAGACGACCATCGCTGTCGATGCCCATTGTCTCGACGGCTACCTGACCGAGAGACTTTGTCGGCGCAGTGCCAAAGCCGGAAATCATTTCACGCTCGTGTGTCAGCAGGTACTTGGCAATGCTCCAACCCTGTCCGACTTCGCCAACAAGATTGCGCTTGTCAGCTCGGGCGTCATCGAAAAAGGTCTCGCAGAAGGGTGACGAGCCACTGATCAAGCGTATCGGTTTCACGGATACACCCGTCTGGTGCATGTCGAAGAGTACAAAGCTGATGCCCTCATGCTTGGAGCCACTGCTGTCTGTTCGCACAAGACAGAAAATCCAGTCGGCCTTGTCGGCATACGACGTCCAGACTTTTTGACCGTTGATCAGGAAATAATCGCCTTTATCGTCCGCTCGCGTGGCAAGACTGGCCAAATCAGAACCCGCATTCGGTTCAGAGTATCCCTGGCACCAGCGTATTTCTCCGCGGCAAATCTTTGGCAGATGCTCGCGTTTCTGTTCTTCGTTACCGAACTTGAGCAAGGCGGGACCAAGCATGGATATCCCGAAGGAATCCAGCGGGCGTCGCGCGCCGATGCGTGACATCTCCTCGCGCAGTATCTTGAGCTCGTCGTCCGCAAGACCTCCCCCCCCGTACTCCGCAGGCCAGTGCGGTACGGTCCATCCGCGCTCCGCCATGCGTTCACACCACAATGGTTGATCAGGGTGATCTATCTCAGGCTTGCGCCCGCCGTTGTAGATGTCTTCAAAACTGCTGACGGGCTGGCGCATGGATTCGGGACAGTTGGCCCCAAGCCATTCGCGTGTGTTTGTCCGGAAATCTGTCAGGAAATCCTCCCGGGACGCGTCTGATTCGGTCAAGCGTTAACCTCCTTACGACGATAAAAAATGATGTGCAGGCAGACGTCCGAAGCGAACGCATCGGTTAAAGTTGCTTGTGGAGCACATTTTTGAACATACAGTATGTTTTGCTGTCACTCAAGTATTCTCGCGATCAACAAACGCGACCGAACTGCATGGAATTGAGCTAAGACATAGAAAAAAGGCGCCTCGCAGGCGCCTTTTGTTTTCCATATGACGTGAGTTACCTGGACCGCAAAGAAACTCTAAGCGATCCGCAAGGACAAGCTACCTAAGCGCCTGTAACTGGAACGTCGCTAGAACGCGCCCAGAGGGCGCCGCTAACACAACGTTATCGAACTACCAGTTCCACGCGTCGATTGCGCGAGCGACCGTCTTCGGTACTATTGCTCGCCACTGGATTCGACTCTCCACGACCCACTGCGCGCAACTGACCTTGTGTCACACCCCGCGAAACAAGGTAGTCGAGCGCGGCCTGGGCCCGCTTCTCGGACAGGATCTCGTTGTAAGCCTCAGGGCCTGTGTTGTCCGTGTGACCAACGATGTCCATCTTCACTTGACTATTCGATCTAAGCACTGGTATCGCCGCGTCGAGGGCACTGCGCGATTTGGCGTCGAGCTGGTAGCTGTCGAAGGCAAAGCCGAGCCGATCAACGGTGAATACAATCTCATCCTTGATCGGGCAGCCCGTCCTGTCCACGGATACACCGGCTGGCGTGTTGGCGCAACGATCCATGTGATCGGGTACACCATCACCGTCGCTGTCCAATGCACAGCCTCGCGCATCAACTTTCACACCTGACTGGGTATTCGGGCAGCGGTCCATGCTGTCTTTCACCCCATCGCCGTCACGATCACCGTCAAGCGCACAGCCATTCGCATCCACTGCGGTGCCGGCCGGCGTGTTCGGACATCGATCGCTATCGTCTGGCACACCGTCGCCATCGGCATCCGAGGGTGGTGCCGGATTACACAAGAGCGGCGAAACGCCGGCCCCAACGGCCACACCCGCCACGGCCCCGGTACCACCGGCGGTGGCGCCAACAACTCCGCCCAACGTGCTCAGGCCCACGATACAGGCCTCATACTGGCGCTCCGTTGTGCTGGTACAGGCGGACATGATGCCTGCCATCAAAATAACGCCGACGATGCGTAAAATGCTGCTCATACTGCGATCCTTTTGCACATGCTCGTGCACATATTTACTGGTGAATTTTGCGATTCGGTTTTTTCTTCTAGTTTTGCTGTTAAATCTTCAGGTTAAATCCAGCGCGATCTGGCGGCAGAGTACACCATTTTCGGCTGCTCGCGTATCCCGCGTACACTGTTTCTTATGACGTTAACGCGCGCCCCGGAGGAGATATTCCCCTATGTTCGAAAACCTGACATTTAAAGACGATGGCGCCACAGCACAGCTATGTCTGAACCGCCCGCAGAAGTTGAATCCACTCTCGCAAACCACGCAGGAGGAACTCAGCAAAGCGGCGGAGCACCTCGATCGGGCGGCGAATGTACCCATCATAATTATTGGAGGTAGAGGTCACTGTTTCTCGGCGGGCGCCGATCTAGACAGCTTTTCTCCCGCTGGTGAGCGTGGTGCCAGAGAATTCGCCGATGCGGGGCGTCGCATGGCGGATGCGGATAGCCTGTTGTCAGGTCTATGGGATCCGGAGTGCGTCGCAGCTCGCAGTCGCTACGTCGCCGAGCGCAGTAAACAGCGCGCGAGCTCAACATAAAATAGCGCTGGCTAGCGCCGGGTCATAAGATCGTCGTCGAGCATAACCTCGAGTCGAAAAACGATTCCCAGCACGCCCTCGCGTTTCTCTTCGTACGTATCACGGCGCCAGTTATAGCTGGGCTCGATCTCGTAAAACAGAAACCTGCGGAAAAACTGTTTCCGATAAACTGCGCCGACTCGATAGTTGGTGCTAAAGCGTTGCGGCTCATTGCGGCCGCTCATCGCTACGTAGTACTCAATCGCACTCGGAAAATCCTCATGATCCGAAAACCAGGTGCGGTAGGTAACGCCGGTATTCCAATCCCAGAATTCCTTGTCTTCACGATAGCGCAGCCGCGCTCCCCAGCGCAGCAAGCGATCATTCCCCATCGCCCGATTGAGATCGACATTGCTTAGAAAACGGTAACCATCAGCTGAGTGATACTGCAGGCGCTGCGTCAAACGGCCCCAGCTATTCTCAGAAATGGGCTGCTGATAGCGCAAGCGAAGACCCGGTAGCACAGCGGGTCCAGCACGCAGCGATAAGGTAGCGTCGGCGCGGAATCGCCTGCTGTCGCGAAAATTAAAGCGCACCCCCACATCGTTTTCCTGCGCTCTCTCATCCTCCGTCAGCGTCTGCTCAGACTCCTCGCCTGAGAAAAACAGATCCACACGCTCGGAAATTTTTGGCAGACTAAGTTGACCGCGTAGGCGAATCTTCAGATCGTGGCCATCGCGACCATCCCAGTCGTCAACGAGTATCGTACGCACAAAAGTATCAGCACGCTCTGCATCTCGTACCTGGGCCCCAAAAAAATCGTCCATCCACTGCACGAGAGCCTGCGCGCGATTAGTGGCATATGCATGACTACTGTCTACCCAGTGAGGAGCCTCGGCAGAGACCAGAGCCGTGGTATTTGCGTCGCTTTGCGCCGCCGGCACCTCGACCATTGGAGACGCCGTGTTTTCTTCTTCGGGCGCCACAAACTCGGTCTCCAAGGCAGCCAGTGTATGCGTGTCCGCTGCCATCAAATCAGGTGCGGAAATACAGTTAAGCAGGCAAAAGACTGGCACGGCCGCTGGCAGGCCGAGCAGCTGAGGCAACCGGCTACTCGATGTTGTTGTGTGCGGTTTACGTACGATCATCGTCCAAGAGTTAACCTACCGCGCTTTACTGCGCTGCCCTGATTATCTATCTTCCCAAGCCTATAACTGTTTTTCTCCCCGGCTACGGTAATATGTCGAATAACTACTTTTTAGTGAATTATACGTTTTGCAACGTCGGCACTCATAATGACTATAAGAATCGCAGTATCGCGTTTCCTCGCTTGCCACTCTTTCCCTGAATCTGCCCCAAAGTCTGCCCGAGAGTCGGCATTTGGATTATTGGCCCAGCTTTTGGCAACGCCACTGCGCTTTGTTGTCGCAATCTCATTCTCAATCGCCGCGCTCAATGTACACGCTCAGGTTCCCAGTGCGAGCCTTGACGGACTCCCGGCTACGCCGCTCATCGGGGAGGAATTTTGCTTTGATGTGAGCTTCACCAATACCGGCGGCACTACCGGATACGGCCCATATCTAATCCTGGTACTGGATCCTGGCGTGCAGGTGACCCGTGCTGATTTTGTCGACATCCCACCACAAATTGATCAGATCGGTGTTTTTGATGCCAGCGGCGTTTTGAGCGACCCGATCTCGGAGCTGACATTAGTAGGTGTTGAGGGCGGCACCGCAACACTGCTGCGCTATCCAGTGGGCTCTGTAGATCAGGGACAGCCAGCGCTGGTCGAGACCATCTGCATGTCGGTAGACACAGGCACCGCTATCGGCAGCGCGATCAACGTCGATGTGACCCCGGGTTTCGAATTTGGGGACACCACGATAGGCACCAATGGCCCAATCACAGGGACTGAGCAAACCTCCACGGTGACACCTCAGCTCGCGCGAATCATGAAGGAAAACAGCGCACCCGAAGGGCAGCGAACGCCGGGACCGAGCCATCCATTTCTTTACACCTGGACTGTCGATGTGTCAGAAGCCGTAACCATCGAAAATCTGCAGGTCAGTGACATGCTGCCCGCCGCGATCCAGTGGACCGGGGACCCAATCAGCGTCACCGCACCGCTCGGCGTCGATTGCTCGATTACCGAATCACCCAACAGCGCACCGACGACCGCCGGCACAGTTACAGTCAACTGTGACTCGGTCCTTGGCTCTGGTGCCGCGGACGACCTGGTGGTCACCGTACCAGTCTACATAAGCGATGTGCTGGACGAGACGATGCCAGACAGCCAAAACATCCAGAATACGGTCAACCTTGATTTCGATTTTCAGGGTGAGGGCTTTAGCGACAGCGCGATGAGCAGTGTCATCGCCGAGCATGCTGCGGTGGAAAAAAGCGTCTCTGGAACCGGACTACCAGGCGGTCGTCTCACCTATGTGATTAATTTTCATCTGAGCGATTACCCGGATGCGCCAGCCGACGCGGGCGCCAACACCTTTGTAATTGACGACATCATTGCAGACGGACTGCGCTTTGATGGCACACTAGCCCTTGTGATCAATGGGAGTGCTGTGCCTATCAGCGCAGCGGTGGTCGCAGGCCCAGGTGCCGGGGAAACATCACTTAGCTGGGATATTGCCAGCGCCGTTGGCGGTGTACTGCCAAACGGGTCCACCGGCTCGCTCACTTTCGAGACCACCATTCTCGAGGACTACAGCGACGGGAATCCAGTGCAGGCGTCTGACCCATTCGACAATGCGCCGCAATTGGCTTACAGCTTGACCGAGGGTGGCAGTGGTACTGACGAGTCCGCAGTGACTGCGTCTATTGAGCCTAACGTCGCCGATAAAAGCATTGCCTCACCAAACCCGCTGCCTTCGGCGATTGAGCCAGGCACCGAAGTCATTTTTGAGTTGTCGCTTTCGATACCCGCGGGTAACACCTCAGATATTGTGTTCACGGATTTTCTGCCGCGCCCGGTTTTTAGCGTGCTGGATTTCAATGCGGGCACGGATCTGAGCATCCTGCCGCCCTTCGACAGCATTTCCCCGACGGTCAGTATCGACAGCGGTAACAACTCCGTTCGCATGGAGTTCGGCGATGTCGATACGCCTATAGCGTCGACGCTTCGCGTGCGCTTGAGCGCACGGATTGTCGGCACGCCCTTTGCAGACGCGCTCTTTCTCACCAACTTGCTGTCCACCAGCTACACCAACACCCTAGGAACCGTCATTGACGACTTGCAGGCGGTGGCCCTGACGGTGGGTGCGCCCTCAATGACGATCATCAAAGGTGTAGTCGCCTCGGATAACCCCAATGCGCAAATCAGTCCCAATCCACCTGCGGATCCCACACAAGCCACAGCCGACAGCAATATCAACGGCGTCGATGCCTTTGACGTCATCGACTATCTGATAACGGTTGAGAACACCGGCGGCGCGCCCGCCTTCAACGTGACTATCGACGAAACGCCCAGCCCCAACCTGAGCTGCGCCAACCCCAGTGCCGGAGACATAGTCAGCGGCGCAGGCCGTGTCCTCGAATTTAGCGGCGACCTCAGCTCCGGCGTAGTGCTGGATGCCCCTCTTGCTGCAAATGACGGTACCGAGGGCGCTCCCTATGCAGACGACACGGCGCTCTTAACCCTGCGCTGCACACTGAGCACGGGCGTGGAGCCACTGCAGAGTATCGAGAACGAGGCCGGCGTCACCTGGACCTCGATTGCCGATCCGGGTGCCCCCTTCACACGCATCACGGACACCGCAGAAGCGGTAATCGCGACCCCGGAAATCAGCAAATCCATTGTCATGGTCACACCGGGCTACAGCAGCGGCGATCGTCAGGCGCATGTCGGCGAACTCGTCACCTACGAGGTGCAGATTACCGTGCCCGAGGGCACGTCCAGCAGCGTCCGCCTTGAAGACATCGTCAACAACGGGCTTGCCTTTGTGGACGTCTTGTCGGTCAGTGCCAACAGCGCTGCTTTAAGCACTTCTGAGGGCAGCTTCGCCGATGTTCTTGGCAATGCAGGGATCACCAGTCAGGGCGGTGGCGTGCTCGCGCCGGACCGAAAAGTGGTCTTCGGGCCAGGCAACAACGACAGCGGATTCGGCACGATCACCAATAGCAATAGTGATAACGCGACCGACGAAACGATTACCGTGAGCTACCGGGTGCGCGTGCTCAACGCCACGGTCAATACCTCCGGCAGGCAGCGTCGCAACGGCGCCCGCTGGCTCTGGCAAGCCAGCGGTGAAAATCGCAGAAGCGCTCAGGTCCGCGCTGCGCCTGTGCGCGTCGTCGAACCGCGCCTGCAACTGCGCAAGACCTTTTCACCCAACGAAGGCGATGAGTCCACACCCCCGATCGTTACGCTTACGCTTAATCACCTAAGCGGCTCGACGGCCGACGCCTTTGATCTGGATCTTGGCGACGCTTTACCAGAGAACATGTTTGTGGATGGCCCGGTGGACACCAGTGCCTGCCCGACACTGCCTGACAATTTAACTGTGACACCCGGTATCGATTTTGACGCCCTTGCGGCGAGCTGGGCCTCTTTCGAACTCGGGTCCAGCTGTCAGATTACCTTCCAGACTCGCTTCGGCGTCAACCCTGCGGCAGGCGCATCGCTCGAAAACTGTTCCGAGGCGTTCTGGGAAAGCCTCCCGGACGTAGATCAGCCACTGGCTATGCCGCCCAACAACACCCTGGGAGTTGAGCGCACGGGCAACAACAGTGACCCCGGTCAACTCAATAATTACCGACTGCTTGGGTGCGCCGTTTTCAACGTATTTGGCGTTGGCATTGAAAAAACCCTCGTATCTACCGATCAGGCACACACGGATAGTATCGAAGGCACGCCGTCTGGCACGGAGTCCCTGACCATCGGTGAGGAAGTCACCTTCGAGCTGGTAGTTACTATTCCGGATGCCAATGTGCCTGAGCTGCAGGTCACCGACATCCTGCCTGTCACCAGCACGGTCCTTGAAGTTGTATCTGCATCTACCACATCAATAGGCAACGATCTGAGTCCGGCGACGCCCAACCCGACCCCGACGATTACCGACCGCGATGGGGATGGCGTACTCGATCAAATCGAACTGAACTATGGAGCTGTAACGCAGGCGGCCAATGGTTCGACCGATGAGAACGATCGCATTCGCATACAGGTAGTCGCGCGCGTGAAGGACCAGCTGGTTAATGCGAACAACGACCTGACTTCCAACATTGGCCTGGTCCGTTTCTCCGGACTGACCGGCTCCGACGAATTGCTGCTGGAGCTTGTTGAGCCCGTACTGACGATGGACAAAACGGCGGACCGCACGATCGCGGAAGCCGGAGATGCGATCACCTATACGGTGTCCATAGCCCACGATCCTTCTTCGCGCGTCGAAGCACAGGATGTCGTACTGGACGATCTCTTCCCGCCCGAACTGAACGTCATTGCTTCGAGTGTCGGACTGGGCGACGTTTGCAGCACGCCACCAAGCACCGGCCCCGTGTTTGCCGGGGGTAATATCGGCGCCACATGGGATCGTTTCCCCCTGGGTGCCGTTTGCGAAGTAACCTTCCAGACCACCGTGGATGTAAGCGCTGTGTTTGGAGACTCGATCATCAACGAGTCCGAGCTGACCTGGACCAGCCTGGATACGGATGGAGATCCTGACGACCGCCGCTACGACATTAGTGATCGCTGGAGTATTGGCATCAGCGAACCGGGGCTCGACAAACAGCTCACGGCCACTGACGTGCCCGACACCGCGTTTTCTCTAGGTGTTTCCGAGCAGCAACTGACCATCGGCGAAACCGGCACATTTACCGTGGTAGCGGAGTTCCCGGACGGAACATCCGAGGGTGTGTCCCTGCGCGATCAGGTCCCGGTGACCGGCGTCGCCCTGCAGATCACTGATACGCGGATCGTATCCATCGGCGCGGATCTCAGCGTATCCAGCGGCGCAGGGGTCGGTGACGCCGCTGCGGATTGCACCTCGAGCGGCCCGCAAAACTGCGCGCTATGGACCTTTGGAAATGTCGTCAACACACCCGACTCGCGACCGGAACCGGACGACGAGGACCGTATCGTCGTGGAAATTGATGTCATCGTTCTGGATGATGCAGAAAACTCCGGCGCACCGGGCGAAGACAAAAACTTGCGCAACGACGCGGTTTTGACCGGCAGCAGTATTGCGCTAACGGCCAGCGCAAACTTTGATATTGTCGAGCCTCTGTTGACGATTCGTAAACTCACCCCAAATGGTGCTCTCCCGGCGGTGGTCGCCGCGGGCGAGACCCGACGTTTCACCCTGGAAATAGCCCATTTGCCGTTGTCTACAGCGCCGGTACCCAGGGCCACGATCACCGATCTTTTGAATACCGAGCTACTCTGGGTGGATGACAGCACGGTAACTTCTGATTGCCCGGGGTTTGCGATAGACAGTAGTCCGGCGACGGGCTCGACCGGCGTAGTGGAATTCAGCATTACGTCTTTCAGCCGCAGTGATGCGAGCTGCGAGATCGCTTATGACGTAGTTGCGGCGGCTGGCCTCACGGTCCCGGGAAATTTCCCGAATCAGGCTGATCTGATGTGGGAATCCGCACCGGGAAGTCCCCAATCACGCATGGGTCTTGAAAGCGCTGAAAACAGCCTCGTCAGCCTTATCACAGCAACCATCAGCAAGGTGTTAGCGGGAACCTCGGTGCCGGGAACCGGCGCCTCGGAGAACGCCGCGCTGACAAACGACGTGGCGATTGGCGAACGCATCAGTTATCTCATCGCAACGGCATTTACCGAAGGCACAACCAGTAACGTAGTGTTTGTCGATACCCTCGAAGCGAACACACCGGACGGCCCAAGTCTGGAGTTTGTGTCCGGTAACGTAAGCTTCCTTGGCAGTCAGATAAGCACATCACTGCCGGGCGACGCGCTAATCGGTCCGGACAACGTGATCACCGTTGATTTCGGCACAGTCACAAATCTCGCAGACCTTGTGTCGGATGTTAACGACACGCTGGTGTACGAACTCGTGGCGCGCGTGGTCAACGTCCCCGACAACGAGTTTGGGGTCGAACTCACGAATGACGTGGCACTGAGTTTTGACGGTGGCTCAGCGATGGCTGACGCTGTGGTGGAAATTGTGGAACCCGATATTAGCGCCAATAAGAGCTTTACGGATCTCAGCGATGGCGTCGCGACTATTGAAATCACCGTCAGCAACAGTGGCACGTCGCCCGCTTATGAGTTGGAGGTCAGCGACGATTTTGACGCGACCCTGTGGATCGCGGGCTCGCTGGTGCCTATCGATGTACCTGATGGCTTCACCCTCGAGGAAGCCTCCGGCGCAGGCACGATCACCATCACCCTCGCCACGCAAGGCAATCCAGCAAAGCCGGAGGAGGTACTTGATCCGGGTGAGTCGATCACGCTCAGGTTCTCTATGGAACTGATGGACGGCGGCAATGGACTGGGCGTCACCCAGATCGACAATACGATCAATGTTGTCGCGACCAGTCTGCCCGGCATCGACGCGAACGAACGCAGCTATCCGGCAACCTCGACGGACAGCCTGTTTTTCCCGGCCTTGGCGCTATCGAAAACCTGGAGTGCTGCGAATACCCCGGCACGACCGGGAGACACGCTGACCTATACCCTCGAGCTTGAGAACACCGGTCAGGGTGCTGCGACCTCAATCGTCATTGCCGATACACCGGATGCCGTGGGCGAGTTCGTCGTCGGTAGCGTAAGCGCTTCCGCTGGGGGCTCTGTGCTTATCGGCAACGCGCCCGGCGATACTACCGTCAGTGTTAGTTTCCCGACTCTGGCCGCGAGTGCCACGGTAACCGTGAGTTATAGCGTCCGCGTCCCCCTGCCCTATCCGGGTCCGTCAGAGGCACCCGAGCAATTGAGCAATCAAGCCGTTGCAGATGCTGAAGAGCTGGCGGAGGTTGTGTCGGATGACCCAACGACCGGCGCCGCAGGTGACGCGACCGTGGTACCCATCGTCGCTGACCCTGTAATGCGCGTCAGCAAGGACGATCAGGTCCTGCTCACAGCGCCGGCTACGACGCTTGCCTATCGCATTGATTATGGCAACGTGGGTGATCAGGACGCGACCGGCGTGGTGATTACCGACACAGTGCCCGCCAACACCGCGTTTTCAGCCGCAAGCAGTAGTTCTGGTTGGAGTTGCGCCGACGGCAGCGGTCCGGGTACACGCTGCGATTTCACAGTGGGCGATCTGTCGATCACACCGGGGAGCATAATTTTTGCGGTGCAAGTCGACGAAACACTGCCCGCCGGTGTGGACTTTATTACTAATACCGTGGAAATCACCGACGACGGCCGCGAAAACGACCCGAATGCCACGGTCACTCCGTCGACCGACAGCGCAACGGAGCAAACACCGCTCGGTGGCGCATTTCCACAGCTAACCATCGACAAAGATGATGGCGGCGTTGGCGTTACTCCAGGACAGCGCTTCAGCTATCTGATCGACTACGCCAACATCGGGAATCAGGCAGCAACCGGCGTGGTGATAACCGAGACCGTTCCACAAGACGTGATATTCAGCGACGTAGGTAGTGCGCCTACAAGCTGGAGTTGTCCAAATGGAAGCCCCCCCGGAACGCCGTGCTCCACGACCATTCCGCTGTTGCTTCCGGGTGCGGGTGATCAACTGCGCTTTGGCCTGGACGTCGTACTCCCTGCTGCGGCTGGGAGGGACCTTGTCTTGAACACCGTCAGTATTACTGATGACGGTAGCAATTCACCCTCGCCCGCAACAGATACCGCCAGCGATGACACGCCAATTATCGCTACGCCGGACATTTATGTAAGCAAGGAGACCGCTGCAAATTCGGCACGCGAGGGCGATGTCATTCTTTACATCGCAAACTATGGCAACCGCGGAGACCAGGATGCGACCAACGTTGTCGTGCGCGAAACAGTGCCCGAAGGGGCTGCGTTCAACGCGGGCGAGAGCGCGCCAACAAGCTGGAGCTGCCCTGACGGCGCCCCGGCGGGCAGTGTCTGCGAGTATTTGGGTGGAAGCGTGAGCGCAGGATTTATGGGCACCCTGAACTTCGCCGTGGATGTTGTGGAAACACCGCCGCAACGCAGCATCGTTAACGTGATTGATGGTAACGACGACGGCAGCAACGGCACGGAACCGACTCCAAGTGACAACACGGATACAGTCAGCACGCCGTTTCCATCGCTATCCATCAACACCATGAACCGGGCGGGGCTGCTGATGCTCGCAATGCTCTTAATGGCGGTTGCGTGGCGTCAGCGACGTCTGCTGGATATCGGAAAACGATAACCGCGGAATACGCCCGGGAGCAGGCCGGCGAAGCCGGCCGGGGGCTATCGGCTAGTGCTGATCTTCGAGGATCGCCGCCGCGGCGAGACGCCCGGACATCGCCGACATCGGTACGCCGGCGCCCGGGTGAACCGACCCACCTGCCAGGTACAGGCCAGGTAAGCGGCTGCGCGCGCCGGTCCTTGCGAAGCTCGCCATGGAGCCATGGTTCACGCGACCGTAAAGGGACCCGCCACTACCGGGAAAACGCGCATTAAATCCGGCTGGATCGGTGGTCGCACACTGTCCTGCCTCCACGGTCAGCTGACAGCCGCACGCGGCCAGCAACTGCAAGGCCTTGTCACGGTAGTGGCTCAGCGCCGTCGCATCGCGACTCAACAGATCACCGTCCGCGGGCGCATTGATTAGCAGTAGCAGCCGCTCTTCCCCAGACGGGGCTTTTCCCGCCACCCGGTCCTGAGCGCAGACATACACCGTGGGCGTACCAGCTATCTCACCGCGCCCGAAAATAGCGGCAAATTCCTCAGGGTAGTCCTCAGCGAAAAACACATTGTGGTAATGCAAATCGAAGCCCTTCACCTTGCCCACCACACAGAACGTAATCGCCGACAGTGCACGCTGTGATGGCTTAACTGCACGCACGGCGCGGCATCCGACGGCGCCGTGCAACCCAGTACCAAGAGCGGAAACATCGCCGTTGAAGACAACCTGGTCGGCGCGCAGCTGTTCACCGTCCCGCGTTGTCACACCCACTACCCTGCCCTGCTCCTCGAGCAGTTCGTGCATTGGCCGCGAGAAATGAAACTCTGCGCCCAGCGTCACTGCCATATCCCGGAGGGCATGTGCCACCGCGCGCATACCCCCTTCGACCAGCCACACACCTTCCTGCTCGACATGCGCAATCAACATCAGCGTTGCTGGCGCATTCAGTGGGGAGGAACCTACATAGGTGGCATAGCGACCGAACAGTTGGCGCAGGCGTGGATCAGAAAAATGCTGGCCAAGCGCGGCCCACAAAGACGAAAACGGCGCAGTGCGCCACATGGCATCCAGGCGGGAAAAACCGACACGTTTTACCAACTCGAACATACCCGGTCTTGAGGAAGCGATGTAGGGTTCGCGAAGGGTCTGATAAATATCCGCGCTACGTGCACAGAAGTCGCGGTAACCGCGTGCGTCCTCCGACCCAGAAAAAGTCTGTATGGCCGCCTCTGAGCTTCGGGTATCTGCAAAGAGATCCAGCACCCCACCCTGGCGCCAGGCATGTCGCGCCAATACGTCGGCTTTGTGCAGCTTGAGCTCGGCCTCAAGCGTGGTTCCGGCGGCGGCGCAGAGACCATCAAAAATCCAGCGCATGGTAAACACGGTGGGGCCCGCATCGACACCCACGCCCGCCACGGACAGCTGACGCATTTTACCCCCCGGCTCGTCCGCCCCTTCGAGCACCGTCACCTTATGTCCCGCGGCCGCGAGTTCTACCGCCGTTGCCAGCCCGCCAACACCCGCCCCGATAACAATAGTGCTTCTTTGCCTCAAGCTGTGACTGCCGATCGAGCTCGAAAACGCAGCGTAACCGCGCGCTGGTGATAAATAATCAGGGTCAATCCAGTCAGCAGCGGCACGGACCACAGCGCAGGGGTAAGTGCAATCTCTGGCACATAGCGCACTGCGCCAAAGGCAAAAAAGGCGGTGTACACGGAAATACCAGCACCCACCAGGGATTTTATGTGTTCTTTGATGCGATCCAGAGGACGAGGGTTTGGCTTGTAAAGAAACCACAAATTGGTCGCAACGGTGGCAAAACCCACCATGGATATACCCACCATCAGGATCTGGTTGAGTTGCAGCCCACGCCAGGCACAGTTCGCTGAGGCGATGACCAGCACCAACTGCATCAACAGGTTATGCCAAACCCGGTTGGCCAGATGATCATTCCGATTGCGGATGCAGAGCCAGCCATGCCAGGCCAGATTCAAGGTCAACGTGGCCAGATAGAGCATCATCCAGCCAAAAATACCGGCAATCAGGGCCGCATCGCCAAAATCCGGGTGGTCGACAAGATGTGGGTGCGTAGCGACAGGATCGGATAGTGTGGTCAGCGAAATCCCGACAGCAACACTGCCGGTCGCCAGCATAGTCAGCATGAACAGCTTGCCAAAGCGCGCGTGGTTTTTGCCGCCCTTCCGGCCCACCACCGGTACCCAGAAGCTGACGAGACCGATTGCGCCAGTGAAAATGTGCATCGTTACCAGCACTTCAAATACGCTATGGGTCGACATAGACACTACTCCCCCGGATACTTCGCAAAACTTTTGGAAAAACTGTTCTGATGCCCGATTCTGGCCGCTCGCTCGATTATCTGTCCGGGCTCTCTAAGTCGAACTACGAACCCCCCAGACCGCACTCGCTGGCGGCGCTGCCTGCCCTGATGCGCGTCATGTGGAATGGCGACGGCAATCTTCTTGAACTGCTTCCCAAGTCCGCCTACCGCTTCGACGTGGGAAATCTCGGATACTCCAGGCGCTCGACGGTGCTGTTTAACGAGCCGGGGTTGGTCAAACACATCATGCGGGACCCGGAGGGAATATTCCCGAAAAGCGATCTCATGGTGAATGCGGTTGAGCAGCTTATTGGTGAATCCATTTTTGTTACTGACGGCGCAAAATGGCGTCGGCAGCGCAACATGATCGACCCGGCCTTCTCGCACATGCGCATCAGCCACGCCTTCGAGGCAATGCAGGCATCCGTGTCTGACTATCTCGATCGCCTGACACAGGCAGCGAACAGCGCGACGGAAGTCTCGCTGGATCTGGCCATGAGTCATCTCACCGCCGACATTATTTGCCGCACCGTATTCTCTACTTCGTTGGACTCGCAGGTTGCGCTCGACGTGTTTGAGGACTTTACCGTCTTCGAACGCTCGGTCGCTCAAGTCGATATCAAGCGGCTTATTTTTCAACCTGCTTGGACCAAAACACCACAACCGCAGGTCGTGGTAGACGCGTGCCAGCGGATCCGTGCACATCTGGCGACCTTGCTGGATTCCCATCTGACCCCCAACGCGGCTTTCGATGATATCGCCAGCGCGGTTATCGCGGCACGCGATAAGGACACCGGCAAGGCCTTTACCCGCGAAGAGCTGATCGATCAGCTCGGTGTATTTTTCCTCGCGGGACACGAAACAACCGCGAGCGTACTGACATGGTTGTTCTACATCTGCGCCGAGCGGCCCGAGCTGGTGAGTGCCATGCGCGCAGAAATCGACCGCATCGCGGGAACCGACACAGTGAGTTTCGAGCAGCTTAAACAGTTGCCATTGCTTAAGGCGGTGTTCCGCGAAACATTGCGGCTGTACCCGCCGATCACATTTATTCCCCGAGTCGCCATGCAGGACACGATCGTCGGTTCCCGGAAGCTGCCGCGCGGCGCACTCGTGATGATTTCGCCCTGGACCCTGCATCGCCATCAAAAGTACTGGGAGGCACCGCATACGTTTCGCCCGGAACGCTTTCTGCCGGAAAACGAAGCTGCCCTGACCGAGGGCGCTTACATCCCCTTCGGACAGGGTCCGCACCTCTGCGTGGGGGCGGGTTTTGCGCTGACAGAAAGCCTGCTGATAATGACCGAGCTGCTGCGGCGCTTTGATTTCAGCGTTATAGACGCTCATCGAGTGCGGCCCGCGGCACGGCTGACCACGCGACCACGCGCCCAGATCTACTGTCGCGTCAGGCATCGCGCGAAGCGCTGAGCGAGGGACTAATCTCCTGCACGTCGCCAAACCAGGCGATGTCGCGCTGGGTAGCCTCACCAAGCGTTTGGCTTGTGGTCATCGCAGGCCAGAGAATTTCCCAGGACATCGGTGTCATCAAAAGGAACGGCAATGGGTCATGCAGTGACCAGAGCGCATCCCGAGCGCGCAACATTTCCCGAAACCTACGCAGAAATTCCCGCGGCTTGAACAGGACTGCGTAGGTTTCCGTGAGCGTTGAGTAAGCCCACTGGTAACGGGTATGCGGCGACAGAGCGATACCCTCACATACTTCCGGGTTAATCAGCGCCTGGCCGAGAGACGCCTCTTCGAAAAAGTGCACGCCGCTGGTGGCGCGGGGGTTGCACTCAATTGCCCGGGCCACGCCGTCATCGCCAACAATGAAATCGAAAGCAAGCAGGCCGCTGTACGCTGTACCCGCAACAAATTCACTCACCCAGCGCTGCGCCGAATGCGCGTCTTCCACTCGCTCGAAACAAATCGCGACGGTGCCGGCGAACACTCGTCCTCGATAGAACACGGTAGCGATCTCGCGTCCCTTATGCACCAGAGAAAAAGAGCTGAGCAATTCACCGTCCAGTCGCTCCTGCACCACGCAATCGGCACCGCTGGCGACCAGCGCCGTTCCCTGCTCCGCAATCCGCAAGCCTATTCCCGAGCAACTGTGCAAGGGCTTCTCGACATAGGCGGATCGTGACGCCAGCGCGGCGGCTTCAGGCGTGTCTGCGGTATAGGTTTCTGGAACCGCTAGGCCCAGATCTCGAGACAGGCCGATAAACGCAAATTTATCGTGCATCTGCGCCAACGCTGACTTTTCAGCGGACAACAGTCTAACTCCCGGCGGCAGCGACGCCGCGAGCTCAACTACGTGAAGCGCCTCCTCGGATACCGGCAATACAATATCCACTGATTGTTCTACGACAATGCGTCGCAGTTCTTCGAGGTATGCCGGCAGAGATTCGTTGGGAGCCGTCACGCGTATGCACAGATCAACATCGCGCGAGGGACGACAGAGATGCCAGCGAAATGGCTCAGCCACAATCACTCGGCAACCAGCCGCGCGACAGGCTCGAGCAAGTGCCAGAGCCTTGGGTAAGCGCCCCAGTGTGAGCAGTACTGTGGTCACAATTCTACTACCCGGTCTATTGCTGTAATTTTTACGTACTCAAAAAATGCATGTTTTCGTAGACATAATAGCGCGAAATTCTCACGCTGTGATCCGCACCAAAGAGCTCGGATCAAGTAAAATCGGGGTTTTGCACGGGTGAGACATGGTAGACGAACTCGAAAAACCGAATAGGTCTTTACTGCGACAGTGGTTGCGAGAGTCCAAGGTACAGTTCAGTGACTGCGGTGAATGCGAAGGGCTTCACATCACCAGCTTGCAGGGCATAGAAGGTGTCGTGGATAGCCGCTTGTTTCTTGAGCCCTATGGCCTGCTTCTGACCAGCGAACTGGAAGTGCGTCCTATGGCATTGCTTGCCATAAGCGCCGACCTGGGACGCATCAATATGGACTACCCATTATTGAAAGCCTTCCTTGATGTGGTGGACGATGCGACACCGCAGCTGGTAATGGCGGGCGTGTTACCGACGCAGGCGCGACTGAGCCTGGGGCAGTTTGCCAATTTCGTTTCCAACACCATGGACGCCACCCGCCAATTAGGCGGTGAGTGCCTGCGGCTTGACTATTTGTTTGCGGAAGGCGAAACAACCATGCCGAAAGGACGCGCGCTACATTGAGACGCCTGACATGCTCGAAAAGGCGTTGGCCTTGCTCCCGCTATACGTGCTGGATCGAATGGCTTAGATCGGGTGGAATAGATTCGGTGAAGGGGTTTCTAAGGCTCCTATAGCGAGTAGATTACGAGTTTCAATAATTCTAAGTAGGATAAACACGATTATGGATAGCAGGCTTCTTCGAAGAGTGTCCAGCCGCTGTTTACGCCGCGTTGCCGTGCTAAGCGTCGTGGCTCTTGCCCTCACGGGGTGTAACAAGCAGCCCGCAACCCTGGAATCTGCAAGCAGCCCCTCGGCGGCCGCATCGACTGACGTGGATTGGGCTCAGCATGGTCTGAATGCGGCGGAAACTCGCTTTAGCCAACTCGAACAAATCAACGAAGAAAATGTGGCAGAGCTGGGTCTCAAATGGTATTTCGACTACCCGGCTGCCCGTGGCAAAGAGGCCTCGCCCATTGTTGTGGACGGCCGCATTTACACCACCGGCTCCTGGAGTCATGTGTTTGCGCACGATGCCATCACCGGCGAACTAGAGTGGTTTTACGACCCACGGGTGCCCCGGGATTGGGCAGTGCATGCCTGCTGCGATGTGGTAAACCGGGGTGTGGCGCTGCACGACGACAAGGTTTATTTCGGCACCCTGGATGGACGCCTGATCAGCCTTGACGCTACCGATGGCAGCCTGCTTTGGGAAGTTCAGACAACAGATCGCGACCGTCCCTACACCATCACGGGAGCCCCGCGGATCGTCAAGGACAAAGTCATCATAGGCAATGGCGGCAGTGAGCTGGGCGTACGCGGCTTTGTCAGCGCCTACGACCTCGACAATGGCAGCATGCACTGGCGCTTTTACACGGTCCCCGGAAACCCTGAGAACGGATTCGAGAATACCGCGCTTGAGGAAGCCGCAGAGACCTGGGGCGGTGGTCCCTGGTGGGAAATTGGCGGTGGCGGAACCGTCTGGGACTCCATGGCTTATGACCCTGAACTCAATCTGTTGTACGTAGGTGTTGGCAATGGCTCCCCCTGGAACCGCGAAATCCGCAGCCCTGAAGGCGGCGATAACCTCTATCTATCTTCTATTCTCGCGCTGAATCCGGACGATGGGAGCTATGTGTGGCACTACCAGACAACACCCGGCGACTCCTGGGACTACACCGCAACGCAACACATGATTCTCGCGGACCTGCCTGTCGAGGGAACCAATCGCAAAGTGATCATGCAGGCACCCAAGAACGGTTTTTTCTATGTCCTTGATCGCGAAACGGGAGAGCTTCTTTCTGCCGATGCCTACGCCGCAGTAACTTGGGCCAGCCACGTCGATCTCGAAACCGGACGCCCCGTAGAAACTGACAACGCGCGTTATACCGCCGGCCCAACGGGCTTGACCCTGCCCGGCCCGGTGGGCGGACACAACTGGCATCCCATGAGCTTTAACCCCGAGCAGGGCTTGGTTTACATACCGCGGCAGGATACCGGATGGGTCTATGCCAACGATGAAAACTTCGAATACCGCCCGGGTTTCTGGAACACAGGCACCGATTCTCGCCCGGCGACACTGCCTGATGACCCGTCAATCAAGGACGCGGTGCTGCAGACCGTGCGCGGAGTCATCGTCGCCTGGGATCCCATAGCCAGGGAAGCGCGCTGGGAAGTCGAGCACACTGGACCCTGGAATGGCGGCATGCTGTCCACCGCGGGGAATCTCCTGCTGCAGGGAAACGCGGATGGTCAAGTAGTCGCCTATCGTGCAAGCGATGGTCAAAGACTCTGGGATTTCGACGCTCAAACCGGTGTGGTAGCACCACCGGTTACCTACCAGATTAATGGAGATCAGTACATTGCCGTGGTTGCCGGCTGGGGTGGCAGCCTTGCCATGGTCGGTGGTGAAGCGCTTAAAGCAGGACCGTCACCCAATCGCAGCCGCTTGTTGGTGTTCAAACTTGGCGCGGACACCGAGCTCCCGCCGGCGATTAACGTACCACTCGAAATCCATCCACCAGCGATGGTCGCGAGCGCCGACAGTGTAGAAAGCGGCAGGGGCGTGTATCTGCGCTACTGTGTTTTTTGTCATGGTGATGGTGCAGTGAGCGGCGGAACAACCCCGGACCTTCGCGCGCTAACGCCTGAAAAACATGCGCAGTTCCAGGCCATCGTTCGAGGTGGTTTGCACTGGGAAAAAGGCATGGTGGGTTTCGCCGGCGAAATCAGCGAATCTCAAACAGAGGACATTCGAGCCTACCTGGTTGAGCGTGCGCATGTCGCGCTATCGTCTATGCAGCAGGCGTCGTCTAACTGATGCGTGCAAGGTTCTAACCAGTCGACACCGTATGCGGGCCCCGGGGCAGACTCCGGGGCACCACTCGCAAGGTGTTTGGTGTCGGTGCTTTGCTGGCCTGGACGTAGGCTAGGACGTCTGTGCTGCAGAAAACCAGGACTCGCTTTGCAACTGCGCCCATATCTTCTGCACCACTTGTCCGCCCTCTTCCAGGACCCGGTCAACATCATCTGCGATAAATTGACCCTCGTGCACCTGTATCTGTCCGTCGGTTACCACAGTACGCACCATACGGCCGTTGGCGTACAGCAGGTTGTTCAGCGGTTCCGGGGGTAATGCACCACTACCCACGAGCAGACCTGATACATCGATCGACACCAGATCAGCCCTTGCGCCGGGCTTGATGACGCCAAGATCATCCCGCAGCAGGCCGCGCGCGGGTATGCGCGTCGCAGCATCAACTCCGTCCCATACTGTAGGTGCACGTGTTCGCAGACCTTGAGGCGCGAGCTCGCGGGACAGGCTGTGTCGCGCCTGACCGTACAGCACGGCGAGCTTGAGATTCTCCAGATAGTCATTGGAGTGCGTATCAATCGCAATGTTTACCTGCATGGCCGCAGCCAACGCTTCCGGATAGGGCTGTGTGCTGTGCCCAGCGCCGCCTGCGGAAGGACAATGGGCGTAGACAACGCCGTGTCTGTTGAGAACCGGAGGATCAAGTTCCCAGTCGAGGCCGCTCATATGAGCCCCAAACACAGGCCCCACATCGAGCAAGCCCATCTCCTCAAGCCATTGCGTCGGGGTTTTGCCCCAAAGACGCCGCACCGTGTCCGTTTCGCGCTGACCTTGAGACAGGTGGATATGTAAACCCGTCTTCAATTCGCGCATCGCAGCGGCGATTGCGGCCAGGGTTGCGGGCGTGTGAGTATCACAGGCATGCGGCGACATTATTGGCTGTATCCGTCCACTGCCGCGGTGCATGTGTTTTTTTGCAAAAGCCAGGCTCGCCGCGACCTCCTGTAGCGTGCCCGATTCCGAGTCGTACAACACCTTATCCTTGTCGCGAAACCAGATCGGGAACAAACGATTTACATCCGGAATCATCGGACCGGGATAGCCGCGGACGCCCCAGCGATCAGCCACGCGCACATAGCTCTCCGCCTGACGCAACGACAAACTCATCTCTACCTGCGTCGTGCACCCAGAGCGCAGGAGCTCTGCGAGATTAATGGCCGTGAGTGCATCCATTTCCTCATCACTGAGTTTCTCTACCAGTTCCAGGGGCCGACGGTATGAGCGTGGCGACTCGATAATGCCGCGGGTAGGCGTAGCGCTGCATACATGCGTGTGCCCGGATATAAACCCCGGCAGCAGCAAGTCTCCTGGATATTGCAATCGCGGCAGCTGCTCCGTAAATGGACGTGCGCGAACCGCCTCGATCGTCCCGTTGCGCACAAGAACGTGCGCGTCGCGTAAAAGCTGCAGATGCGAATTCGCTTCTACCAGCGCCCAACCCGCACTGAGTACAAAACCATTCGAAGTATCATTGAACGAACGCTGAGAAACACTCTTTCTAGCCCCCCCCGCTGTACCAGCCAACAAAACTGAGCCTCCCGCGGCGTGCAGCAAACTGCGTCGGGACAGCGTCGCGGCTTTCGCGTCAGGCACGCTGCGATGCCGTTCTTGAGGTTCCGGCGCCGCGACCTCTTCAGCATTCGGGGATGTGCACAAAAAACAGCCGCTGTTACGCTTCAAGGTATGGCGCCTTTCGGTGGCAAGGAAATCACTGAATCACTATCAAGCCGCTGTTTAGTTCCCAAACGCCGCGGTGCATTCGACCTCGACCCTGGCTCCCAGCGCCAAACCGTTCACGCCCATCGCGCTGCGCGCCGGGTAAGGCGCCGAGAAGTAGCTTTTGTAGATGTCGTTAAACATGTCCCACTCGGTGATGTCAGCGAGCATAACGGTGCATCGGATAATGTCAGCGAGACCCAGGCCATTCGCGCCAAGGACGGTTTTTATGTTGCGCAGGGTCTGATGCGTTTCTGGCCCAAGACCGCCGGACACCAGAACCAGCTGACCGGGCACGACACCTACCTGTCCCGATAGATAAAGCACGTCCCCCACTCGCACCGCTTCAGAAAACGGCAGGCCATCCGGCAATACGGAACTGCCTTTGCTGTGAACAATTTCCATCGCCGACGCGACCCAACTGCTCACCAACAACGTGCCCAAAACCAATCCCGCAAAGAATCTCATCGAATACCCCTCCTCTCTCGTCGTTTTCATGTGATCTGCATACTTCCTAACGGTCGTTTAGGTCACGCAGTTTGCGGCCAGGCGCCACTCAGGCCACCGGACGCGGCAGACTAGCGCTCTCCTGCACCCGGAGCGCATTGCCCCCAACCAGTTTCAATAGATCATCGTCCGAGAACCCGGCATCAAGCAGCATCGCGCAGAGCCCTGGAAAATCCCTGTAGTCCTGCAGAAATTTTGGCCGCCCGATGTCCATGAGATCTGTGGACCACGCGACATGATCGATACCTACGGTATCGACCATCACTTGTAGCGCTTCGACAAACGCCGCCGCGCTATCGACGCCCCAGGGCGCGGGAATAGGGAACGTACCGAGCACCCCACCTGTGTCAGCAATGAGTCGTGCATGCGCAGGCGTTACCCAGCGCGCGCGACTGTTCCGGTAATCACCAAACCGCTCGGAATTGTATGCGACCATCGTATGCGACAGGGCAAGCGGCCGGCCGGTAAGAGCCGCTGTTTGCTCCACCACGGCTTCCGTCGCGTGCGCCATATCCAGCAGTATGCCCAACTCACTGGCTAGCGACACAGCCTCCCGGCCCAATGCGGACAAACCGTTGAAGCGCGGTGGATCAGTCTGCAGATCGCCCAGTTCGGATGCCAGATAGTGCAGCGGTTGAAGTCTGCGTAAACCGTGGGCTTGCATTAGTTCAAGCCTGGCAACTTGCCCTTCGATCATATGCGCGCCCTCGCTGGAAAAAATCACCGCGAGCTTGCCGCTTTTCGCAATGCGCTCAACATCGCGGTTGGACTCGGCGATCTCCAGTGGCATGACACCCAGGAGCTCCTGCATGAGCTCGTATTGACGAAGATAGTCCTGCCAGGCCTCATCGCCGATAAAGTCCCGGTCCTTGTTCCCAGGGACTCCAATGCGCGTGCGCAGGATATCGCTGATGCAATCCATGTAGACGCAGTTAACCCCCGCCGCCAGATACTCGCGCAGATTGCTCTCGAGCTTCTGCCGCGAGAGACGCCCCATAGGCGCCTCCGCCGCGGTCAGCCCCATTGTTTGCCAGAGGCCAAGATGCGTATGGAAATCGACCGCCGTATTGCTGTTGAGCAAACCAGTTGCCCGACGCAATGAGTCTGCCGACGGGTTCAGCCC
Organism: Congregibacter sp.; assembly: GCA_045105635.1. Taxonomy (GTDB): domain Bacteria; phylum Pseudomonadota; class Gammaproteobacteria; order Pseudomonadales; family Halieaceae; genus Congregibacter. The sequence goes on from JBGCDU010000003.1 coordinate 91,796, forward strand.
CCAGCCCGATTTACGCGTCCCGGCAGTCATCGGGGGGTTTGCACTCAGGCCCCCGGACGCCACCGCCGCTCCCAAGCCGCCGGCGACCAGAGACAGGAATTGCCTGCGTGCCATCGCATTCGGCTGATGAGCTTTTTGCATTTTTCTATCCCTCGATGATCAAACTGCGCCAGACTCGCCGCAAATCCTCAAGTTGGGCTGATTTTAACCGCTAAATAACAATGAGATTAATGCGCAAGCAACCCTTGTAGCGCGGGACTCCCCTGATACCATATCACCCTGCGCCAATAGCGAGATTTCAACGACAATGATCCTTTTTGCGGCCCGCACGCACCCGGGCCTCAGACGTGAAAAAAACGAAGACAATTACGCGGCAGACGCGGAATTGGGCCTTTGGGTTGTCGCCGACGGCGTGGGCGGGCACAGCAACGGCGAGGTAGCGTCAGCTATCGCCTGCGAAATAATCCGCAACGACGTAGAAGATGGCAAAACTTTATGCAACGCCATCGAACACGCGCACAAGTCCGTTCTACACGAGATCGCCAAACGCGACGCGGCGAGCAATATGGGAACGACCGTCGTTGCCATGCGTATGCACCAGGACGAGTACGAAGTCGCATGGGTGGGCGACAGCAGGGCCTATCTTTACGATGGCAAACTGCGTCAGCTCACCCGCGATCACAGCGCCGTCAATGATCTACTCGACAGCGGCGCGATCACGCCAGAACAGGCGAAAGGACATCCCCAACGCCATGCCCTGAGTCGCTCTCTGGGTGTCTCAGACACCAATGCCAGCGCGGTGAGCTCGATTACCGGGACACTGCGTTCCGGCGCGCAGGTGTTGCTCTGCAGCGATGGCCTGACAGACGAACTGAACGATGCAGCGATAGAGAATGAGCTCGCGTTAAACGATTCACCCGAAGCACAGGCAGAAGCGCTGTTAGGCGCCGCACTGGCAAAGGGGGGCCGCGACAACCTGACTATTTTGGTCGTGGGTGCTCCCGGCTCCAGAAGACGCGACGGCAAAACACGGACGCCAGACCTCGAAACCACGCAGAACGTGGGCGGAGCGCAGGTCGATTCCACACAGGGTGCCGGTTTTCCGGTGGGCAAGATACTGCTGGTACTTGCGGTGTTAATGCTTGCAGCCGTATCCGTGTTTAGCTGACACATAGCCGCAAGGGATACCCTTTATTGTGGACATACTGGGACGAAAACTCGGCCGCTACGAAATCGTCGAGCTACTTGGCGAAGGCGGTATGGCCTATGTCTACAAGGCTTTCGATCCGGAGATTAACCGCTCCGTAGCCCTGAAAATCCTCAAAACCGAGCATTGCGAAAAAGAAGAGTATAAAAGCCGGTTTCTCAAGGAAGGCCGCGCAGCAGGTGCGCTCACACATCCGAATATCGTCACCATATACGACGTCGGTAGCATCGACGATGCGCCCTACATCATGATGGAGCTACTCACCGGCACCACGCTGGGTGATTTGCTGCTGAACGGGGAGCGACTGAGCGTCGAGCAAACCCTGGAGTGCATGCTGCAACTGGCTGACGCGCTTGATTATGCGCATAGCCGTAACGTGGTGCACCGCGACATGAAGCCGGACAACATCATCCTTAACATGGATGATAACGTTGTCAAAATTGCTGACTTTGGGATCGCGCGGCTCGCCCAGACGGAAGTACAGGACACCACCCAGGCCGGAATGATGCTGGGAACCCCTCGATACATGTCCCCGGAACAGGCGACCGGAGACAAGGTGGACGGTCGCTCCGATCTGTTTGCGCTGGGTGTGATCATGTACGAAATGATCACCGGTCAGAAAGCCTTTGACGCTGACTCCATGACGACATTAATTCTGCAGATCGTACAGAAAGACCCCGTGCCGATTCGCCAAACCGTATCGGGCGCTCCGATAGGCATCGAAAAAATCGTCGGCAAACTGCTGCAGAAAAGACCTGACAAACGCTTCCAAACTGGACGGGAGCTCAAAACAGCGGTGATCCGCGAACTCATGGCTCTGCGCGAAGCGAACGCAGAAAAAAGTACTTATCTTCCCCTGCAAATAAAATGGACCGCCATCATGGCGGCGATCGTCGCTATCGCTATGGCAGGTGCTTCCTACGTCATTTTGCAGGCCCAGCGCTCGACACTCACCGGCCAGATGATCGATTCGGGTATATCGTTAACCAAATTTATATCCGTGCAGGCAGCAATTCCCGTTCTGGGTGAGGACTGGATATCTCTCGAAGCGCTGGTGCAAGATGCCTCAGCGAGAGACACATTCAGCTATCTGATCGTGTCCGACCACACCGATACGATTCGCAGCGCCAGTGATGCAACGCTCGTTGGGAAGCCCCGGGATTTAGTAGACGCAAGTGAACTTGTGTACCGCCAGGAAGATATTCAGGTCAGCGATCTGGGCGCATCAATCTATAACTTCAGTGTTCCAGTCCTGTTTAACCAGACGCGCGTTGGCAGTGTGGACGTGGGTCTTGATGTACACACGGTCGAGGACGCGCTACACACCACATCGCGAATGCTTATGATCCTGGCTCTGGCGATGGTCCTCACCGTGTCCACGGTGATCTACATTTTCAACAAACTCACCGCCCGAAACTTGCTCACGGCAACCAATGCCCTAAAGCTCTTTGCGACACAAAAACATGAAGCACGCATTTCAAACACGCGTAGCGACGAATTCGGAGACCTTTTTGATGCATTCAATGGCATGGCGGACTCGATCGAAACACTGCTAAACGACGAGGGGGTCGAACCCGACCCAGCGCCCCTTGAAGTAGAAACTGACGTTACAGATGCGGAGATAAGCGGGATTTCGCGCACGCTTGTGAGCAGTAACACCGTGGTTAAGACTGAAGAGGACTGAACTATCGCAGCGCTGATAGAGAATACTGTGCCGGACCCGTTATTGAGACTCGTGAGTATCGGCATCGGTCTCTTACTGGTACTACTGGCTGCAGCCTGTACTACGGGTCCTCCTGTCGGACCCGCTCGGCTGGCCGACATGGATATCGTCGCCCGTGACGATCACTTCACACTCGTGCGCTTGCGTGCGCATCAGGATCTGGGCGATCTCGCGCGGGCGTTCCTCGGAAGCCGCAGCGAAGTCTGGCAAATAGAGGAGGTCAATACGGGGTCACCAGGCAGCGGAGATCTGGTTGCAGTACCGGCAAAACCGGCGAACATTACCGGCGTCTACCAAAATGAATACCGCACGCTACCCATTCTTTGCTATCACCAGTTCACTGAAGGCACACCAGAACAAAAACTGGAGCTGCGGGAGCAAGATTTTGAAGCACAGCTTCGTTATCTGCGCGACGAGGGCTATCGCATGCTGTCGTTTGCAGAGGTAGCTGAGATCATGCAGAACAAGAAACCGCTCCCGGAAAAAGCGGTAGTGCTGACCATCGACGACGGCTACGACTCGGTCTATGACATTGCCTGGCCGCTACTGAAAAAATATGACGCCAAAGCGACTCTTTTCATCTACACAGACTTTGTGGGTGCGGGCGCGGCGCTAAGCTGGGCAGAGTTGCGCGAAATGCGCGATTCAGGCCTTGTGGAGATCGAGTCTCACGGTAAAAGCCATGCCAGTCTCGCACCGCTGCCCGGCGACGCCGACACGGCGAGCTACGAGACGCGGCTTGCGGCAGAGCTCAGCGCATCGGAAGCCGCATTTATGGCCAAGCTGGGGGCGCCACCGCAGTTCCTGTCCTATCCCTACGGAAACAGTAGCCGCACGATTGCAAACATGCTGAAAAGCAATGGTTATCAGCTTGCAGCGACCGTGACACGAGGGCAAAACAGTAGCTTTGTAGATCCGTTCTTGCTGCATCGGACAATGATTTATGACAGCCACAGTCTGGATGACTTCAAGAAGTTTCTGGACAATAGCCGGCGCAGGGTAAGTCCATGAAACCGTGGACATCAGCGACGAAAATGTTGGTGGTACTCGGCGCGTTTACGCTCGTGCTGGGATGCGCTGGCGGACCGCCAGCGTCTCAGGTGACGCTATCGTTTCAAGAGCAACAAATCGCGGCTGCGAAAGCGGCAAATAGCCGAGGTGATCTGGCGCGCGCCCTCAGACTCTGGAGAACCGTACTTCCTCTTGATCCATCCAATGACACGGTGAGAAATGCGATCCAAAGCCTTGAGTCCCAAATAGCAAAAGACACTGAAGAAGCTGTCGCGGCGGGAGAAGCCGCGTACGCGCAAGGAAATATCCGAAGCGGCGATCGCTGGATGCTGGAAGCCCTTGCACTGCAGCCGGGGAACATGCGCGCACTCAAAGCGTTGCGTCAAAGTGTTTCCGACGCATCGCATGCACGGCAGGAGGAAAAGATTGCCAGCGCTTATGAAGGACTGGCAAAAAAAGAACAAGATGAAGCGGCTGCCACCGCCAATTCCGCGAAAGCCTATCTTGATGAGGTAAAACGGCTATTCGATGACAAAGACTACGCTGGCGTGGTGGCCGCGGGCGAGGAAGCGCCGCCAAGCGTCGATTCGGACGTCAACGTATTCGTACACAATGCCCATATCGCTCTTGCGGTCGCTGCCTATAAAGCCGGACAGACCGAGCGTCAGCTGGAACACATTGAGAACTCTCTTGCCACGGCTGGTTCACGCCGCGCGCCGCTGTCCAAGCAAGCACTAAGACTACGTACTGAGTTGAGCGATGATTCCTACAAGCGCGGACTCGCCCTTATGAAGACTAATCTTGATGGTGCAATCATTGCGTTAGAAGACGCGGTTCGCTTTAGACCGGAGAACATTGCGGCTAAAGAGAAACTGGATCAGGCAACCACGCTACAACGCAATCTACAGAAAATACGCGCCAATTAGGCCGTTGACCCAGGGCACTTCAAAGTCGATAGAAAAATTTACTCAGCGATATCCGACTTGTTGATAAACGTGGTTTCGTTCATCGACTGACGTTCGCTGTTGGGTCGCGTAAAGCTCTCAGTGACCCGAAATACGATGTCGTGGAGACGGATCTCATCTTCATGATGCAGCGCTTGCAGTGCCTGGATTTGTTTTCCATTGACGATGGTGCCATTAGACGATCCCAGGTCCTCTACTTTTAACTGTGTATCCTCAATGGACAGACGCGCATGCTGGCGTGACACATGGGGGGTTACTATGGCGAGGTCGCAATCCAGGGCTCGCCCCAGAATCAAAGTGTCGGCCACCCCAAAGCTCAAGCCAGAAAGCGGACCTGTCTCTACTGAAAGCACCCAGTCAAACTGGGGAGGCTCTTTGCCCTTGGCAAAATAGGCGCCCACGCCATCGTGCCGACGATCATTGATCGGTGGAACGTTGTTCAGGATTCGTCGCTCAACAAAGTCATTGGTCCGCTCGATACCGCGCCCAGTGATCTTGAAGAACCAGGCGAGCAAGGCAACGATCGGAAATCCTACAAAGGAGCCCACAAGAATCACCCGGATGGCGACGTCACTGTCGAAATCCAAAGGCGGCGCAAGGATTTCCGCAACCTGCACAACACCCCAGCAAAGCAGCACATACAAGAGGCAGGTACGGATAACTTGCCTGCGGCGTAATTCGCTAAAGAACGAACCGTTGTAGGTAGAGTCGTGTTGCTGCATAGGCGGCTTAATTCAGACTCTTGAGGCGTTTTTTGAGGGTCTTTGCCTGACTGCGATACAAACGCGCGCTCTCGTAACCGGGATCTGCCTCAAGGATCTCATCCCAGAGCGCAATGGCCGTATCCAGATCCTGGGATCGATAAGCAGTAATGGCGCGCCGATGCAGCGCGTCGACGTCCAGAGGCGCTGGGACATCTTCCGGCGCTTCCGTCTCCAGCTCAATCAGGGCGTTCTCTGCGTCTGTTGCAAGCGAGGTAATGCTTGCGTCCAATTCCGCACCTTCGGGCAAGTTCACGTCACTCGCTATACTGCCAGACTCCGGAACCAGGACCTTACCGACCACTTCTGCGGCACTGCCGTCGCCCCCGAGACTATCGGTGCCTGAAGGTGTTCCGCTAATCAAATCACCGTCGGCTGCAGGTTCATCGCTACTGGAATTATCCGCTTGGCTCGCGTCAAGCCCATCATCCAGACCGGCAAAGATTTCCAGTGCTTCGGTGGTCAGCGGCACTCTTACTATCTGCCCGGGCACGACGCGACGTGGACGCTCAATGCCGTTGTATTTAGCCAGGGCATGGAACTGAACAGCGCTGCCAAGATAATTTTTTGCAATTGTGGAAAGAGACTGTCCTGTTTCTAACACCACTTCGCGATACTCAGGTGGGAAATAGTCTTTTGGAGCGGTATCGATTTGACGTAACAAAGACTTGCCAGTTCTGCTTCGCGGCGCGTCAGACACATATGCTATGAGCTCGGCTCGAGCTTGGCGCTCATCTCCCTCTTCGAGTAATTCCAAAGAGCGTCGCAGCCGCTGACGCGTGGTCAATCCAGGCGTCGGCTTGGCTCTTGATTCAGCTGTGTCGCCGGCAGAGACTGAGCCACTTGTCGCAGGTGTCTGAGCACAGCCCGCGACCAGAAAAGCCATGCTGACCAAGATTGCTGTTGCTATCCCTCTGAACATATTGCTCTCTCGACCACGGTGATCATGACCCTCCTGATCGGGCCTAGGTTTCTACTGTTCAATGCTTCATGTAACCGGCTTCAAACTCAAGCGTTTTTGCGCCAAACGCCTTACAATTCTTTGTACTTTTCTCTGCGTATCCTTTACACCCTCGTTGTGCTCTCTCCAACTCCCGGCGGTTTCTCCATGTTGCCCGTCCGCCTTACCGCTCCCAACATTCAAATTCCGCTGCGATGCCCCGCGCGCGTTCGTCAAACGTTTTGCTCCGCACTCTGCGCGCTGTAGTTTAGCTGCGATCGACGCATCAGGGAAACACCTGATCAAGCTTTCACAGGCATACTGGCTCATTCAGTTAACAGTATTCTTTAGTGAATAAAAAACCGAAAAATGAGACGCTATCGGCAGAAATAGACGCTTCTGCCTAAAAACGTGGCCGCGACAGCAAGACTGACACACTGCGCCGCTCGATCGTAAGTTCACGCGCAAAACCCGGGAAAAAAGGCGCATGCAAATCGGCGCGGTGCTTCACACTCGCAGAGGCAGGGAATAGATACGACCGTACATGGCACTGGCAACTTGTAGATAACGCCGATTGTGCGCATTATCACCAACCCCTAACTGCCTCGATATCGCTTGAGTGTTGAACCATCTGAAGCAAGCTACAGCGCGAGCGCTCGCCGTCGCCTTCCTGCTTTGTGAACTCACACTGCCAGGCATTGTTACCCCGGTTCAAGCCACGGAAAATGCACCGGGAAACTGGTTGATCGGCGTAATGAGTGGACCAGTGGGAAATGCTGACACATCCCCATGGCTGTTTGCGGTCGATGCGCAGCTGCGACACTTCGATATTGGTAGTGGCATACACGAGTACTTGCTGCGTCCTGCCGTGGGTGTCGCTGTTAACAACAGCACCCGAGTTTGGCTGGGCTATGGTCGTTTTCGCAATCGCAATGGCACCGGGCGCACCTCCGATGAGAATCGCTACTGGCAACAGGTCGATTGGAGCACATCGGACTTTATTCAAGGCCGCCTGACGTTGAGGGCGCGCACAGAGCAGAGAGACATCAGCTTTTCTAGCGACCGCAGGGAGGTGCTGCGACTAATGGCACGCTACGAAAAACCCCTGCCCGGTTTTTACAATAGCGCCGTGTTCGCAAGCATCGAGCCGTTCTTCGATCTTAACCACACCGACTGGGGTGGTGATACCGGACTCAGTCAAAACCGTTTGCAACTGGGCCTGGGTTTCACGGTAAACCCGCAGGTCCGCCTCGAGGCCGGCTTTATGCATCAGTACTTCCCGATCGAGATAGGACCCAACCGTGCAAACTATTTAGGCATGTTGACCGCCCGGTGGCGCTTCTAGCCGTTTGACTGGCTATAGTTCTACAAGATCCGATGGTTGATAAAAACGGCAAGCGCCACGCACCATGGCCGCCTCAGCGTCTCGGCGCTTGAGCAGGCCATTCAGATTTCGACCTTCCCAAATACGTTTCATGGATTCGATTTCACAAGCGATACCTTCGTAATCGCATGCATCGATGAGTTGTCGAATATTGAGCATCTCACGACGACTCGCGCCGCGCATGGATACCCCCCGGTTGAATACCAGTGAGACGATCGCGCTCTGCGCATCGGGCTCCAGTCGCTCAAGCCCGGGATAGGCTTTTTGCGCTCTGCGGGCATATTCGTACAGCGATGAGTGACGAAAAACCTTCCTGGCTTTGGGCAGCGAAATACTGACTTGCTGCAACCGGCCTATTAGATTCCCGGCTGCGGATTTCTTCACCCCACACACAGCGCGTAACTGATCCAGTTCATTGGCGCCGAGATAGGCTGTCCAATCAAGCTCAAAGCGTGCTACGGAGGTATACCCGAGGTCATAACCTATGCCGATGGTGACGCCGGACTCGCCACCCGGCCAGGTGGGCTGTTGCAGTTCACGACGATAATGTGCGTCCGAGCCAATCTCGTGGCGCACAATTTCAGAGACCCCGTCGCGGGTCAGCATCAGCCCCAACGGCTTTCGTGTCAGCAGTTGAGCAGATAAAGATTCGATATCAAGAGCGTCCTCCAGCGCCGAGAGGGTTTGCGGGCCGAGCACACCGTCAGGTTCCAGCTTCAGATGCAATTGAATGCGTCGTATACGCTCGGTGGTTGTGCGGATGTTGGCGTTAGCTACTTGTGGCATTGCTGAGACCTGAAACGTTGTGAGAAGGGTGAACGCACGGTTAAATACTGTAGTTGGCACTGATGGCTTTTCAAGCGCTATACGTCTCCGGGCAATAATGTCGGACAGCGAGCCCTTTGCGCTATCGGCATGGACCAGCGAACAATGTACGCTTGCGCCATGCGCACTATCGTTCTTCAATCACAGAAACCCGGACCTCTACCTCGGTGGCAACGGCGCTGCTGTGACTCCGTCCGGGCCTGGGCCAAAATTCAGGGTTTTTCCTACAGTTTTTGCGGAGATGAATTGTTCAGACGCGTACCACCCATGCTGCGTGAGAAGCTTCGCGAGCAGCCAGTGGTCGCAACAGATCTCGCGCGACTGCTGTGGATTCGCGAGTGTTTGCAGACGGGCTACGACCGCGCTATCTGGTGCGACGCCGACTTGCTGATTTTCCGGGACTTCGCCCCCGGTCCCGGCGACCATGCGTTCGGGCGAGAAATCTGGGTGCAGGCCCGCGATGAAGGACTACATAGCTACCGGAGAATTCACAACGCCTGGCTCATGTTCGAACAAGGTAGCCCGATTCTGCATTTTTACATCGACCGGGCTATAGCGATGCTTGTGCGCGTACGCATGCCCGTAGTACCGCAGTTTATTGGCCCCAAACTGCTGAGCGCCCTCCACAATATTGTTGGATTTAATGTCGAGGAGCGGGTCGGTATGCTCTCGCCGCTGGTCATGCGCGATCTGCTAACAGGTGCAGGCCCCGCACTGGATATGCTCAAAGCGGGCCACGCCAAGGTACTGTGTGCGGCCAACTTGTGCGCGAGCTATGTCAATCGCGAGAGCGACGCCGTCCGCCATACGGAAGACGACTACCTGCTAGGCGTAAAACGCCTGATCGCAAGCGACGCTGCTATTTTGTTGGACCCATAGCAACGGCGTATCAGGTCCTCAAACGCAGCCGACAAAACGCACCGTTACCTGTGTCGCGGCTCTCCGGCCCCAGCAGAATCTCGATCGACCTCCCAGTCCCATCAAATACGACGTACCTTGGCCATCCCAGCATATTTGGGCTGCGCGGACCCATGCTGCATGTCCTCAGCCAGCATACTGCTAATCGAGTGGTACAGCGGCGCTACATCTGGTCGCATTTGCTCAACCGCACCCTTTGCGGTCAGGCAGAAAGGCACACGTTGCCCGCGATGCTCTAAGGGCTCGCCAGCCTGCTCAAAATTCACACCGGTGGAGCGGCGAACCAGACGCGGTGTCTTGGCTTCCATCAGTGAAAACATATAGTGCCTACCGGAAAGATGCGCCATTGCAAGCGCAGAAAGCAGCGCGACCGTGCTTAACAGACCAAAGCTCTGCCGCTCAAGGGCCGAGAACTCAAGTCCGCATGAATCGAGAAATTCTCCACTTTCATCGTAGGATGTGCGGCGGAAAGCAGGATCTACGGCAAATCGCGAGACCTCGCAAACTCTGTCACGCCGGTCCCGAATGTGCTGCACGTACCGCAGGTGTATGCGCTCTTCGCACAGGTCTTCCATCGCCATGCGCGTCTCCCTGGCGGGGAGGATCAGGCGTATGCAACTGGCGGGAATACCGGTCCGGCGGTGATAAATGACACAATGCAGCGAATGTTGATCGTAGACGTCACTTTCCCGTCCACTTAGTGTCACCGGCTCGTAACCACACTCCTCGCTAAATACCCTGTGTCGGAGCTTCGCCGCCTGGTCGTGTTGCTCCGGGCTAATCACAAGGCCCAGTTCAAACTGACGAAAAAAAATCGCGTACAGGTTTTGTTCAAGTGTTCGCATAAGTTGGTACACCTTCTAAACGTCAAAGTTGTAAGGCCATAAAAATCCCGCGTCCGAGGACGAGTGATAGATGGCTCGACGGAGACAAAAGACCGATTATGCAGCCCACTTATTAAAAAACTGTGAACTGGCTCACATAATGACGACGCATCGCTTGACATTTTATTCATGTAATTTTTGACAAACTTATCCATTGTTCGATAAAGGGGATTCGACTAGGTCTCTTAAGAGAGGCGCTGAGAGTAGTCAGAGGCTGCACTGAGCAGACCCTGACATGCCCGCAGGCTCTGCCTTTCAGGCACCGACCCATGTCGAGCCATGCGGGCCAAGCACGCGCTGGTCCTGCTAAGATCCCGCTTCAATCAGGCGCTGAAGTGACATAGAGGAATCATCAACATGGCAAAACGGCACATCCTTATCGCCGATGGACCCAATCAGCCCGAGGAAGGACAGCTGGATGCCTTCTGGAGCGAAGCCGTGGCGGCGCATCCTGACTTGGAGCGAGAGCATCAGGTGCGCTCTATCGGCATCGATGCAGAAACGACAGAGTTGATCCTGGACTTCGTTGCCGCTGGAACAAAAGTAGCAACCTTCAGCCTGCCCTGGGTCATGCAGGCCAACGGGTTTCCCGACTCGACGCCGGGGACACCGATTATCCTGTCTGATTACCAGGGTGCGCCCCGAGTAGTGGTCCGCTTAACTGACGTACGAGAAACTACTTTTGGAGAGATCGGGTCGGCGGAAACCCGCCTCGACGGCCCTCCAGTGCAAGATCCGGACATCTGGTTGCCGCTCCATCGGGAATTCTGGAATGGCCTGCTGAAAAGCTACGGAAAGAGCTGCACAGACGATATGCCTGTGCTCATAGAGCCCTTTGAATTTGTGTTTGCGCCGGGGTAGAGCCTGCAGTCTGTTTGCTACTTTGCGCAGAGACAGAAGCCGAAACAAGCGCCTGTTGCCGTCCCGGGACTTAAGATGCCATCTGTTTATCCGGGGATTGACTGACCAGGCGGCGAAATGCGGGCAGCGTAAACAGCAGAATCAAGCCACCCAGGGGGACCACAACGGCGCTGACGATAGTCATCGCCGTGCCCAGATGCGCCTTTCCGCCCAGCAAGGAGTCACTGATCGCAGCGATGCACAGGGGACCTAAACCAATTCCGATCAGATTGAGAATCAGCAGATAGATTGCCGAGATCCGGGCGCGCAGATCGTGCGGCGCCATCAACTGTAGCGCGGCCGCTGCAGCACCGTAAGGGAAACTGGCAAAAAAGAAGAATGCGGCGTACACCATAATGCTGGCATTAAAACTCGACATCTGTGGGGCCAACAGGCAGGCGGGCAACAAACCCAGCGCGCCAAACACGCCCGCACGCATGTTCGCGTCGGCGTACCCCCGCCGCGCCAGTCGATCTGCAACAACCCCACCGATGATGATGCCCGACCCACCGAAGAGGAAAATCACCAGACCCAGAGCCTGCCCCGCCTGACCCGCGGTAACGGAGAAATCGCGAATCAGCTGCGTGGGTGCCCAGGCGACATAGCCGTTAAACACGATGGCCAGTAGCGAGAACCCCATGAAGTGCCCAAAAACAACGCGGCGATTCTCTTGCAGGTAAGCCCAGAGCCCCGGTAAAACTAACTTTTCTGTGCTGGACGAATTACCGGCGGAAGCCGCCAATTTACGCGATGGCTCGGGCACGGAGAGCATAAGCAACGCAAACAGCGCGCCGGGAATACCCACCATAAAAAACACCGCCTGCCAGGACCTCACCTCGCCGACTATGGGCAAACTCATCACGCGAGTCTGCTCTAAGGCACCAATGATGCTTCCACCGATCATGAAGGCGATGCCAGCACCAAAAAATACGCCAGAAGAATAAACGCCCAAAGCCCGTCCAAGGCGATGTGGTGGAAACATATCAGCGATCATGGAGTACGCAGCCGGCGACAGCGCCGCTTCACCCACTCCGACACCGACACGCGCCGCAAACAACGCCCAAAAACCCTTCGCTACACCGCAAAGCGCCGTCATGCCACTCCAGAAAAACATGCCCACAAGGATGATCCAGCGCCGCGAATACTGATCGGAAAGACGCGCGATGGGAATGCCAAGCGCACAGTAGAACAGCGCGAAGGCAATGCCATGCAAGAGACCCATCTGGGTGTCAGAGATACCCAGATCTCGTTGAATGGGGCCAACCAACAGCGCCAGTATGGTCCGATCAACAAAGGCAACGGTGTACGCCACCAGCAGTATGGAGATCGAGTACCAGGCAGTGCTGGCGGATGGATATTGCACCGCCGCAGCTGGCTGCGGTGCCGCGTCACTCACGAAAGCGCTTGCTTAAACGCATCAAGATCAATTATGTCGGCAAACAACATGCCCATCGTGCGCAATGAAACGGCATGGCGCTCCGGGTCGAGCTCCGCGCAGGCATCCTCCACCACGAATACCTGCATATCGCGGTGGCTGGCATCGCGCACGGTACTTTCGACACAGCAGTTTGTCGTTACACCGCAGACCACCAGCTGCGAACGACCCAGCGCATCAAGCAGCTCATCGAGGTTAGTCTGATAAAAAGCGCTGGGACGATTTTTGTCGATGATATGCTCGCCGCCTCGTGGTTCCAGCTCGGGAACCACATCCGCATCCTGGGAGCCACGCTGCAGGGCCTTCACCTCAGCAAGCTGTGGCATCAGATGCTCGATCATGACCCCACCGTCCGAGTAGTCAGACTGATACACGTAGCGCGTGAACAGCACCGGTACGCCCGCGGCGCGCGCCGCATCCAGAACGTCTTTGCAAGGAGCGATAGCAGCCTGGCAAGCACTGGTATCGAGTCCCGTAGCGGCAACCAGCCCATCGGCTTTGCAAAAGCTGTTCTGCATATCAATCACGATAAGCGCGGCGTTGTCTTTGCTAAGCTGCATATTGAACCCCATTCTTTTTTACGACTACTATCATTATGGCCTTGGTGACGGCCTTGGTGATGTTATGGGCACCATAGCTAATGTCACAGGCCATGCCTTGCGCTATGCACCCGGAAAGGCTTCGACTATCACTTGGCTGGAACTGCAAGCGTCTCAGTCAAATTGGCCTCAACACTACGCAAAATAGCTGCAGCCTCTTCCCCATCAGTTCACGTACATGAACTGCAGGTTTACATATCGGGACCGATGGGTAAAGTCGAAGGCTCGGAGAGTCACGAGCAATGGGGACGCACACAGAAACCGCGATATGGATCGCGACTGCCCGAATTGCAATTGTTCACTCCGGCAGAGACATACCGGGATTTTTATCACGTAACACATGCTCACGTTACGGCACTGGGAGACAGGCAACATGAAGAACACGCTGGGATTGAGTGTGGCTGCGGCGTCAGCCGTATTAGCGCTAGTCGGTGCGGACAATACCGCAGCACAGCAAAACGGTGCTGGTGGACCCTCGGTTCTTGAGGAATTGGTGGTCACCGCACAGCGCCGTTCCGGAGACCTTCAGCAGGTACCCATTGCCGTGACGGCGCTGGATGGCGAAGGTCTCGAGCGTCGTCAGATCCTGTCGACCGAGGACGTATTCACTGAGGTCCCGGGCCTCCTGGGCTCGAACAATGTTGGACAAAGCACAGCCGTTACGTTCTTCCTGCGCGGTATCGGCACTACCGAATCCATTGTTACCGTGGACCCCGCCGTTGGTGTGTACGTAGATGACGTGTTCATTGCGCGCCAGGGTGTGAACAACTTTGCGCTGTATGATCTGGAACGTATCGAGGTGCTGCGAGGCCCACAAGGTACGCTTTATGGCCGAAACTCGTCGGCGGGTGCGGTAAGAGTTGTCACCAAGGAACCAGAGTTCGAAACCACAGGGCGCGTCAACGTCGGGTTTGGAAATTACGGACAGCTCTTCGCACGCGGCAGCTTCAATACAGCGGTAACGGATGATCTCGCGGTCCGCGTGAACCTCATGAAGCAGGAGCACGATGGCTACTCCGATAACCTGACCCTCGGCACAGAGGTCAACACCATGAATTTCTGGGGCGGGCGCATCTCTGCGCTGTATCAGGCGTCCGACAATCTGCGCTTTATCCTGACTGCCGATTACATGGAAGACGACAGCGACTCGGTGTATCCAGCCAATACGCAGCCCCTGCCCTCGGAGCCACCGTTTAGAGGGCTCTTCGATATTTTTTCCGACACGCGTCAAAACAATCTTGGCGAGAGCTCAGGCGTGGCATTGACCGCAGTTTGGGATCTGAACGAGACAACTACCTTAAAATCCATCACCGCGGTTCGCGAGACCATTCAGGTCTATAACCTGGACCTCTCCGATAGCATCAACCCGATCTACGAGCTGTTCACCGACAACGATTCGGACCAGATAAGCCAGGAACTCAATCTGACCGGGTCGTTTAACGACGGGCGTTTTGATTACAGTTCAGGCCTCTACTACTTTGAGGAAGAGAGCGATTCCTTTTTAGGCAACGAGTTCAACCTCCGCGTTCCGGTAGGTGGCGGTAACTTCATCACCATTCCAACGATTTACAACGAGCAGTATCTGCAAACTGACGTAGAGAGTTACGCGGTCTACGGCGAAGTCACCTGGAACGTCAATGAAGCTTGGTCTGTGTTCCTTGGCGGTCGCTATACCACTGAAGAAAAAACGCTCTCGACTCAATTTATTGTTGGCGCCTCGCCGCCTGGCTTCAATGCTACGGGTGGAACCCTGGCCTTTGACACCAGTACCATCCAAGCGCTGGGAACGCCGACTGAGCTCGATTTCAACGAGTTCACACCGCGAGTCGGAGTTAACTGGGCAGCGACCGATGACCTAAACATGTATGCAAGCTGGTCCAGGGGCTTTAAGTCCGGTGGATGGCTGGCCCGATTGGTATTCCCAAACCCTGACGAACTCAGTGACTTCCCGGCAGAGATTGTCGATTCCTATGAGATCGGCCTGAAGGCCGAGCTGTTTGGCAACCGGGTGCGCACGAACGTCGCAGCTTTTTATACGGATTTCCAGGACCTGTTTAACACCTTCACCAACGTCAACGGTGGCTTTTCCGGCGCTACCACCGACGCAGAAATATACGGGCTCGAAGCAGAGGGTACCTACCGCGTAAGCAGCTGGGTGGATCTGTTCGCCAACTTCGCCCTTATGGAAGGCGAGTATGCGGACAATCTGCCTCCCGGCTTAGCGAATGAGCTAGGAGATGATCTGCAGCGATTGCCCGGGTTTCAGGGCAAAGTTGGGGTATCGGCCCTTTACCCTCTCAGCAACGGCAGTGGCACGCTGGTTGCGAACTTTGACTACAGCATGATCGGCGATCACTTTGTCGCCGCCTCTAACACGCCTATCTCAGAGACCTCTTACAACATAGCCAACGCAACCATTGGCTGGGAGAGAGCCGACCAAAAGATGTCCGTGATGCTGCGTTGCCGCAATTGCTTTGACGAGGAGTATTTTCACAGTCTTCTGGACTTTTCTGGCCTTGGTTTCGCGCCAGCGTATCCCGGTGAGCCACGCTTTTACTCCGTGGAGTTTGAGCTAGCACTGTAGGTGTGTACCTGCGCATGCCTCTGCGATTAACGGAATCAGATGGCATCATTGACTCGAGAGGCATGAATGGCCGCGTTGCACAAGATGGAAACGGTGTATCAGATGGCGTTCCTCGTCGAGGACCTCTCTGCGGCCGCCCAGTATTGGAGCAAGCGCGGCGCAGGGCCTTTCTATGCCTTTGAGAATTTTGAGTTTACGTCCATGCTGCATCCCAAGGGCGCCGCGTCCCCCAAACTCAGCATTCTGCTGGGTTACTGTGGCGATGTGATGATCGAGTTGATGCAAGTAATTGAGGATTCTACCGGGCTGTTTTCAACACCCGCCTTGCCCGCCCCGCACCATGTTGCCCTGCTTGTCGATGATATCGACGGCTATATGTCAGCTCACAAGGACAACACCGAGCTGGCACTGCACGCACTGTTCCCGACCGGAACACCCATCGCGATGCTCGATACCCGGGCAGAAACCGGAATGCTGACAGAACTTGTTACGCTGGATTCTGCGGTGGAGGGCATGCTTACGCTGATGCGCGCAGAGGCTGAATCCTTCGACGGGGAGCGGCTGATCCGGAGTCTTGAGTGAAGCTGCGCCGCCGCGGTTTTAACCTGTTGGCAGCGTTGGCAGCGCTGCCGATTCCGGGCAAAGCTGATCCTGCTCTTGCGCTAATGGAGGTATCCGCCACTCTCGACCTCGCCGCTTGGCACTTGTTTCCCCATGCTTCGCTCACAGACGCACACTACCGCGCTGTCACTCAGTCGTTTATGAGCATCAACGAGCCCCAGGCACAGCGTCTGGCAAGCGTCCTCGGTGTTCGGCGCTTTTTAGCAATGGCAGAGGAGCAGCGAGACGATGCACTGCGCGCCGTTGAGCTCTCAGCAGATTTCCAAACCTTTCGCATGCATGTACTCATGCAGCTGTACAGCGATCCGTCGATAATCCGAGGATTCGGCTACCAAGGTCCTTCGCTGGATCAGGGCGGTTACCTCGAACGGGGATTCAACGATATCAGCTGGCTGCCGGAGTCCAAATAGCATGCAGGTCTCACAGGATGATGAGGCGATAGTTGTAGTCGGCTCTGGCGCCGGCGGTGCCACACTGGCTGAGCGACTCACAGCAGCAGGCAAGCGTGTGGTACTCCTGGAGGCGGGAGAACATATCAAAGCGAGCGAATGGCATCAGGATGATTTTGCCGCATTCGCACAGCTAAGCTGGCTTGATCCCAGAGTCGCGTCCGGAACTTATCTGGCTGCTCAGGTAGCGCCATCTATGCCTGCCTGGATCGTGAAGGCTCTCGGTGGCTCTACCCTGCACTGGAATGGACTTGCGTACCGCGCCCAGGCGCATGAGCTCCGTGCTCGCTCGGTATACGGCGACGTAACGGACTCGTCTATTGCCGACTGGCCTTTGTCCTATGATGAGCTGGCACCCTACTATGACCAGGCTGAATCTCGCCTCGGGGTTACCGGCACGCACGGCATCGAGCCACACCCACCAAGTAACAACTACCGTGTACTAGAGGCAGCGGCACAGCGCTGCGGGTACACACAGGTCAGCAACGCACACATCGCAATCAACTCCGGGCCACGCGATGGCAGGCCCGGGTGTCTGCAAATGGGATTTTGCAACCAGGGCTGCAAAGTTCACGCAAAGTGGAGCACCCTGGCATCGGATATTCCCCGGGCGCAGGCCAGCGGGAAACTTGACCTGCGTACCGGCTGCCAGGCCATCGAAGTGGAGGTCAATAAACGTGGACGCGCGCGCGCTATTGTCTACCGCGACGCACAAGGCGTGCTGCAGCGCCAACGCGCAAGCTGGGTATTCCTCGCCTGCAATTCCATAGAAACCGCCAGACTCATGCTGCTCTCAAAAAGCCCGGCATTCCCCGACGGCCTTGGCAACACCTACGGACACGTCGGTCGGCACTACACGCGACATGTCGTCGCCCTGGCATTCGCCAGAATGCCGGGCCCGGTGAGCATGCATCGGGGAATCGTTACTCCGGGCACGATCTTTGACGAAGCGAAGCATGATCCGCAGCGCGGCTTTGCCGGCGGTTATCTCATGGAGGCGGTAGCCATGGCGCCTGTTGCACTGGCCATGATGATCAGCCCGGGGCAATGGGGCGAAGATTTTGCCCACTTCATGGAGAGCTACGATCATCTTGCGGGCGTGCTGTTAAATGGCGAAGAAATGCCCCGCGCAGGCAACCGGGTGACATTGGATAGCGCGGTGAAAGATAGCCTTGGCTTACCAGTCGCGAACGTGCACGTGGACGAACATCGCTATTGCGATGTCATGCGACAGCACTTCCGGGAGCGTGCAACGCAGCTTTACGAATCACTCGATGGCCGCGATATCCGCTTTGGCACACCGCCATCAGCGACGCATAACCTCGGCACGGCACGCATGAGTCACGCACCCGGTAACGGCGTTACCAACGCCTTCGGTCGTAGTCATGAAGTATCCAATCTGTTCGTTGGCGATGGCAGCCTGTTCCCTAGCTCCACGGCAGAGAATCCAACCTTGACTATTGTTGCTCTGGCGCTACGTCAGGCAGACTATTTTTTGCAGGAATTGGCCTGACTCATGGGACTCTCCTAAGGTTCGCGTGTACCTCTCATGCAGGCCTCACTTAGGTAAAGAACAGCCGGTCCCTGCGCGCTTTGCAAGCTGGCGCATGATTTTTGCAATGCTCTCCTCATTCCTGGCAATACGGCTGCTGAGTCCTCCAGTACCCATCACTACCGTAAGCTCCGGCTCTCCTGCGGGCACAGACACCCCAATCGCACCAGTATCGGAGTGCAGTCGATCGTAGGCCACCGAATACCCGCGTTTCCGTGCCAGCCGTATCTCATTGAGATACGTACCAAAATCGCAGCTCTCATCGGTCAGCGCGGCCTCGTCCCGGGCGCGCTGGAACAATCGCTCTATCGTGTGATCGCTATGAATCTGCAAATAGGCAGTTCCCACCGCCGTTCCAAACATCGGCGCCTGGGTGCCCTCGGGCATGTTCAGAGAAATTGGAAAGCTGCCTACGTGCACGCGCACAAATTCCATATGCACACCATTGGGGATCGACAGGGTGGCAGTTTCTCCGGTCTTCTGCCAAAGTTCGTGAACAAGCGCGTCTGTAGAATCTCCACCAAACAAGGCGGCAGGCAACCAGTCTCCCAGGGACGCGACGCGCAGCGTTGGGAAGTAACGCATTGACTCGCTGTTCAATGAAAGCCAGCCACATTCAACTAAGGTATGTAGCAAAAGACTGGCCGACGACTTGGGGTAATCAAGGTGCGCACTAATATCCGTCGCGGTTAAGGACCGGCGCTCGCTCGCGAAGAGCTCCAGAATTTCCGCCACGCGCAAGCCCGATTTCACGGATTTGCTTTGCACAACGATCAGCCTCCGTTCACGTATATGAACTGCAGGTTTACATATCTGGAACGGGGCGTAAAGTCATCTCGCATAAGAGGGATCGATACTCAGTGCAGTTACAACATTGCGAAGATCCGCTTCAGGCATGTCCTACATGCTCACCCCGCAAGCCAAGATCAACCGTTTTTCCGGAGCATAACTAATGTCCAGTGCAAGCAATGCCGGCGCCATCGATATCGTTGTGAATCCTTTCACGGCAACGGAGATTGAAAAACGTCAAAATGGATTTGATGCGAATTTCATGGAACAAATCCGCATGCCCGAGGAGCTCCGTGGCGGCGTTAGCATTGAGCAATACGCCGGCATCATGGATGAGGCAGGTGTGGATCATTCCCTGTTGATTGCCGTGCGCGCGGGCGGGCGTCAGATGAAGTACAGCATCGAGATTCCCTACGAGCAGGTGGCCGACTACTGCACCCGAATGCCTACCCGCTACTCCGGACTCGCCGGCGTCGACCCCTGGCTGGGCATGGAGCAGTTGCGCGACCTGGAGTACGCGGTGAAGGAACTCGGTTTTGTCGGTGCGCATTGTTACCCGCATTGGTTTCGTCTACCACCTGATGCAGCGCAGTGGTACCCGATCTATGCAAAGTGCTGCGAGCTGGACATACCCATTATGATGCAGGTCGGACAAAACCTGATCTACCAGAAGGATGTGCGTCTGCCCTCGGTTGCGCGCCCGATATTGCTTGATCAAATCGCTATCGATTTTCCCGAGCTGCGTCTGATCGGCATTCACGTAGGCACGCCCTGGGCCGACGAAATGATTGCCATGGCCTGGAAACACGAAAACGTATTTATAGGTATTGATGCCTATGCACCAAAGCACCTGCCCCAGTCGCTTGTGCATTACATGAACAGTTACGGCAGCTCCAAGGTTCTCTTTGGCACCGATTGGCCGGTCATCGACCCGCGAAGAGCGATGAAAGAAGTCGCAGACTACAATCTGCGACCCGATGCGCTGCAGCGTGTGTTGCGGGATAACGCGCTACACGTCTTCCCTCCCCTGGCTGATCGAATGGCAGGAACTGTTTCTGGAACCACCTCTGGAACTATCGCAGGCACAGGGACCGACTGAGTAGTGTTGACAGCCTCACACAGCGCCCCGTTGACCATCGGGCGAGGAGTCATCAACGCGGCCAGGCGATTCCCGCAGCAGGTCGCTATTGAAGACGGGCCTCGCAGCCTGAGCTACCAGCAGCTCTCTGAGCGAATTCAGCAGATTGGTGCTATAGCCATCCACGATGTCGGCTTGAAGCGCGGTGACGTGGTAGCACTTATCAGCTCGAATCGCCTGGAATACATCGAGATCGTCACGGGCCTTGCCGAGGCGGGCCTGGTCGTCGCGACCCTCAACCCATACTTGAGCGCGGCGGAGCTCGAAGAAATTCTAGGGGACTGTAAACCTGCGCTCGCAATTGTTGAGCCTTCCTTGGTGGAGCACATCGCCTGCATTAATGAGGCTGGCATTCGCAGTATTTTGATTGGCGACGACTACGAGAACATGCTCGAACATTCGAGCAAAGCATTCACCCATGCGCCTCTGCCCGAGGCCGATGAGAACGCAGCCTTCAGTATTTGCTACACCTCGGGCACTACCGGACGCGCCAAGGGCGTGGTGCTTCCACACCGCAGCCGCGCGTTGGTAGGCCTCGCCTCGGCCATTGAATACGGTTGCTTTGGACCCGGAGATCGATTTTTAGCGCTCGCCCCAATGTTCCACGGCGCAGGCTTTGCATTCGCGCTCGCTGCGGTGAGCCATGGTGGCAGCTGCGTTTTGCATAACGGCAGCGATGGCGAGTCGATTCTTGCGCGTCTTGAGCAGGGCGATATACAGGGCGTCTTCATGGTGCCCACGCACTTCAAGCGTATTCATGATCTTCCCGACGAACGCTTCTCGGGTGTCGCCGAGCGTCACGGTCTGCGCACGATCATTTCCAACGCAGCGGCACTTTCCGAGCGGTTCAAGATACTCACCGTCGATCGGCTTGGAGAGGGACTGCTGCATGAAACCTACGGCTCCACCGAGGGCGGCATAGTGACCAATATGCGTCCCGAGTGCCTGCTCGAAAAACCTGAAAGCGTCGGAACACCCTTTATAGGCATGCAGGTCGAAATACGCAAAGCGGATGGCTCCCTGTGCGACACCGGAGAAGTCGGTGAACTGTTTGCCCGCGGCCCTTACACATTTATTGGGTATCTAAATCGCGACCAGGCGACCCATGAGGCGCTGCAGGATGGCTGGGTAACCGTGCAAGACCTGGCTGTGCGAGATGCGGACGGCTTTATTTCTATTGTGGGCCGCTCCAAAGATATGATCGTATCCGGAGGCGTGAATGTTTATCCGGCAGAAGTAGAAAAACTCATTGCGGCGACAAACACCGTTGCAGAAGTCGCGGTTGTCGGCTTTACGGACGAAGAGTGGGGCGAGCGTGTGCATGCCTTCGTGGTGCCGCATCCCGGCATGTCCGTCGATATTGACGCATTGCTGGAGCACTGCAAAGCCAGCTTGTCCCGGTATAAGGTTCCCCGTGGCATTACGCTAATCGATGAGCTTCCGCGCAATGCGTCGGGCAAGATCCTGAAAAACGTGCTCCGGGAGACGCAAACCCCATTGCGGTAAACCAGCGGATCGAGAGCTACATGCAAATATCTGCTAGCCCTTACTGGCTATCAGTCCCCAGCGAATAGTAGCGACAGCGCTGATTCAGTAATCCAGTGGGATCATATTTGCCGGATCAAGTTTCAGATCTATCAGCAGCGGACCGTCTAACGCGGCAATCGCAGCACATGCCTCCTCGAGATCATCGGGTGTACGCACACAGACACCGCTGCCGCCAAGCGATCTCGCCAGTTCAGCGAAATCAGGCCACTCAAATAGCGAAAGCGCTGGGTCAAGACTCCTCGCCTCGTACTGCACATACTCAGCGCCGTAACCGCTATCGTTGCACACCACAATAATGAGCCTGACGTCATAGCGAACGGCGGTGTGAAACTCCGCAAGCCCGCCCAACATAAAACCGCCATCACCGGTCACCACCAGGATTGGACGCCCGGGATACGCCACGCCAGCCCCGATCCCGCAGGACACGCCCAGACCGATGGACCCAAAATGCACCGTATGTACGTAGGCGCTGGGGTGAGCGACATCAATCGTCTTCCAGGCCTGCCCCACGTAGCGACCGACGTCACAAACGAAAACACGGTCCCTCGGAACAACTGCATTGATGCGCAGCAGCGAGCGCGTCAGATCAACGCTGATCGCAGTTGAGGTATCCGGAAGATCAGCGAAAGGGTCTTGAGTCGCCAAGCGCTGCCTGACATCGTCATTGCGAAAGCCAGACGCAGGAATGTCCGCTTCATCCAGCCAATAGACAAGCGTTTCGGCGATATGCGTCGGATCACCGATGAGACCCGCATCCGGCGCAACGGAGTCGCCCACCCAGGCGCGCTCCAGATTGCACTGAATGATACGCTTCCCGTCGAGGTAGGAACCTTTGCCGCTGGTAAACTTGTTCAGGCTCGCGCCAAAGGCAATCACGCAATCACTCTGCATAATCAGCTCGGCCGCCGCCGGTGTACTGAGGGTCCCGAAAACACCCAGGTTGAACGCTTCATCGCTAAAAAGACCCCGCGCTTTCAGCGTGGTCGCCAGCAGCGCTCCACTGCGCTTTGCCAACTTGCAAAGTGCCGCTTCCGCTTCGGGTGACACCGCACCCCGCCCCGCCAGAATAATCGGGCTTCTCGCAGCTGCAATAATGCCCACCGCATTGTCGAGCTCGGCACTGTGTTGCATCCCCGGCTTGTAATTCGGTAACGCGGGGACCACTGCTTGGTACTCGACATCCTCCCATTCGAAGTCAGCCGGCATATTCAAGGCGACGGGGCGACGCTCGATCACAGCGCGCCGAAGCGCGTTCGCAAAATCCTGCAAGAGCGTTTCTGGTGATCTGAGCTGCTCAAAGCCCGCGCCGCTTGCCAGCAAAAACTCCCGTTGGGATACATTTTGAAAATGCGCCGGATCGCTCGCCGGTGTATCACCGCACAAAAACAGTAGCGGTACCTGCGCTTTCGCGGCCTCGACCAGAGCGGTCAGGGCATTGGTCATACCGGGTCCATGCGTAACGCTGACAACACCAGGCTTACCGGTTGTAGTGCTGTAGCCGATCGCCATCAGGGTGGCCCCGGCCTCATTGTTCGAAGCGATGAAGCGCCCACCCTGCTCCTGTGCAAAGCAGCGCACCATGAACAGGTTCGCGTCGCCAATCAAACCAAAGAGCGTGTCTATCCCGTTGTCGATTAGAGCGCGGGCGACGGCCTGATGGACTTTCACTCGCCCCCCCTCATAGACATGGCGCTATGGAGTGCGCGGCCGACACACTCTGCACGAGCATTAGCTCATCACGGAATCCAGCCGAGAGCTCGGGACCGGGCGGCACGCTACGCGTACCCCCTCCCCGAGACACCCGTAATTAAGGCCGCCAGGTTACCGAGAACATCCACTCCCGCTGTGGAAGGAAAATAAACCCTCCCAGAGCCCGGCTTCCGGAAATAATATCCGTTTCATCGGTCAGGTTTCTTGCGGAGAGACGGAAATCCCAGTTCTCGCCATAGCTCATACCAACATACGCATCGGTTCGATCATAAGCGGAAACAATAAAGTCCTGAGTGGAACCCACGAAGTACTCGTCAGAGCTGAAGTAGTTTGCCCCGAACATAAGCTCACTACCATCGCTCCCGAAAGACAGTGGCAGACGATAGTCAAAGCCAACCGTATAGGCGTAGTCCGGCGTTTGCGGCGGCGTTGGATTTGAGTTGTTGAAAAGAATTACAGACTGCGCCGGCGCGGCGCCTGGATCGAGGTTATCGAACTCGCTGTCCATAAACGCGGCATTCGCAAACACCGTAAGACCGTCTGTGGGAACCCAGGTGATTTCCATTTCAAGGCCATCGACATTTACGTCACCCGCATTCTGGATCGGAAAAGACGCTCCACCGTTAGTCGTGGCGTTCAACTGCGCATCTTCAGTGCGTGACATAAAGAAGTTGGCGTTAACACGCAGACGATTGTCGAGCATGTCTGCCTTTACACCGAACTCATAGGTCCAGTTGGTCTCCTCAAAATACGGTGTACGTGAATCAGCCAGACCAAAGATAGCGATACCACTGAATCCACCGGACTTAAAACCACTGGAGGCCGACGCATAAAGCATACCGTTGTCGACGATACCTACGTCCTCGAAGATATAATTCAGGGCAAAGCGCGGGGTAACTGCGTCATAGCTTTCGTCAAGCTCAACAAAATCCTCTGCCGGCACGGGCAGAATCGAGCTTGGCAAGCCCTCAAAGCCTATCGAAAAATCTTTTTTGTCCTCGACCCAGCGCAGACCTACGGTCGCGGTCAGTTGATCGGTGATCGAGTAATCTGCCTGTCCAAAAAGAGCGATCGAATCGGTTTCCGCTTCGATAAAACTGTTTGAAGTGGGCGTGAAGAACTGCCACGCAAAAGGCTGTTCCGCTGTCTCACGGAAAAAGTACGCTCCCAGTACGTAGCTGAGACGGCCATCCATCGCATCCGCCGCAAACTTGAACTCCTGGCTGTACTGATCAACCTGCGGGTTAGTGGCCGCCATGATGAGACCGGCGCCGCTGAAATCCGCCGTCCATTCATCGTCAGTCTCAACGTAGCCAGTAATCGACTCAAGCGTCCCCCCGGCAAAATCCCAAGACAGTTTCAGAGATGCTATCAGTTGCGTAATTTCTCCAAAGGGTTGCGAGGCCATACCCGGCTGGCGAGGCACAAAGGGTGTTGCAACGCGATAGTCGCCGAAGGTGGGGACGATATCGTCTGACGTAAATATCTGATCAATCGGGACACCGGGCGTCGATCCGGTAGGCTGCTGTAACGCGTCGTTTTCTGCCTTTGACCAGCTTACGGTAGCCACCGCATCGAAAGTTTCGCTGCCCATGTAGCGCAGCTTTCCGCGCAGCGCCATATTGCGCTCCAGGCCCACGTCTACACCTTCAGTGATATTTCGAAACTGGCCATCTTTTTCGGTAATCTGACCGGATAAAGACGCCGCCCATGAGTCATTCAGCTTGGTGCCACCGCTAACACTGACCTTGGTCTGGTCCCAGTTACCTGCGCCAATAGTCGCATTGAGCCAGCCTTCCTCACCCGGGTCGCGGGTCACAAATTTGACCGCGCCTGCAACCGTATTTCGGCCATACAAAGTGCCTTGCGGCCCCCGCAGGACCTCCACGCGCTCAATGTCTGCCAGCGTCACGTTGTTGCCATTCATTCTGGCGACATAAACATCGTCGATATATATGCCAAAAGGCGATTCGGCAACAACCAGGGAAGCGTCCTGCACGGCAGATCCGCGCATAGACACGGAGAGATTGGTCGGCGTGGTTATGTTGTTGGTCATTTTGAGGCTAGGTACGAAGCGCTGCAGATCCTCAGCCTCCTGAATCTGTCGGTTCTCGAGTCCTTCAGCCGACAATGCGCTGACAGATACGGGAACCTCCTGCAGCGATGCGGAGCGACGCTCTGCGGTGACAATGACCTCTTCCAACCCTCCTGCACGCTCCTGGGCCACTGTGACAATGGGGGTACCCATCACCAGCGCCAGGGCTGACGCCATTCCGAGATTCTTCTTCATTCCTGTTTTCCTCGTTTGAATATAGGGTGGCTCGCTGCTATTTGTCGTTTGCCTTACTGGCGCGGTGTTGCTCCAACAAGGCCTGCATGGCCTCGATGCGACCTTCGGAATCACCAAATTTCACATTTTCCAGAGCGAGTTTTTCCAGCCGGGTCAGATCTGCATCCGACAAGCTGATATCGCAGTCCTTAAAGTTACCTTTGAGATACTCCCAGGGCAGGTAGACCCCTGTCCAGGGATGGTCGAGAGCGGCGGAACGCAGCCATAGCTCAGCCGCGGCACAATAGTTTTTAGGCACCTGATCATCGATTGTCTGGATAAAGCCGAGTACGAAAAGCGCCTGGGAGTAGCCTGCGTCCGCGGAAGCCTGAAGATACGGCAGCGATTCCTTGCCTCGCCCGGAGTAATATAAAACCCGGCCGAGCTGGTAGTTGCTGCGTGCATGGGCCGGATAGTCCGCAACGGCTTGTCGGCAGGCTTTTTCTGCCGCGTCCATATCCATTCCCGATCGGCTCACGCCTGGCACGACGCCGTACGGATCGAGCCCGTGGCCCGCCTCAAGATCGCAATCCGTGACCGCATAAACAATGTTCGACACGCTAAGCAGAAGGCCGAGCAGCAAAGCGCAAAACCCGTGGGGAGTGGTTCGTTTTACTCGATTAACACCGGCATGAAGATTATTAAACACAGCGATTTGGCTCTTCATATTTTTTTGGGCCTCTCTGTTCAATGCCTCGTTGGCATCCGATCACTTGCTAACATTCGATCACCGACCGATCACCTTTGCCGCCACTTTCTAGTTTTTATTTCTTGTTCCTGAAGCAGCACTAGCACGTCTACTATTGCTGTCTCGGAGTACTCTATACTGAGACGCCTGACTGAGACGCCTGACTGAGACGCCTAAAGCTAGGACCGAGAATGCAGCTTCCTCCGGAATTTTTTGATCCTAGATGCACCGCAAGCGCCTGGGTTCCAAAACGCGATAATCAATGAACACAGATCAGCAGGCGCTTCCGTCTCTCGACTGTACTACGAGATACTACGGAAAAAAAAGCGCTGGATAGCACAGCTAAGCACCTCTCTATCAACATCGGACAAACCGACTATCAACATCGGACAAACCGACTATCAACATCGGACAAACCGACTATCAACTCCGATCGAGCCACCGTCATCTCCATTGGGGTGCTTGAAAGGCCAATGGAGAACCGAAACCAAACCATACTCGCGAGAACTTTGTGGTGAGAGAATAGCGCAGATGAACCAATAGCGGTAGTTATTGTGTAATAATGAACCTAACTGCTTTATCTAATTATGACTTTTTACTGTACCTACAGCTTCCAAACTTATCAGTAGCTAGATTTCGATACCCAGCGAACAGACACTGCGGAGATTAGCCATGCCAAGTCCACTGCAACATGAGCTCTACATTCGAGGCACGAGGGAGCAGGCCGCCAAGCAGGATTTTGTCGCCAGCCTACGCAAGTATGTGCTGATCGATGTCGCCAATGAAATGCGCGAGCGTTACGAGACGGATATTGAACCGGTCCTGGAAAAGACTGGAAGCAAGCCCACTTCTGGCCCAGAAGTTCACAACGCCATCAAGCCCGACCCGCTCTTCAGGCTGTACTCCAGCATGCGCTACAACACGCAGGAAATGGTCTGGCGATCCGTATTACGGCCGCTAGCTGAAAATAGAGGCGAACTTGCCGATAAAGTGGAAGCGGTAGTCGGCAAGCATACGCAGGGTAGTTTGACCTTGGATCCCGAATTGGTGATTCCACGCAATGTTACGGCGATTGATGTTCATCTCACGCCGGGAAGCTATCACCGCGAGGACCCCCAGGCGCCCTGGATGGCCGGCGCGCTCTATGATCATGGGTTCAACGTTTTCTCCTTCGGCATGATGGGCGAGAACCACGATGACATCGGCCAATCGATGTCGCAGTACATCCGACACAGCTTTCCGGACTTCAAGCCCGAAACGATCCTCGACGTGGGCTGCACAATCGGCCACAACACCTGCGCCTGGAAACGCACCTTCCCGGCAGCGCATGTACAGGGCTTGGACGTAGCTCCGGCCTGTTTGCGTTACGCCCATGCCCGCGCCGAGTCCCAAGGTACCGAGGTGCATTTCCAGCAGGCCAATGCCACTGCCCTGCCCCATGCCGACAATAGCGTTGATGTCGTGTTTTCCTCAATGTTTCTGCATGAGCTGTCGATAAAAGATATCAAGGCATGCTTCGCCGAGGCGCACCGCGTTCTGCGTCCTGGCGGCTTGATGCTGCACATGGAATTACCGCCTAACGATTCCCTCGAACCCTATGACGCGTTCTATCTGGACTGGGACGCTTACTACAACAACGAGCCTTTCTATAAGGCCTTCCGCGATCAGGATTTCACTACTTTGCGCGAACAGGCAGGGTTCAGCGCGGACAAACACCTGCAGTTCATCACGCCACAGTATTCGTTCCTGTCACCGGACGACTACGCAAGCGCAATTCGTGAGGAGCAGGGTTTTAGCGACAAGACAGGTCGCTTTGCCGATGGCATACAGTGGTTTGGCTTTGGCGCATGGAAATGAGCGCCGCTGACATACTCATCCGTGGAACGATCTCCAGGCCGGCGATATGAGCGATACCAACGATATACCTCTGGACACCCGGGGATCACGTCCCGCATTTTTTGATAACGTCAGCCAGGATGTGTTCATGACCGCTCTTTTGGAAGTCATGAGTCAACTCTGGGCAACGCGGGACTACGCGGCCTCGCTGGAAAAGCTGTTGATTGAGAAAAACCTTATAGCGGCGGATGAATTGCAAAAACTGCAGTGGAGCACCGAGGAGGAAGCCGCAAATGAAGCACGTCGGGAAGCCTTCCTGAAAGACGCATTCCGAGCGGTGAATGCAGATTTTACTTCTATCGAAAAGCGCAACCAGCAGATAGACAGCGGTGCGGATACAGAGGCTAAGGCATGAGTTCTCACGAAGTCGTTTTATTTGTACATATTCTGGGCTGGGTATTTTGGCTCGGTACAGACGTGGGTGTATACCTGGGCGCGAAGTACGCGGAACGTGTGAATCTCAGCGCCGAGACACGGTTGACGGTGCTTGAGCTCGGGATGGTGCTGGACCGTTTCCCCCGGTTTGCCATGCCGGTGGTATGGCTGACCGGCATTATCCTCATGAACGATATGGGATACCCATTGCTGTCGATAACCGCTGCAGTGCCAATGGCACTTGTCTGGCTTGCGGTTACCTGGCTGATTATTTTCAAGCCCCCCGGCACCACGCTGCACACCTGGGCAGCGCTTGCGCAAACATTGATCCTGGCCGCGGTCATTATCGGTATGGGTGGAATCAGCTGCTGGCTACTGGCGACCGGTGAGATGCCACTGTGGCTGGCGATCAAGTGGTTTGCCTATGCACTCGTTGGCGTCACCGTCATTCTCCTGGAACGCGCATTTACGCCAGCAATACTGCTGTTCGGTGAGTTAGCAGAGACCGGCGGCAATGATGACCTGAACCAACGGCTGCACGTGGTCCTGAAGCCGGTTTATCCGATAGTACTCGCGATTTACGCCTGGACCATCCTCGCTGCCGCAAGCGGGGTCAGCAAAGTCACGCTGTAAACGTTAGGCCCTAACTGACCTCTCGATGGCAACTCAAGGCCACTGCTATGCAAGCTGAGCTGTGAATACCGTTAGCCCCTCAGCCGAAGCCATCGACCTTGGCTTCAAAGAGCTCGAACGCTTTGTTGCGGTCATAGAGTATGGCGGTCTTGCGGAGGCCGCAAAAGTCCTGGGCCTGACCCAGCAGGCTTTGGGCCGCAGTCTTACAAAACTGGAGAAGACTGTAGGAACCAAACTGCTACATCGCAGCCAGGGTAATCAGACACGTCCCACTCTCTACGGAGAGGCTTTTTTGCCATATGCAAAAGGCAACCTGCACAACATGTCTAGAGCGCTACAGCACGTGCAGTCGCTTGCCGGCGCGCGTTCTGGCAGCGTCGCCCTGGGTATTGGCGAGACCTGCGATGTGCAAGCCCTCAGCGAAGTCGTCATGCGATTCCATGACGAGCAACCCGGCGTGCAGATTGACCTTCTTGAGGATTACACAGAGGCGTTGCTGAGCAAACTGGTCGAAGGGGAGCTGGACTGCGTAATTGGCGCCTTACCGGAGGTTGAATACACGCGGCGTGGCGTTGTTTATGAGTCATTGTACGATATCGACGATGTTATTCTGGCCCGCGCACAGCACCCCTTACTACGCAAGAAGAAGCTGACACTCAAGGATTTGCAAGGCTACACCTGGCTGGTCGCGCGCCGCCGCACCGACGACTGGATAACAATTCGCGACGCGTTCCTGAATGAGAACCTTAAACCGCCGCAAGGCGTTATACGCTCCGATGCCCCGAACCTCGGCTTGCAACTCATGCTGGCTGACGACTACCTGCTGATGCTCTCCCCTACGTTCCTGAACATCGGCGCACGCGACTCAGCGCTCAAGCGCTTGCCCATCAACAAACCAACTGTAAGACGTCGTTCCGGCCTGATGACCATGGAACATCGACAGCTCAACCCTGCTACGCAGGAACTGATGCGGGTAATACGGGAAGCGTCTCATTCTCCCTGAGCGAACTGCTCGTATTGGGCGACCAGGTAAGGCAGTGCGGCAGGCCCGGCCTCCATATAGTGAACCAGCTTCAAACCATCACCCGTATCGCGCAACACACCCGACACTCGCACCTGCGCACCAATAGGCTTTGGCAGCAGCGCACTGCCCCGCATGCTTGCGCACCAGCGCATCATGAAGCGAAACGTATAAAAACTACCCTCAAGAGATTTAATAGCAGAGTTATCCACCTGCACAGAGAAACTCTCTATGGCGTCGGCAGCAGCGTCAAGATAGGTCGCAATGGCCTCGCGCCCCACCAGAGGCTGATCAAGCTCCTCGGGGAAATGCCAGGGCTCTGGCTCGCAAGGATCCCAGAGTTCCAGCACTCCGGCGAAGCGAGGTGATGCCCAAGCGGCGGCATACCCCGCGAGAAACAATTGGAAGTGATCTTGAACATCCTGCATAAGGTTTTCCACATAAGCGATTGACTACGGCTCTCATCATAAAGCAAGCACCTGTCAATAGCCGGACGTCCGCGCGATTGCGATTGCAGCGGTGATAGAAACTAGACGTGTCTGGATTCCTCAAGTAATGTTTCAAGACTCAGCCACATCCTCGACACACTATGCCAACACAAAGTGGACCCAGCTCTCAC
This sequence comes from Congregibacter sp., assembly GCA_045105635.1. Lineage (GTDB taxonomy): Bacteria > Pseudomonadota > Gammaproteobacteria > Pseudomonadales > Halieaceae > Congregibacter. Next base: position 123,300 of record JBGCDU010000003.1, read on the forward strand.
GCCAGCGGTTACCTGGACAGGCTCTCCAAACTTATTGAGGCGCGGCTGGAAGCTGGTGCGGATAAAGAGCAGATCGACCAGCGCATCTGGGACGTATTTGGCTCGGAATGCGCGGTTATGTTTACCGACCTCGCGGGCTTCTCACGCAGCGCTGCCGAGTTTGGCATCATTCATTTTCTCCAGGTCATCTACGAGTCTCAGCGTTTGTTTAGTCCCTGCATCGACGACTGGGATGGCATCCTGATTAAGACCGAAGGCGACAGCATGCTAATCGTGTTCCGACAGCCCTCCAAGGCTGTGGAGTGCGCTATCGACATGCAGCGCAAAGCCATGGAATACAATCAGGATAGGGACGAAGCGGAGCAAGTACTCCTCTGCGTGGGCATCGGTTTTGGCGAAGTACTGAGAATCGGCGGAGCGGATGTCTTTGGTGCGGAAGTGAACGCGGCGGCAAAACTCGGCGAGGACACAGCGCTAGCCTGGGAAATACTGGTAACTGACTCTGTCGCGCGGCACATAAAAGACATGCCCGGTGTCAGCCTGCATGATATGGACTTTGTACCCCATGGAGCCAAAGCCGCTTACAAGCTGGACTACGAACTATAGGCGCCGCTGTTCGACTTTTGCGCCGCGCCGGTAAGGTTGGGTGGGTGGGCGGTTGGTTGGTTGGTTGGTTGGTTGGTTGGAAGAAGCGGCAACGATCAATCGTCGACGGGCAAACCTGACTCTCGATTGGGCAACAAGCTTGCCATAAACGCGGAGCACAACAGCAAGGGCAACACCACGACGGTCAGCCCGAGGCTCCAACCAAGCTTAGCGACTACCAACGGCACGATGGCAGGAAATATTGCAAAACCCAGGCTCAGCGGTGCCGATGCGCATACCGCCAGAGCCGTTGCGCGAATCTCCCGAGGAAAGATCTCGGCGATAAATACGGCGACAACGGCCTGAGAACCAAAGAACAGCGCGGCTGTCACGCTAAACCAAATGAGATCCTGAGTGGGCGAATGGGAGAACCACAACAACATAAGCAGCCCCGCTGCCCCGCCCAGGCACCAGATGATGTACACGTTACGACGCGTGATCAGAAACTCACCCACTAGCGCCGCTGCCATATAACCGAACACGGCGATGCCGTTGGACTTGCCGACCAGCAGCGCCGCTTCGGCGGCGCTATATCCACTCTCCTGGGTAAAGAAAGTCGGAAAGAAAAACACCGACCCCGCGTAGGCGCCGCCAAAGCTCAGAAACATACCCATGCAAGCAAGGCTGTTGCGGCGATACTTGGCAGAGAACAGGCTGCGCAACCGCGACGAAGCCGTACCCGCACTGACCGTCGGGGCTTGCTTTGCCGCGAGTTCCGCATCAGACCCCTGCTTCAGCTGCCCGGACCGGTGCAAAATCCAGGCGATGGGAATGAGCATCGGGAGAACAATAAAAGCAATAAAACAGACTGATCGCCAACCACTGTCCTCGAGTAGCGGGGCTGCAAGCAGGGAACTGATTAACCATCCGAGAGGGTACCCGCACTGCAGCAGGCCCATGGCAATACCGCGATACCGTGCTGGCGCATGCTCGGCTACAAAGGCGTTGGTGATCGGCGATAGACCGCCGCTAAGACCAAACCCCATGGCCCGAAAAAACGTGAGAGCGAGAATGCCGCTCGCCAGCCCCTGCAACCCGACGAACACAGACGAGGCACCCAGGAGAAACAGCAGCACAGCGCCTCGGCCCCATCTGTCCGCGGCCACGCCCGACAAGACAATAAGCACCGAGCTTGTGAGGAACGAGATTGCCAGGATATTGCCGGCCACGCCAAGGGGTAATTCAAACTCGGCAAGAATCCCCGGGATGGCGTAACCGAACAGGGACTGGTCCATGTTGGTGAGCGTCCAGGCCACCAGGCAAACGAAGAAAATCGCTGGCTGTGCGCCCAGAATTCGACGGATGAGCCCATGCGAACTGTCACTATTCATAAACAGCGGACTCTATTGCGTGGGTATATGTTGCGCGCTTATGTGTGGCGTGGGTAACTATTGCGCCCTACTCTTTCGTCGCCACATCTCCGTCGGTTTGTCCTTTCGCCTGTCCAAGCAAAGCTTCTATTTCACTTTCCAGCCCGGTATACGCACTCTTTGCGAACGCGCCCTCTAGAAAACGCACGGTCTCGCCCGCGTTTCTATGCCAGTCGCAAGCCGCAAAACGCCCTTCGAGCTCCCATTTCCCCATGGAGTATTCCGCATAAAACAGGCCTCCCAGCGCCGCGCGCCGCCATAGACGACCAGCACCACAGGTATCGACCGCCACGCCCTGCAAACCGACATCTTTCAAGTAGCCCAACACATACTGTGCCTGCGGATAGTCCATCTCTACAGCAGCACGATACAAATAGGGCAAGGCTTCTTCCGTGCGGCCTGCATAGAAGAGCGCCCGTCCCGCCTGGTACTGAAAACGTGGCTCACCTGGATTCTCTGCCGCCGCTGCTTTACACGCGGGTATGGCCTTCGCGCTATCGACATCTTCCATCTCGATGCCTGCGGTTACGCGCCAGGGATCATAAGGATGATTCGCCAGCCAGTCGCATTGGTGAATATCTGCGTCCAGGCGATAAATTCGCGATGGCGAATCCGGCGTTGGCCCCGCTTCCACGCGGACCTTGACGTTGTACTCTTCATGAAACTCAGCGCGGTGTTTCTCAAGGTCCGCCATATCGACGCGGACTTCCCGATAAAAGCTGGCAGACCGAGGTTCACCAAAGTTTGGATTGACTACGGGCTCTCCCGCCTCGTCCAACAATTTGTCACCGGTCGCAAAGTCGATCAGGTGCTTTTTGGCATGAATACCCTGCGCTGAGCGAATTCGATGGCCCGGGGAACCGAGATTATTTAACTGCAGATGCTGCAGCGCACCTGTTTCGGGGTTGAAGTACTCGTACACCACGGCAAAGTCAGAAATAACCCGCGTCAATTCTCCGCCTTCGTAATCGAACATATGATCAATGAGCGTGACTTTCATGGAGCCTTTGTCGTCCACCGACTCGCCGTAGGTATTAGTAATGAGTTCGACCGCTTCGCCCTCACGAGCGAGACCGCGCGATAGTGCATTCCTGCGCGCCGCCTGCTTCTCACCATAGAACATCCAGTTGGTCTGATGAAATTGCTCGCCATCAATATCGATACGAAATAGTGCGTTGTAACCGCGGATCTTGTGGCCTCCATCGGGGCCATAAGAATCGAGCTCACCCATCCACAGACCATTCATCGTTTGCCACACCGGAAAAGCATCCAGCGGCGCGACGACGGCTGCCTCATCGGATTGGTGTTGAGTCTGTGCCTGCGCATGAAAAACAGAAGCACCGGCGATAAAAAGTGCCGAGAACAGACTGCAGCGCAGTAGCGCCGCCAGTGCACAGCTTATGTGGGGGGCCTGGACCGAAGAAAATCGCATTATTGTCATGCCTCGTTTTGAGTCGTTACTGATTGAGTCTGTGCTCGAACCACCGGTTCTTTTAGAGAATCGCAAGCACTAAGGTCATCTCCCAGCTTGCAGTTAAAACCGCTCGCGGTCAAAAGAAATGCAGGTACCAAGCGTAAATCAGACAGCAGTGCACAGATCGTGGCCTGTCGGGCCGTTGAGCATAGTGAATATGCAGCAACCTATACCGATTTGTGCAAGCAGGTATATCACCAGACTCAGGCGCATCTTCGCGGCCGGGTAATGTACAGTCAGGTACGGGTTATTTGTGTATGACGGCAGGAACTCCAAAAGAGTTCGTACGCGCGTGCCAACTAACGGTTTGTTGCTGAGAGCCAAAAAGGGAAAGATGATGAAATTCAAGAACGCCGCACTATCCACACTGGCTTTTTCGATTGCAACGCCGCTTGCAGCACCCGTATTTGCGCAGACGCAGACGAGCGACGGTGACGCGAATTTTGTGTTGGACGAAATCATCGTCACCGCTCGTCGTCGTGACGAATCCCTGCAGGACATTCCCATGTCCGTATCGGCCTTTTCGTCCCAAGACATTGAGCAGGCCGGCTATACCAATGTGCTGGATCTTATCGAGGCCGTACCGGGTGTCACCTATGGTTCGTATCAGGCGGAAGGACAGGGGGACTCACCGAGCTTTCGCGGCGTTGCGGGAAACACCGGTGATCCGACGCTGCAGAACTCATCCAAATTTATTGACGGCGTATATGTATCGGGTTCGCTATACACAGTGTTGTTCACTGACATCGAACGCGTCGAGGTAGTCAAGGGTCCGCAAAGCGCGCTGTTTGGCCGCGCCACCTTCTCTGGTGCAATTAACTACATCACCAAAAAGCCCAGCGAAGAATTGAGCGGCTCGATTGACGCCACTTTCGCAGAGTACGGCGAGCAGCGTCTCAACGGGACAATCAGTGGTCCGATCATCAAAGACAAGCTGGGTTTTCGTGTGAGTGCCGGCCTGCAATCTGATGGCTCGCCCTACGACAACGTCACCAACGGACAGGAAATGGGTGAGAACGACATTACAACTGGCAGCGTGTCACTTCTGTTTACCCCCACCGAATCTCTCTCGGCAAACCTCTACATCAACTATTCTGAAGCGGAACTTGGAGAGGCTATCAGAGCCACCACGCCGCTGAACGAGGGCAAGCTCGCGTTTCCAGATCAATCGGTCATCGGCGGCAACGTAGACCAGCTTAATAATCCCGGTATCGACTCCGAGACCACTCGCGTCAACCTGAGCATCGACTACGACTTGAATAACTTCACCTTGAGCTCGATTACGGGTTACGGAAACGAGGAAACGGTTAACGAAGCGGATGGCAATTACGATCCTTTCAAGGTGTCGTTTTTGTCATTTTTGTGTAATGCCGGACCATTCATTGGTCCAGACTGCTCCATTTTCCAGACTATTACGGCACGCGAACTGGAAACCGTTTTTCAGGAATTTCGTATCACCTCACCAGACGAAGGCAAGCTGCGTTGGCTCGCGGGCGTGTCGTACTTCGAGGAGGAGTTCTCTACCGATCGACAACGCAACTTTAGCCAGAATCCGAACATCAAGACATCCGATAACATGTCGATTTTCGGCTCTATTTCCTACGACCTGTCAGAGCAATGGAGCATGACAGCCGATGCGCGCTATCAGGAAGAGACTGTTGAGCTCAAGGACCTGGCTACGGGCGCAGTCCGCGAAGGCGACTTCAACAACTTCCTGCCGCGGGTGATTGTCGAGTACACGCCCCAGGAAGACCTGATGTTCTACGCAAGCGCGTCCAAGGGCAATAAGCCGGGTACCTTTAACGATGCCGGGCCGATTGAATTTCGCGTAGTGGACGAAGAAGAGCTGTGGTCTTACGAATTGGGCAGCAAGTTCACCAGTGCAAACAATCGCCTTACCATTGAAGCGGCGCTGTATTACATGGATTGGCAAGATCAGGTATTTCGCTTCACAGACCCGGAGCCTACGATCGGATCATACCTGATCAACTCCGGCGAGACCGAGATCTGGGGCATCGATTTCAGTGCGGTTGCCCGAATAACGCCGAACCTGCGCGCAAGCTTCGCGTACTCTTTTGTCGATGCACAGTACAAGGTATTTGATTCAACCACCGCCGCAGCCGTGACTGGCAACGCCGACGTCTCGGGCAACGCCACGCCGCGTACGCCAGAAAATTCGCTGTTCGCATCGCTGCGTTATAGCGCCGATCTGGGTATGTTTGGGTCTGACACATCCTGGTTCGCACGCGCCGATGTTTCCTATCGTGACGAACAGTTCATCGACGAGATTAACCTGGAGTATCTTGAGCCGCAGACTCTGGTCAATCTGAGAACCGGTATAGACACAGGTAAACTCCGACTGACGCTGTTTGTCGATAATGCCTTTGACAATGATGCCCCGACTACAGGATTCCGCTTTGGGCAGGTGGCCTTGGTGGGACTACCGATTGGTCGTCAAATTGGCGTAACAGGCGCGTATAACTTCTGAGCGGAACTCCGGGCAGAACTTCGGGCAGAACTCCGGGCAGAGCTGCCGACACAGACGTGGGATTAACGGTCAGTTGAATGTAAGCTCATTTAATCCCGCCATGCTCTAGCGGTCGCTCGCGCTGCATAAGCAGCCATTCAGCGTGCTCTTCCAGCGCCGCGCTCCCCACAGCCTTGAGCACGCGACGCTTGAACTCCACGGTATCTGCAGTGTTGAGCAAGCGCCGCGCATTAGCGAATATCCGCGCCATAAACTGATACTGTTTGATCAGTTCCTTGTCGGCCTTTTTGTGTGAGTAAGCGTCCTGCACGCCGGCAATCAGCGGTAGCACGCCCATCATGATCACCAGCGCGAAAATCTGCTGGTCGTTCATATCCTGGGCGAACAGACCCAGGAAAGCAGCAGTAGATACGCCTACCCACAAGACAACCGCACCCAGGACCAGAGTTCGTCGATAGTTGATTGACCGGCGCAAGGCTTTAGATTCGTAATAGGCCAGCTGACCATTGCTGAGCACGGCGTCCCCAACCCAGCGGTCCCCCACCCAATCCACCCAACTCTCGTCCAGCAACTCCTCTCGATAGGACTGCAAACTCGCAGACCGCATAACATGCCGGATCCATGAAAGGTCAACATCCTGCTTTTGCAGAAAATTGTCGTAAGCAAATTCAGCGTTCTGCCCGTCGACCACGCCTGCGAGATTCCAGTACACCTGAACACGAAGACCCTCAGCCAGGGCTCGATAATCAAGATACTTGCGGTGCCAATCGCGTTTTTCACTCAGGAGGTGAACCCCGATTCCCAAACCAAACAAGCCCAAAAACAGCCAGGCAAGAAAACTCACCTCCACCATCTCCGAGTAAACGATAAACACCAGACCCATCAGTATGGCGAGCAAATGGCTCAGTAGCAGGCTCTGTGAAAACAGTTTTTGATAGCGCACGGCAAGCCAGTCAGCAGACTGGTAGAGCATATCGATAAGCTCACACTCCGCTGGCAGGTCGTCCTTCGGCGGTGATGTAAGCAGACTATTTGCCTGGGAAACGATCGCCGCAGCGTTGTCTGTACAGTCAGACGAAAAGATCGCGAGACGCTCAAACATCTGCCGGTAATCCTGTGGCATTGCTGGGTCATCCTGCCTGGCGAAATGTGCGGTTAACCAAAACGCCTGAACAGGCTGAAAGCCCTGGCGGTCCCCGGTCAGACCACCCTGCCCTCCCTGTCTGCTACAAACGATGTGGTAAGCGAGGTCATTCTCATTATCTGCGAGCAAATTTGGCGATTCTTTTTCCAGGGCCCAACCAGGCATCACACCGGTTAAGTGATAGTGCGTCACGCCGTAGGTCCCGCCAATGTCGGAACTTTTCTGTCCGTCCCACAACGTAAGCAATATCTGGCAGTGGTTGGAGATAAACACACCCAGCTGCGCATATTGCCGCGCGCGCGCTTCAGTTGTGGAAGCAGGCTCCAGGTCGTTGCTTTCGCCAATCGACGGCAGTGTGACCACCGTTGACTGATCTAACAGATGTCGAAAACGCTGCAGCTCCCCATGATCTTCAAAGTCGCTCTCATAGTCCGCCTGCGGCATCGGCAACACGGCGATAACAGGGATCGACATCTCCAGGGCCATCTCTGCAACCAGGCTATCTGCACCTGTGGCGAGACCGCTAAGGAGCTCCAGTTGCAGGTCGGGGAACTGCGCGGCCAGTGTGCTGAAAAACGATCGTACGCTCTGTGCGATGTCTGCACACTCCTCGGGAATGATGTCCCGGTGACCTGTGATACCGACCGTGAGCTTCAGGCGCTGATTCACCGGACACAGACCTGTGACGGCAGCGCCTCGCAGATCTCCTGCGCGTCCCGACCGCGGTATCCTCTGCTCTCAAGATAGTCCAGCTCGGATATAACGGAATCCGAACGCCCCTGGATCAATGCGATTCGGGCGTTACTGATCGCAGCTCGGCAGGTCCGCAGACCCTCGCCCAGCTGTATGTCGATGCTCGGCGATTTTGCCGGCAGCGACTCGAACGCGCGCCACCAAAGGTATTGAATCTCCGCGAGATAAGCCCATTGATTTTCCGTGAGGTTTGCGGAGTCCAGTGGCGCATAGAGGCGCAGAGCACTGGCTAGTGCATCCTGAACTGCCGGTAGTGAATCCCGCTGAAAGGCGATCCTGGCGCGGGCAATCAGGTACTCCAATTTCAAGTTTGAATCAATTCCTGAATCGCTCGGGGAATCAACGCCGCTAGTGTCTGCAAGCACCCGGTCAAGCTCTGCGGCAGCCGCATCATTCTCGCCATCGTCCAGCTGTGCTCGAACGAGATAAATGCGTCTCCACTGAAGCTCATTTTTCAGGCGTTCATTACTTGGGTCCTCGCGCCAGAGCGTTCTGATGGCTTCGATAGCGGTGCGCCAGTGCGTCCTCGCTTCGTCCAGTTCGCCCAGCTGCGCCTCAACGACCGCAACGCCTGAGTGCGCATAGGCGAGAGACACTCTGCTGAAGTTATCTGCGGGTGCTTTTTCCAGCGCTTTCTCAGCCATCATGAGCGTCTCCTGGCGCTCGCTAAGCGCTTGCTCAAGCTCACAGGCAAGACGCCGCGTGTCCGCTGCCCAGGCGAGCGTGCTGTATAAGTTCGCTATCGCCTCCGAGTCCTCGGGCCGGGCATTGATAATCGTCTGGGCGAGCGACAAGGCCCGATCGGCCTGTGTCAGTATTTTCTCCGAGTAGGGGCCCCCTCCCATGACCTCTACCGCCAGCAATCCGGTTGCGGCATAGGAAAGCTCCAGCTGCCACTTCGGATTCTCCGGGTCCGCCTCGTAAAGCTGCTGTGAGATCTCCGCGTAACGCTTTGCAGACGGCAAGGCTAGATCGTTCTGCCCCGACACTAAATAGTGATCAGACACATAAAATTCAGCCTGTCCAAGCTCGAACAACAATTCCTGCTGACCGGGGTAACTGTGATGCAGGTCGCCAAACAAATCGCGGGAACGAAGAAACGCTTTGCGAGCGTCGTCAGCACGACCCTGGCCATCGCTTACCTGCCCGATCTGCCGCAAGGCGAGACCCACTTTAACGCCCGTTTCAGCGCTAAGCTGGCTGGGGTTTATGTCCTCGAGATACGCCATGGCCCTCGAGCTGATCAAGCCCAACGCCTCCAGGCCTATTTCAGATTTGAGTTCCTCTCCGAGATCAACGATAAAACTGGCCATCTGCTCGGCGCTCTGTCGCTCGCGTTGCTCGGCCTGGCGGGCCGATACAGCCAGTAGCGCCAGAACACCGACCCCGATTACAGCGGATACGATCAACGCCTGCCAACGCCGTCGGCGCTTTAGATCGCGGCGGCGCAAATCGTCCAGGCGTACGCCCAGCAAACCAGCAATCAGTTTAAGTCGGGCGAGCTCTTTTCCGTCGGCAAAGCGACGGGGGTCCACCGCCAACGGCTCCGCAAGCGCGTCATCCATGCCATCGATCAACGCCGGCGGGAAGCAGCTATCAGGCCCCGTTCTGATCTCCGCATCCCCCTCGACCAGCACGCAAAAGACCCGGTCCGCGCGACCCAGAGACTGAAAATACCGAACTTCCTCGTTCACCCACCGTGACTGGGCCGCATTCGGTGAGCAAATCAGGATCAGAAATTCAGAATCGCGCAGCGCCTGTTCCAGGCCTTCACCCAAATCAGCCGTGGATGACAAATCCTCGCGATCGCGGAATATAGGTGAAACACGCGCAGGTACGACGCGTCCATCAGGGCGAACACCGGCCAGTGCCGATGGGACCCGATAAGATTCCAGCGACCGGTGCAGCCACCTGGCCCACGCTGCGTCAGCATGGCTATAGCTCAGGTAGGCCTTATAAAGATAATCGACCAAAAGCTCGAATCAATATCGACCGCGATTTTGCCAGGGCGGATCTTCGTTCCAGAGACAGCCTTTTTCATTCATGTCCGACGAACCCTCATCGTCATCCGCATAGAGATCGACCATAGCCATTTCCGTGCCTTCGGCAGCATCGTCGTCACGGCACACCTCGACCCGATAGTAATAATCCATTGGCACGCTGTTCTGATTTGCTACAAAGAACTCTTTGACGTTGGCACCCAGTTTTCCCACACGAATAATCCCGCGACGGTTGGGAACGGCCAACTTACCTTTCTTGGAAGTAAAAGCTGCATACTCCAGACGCTCAAACAATTCGAGCTTGCACTTCTCCGGTGCCTTCTCATCACCTGCACAAATCTCAAAGCGTGAAAAATGCCAGCCATCGCTGTCGCGGAGTTTAAACGCCGCTATCACCTGGTTGTTTCTGGGCGAGTCGATACAGCCCTTGCGCTTGGGATCCTTCTGGCAATCGACTGATGACTCCCTCGTAATCTCCAGCTTCGGCGTCTTACCGGTGACCTTGAGGACGACGCGAGGACTGTCATTCAAAACCAAGTCATCAGATGTTATCGGCTGGCCACTGCAACTGACGACAAGCAATGTGCTGGCCATAGCTAGCGTTAAAAACAACGTATTCTTCATAGTACTGCTCCTCGGTCAGGGTACCGGCGGCTTCACCGGGCGGCGCAAAGCGATCATACAATCCAAATTACCAAACCACGATTCGTCTCAGCCAAGCCCAAGCAGGCTTATGCCAGCGCGGGGGAACTGCTACTGTCTTGGCGGTTTTCACACAATGAATATACTGCATTCTTGCCAGCGTTAAGACCAGTTCATCCTGCGGAGGTACCAAATACTGCGCAAAGCGCTCTTAAGCGAAGTGCCGAAGACCGCGCCCGTTCAATGACCGATGTCGCGATTGCCCGCCCGAGCGAGGCCGCTTTCGTAGGCAAATACCACTGCTTGCGCTCGATCTCGCAGCCCCAGTTTAGAAAGCACGCTGGAAACGTGCGTTTTAACGGTGGCAGGACCGATAGATAGCGTGTCCGCAATTTCCTGATTGTTGAGACCAGAGCCCAAGGCGCTTAGCACCTGCTCCTCGCGGGCAGTCAGCCGCTGCAAGCGCGCCGCAAGAGCGGCATCGGTTATCGTCTGCTGCGCAAAGCTGCCGATCAGCCTACGGGTGATCGTGGGCGCAAGTAGCGCACCGCCAGCGGCAACCACTCGCACTGCAGCCACTAGGTCCTCGGGCGGTATATCCTTGAGCAGAAACCCGCTGGCTCCAGCACGCAGCGCACGATAGATGTATTCGTCCGGATCAAAAGTCGTGAGAACAATTATGCGCGTGCTCGGCTCACAAACCGCAAGAATACGCTCCGTTGCTTCGAGTCCATCAAGCTCCGGCATTCGAATATCCATCAAGATGACGTCAGGCTTGCAACGTTGCGCCGCCTCGATGGCCTCGAAGCCGTTACCTGCCTCGGCAACAACTTCGATATCACCCTGATGCTCGAGCACCATAGAAAAGCCACGCCGAACCAGGGCCTGATCATCGACGACGAGTACACGTAGCGTCACCGGGAACTGTCCGCATAGGGCAAGAAGGCCGCTACCTGAAAGCCACCCTGCGCACCGGATTGCGCCGTTAACCAGCCGCCGAGAAGCTCTGCCCGTTCGCGCATGCCATTGATTCCGTAGCCCTGCGGGTGGCCCAGTTGTTGGCTAGGACCTATCCCGTCGTCCGAGACCTGCAGGTCGACGCCAGTCGGCATTGCATGCACCCGCACCGTTGCCCGGACGCCAGGGCCTGCATGCCTGAGCACATTTGTAAGCGACTCCTGAACAATTCGATACAGAGCCAGGTCCACGCGCGCTGCCAGACCCGAAAGGCGCCCCTCAGTGTGTAGATCGACTACCGCACCCGCCTCGGTTACCTCAGCAGCGAGCTGTAGCAGATCGGCACAACCAGGCTGCGGGTGCAACGTTGGTTGACCATCGTCCTGTCTCAGCACATCCAGCAGATGGCGCATCTCACGCATCGCCTGACGACCTGCGCCCTCTACCGCAGCCATCGCCACCAGTGCCGCTTCCGGGTCGGAGCCGGCCACGGTTTTGGCGGCGCCCGCCTGCACGGTCATCAGACTCACCTGATGCGCCACCACGTCGTGCAACTCCCTGGCGATTCTGGTGCGTTCCTCGGCCACGGCCCGCGCCGCTTCTTCCGATTTGCGATTTTCCAGATATTCTGCACGCTCCTCGAGCAAGCGCAGATACTCGCCGCGGAAACGCAGCCGGCGACCGACATACCAGAACAGGACAACAAACCCCAAAGCCACAAAGCTGCCCGCGTTCGGTGTATTCAGCACAAACATGTCGAGTGTTGCCAACAGCAGAGCAGCCAGCATTCCCAGAAGACTGACCCGATCATGCGCCGCATAGCGCCCGAGGCTATATAGGGAGAACCCCACCGCAAACAGACCCGACTGCACTGGACCAAACGTTACGGCCGCGGAGCAAGCTATTACGATCACATGTACATGAACCGGATAGCGACGTCGCCAGATCAGCGCAAAGTTTCCAATCACCGCCAACAGTAGCGAAAAGGCCTCCGAAGGAGTAACCACCGGGTCCATATCACTACCCGCAGACCAGCTCATTAACGTCAGTAAGAAAGCGAGGCAGGCTAGAGTTAAATCCATGAACCGAGGCCAGCGTTGGAACGGACCTCGGATGGGCTGCCACGCGGCAACCGCAAGACTACCCGGATCAGACACAGACATCGGTCGATGATGATGATCCGGAGTGTCCGGGGAAGAAATCGGGTCTCTGGTAGCGACGCTCATTGGTGCACTCTAGACCAGCGGGTCGTGATCTGTCATCCAACCACTGCATGAGTGAGCGTAGTAATTGCCCTGAGCGGGCTCCGCCTTTTGGGGGAGACAAAGACCCCACTGTTGGGCGATGTACGGAGGCCCTCCGGCGGTAAAAATAGCGTCACCTAATTCAACTACGAGAGTGCGCGTCCATGACTGAACTCACTGTTTCAACGCCGTTCACAGTCGGCGACATGCCGGCCAGAGCCGTTACAGCGACCGCCAAAGTCTGGTTTGTCGCAGCTGCGACAGGACAGTGGGTGTTCCTCGTTTACATCCTCGCCGTGTTCTACCCGCCCATTGCACAAAATGGCCTCGACGGCTTGGCAGGGCTGCACCTTCCCTCCGGGTTTCGCGAGGGCGACACCCTGGGTAACCTCGCGGCGGCAAGTCATGTGCTGATCGCCGCGCTCGTCATCGGCGGCGGTCCGCTGCAGTTTATTCCGGCGATCCGGGCTCGATTCCCGATCTTTCATCGCTATTTGGGACGCTGCTATCTGACTGCGGCGGTTATCAGCGCTGTTGGCGGTCTATGGATGACCTGGACTCGGGGCAGTGTGGGCGACCTGCTCAGTCACGTGGCGATTTCTGGCGACGCTGTTTTTATACTACTGTTTGCAGCACTTGCACTCAGGCATGCGGTGGCACGGCGAATCGCGCTTCATCGTCGCTATGCCATGCGACTGTTTCTGGTCGCTAGCGCCGTGTGGTTTTTCCGTGTGGGATTGATGGCCTGGATCATGCTGACGGGCGGTATTGGAATCGACTTTGAATCTTTTACGGGCCCTGCACTATATGTAATTGGCTTCGCACAGTACTTACTGCCGCTCGCCATGCTGGAATGGTACTTCCGGTGCCAGAGGCAGGTCAGCAATGCTGAACGCCTCGTGTTCAGCGGCGCGCTCATGGGACTCACCCTCGCCATGTGCTTGGGTATATTCGCCGCAACAATGGGGATGTGGATACCGGGAGTTACCGCCGCGGACCCATTTCAAGCGCTGTAACTGCCATCGATGCCGAGAATCTGACCGCTCAGTTAACCAACGTCATCGAAAGATCAATCATTGATCTGAGTCAAGCACCAATGAGCATACATGCACGGAAACGACCGTTGTCTGCATACCGATAGTTTCGGAGGATTTAACGCTGCGCAAATGCAGATAAGAAACCTTGTTTCTCTTTGCGCCGCCTTATCTTCGCATCGATTTATCGGGGGGCCCGTGTACGTACCTTTTAAGTCCCAGCGGCTACCCATGTTCATGCAAAGTGAAGCCTCGGAATGCGGGCTGGCGTGCATCGCGATGATTGCGAGCTCGCATGGAGCGCAGTGCGATCTGATCGCACTTAGACGCCGCTTCGGACTGTCGCTAAGTGGAGCAAGTCTGGCTGCGCTAATGCACATAGCCGACACAATCGGGCTAGCCAGTAGATCGGTGAGCGTGCCACTTGCCGCAATGAAGAAGCTGCGTACTCCCGCCGTGTTGCACTGGGAATTCAATCATTACGTAGTGTTGCGCAGCATCTCTGGTCGCTCAGCTGTTATTCATGACCCGGCCATGGGTGTACGCAAGTGTTCGCTAGAGGAACTCTCAAACTCATTTACCGGCATCGCGCTGGAGCTGACACCCACTGACTTTCTAGACAACTCTCTGGACAACTCTCTGGACAAGCCCCAGAAATTCTACAAGCGCGTATCAGCACAAAACAAAAGCTTCAATTTGGGCGCAATCTGGCGTCGGACCACGGGGCTCGGACGCACGCTCGTTCAGCTCATACTCTTGTCGATCATCCTGCAGCTGTTTCTGATTCTAAGTCCGCTGTACTTACAAATAGTCGTCGATGACGTACTGCCCAACTTCAACCTGGACTTACTCACAAGCCTCGCCATTGGCTTCGGACTCTTCACGGTTCTCAACGCGCTGACGGAAGCACTCCGAACATTTGTGCTCGTGCACGTCGGCGCCAGTCTAAGCTTCCAGTTCGCGGCCGATTTATTCAACCATCTGACCCGGCTGCCACTCGACTACTTCGAGAAACGACATGTCGGCGGCATTTTGAGCAGATTTTCGTCTCTCGACCCCATAAAAGACGCACTCATTCAAGGGGTGGCCAGTGCATTTATCGATGGGGTGATGCTTCTCGTCACGTTACTACTGATGCTCCTGTATTCGCCGAGCATTACTTTGCTGGTGATTCTGGCCTTCCTGCTTTACACAGCCGTACGCTTATCGCTCTATCACCGACTCCGTAGTCTTTCGGAAAAAGCCATTATCGTTAAAGCAAAAGAAGAAAGTCTGTCCATCGAAACCCTCCGGGCAATGCTCCCGCTGAAGATCTTTTGCCGCGAAGCAGAGCGGCGACAGCAGTGGCAAAACCTTCTCGCAAATAGCATTAGCGCCGACGCTGAGTTGGCCAGAGCGCAGCTGTGGTTCTCACTCGCCAATTCTCTGATTTTTGGCCTCGAGAATATCGCGGTAATCTTCGTAGGGTCCTCCGAGGTCCTGCGCTCGTCATTCACGGTAGGGATGCTTTTTGCCTTCCTAACGTACAAACGCCAGTTTGTTGATAAATCGGTAAAACTCATCGAGGTACTGATTGATTTCAAAATGCTGGGCCTGCACTTCGAGCGACTGGCCGACATCAAATCCACTGACACAGAGCCGGCAGATACGAAAACCAGCGGGGATCGAGCATTCAGCGGAGAAGTTTCCTTACAGGATGTTAGTTATGCGTATTCGCCCGATCAGGGAAATACACTCTGTAATATCAATCTGACTATTCCTGCGGGGCAGCGTATTGCCGTTGTTGGGCACTCTGGCAGCGGCAAGACCACGCTGGTAAAACTCTTGCTGGGGCTACTCACTCCCACTACGGGCAATGTGCTGGCTGAATCAATACCTCTGTCGCAATACGGGTTGATGTCCTACAGAAAATCTATCGCCGCTGTCATGCAGGAAGATCAGTTACTTGCGGGCTCGATCGCAGACAATATTTCTTTTTTTGCCGATGCCGCAAACATCGAATTCATCTACGCATGTGCGAAGAATGCCGCTATTTTCGATGACATTATCAAAATGCCCATGGGATTCGAAACGCTTGTTGGCGACATGGGCAGCGCGCTCTCGGGCGGCCAGAAGCAGCGCGTACTCCTGGCCAGGGCACTCTACGCGTATCCATCACTGCTGGTGCTGGACGAGGGCACGGCGCACCTGGATACCTCGACCGAGAGGACAATCAACGAAACTCTCAGGGAATTGGGCATTACCGTGATATCGGTGGCCCACCGAGAAGGCACCATACGCGCTGCTGACCGAGTGGTTGGCATTGCAGGGGGGCGAATCGTCAGCGACGAACTGCAGACACCCTACGCGGACGACTCCAGTAGCTAGACAGCAGGCTCGTTCAACGCGGCCACTGGCACTGATGCCGTAGAACCCCAGTAGACATCTGCCACACGCTTTAGAGGCTGAAGCAACCAGTCGATGAGCTTTTTTCGTTCTGAGATCACCGCAGTAGAGAATGTCATACCCGGCTGCAGTGCAAAGGCTTGCGCCGCGTTTTCGAGCGAAGCGTCTACAAGTTCTGCGGTGACACGATACACCGGCTCTTGCAGTGGCAGCGGTGTATCCAGTTCGTCGGGCTTGACGATGGTGTAACTCACATGTGTCACAGTCGCTAAATAGCTGCCGAATTCGTCAAAGGGAAAAGCGTCGTACTTTATTTTGATGCGCTGATCTACACGCACAGACGCCAGCGCGCTCCCGGGAACATAAAGCTCCGCCTCCAACACCGCATCGGCGGGAAACAGCGTGAGCAAAGGTCTTTGCGGCGTGGCCCGCTGCCCTGGATTCGTGTGTACGCCCAACACTACACCGCTGCGAGGTGCGACAATCCTGGTTTCTGTCTGTTCGCTGAGCGCCAGCCTTTGCGTATCCAGGGTTAGCAGATCACCCTGCAAGCGTAAGCGGTCTATCGCAAACTGCGCTTTGGCTGTGTCGTGCTCAGCATACAGGGCCGCCAACTCGGCTTTCAGCTGTTCCATGGATCGGCGCCCCGCTTGAAACGCCGCCTCGCTAGACAATTTGCTGCGCCGCCGCTGTTCGTACTCAGTATCCGAGATCAGTTTTCTGGCCAACAGACCACTCAGGCGCGTAAGCTCCTGAGACGTTGATGCCACCAAGCGCTTCTGTTGCCCGGATTGGATCGTTGTTTCAATCAGTTGTTTCTGAACACCGTCAATGCGCCGGTCCAGCTGTCGCTCTTGGGCCTCAAACACCTGTTTCGTCGCTATGACCTTTTGTTTCTCGACGGAGAGTCGACGGTCCAGTAGTAAAAGCCTCGCAATATCGATGTTGCCGCCACTCGACTCGATCGGACGCTGCGCGAGTCGGATCAGTGTCGCTCCCTTTTCGACCCATTGCCCTTCTTTGTAGAGAACCTCAATAACTGTGAGCGGTGAATCGGGGTAGAGTTTTATGAGCCCCCGACTTGGCACAAGGACACCACGCAGATTCTGGCTGCGGCCAAATTCT
Source organism: Congregibacter sp. (assembly GCA_045105635.1). Classification (GTDB taxonomy): domain Bacteria; phylum Pseudomonadota; class Gammaproteobacteria; order Pseudomonadales; family Halieaceae; genus Congregibacter. The sequence goes on from JBGCDU010000003.1 coordinate 140,561, forward strand.
CCGTGAAACAAAACGATCGCGCTGACAACGACGATCGCGAGCGCCAGTAGAGTAAACATCCAGGCGTGTGGAGGCTGCACGAGCATGACCTCTCCCGTCGTACGACGCCTCGCTTGCAATGCGGCTTTTCTGAACATGAATCGGCTTTACTCATTTCAGCGGCATTCAGTCACGTTTGCTCGAAAATCGCATCGGCCGCGCCTCCGAGTCAAGAATCAGAAATCAGGAATCCACAATGAGCGGTTTCAAATGCCTTTTGTAAAAATCGATATGCATGCCAGCGAGTAAAACCACCATCCCCAACTTAAACCACCATGGGAGCGATGAAAACGCGAGCAGGCATGTACCTGACACGCTGGCGGCTGCCACGCCTCTATAAGCCTGAAACAATACGCTGTCGGTATGCGAAGACATACGTCACCTAGTCACGTCGAATAAACAGGAACTCAATGAGTGTTCCAACCAGACAAAGAACCAAAACTGCCTCCAGCGGGGCGCCCAGATAATAGCCGCCGGCGCCAAGTATCATGCACGCTACGGGTCCGATGTATTTCATCGTAAAAACCTCTAGCCTTACCGTTCAACACGTCAAGCAGATTGACCGACTATCGCGAGCGGGCACCGCATCAATCATGCGATGCCCGTCGATCGAATCGGCAGCCGCTTGAGGCCCCCAAATGACATCTAATAACCTCTACTAACCTCTACTAACCTCTTCTAACTTCTAATGACCTCTGTTATTTGTCTGGCGGGGCGGCTCGCCTCCTCCACTGCCCATCCACTTAGCCGTTTCGAAGGTCCCACCTATAAATCCAGCGCGGCCCAAAAAAGCAGCCACACTGGTCCGAGCCGCAAAATGCCCATAGGCCGCAATACCGTACATAATCAGCGGCAGAAACCCGCCGCTGACAAAGGCCGACTCGTCAGTCGCGAGCTCCCTGAGTTCTTCACCCGTATCATCAATCATTGCCGTAGAACTTGCGTAAATTTGAACATCATTCATCGAGAAGTACTCCCTATAAAGAAAAACACGCACTTCGTTTACGCACAGGACTCGTGCGAAAAACGGCGCTTCACAAAGCGACGCCCAGCCAGAATCTTAAATAGCACAGTGCTTGCTCCAGTCGGTCAGGCACTGGCACCCACTCCGGTCCCCGCGATGCGTTCACTCACCGTAATACTCGACAAGCGCCCACTCCACATCAATTCCTGCCATCTTTGATCACGGCAACAAGAGCGTGTTGCCTCAGATTTGGATGACGGCACTGGGGTCTGTTAGTTATCAGTCAGCAGCGACGATGTGCCTGGTCAGGGTGGCGGAAACGTTCCTACCTCTCCCCCGCCTCGGCTTTCGCCCCCACACTTTTTCAATGAACCCGACCTGACCGCCCCCGCAACGGATGCGGAGTTCCGCTTAACTTGTCGTTTCGGGCACGAGTGGAACCCTAAGGCCAGCGTAGCCACACGTGATTGCATATGCCCTACTAGCTGTCGCCCCGCGCCTCCAGTAACTTCTGACGCGTCTCGTCAACTGCATCGAACAGACCGTTGGTCTTCGATACATAATCATCAGGCGCTGTTGGCGTAACCAACTGGAACGCGGGGGGAAGAAATTCGCGCGCCAAAGGTGGCCGCGTTTTCGATAGTCCAAATTCAGCGATCGCCTGCTGCTGAATCACGGTAGAAAAAACAATTAGCACCACGCAGGACGCGCTCACTACTGTGCGTCTGAGCATCGAGAAGTTAAACGCGAGGTAAAGCACACTCCACAGGTACATAAATACGATTGCGTAGCCATTAACTGACTCCAGTACGGAAAGGATGCCATAGCTTGAGTCACCTGCGTTAAAGCGAGCCAGCTTGATCAGGAATGAGCTCAAGGACGAAAACACCGCCACCGATAGCAGCACACTGAGATGCGACGGAAAGTTACCGCTGCGACGAAACAGTACCGAGAGCAGATACACACCGGCCGCCAGGCCCACAAACTGCAAGGCACCAAAAACGTTGTTCCCAAAAAAAGTAGACCACTTGAACTCTCCACTTGTGGAGTAGTACGCGCTTGCAAAAGCTATAGCGACATACGTCAGCAACAACACCACCAACACTGGCGGCCGACCCAGCCACAACAGGAAAGACTCTACGGGCCGAATGGGAACTGCTGGAGGTAGCGTGTGATCGTGAAGCAGCACGCGAACCTTGTTACGACCGATAACAAACACATCGCCACTGGAGACAGGCACCCGCTGCACCCGGCCACGGCTTTTGGCGCGCTTGATGCCATTAACACTACCTAGATCGACAATCCAAGGCTGCCCCTGATCGTCTATGTTTAACTCAGCATGCTCGACGTCCGTGTGCTCATCGTCGACGATAAGATCGCAGCCATAGCCACGACCGATACGCACACGCTCCCTGGAGAAGCGTTTCCTTTCCAGGACGTTGTTGGTGGTACCCAGGACTTCCAGTACTACTTCCACTGCAGAGATCCCAGTAGTTGATCATGAAATGCCAGGGCCGACTCTCGGCCGACACCAGAGAGCGTGTAATGAATGTGCAGGCCCTGGCTCGCAGTGGGCATACCTCGGGCAACATACAACACGTCATACACCTCCGGATAATCAAGGTAGCTGCGCAGGCAGTAACTCGCCTTAAAAGACTGCTCGTCCAGATTTGGCATAGTGGTCCAACGCTCCACGCATTCGTAGTCGGTGAGATCACTGTCGCCGCCACGATTGGCCGGGGAGAACTTTCCGCGACTGAACAGATCGGCAAACTGAAACGCCGACAGGTCAGCACTCTCGTAAAGGGCAAAGAACATCTCCATCGGCCCGGTATCGAAGCGCCGGGAGAGAAAAATGCGATCGTCGATGGTGCAATTCGAGATGCTCTGATCCCAGCGCGTGTCTGCGTCTCTCTCCTGAGTCGCGCCTCTGCAGTTGACGTAGTCGCGAATCTCCTTGGGGATCATCAGCGGCCCGAACTCCTGCAAGGTCCAATCCCCAGCAAGCAGATCATTTATCAGCCCGCCCTGATGTTGACGAATGAGATCTGCGAACCGTTCCCGCTGTGAATCCAGGGGTTCAGGCTCCGAACTCAGGTTGGCAAGCAGCTGTCTCAGGTGTATGACCGGCACCAAAAAACTGACCGAGTTGCCCGCACCTGCCACGCTAATGCCCACCACTTCGCCATCGGTATTGACCGCCGGGCCACCGCTCATCCCCGGATTTAGCGCACCGGTAAAATGAATATGCTGACGATACTCCCGGCGAAGCAGTCCGTTGTAAGTCCCGGGCACCAAACTGAGACCAATATCCAGAGGGTTCCCCAGTGCCAGCACAGAGTCGCCAATAGCGGGCTCGGTCAAGGACAAAACGAGCGCAGCTGCGGAGAAGGGCTCGGCGGATGCACTTTGCTCGGGCGCAGGTCGCAGCAGCGCCAAATCATGGATCACGTCAACCGCCACAACCTCGAGGTTCGTGGACTTGCCGTCGCTACCCACGCTGCGCAGCGCGTATTGCTCGGGATTCAGGACCGCACTGGACGCAACGTGGTAGTTGGTCGCGAGCATGGCGCCGCCCATTACCGCAAAGCCGCTGCCCACGGAATTCTTGCTGCGACTGACCCGTTCAACAGACTCAATTACGAAAAGCGCTGGGCTCAATCTGTCGTACAGCGCGCTGTGTGCTTCATCCTGCGCCGAACTATGCGCGCAGTGCAGCAGTAGCGACATAACGAGCCAGCTCAAGCACCCCCTCATAATTCTTCCGGCACTAATCTTGGCATTACTGCTGTTCACCGACATGTTAAAACTCCAGGACTCAAACGATCGCCTGCATTTATACGCCTGAGCGTGAGGAAACGGCATCCACCATGCGGGCCGCTGGGAGCCTTTCCAGTCACCTGGATCAGATAACTGGCGACTGATCTCTATGCAACCACCAGAAGAGATCAATTGGCATCGGCCTTACTCCACAACAACTCAGACCCCGCTCGCATTCCCTATTCCACGGTAACAACATTAAACAACGTCAACAATAAACGAAGCGCCGATTCTGACTTAGTCTGCCAACGCAGCGGCTGGATTCGCCCCCACTGTAGAGCCCAATCGAAGTCGTTACCCCGGAGAAAATCTTCTGGATTGAATGTCGCAGAAATTGTTTTTTATGAACGATAAATAACTATAAAAACAGTGTTTAAACCGTAGTGTGACGTCGATCCCAGTTACTCCACCCAAAAGGAGGATCTGCTTTCTCTCACCGCTGTAGCCCTATAGTTTGTGAGGGTCATCCAGACAAGATTCGCGCGGAATGAAGGCCACTGTATGAAGCTTGATATCATTTTCTCGACTTTCAATGGCGCTCTTCGCCTGAGAAAAATGCTCGAAGCCTTTTGCGCTCTGGACATACCGGAAATGGTTCAACTCTCCGTGATCGGCATAGACAACGCGCCAACGGATAGTTCCGGCAAAGTACTGAGGTCGTATGAGCAACGCCTCCCGTTAAAAATCCTGCAGCAACCGAAACCAGGTAAAAATGCGGCTCTGAATCTGGCTATCGCACACAGCCGCGGTGAAATTGTCGTTTTCACCGACGACAATATCATCCCCAATGTCGACTGGATCGTACGTTTAACAGAGGCCTTCCATAAAAACCCGGATTTCGACCTCTTCGGCGGCGCGGTCGTGCCACGCTGGCCGTCTAAACCACCGCCCCGGTTACTGGACCAGGTACCGCTTGGCGCCGCGTTTGCCATCACACCTGACACATTGAAAACCGGACCCTGCGATGCCTCAGAGATCTGGGGTAACAACATGGCCGTTCGCAAATACATATTCTCAGCGGGCCACCGTTTTAACGAGGATATGGGCGCCTCGGCTGCTGACCACGGCATGGGCAGTGGAACGGAGTTCTTAAAACGCTGCCAAACGGCGGGCCACAAGGCGTTCTTCGAAGAGCGCGCGGTAGTCCAGCATATGATCCGAAAAGAACAGCTCACCGCTCGATGGCTCGAAGGGCGAGGGCATCGATTTGGGCAGAGCTACTTTTACTCTGAACTGCATGAGGCGACCGCCAAACCAACGGTGACCGAGCTTCGGGGGGCTCCGCGCTGGGCCATGCGAAAAAAAATCGGCTACCAGATCAAGGCTGCGCTGCCATTTATAAGAAATTACAGCACCGTATGGAAATCAGGATTCTATGCGGGCTACGTCCGCGAATATAGAAACTGGCATCGTGACAAAGCGTCGGACGAGACCGCTCAATGGCAGCGTTACACGAAGTAACTCGCCGCAGACTTGGGCACCACCGTCGGTGCCTCCAGCAGAGCTCGTCCTAAATCAATTCAGAGATAACTCAAGTATCTTTGATAACAAACGGTACGCTTCCGCCTGCCTTTTTCTTGTCACGCTTGGCCGCTTTCTTTTCCTTGGGCGTCTGGCTGGCTTGCTTCTTGGCTTCTCGATTGCTGCGCTGCATCTTGGACATGATGGTGGCTCCTGCCCGAATTGGACGTGTACGGCTGCGGCGAGAGTGGCAGAAAGAGTGACAGCGAGAGTGGCAGCGAGAGTGGCAGCGAGAGTGGCAGCGAGAGTGGCGAAGGATGGTGAGGGTTTCGACGGTTGCTCTCTGCTGCTCTCAAAGCGAGCCTTGATGCCACTCGACTATAGGCCCATCACTGCGCAAAATCCTGTTTATTTGTGCGCTGCAAAGGCCCTGCAAATAGGGCGCTAGTAGCCGTCTCAAGTTTCCCCTCAAAACGTCGCTATTTCTATTAGAGAATATTGGGATCACTGCTTGTGAAAATCGCGCGAGTCCTTGCTATAGCGACGCTCTTTATGAGTGCGCTGTCGTCGGCCGCCTCGATTTTACCCTTGGCCCCGGAACCTCCGTTTCGAACCTACTCCGTCGCCGATGGCCTGAATCAGAGCGCCGCTCTCGCAGTCGTGCAGGATCACGATGGGTTCATCTGGATTGCCACCTTTGGTGGGCTCAACCGCTTTGACGGACGCAATTTCGAGAGCCTCACTACGCGACAGGGTTTGCGTCAGAATCAAATTTTCGCGCTCGCGGTAGATCGGAACAACCGACTCTGGGCTGGCGACACGGCAGGAGGACTCACGCTTATTGAAGAAGGCAAGGTCATCCAGACCTTTGAACCTGACCCGCAGAATCGTGGCGTTGCTCGCTCGATTATCGAGTTTAAAGATACGCTGTACATTGCCTCGCAGCCCGGCGGTTTACGCGCACTGTCCCTCTCTAACCTAGAGGACGGTATTTATCCCGTAGAAGGCGCCCCCAATGAGTTACTTGCATTGGTTGTTCGCAACGCCGACGAAATAGTTGCCATGAGCTCGGTCGGCCTGCACCTGTTCAAGCCCAACGCCGAGCCACAGTTTGAATTGATTGCGGAGGGCGTCTCTGCACTCATCTCAGACAACAGCGGTAAAATCGCCGTCGGCGATAAAGAAGGCCGTGTTGGGTGGCTAAAAGATTCCCGCATCGAATGGCTAGACCTGCGTTACGACGGCGTAGTGTCTGCGTTGGAAATGAAGAACGGGGATATTGAATGGGTGGTTGTAGAAGGCAAGGGAATGCTGCCCTATGGAGATCCGAACGCCGCAGTTGTGCTCCCGCATGGTGGCGATGCGCCCGCGTTGCGTGACCAGGAAGGTGTTCTCTGGGTGCCCTCACGGGATGGGCTTGCCCGTCATCTGGGTTCGATGTTCCAGTACTTTCCGCTGGAGTTCGAAGGGGTAAAACCTGAGGTGTATTCGATTCGACCAGGCGTGCAGCGTGATTTCTGGTTTGGCACAAGTTTGGGGTTGTTGCACGTCGACCGCGAGGGTTCACTGAGCAACATCTCGGACCGACTTGGAATCGAGCGTCGAGAAGTACGCGATATACGCCTGACAAAAGACAAGAGCACACTCTGGATCGGACAGGTTCGTGGACCTGTATACGCTATTGACCCATCAGCCTTCGTCATACAAAAAGCACTTGGCGATAGTAATACCTTAACTATGAGTCTCGAACTCGATGCCGAGGATCGCGTCTGGTTCGGCTCGTATGTGGGTATCTTGACTGTCTACAATCCCAGGACTGACGTAAGTAAGAGTTTTGAGATTGAAAACGGAGCGTCGGTCTACTCGCTGGATATGGCGTCCGATGGCTACCTGTGGATAGCCGCTCACTACAAAGGCATCTACCGCTTAGATACAGATAACCCGAACGCAAAGCCTGAGGCGGTGGTTACTGACCAGGTCCTGCAACAAGAGATCTACACGCAAGTCGTAGCCCAGGGGGCAGGTGCTAACACCGCCGTGTGGTTCGTCAGTGGTCAAGGTGGCGTGTTTCGCTGGCGAGACGGACAAGTGACGCGCATCATTCCCGAGGACGCCTTGCCTGACACGACCATGTATTCCATCGCGGTATTGCCAGATAACACCCTGGCCCTCGCCACCAGTCGCGGCGCCTACCGCTTCGATCTGGCGAGCAAAGCGTTGGAACACTATTCCGCCCTGGACGGATTTGTGTCGATAGAAGGAAATGCTCACGCCAATTATTTTGACGGCGAGCATTCGCTGCTCATTGGCACAACGGCAGGTGTTACCGTTATGGATATCCGTGATCCGATGATGGTGCCCCAACCCCCTAAGCCGCAAATCACCGATCGCACTGTAGACGGACTGTCGGTTCTTACCAGCGGTCAGCTTCCCCATGAACTCACTGCCGATAAAGTGCTGATTTCGTTCACTGCAATATCCACGCGAAAGCCCTTTGGCATTGAATACAGCTATCGTCTCGATGGCCACGACGAGGAATGGAGTGTGCCGTCGATAACGACGTCCATAGGCTACTCGAATCTAAAGCCGGGACCTTATCAGTTTCAGGTGCGGGCCCGACTACCGGGCGGAGAATGGAGTAACTCGGCAACCTGGGTATTTGTCGTACCCGCGCCTTTCTGGCTCAGCTACTGGTTCATGGCCCTGGCGGTCTCACTGATACTGACTCTGTCCTGGTGGGTCGATCAGTTACGACTGCGTGCGACCGAACACATAAACCGTCGCTTGCGCAGCGAAGTGGCTGAGCGAACCGCGTCGATCGAATCCGCGCGCCGTGAACTCGTCCTCGCAAACGAACAGCTCAGCAGCGAGATGCACGAACGCCAGAAGGCCAATGCGCTTCGCGTCGAGGTCGAGGCACGGTTTCATCAGGCTTACCAGAACTCGCCCATCGGGATGGCGCTCGTCGATACAAAGGGGATAGTCTACGATGCCAACCCCCGAATGAAGGCATTGTTCTGGCCCGATTCAAAGCAGGATGTCCAGGAGCCATTGGAGCAGGTCGTCGTCGAATCTGATCGCGATAGATTCTCGGATTTTTTCGCTAACTACATCATAGAGAGTGCCGAGCTGGCGAGCATGGAAGTGGAGTGTCGTTCTCATAATGGCGAGATGCGGCACATCGATTTCCAGCCCTCTGCCGTGCTGGATCAAGAAGGCGCTTTGAAGTATGTAGTACTGCTGGCCCATGACGTAACCGAAAGTCGGGCGATGACGAACCAGCTGGAGTATCAGGCACGATTTGACGAGCTAACCGGACTGATCAATCGAAGGGCCTTCGGGCAACGTTTGAAGGAAGTTGGTGATGGTGTACGAGACAATCGAGTCTTCCTGATGTTCCTGGATCTCGATCAATTCAAAGTCGTCAACGACACCTGCGGCCACGCCGCAGGCGATGAACTGCTGCGACAGGTTGCAGGCATTCTGGAAAAATGCGTTCGCGAGGAGGATACGGTAGCCCGACTCGGCGGTGATGAGTTTGCGTTACTCCTGGTCGGGGTCAACCAGGAGGTAGCACTGGAACGGGCAGAAAACGTGCGCCAGAGCATTCAGGATCTCGAATTCATCTGGGAGCAAGAACTGTTCCGAATCGGTGTCAGCATTGGAATTGTGCCCGTGCAAAAAAACAGCTTCGACCTAAAGGAATTACCGCAACTCGCCGACGCAGCCTGCTACGCGGCAAAGGAGGCCGGTCGAAACCGGGTCCATCTGGTTGACAGCACTGAGGATGCAGCACACGAGCACCGCGGAGAGATGCGCTGGGTAAAGCGTCTCAATCAAGCCGTCGACACTGACAATTTCGTACTTTTCGGTCAGCAAATTCTGGCACTCGATCCGGCTGATTCTGAGAAACACCGGATGGAGATCCTGCTGCGCATGCTGGATCGAAGGAACAACCGGCTGATTCCTCCAGGTGCTTTTCTGCCAGCTGCCGAACGTTACGGTCTGCGGGGTCGACTTGATCAATGGGTAGTAGATAAGGTACTCAGTATACTTAGCGCTCAGGAACCGGGCTGCCTCGCGAGGCAGCAGTTATGGGTCAATCTCTCGGGCGCGAGCGTCGGCGACACCCAGGTTTCGCAAGCGCTGATTCGCAGTGTCGAAGCCGCCGACTTACCACCCGGCTGTCTGAATTTCGAAATCACCGAAACGGCTATTATTCGCAAACTTGATGACGCCGCAGACCTTGTTAAAGCATTGCAAAACATGGGCTGTCGCTTCGCCCTGGATGACTTCGGGAGCGGGTTTTCATCGTTTGGGTATCTCAAACGACTCAATGTGGACTACGTTAAGATTGATGGGCAGTTCGTCCGCGATATCACCACCGACCCCACAGACCGCATCTTTGTTAAATCGATTATTGATATCGCACAGACCCTCGGCATGCGCGTAGTGTCTGAATTTGTGGAAGATGACGAAACTCTAGCAATGGTCCGTGAACTGGGTAGTGATTACGCTCAAGGCTTTGGCATCCATCGCCCAGAGCCACTCGCGTCCCTGGTAAAAATCAGCGCGCCGGTCCCGGTCGACCATAAATTGACGCTTGAGGGTACGCACAACACTCTCTAATCGCTCGCAAAAAGTTGGCGGGTAGTAGCAACAACAGACCATTTTGCTGCGTCTGGCCGTACTGCGATATCCCCTGTAATCTTTAGTCGAAACTCTTGTGAACGCGGCACAAAACGGGTATGTATTGCTGCTCGACTGGCGAATGGAAGATCCATTATGACAATTCGACGCGGCTACGCCGACGGTCCTTTCGGACAGATACACTACTGTGACAGTGGCGGTTCCGGCGATGCCCTGGTTCTTCTCCACCAGGCGCCCCTTTCCTTACGGCAGTTTGATCGCGTATACCCCTTATTTGCGGCGCAAGGGCTACGCGTCATCGGTATCGATCTGCCGGGCTTTGGAGCGTCGGACTGGAATGACGACGAACCGCCATCCGTAGAGCAATACGCCGAGATCGTTCCGGCAGTGCTTGATCACCTGGCAGTGGAGTCAGCGCATCTGTGCGGGCATCACACCGGCGCGATGGTTAGCACCGAGGCGTCGCTACGCTACCCCAACCGCGTTCTGTCTCTCGCCCTATCCGGCCCCGCACCACTAAGCAAGGAAGAGCAGCAAGAATACCTGGATACGATAGTGGCTGACGAGCGCCGCTACGAACCTCGCGCTGACGGTTCGCATCTTGTCGAACTCTGGGACAGACGCATGGCATGGCTGCCAGAGCGGGACGACGTGGCAGCATTGTGCACAACGTATATTCTGCAACCACTAATGGCTGGAGCGCCGTTCTGGTTTGGCCATCAGGCTGCGTTCAGCTATGACATGGCCGCCGCCCTTGAACGCGTCAGCCACCGAACACTGGTGCTGGCGAATACTACCGATATGATTTACCACCTGGGTAAACGCACTATGGCCATGCGCCCAGACTTTCATTACTCCGAAGTCGAGGGCGGGGGTGTGGACCCTACCGATTTTGTGACCGAACCCTGGACCAACGCGATGCTTGGGTTCATCAACGGGCCGTAGTGACGGATTTCCTGCTCTGCCGCGCTTGCGCGCAAAAAAAGTAGCACAATCAATGACCACAGGGATCGTTGTAAAACGGTTGCTCTCACACCCTACGCTCCACCGTAACAAAGCGCGAGATGACGCTCCAGGCATACACACCCGGACAGCGAGTTCCAAACCTGCACAGGTTCAGGACCAAGAACGACTGTAAGATACCGGTACGGCCCAGAAATTATGTAAACTGTGCCCGCGTGTCCATAACCTCGTAGGTTCACTTCGACGATGCGAAGTGTGCGAAGCTCACGATAGCTGGGGGTGCAACGATGACTCAATCGTTTCCACGGAAATACTGGTGGGCTGTGCTGGTAGCGGTACCGATTGCGGTGGCGCTAATCAGTGCCTTGCCCAATCTGCTCTCCGGCGACAATTCGTCCGCTTCGACAACGTTTGACCTGCAGGGTGCTCAATTTGACGGCGAAGTGACGATGATCGACACACAGCTGATTATGGAGCAAATACATCAGGGAGCGGACAGCGACGAGATTGAAAGTCTTTTGCAGCGCGCAATCAATCTGTCAAAGACCGGTTTTCAGAAAGAAGCCATCGCCCTCTTCGAAGACCTCGCCGAGCGCACGAAGAGCCCCGAGATATTTAATAATCTTGGCGCTATGTACACCGCGAGTGGGCAAACCGAGAAAGCGTATGCCGCTTTTCGGGAAGGTCTCGCGCGCCGGCCAGACTCAGGCTCTCTCGCCCTGAATATGGCTCGGCTTTATGCACAGGAAAACAAAGTGGGTGAGGCCCTTCACATTTTGGATGCCACACCCCGAACCGATGCCGGTGATGCCCTGCGCAACGATCTGACCGCAAAGCTCTCCAGCGGCCAGAGGGAGGTCGAGCCAAACAACAATGCGAATCAGCCCATGCCAGTAACAGCTGGGTCCGGAGTAATGGGTGATCTCAGCCATGATGAAGATATCGACTTTTATGCGTTTACCGTCGGTCCTGCACCCCGGGATTGGACACGCATTCATGTGCAGACCCGGACGCCATCTCTGAAGCTCCACCTGCAAGTCTTAAACTCCGATAAAAGCCTGCATTGGCAAAGTGCTGGATACTCAAATCAGGTCACCGCAGGTCAAGACATTGCGAGCGAATTCGTCCTTACGCCGGAGCAACGCTATCTTGTCGCCGTCAGCTCTCTGGAAACGGCGGGAAACTACGAACTCAGGATCGAAGCACTCGAACGCTTTGACCGCCTCGAGCCCAACGACAACTTGCAGACAGCTACAAACATCGCAATTGATCAAACGATCGATGCCAGCATCCTCGACGCAGAGGACGTGGACTATTATCAGATTAGCGATATTGCGAGCGTCAAGATCCTGCTCAAGAACTCATCTCCGGTACTACAACCGCTGATTGTCGTCTTCGACGGCGACCACAAAAGGCTCTGGCAGAGTGCCGGATATGCCTATCAAGTCACAGCGAACGAAAGCCTCCGCGGGACTGTGGCAAATGAAAACGCGAATGGGTTCTACATTGCGGTTTCATCCTTGGGCGGCAGAGGTGATTACGCCCTCACGCTAAGCGAATGAGATATCCGAAACACATGTGCTCCGGGCTCCGAATCACGGGACAGGAGACGTAATGTCACTGGAACAATGCGTTTTTAATCAGATACACATCGACATCGCGCGCAACTCCACGGATGATTTCAACCCCTTTCATGATCCGCAGCGCTGGAGCAACATAGCGGGTAATCCGTTTGCCGCACCGATCGCCCTGGGTTTTCAGCTGGAGTTTCTCTGTAGCGACCGGATCATGCGCCGTCGGGCTTTAGAGAATCACTCGTCCGACGCTCTGCTTTGCTTTCGAAATTTCGAATTCAACTTTGCCGGTGCACTTCCTCGAGGAGAAGTGTTCGAGATCGACGTGCGCAAGACCCTGAAGAAAACAACTCAGGGAGGGGGTCTGTCAAATCGCGTCGTGGTCAGGAAAAGCACCTCTGCACCAATCCTGATCGGCACGCAAAGCGACACAAGCTTCCCTCTCGTTCACCGAGACGCTGTCTTCGGGGCACCAGGCTCTTTGTCCTCACTTAAAACCGTCGCCGATCGATCGACGCTGCCTGACAGCGACCTGTTTCTTAAACGCAAATACATGACCACTAGTAATGCCAAGAATTTTGCGCTGGGTGCTTTGTGCAACCAACATGACTATATCGATGAACTAGCCGAACACATCAACTTTGCGCCGCTCTTCACCGCGTCGCTGATTTCCTGCGCGCTACTCGAAAGAGGATTGGCACAGGGCCAAAATTTCCAGGCCCAGCCGATGGTCTACACCAGCCATCAGATCTCCGTAGATATGCGTGTGCAGGAACGTCTTCGTAGCAACGACGTACTGAACATTCTGGTGGCGCCCCCTGCGCTAATCGAACCGGGAAAAGGCTTGGGTCGAGCTCGTGTTGCGCAGGACATGTTCCATTGCTCAGCTGCTCTGAATGACGGCGCCGTTCTTTTTAACGCGAGAGTGCAGCTCGCGCCGCTACATGCCCTATCCCTCTCCAGTGATGCTTAGCGGGCCAGTATGCGAGCTATAAAAGGCAATTCAGGACCCACCTGCATGCGAACAGTCATCTCTTTTTCTATCACATTGATATTGCTAGTCGCCTGGAACGGGGCGCGTGCTACCGACGACGCCGAGTGGGACTTTGTTTTCAGCAGAGCGCGCGTGATCGACCCCGAGTCCGGACTGAATGCCGTACGCGATGTCGCCGTAAAAGATGGCCGCATCGCAGCCATCAAGGCAGACCTCGACGCTGCGGGAGCCAAGGTAATTAATGCGCAGGGGCACGTCCATGCTCCAGGTTTCATCGACCTGCACGCTCACGGCGCGAGCGGGGCGTCGATGTGAGCACCGAGGCCTACCCGCAGGTTTTACCAAAACTTGTTCGCCCGCCTCACTACAGACGTCGCAGGTCTGTCTGCACAGAGGTAAAGCAGCAAGTCGTGGTACGTTTACATGCGAGAAAACTCTTCAACGAATGGTGAAGCCCATGTTTCGAACGTCTCTGTGTTTGCTTATCTACTTCTTCGCGATGGAAGCGGGCGCCTGGAATTATAGTAGAGCCGCATCGGGGGCATTTGAGATGTACACCATGACGGTAAGTGGCGCTACTTGCGCGATAAAGTACATCAATCGTGACAACATTGAGTTGGAGGTGAGCACCGAGTTTGGTGTCGGTCATGCGGGGTCATACACCGCGAGCGGCAACGTCACGCCGGGGACACAGGAAACCGGTGATCCTCGTAGAGCGTTCAGGTATTACGGTTGCGATCAAGCGGTGGGAGATTTGAACAACTTTTCTGTTCGATGTGTGTACATGAGAAGTCGGAAAGCTGGATTCCCCACACGACAGGAACGGGAACTGTACAACTGCCCTTCCTAGGGATCGATATGCGCCTGCCATCAACGTCATGGCCACCCGTAGCGGCATGATGCTCGGCGCTCTGGGCGGACATCGCCGAATCCTGACGCAGTCGCCGCCAATGAGGATCATCGATAGACTCACCGACAACACCCACTGGATTCCCGGAACATGAGCGCCGCACAAATTCCCCTTGACCTCTTCGAAACAGCAGCGCTGATCTATTTTCTGGCCCTCTGGTCTGGCTATGCTCGCTATGCCAAGTACCGCGCCAAAAAGGGAGACGGCGCATCTCTTTCCCGAAGCCTGCGCGAGCATCGCGAGGCCTGGGCACAACGCTTGCTGCAGCGGGAAATGCGCATGACTGACGCCTCGCTGTTGGCGAGTCAGGAGCGCGTTGTGGGGTTTTTTTCCTCCGCCACCTTGCTGTTGATGGCCGGTGTCCTCACCGCTCTCACGAGCAGCAATCAGATTGCCGAGCTTAGCTCCCACATTCCTTTTGCCGAACACCAGAGCAACGCCCAGGTCGAGGCAAAGCTCGCCCTGCTGCTCATCATTCTGATCTATGCATTCTTCAAGGTGACCTGGAGCTTGCGCCAATACGGTTTTGTTGCGGTTGTGATCGGAGCTGCCCCGGACGCGCATGAACCGCTTTCGCCGCAGCAGCGCAACGATTTTGCCTGCAACCTGGCCAAACTCATGGATTCGGCCGGTCACGATAACAACTCGGGCCTCCGCGCCTACTACTTCTGTCTGTCCGTCGTGTGCTGGCTTTTTGGAACCGTGCCGTTTCTGGTGGCCGCCACTGGTACTGTGCTGGTGCTCTATCGTCGGGAATTCCTGTCAAACACGGTGATCTCTATTCGCGAGGGACTGGTGCCGCCTGAGGACAATGATTGAACTTGAGCCCCTGGCAGCCCTTCTCGAAGGAGCGGACTGAGATTGCGGACTGAGGTGCGCCCAGACGTGGCTAGATCTGCACCTGCTCAGTCTGCACTCGCCTTCACAACCTTGCCTGAATAGGTTCTGCCGGCCTATCGCGCCCCCCGCCCGGTGCCTACAAATCAGCCGCATTTTTGCGAACCAGTCAACATTCGCGGTAGTCAAAACGCGACCCGCTCTCCCCTCTCTATACAATTACCTGCTCTGAAATCAATCAACAGTAGACTGCCGATGCGATCTGGCGACGGTGGCGAGAGTAAGGTACACAACACATGATGCGGACATTCATCCTGCTGGCCTTTATGCTAAGTGCGCCTGTCGCCCTTGCGCAGTCAGAATCAGATCTTTACGAGCTCGCGCTGACAGCATCCGCGGCTGGCGATGATGCCGAGGCGAGCATCTTTCTCAAAAACGCGCTGCAACGAAATCCTATGCACCTGCCGTCGCGCATTCTGCTCGGTCAGCTCTACCTGAAAAATGGAGAGCCAGCGGCTGCCGAAAAAGAACTGAGGCGATCGCTGGATCTAGAGGCAGATCCGACCCTGGTGCTGGTGCCGTTCGGCTATAGCCTGCTCCTGCTTGAAAATTTCGATGCCATCATCAGCTACGAAGTGCCGCCCGAGGTAAGCAATGCGGTGAGGAGAGAGTGGTCTGTCATCCTCGGTCGGGCTCTGCTGAGCAGCAACCGTAGCGACCAGGCCTACGCCGTATTTTCGAGCCTACTGAGGCAAAACTCGGCGAATGTGGCGGCCCTGCTAGGACAGGCCAACGCACGCTTTATGCAACAGAATTATGCAGAGGCAGAGCAACTTTCAGACCGGATTCTGACTATCGACTCGCAGGTTCCCTCTGCCTGGAAGATCAAAGGCGACATCGCGAGGCAAGCAGGTGAGGCAGAGCGGGCAATCGAATTCTATACCCGAACGCTTGACGCAGACCCCGGCCATTTTTCCGCACTCAAGGATCGAGCAATACTTTTGTTGGAGGGAGGCGAGAGGGAGCGGGCGCTAGCTGACATCGAAAAGCTGCGAGTAGAACTCCCAAACGACCCAGGCACGATGCTCATCAACGCGTGGTTGCTCGCAAACGGCAAGCAGGACAGCGAGGCGCAACGCCTGCTGGATGATCTGGCTCAAAAACTTGCGCGTGTGGACGACAGTTTTATAGCGAGAAACTCGCAATTGCAGCTTGCCAAAGGCGTAACCTACTACCTGCAGAATCGCATCGACGAAGCCCTGCCTCTGTTAAACACCTTTCTGGCCAAGCAACCGAACCACGTCGGCGCCCGATTGCTGCTTGCGGGTATCGCGCGAGACCGTCAACAAACAGAGCGGCTCGTAAGGCTTTTGGACCCAATCGCCGAGGAACTGCGCGATAGCCCGGATCTTCTTGCCGCATATCTCCGCGGCTTACTCCAGGAGGGCGAACCGGATCGAGCACTGGCGCTGGCGGAAAAACTTCAGCAAGCAGCGCCGAATAATCTGGCGCTGCGGCAGCTACTGGCCGGCACGCTGGCCTACCTGGGTCAGACCGATCAGGCGATCGCCGCACTTACCGGAGGGGACGAGTTGCGCATGACGCAGCGAAATGGCTTGATGCTCGGATATCTCCTGCTCGCGCAAAATCAACTACCGGCCGCGCTGGAAACAGCACAGCAACTGCAGTCGGCGTATCCTCAAAATGCGACGGTGTCGAACTTTGCGGGGGCGGTTTTCATGCGATCGGGAGATCTCCAACGAGCGCAGGAGGCGTTGGATGCGGCACTGAAACTAGATGACCAGAGCTTGCCAATCCGGCTGAACCGCGCCTATCTGATCCTGGAAAATGGCGATCCAGCCGGAGCCAGACAGGTCTTTTCCAGACTGGTCGAGCAACATCCCATGAGCGTCGAGGGACTCACAGCGCTCAGCAACATCGATGTTAGTCGCGGCGACACGCAAGCCGCCATCGAATGGACCGAACGACTGAAGAGTCTGGAGCCGGAAAATTACTCTCATCAATTCAGACTCGCCAATCTGTATTTTCGGATGGGAAATACTGAGCAGTCCCTGGCGTACGTTGCCCGCCTGGAAAAGGAGTTCCCTCTCGACGAGCGGCTGGTGCAACTCAAGGCACGCGTGCTTTTGGCCGACGGCGATCTCGAGCAGGCCCGGCGCTGGCTGGGATACCTCTACAGTTCAAACAGCGACAACACAGGGCAAATAGCGAGAATTGCCGAACTGCAACTGGTCGCACAGGACATAAAGGGGGCACAGCGCAGCGTTGAAAGGCTACGTGCGCTACAAGCCGATAAACTCTCCACGCAACTTCTGAGCGCGCGCGTGGCACTCGTCAACCAGGACGCTGGCAATGCCATCGAACAACTAGAAGCGTTGCAGACGGCCTATCCAGACAGTACGGCGGCCCAGGAAATGCTAGCTGATGCCTATTGGCGCAACGGCGATATCGCGGGTTTTCGTCGCCACTTTGAGCGAGCGCAGGCAATCGCGCCCAGTGCAGCACGCGTGCGCGATGCTTCGAAGCGCTTCTGGCAGGCGGGTGAGCGGCAACATGCGCAGCAGATACTTATGCAATGGACACAACAGTATCCTGAAGACATAAAGACCCAGGAGCTGCATGCGCAGGCTCTGCTCGGTCTCGAGCAGCAGAGCGATGCCTATCAAAGCTACAAGACCTTGGAGGCTCAGGGTCAACCACTGTCCTATAGCGCCTACAACAATCTAGCGAGTCTGGCGGTGGAGCTTGAACCGGACCGCGCGCTCGAGTTTGCAAAGCGAGCGTTTGAAATAGCGCCGGAGGATCCTGCGGTAGTCGATACGCTGGCCTGGATCATGGTCCTGCAAGGCGACGCGGAGAACGGACTTCCACTCTTGCGCGAAGCGTATTCCCGGGCCTCTCAAAACCCCGCAGTGCAATATCATCTGGCGGCGGCGCTCATGCAACTCGGAAGAAAGGAAGAGGCAGCGCGCCTGTTGAATGGACTAGTTCAGACGCATGCCGTGTTTAGTGATCGGAATGCAGCCCTGGAGCTGCTATCGGTAGCATCGGACACCAGCGGCCGAAGCAATCATTAAGCGGAACCGCTGTCCCGGGAAATTGAAGATCCCCGGATGCCGCCTGATACTGCGTGAACTACCGCCGGCTAGAGATTACTCAGCTGGACCCTTTTCGTCGCGCGAGCAACAGTCCTAGTGCCAGAAGAGCCAACGGAGCAGGTGCAGGGACATCTTTGGAGAATCGAATGTTGTCGATGCCCCCCGAGCCGCCCATGTTGATTCGGATCATCGTGACCTCAGCCACATTGAAGAACGTTCGGTCCCAACTATTGTAAGCTCCCGGACCGTTGTAAGCAGTGCCCGAGTAGTTGAAGTTGCCCCCGGTGTTTGGTGTGAAGAACACCTCTGCACCTGTTGTGGTCGTGAGCGTTATCTGATTCGAGGGGTTATTTTCCTCGCTTTCAACGTCGAAAAAATCGATTGAGGACAAAAACACGGGCGTATCGAAGCTAAAATTAAACCAGCCGTTTGGACGGTTCGCCTCGTCATCTGGATCGTCGCAGATACCATCACCGCAACCATCGTTATTCTCTTGTACAACTAGAATATTTCCCGGATTAATAACTCCATTATTTCCATCGCGGACATCACCAGCGAACGATCGCCTGTCTGCATCGCTTGAGCTTGAGAAATCGCTTTCTACGAAGTCATGAAAAGGAGCCTCTAGGTCAGCGTCGCTGGTGCCATCCAGGCGAGTATCAAACACCACCCCGAAATTGAAGTCCCTGTTCGCATTGAAGGTCGAAACCGTAACGCCTTGCGAGACGTACTCGTCATCAACAATCTGTCCATTCTCCAGGTCTTCGAAGTCCAAAGTCTGGAAAGCCAGCGCATTGCCCGAACCCAGAAGCATAACGCTAATCGCGGCGCCGGTGCCGGCTACAACATTGAATACTTTCATCACAAACTTCCTAGTTTAGAACGTCCAACACCACCCTGATATTGGAACTAGGTTCACAGCTGCAAGTATCGGACCACTTCAATATAAACTTTTGCCTGTCAGTATTCTCGGGTATTTCCTTATCAGGAAAACTACCGGGCCGTGGTTAAGTGTAAACAATCCTGACGCCGCTTTAAAAATTTACGTGAAAAACTGCTTAAAAAAAATACTGTTTTTATGCGCTTAATATTAAAAACATCTTAATTCAAAGAAAACATTCTTTAAAAAGCTTTAATACTTATTCTCGGATTTATCACCGATTTACTGACTAATAGTTCGCCAATTCAGCGTATTTTTGCATAAAATATATGCAGCCGATGGTCAGGCAATGAATAGTAATGTTGACGCCCACTAGAACGATCTTGTTACTGCTTCGGCTCACGCCTTGAACAATCGCTGTCGTAGCAAGACACTTCGCGAAGTGCTTAGTCCTTGCGGTATGTCAGGCAAATACGCAGACTATCGCGACGCGCATCCAGAGCGGAGATAAATGATAAATATACCTGCACAGCTCACCACACTGCAGCCCGCGACGAGCAGCGCGTTTCGGCGCACGGCCTCACAGGTGCTGCCGTTCAGCGACCCCACATTGCTGACACTTTGCCGGGAACAACTATTGGCAACGCAGCAACGCAGGACAGTTCCGTCGCATGCAGACCATGGCCCTATTGAAACGGCCGTGTTACGACTCGCAGAGCAGTTCGCCGTCAACGTCGACGGCATATCCGAGGACGATATCGCGGTGCTGACCCGAGCGCTGGGCAAAGACGTGCTGAATGCGCTTGTGAATGCCATTTACCTCATGGATGCGGCGCTGCGTCTGGAGCAGGTAGTGCCCGTGGTACTTCCTGATGCGGACGGGACAGCAACCCCCCTAGCCGCCGGCGTTTCTGATTCGTCTTCCGAAGTCGAGCAGATGGAGGACGTGATCTCCACGTCTATTGCAGATTTTGCAGCGACAGCCGTGCTTGCTGATGAGGTCGATATCATCACCGGCGAGATGGTGCGCCTGCGATGCGCGCAAATTCACAACTGCCGGCTCTGTGGCTCCCTGCGTCAGCGCCGGGCATTGGATGAGGGCCTCGATGAGGATATGGTAGAGCGCGTATCCCGCTACGAGCAGGGTGGCGTCAGAGAGGACGTGGTAGCGGCGCTGCATCTTGTCGATACGCTGATCATGCTTCCCGCTGATGCCAATGCTGCGCTACGAGTCGAACTGCACAAGCACTATTCACCCACGCAAATCGCAGAGCTGTGTTTTGATGTGGTGAAGTGGAGTCAGCAGAAGGCTCTCGTAGCAACGCAGGTGGACGCTGCGCCTTGGGAGGGCATTCACGTCCTTGATTTTGGCGAAGACGGACACCCAGTGTTCAGCGGCCCGCTACAGCAGGCAGGTTAAGACTGGGCTTTAGCGCTGGAAACAGCTACCTCAATCAGAGCAAAGGGACCGGATCGGCAATAGTTTCCCAGCCACCGTACACCGGCTGACGCTGCAATCGGCACTATAATCTGGATTACCATCTCGACACACATGCCATGCCGTCTCGTCCGCTCCAGAGAGCCCACCTCTTTGATTATTTGACAATCGTCGGCCTTCATCGGTAAAACGACTGTCAGTCGCGGTGCGCGACGCCCGATCCCACTGCCCCGGTGACTGCTATGTCGGCAACGACAAACCCTACTTTCTTTCGCCTGGTCGTCTTCCTATTGGCGTGTCTGATATGTCAGGCCCCGACATGGGCGCAGTTCCGATCAGCGGACGAACGCTTCTCCATGGCGCTCACGGGAGACTCCATCATCACGCGCAAACTTTCCGTCTACGACGAACCCGAGTACCTGCAGATGATCGAGCTGATTCGGGGCGCCGACCTTGCGTTCACCAACCTCGAAGTCCTTTTTCATGACTACGAGCCCTACCCCATGGCGACCAGCGGCGGCACCTGGATGCGTGCCGACCCGGAACTTGCGTCGGAGCTATCCTGGGCGGGCTTCGACCTCCTTGCCCGCGCTAACAACCACACGGGTGACTACGGCGTTGAGGGCATGCGGCTCACCACGCAGCACGTGCGCGAGGCGGGCTTACTCGGCGCCGGCGTTGGCGAGAGTCTCGCGGAGGCGCGGGAGGCGAAGTTTCTGGAAACCAGCAAAGCGCGTGTCGCGCTGATATCTCTGGCTTCGTCATTTGCGAAACACATGGGGGCGGGGCCGTCTCGAGACGACATGCCTGCTCGTCCTGGCCTGAATCCGCTGCGGTACGACACCACTTACGAAGTGGTCGCAGACGAGTTTGAACGCCTCAAAGCGCTGGGGATGTCGCTCGGCCAGTTTACGAACCAGGACGGAGAGCCACGCGGTCTTAAAGAGAACACGCCGGACGAGATGGAACTCTTCGGTCTCGACTTCAAACTGGCTGACAGCAACCGGGTGCGCACGACCGTCAACGAGAAGGATATGCTGGCGATCGCCGCCGTGGTCAATAACGCCAAACGCGTGGCGGATTTCGTGATAGTCACCATGCACGCCCACGAGGGTCAGAAGCGGTCCGAGCCCGCCGAGTTTTTACCGGTGTTTGCCCGCGCGATGATCGATGCGGGCGCCGACGTGTTTGTTGGTCACGGTCCCCATGCCCTGCGCGGTATCGAGATCTATGACGGCAAGCCAATCATGTACAGCCTCGGTGACTTTATCTTCCAGAACGAAACCTTACTGCGCCTTCCCTACGATAACTATGCGCGCTATGAACTTGGCGAGAACAACCACCTCGCAGACTTCAACGACAAGCGCTACAAAAACGACACCAGTGGTTTTCCGGCGAATCCAGAAATCTGGGAAGCCGTCGTGGCTGTACCTGTGTTTGAGAACAAAGCACTCGTCGAATTGGCACTGCATCCGATCACCCTGGGCTACGGACTGCCCCGTCAGGTCCGTGGAAGACCTATGCTGGCCGACGATGAGCTTGGCGCCAAAATCATCAATGATCTCAGGGAACGTTCTACGCCCTTTGGAACCAGGATTGTTGAACGGGGTGGCGTGGGCTATGTCGACCTCGGAGACAAATAATGCAGCACTTCATCAAGGAATCGACCTCATGACCCGACCCACTTATTGGTTGCTCGTCGCCGCACTCAGCGTCCTGCTTGCCGGCTGTGGCGGCAGCGAAGCGCCGACACAGACCGCGGCCCCTGTTCCCGTGGCAGCCACAACAACACCCGTTAGGATTGCGGTACTGCGCTTTGCGCATGAGACCTGCACCTTTTGCCCCGGTGGTGACGTGACTATGGCGGACTGGACTAAGATTCGGGACATGGATGTGGGCGACGAGGTCCTTACGGCCGGTGGCTATACGCGAGGCTTCACCAGCGCCATTGGCGAATACCAGAACGTGGAGCTGATCGGACTAACATCACCACCCGGAGTCTATGGCGGATCATCCCGCAGCTGGTCTACTCGCGAGACTTTCGAGGAGATCATGGCCGGACAAATCGCCGATCTTGAAGCCGCCATGCCGGTTGATGGCGTCTACCTCGCGCTGCATGGGGCGATGGCTGTTCGCGATATCCCCCGACCCGAAGCCGAGATCGCGAAACGCATCCGGGAAGTTGTTGGCCCAGATGTGCCCATCGCTGCAACCTTCGATCTGCACGCCAATGAGGATGAGGAGTTTCTCAAGTGGGCTGACATATCACTCGTGATCAAACGCTACCCACATTACGATACCGGCCTGCAGGGCGAGCGTGCCGCGAGACTGCTCCTGCGCACCATTCGCGGCTCCTACACGCCGACGGCCGCGACAAGGCGTCCCGGCATCGTCACTCCCACTGTGCTGCAGTGGACCGGACGTTCGCCCTACATGGACATTTATGAGCGCGCCCGTCGCTGGGAAACGCGGGAGACTGATGTCTACGTCAGCGTCGCCCTGGGCTTCCCCTGGTCTGATGTCCCGGATCTGGGCGCCAACATCCAGGTCGTTACCAACAATGATCAGGCACTCGCTGACCGTATCGCCGACGACATGCACGATTATATGTGGCGCGTGCGCGAAGCGATGTTCGACACGGAGTTACTGATGCCCGAGGACGCCGTCGCGCGCGCCATCGATGACATTGAAAGTGGAAAAAGACCGGTCGTGCTCGCGGACTACAGTGACCGTAACGGCGACTCAACGTGGATTCTTGACGAGATGGTAAAGCAGGGATTGAGCCGTACGCTATTCGGCACTGTGCGTGATGAACTCGTCATCCAGAAGCTTCTCGCATCCGAGGCTCAGCCTGGCGACGTCTTCGACATGCCTGTAGGTGGTTTTGCGGCCGACTCCAGCGGCAAGCCAGTTCAGATTACCGGCACGCTCAGCTACCTGGGAGAGGGCATGGGATACGAAACGATTGCGATCGTTGAGTTTGGCGAGGGCAATTCACTGATCATCACTCCGGCGCTTCGCCAGGTCATCTGGACCGAACAGCTCGAGGTCGGCGGCCTGGATCCTGACAACTTCGACGCGTTCGTGACCAAATCGCGTGTCCATTTCCGCCGCGGCTTCGATGAAACTGGCTACGCTCAGTCCATCTATATCGTCGATGCTCCGGGCGGATTCGTCGGCACCGTCAGGCTCGATTCCCTAAGCTATGAGAACGTCGAACTGACTGACCTGTATCCCTACGGTACGCCGCCTGACAAGCGATAGTCACCGTCAGGCGCTGCACTATTACAGTGCCTTACGCCCCATCAGGCTTTGACCCTGCACAGGTTTACACAAAAGCCCGATCGACAAACCAGAACATGCCAAGCGCGACTAATGCGCTTGCCAGCATGTTTCGGACCGGAAGTTGCGCGGCAGTGATGGCGGGCGCGATGCGCGTGAGCACCCAAAGTATCGCGAGCAATGCGGCAACCATTAGCAGCTGGCCAAGCTCGATGCCCAGGTTGAACACCAACAGCGTTACGGCGAGCTTGTCCACCGGCAGACCGATCTCCAACAGCGAGCCAGCGAAGCCAAAGCCGTGAATCAAACCAAAGAACGCCGTAAGGACCGGCGTCATCGCCGGCAGCCAGTCCGGCCGTTTGCGCGTGAGTAACAGGTAGGCGCCGAAAAACAGGGTGATGCCGACCATCGTCAGCGGATCCGGATCGTCACGAAAAACACTAAAAAGCAGCAAAGCCACACCCGACGCAAACACGACCGTAGCATAGGTACCGAGACGTGACTGCCGCCGGAACACGCTCTCGGCGGCGACCAGCGCGATAGTCAAGCCTATCAGTGCCTCCACCAGCTGACTGTCCGGTATGGCGAGTCCGAGCACCGCGAGCGCGAGCGTAATGCTGTGGCCGATGGTGAACCCCGTTATCGCAAATATCAGCGGTTTCATGCCGCCCACGAGCAGCAGGATCGATGCGAGGAAAGCCAGGTGATCGAAGCCCAAGGTCATGTGAACGATACCCAGGCGTGCGTAGCGCGTCGCTACATCCGCGAGCGCTGCAGAGGACGCTTCAGGCAATATCCAGGCGCGATTCCCGCGATCAAGCACACGCTCGCCCGCAAATCCGCCATCCTCAGTGCTGACGCGAACAAAGTGAAGATGGTCGGGTAGCAACTGAAAAAAAGCATCATTGCGTAGCTCAACGGGCGCGTTTCCCGGGCAGGTCGCTACGAAGCTGGCCTGGAGAAAAGCGCTTGTTTCCATCGCAGCGAGGCGACTCTTCTCGCAGGCAGTGCCCGCCGCATACAGCTGATATCCCTTACCTACCTCAGAGGCAACAACAGATAGAGGCGTTTGGTTAGCGAAATACTGCAGGTCCGCCAGCTGCAGGAACTGATCGCGCCGCATGTTGTAGGTGACGGTGAAGCTGCGCTCCCCCGGACCTGCACGCAGCACGCCATAGCTCTCCCCCAACGAGTGGGCGAGGAGCGAGACCGGGAAAAGTAGGACAATAAGCCCGAGCACCCAGTGCCGCATACTCGAACAGCTCACTAGGGAGCCATCCGTTCGTTCTTGCGGATGTCCGCGCGCTGTCGGAGCCAGGCCAGGTACTCGTCATAAGCGACATTCTGGCGTTGCATCTGTAATTCGTTCAGGACCGACAGTCGAGCGTCATCGAACGGCGACACTCTCGCCTCCCGAATGCCAAGAACTCTTATGAGATGGGTACCACGGCCCGATGTATGCATGACCACATCGCCCTCACCAGCGGTTTCCAGCCGGGCAATCACGTCTTGCGGATACCTACGCGCTAACGCGTCCACGCTTAGGGGCACCGGTGGCAGCCTGGTAATCGAAACCTCATCATCTCGGTCGGCGAGTGCTTTGGCCGCAACCCCCTCCCCCAGCGCTGCAATCAGCCCGGTCGCCCGCTCGGCATCGGCCACCACGATCTCTTCAAGCTGAAGCCTGCGCGGCTCGGCAAACA
Organism: Congregibacter sp.; assembly: GCA_045105635.1. Taxonomy (GTDB): domain Bacteria; phylum Pseudomonadota; class Gammaproteobacteria; order Pseudomonadales; family Halieaceae; genus Congregibacter. Next base: position 166,195 of record JBGCDU010000003.1, read on the forward strand.
GCGCCGTGTTATCGCGATAAAAAGCCTGGATCTCCTCTTCTGAGACGCTGCGGCTGCGCTCTTCATTCAGGATGGATTTCTCCATTGCCTGGATAATCGCCACGCGCACATTGGAATCCCGGCGCAAGATACCGAGCGCCGTCGCTCGCTGAATCAAAAGTTCTTCGTCAATCATGTCGTCCAGCGTACGAACAAGTTGATCAACCGGCGCGCCTTCCTGCGCACGTCGTCGCAGCAGGCTCTGCAATTCGTCCGCAGAGATCGGCGTCTCGTTGACCAGCGCCGCGGTCGTTTCTGGCAGCGGCGCGTTGCCCGCGTCTACCAACCCCGCCAGCGCGATAAGAATGCCAACCACTACGGCGGCGATCAGGAGTCCGTCTGTCAGCTTCATCATTGCCAGTGCCCTTACCATGATCGGACATCATGCCTGTTCGCGCTGGTAACTCGCCAGTATTCCTGCAGCCTCTATCACGAGATGCCGATAGATTTTCGGCGGTACTGACAGCTGAATCCAAGTACTAGGAACGAGCCCTCTGCCATGCCTGTTTGACGCCTTCCACCAGACTCCAGCGACTCACAAATGGTTTGAGGCCGGCAAGGTGATGCCCTACAAGGTAAAGCAGCCATTCTTTCCGACTCAACGGCCGATGGACCGTTGGTGAAGTCTCAGGTCCGTACCCCAGGGTACCCGCGATGGGAAAGACAATTTCTTCAATTCTACGTAACCCGGAATCAGCCCATCGCGACCCGTGCCGACCGATATTGCCAGCGTAAACTGCCCTGCGCCTGCGCGTCGGATTCGTTCGATCCCCACGATTTTCGACCGCCCGAGCCAAGGTGCATGTCTCACTTGAAAACGGTATGCGCAGAAACCGGGAGACATCGCGCATGACACGCTCAGTATCGGTGACCAGCGTTTCGTATCGCAACGCGTGGTAGTGCTGAGGCTCCGCTTCGGAAAATCGCGCTGCGCAGGTCATTCCCTCGAGCCATCTCTGGGAAGAGATGAGCGGGTTGGCACCCCACGCCTCCTGCGCGGACCCTGCGCGATCTCTGGGATCCCGGATGATGTGTACGAAGCTCGCACTCGGAAAATGTTGCAGCAGCTGTGGCATACGAAACAGGTAACTCGGAGACTTATCACCCCAGATAATGTCCGAATGCGCCGCGCCTACATAGTGGCGAAAAAGCGCCTCAACAACCTCGGGCCAGGTCTCGCGAAGCGACAGTGCGTGCAGCGTCTCATCGTCTATGAGAGACCCGGCCTGTGCCATTCTCTTGAAGAAACCAGTGCGTTTTAGGCGCCTGATATACTCGTTTCTCGCAGATTCATCGATCGTCGGGTACTTTTCTCCAAGTGCTTTCAGGAGTCCGGGTATAAAGTGGCTTTCGTAGGGTGCTATGCGTACCTGAGGGTGTCGGTTTAATAGTTCACGCAGCAGCTTGGTGCCGCTGCGTGAGAGCCCGACCACGAAAACAGGAGCCCGAGCGGCACGAGTGTTGTGCGCGTTGTTAGGATTGTTCGCTTGCATAAGTCCTATTTCCGCGCGATTCGACACAAGCTGTCAACCGGGCTTCTAATGTGTCTCGTCAACTTCATGAGTATTTTTTCTGGCTAACACCACTAAACCCCTGGCACGCGGCCTGGCACTACTCCGGCTGATTATTCTGGGGGGCCTTTTGGGCCTGTTTTACCAGCATGCTTCACAAAGTTGGGACGACTATGCCTTTCTCACTTCACTCAATTGGCTGTATTTGTTTCCAATCATGCTGCTGAGTATTGGGCGGTTGCTTCTCGAAGCACTGCGGTTTTCCGCGACGGCGGCAGAGACCTGGCAGGAACTCCCGCTACAACGAGCGTTCACCTATCTGGTCATCGGGCGACTGTTGAATAAGGTAGTTCCACAATCCGGACTGCTTTATAAGGCGCGGATGCTGCAACAAAGTGGAGGTGCAAAGCTTCAAGACATCGCCTCGGTATTTGGCACGCTGGCATGGATGCAGCTTTTCTTCACTTTAGTACTTGCTATTGCCGCTCTCGCATTCTCGCAGCCCGGGCTGTTGATCGCTGAAGTGCCGGTTCTGCCGGTTCTTTTTGTTGTTTGTCTTTTACTTCTAGTCTGCACAGCCGCCCTGGCCAGCGTTGCCCGTTACACAACGCCAAGCCCGGGGCAGGGCAGAGGCAGACTGGAACAATTTGTTTGCCAAACGGCCCGCACGGTCCACGCTTTGTTTGATTTACGAACGCAGCCCAGGCTTTTTACAATCAGTGCGATCACTGTCTGCAGCTCTGTACTGTTGGCAATTCTGCGACTGATGCTCGCCTACTTAATGCTCAGCGAACACCTTGAGTTTTCGACAAGTGCCGTTTTTGTGGCCGTGAATCGACTGCTCACGCTGGTTGCTATTACGCCGGGTAATCTTGGCATCACCGAACTGATCTACGCTGGCCTGTCCAGCCAACTCGGCCTCGGCATTGCAAAAGGTGTGGCCGCCGCTGTCGTTGTGAGGCTTGTAGTGTTTATGACACTGCTCCTGTGTGGCGCTCTTATAGCCTTGGCAAGGCCAAATATGATTAGGGGAAAACACTAAGAGGTTTTAACAGCTCACCCAGCGAAACGGTGCCAATGCCCACGCACGTGGCGATCACGTCGCCGAATCGACACATGGGATGGACTGCGCAGCCCGTATCGGAACCTACCTGAATACCGTAAAATTTCACTGTTAACGGAACGCTACTTTCCGCTTATACTAAAATCAGAGGATGCGGGTGTGATCAATCCTTAGCATTCAAAAATATAAAACCCATTAGTTAATAATAAAGAGGGTAAGTTATGTCGCGCACCGCGCCACAGTTCCGTCGTTCACCTATCGCTCTCGCCGTCGGCACCGCCGTCGCTATCAGTACCGCCTTTTCATCGACTGCTTTCGCACAAGGCAGTGGTCTGATTGAGGAAGTGCTAATTACCGGCTCCTTCATTAAGGGAACCGGCGAGAATGAAGCCAGTCCGGTTGAGGTACTTGATACGGGTTATATCGAGAAAACCGGCGCCATAACTATCGCTGAACTCACGAGTCGGCTAGCGGTCAGCTCCGGAGCGGAGAACAACCCCGACTCGTTTACCGCCGGTGAAACGCAGGGTACCTCTAACGTGAACCTGCGAGGCCTCGGTCTCACCTCCACTTTGGTGTTAATCAATGGCAAGCGCCAAACCGTAGCGGCTGCCGTCGCCAACGATGGCAGCGTCTTCGTCGATACTAATTCGGTCCCCATGGCGGCCCTTGAGCGCGTAGAAATCCTCAAGGAGGGCGCAACGGCAACCTACGGTTCGGACGCCGTCGCAGGCGTGGTCAATTTCATCCTGCGTGACGATTTCGAGGGCTTCGAGCTCTCCGGTGGTTACCAAACCACTTCCGAGAGCAGCCAGAACACCAGCGATGTGAATGCGTTGGTAGGCTTCAATATCAGCGACAGTACTAACGTGCTGTTGTCAGCTACCTTTCGGCAGCAGGACCCTCTAAGCTCCGCTGACCGTCCGTTCACCACGGAAAACGCGCTCAGCACCCTCGGTCGTAGTTTCATTGCCGTGGCACCCGGCAGCGGCACCGGCGACTATGCCGGAGACTTCAGTGCTTTCCAGACAATTCCCGATGCCAACTGCGTAGGCAATGGCGGCACCCCGGGTCCGGCCTTTGTCCCAGCGGTCGGCGGATCCCGCTGCGGCTTTCTTTTCGGACCGCGCTTTAACCTGATTAACGAGGAAGAGCAGACGCAGCTTTACGGTAATCTCACGCACGATTTTGCCAACGATGTCGCGATGAAGATCGAGCTGGGATGGACCAAAAACGAAGTCTTCGACAATCCCCAGTCGCCGTCTTACCCCAACCTGTCTTTCCCCCTGATTTTTCCAGGGCAGGCGGGCAGCCCCTTTAATGTGCCTGTGCTGTGGTACGGACGCCCTCTGGGATCCGAAGCGCCATCGCCGCTAGCGCCCCGCGACAGTGAAACCTTGCGCGCGTCCGTCGACTTTAACGGTAGCTTCGATTCCGGATGGGACTGGTATGCAGCCCTGACGTACTCAGAGAATGACCGCACGTCGCGACAGCCGGATACGATCACATCGCGTCTCAATGCCGCGCTGAGCGGTGTAGGTGGCGCTAGCGGAGATCAGACCTTCAATATCTTTGACCCTAGCCAGAACTCCCAGGACCTGATCGATTTCATCAGCTATGAGACGAGGACCAACCGCGTCACCGACATGTTGGTAGGTGATGTTGTATTCAGTGGCGACCTCTTCGAAATGGATGCCGGCACGGTGGGCGTCGCTTTTGGTGCCCAGTGGCGAGAAGAAGGCTACAAGATCTCGCGCGACCCGCTCTACACGCAGCAGATCGATCCAGACACAGGTTTTGCACTCCCCGTTGACCTGATCTTCCTCGGAGGCGGTATACCCGTCGACGAAAGTCGTTCCTCCTACGCTGTGTTCGCAGAAGCCAAGATCCCGCTGACGGATACGGTCGAAGTCGATCTCGCGCTGCGCTACGAGGACCTTGAATCCGATAGCAGCGTGGACCCGAAGATTGCCGTGCGCTGGCAAACGACAGATTCGCTGGTCCTGCGTGCTTCCGCATCCTCGGCGTTCCGCGAGCCCTCGCTGCAGCAGTTCTACTCTCAGGAAACCAATCTTGAAGGCCTTGTAGATCCTCTTAATCCCGGTGGAGCGCTCTTCGTACGGGTGGACTCAGTTGGCACACTCGACCTTACCCCGGAGACGTCCACAAACTTCAATCTGGGTGCGATCTGGAGCCCCACGGACGACTTCACAGTCCGCGTCGATTACTGGCGTTTTGACTACGAAGACGTGATCGTTACCGAAGCCGCCCAAGGTAAGTTGAACGCGGATCCAAACGGCCCGGACATCAACCGTCTCGCAGGTCCAGGCTCCCAGCTCCAGGGCGTGATCACGAACTACGTGAACGAGTCCACAGTAGAAACCGACGGGATCGACGTCGCCGTGGACTGGTCTGTGCTCACGGATGGCCTTGGCCAGTTCGGTTTCAACCTTACGGCCACGCACTTCCTGAGTTACGAAATCCCCTGTACTGGCGCTAATGAGCGCGGCTGCGTTGACGCCAGTGGCGTTCAGGATGTTGCCGGCTACTTCAACTTCGACAGTTTCGTCCGCTCAATTCCCGAAACAAAGGTAAGCGGCGTGATTGACTGGAGCATGGGTGATCACACACTTGCGCTCCTCGGTTTCTATACGTCTGGCTATGAGACGACGCGCCCCGTAGACGCGCGCGCTGCTGCCCTGGGCTACACCCAGGACATCGACTCGTGGTTTACGGTAGATCTGCAGTACACGTACAACTTGGATTTTGGCGACAACAACGCAATCTTCACGCTCGGCTCCAAGAACCTTTTTGACGAGTTGCCGCCCCAAGTCTACGACGCATCGAACTTCAGCTACGATCCCAAGCACCACGACCCCCGTGGTCGCCTCGTGTATGCCCGGGTGAAGATGAATTTCTAAGTCCGGCACGAACCCGGGGGTGGACCTAAGACCTCAATAGCAGGTCTAGCGAACCCCTGGCAACGGCCACACGCGTGGAGCGCAGTCGCCAAAGCGACACACAGGGCGAAGAGGTCCACGGACTATCTGTCGGTAGGCGCGCATCGGCATTTGCATGTCCGTGCGCGCCCCACCGCTCACGGCGGAAAGTTCATCATCGGTGAGCTCAACGAGACTCTGATCCTCCTCTACGCGATCTACGCGATCTACGCGCTCTACGCGCTCTACGCGCTGAACACGATTGCCGATTTGCGTTTGGTGCGGGATTGGTGAAGACGCTCGCTGAAACGGTGGCGGTGACAGTATACAAATACTCTTCATAGCGGTTCTCTCCGGTTTGTAGGGATTTCCAAGTAGTTGGTCTAAAGCCGTGTGCTTCGACAACTGCCAGTGCACAGCTTGCAGACTACGGGAAAAGAGTACGGACACAGTGAGGGTCGTTCCACGTCAATTGTGACGAACGATTAATCAGAACCAGGCTTGAATCAGACGCATCCACGGCATACAGAATCTATGCATAAACGTCACCTGGGCGCGAAGCGGGGCAACACTCCTGGTTCGTATGTTCGGTCGTTGATTGGCGGCTGTCTGAGCCTGACCGACACCGCCAAACGAATTACCCACTAGCACATTCGCTGCGAACAGCGCTGCAAACAGACATTATCGCGCCGCCACCGCTTCGGGCGTTCCCAGTAATTCTCCCGGCACCGCCGTCTCCCCTTCCCCGCTGGCAAGCACCGTGACCCGCGCTCCGCTACTCGCGCGGCTGAGAGAGGAAATCACCACCGGATCCCCGTCGCGGAGCCCTTCAGCTCTGACCAGCAGCGTCATGTTGCCCGCCTCATCTTCCCGAATACCCACGCGCTCGACATTGATCGCCTTGAGCATATCGCTCTCCACGGTGTACACGATCCTGTCTGCGTAGACGCCCTGCAGGGGCACCTCAATCAGGCCGTCCCTGGCGGGCAGCGTAATCTTTACGTCCACAGCGCGACCCAGCGCCAACTCAGTGTTATTGGGAGCGGCAAAAATCACGTCCGTGCCCGCCCTTCCGCTGCGTACCTCCGACCCGATATCGAGCAGATCCAGGGTCACCCAGCGGTCTGCAACTCGCGCCGTCGCGGTCACCACTTCGCCATTTGCCTGAGCAGTCTGCAAGGCGCTCGCATCACGCTCGGGTAAAGAGACCCGCACTTGCTGCGAGTCCGCGTTGAACAGGGTCATTACGGTCTGGCCGGGATCGATACGTGCACCGATGGCCGCATTCAACTGGATGATCGTTCCATCGAAAGGCGCAACCAGAGCCAGACGTTCCAGGTTCAACATACTGCCCTGCCAGTCCGCCTCTGCACGTTTGACCCGGGCCTCGGAAGAAGCTCGCTGAGCGGCATGACTAGCCAACAGCATCTCCTGCCCGTTGAGTGCCATCTCCATTTGAATGCGCTGCTGTTCGAGATCATCGAAGTCCGTTGCCGAAATCTGGCCCTTGCTGAACAAGGTACGAAAGCGCTCCTGCTTCTGCACGGTCAGCTGAAACAGCCGGCGCTGATGCGTCAAATTTTTTGCTTCAGATTTTTGCTGGGCGATAACCCGCGAGTGCTCTCCCCGCGCTTCTGCCAGTGCAGCCTCTGCGCGCTGCACTGACAACTGAGCATCACGATCATCAAGACGCATCAGCACGTCGCCCGCGGCCACCGCCTGCCCTTCACGCACGTTGACCTCGCTCACATAGGCCAGCGTCGCGGCTCGCAGTTCGGTGGTATTGGGGTTCTCTACCCGTCCGAACACATGAATCTCTGGCGCCAGGGCCCGCGGGTGGGCCGGGCGAGCCACCACAGGAATGGCCTCGGGCGTCGCATCCACCTTCACCTCGGGATCCGAAAATGCACTCAGACCAAGAATAGCGACCGCCAGACCACCCAGAACAGCAAGGCTCATGCGCGCAGAGCTGGACAGCGCACGAACGTAACGCCCGAGTAAACTCCCACGCAGCCAGCGCAGCAGGCCCCCAAACGGACGTGAAAATGCAGCCAAAAGAGGTTTCATAGGGATCGTACTCCCAGAGTTGGGGTTTTAAGTGCCTCGGCGCGTGCACCGAGTTTGTGCCAGCTGTGTTTGCAGGTTTCCAGCGCCGAAAGAATCGCGGGAATCACCAGCAGGATCAGAACGGTGCCGTAGAGCATGCCAAAGCAGATAACGGTGGCGAGGGGGATAAAGGTCGCACCCATAAGTGACGTTTCCAGCATCATAGGCACCAGCCCTAAACCCGTCGTCAGAGACGTAAGGAGCACCGGACGCAGACGCTGTCTTACCGCTTCGATAATGGCCTGATCCGCATCCAGCCCGTCCTGACGGTGGTCTCGATAAGCAGTAACAAGAATGATCGAGTCGTTCACGATCACACCCGTGAGGGTAAAGATGCCGAGAAAGGCGAGTGGCGTGATGTTGAATCCCATGATCCAAAGCCCCATGAGAGCACCTGTAAGTCCAAAGGGAATAGCAAACATAATCGCCAGCGGCCAGGACAAAGAGTGCAGTATCCAGGCGAGGATGATGTAGATGAGTGCGAGGGTGATCAAAAATCCAAGGAATAGCTCGCGCAGCAACTTACTCTGAGAATCGGCCCAGAACCCTTTCCCGGCGCTGACCCCCCATTCACGCGCAATTGCCGGAATAACCTCTGCTTCAAGCTCCTTGATGACTGCATCGGCAGTAGTGATCGATTTGTCTGGATAGGCGCGCACTGCGACCGCCGGCACGCCGTTCACATGATTGATCTTGTCGATACCGCGACGGCTCTCGATCTTCGCCACGGTGGACAAGGGCAGCATCTCGCCGTTGGGCGCAACAATAGGCAAGCGCGCCAGCGTGGTAAGGCGGTGACGCTCTTCGCGCGGTAGCGATACGCGTACTTCCAACTCCGCATCCCCTTCGGTAAACAGCTGCACGCGCTCCCCTTCAAAGGCTGTGCGTACCTGGCGACCCAGCTGCGTGGCATTCAGACCCAGGGCGCGACCCTCTGGCGTCAGATGGAACACCCACTGATCCCGACCGTAGGGAAGATCATCGTGCACGTTGTTTACGCCGGGCATGCCTCGCATCACCGCTGCAAGATCATCCGCTGCCCCTTTCAGAGCGACCGAGTCTGCCCCGCTGAAAGTCAGCTCAATCTCGGGCCAGGCTTGGTCGCCCTGCTCGATCTGCAGTTGCTCCACGATCGGCGAATCGGGGATAGACGATTGCCAATAATTCAAGAATGCAGCGAGCGTCACGTTGCGTGACTCCGGTGAGCTCAGCTCGACGAACAGGCTGGCGAACTCCGGCCCGTCACGGCGATCACGGCTGATTGTCGCGCCATTTCGCTGCACCCAGCGCGCGACAATATTGCCGCCGCCGAAATGCGCATCGGCCGCATCCACCTGGCGTTCCATGGCTTGCAGATAAGTTTGACGCTGCTCATCGGTAGCATCAGCCGTGAACTGAATGTTGGCCTCGGCGAATTCAAAGTTGATGTTGAGGTTCAGGTCAAATTTCACGAAGTTCATGACGACCAGGCTAGCGGCAAACAAAAACGCGCTGCTGGCTGCGGTGATCGCTACGCGGCGGTGAGCGAGGCACCAGCGCAGCAACGGCAGGACCCGGTTTTCCCGGAAGCTTGCGAAGCGTTCATCGAAAGCACGACGCAGAGGCGGGACGCGACCCTGTTCCTTCGCCATGCGGGTGAATGAGTGCTTGAGATGCCCGGGCATGATCAGGAAGCACTCCACCAATGAAGCGAGGATCACACACAGCATCAGAATTGGTATTTCGCGGATATCGTCGCTATTGACCAGCACCAGGGGCAGAAATGCCGCCATGGTCGTGAGACTGGAGGCCACAATGGGCGCAAACATGCGCCGCGCGCCGGTGGTCGCCGCGTCCTCTGGACTCAGACCCTGTTCAAACTGCCAGAGCGAGTGTTCACCGACGACGATGGCGTCGTCCACCACAATACCCAGCGCCATCACCAGACCAATCATGGACAGCAAGTTCAAACTGCCGCCAAACCCGTAGAACAGCAGTAGTGCGCCCGCGAAGGACACGGGAACACCCAGGGCCACCCACCCGGCCACGCGCAGATTAAGAAACAGAAACAGCATCGCAAGCACGAGACAAAGACCGGAAACGCCGTTTTTCAGAACCAGCCCCATAGTGTCTGCGGCAAAGCGCCAGGCCTCAATAAATACCTTGACCTCGACACCATTGGCCTCAAGTGCGTCTTCGTTTTCTGCACGCCAGGTCTTGATTACCTTTGCCGCATCCAAAGTATCGGAGTTGGAACCGCGACGCACGCGGAGCTCTACGGCGGGTGCGCCATCAATCAGTGAATAGCGCTGATTTTCGATGGCTCGGCGCTCGATATGAGCAACATCGCCCAGCTGTGCTAGTTGGTCGCCTTGCGTTGAGGCGATTGGCATTTGCTCAAAGCCGCGCGCGCTGCGCTGTTGATCCATGGAGCGTATCTGGCGACGGTTCTGCCCCGCGCCAATCGTGCCCGCAGGGGTATCGCGACTGAGACTGGCGATAGCCTGGGCTATATCAGCTATGCCAGCGTTCATTTCCACCAGCGTCAGCCCGTCTATTTCAATGGCAATCTCTTCGCGCGGTAGCCCACGCAGCTCCACAACATCAGCCCCCAGCGCGCGAAGCTGACGCTCGGCCTCATAAGCAAGCGGGGCGAGTTCAGTGAAATCATCGGGCCCGGTCAGGAACACTGCGGCAACGGTCTCGTACCAGCGATCCACTACGACGCTGGGGGGCTCAAGATCGACAGGCAAATCACGCACCAACGCAATGCGCTGCTTGATGGAATCGACTGAAGCATTGATATCAATACCGCGATCAAAGCGCAGCTGAATCCAGGACGCACCGTTGCGCGTCCAGGAGCGCAGGAGCTCAAGCCGCTCAATACCGCGTAGCTGGTACTCCACCGGGTTGGTGACTAGCTTTTCCATGTCTTCGGCCGAAGCTCCCGGCCAGCGCAGTTCAATCTCGGCAACGTTCCAGGTCTGCTCCGGATTCATCTGAACCTTGATCTTGACCGCGCCCCAGATACCCGCCATGAGGAGCAGCACCATCAGTAGGTTTGCCGCCAACCGATGATGCGCAAACATCTCAATCCAACTTGTTTTTAGCGAATTCACGGCTCAGACCAGCATCCCTTTGATCACAGCTTGTGCAAGCTACACGCACATGAACCTGCGCGGGAGTCGTTTGCGATAGACTGCAGGATTCTGTAGATCAGTGCCGATTGTTAGGGGGAATTTCGGGCGCAGCTGCCTAAACGGTAATTGGACAGGTATCTCATGTGCGCGGTCAGCAAGGGGCGTGCGGATACTTCCGGTGTGAGAATATAGCCACAATTCCCTATACTGCAAACTGCTTTAGTCGACCAATAATAAAGGATCACTATGCACTTGAATGCCGAATTCTTGGAGGAGATTGAGTTGCTCAATCTCTTTGACCTACACAACACACAGGAGGGACTGAAAATCCACCACGCTGCCGCGCCCGAACGTATTGCGGCAGCAAAACGCCTGTTCGCAAAAAACATTATCACGCTGGAAGACGGTGGCTTCCTGACGCCCCTTGGCGTAGAAGCCGCGGAGCATGCGCAAGCGCTGGTGCTGATGCTGCGGAGTCAGGAGGCCGGTTAGATTCCCATCGCGGGGCACTATCTCGGGGCACTATCGCGTTGCATTCAACTACGAGCGCCCTGTAATTCTGAGCGCTGAAGCCTCAACAAGCCCCGCTAGGTCATCACTAGTCGATAAAGGTGACCGCACCGCTTGTGATGTCGTACATACCGCCGACAATATCGATATCGCCCTTGTCCCGCATGTCTTTGAGGACCGCGCTTCTCTCAGCGATGGCTGCGACGGTTTGCGCGACGTTCTCGTGTGCAACACGCTCCACGAACTCATCATTGCCAGAGTGGCAGGCATCGGCCTCGTAGCCTGGTGACACGGCGTCTACTGCTGGCGCGATCTTCGCGAGCAATTGTGTAAGGTTGCCGAGCTCCACGTGGTCACAGGCGCCTTTTATCGCGCCGCAAGCGGAGTGACCCAGAACCACAACGAGTTTGGCTCCTGCGACAGCACAGGCGAATTCGAGGCTACCCAGAATGTCGTCGTTAACGAAATTTCCGGCGATACGCACACTGAAAACATCCCCGAGTCCCTGGTCAAAAATAAGCTCCACCGAAGCTCGTGAATCTATGCAGCTGAGGATCGCGGCGAACGGCCACTGACCATCGCGCGTTTCGTTCACTTGCTTTAACAGGTCTCGGTTCGCCTTCAGGTTTTGACAGAACCGACCATTCCCCTCTTTCAGGAATTGCAGTGCGTCTGATGGTGTTAACAAGTCCTGAGAATTTTTACTGTGCGTATGCATGCTTTACTCCTGATTGAGCAAGGTTATTAGAATGGTTTTGCTACGCCAAGGCCGAAGGATGTAAGCGCTGTACAATTATGTCGCGACTCTTGGCAGATATCTCGAAGTCTTCTATGACCTCAACCACATCGTTGTCCATGGACACCGTATCCTCTTGATCGATGACAACAATAGAGTTGTCCGGGATTTCGCTCAATTCGCGCAAGATCGCTCCGCGGTTCAGAAAGGTAACTTCTTCGGCCAGTTTGATGCGAACCGTATGCCTCTCGCCCGGGTTGTCTTGCGTCGTAGTATGCAGGAAATGCGAATTCCGATAGCTTCGGTACAGAATAAAAATCACAGCCACTGCCACCCCGAGAAACACGCCGGTAAGTAGATCGGTAGTGATAATTCCAATTATCGTTACCATAAACGGCACGAACTGCTGGGGCCCAAGGCGATACATAGCGACAAACAATGATGGCTTGGCCAGTTTGTAGCCGACTACAAACAGCACACTCGCCAAAACAGACAGAGGGATAAGGTTCAGCATTTTTGGCAAGGCAATCGTAAACACCAGCAACAACAGGCCGTGGATAATCGCCGACAGTTTTGATTGGGCCCCGGACTGAATATTCGCTGAGCTGCGAACAATAACCTGCGTTATCGGGAGGCCGCCCAACAAGCCGGAGATCGTGTTGCCCGCACCTTGTGCAAGCAGCTCGCGGTTCGCTGGAGTGACACGTTTTTGCGGATCGAGTTTGTCCGTCGCTTCAAGGCACAGAAGGGTCTCGAGACTCGCGACGACCGCTATCGTCGCAGCAACGGTGTAAATGACCGGGTTAGTGAGCTGTGACCAGTCCGGCCCGACGAACACTTCCTTCAATGCAGCGAAATCGTCAAACACTGGCACTACGACGAGATGCTCTGGACCCAGCGCCCATCCAGGTGCCACGGATTGCATAACCAGCTGGTAGGCAATACCAAACAGCACCGCCACCACCGGGCCCTGCAGGAGGCGGAAGAATTTGCCTCGCGAGCCCAGCACCTGATCCCAAAAGATGATAATCGCAAGCGCCAACGTAGATACCACCACTGCACCGGGCTCAATGTGCTGTAGGGCCTGCGCTATGCCAGAAACCGTATTTTCGCCATCGGGCTGCGAGAACTGAAGATCGCCTATCGGGTCGGAGTCCCAGCCGAGAGCGTGCGGAATTTGCTTGAGTATGATCAACAGGCCAATGCCCGAAAGCATGCCTTTGACAGCAGCAGACGGAAAGAAATAACCCAGCACGCCCGCTTTCGCAAACCCAAGCACGATTTGTATAAGCCCGGCGATAACAACTGCAAGAAGGAATGTTTGAAAGCTACCCAATACCTGGATAGATTCAAACACGATCACAGCCAGGCCCGCAGCGGGGCCCGACACGCCCAGTGCCGAACGGCTGAGCAAGCCTACGACAAGGCCGCCTACAATTCCTGCAATAAGTCCTGCAAACAGCGGCGCACCGCTGGCTAGCGCGATACCTAGACACAGGGGAACGGCCACAAATAGCACGACGATCCCCGCAGGGAGGTCATGACGAATGTTACGTGCGATGTCCAAAAAACTCACCTCTCGTGACAGGTATCGGTATAAGTCTCGCGACCGGTCTCAGGATAAACCTTGTAGCCGACCGGCTGCGTCTCGATGTTTGCGCGGGCGAGACTAACAGACCTTCTTGATTACCTATATGCCTATTTGCGAAATAATCTGATAGATAATTTTAATCAGTGGATTTATCCTCTTTAAATGCAGGAGGAGCGCATTCACGTGAATTTGATATCACCGACATTCCGCCAGCTGCAGTACTTTGTCGCGGTTGCAACGTCTCTCAACTTTCGCAAGGCAGCGGCACAACTGCGGGTCAGTCAGCCAACGCTGACCCATCAGATTCTCGCCCTTGAGTCAGGGCTGGGGTTGCAGCTCCTTGAGCGCTCCCGCGCGGGTACCAAGCTGACACCCGCCGGACGGGAATTGCTACCCGATGCCCGGCACACCCTTGAGCAAATGGCGATCCTTTGTGAACGCGCTACCGCTCTGGCAAATGGACCCAGCGGGACGTTCAAATTGGGCGTGGCGCCAACGATCGGCCCCTATCTTCTGCCGCACGTACTGCCACATATTCATCGACGCCATGCGGCATTAAAGCTGCATCTACGGGAACAGGCCCCCAGTTACCTGGAAGCTGGCTTAATTGCCGGTGACTACGACCTCATACTGACATCGCTTCCCGTTGAGGGTGCCGGCCTCACGGTAAAACCTCTGTTTCACGAAGAACTCAAGCTAGTCGTCCCGGCGGATCATCGACTGGCGGAGGAAAAAACCATACACCGCCGGGATCTCGAGAACGAATCGGTTCTGACCATCGACGAACACCATCACTTTCATCAGCAAATCAAAGAGCTTTGCGAACGTTTGGGCGCGTCGATGATGCGGGATTATGAAGGCACCAGTTTAGACACGCTGCGACAAATGGTTGTGATGGGTATGGGAATCGCTTTTCTCCCGGCGCTGTATATCCGTTCTGAGATTCATCAACCCCGGGAACTGCGTGTCAAAACCATACATGGAGAAAACGTGTTTCGCACGCATGCTTTGGCATGGCGAAACTCGTCACCACGGAGCCTGCTGTTCCAGGAATTCGCACACGATATTCAGGCTCTGGCAATCGATGTGCGGGCAGACGATCTGGTCCTGGCCACGAAACCCTTGGGCAAGTCCCGCACGAGACACGTTCACGTGCATCGCCCCTGAAATAAGACTACCCCTGCTAAAAAGCAGACCGCTATCTAACTAAGCCGTGTTGAATATAAGCCGTGTTGAATATAGGTGCATAGATTCACCAATGTACTCTGGAAGCGCGAATCCTGGGTCCAGACCTGTCTTGAATCGCAATGATGCACGCCGCACTGCAACACCTGCACACTCTAACTATAGGTGAGGGGGAGCTTCGAGTACCGACTGATGACCATGATAGCGCCGCTGATCACGACCAGGCTGAGACCCGAACCCACGACGCGAGTAGCAGGGATCAGAATAAACACCGCTGCGACCAGCTCCACTATGCCAACACCGGAGGCGCCGAACTCACCGAACAGATCGGACACAAGCGCTGGCATGCCGATGCTGCTCATCCAGCTTGCGATCGTACCGAAGATGATGATGGTCTCTTTCGCACCGGAAAACTTAAAGAACATGGACTGGACAAAGATGAAGGCGACGAAGATGCTCGGAGCCCAAATGATGACGTTTCTCATGATTCTGTCTCCTAAAAAATTGCGGTGCAGCTCACCGGCATATCCAGCGAGCCCGGATTTACGGTCTAGCGCAGCGGCGAGCTGCCCCAAAGCTTCGAGTAGGCCTCACAGTGGAAGACCAACGACTGGAACTGGCTGATATCGGTGCCCGCCGGGATGGCAATGCGGGCGCTGCCGTCGAAGTCAGAGATCTGCTCGACAAACACGCTGCCATTCAAGGCGTTGTCGCCGGTGACCTGGGCCGAAGGGGTCGGCGACAGGAAGATCTTCACATCCGGGCCCTTTTTGGCTCTGAAGTTGTCGCCCAGCTCGATGTAGTAATCTCCAGCGTCTTCGACGATCGTCCAATCGCCCTGCAGCGACGACTTGCCCCAGGAGGAGAACGCCCCTTGCAGGCTACCGGTAGCTACTTCCACGGCTTGCGCGTGAACTGAGAGCAGGGCAGCAAAAACGGCCAGAGATGCGGCTAAGATTATGTTCTTCATACTAGTAAATCCTTTGTCCGTTTAATTTGAATGGCCAGGCCATGGAGGTCATTTAAGCAATCTGGAGCCTGTGGCAACATGCTCCAGACGCCGGGCTTTATGTCCGATCATCCAAACTGCTTAGCAGCGGGAGAATCCAAAGCTTGGACGCGCTAAATCAATTGCTCGCGACCTTCCGCCTGAAGACGGATGTGATCAACAACGCTCAGTACTGCGGCGATTGGGCGATTGATACCTCCGGAACGGGCAAAGCCAGTTTTCATATTGTTGCGCACGCCGATGCCTACATTCACAGCGATGATCTGGGCGGCACTGTCTACCTGGAAAAAGGCGATTGCGTGCTCTTTCCCCGCGACAGCTATCATCTGCTCAGCAACCTAGCGGAGTGCAAGGTGCCGAGCAATCAGCAAACGGCCGTCAGCTATGAGGAGGGGCTCCAGGACAACGGGGTTGGCCTGATCTGCGGCTACTTCCACTTCGCGCAGAATGCGGCTTCTTCGCTGCTGGACATTCTGCCAGATGCCGTGGTGATCCAGCGCAAGAGGACCGATGGCAGTATTGCCACGCTCATGGATCTGATGATCGTCGAGTCGCTGCGTACCAGCGCGGGCAAAGAAGCCGTGGTCGATCGACTCGCCGAAGCGCTGTTTGTCATCATCCTGCGGGAGCATATGGAGAAAAGCGACATCGGTATGGCGGCGGCGCTGCGAGATCAGAAAATCCACAAAGCACTCGTATCCATGCAGGCGGAGCCTAACGCAAAATGGTCTGTAGATAAGCTCGCGGCGATGGCGGCGATGTCGCGCTCGGCCTTTGCCGCACGCTTTAAGTCGCTGCTGGGCGAGAGCCCTATGGAATACCTGACCCGGTGGCGGATGCAGATCGCCTACAACCTGCTTGATGAAGAGAAGCTGCCAGTCCTGGAGGTCGCCGACCGTAGCGGTTACGAGAGCGAAGCGGCGTTTGCAAAAGCATTCAAGCGCGTGATCGGTGTGGGGCCTGGAGCGGTGCGGCAGTCGGCTGTCTAGAAATTGCTGCCGTCTCGCGGGAAAAGTACGCCAGAAGACTCAGCTCCCGAACAGGTTTTTACTAAGCCCATGCATCAATCGGTTGGTAATACATCCCGGACGCCGTAGAGCGCTCCTCGCTGCGCCCACCGCTCTCGCGTCCATCACGTCCATCACGTCCATCACCAGCGTCACGATTCGCACCAACTTCGCCACTTTCGCCAGTTTCGCCAGTTTCGCCAGTTTCGCCACTCGCACCAACTTCGCCACTCGCACCAATTCGCTCCGCGCTTCCTTCCGCCGAGCGGGCTTCCGCAATTTGAGCAAGTAGCTCTGCGCTGGCCTGCTGCTGAATGGCGGTAGCCTCGGCCGCAACGGCCCTATCTTGCGACGAGGGCTGTGCAGGCGCCAATGCCGCGCGACGCACTATGCGCGCTTTGTCGATGGTTGCCTGCGGATCGCCCGGCACGGGCGACACATCGATAGAAACCTCACCACCTACGGCATATTGCCGACCGTCGGGGCCTTTCTGGAAACTGTAGGTCGGACTACCCGCATAGCGACCACCCACATTGGCATGCGCCTGTTCATGAGCGCGGACTTCGCGATCACGCGCGGCGAGCTCACGCACCAGCTTGATTTCTTCTTGCTCGAGGCCGTTGACCACATCGCGAGTAGAGCCCTCTCGATCTGTTCTCTGGTTGCCCGGTTTGAGATTGTCATTCTCTGTATTGGCGCTGCCGCTTTGAGCGTCATCCCGAGAAAGCGAATCGTCCGAAGCAGCGCTCTGCGGCTCAAGATCCGCGTTGACAGGCGCAATAGAGTACGACACCGGTGCCACGGTGATCGGAAAACCTCCATTTAATGCTGCGCCCGAAATCATATTGCTTGCCAGTAACCCGCCTGCCTCGCTCCGAATGTGAAGACTGCTCGACTGGCGATTGTGCCAGTACCTGGCTCACGAGTAAATCTGCGTCAAAGCTAAAGCGTGGGCTCATGTTTGTCGCTATCAGGAGCATGAGCTTTACTACAACCAAACTCCCGGACGAAGCGAAACCCATACGCCGCCTGAGCAGCCGACGTGCAGGCGTGCTTGAAGCGGCGTCGCACTTTGTTTTCTCAGGCGTCATCATGTTCGTGTTCTGGCTGTCCGGCGCCGAAGTGCGTCCCTGGACAGGACCGCTTTTCGCTGCAACGGGACTCACTTACTACGCGCTTGCTTTCGTGACGATGAATAATCGCTACCTGAGATTTCTCAGTACCGGCTCGACGCAGGTGCCGTTTAACATCGTTCTGGCGACGGTGTTCATTTATATGTATCCACAGCTGACCCTCTATCTAAGCATGACCTTGTTCTTCATCTTTTCATTTGGTGCCACGGTAATGACCTGGCGCCAAGTCATGCTGAATATGACCATGACCGGCGTGGGCCTCCTCATATGCATTTCGGCCCATGGATGGCAGGCTTTACCT
This sequence comes from Congregibacter sp., assembly GCA_045105635.1. Taxonomy (GTDB): domain Bacteria; phylum Pseudomonadota; class Gammaproteobacteria; order Pseudomonadales; family Halieaceae; genus Congregibacter. The sequence continues at coordinate 184,444 of JBGCDU010000003.1, forward strand.
ACAGACACAATCCCTCAGGTTCTTGTCTTGGTGACAGTCATACTGCTGCTGCTTTTTACCAACACGCGTCTGGGCATGCACACCAATGCGATTCAGCGTAGCCTCTATCGATCGCGTAAAGCATTATCAGAAGCTGTGGAAAGACTCTCGGCCCAGGAGACGGTGCTGCAGCAGCACGGCGAGGCTTTGGAGGCCGAGGTTGCGCGTCGCACGGAGGATCTGGAGGCCGCCAAAGAAAACGCCGAAGCGGCGAACAATGCAAAGAGCCGGTTTCTGGCGAACATGTCCCACGAAATAAGAACACCGCTCAACGGTATTTTGGGCATGGCCGAATTGCTTGAGGAAACCGGCCTGAGCGAGATTCAGGAGGGCATGCTGCGAACCGTCAGGGACAGCGGCCATACGCTGCTCTCGATCGTGAATGATGTATTGGACCTATCAAAAATACAGGCGGGGAAAATGCGTGTCTCGCCAGAACCCGTCGATTTTGCTCACCTTGTTCGAAGTACATTAACTCTATTCGAAGGCCAGGCGCGAGAACGCGATATCCGCCTGACTTTACAGCAACACGAGACGCTGCCTACCTTCATTAGTGTCGATGCGTCCAGAATACGCCAGATACTTACCAATCTGATCAGCAACGCTGTGAAATTCACCCTCGAGGGTGAGGTTGTCGTCAGCATCTCAGCAACCGAGGAAGCAGATGTCTGGGCGATTTCTGTGAAGGACTCCGGTATCGGTATGCGGCCCGAGAGTCTGCATACTATTTTCCAATCGTTTAAGCAGGTGGAGGACACCGCAAACCGGCGTTTTGGCGGAACGGGCCTCGGGCTTCCAATCAGCAACGAGCTGGCCAAGCTACTTGGCGGAACACTCAGTGTTGAGAGCGAATATGGATCTGGCAGTACCTTCACTTTGACGCTGCGTCTGCCAGAAGCCGAAGCACCCACTCTGTCTCTAGAAAACCCTGACGGGGATATTGCGCTGCCACCGGCGACTATCCTGGTGGTTGAAGACAATCGCGTGAATGCGCTGGTAGCGACGGGCATGCTGTCGAGTTTCGGTTATTCGCCACTGATTGCGGAGTCGGCAGAAAAAGGTCTGAGCATATTGGAATCCACGCATATCGATCTGGTGCTCATGGACTGCCAGATGCCAGGAATGGACGGCTTGGAGGCGACAAGTCGCATGAGGCAGATGGGGATGACACTGCCAGTCATTGGTCTAACCGCAAACGCACTGCTGGAAGACCGGGCACGCTGCCTCGCCGCGGGCATGGATGACCATCAAGCCAAGCCTTATACGCGGGAGCAACTCGCAGAGGTACTGGGTCGTCATTTGGGAGCCGCGTAGTTCATCTCGCAAGCCTGTCTCCGAAACGTTCGAGAACATGTGTCCTGATAAACGATGGTAAACGTTTAATATTTTGGGTCTTTAGGCATGTCGTCAAACATGCGGCACGGATAGTGTTCTCGACGGCTGTTAGTGGCCGTGTGGCCTAACAAGTCATCGCAATGCTAGCGTTGCATATTGCCATGAGCCAATATCAATAGCTGAAACAACCTCACAAGGAGTTGTTTCTTGCCTCATTTTTTACTCAGTTTGGCCTCACGGCGCCCAGGAGTCGGGTGCGCACGAGCTCTCTGGAATTGTGACCAGGAGCGCAGCCTTACTTAACGATGGGACAAAGCACTGGCTGCTGGGTTAGCGTACTGCGTCCTTAAGACAGTCCCTCACACTCGGGAATCACATCATGACGGTACTACTCACCGGCGCCAATGGAAGAACAGGGCGAGCCGTTCTCTGTGCACCCGTGACCGCCGGTGCTAAAGCGCGTGTGTTCATCCGAATGAGGTTGAGATTACCGGCCGATTTGTAGACGCCGCCAAGCGAAAGGGTGAGTCCCGGTTTGTTTACTATTCTGTAATGCACCCCCTACTCCGGGATATTCGCCACCACCGGCTGAAGCTTCAGGCGGAGCAACTTCTGGTGGAATCGGGACTTGTCTATTCCATCGTCCAGCCCGAACGGTACATGCAGCATCTAGAGAAAATTTGGACGCAGATATGCGATACGGACGTGCATTCCATGCCTTTCGATATTGACCAGCGCTTCAGCGTGGTTGACCTTAACGATCTCCCACGCTCTGCGCAACGCGGGTGTGTGGCGAGCGTGCACGCTGACATCGTTTTTTACTCAGGATGACTTACTGGCTTGACTGATCCCCGCGTTCATCGGACTCGATCATAATTTGACCGTTTGTTTGAAGCGCATGCATGGGTCCATAAAGCTTCATGAGCAGCTTGAAGTTCGCAGGATCGTAAAAGCCGCATGCACCCGCACCAAATCCCTTGGCGACTTCAATACAAAAACGCGATGCCGCCTCGATGTCGATTTCCCGGGTTGCACCGGTTGCGCATCCGGGGACAGCTATTTCCGCAGTTAAAGCGACCCCCACGACCGGCGCTGAAGTAGCAGTAGCCGGTTGGAGAATGCTGTTCACATGATCCAAACCATTCCCGTAGGGCGTGATGTCCTGAGTAGCGAGACCGGGTCCGCTATTTGCAATAATCAGTTTGCTCGCGGTCGCCATCGCACTCGGCGCGTTTCCCGTTGCCCGACGTATCACGCGACGACTGCAGCGCTTGCAGTCGCGCGTAGAAGCACTCGGCGCCGGTGATCTATCAACGCGGGTCGAAATAGAGGGTAAGGACGAAGTGGCCGAGCTCGCGCTCAGCTTTAATAATGCTGCAGATCGTATTGCGCATCTGGTTACCGCACAGCAGCAGGTCCTTGCCGGGGTATCCCACGAGATACGCACCCCCCCCTCGCCCGCATGCGGATCGGTCTGGAGTTACTAAAGACCGACCAGCAACCTGAACTGCGCAAGCGATTTTCTCAGGACATTGCCGAGTTGGACGAAATGATCGGGGAGCTGCTTTTGGCAACTCGTCTGGACACCATAGATCGACTGGAGCGCAGCGAGAACGTCGACCTATTGGCCCTTCTCGCTGAGGAGGCTTCACGCACGGACGCCCTGGTGAGCGGCGAAGCCACAGTCGTTCGAGGGGATCCGCGATTGCTGCGTCGCTTAATACGCAACCTGCTGCAAAACGCACGGCGGTACGCGTCGGGCTCTGCAGTGGAGGCATCAGTGCGTCCGAAAAAAAGCTGGAGTAGCGGTACTTACAGTCGCCGACCAAGGTCCCGGAGTACCCGAAAAAAAGCGGGATCGCATCTTTGAGCCGTTCTATCGATCCGAAGCCCTCGAAGAGCAAAGTTCCAATGGCGAGCGACACGTTGGCTTGGGTCTATCGCTAGTGCGCAAAATCGCGCGTCGTCACGGCGGTGAGGTGCAGTGTCTGCCCCGCGCCGGTGGCGGCACTTCGTTTGAAGTGGAGTTACGCGACTCCACTTGAGCTATACATGCTCGTAACTCTATTGCGGCCGGCGTGAAGGGTACTGCTCAAGCAGAGCACGGTGACGATGAGGTAGTTGATCAAACGCTGCCCACACACAGTTAAAGAACAGCATGTTTTCCTTACAGCCAATCCAGCGCCGCGCGCTCGCAGATTGGGGCGGCTTACTTCGGCGCCCAGGATTCAATCCTGCACTGCGAAGCAGTAAAACAAACCATCACCGCCAGAGCTGATAAGCGCAGCCTGACTGCAACCCCTGGAATCATGAGCCGAGTTCCATGCCGCGTAGTCATGGTGACCAACGCGGGCTTTGCCAGTATCGGAATTGCTAGTCCAGTTATTGCAGCTCATGTCGTCGCCATCAGGATAGGCGGTACCGTCCGTCTGGGAACCCGTGAGAATGTCATGCCGGTTTGGGGAATAGCCGCTGCCGGGTATTGTTCGACCTCGTTCGTCGACTGCGGTAAAAGCACTGACCCGATTTAGCACGCTGTGAAGCTCATTGACGTCAGCCGCAATACGGTTCCCCTTGGCGTTAAACCAAGGACCCGACCCGACTCTGTCACGCGCGTTTACGGCGCCCTCTCCCTGGGTACTGAGATAGGCACGCCAGGTAAAATCGCCACCATCAACGGTCCCGGCCAAATTCTGGCAAATGGCATCAGCCCCCTTCAGACCTCCTAGATTACCGCCATCGCCGGACCCTGCGCTGGTCAGAAAAAACGTGAGCGGCTGGACAGGCGGCTGGGCAAGGACAGCGTTTGCGAACGCTAAGCCACAAACCATAAGCCCGGATGCAAAGACATTTTTCTTATTGAGCATATGCGTATACCCCAGTTCAATCGATATGGTGGACAAGTCCCCCCATGAAGAAGATGTCTCCCGATAGAAGACTGTTTAGTCGGTCGGCGACAAGAATAGCTCCATGTTGCATCTCATCGGTTCAGGACTATAGCAAGCAAGCAAACCACGGTCCTCCTGACGGCTTGTGTCATCAAGAGAGACAAGGAGGGGCGATAGATGCAATTCAACAATACGCGCCACAACCTTCCGATTTTGAGGATAATGATATTCCGTTTCGATTCGTAGCGATGCGAGTAAAGCAGCCGCTACCCGAATCACCAACCGCTAAGCGTCACCTTACCTAGCTGACTTCTCAGCACAACAAATCAGTGATACCTACTCAAGCTGCGGGACGATAATACTGCTTGAAGAAATCCAGAGTAAGTACGTCGATGACGTTGTCATCATCGTCGAGAATATCAAGCATTTCTGGACCTGTGCCCTGGAAGCTCGCATAGACGGTCATGCCCTGCTCGGAGGAATAGGGCGTGTGAGCACTGCCCGGAGGCTCGTAAGAAAACGTACCTGGAAAATGCATCTCCTCACCCTCGCGGTAGCCCCATAGACCCTCAAGGGTGAGCGCAACGGCCGTGCAGCGGTGAGTATGGCGGGCGAACTCCTTGTGGGGTTCCTGGCGGAATAGAAAATCCACCCGGTGACGCTTCTCGTCTACCGTGAGCACTTTGATAAAGTTGCCCGGCTGACCCTCTAATTCTTCCCAATCCAAAAGGTTACTGTTGACGTTCTGGATCTCTCCGAAATGGGTTCGACCCGTGGATTCAAGTAAGTTGGTTACTGTCACGTTCAACTCCGATTTATCCGTTATTAGTATGGGGGCCAGGCAAGCAGCCAGGACGGTATCCAGACAGTGCTTTCACACTAGCAATCGCTTGGTAGAGACAGTATAACCTGATAGATTCGAGGTGCCATACACTATAAGAATCAATGACATGACCACCACATCGCAGCCACACAAGAGCACTCCTCGCGCTGGGTTCTTCAAGCAACTACTCGCTGTTCTGGTAGCTGCACCCCTTATCACCAGTTGTGCAGACAAAGCCGCTGATGAAGCGGAGTCTTATGGCTCCGCCGGTCCCACGGAGGCGTCCGCAAGATCGCTCCTTACCGTCACGGATATGGATGGCAGTCCCCTGGGCGGCGCCATGATCAGCGTCCGCGTTGACGAGAATCGACGCATTACGCGCTTCACCGATGCCAGTGGTCGCATTGATCTGAGCGAATTGCCCGCATCCGATGCCTCTCTATCGATAAGCTTTCCCGGAAAGAAATTACACCAGCTGCGTAAATCCACGCCCGCTGGCGCGCTCGCATTGGCCGACGACGAAGAGTATCGTCGCCACCTGCCGAGCAACCAGTGGCTCGAGCTGCTGCCTACTGAAGACCCCCGCAAACGCGAGTTCACGGTCAATTGCGGCACCTGCCACGAAGTAGCTCATGACCGCATTACCGTCGACGGCGTGCCCAGAACGAAGGACCAATGGCTGGCTGCCATTGCCATGATGCGAGCCATGGATGCGTACGAGGTAATACCTCCGGACTTTGACGACGACGCGTACTCGGCTTGGCTGGCGGAGCACTTCGACGCTGAGGCGATAGAAACCCTGACGCCGCAAATTCCATCAGATTTGGACCAACTTAGTCAGATAGAAATTACCGAGTATGCGCTACCGGAGTCGGGCTCGCTGCCTCATGATCTCGTCACCGGGCCCGACGGCCGAATCTGGATTACCGCATTTTTCTATGACGAACTCTGGGCCCTGACCCCCAGCTCGGGTGCAATCGAACGCTTCCCAGTGGACACACGGCCAGATGTCAACGCCCAGCCGCGGGCCTTGGAATTCAATGACGAGGGTATCCTCTGGCTCGTCAATGGTGGAACCGAATCGGTACTGCGTTTTGACCCGATGACCGGCGCCTACCGAGAAATCAGTGTTGGTATGTACGCGCACAGCATTGACCTGGGACCTGCGGGGGAAGTCTGGGTAAACGATTATTTCGCGGCCCAGGAGCGTGTGGCGAAAGTCGATCCGGTTGACGACAGCGTCACCCTCGTACCTGTCCCGGAAGCTCGGCGTCCCGCGTCCGAGGGACTGCCACTGCCCTATGGGCTTCAGGTAGATAGCTACGGTCGCGTGTACAGCACGCAGCTCGCCGCCAATACGCTGGTGCGCTATGACAGTCGAGACGGCAGTGCTGATCTTTGGGAGATGCCGGCAGAAAATAGCGGACCCCGCAGACCGGGCCTGGACCCATCGGATGGTCTTTGGATACCTGAGTTCAACACAGGTCACATAGCGCTGTTTAGCCCCGAAACCCAGGAATTCAGCCGCGTTAAGCTGGGGGATCCGTCAACAGGTCTCTACGACGTAGAAGTTAATCAGGCCAATGGCGATGTTTGGACCACGGGGTCTCTGGCGTCGACCTTGATTCGCTATGTGCCTGCTACGGGTGAGATTCTTACGGTGCCCCTGCCCACAGAGCCTGCCTACACTCGGCATATCGCCATTGATGAGGATACAGGCGACGTCTGGACTGCCTATTCGTCTCTGCCCGCCGCAGAACCTCAAGTAGTTCGTCTGCGTTTTTTAAAGTGACGCTCAGCCGCGTTGAAGGATAATCACTGAGCAGGCGGCCTCGTCAAAGCCGACGACGCCGCCGCCGTTCTCGGCCAACGCCGTGTGAGCATTTTCAACCTGCCGATCACCCGCCTCGCCACGGAGTTGCTCCGTGAGCTCAGCAATCATTGACAGGCCCGTTGCGCCGACTGGATGCCCCTTGGACACCAGGCCCCCAGATGTATTGATTGGCAACCGGCCACCGAGACTCGCCTCACCGCTGGCCACAAACTCTCCACCGGAACCTTCGTCGCAGAAGCCCAGCATTTCTGCCTGGTAAAGTTCGCAGAAAGAGGTAGCGTCGTGCACCTCCGCAACATCGATATCACCCGGTCCCAGGCTCGCCTGTGCGTAAGCCTTTTGCGCCGCGATCCGTGAAAGACCGGGTTCGTCCAAACGCCGATACTTGCCGCCGGACAACGCGGTAGCGAGAACTCTCACGGCGCGCTCTTGCACCGATGCAGTAAAGCTGCGCAGACGGCTTTCGGAAACCAAGATGGCCGCGGAAGCACCGTCGCCAATGGGAGCACACATAGCGCGCGTCAGGGGAAAAGACACCTCGCGATCGGCAAGCACCTCATCGACCGTCATCTCAAAGCGATACTGGGCCTTAGGATTTAGGGCGCCATGGTTGTGATTTTTTGCCGCACCTGCGGCGATCTGCGCTTGCGTCGTACCGTAGCGCTGCATGTGATAACTCGCTTGCATGGCATACGTATCCATGAAAATGGATCGATCCGGTCCCGGCTGAAAAAGCTTGCCTGCCTCATCACCGGCTTCCCGGTAATAGGTCTGCCATTCCTGGGGGTCGTACTGATCAATACCTCCCTCAAACAGCTGCATACTCTTGGCAGGGGCATCAGGGAAAAAGGTCTTCTCCACGCCGAAGGCGATAGACAGATCCGTAACGCCGGCGGCAATGTCTTTCCAGGCGCCATTGAACGCCATGGAGGCCGTCGCACATCCGCCCTCCACATTAGTAATCGGAACGCGTTCAGGAAACAGGCCCTCGCGGACCAAAGGAGTCAGGCACACCTGGCCACGGATACTACCCTGACCGTCGGTCCACATACCGCAGTTGCCAAACCAACCACTTTCGATCGCGTTACCATCATCCAGACCTGCGTCCCGTAGGACGCTTTCGTAGGCCTGCCGAGTGAGATCCTTTACGGTGTCCTCCGGTCTCTTTCCGAAGGCAGTGCTATAAGCACCAATAAGATAGACATTGCTCATTGTTCTGCCCAATAGGGTTCGCGCAGCTCGCGCTTGATCACCTTGCCAAGGGCGTTACGAGGAAATTCCTCGCGCAGCTCGACAGCCTTCAGGCGCTGGGTTTTGCTCAAATTCTCATTTGCCCATGCCAGGAGCGAGCTCGTATCGACCTCCGCACCAGGAACCGGTATGACAAGTGCAATGGGAGTTTCACCCCACTTGGGATCGGGCACTCCAATCACCGTCACGTCTGATACTTCGGGGTGAGCACCGACGACTTCCTCAATGTCTTTGGGGAAGATATTGAAGCCTCCAGATAAGATCATGTCCTTCTTGCGATCGAGAATGTAGAGGAAACCATCCTCATCCACTTTGCCGATATCCCCACTGCGCAGGAATGTCCGTCCCCGAGCATCGCGCCAGATAGCCGCGTCGGTTTCCGCGTCTCTGCGATGATATCCCGTCATAAGTCCGCCACCGTAGCCCGCAATCTCACCCGCCTCTCCGGGAGCTACTTCGTTGCCCTCATCATCAATGATACGCAGATCAAAACCGATCACCGGAGTGCCGACAGAGCCTCGCTTGTGATGCTGTTCGGGTCTACAGATGGTCGCAAAGCCCTCGGAAAAACCGTAGAGCTCAAAAAGACCGGGGCCAAGACGCTCTAGTACGGCGTCTTTTGTATCCTGACGCAGGGGAGAGCCCGCTGAGAGCATGTAACGAAGACTCGATAGATCGGCGTTATCAAGAGCCGGGCTTTCGAGTACCCCGATGTACTGAGTGGGCACCATGAAGGTATGTGTCACGCCTTCGGCACCCAGAAGGGATAACCAGCCGTCGGGGGTGAAAGCATCCATAACCACCACTGTAGCACCAACAAACAACGGTGGGAGGAGCATGAACCACGTGCCGTTGCTATAGAGCGACGTCGTCGCGAGGGCAACAGTATTGTGGTCCATGCGCAGTTCAAGAGCATTCGAGTAAGACCAGTGTTGGCGAGCGCGATGGCTCTGCACAATGCCCTTGGGCGTGCCCGTCGTGCCAGACGAATAAATGATGTTGAATTCATCATCAAGACTGTAGCGCACCGCTGGCTCCGAACCATCGCCTGCGCCGAGCCAGTCCCTTAAGTTTGTCCATCCTTCCGCGCTGCCTCCACTGAGTAGACAGGGGCCAGACAGGGGCTCATGGAGGAGTTCAAGCGCTTGATTAGCCAACACCTGATTCGCAACATCCGTGATGAGGGCATCGGCACCGGAATCCATTAACAAAGTAGCCACTTGGGCGGGTGTCAGAAGCGTGCTCATGGGGACTACGCAGGCGCCAGATTTCATGATGCCCAACAGCGCAATGGCGGTCTCTCCGCTGTTTCCCATGAGGGTGGCAACCCTTGCAGGTTTACCCAAATCAACGGCCAACAATTGATTGGCCATCATGTTGCAACGGTGGCTTAGTTCGCCCCAGGTGTATCGATCCGCACCACATACCAGCGCAAGTTTGTCTGCACGAAAGCGGGCATGACTTGCCCATACCTCAGGTAGAAAAACCTGCGTGTCATCAAGGGCCATGCACGGACTCCCGGCTTGCAGAATTGAATAGAGCTTCCCAAATGATCGCTTGGTAGCTTGGCATCGCGCTGCTAACATATCAACGTTTAGCGCAGATGCAAGGGAACGAACCATGGCTTCCGACAAAGCGCAGATCGCCCCTACTGTCGAATTTGATCCCCGTGACCGCGCAACGATCAACGACCCAATTCCGTCTCTTAAGTTACTCCAAGATCACGCGCCCGTGTATTGGTGCCAGCCCCTCCGAGGCTGGGTGATCACGCGCTACGACGATGCGAAAACAGTGCTTCGCAATGACGCGTTCTCTGCAAATCGGATCGCTCCATTCTATGAGGCACTGCCTCCAGAGAGGCAGGCGCCGATACAGCAGATTATCCGTTACTTAAACACATGGGTTGCGTTCAAAGACCCGCCGGAGCACACCCGTCTACGAAAGTTGATGAAGACAGTGTTCACACCCGAGACGGTATTAGAGCAGCGTAGCGTTATTGAAAAAGCGGTAAGCAAACTCATTGACTCCCTGATTGGGCGAGAGGCTTTCGACTTCATTCACGAATTCGCGTTTCCCCTTCCGGCCATGGTCATTCTTCACCTTTTGGGCCTCCCTGAGAGCGATATGCAGGACCTGAAAGATTGGTCGAACAAGATGCAGCTGTTCATTGGCAGTGCGACGACTTCACCGGAAAAGTATGGCCTAGCCGAAGAAGGCGCTATAAAAATGGCGGCGTATTTCCGGGAAGCGATCAGGCAGCGGGAAACCCAACCGGGCACCGATCTCATTACGCGATTGCTCAATCTTCGGGATGTTGACGACGCCCTGACTGAGGACGAAGTGATCGGCACCGCCATGCTGTTTCTATTTGGTGGTCACGAAACGACAACCAATCTGATAGGCAATGGTGTGCGTGCCATTCTGTCGCACCCCCAACAACTCGAACGCTTACAACAGAACCCCGAGCTGATTGACGCGGCCATTGAAGAAGTCCTGCGCTTTGACGGCCCTACGGGTGCTTCTGTCAGGGTAGTCAAGGAGAGCCATCATATGCACGGCGAGTTCCTCGAGGCGGGGCAGCGGGTTTTCGTCATGATCAACGGTGCAAATCACGATCCGCGCGCTTTCGAAAAACCCGAGAGCTTTGATATCGGCCGCACTCCCAACCAACATCTCACGTTCAACTACGGACCTCACTTTTGCATGGGGGCACCCTTGGCTCGCCTGGAAGGGCAGATCGCTATCGGTGAGGTAGTGCGACGCATGCCGGGTCTGAAACTGGCCCAGAAACGTTACGACTACATGGACACAATGATCATGCGCGGGATACGCGAGATGCCGGTGACTAACACGTTCTAGTTCTAGCCACCCCACCACCGGCGCTATGCCATGCCACATTGCTGAGGCTCACAAACGCAAGGCGCACAAAAAACCCGGATCATCATCGGTTGGCAGAGAACGCCTGCTTTGTCAGCAGGCTTTCTATATCTCCTATGCCCTCCTATGCCCTCCTATGCCCTCCTATTCCCTCCATCGCCTCTACTGCGCAAAGTTGTAGGTGACTTCGAGGCCGTAGGTACGTGGTTGTACAGGGATAGCGTAAGACCAGAGCCCCGATACGTTCAGGCCATGGGCCAGGGCATCTTCCTCAAGCAGGTTTCGGCCAAACAAGCTGACTGTTGCACCCTTGACCGAGTAGTTCACCGACAAATCGAGATAATGCTGAACATCGTTCGACAGTTCCTCGCGATTGGTCTGCTCGACGAACAGCTCATCGATCATACGGTAGGCACCACGAACCCAGGCCTCGCCCTCACCGACATTCCACTCGTAGGTACCATTCAGGGAGAAGGTGTACTCAGGCGCGCGACGGAACGCGAGGCCGGAGTTGTCAACCGTCTGAAAACCGTCAAAGTAGGTGAAATCATCGTATTCGGAATCCAAGTATCCGAAGTTGGCGCCGATGGTTAAGCCTTCGGTGACGATTGCCTGCACTTCAAGCTCGAGACCCTGCATGGTCGCCGTCGCCGCGTTGAATACAGAGATACGCTGGCCCGTAGGACCTTCGGAGGGAAGGCCGATCTCTTCCTGTTTATCCTGGTAGTCCATGATAAACACGGCGCCGTTTACTCGAAAACGGCCGTCAGCATACTCGCTCTTGAAGCCCACTTCGAAGTTCTCAAGGAACTCGGGATCATAGGGAACAACCGCCGACGCGAATTCGTCAACGCGGCCGTTGAAACCGCCGCTACGATAACCTTCAGAGTAGGTGCCGTAAAACATGACATCGTTGTTCATTCGATAACGAAGGCCCACCTTCGGCGTAAACTCACCCCAATCGGCCTTGGCTTCCGCCTGGAGGTTCAAGCGTTGCACCGTCGTTTTTTCATCTTCGGTGTAGCGACCGCCCACCGTCAGGGTCCAGGATTCGTTAAACGCGTAGTCCACTTCGAAGAACAACGCCTGGGAGTCAGTGGTCTGTGTCGTTTCTTGCGGGATGTCGAGAACAGCGCCAGGGATTACAAAAGTAATCCAGCTACGCGAATACGCGGTGTACTCCGAATCCCAGTCGTAGATACCCGCTACAGCCTTCAGGGGGCCTCCCGCATCGTAGGTCAAACGCAGCTCGTGACTCTGCTGTTCGTAATCCGCGGGGCGCGTAGTGCCGAATAGCATGGGCTCTTCAGCGGTCCAGTTTGAGAAGAGAGTCTCTTCCGTCTCGAATGTACCGTAGATGTAGTTTAAAGTCAGGCTGTCGCTGATGTCCCAGCGTGCCTCGAGGATATGCGTGTCAGCGTCGAAGGTGCCACCACCGGGAAACTGGGTAATACCGCCCGGATCGGAAACCAGCACACCCGTTGGGTCGGATACATCTGTGAAGGTAGAAGGCTGCGAAATGATGCGGTTAGTTGTGTAGCGATCACCTGTGGTCGGGGAATTCGGACCGGTTCCACAGAGGCCGAAGTCAGAGCAGAATAGCTGGTCTGGCTGCCCCATATTCAACAACGGGGGTGTATCTTGATCGGTTTCCTCCCGCGTGTAGGTATATTCAAATTCCAGTGTGTCGGTTGCGCTCCAAAGGGCATTGAAGCCAAACATTTGGTAATCAATCGCGCCCTCGTCCTCGCCAAGGGCTTCGTTACGGAAATAGCCGTCCTGAAGGTTATTCCTGGCGGCGCTAAGCTTCACTGCGAGGTTCTCCGTAACGCCAAAGTTTAGTATGCCGTCGTACCAGTAGTTGTCGTAATTGCCATAACCGACACGCACTTTGCCGCCAAGCTCGCCAGTGGGTCGCGTGCGCTCAACCCGGATAGTGCCGCCGATCGTATTGCGACCAAACAGGGTGCCCTGTGGGCCCCGTAAAACTTCCACATTGGCCAGGTCAATGCTGCGCAGGATGGCACCGGAGTTGGCACCGATGAACAGGCCGTCAACCTCGACGCCAACCGCCGGATCAAAGTTCTTCTCTACGTCAGCAACCCCCACACCGCGGATGTAGAGCGCCGCGTTACCGCCGGGGCCCTGGGACGTATCATCAAAAATCAGGTTCGGAGACATGAAAGCAAGGTCACGCATATCGCGAGCGAAAGTGCGATTGATCTCTGTCTCCGTCAGGGCGCTTACCGACAGACCAACATCTTGCAAGTCCTCTGCGCGCCGGCGTGCGCTTACCACCACTTCTTCAAGCGTAAGCCCCTGTTCCTGGGCAAGGGTTGGTAGGCTGAACATTGGAGTAGCGCCGATCGCTGCAGCGGTGGCTAGTACCAAATTTTTTTTATTCATTTTGTACATCCTTGAGTGAGAGACTTTGCTGTGTGAACTAGCTCGATTATTCAATTCAGTTCGTCGCCGGAATGCGCCCCGCATTGTTGCCAAAAGCTATACATTCACTGCGCCCCCGGTTTTGACAATTCCGTAACGGGAAAGCTGTTGAAGTAGTGAATCTCTAGGTCGCGGACGGCAATACGCCGCTCTCCATCGCGTTGCTCTAGGCGATCACAGTAAGTAGAGCCGAGAAACGTGGCTTTCGTGGCTTTCGTGGCTTTAGAGCTGTCCGTTAGGCGTCCGGTGCAGTCGACGTCATATCCGGTGCAGTCGACGTCATAGATGGACTCAACGTGATCTGCATCGCTTAAACCTACGACATGGCTGGAGGCAATGTGTTGCATGTAGTTCCAGGCGTGCCAAAGCATCTCGTGTAAGGCCCGGCGGACTTTGTTACGGCCTAAAAAGCTGCCAAAAAGAGGGCCTATATCCCACACAAAGCTCTCCCAACAGATTCCTAAAAATCGCCTCGTCTCGCTTATCGAAACCATGGCGATAGTTAGAGGTCAGTTCCGAGATTGCGATAAGGCCTTACCACACGGCTAAGAGCCGGAGTCCCGATTCGATATCTGTAGTTGATCACTTTTTTATCGCTTTTATGTAATTCGGCGTGCAAGACCAAAACTTGCGTGCGTACAGCAAGTTAGAAGAAAGTCGCGGTTGCGTCAACACTATTTGGGCAAAAAAAAGGTAACTAACGATCTTAGTACACTGCCAGCCTGGAAAAAAAATCTATTAAAAACAAATAGATGTGATTTTTCGAATACTGCTCGGGGCTATCTGACGACTAGAATGATTCGCCTATCATTACGATTTGGATAGACTGAACTACGGGTAAAGAATAGCGGCGCGATTCTCATCATTCGCAGCCCGAATCGTGTGGATGACCGACAAACGTCGGCGTCCAAGACAGGAATCGCTAACTACGTCGTCAGCATCGATCCAAGAGCATAGCCAAACCGAGAAAACCGGCTTATGGACAACCATGGCTTTTCGACAACTAAGGCCTATCGAACACTAAGGCTAAGCACTGTAACCACCGTCAACGCCAATGATCTGGCCAGTTACGTAACCCGCGTCCTCGCTGAGCAAAAACGATACCAGTCCTGCAACCTCCGAAGGCTGACCTAAACGCGGTGTGGGCGTGCGCTGCAGGCAAAGCTCGATAACCTCTTTGGCGGTCTCATCAACGGTAAAAGACGAATGCACAATCCCCGCGTCGATAACCCCCGGCGCAACGCCATTGATTCGAACACCCTTGTTACTGATTTCGCGGGCCAGCTGTCGGACGATACCCGCGATAGCGGTCTTAGGAATGCCCGACATTCCATCGTTTTCGAGTGTGCGTAAGACCGCCGTGGTAAGTAACTGTACGATTGCACCACCGTCACCGAGATGTCGGGCGGCGGCGGTTAGCAAATTAAAGGCTCCAAACACATCGACTTCCATGATGCGCCGAAAATCCTCGCTAGGCACATCAAGCAATGGGCATAACGGTATGGCTGGACCTGCGGCGTTGACCACACCAGCAAGCTCCTTACAGCCATGCAGGAATTCGTCAATCGAAGCGAGTTCCCGCAGGTCGACGGCGACCGCATCAGCGTCGCCACCCGATGCGGTAATACGCTCCACAACAGCCGTCGCAGCATCACTGTTGCTGTGATAGCCCACCACAACCCGGGCACCATCAAGAGCCAATCGATCACATATTGCCCCGCCAAGGCCACCACTACCACCCACTACTGCTACTGTCTGAACCATGCGTGTCTTACCTGTGCTTATTAGAAGAAAGGCGTAGCGGTTTGACCTAGCACTCGACGGCGTAGCCGTACCGCAAAAGCCTGAACGGTGCTCGTGTCCGAATCATAATATCTGATAGTGAACGTATGGAGTAAAAGCACGGTTAAGCCTGCGTTCTGTCAACCTGCTGTTACTACCGATCGGCTGACTAGGACAGCATGTAACCGTCCAGGTGCTGGCAGGCACTATCGCAGAGCTCGCGATACATGGGAAAACCGCCCAGGAAAAAAAGTATGTTTCGCGGCTTTCCCGGAACGTTATCGCCCATATAGTAGTTGTCAGACTGTGCGAAAAGCGTCATCTGACCAATCTCGTTGGTGATATTGACATACTCCTGCTCCGCCTCACTGCGGGCTTCCATCAGCTCAGCGGCCCGCTCATCCATCGTCTTGATGAGACCCAGAATCAAATCACTCTGATACTCGGCGAGTAGTAAGGGATTAAAAAACGGGCTTTGAGGACCGTTGATCCAAAAAAAATTGGGAAATCCGTGAGTTGTCATGCCAAGGTAACTGGTCAGCCCTTTTGCCCAGCGCTCCTTTAGAGACGCTCCGCCCCGCCCCCTAATGTCAATGCGATCCATGGCTCCTGTCATTATGTCGAAGCCTGTGGCAAACACCACGGCATCAATGGCTATCTCGTCATCGCCCACCACGATAGCGCTTCTAGTGAATCGTCGGATCGGTCGCTCGTGTAGATCGACGAGCGTAACGTTTTTCTGATTGTAGACTTCCAGGTAGTTCGTCTCGGGTGACAGGCGCCGGGTCAATATCGGGTAGCCAGGGCAGAGTTTTTCGGCAACTCGCGGGTCATTCACGCGCTCTCGCATGCGTTCCCGGGCATACGCAGCAAGCGTTTCATTCGCGGGCGCGTCCAATAATGTATCCGTGTAGGCGTAGTAGGGCGCCAATCCCCCCGAAGCCCAGCGATCGTCATATTCCCTGCGTCGCTCCTGGGCATCTACCTCCAGCGCAGACTTGCTAGGCAGCGGGGACAGCTCGGAGTGGAGTAGCGTGAACCCACCAAACGAGTCGAATTCCCGATCGCGCAAGGCCTGGTAATCGTGCTTTATTTTGTTGATCTTGGCGCGTTCTACACGGTGGTTTCGCAAGGGGATGGTGTAAGCCGGTGTGCGCTGTAGCACGAAGAGTTCGTCGACTTGCTTAGCCAGTTCCGTAATCACCTGTATACCGCTGGAACCCGTGCCTACGACGGCCACTCGCTTACCATGGAAGTCCAGCGTTTCCCTTGGCCAGCGGCTAGTCATGTATTGCTCTCCCCGATACTGCTCCAAGCCTTCGAACGTCGGCTCCAGGGGCGCAGAAATGAGGCCCGTGGCCATGACGCAGTACTTGGCAGAGATTTCATCGCCAAGCGCGGTGGTGAGCCGCCAGCGCTTGGCATCTTGGTCAAAGATCGCTGACGTCACCTTGCTTCCAAAGGTGATGTGCGCGCGCAAATCGAAACGATCCGCCACGTGATTTGCGTATCGTTCGATCTCAGGCTGAGCCGCATATCGTTCGGTCCATTCCCACTCCTGCTGCAACTCCTCGGAGAAGGAATAGGAATATTCCATACATTCGATATCAACCCGGGCACCGGGATACCGGTTCCAAAACCAGGTCCCGCCCACCCCAGTTCCCGCCTCGAAGCAGGCTACCGACAAGCCCTCTTCCCGTGCTTTGTAGATCATATACAGGCCAGCGAAACCCGCGCCCACAACAACCATATCGACCTGCGTCGGTCCTTTCGGTTCCTGTTTCACTAACTAGCGCTCCTTAAAACAAGCGGGTAATACCGTTGCCGTGCCTGACCAAATAGGGCTGAGCTGCACAACCTCGCGTCATCAACCTGCAGGCACTACCGGATATCATCAAGCCGCAAACACTTCCTGAGAAACTGCTCGGTTCTGCTCGCAAATGCCTTCGACACGTCTGCGTCGGGCACCAACACATCGAAACCATGCGGAGCGCCCTCGACAATGTCGAGCTCACACTCAACGCCCGCTCTTTTTAGCCGTTCCGCGTAGCTCTTACTATCATCCACGCACAGGTCAAGACTACCCACACCGATCCGAGCGGTCGGCAGACCTGAGAGATCTTCTCGACGACCAGCGACCGACCATGCCGGCACCTGATCTCGCCCTACCTCATGACCGAGGTAGGCAGACCACCCAAATCGGTTGTATTTGTTGGGCCAGATCAAGTGCTCCACGGCGTCGATGTCGGTCATGGCGGCTGTCCGGTCATCAATCATCGGATAACTCAGAAACTGACCTGCCGGCTGGATGCCCCCAATGTCGAAAATGCGCTGGCAGAGCGCCGCCCCCAAGCCACCACCCGCACTCTGCCCCCCAACAGCGACGCGCTGGGGATTAACGCCCAGGCGGTGGCCATTTTCCTGCAACCACTCCCAAACCGCGAAGCAGTCATCGATTGCGGCGGGGTAGGGATGTCTGGGCGCGAGACGATACTCTACAGAGGCAACCACTACCCCTAGGGCACGGGCATAATGCGAGCACAGAGGATCGTTCATTTTGGCGTTCCCCAGAATCATCCCACCCCCATGAATCCATAGGATTCCCGCACCGACGCCACCACCCTCGGGCTCGTACAGGCGAATTGATGCATTGCCCAGTGGCACCACCGATACGGCGACCCCTTCATTGACGCCCTTGGGCAAGCGGAACAGCACATCCAGGAAGATTCTTCCAAGCCAGAGCATCACCGGGTTTGTTACCGGTAACGAAGGCTGTTTGGCGAGCCCCTCCCGCAACTCTGGAAGGGCATCGTCCAAGGACATTTTTTGTATTTCGGTCACCGGCTCTAACTCCAACGAATGCCGCACGAGAAAAAGAAACACGCGCACTTCACCGTAAACTTCCCAAACTCACTTGCTATATGCAAATGAACATGTGGATTTGCACTTATTACTGATCCACGGCTTCCAGCTAATCTTGACCCGTCTCAAACGCGAGAGTATGGCGTAGTTTTAGGCTTCCTTGTAATGACCCAGCTAAAACTGCACAGCTAAGCGGCTAATTTATACATCTGCCTCGGTGTTTTCATCTTCAAGGCCTGATGTGGCCGCTCTTCGTTGTAATACTGGAACCAAGCCGACAATGCCTGCCGCGCCTCATCGAGCGAGGCGAAGTTGTGGAGCCATATGCATAGCTCTTTTACCGATCGAATCAACCGCTCGACCATGCCATTGTGCTGCGGAGTGTGCGGGCGGATAAACTCCTGCTTTATTCCATGGCGATATATGAGAGCCTCCTCTAGCGCCGCCTCCGCGGCCTGTGCATTACCAGTGCGGCTCAGACGCCAGCCGCCAGGCAACACAACGATAGCCCGCGTAAGGTAAGGCATCGATAACGCGCTTGATCCGCACCGCCAGGGACTCATTGATCTGCCGAATCCGTCGCCTGGCCTGATAGTAAAACGATCTACACGAACATCTCGCCCACTCGCAGGCTTTGCTGAGGGTCACTGGCGTACCATCACTCGCCATCTCGTCAATGAGGCGTCTTACGACTCCTCGCGCGAGTCAAGATGGCGTTGCAACTGAGCCCACGCTGATTGAAAACGTTTTCAACCAAGACCAGAAAGACGAGATGGTCGAGAGAGTGACCGATGCCATCCTGACTGTCGAAGGCGAGAGCATGCGACCGGTGAGCTGGGTTTACATAGAAGAGGTCAAGGAAGGTCATCTTGCCATTGGAGGCAAAACGCTCTCAGCAGCCGATGTGCATCGCATGCAGTTCGAGGAGGTCGCAGCCTGAGTGCTGCGAGAGAGCGGTGCGAACGCCTGATCATCAGGCGTCGCCCGCCCCCCCGGTCGCCGGGGCTTGGATTGTCACGGCTTTGTCCCGGTGTGCACTTTCCGGCGGAGCCTGTAGAGGGCGCAATCAGTATTCGCAGCGCATTAACGTTGTCGTTTTAATGCCTCAAATATCAGCGGGATGCTCAGGCCATTGACACCGCTACCGGGGCCCAGCGGGTCCGTGCCTTGCGCGACCTCGTCACCGTCCGACTCGCCATCATCATCGCTGTCGACATTATTAGGATCGGTACCGAGCCGAATCTCATCGCCGTCGGGCAATCCGTCACCATCGGTGTCCGGATTGAGCGCGTTAGTGGTGCTCAGCGGATTATCATTCGCCACGAAGACATTCATAGCGGTCGCGGAAGTAGGATTCTGCAGGCCTAACTCGAAGCCATCGAGCAGCCCATCACGGTCCGTATCGGCAATGCAGGGATCGGTCTCACCCGCATCCACCAAACCATTACGGTTGATGTCTTCCAGTCCATCGTACAAACCGTCGTCGTCGGTGTCGGCATCATTGACGATGGTACAGCGGCCGTTTTCCAGCACATCGGGCAATCCATCCGCATCACGATCATCAGCGCTATCAGCCACGGTAAGACTGCATGGTCGCGCCTCTGGTGGAGGGCCGACCCTGAACTTACCCGAAGAATCCTTTGTGGTCTGCTGCGATACGCTCAATCATGTGCGCCGGGAGATCGTCGAAAACACATTTAGTGCCCGTCATACGCCAGCTCATCATTCCCGGTTGACTGCCCATACCCATCCACTCGCGAAAAGTTGCAAGGGTCTGGTAATTGAGCTGGCAGGGAACAAAGTCGAGATCTGGATTAAGGATATCCCGGCGATCTGCAGTGAGTGTTGCAAGGGAAGTTTGAATCTTGAAATCCAGGCGATCAGGGTCATTCTCCGCACCCCGCACCCGCATTCGCACAAAGAGATCCTCTGACGACACCACGGCGGTCTTGAATACTTTTACCGGTGTGATTTCGCCGCGATACTCAACGCCGGGTGGCAGTGCCTCCCGGTCTGGCCTGACAGACAGGTCCGGCGAAAAGATGGTGGCCTGCGGAGACAGGTAGTTTTTTGGCAGGTAATACTCGCCAGTAAACGGATTCTTTACCTGCGCGTTGATCTCGCCGCTCTGGTGATCAGAATAGTAGCCAGCCTCATTAAGGCTGTAGCGGTAACGACCACCAGACAGCGCGTCGATGAGACTGTAGCTGACCCCTTCCACGCCAAGCATCGGCTGGGTGCTCTCGCCCCAGCGATTGCCGAATATTGTGCCGCTGTAGTACCAGTAGGTGCGCTCTCCCCGAAGATTTCCGCGCATCTTCACGTGCGCTTCCAGTGAGTTCAGGGGGAACGAACTTTCTTCCAACGAGTTTGCCAGAGTCGTACTCGCCAAGGCGCTCGTGCCAGCGGCGAATTTGAGAAAACTGCGACGATCCATGTTTAGCTATTTCCTTCGAGAGCAATTCGGAGACTTACCGCAGTATCGCGTAAGGAACTCAAAATTCTATCTGCAGTGTCACGCCGTAACTGCGCTGGCGCGCCAGCATCACCTCGTAGGCGGACAGCGCGCAGCCAGCGGAGCTAGCGCAGTCCGCATTGGAGCGTATGGACTCGAAGGTGTCGTCGTCCAAAATATTCTCGGCAAAGGCGGTTACCGAGTAGCGCCCGCTTTGAATGCCGAAGCGCAGGTTTACGTCGATACTGTCGCCGGTTTCCGCCAGATTCAGGGACGATGCATAGCGCGAGCCGACGTAAATACCCTCGCCACGCACGAACCAGTCGAGGTCGCCGCTTCCAAAGTTACCCGTGTATTGACTGATCAGCGTGCCGGACCACTCAGGTGTTTGCGACAGGCGCTGTCCGTTGGGGGTTTCCTGCAGGAAGAAACGCGCGATATTGGCATCCTGCCCGGCGTCTGTCAGCTCAGAGTCGTTCCAGGCCGCGGTCAGGCTCACGTACCACTGTGGTGTGATGAGGTAGTTGGTTTCAAGTTCGATACCCATGATGTCGACGTCCGTGCCGGAGACGGTCACCAGCGTGCTGTCCGGCGCTCCGTCACCGTTGATGTCGGTTAGCAGCGACTGCAGGTTCTGGCGGTCAGTCCAGTCGGAGTAATAGAAGTTGACGTTGGCGGTGCCGCGACCGTCGACGGTTTGCGTCTTGGCGCCGATCTCGTAGCTCCAGATTTCCTCTTCTGGCGCGAGGACGGCGATGTCTAGCTCCGGGAAAGCTGCACGGATGGCGGCTTGCTCCGAATCGGTGCGCGCTGCGAACTGCGAGTTAATGGTGGTCGGGCGCAGGCCCTTTGCCGCCACTGCGTACAGCATGACACTTTCCGAGAGCTGGTATTCGGCGATCGCGCGCGGCAGGAAGGACTTGGTGTCACCGGAGAGCGTCTCTCCGGCGTCCCGGTTGAGCGTGTCGGTCAGGTCATCGACCTGGTAGCGCCCCTCGAGGGACACGGTAAATTGCTCCGTAATGTCGAAAGACACTGCTCCGAAAATCGCCGAGTTCTCGATTTCCCGGTCGACGGTCGTTCTCGGGCCCGCGAGTACGACCACCTGCCCAGGCTGCTGGCCCAGGGGAGCGAAGAAACCGAGGTCGAAGCCGAAAATGCCGCCCGGGTCGCGTTCAAAGAGCTCCTGCTCGAGGTAGTACAGGCCTGCCAGCCAGCGGAAGCGATCGGAATCCGGCGATGTCAGACGCAGTTCGTGGGAGGTGGATTCGGAGTCTGTGGAGCGGCCGAGAAAGTAGTTATTTTCCGCAGAGAGTTCGAAGTCCGCAGCGCGCCGGGCCTCTTCCTCTGAGTAGCCCCCCAGGTAAGTGAGCTGGTAGCCGCTGTCGCCGAGCTCGGCCGTGAGATCCAGAGAATAAAAGCTGAATTCACGGTCCATGCCGGTGCTGCGCCGAGGTATGCGATCGAAATCCGTGAAAGGCCCGACCGGTACCGGGGGCAGGGTTACCCAGTCGGCATCGTTACGCGGAAGCTGGTTCTGGGCGATGGGGCCCTCCAGCGGTACTTCGCCTCGGTAAAAGGTGCGCCCGCTGGCGCTGGTGAAATTATGGGTGCCCACCTTGCCGGTCAGGGTGGACGCTGCGGGCCCGTCGTCCTGCTCCAGCAGGGAGGCAGTGAACTTCGCCGTGATACGCTCAGTTGGTGTGAAGAAGAGCTGGCCGCTGATTGCCGTGTCTTCGCGCTCGCCAAGAGCCTCGCCGTTCAGGCTATTCGTGTACTGGCCCCCGTATTCGAGATAGCGTCCTTCGATGCGCCCGGCGAGTTTGTCCTCTATAAGCGGGCCCTCCAGGGACCCCTGGAAGCGGTAGTCCTCATCAGAGGCACCTGTCAAGCTGATGCTGCCTCCGGGCTCCATGGCCGGCGTCTTGGTGATGAAGTTTATGGCACCGGAGAACGTGGAGCGCCCCAATAATGCAGACTGCGGCCCCTTGATGACCTCGACCCGCTCAATATTATTGGTGCTGATGCCGCTGACACCACCGGTGAAATACACGCCATCGAGGAAGATGGATGCCAGTTCGCGCGAGGTGTCGCCCACCGGCGGGGTATTCTGCATGCCGCGAATGAAGACCTGGCCGTAGCCGCGGTCGACATTCTCAAACAGGGTGACGCCTGGCGCGAAGTTGGCGACGCCGTTCAGATCGAGAACATTGGCGCGCTGCATTTCGGCGGCGGTGAACACCTGAATAGACAGCGGCACGTCCTGCAGTGACTCATTCCGCTTTCGGGCGGACACAATGACCTCTTCCAGCGTCGGGGCGGCCTCCTGCGCCATGGCCATCCCGGTGGGTACTGCGCTGACCGCAGCTACCGCAGCGACCAGGCTCAGTCTTGCACTGCATGATGAAATTTTCATAGGCGTTTGCTCTCTCACAGGGGCCATTTCTAAATTGCTTCCGCGGCGCGTTTAGCTGCGACGACGACCCAGTATGAGAGTGTCTCGCGCGAGGACGTGGAAATTTTTCTTATGTCCCGACGGTACCGCGCCATTACGCCGGTTCTGCGTCATTACTTGCACGAAACCCGCTTATGCTTCATAAATGGGTATGAGAAAGCGCCGGTTTTACTGGGCGTCAGGGCCTATGTTGGCCAGAAATAACCTCACAGCACGACTCGGGTAATGCCATGGCACTATCGATGACAAAAGACCGCGTAGAAGCGCCGGGGGGTCCTTTCTATCAGCGCTATTGGGTGTGCTGGATTGCGTTCTATCTTTTGATACCGACGGTTCTGGCTGTGCAGTTGGGTGCTGGCGAGTCCGGCAGCGCCACCTTCGTGGCCAAGCGCTACTATTTTTTCTACTTTATTGCCGCGACGCTGCCGAATTGGTGGGCTATGGATATCGTGACCCGTCTGGTGCAGTGGGTCCTGCGG
Organism: Congregibacter sp.; assembly: GCA_045105635.1. Classification (GTDB taxonomy): domain Bacteria; phylum Pseudomonadota; class Gammaproteobacteria; order Pseudomonadales; family Halieaceae; genus Congregibacter. The sequence goes on from JBGCDU010000003.1 coordinate 207,969, forward strand.
CCATGGGGGCCTCCCCTGGTTGTGGTGTTGGTGGTTGGCGCCATTGTGGCAATGAACCTGCAGGCCATATGGACGCCTTTTCGCCAGTCTCTGTTTGTGCCTTTCCTCAAAGAGGGGTCCAGTTTCTATAGCGTATTCCCCTGGCGATATGGCGAGGCGGATTACCTCACCGAGGCTATTTCTGCATGGATTGTGGGCAGCGCCGTATGGGTGGCCGTCAACTTCTTTTTCCTCAAGGTTCTCTATTTCCCAAGGTTTGGTTATGGTCGACAGGAACAGGCGCTTGAGCAAGAAGGTGCGACATCGCAGCCTGGCGATAGCCTACACGAGCCCATCGCAGCAGGGTCTACAGCGCGGAACGTGCAGCATCTCCTGATGGATCAGCTTCCCGAAAACCTCGGTCGCAATATCATAGCGCTGAAGGCCGAAGAGCACTACACGCGCGTGTTTACTGACAGCGGTGAAGCGCTGGTTCTCATTCGATTTCGCGATGCAGTGGCACTGCTCGATGATCTGGACGGTGTGCAGACGCATCGCTCCTACTGGGTGAAACGAGACTCTGTTGACCAACTGCGCAAGGACGGGCGTTCGAGCACGCTGCGCCTCACAACAGGTCTGGAGGTTCCCGTCAGCAGGAGTTATCGCGTGCTGGTCCACAAGGCGCTGGAAGCCGTCAGTTGACCTCGCAATGGTTGCGAGCGCGCTGTAATTGGAGAGTTTAGAGTTCGAAGTTAGCGCAGGCTGACACGGCTTTGGGATCCGCGCTGCTTGCGGAGCTCATGCGCCACTCTCGCAGGAGCGTAACCACAGCCGATATGGTCGCCGGCGTCAGCTTTATGAAGCCGTTCTCTATCAGGTACTCCGCACGCGGGTCATTGCGCTCGATCAGCCAGGCAACCGCGCCCCTGAAAGCCGCAAGTACCGTGTCTGTGCAGGCGACCTCGAGCTCCGGCTGGTGCACTTCAATGATGCGGGAGTCGCGCAACACAAACGCGTTGCGGATCCCCTGAGCCATAACAATTGAGACTCCGGCTGCTGCAAAGATGTCGCTGTTTTCGATCGCGCCACCAATGTGCACGCGCCATAGCCCTGCGTCCTGTTCGATGCTCACATCCTGCGGATATATGGTTGAGCTTGCGGCAACATCAAAGCGCTCCAAGCCTTCGATGGCTTTGCGCCCGAGGACAGGGGGCCTGCCCATGCTCAGATAGAAGATGGCGTCTGCCGCGTACAGCGACATCACGCCGTCCAGATCATGGTTGTTGTGTCGCTCGATATACGTCTTGATCAGCGCTCGGGCCTGTTCCTCGCTGTCCTGCGCCAGACTGGTCGTGCAGGGGCCGAGCAGGATCAGGAAGAGCAGTGCTCGCCGGATCACGCTCTCAGTGCCTGTTCGCAGACTGTGCGAAGTCGAGCAGCGTGCTGTTAAACAGTTCCGGCCTTTCTGCGAAGGGAGAGTGACCGACGCTGGGGATGGCCAGAGCCTCAGCATCAGGCAGGGCGGCTACCGCGGCTTGTATTGACGCGCTCGGTACGGAGAAGTCCTTTTCCCCGTGTATGAACAGTGTCGGCAGGGTCAGTTTTGCCGGCATGTCCTCATTTTGCAGAGCGAGTCCCAGCATGGCGCGCCGCACGTGCGGTGGCATCATGACAATGGTCAGCTGTTTTTGCAGCATGTCCAACTCACTGGGTGCCTCGTAGGTCATGACGCGTGCCACCCATTCGGCTCCGTCGAATAGCTGGTGGTAATCGTCTGCTCTCGCATCGCCTTTGATAGGTGGCGTCTCAGACTTGGCAGGATCCGGTGGTGGGGGCCGCGGCACCAGTCCAGCGAGACTGCCGACCAACATCAGGCCCGAGGCACAGTCAGCGCCGCAGTGCCGCAGGTAATTCATTGCGACGAAGCCTCCAAAGGACCAGCCAACGATAATAGGCCTGTCGAGATCAAAGGCCTTGACGACAGCGGCGATGTCTTCAGCCCAGACCTCGGTGCCTGCATAGGCTTCGGGCGTCCAGGGCTTCGCAGAGAGGCCATGGCCTCGTAAGTCGGGAGCGATAAAGCGCAATTTCTCTGCGATGGGTCCAATCTGGTTCTTGAAGGACACCGCACCAAAGGAAAATCCATGCAGCATCAATACGGGGATACCGTCCGGATTGCCCCACTCCTGCACCACGAGCGGAACGCCGCCCGAGCCCTCAACGATGCGGCTACCCGGATTGTCCTCGGCGAAGACTGGCAGAGAAATGCAAGTCGCCAGGGCCAGTACCAGGGCGCCCAACAGACCCAGGGCCGGATTCGCGCATGCAACAGATTTTCTCTTCATTGTGTTTACTCCTTTAAGCCCTTCAATCCTGCCGGTTTGCGTGTGCGCATGTAGCGCGCGAGGCTGGATTCGGGTGCTGAGACTGCCGTCGGCGCGACGAGGAACTCCGGAAAGCGCGCCTGCGCGAGGGAGACTATCTGCTCCGGCATGTCGGCGAGCCCGGCTGCCGAGCCAGTAAAGCAGGTGTACTGAATAAAACCGCTTTGCTGTCCCATCATCATCCAGGGCTGCCAGGGACGCTGGTGCGTCCAGTTGCCAAAACTCTGAACCTTGCTCAGAGCAGGGTTCTGGAGATCGTCAATCGATACGTTAAAGGTGTTGCTGTCACTAATGCGGATACTCGCGCCTGCGCTCTCACGCTGCCATACCTCCGGATCCATCGGATTTTTTACCCATAGATTGGCGTGCTGTTCCGTCATCGCGCGCCCGCCTACCAGCTTCCAGGGAAGGATAAATCGCGTGCCCCTGCCGCCTTCATCAATCTCCTCATAAAGGCCCTGTCGTTGTCGGTAGGGTTTGATGGCGGCGTTGATCGCTGGATTGGCAAGGTGAACGACTTCAACGTTTTCGTCGAGGTAGGGGTTGATCCAGTGGTCGATGACCTCTCCGCTCTCAAGATCCGTGAAGAACCCCAGTTCCTTGCGCAGCATCTGAAACCCACCCTCGTCTTCGAGGGGAAGCATGCGAACCGCACCCATACCGATAATGCCCATGAGATCGCGCGCGGCCTCGCCCGGGCGTACGCCCGTCACACGCCCGGTGTACCAGCTGTAGCTCATCGTATCCGGTGAAATATTTCCCTGGATCCGCGCGTAGGCGAGAACATTGTCCTCGGGCTTGGTCAAATCGAGATAGGGGCCGCTGAGATTGGCGGTCGACTGCGCGGCAAGTGTTCCACCGGCCGATGCCGCCAATGGCAGGGTGGCTCCGATTTTCAGTATCTGTCGTCGGTACATGGGCGCGACTCTCTAGCCAATAGTTGGTAGTCTGGAATAACAGACTGCGAAGAGCGCGCCAACCGCGAGACCACGGCCTCTCCGCCAGTCGATCAGGATTAACAACCGTTTTCGTTCTGGCACTGAAGATCTCTCTGGACGATGCCACTGACTAGCGCTAACGTCGAGGTTTTCCGCAAAGGCGTAGGACCCATTAACCGCCTATCGAGAGTAGACATCCTCGCTGGTTGTGCTGCCCGTGCCTGCAGACCTGTCGAAGTTTCCATCTATTCACCCGAAAATCCTGTTCGTGGCGCTGGACATGCCATTCCTATCTGGTCAATCCTCAACGAGCGCGCGCAACCGCTCGTGCCATCCGGTATATGGCATGACGTCGTGGTCCTCGATACATGCGAGAGCCTGCCCTGCCAGTGCAGCGAGTGCTCTGGGTATTACCCAGGCAGATCCACCACAAAGACCGGACAATTCCATCGCCGTGCAAGATCTCTCTATGCTTGGAGAGCACGAAGTAACAGTCAGTATTGGGGTGAGCGAAGTGGAAGCGGGCTTTGAGTGGAACGCCTGGATAAAGAGTTCGGATGAAGAACTGCACCGTGCAAAAGCGCGGGGTCGGAATCAAGCCCAAAGTTGATCGAACTTATCTTTCTGGCGCCCGAGCCTCGCGGGGTCGCAAAAATTCAACGTCTAATCACGGCTTACTTGGTGGATTCGTATAGCAGCCATATAGGCAGCCCGGTACTGATTGCCTCTGGTGTAATCGACGTCACCGTCACACCATTCCCGGGGCCCGCCTCGTTGCTGGCCGTGGAGGTGCAATTGTACGGAACCCCATTGGTCAGCCCCGAGACGCGAACAGGTGAGATTGCGCTCACGCCAGTTTGAGTGTCGCTGCCATCTTCACTAGTGCAGGTGGCTTGAAAAGAGGAGATGGTTCCCCCGCCGTCTGTCGCTGTCACATAAAGGATAATAGTTCCATCTTCTGTATCTGTTCTGGTGATGGTCGCTAGGTAAGGTACGGTGATAGCGCAGCCGCTAATGCTTCCAAGCACTGAGCCCGGCGGCGTATCTGGACAAAAATCATCCGGATCCACGACGCCGTCCCCGTCGCTATCCGGCATGCTAACGCCATAACTGTCTCCGGACAGGCTTATCCAACCGATCTGTTCGTTCCACGCGTAGCCACCGAATTCGAAACTCTCCGTGTTGTACGTCACTTGCGAGGTGGCGCTTCTAAATTCGATCCAACCTATGATGTCGTTCCAGGCATAGCCTTCCAAACCGGGCGTAAAAAAATCATAGTTCACACCCCAATCAGTGTTGGAATCGTTGAACCATGGCTCACTTTCAAATTTTGTCGCGTCACCGCCGAGCCGAATCCAGCCTACCTTAGAGGACCAAAGGCAACCCTCAAACCGCTCAAACACAATCGTCATCGGACAGCCCGCTTTGTTGGCGTCTATCCAACCGAGCTGCTCTGACCAGGCAAGCTGTTCGGACGCGAGCACATTGAAAGACGCGGTAAGCAGGCACACTACAAGCAAATTGCGCCACAGCCGAACACCCCGCCGCAAACTCATAGTAAGCGCCATGAATTAAATGGAGGGATCGGTCAGCACGTAGGTCCTTTCCACCGGCAAGGCCAAGCGGCCATCGCTCGCCTTCTTTTCGGAATGCACGACTGCATCCGGGTTTGCGATAATCACGGTAATGAAGACGTCCGCGACCTGCACGGGATCACTCATCGCACTAAGTATCGAAGCCTCGCTAACAGTCAATATGCCTCCCGCATCAACAGATCCAAGACTTGCCCCCGTCACACTCCCCTCAGTGCCATCTGCAAGCGTCCAGATAATGTCGGCGGTAATCGATTCCGCAGAGGCTCCCGGGTTGACAACCTTCAACCAGGAAACAAAACCCGTGGCGTTAAGGGTCATAATCGAGGTGAATTTTGCTCCCCAGATTGCCGGGGGTGCAGCGGAGACCTCAAGGGCCGTGAAAAAAACCAAGGCTAAAACTGCCAGCGATCGCGCAGGCTTTAGACAGTCATTCATTGCACTAGAATCCTCGTCAACTCGGGGTGGCCAGATCGGTGAATTAATACACCAACAAATTGAAACTGTGTTTGGATAGTTTTCTCTTCGACTGCGCGGCCTCATACTTCCCTGTGTAACATTCCCGGATTAGCTGATGCTCGCCTGTCGAGGTGATTGAAGCGATTGCGGCGAAAATGGCAGCGAAGGCGGCGAAGGCAGCGAAGGCAGCGAAGGCAGCGAAGGCAGCGAAGGCAGCGAAGGCAGCGAAGGCAGCGAAAGGGACGATATCTGTACCGGTTTCTAATTTATCAACATGCCCAATGGCATAGCCATTGAGCAATACATCGCCGTGACCGTTGCCGCCTGAGTTCCCTAATGCCGACCCGCCACGGATCTAAATTTCGACGCTGGACTGTACGGCTTTTCCAGCGAAAATTCGCTGCGCTATGAACCTGGCCCTGATCAACATTCCGCTATGCGATTCGAGGTCTCACAGTGCGTCTATCGGCGCAAACGCTAAGGCACAGTCGCACAAGTCGCGGGGTTCAACGCTCTAGCAGTGTTACGCTGGCTCTATCCGTCTCGCTGACTCGAGAAGCGCTATGGCCTAGCCCGAAGGCAATGCACAGCGCCAATCCGCACCAGAATATTGTCAGGTATCCCGCCTGAGTCAATGAAATCCACTGACTGAGAGCAAAACCCAGAGCCATCAAAATCGGCGCTCCGACAGCAAGGCCATTCCACGCGCCGAGAAACATCCCTGCGCTCCGTCCGCGAGCCACACATCTAAAAAAATAAACACGCATGCCGCCGTTGATGATCAACATTAAAGATACTCCAAACAGCACGTACGCGATCTTTACTGGCATCCCGCCAAAAGATCCAAAATGCACTTTGTACACGGAGTCGGCGACTTGCTGGCCAAGGTGACCATCGGCCGAGCCAACCGTACCAAGAAACTCACCGGCGCCGTTGTAGTTGTATTTTTCCGCAAAAATCAGGCGCTCCGGGTGCTCAGCATAGACTTGCAAGTACTGGCCACGTGTCTGTGGATCGTGCAGCACGATCAGTACGGGCTGCGTGTACGCATAGTTTTCTCTCAGGTGCTTGAGCGCTTTGTCAAAACGAGCCATGCCTGCTGGTTCCGCATTGACGGCGGGCTCTCCACCGAAGACCGGCGCAAATACTGCGGTAGTATCTCCCTCGTAATTTAGACTGGCGACGGCCAGAGCCGAAAGGCTCGCTAATCCGATCATTGCGCCCGTAAGTGAGTTGGTGACATGGAATGGCAGTGTCCACACACCGAGACGGTTATGAATGTCTGTCTGAGTAAGACGCGGCGAACGACCTATTCGGAAGGTAAAAGCGTCCTTAAAAATATTTGGGTGCGCAAGCACTCCTGAGATAGACATGGAAAACAACAGTACTCCGAACGTTGCCACTACAATCATGCCAAAGCTGTGCGGCAGATTTAGGTAGTAGTGAAGATCAATGATGAAGTCCGTCCACGGGTGAAATTTTGTTGTCGCGACCGCACCGCTCGCGTCTAGGTAATACTCGGCGTTATCTGTGGCCACTAGTGCCACCTTCCGCTCAATGGTCGGCAGATAGATCAGCAAGTGCGCCGTGCCGGTTTCCGCCGACAGGGCGTCTTCCGCTGCGCGTATCAAAGCCTGGTCATCAAGCGCATCCACACGGGGAACATGATCGAACTGCTCTAACACCTCCAGCTCGTCCTTGAACACACTGACGGTGCCGCTGAGGGCTACGAGGTAAAGCATCGCTGCAATCGCGACGCCCATGATGCCGTGGGCCGACATCGCACTGCGCACACGATTCGCCGATGAGCGTCGCTGACTCTCTGCCGTTTGCATGTGTCTCCCGGAGATAAGTTGAAAGCTAAAGAATGCCGATGGCAAAAAGCGTGGCCGCAGCAAGCAGTGGAGCGCACAAGACCGCCACATTAAACCTTGCGCGAACCGCCATCAGACTCCACAGGGCAAGTCCAGCCCACAGTACCGGAAAGAAAAACAACTCGACTACGAGCGCGTTGGCTGCTTCAACCCCGGCCGAAAGCAGAGCCTGGTGCGTGAATAAGGCAAGCGAGAACGCTGCAAGTGCGGAGAGAGGCCCTGAACAAACAAACCAAATCGCCCTCTGGCCCGGGCGCGTGTGCTGGCCTGGGCGAGTGTGACTGGAACGCAGGGCCGGGCGCCTTGCTTTGCCCTCACGCTCTGCCGCAAAGCGAGCCGCTCGAACGCGAGAAGGAGGTCGAGTGCGACTCGCTATCGCTCGACATACCGAGACACCGACAAAGCTTAGACCCGCGATACACCAGACGACCACGCCTAGCGCTACGCCGCGATCAGCGCCTCCCATAGCTGCCCACAAAGTCAGGCCTAGGAGGATAGCGCCCCATCCAATGTAACGGCCGCCGCGAGTCAGCCGTTTTTGCCAGGTGAGGTAAAGACAGTAAACACCTGCCACTATTAAACCGGCGCCGCAGACACTGACACTCATGGCAAGTCGACCTAAAAGCGGTGTGTGACTCTGGCGACTATCGTTCGCTCCTCTCCGGGAAAACAATCTCCGCGTGCGAGACAGGTCCCGTAATACTCTTCCTGCAATACGTTGCGTAAATTGAGCGTGAACGATGTTCTCCGCAGATCGTAGGCGACCAGCGCGTCAAAGAGCGCGTATCCGTCGGTCTCAATTTGAACGGGCGTTGGTGCAAATCCGTTGGCCGATAAAAACGCCGTGCCGTTGCTCTCATTTTCACCGGCGTAGCGAACACCGGCTCCTAAACTCAGGCCACGTAGTCCACCCTGCGATGGGCGCCAGGTTGCCCAGACCGAACCCTGCTTCTCGGGAACGCTCGGAAACCGCACACCGTCAGGATCTTCCGTATCCAGCACACTGAAGTTTGCGTCCACATAGAAATCCCCGATCACAGCCTGACCTTCTATTTCAAACCCGCGTATCCCAGCGATCCCCTCTTGTTGTGAGGCAAAAAACGGCAGGTCGGCAGGGTTCGGCAAGTTTGACTGTTCGATTTCAAAAAAAGCAGCCGTCACGTAGGTGCGCGTCCCTTCTGGCTGGAACTTAAGGCCAAGCTCCCACTGCTCGCCCTCTTGAGGATTAAAGGTCGCATTGGCAATCTGGTCAGTACCTATAACGGGCTGAAACGATTCGGCGTAGCTGACGTAAGGATTGAGTCCAATACGCGTTTTGTACAGTACGCCTACCGAAAACGTGGTCGCATCGTCCTGCTGCACAACATCACCCGTGTCGGTCTCAACATCGTCAAAGCGGACGCCGGCAGTGACGACAAAATCGCCGATGCTCATTTGATTGTTGAGATAAAACCCCGTTGCCTGGGTAGCGCTTTGACTGCGACCACGGGCTGCGTCCAGAGTCTCCGCAGTGGGGATCGTGTCTTCGCCGTAGATTGGATTGAGCACATTGAACGTCGTTGGGAGGGCGTAAAGAAAAGCCGCCTCTGTCAACGTGCGCACATCCTGATAATTAACGCCCATCTGCATTTCATGGCGAATCCCGCCGGTATCGAACTGGAATCGAGCACGGGCATCCATCGCGTACTGCTCAGATGACGCGGGGGCGTCGTACCAGCTTCTGCCGATCGCAGTGCCGTCCGGCAATGTTCTTGGGTTGCCTGCACCCAGAAAGGAGGCCCAGGTCTGTCGATAATCCGCTTTGCTATCACGGTAACGTGCCGTGGCCTCAAGGGACATGACTTCAGTGAGCGTATGCTCTGCAAACAGGGTTACTGAAAGAGAGTCCGTATCGTAGCGATTGAATTCTGCTTCTCCAACGTATCGCGAGGCAGGAACTTCAACGCCAGTGGTTCCAAGGCATATGTTTGCCTCGGAAATGCTGACATCCGAGTTAGCGCAACCGCTGACGGCCAAGGGAAGAAACTGGTGTGCTGTATCGCCTTGGCGGTCCGTGTAGTTCACGAGAGCGGAGAGCGTGGTATCCGCGTTCTCGTAGGTAATCGAAGGAGCGAGAACCAGCACGTCGTCGTCGACAACATCGACTTGCGTTTTGCTATCGCGATAAACGCCGACGAAGCGACCGCTCCAGTTACCTTCGGCACTGAGACTGAATCCGACATCGACCGCCACCTGAACGCGATTGTGATTGCCAGAATCGAGCATCACCTCGCGTTCCATGCTGTCGCGACCTGCACGCTTGCTCACAGTATTGAGGATTCCTCCGGGCGAACCTTGACCATAAAGCACCGATGCAGGGCCCTTTAGCACTTCGACCTGTTCGAGGGTGTAGATGTCCGAACGCGTGTTGTTATAGAAGCCGAAAAGCACCTGAACATTGTCCAAAAACTCGGGCACGTCCAAGCCGCGAACGCGGGGAAAATCGCCGCGTGTAGAAAAGCCGAAGGTGTCACCTACCACGCCAGCCGTATAGTTGAGAGTGTCGTCGAGGGTCAACGCACCGCGTTCAAGAAACTCGTCAGAGGGAATGACCGCAATTGACCGTGCGATCTCAAGAATCGGAATATTCGATTTTGTCGCGCCGAACGTCGATAGCGCCCCGGTTACGATGACTTCCTCGATGTCGAGTGGTTCCTGAGCGAAAACCGGGTAAGGGCTACTAGCGGCGGCAATCATCGCTAGAACAAGTCGTTGCTTCATTTTTAAATGCTCATCGTAGTACGAATGATTCGCATTTAAGTATAGTATCACTCGAATGTCAATCGACATCGAAGCAATAGGCTGAGAAGGATCTACTTCCGAAAGGCGGGTTCTGCCACGCGTAACTTGCGGGCCACCGTCTGCGACCAGCATGCGGAAGCTGCCGGCTACCATCGAAAAGGCACAGGTGTCATCGATGCTAGTGTGCTCGTTTTATGGATCACCAGAGACGATCCTGGCAAAACCCGAACCATTAATCGAGTCTACCGGCGCTGACGAGCTAATGGTCTCCGCTGCGATCTGGGACCACAAGGCACCCGCGCACGCCTTCGAAATCCCTGGCTGAGGTTATGGGAAAGACGGCGAACGAGAGCGCGGCCCGGACGGCGCAAACCCTATCCTCAGGTTCCGGCGGTGCGCAACGCAAATTATATGCCTTCCCAGATTGAATAGATTCTGGACAGCCGCAGGCGCAGTGAAAAATCGCTGCACATGACCCACTGATTTAGACTTTTGTATCGCACGCTCCCGCAACGTGGCAAGCTGTTGCACAGGTCCTCGAATGCTGCCGATCAGGTTCTACCAAAAGCTGGAAGATGCGTGCCAGGCTCGCCTACTCTTACAGGCCTCTGACAGGTCACTGCTTCTTTTTCGTTCCCGTCCAGCCTAGCGAAGGTGTTATCGCGTTAGAGTGATTGAGGCTTCTATATCTGAGTCTCCCCTGAAATAAAGTTGGCGGGGAATCGGCAGGGGCTGATTCTGTGTCGGTTGCCCTAGTTACTTACCCGACGTTATCAGGGGATGTCCCAACAATGAAAATAAGCCTAGCGGTTGCGCCCAACTTTTCCTCCGATCAGGTGTTAGAGATTGGTCAGCTGGCTGAAAGCCTCGGCTTCGGCACCCTGTGGATTCCGAATATTCTAGATGGAAAAGACCCCTACCCCGCCTTGACGGCACTGGCGAAGACCACCAGCAAGCTTATGTTAGGTATCGCTGCTATCAGTCCTTGGGAAGCGCACCCGGTAAAGACTGCGCTGCCGTTGCTGACCCTGAACGAAGCGTCCGGCGGTCGCGCAAAGGTGCTGATCAGCGGTGGCGGCGAGTTTGTACATGCTCTGCACCTCCAACCTGAACGTCGCGTCCGGGCAGTCCAGGAGTGCATAGAAATCATAAAAGGAGCTAGCGAGACCCACCCGTTTAACTACGAAGGCGAGCTTTTCAAGGTTACAGGCTTTGATCCTATGTGGGCAGTCTCAGAGCGCCCCCGGGTCCTAGCGGCGGCCAACGCACCGATGATGTTGCGCATGTCAGCACGAGTCGCGGACGGCATGATGATCGCCGTACTGCGTCCCGAGATGATCAAAACACTGATCGACAAGAACCACCAGCAACTCGCCAAGGCTGAACGGACCATCGAAGAGTTTCACTATGACAATTGGTGGCCCTGGCATGTCAAGTCAAGCAAAGAGGCTTCGTTGAAGGAGGCTCGTCAGTGGATTAGCTATCAAGGGATATTCCGCCGTGATGTGTTGACCGAATTTATGAGTGACGAAGAATACGACATCATTGAAGCCAACGAGGCCAATTTCTATCACGCGACGCATACCCGGAGCGACCATATAGAGGGTGTTCCTGACGCGCTGGTCGAACGCATCATCGACAAGCTGACCAGCAGCGGTTCTATCAATGAACTTGATCAACATATCCATTTTCTCACCCAGTTCAAGAACACCGGGCTCAACGGCTTAACCGTAAGGTTTTATGGTTCATTCAAGGAGCACATGGACGCCATCCAGACTGTTGGTGAACATCTCATCCCCAAAGTTGACGTACAAAAATCACAATACCTGGGGAGCGCACAACGTGATTAAGTGACGGCCCCGCTACCGCCTCGAATAGTGAATGCGCCAATTAGCTTGCAGGGGCTGACAGGATCGCAGCGGGGTCTCGCGCCAATTCCGGATGCGCTTCGGCGAATAGTTTTTGCCAGGTCGCTGGCATCTGCTCAACGGCGAACACCTTGCGCCCATAGCAGCGTGAAACATAACTGCCAGGATGGTCACCCATATTTAACCAGGCTGGATAGGTCAGAATATCATTGAAGTATTGCGCGCAGGCCGCGTTTTTTACCATCGGATCTGACACTTCCGAAAGCTTACCCACATACGTCGACCAATCGTTCACGGTCAAAACGCTCTTCTTTGAATTCGGATCTATAGGCTGCGCAGTGAACGCCAGGTCGCCGCGGATAACCACGTCCTGGTCGGCAATCCATCCCGGGCCCATGTCACTAGTCTGGGTCGTTTTCATGCCCGGGATATTAACGTCCCCAAATGCCGAAGCTTTTTCGGCGCTTAGTACGGTGCGCCTGACACTCGGTGCTCTAATTGGAATATCCACATCTTCGCCCGTGTAAGGGTTCTTAAAGGTGCGCAATAGCGAAGTGGCGCCTGGTGGCGTATAGAAATTCGCGCCGGTCATGGCAACTTCATAATCGCCGTTTTCCAGATCTCGCGTCGTAAACCACGAGCCTACATACATGTCCCAAAAGGGTGTCGCCACGGAGTCCACGACACCGAATCGCGTCCCGCGCAACCACCACCATGTTACGGACTCATCCAGCGAATAGGCGAGTTTACGAAACGCCGTAAACAGCTGCCCCGGGTCATCCAGGTTCACTGTGGACGAGCTTACCCGAACCGCCTCGGTGGGGTGCGCCAGCGTACCCGTCGCTGCCAGTCCGCCCGCAGCGCCGAGCAGACCTAGCGTTGTTCGTCTACTGATCTTATTCACTATCCCTGTACTCCTGTAACGAGGTGGTGTTGCCAGTTGCGTTTTGCGGTGAAGTGCCGCGACGCATCCGCTGAATCGGACGGTATGTAGCTTGAAAGTGCGTTGGGACCGTTGCGTGGTGTGTAAGCTTGGTACACGGGAATGAGCATTTCCATGGGCACACCATTCGGGATTGTGCGCGAGCGACGAAAACTCGCGATCGGAATTGTCGCGGTGACGAACTCCTCGTGGGCCGACTTGACGCGCTTAGGTGACGTTCGATCCAGCGCGTAAATCGCCGTATCGCCGGCACCGGAAAATTCGGGAAAGCCCGGCTGCTCAGGTGATATGGACTGATTACAAATAACGCTCCAGAGGCGGTTATGCTGAGAGATGAGTTCGGCCTCGTTGGTGCTGTAACCCCCGGAAGCAGAGCTCAGGCGAATTTCCAGACCTTTCATGGCCAGCGCCCTGGCGATATCGGGCTGGAACGGCGTAATCGCGCAGGAAATGTTGCCAATATCCGTACGCGCCACTTGCAGCACCTCGTCTTCACCGTACATTTCGCGACATTAATCTAGCACGTCGTAGATAGACGTGGTGAAGTTATCCCAACCGGGAATCCCCCCGCGGCTATTGTTGGTTTTCCAGTGATTGGCAATAACGTTACCGTCAGGATCGATAAGAATCCCGTTCAACAGCAGATGCCCGTGTAATACCCCCGATAAATAGTCGAGGTTTTGAGTAGACAATGTTGTGATGCTAAGACAAGTAGTAGAGCGCGGAAGTACCGACACCATGTCAGCAGCGATGCGCCTCAATAGCGTCTGTATGAACTTGTCGCTGATGAGGCCGAGGATGGCATCAACTGGAACGGGCCCGATGCTTCCAATGCATGGTCGACTTCTCCCGCGAGGACGGAGGCCGCCCCACCCAACCCATCGAATACGTGCACGTTCTCGATCAGGGGGACACCTTCGGGCTTAACAGCGTGCCTCACTGCCACCACAAAACCGACGTTACTCCTTGGCAATAAGATCCTGAAGTATTTTTCGAGCCTCAACCCCGCCGCGATCAATATTGAGTGACATCAGGGGCCGCCCAGGATGAGCTGCCAGATTCCGCTGCTGAGACTCAAGCATTTCGAGATCCTCGGTAAAGATCTTGAGCTGGGATTCGCGAATTGAGCGCGTCAATACCGAATCTCTGACATTGAAATTACGTGCCATTCCCCAAAAGTACCAACAGCTGCTTTCCGTTGCAGGAGTGATGAGGTCCACCACAATACCCGATGCCCGACGATCTAGCGGCGCCTCAATACCGCCGTGGCCAGCGTGCGCGACACCAACATCGATCATCACACTTCCCGGCGGTGTAAAACGACACACCTGCCAGCGATCCACAAGTAAGTCGGGATCTAGATGGTTAGCTCTCAGCGCATCCTGCCAAAATGGCGGCGCTGGAATGTCGGCCATAAAGCGGCTTACGCTGACATGCTGGCCCTCGCGTGAGGTATCCGGGGCCGACTCCTCAATCTCAGGCTGACCGATGCTGGTCGCGTGGACATAGGTTTCGTGCGTAAGGTCAAGAAGATTATCAATGAGCAAGCGGTAATCGCATTGAATGTGGAACATCCCACCGCCAAACGCCCAATCTGGACTTCGCGCCCAGTGAAGATCGGGAATCAAGTCGGCATTCGCCAATGCCGCGACGCCCGGCCAGACCCAGATGTAGCCATGGCGCTCTAGGGCGGGATAACTTTGAATACCTTTTTTAAAACGTTCGACCGACTGGCCCGCCATGCCTGCACATTTACCATCCGCACTCATCTGCATGCCGTGGTAGCCGCACACCAGCAAGCCGTCCTCGACCGTACCCAGGGATAGCGGTGCCCCACGGTGGGGACAAAAATCCTCCAGGGCCGACACCTGACCGCCGGCAGTTCTGAACAGCACCATGGACTTGCCACACAGGACTCTGCCAAGAGGCTTTTCCTGAACCTCATCAGGGGTAGCGGCGACGTACCAACAATTCCTTGGAAAACTGATAGCCTTATCCATACTCGATTTCCCCATTGCCATCTCGCAAAAAAGCAGTCCCAACTCGCGGCTTAAGTACTGTCAGCACGATCTTCACGCGCGTGCAGTAGCCCTAAAAGGATCATTGAGACTGCGGAGATCAGGCCTCCAGCGCCCATAATTACGCAGACCTGCAATAGACTTAAACCAGAACTAAACAGCAGACCAGCCACTACCGGGCCCATGATCGCCCCACCGCGACCAACGCCTATGACCATACCCGTTCCACTCGCCCGAAAAGCGGCGGGAAACGTGCTGGCTAACAGCGCGTAGTAACCGACGACACCGGCATTGGTAAAAAAGCCAATCGTCGCAGCGGCTACCGACAGCGAAGTTAGCGTGGTAAATTCAAAACCAAAAGCGCTGACGAAAAGAAACGATAGGAAAAAAATCGCCACCAGCAGCTTTCGGAGACTAAACCGCCCGGCGAGAAGACCGAGACTGACGACCCCCACAATACCGCCGACGTTAGCCCACACGAGAACGCCACCTGCTGAAGACGCAGCGTGCCCCATATCGACCACGATCTTTGGTAACCACTTGAGAAAAAAGTAAAACGTCATGATATGCGCGAAGTACCCTACGCTGAGCAAAAGCGTGAGTCGTCTGAACTCTGTTGAAAACAAGGTTTGGTAACCGGAACGGCTAACAGCACTTGCGATCTCCGGTAGTTGTTCAATCGCTGCATGGCCCATCTTGTGCAGGGTGGCGTTTATTCGTTGCAGCGCATTCGCGGGACGCCGATTTGCAAGAAACTCTATCGATTCCGGCAGGCACAGATAGGCCAGGAGAAAAAACGCAGCGGTCGCTGCAGCGCCGAAGAGAAAAATCGCGCGCCAGTCCCAGTACTCCAGTAAAACCACGGCAACCGAACCGCCGGCTATCACACCCAGAGGGTAACCCCCTGCCATCAGAATGACCGCGAGATTGCGGTGCCTTGCATTCGAGAACTCTGCGACGAGAGCATTCGTCGAAGCCAGCATCCCACCGATACCCAGTCCGGTAAAAAACCTCACCAGCAGAAGTTGGTTCACCGACTGCACTAGCGATGCACCGTACATACCTACTGTCATCAGCATCAGGCAGAACAAGACGGTCGGACGACGCCCCAAGCGATCCGCCATACCGCCCAGCAGAATAGAACCAAGCCCCATGCCCAGCAGTTCCATTCCCAGCACCACGCCCAGGCGCGCTCGACTGACCTGCCACTCATCAGCAACGCCCGGTGCCGCAAAACTGATAGCCAGCACGTCAAACCCATCCAGCGCCGTAAGAAGCACACAAACCAAAACCACAAAAATCTGATAGCGATTCATCGGGGACTGGTTCAGCATTTGCGTAATGTCCGAGCGCTGGCTCATCCCGTCGGTGATGGAAACTCTTCGGTGTCTATCTCGAGCTGCGTCGCATGAGGGTAGCGATCACCGCAAATAGAGTGGTGGTTAATCAGGCTTCCTGCCGCGTCAAGAACCTCCGGATCGAGAGCCAGCTCAGCCACCCGCATGTTCTCTTCGAGATGATCTACAGAGCGGGTCCCGGGAATCGGGATGATGTGCTCCCCCTGATTCAGCAACCAGCACAGGGCCAACTGCGCCGGCGTACACTCGGCCCTCTCTGCCAGCTTGCGGTAAGCCTGGAACAGCGTGTTGTTGGCGCTGAAGTGTGGCTCATTAAAACGCGGCATGCCCCGGCGGATGTCTTTTTCCGAGAGCGCGCCGGCATCGCCCACACTTCCACCGAGATATCCCCGCGCTACGGGACTGAAGGCCACAAAGGAAACGCCCAGTTCTGCACAGGTCCGAAGCACCGCAATTTCTGGATTTCGGGACCACAAGGAATATTCAGTCTGTAACGCAGAAATTGGATGCACCGCATGCGCTTTGCGAAGCGTCTCGGCAGATACTTCGGACAAACCCAGGGCGCCAACCTTGCCCTGCTCTACCATGATCGACATCGCGCCGATGCTGTCCTCGATGGGCACAGACTTATCCCAGCGGTGCAAATAGTAAAGATCAATGTGCTCGGTTCGCAGCTTACGCAGTGAGTCTTCCAGAGTTTTTGCCAGCGTCTGCGGTCGCCCATCGATCACCCGCTTTCCATCCACTCCAGTCATCCCGCACTTGCTCGCGAGAAATACGTCGTCGCGACGGTGCTGCAAAGCCTCCCCAAGCAGCTCTTCGTTCCGGCCAAAACCATACAGTGCCGCTGTGTCGAAATGCCTAACACCGAGGTCCAGGGCACGATGCAGCAAACCAATAGCACTATCGCGCTGCGGAGGATTTCCATAGGCATGACTGAGATTCATGCAGCCCAGACCTATTGCTCCTACGGAGCGTCCCGCAATATCGCGCTGCGCCATCATCTCTGGCTCCAAGGCTGATCAGCCATTCAACTGTTGCTCCAGATCATGCAGAACCTTGTAACAGGGGAGCACCTGAACCAGGCTGGAGTTGGGCTCGCGTCCATCAGCTATCGCAGCAAAAAACTCACGGTCCTGCAACTCGATACCGTTCATGGATACATCTACCGCCGAGACATCGATGATCTCTTCTTTTCCATCGACCAGATCGTCGTAACGGGCGATGTAAGTACCATTATCGCAAATGTAGCGGAAGAACGTCCCCAGGGGGCCATCATTATTGAAGGACAGCGACAGTGTGCAGATAGCGCCACTCTCGGCCTGAAGCTGAATAGACATATCCATTGCAATACCAAGCTCGGGATGAATCGGTCCCTGGACGGCGTTGGCCTTAACAATGGGGGACATTGCCTGGTAGGCAAACAAATCCACCGTATGCGCTGCGTGATGCCACAGCAGGTGATCTGTCCAACTGCGAGCTTCACCTTTAGCATTAATGTTTTTTCGACGGAAAAAGTAGGTTTGCACATCCATTTGCTGAATGTTGAGCTCACCCTTGCTTATGCGTTGCTTGATCCACTGATGCGATGGGTTAAAGCGCCGCGTATGGCCCACCATACACACCCGGCCAGTTTCTTGCTGCGCACCTAACACAGCCTCGGCATCGGCCCAGCTGTCTGCGAGGGGAATTTCCACCTGCACATGCTTACCGGCACGCATGCACCGAATAGACTCCGACGCGTGCTGCTGGGTCGGTGTGCAGAGAATCACTGCCTCGGCCTCGGTTTCCTTCAGCGCTTCGTCAAAATCGATGGACACATGGCTTATGCCGTAGCCATCGGCAACCTTCTGGGTTTTATCCAGCGTGCGACCAACCAGTGACACCACCTCTACATCCGGAATATTTTTTATGCCATCAAGATGTTTAATCCCAAAAGCACCGGGGCCCACCACCATAACTTTCATCGTTTAATCCTCACTCACATTTTCCAGTATCAGATGCCCTACGGCGGTATTCGACGCCGGCACGTGATAGAAGCGATGCCTCAGCGCCACCGCGTCGTCCATGGCCCCTCGCGCGATCAACCACATGACGAGTTCAACACCCTCGGAGCCAGCGAGTCGCACGTAGTCTATATGAGGCTTTTGCGCGAGGGCCTCGGCGTCGTCAATCAGACGATCCAGAAACTCATTATCAAATTCACTATTGATGAGACCGGCGCGCGGCCCCTGCAGTTGATGACTCATGCCGCCGGTCCCCCAAATTTGCACATTGAGGTCCTCATCAAAGGAATCCACGGCGCGGCGCAGTGCTTTACCCAATGCGAAACAACGGCTCCCCGACGGAGGGGGATAAAGCACCACGTTTACCGCGATAGGAATGACGCGGCATGGCCAGAAATCTGGCTGGCCAAACATCAGGGACAGCGGAACCGTTAAGCCGTGGTCAACATCAAGCGTGTTGACCACGGTCAGATCGAAATCGTCTTGAACAACGCTCTGCGCAAGGTGCGCCGCTAACGCTGAGTGCCCTTTCACCGTCGGGACAGGACGCGGCCCCCAACCCTCATCTGCTGGCTGAAATTCTTCACCAGTCGCTATCGCGAAGGTCGGCACAAAATTAGCATCAAAAGCGCTGGCATGGTCGTTGTACACCAGCAGGATGACATCCGGGGTGTTGTCAGCGATCCACTGCTTGGCGTAGTCGTAGCCAGCGAATAAAGGCTTCCAGTACTCGTCGGTGGTTTTACCATTGTCTATGGCTGCGCCTATCGCAGGAACGTGCGAGGTATAAATCGATGCCGAAATCCTAGCCACGCTATTGCTCCTTAAAATAGAGATTGCCTGCTGGCGCGCGCCCGCCCTCAAGCATCATATTTTTGTACTCGTCTTCGCTGACCCCGGTCATCGTCGAAGCGGCATATTGAAAACTCAAACCATCGGAAGAAAAAATCTTCGCTAGAAAATAGATATTCCCACCCTGCGCGATCATCTCGTTGTAATCCCGATCTAACACCGCCTGTTTTTGCTCCGGTGTCATCGGCCATTCATCCATATACGCCCGCTCATCTTTTTTGAAACGATCTCGGTTGACCGCCTTCATTAGTGACATGCAGAACTGATTCAGATGAAAGCCCCTGCGAGCCATATCAGCGTCAAAAATAGTAGTGCCGGGAATGTCATCGTAGGGCTTGCTCTGCGGCATCTTAGCGCTCCACTTCTTCGGGCCAATAAAGGCGCATGGGGTTATCCACCAGCAGCTTTTGCTGAAGCTCCTGCGTTATGGCAATCCGGGGAATGAAGTCGACCAGATTTCCCTCATCGGGTGTGTGGGAGGACATGTTCGGATGCGGCCAGTCCGTACCCCAAAGCACCCTGTCTGGAAAGCTTTCTACCACTCTTCTGGCAAAGGGAATCACATCGTCGTAGTCAGCGTTATCAAGTCGCGACAGGCGTTCGGGGCAACTGACTTTGCACCAGAAGTTCGGATTCTCGCGCAGCAGGTTAAGAAACAGTGAAAACTCGCTCCCATCAACCGGTTTGCTGACATCGGGACGGCCCATATGATCGACTACAACGTCCGTAGGCAAGGAAGCGAAAAAATCGTAGAGCTCTGGAAGCTCGGATGCTTCGAAATAGATAACGATATGCCAACCCAGCGGCGCGATTTTTCGGGATATCTCTTCCAGGGAATCAAAAGGAAGCTTATCCACGAGTCGTTTCACAAAATTAAAGCGTACGCCTCGGACGCCAGCTGCATGTAGATCTTGTAACTGCTGCTCCGTGACCTCGCGCGTTACTGTGGCAATGCCTCTGGCCAAACCGTTCGAGTCGAGCAAGGCGTCAACGAGAGCTCGATTATCAGCCCCGTGGCAGGTCGCCTGCACGATGACATTGCGACTTAAGCCCAGGTGGTCTCGCAGCATCCAGAGCTTTTCTTTTGGTCCATCACACGGTGTGTATTTGCGCTCCGGGGCGTAGGGAAACCTGTCCCCAGGTCCAAACACATGGCAATGCGCATCTACCGCACCAGCCGGTGCCTTAAATGTAGGTTTGCGCGGATTCGGGTGATAGACCCGCCAGGCAAAATCCATCCGAAAGCCGCTCATAACTAGATGCCTCTGGCTTTGAGACGGGTATCGAGGCGCGGATAGACGCGACGGGCATTGCGCTCATAAACCTTGGAAAGATCATCCTCTGATAAGCCCAGTGCGTCGACGTAACGCTTGGTGTCGTCGAAATAATTGCCGGTCTCGGGGTCGATACCTCGCACAGCGCCCACCATCTCTGACCCAAATAAAATGTTGTCGATATCTATCACACGAAAGAGCAAATCAATACCCGGCTGGTGATAAACGCAGGTATCAAAAAATACGTTCTTCATGACATGTTCGGCCAGCGGCGGCTGCTTGAGCATGTCTGCCAGTCCTCGAAACCGGCCCCAATGGTAGGGAACCGCACCACCACCGTGGGGTATTACAAAGCGCAAGCTTGGAAAATCCCTAAACAGATCACCCTGAAGAAACTGCATGAAGGCGGTGGTATCTGCATTGAGATAATGTGCGCCGGTAGCATGAAAATTTGCATTGCAGGAGCCAGACACATGAACCATCGCAGGCACATCAAGCTCGACCATTTTTTCAAAGAAAGGGTACCAACTCCTGTCGGTCAGCGGCGCCGAGGTCCAATGCCCACCCGAGGGATCCGGATTAAGGTTACAACCGACAAAACCCAGCTCATTGACGCAGCGTTCCAACTCGGCAATGGAGTTTGCAATAGGCACCCCAGGCGACTGCGGCAACTGACACACACCGATGAAGGTTTCGGGGTATAGGTCGACCACCCTTTTGATCAAATCATTGCACGCAGAGGTCCACTGCCTGGACACCGCTTCGTCGCCCAGATGGTGAGCCATGGCCGACGCTCGCGGCGAGAAAATGGTCATATCCGCACCGCGCTCTCTCAGCAATCTGAGCTGATTTTGCTCAACGCTTTCGCGTAGTTGATCATCACTGATATGCGGCACCGCTGGCAGAGGCCCGCCGTGCTCAAAGGCCTCGAGCTGCGCCTTCCGAAACAACTGGTGAGCTTCCGGCGCGGTGGTGTAGTGGCCGTGGCAATCAATAATCATAGTGGTCTCTTTTCCTCATTTAAGAACAGACGCGGCGCGAATCGCATCGAGCATCTCCTCTAGCGAATCCTCACTCAGTGCGGGCTCAAACTGCGCTGCCCAGGCCTGCCGTTCCACTGTCGCCGCACTCATCCAGGGCTCACAGCCAGCCTCACTGACGGTATTGGCTACCTCGCGCATTTCCGCAGCACGGCGCTCGCCATGCAGCAACGTTCTGGATATCAGATACCGGGCGTGCTGCGGCCAATCTGGGCCCGGGAACAGATTACTCAACGACCCAAGGACGCTTTCCTCTACGCCGTAGTGTCGCGCCGCGAGCAACGACTCAGAGACCAGCGCCTCCATACCCTTGACGATCACACTCCTGCACATTTTGGTAGCTGAGGCGACGCCAGGAGCCTCTGATACGACGCTCACAGCATGGAAGCCGAGGGACTCAAGCATTGACACCATTCCCATGGCATTGGGGCCCGATAAGAGAATGGGCGATCCCGATCGCAGTGGATTGATGGGCGACATCACCGCAGCCTCTACAAATCGCCCGTCCGCACTCTCGATAAGATCACCAACCGCTTGCTTGGCACCGGGCGAAATGGAATTGAGATCTATAAATACAGTACCGCGCTGCAGACTCGGGAGAACGGCCTGCGCCGCCTTAAGCGCCTGATCGGCCGTCACTGCGCACAGAATCAGCTGACAACCGCCGGCGGCTTGCTCTGCGCATCCCGCTACGGATAGCCTGGGGCTGGCAGCCAACTCGCGCAGATTCTTAGCTGCCCTGCTGTCGCTATTGTCGAACTGATGATCCCAGACTCTGATGTCAGCCATGGAATGTGCGAGCAGATCCTCAGTAAGAACACGCCCCACTTCCCCAAGACCAACGATGCCTACGCACTCAGTGTTCATGTGGCACACCTGTTGATTCCTCCGGCACCAACACCTCACCGCGCATCAGCAGGCGCGCGGTGCGCAGCAATGCGGCGCGGTGAACCGCGCCTTCACTGCCGTCGCTTCCCCGCGAGAACTCAATCTCGACGCTAAAGAAACCCGTAGGATGCTCCACAGCAAGCGTAGCGACTCCATCGACCAAATCGGTCGTAGCCAGCGTCTGTGCAACGGAGCCAGGCATCACGCAGGCCGTAGCCACACTCACAGACCCCAAGACGCCAATAGCCTCGTGCACACGATGCGGAATAAATGTGCGTGTATTGATAGCGCCGCCCGAAACTGCTCGGGATACTAAACACATTTTGGGCACTGTCTTACGAGTAACATCGCCTAAATTCATAAGCGGTCCTGCCATGAGCCGGATGTCTTCGACGCGGCGCTTCAACGCCACATTGGCCTCCAACTCCGCCGGACTTTCGCTCCCACGCAGGCCGAAATCTGACGCCCTAAGCAATACCACTGGCATGCCATTATCAATGCAGGTGACGTTGGTTTCGTTAACCGTGTCCACAAGCCGTCCCGTGGGCAGCAGGGCGCCACAACTGGATCCGGCGATATCCTGAAACTCTATAGGCACTGGAGCCGCTGTACCTGGAACACCATCGATGCGCGCCTGTCCCCGATAGTTAACTACACCACCCGGAGTTTCTACCCGAGCCACCGCCCGAGCGCCGGTATTTAGCAGGCGGATGCGCACTTCGGTCACATCCGCGGATACGTTTAGCAGACCACGCTCTATCGCAAACGGACCTACACCCGCCAGAATATTGCCGCAGTTTTGCGCATCTGTGACCTCTGCCTTATCCACGAGCACCTGCAAAAAAAGATAGTCTACATCTGCCTGCGAGTCGGTCGATGGGCTCACAATCGCTACCTTACTGGTGAGCGGGTGGGCACCACCCATACCGTCAATCTGCCGATCGTCAGGGGAACCCATGGCCGCTAGCAGCACGCGATCGCGTTGCTCACGACTTTGGGGAAGGTCTGAAGCAAGAAAGTACAGCCCTTTTGAGGTCCCCCCGCGCATGACCATACAGGGAATCCGTGTTTGCACGACTCAAAGATCCTGCAAGGTTTTAACGTAACGCAAGCCTTTCTCTTCGAGACGACCTCGCATGCTGTAGATATCCAGGCCCAACTCACCAGCCGCCAGTCGCGCTCGCTTGATCTCTTCATTAGCCAGCCGCGCGGCAACCTTGCTGTGAACCTCATCGGCCTCGGCTCGACTTACGACAACCACACCATCATCGTCCGCAACAATGAGGTCGCCGGGATGCACCAGGGCACCCGCACACACTACCGGCACGTTGACGTTACACACCGTTTCCTTGACGCAACCCTGACCATGAACGGCTCGGGACCACACCGGGAACTGCATATCGGTCAGCGTCGCGATGTCCCTTACCCCCGCGTCAATGATCAGCCCGAGCACCCCTCTGGCTTTCAGCGACGTAGCCAGCAGATCACCAAAATACCCATCAGTGCACGGACTGGTCGGTGCGACCACGAGAACGTCCCCGGGACGGCATTGCTCTACGGCTACATGAATCATCCAGTTGTCGTTCGGTGCCACCTCGCAGGTCACAGCGGTCCCCGCAATGGCCGCAGGCCGGTATACAGGGCGCATGTACGAAGCGAGAAGCCCTTTGCGACCCTGAGCTTCGTGCACCGTTGCGGATTCAGCGCCTTGAAACAAGGCCACCGTATCTTCCGCGACTCGTTCAATATCGGTAACACAAACAGGCATTGCGCTGTCCTCAGATCAACCCGGATTTGAACAAGAGAATACAATTTTGGCGGGGCTCTGGGATGCCCGTTTCTTGCGCCATGGTATAAGAATTTACTATAGTTAATTATATTGGATAATGGCCAAAGCATGCGAACCCTGCTCAACTTACGACATCTTCACGCCGCGCTGGCGGTGCAACAACAGGGTTCAATCAGCCGCGCCAAAGAGGGCGTGCATTTATCTCAATCCGCGATCACGCAAGGTATTTCCAAACTCGAGCGGGACCTGGGATTTAATCTTTTCAATCGCTCCCACGAGGGCCTGAGGACCACCGAAGCAGGCGATATATATTTAAAGCGTGTCGCACAATCCTTCACTTTTTTGCGTCAGATGGACAGACTTCTGCCCTCCACAAAGCAGGCAAAGCACGCACCCATCTATCGCTCGCTAACCAGCACTCAGCTCCGCGCGCTAATGCATGTGGTTGAGCAATGCAGCTACACCCGGGCCGCCCAACGACTGCAATTGGCACAGCCGAGTGTGTACCGCGCGGTGCAAGACGTAGAAGCTGTCTTTGGATATAAGTTCTTCGATAAATCGCCTTCGGGGCTTGAGCCTAGCTGGAACGTCAAGGAAATCGCGCGCTGTATCGCTTTGTTCTTTGCAGAACTGTCGCAGGCTATCGATGAAGTCAACGAGCACAAGGGACAAATGGCAGGGCAACTGCGCATCGGCAGTCTCCCCCTTGCGCGGACACGAACGGTTCCCAGGGCGGTAGTCAAAATCACGCGAGACTTCCCGAATGTCCAGGTGAGCATAGTTGACGGCCCCTACGAGGAGCAGCTCCATGCCCTGCTCCATGGCAGACTGGACCTGATAGTAGGAGCGCTCCGCGAGCCCGCCCCAAGCCCGGACATCGTTCAACAGATTCTGTTTGAAGACGTGCTCCATGTGGTTATGCGGCCGGGGCATCCGCTGGGAAGACGGCGCAAACTTTCAGCACTGGAGCTGCGGAACCTGGATTGGGTTGCACCACGACGGGACACTCCTGCCCGAGAGGCATTCACGGAGCTTTTCCTGGGCAATGGCCTGACGCCCCCAGAGCACGTTATCGAATGCAGCTCTCTCGTCGCCACGCGCGGGATACTGATGGAGAGTGACCGGGCCGCGCTGCTCTCTGCCAGACAGGTTGAAGTCGACTTGGCCTTCGGACTGCTTAGCATTAACACCCATCACTTGCGAGGCACCACGCGAAACATTGGAATAACCCTTAGAAAAGGCTGGGAACCCACTCGGGTTCAACAACGATTTATGGACAGCCTGAAAGAAGAGCACTGACAATCAAGGTTAAACCTCTTCGTAGGGAAGCCCCACGTATTGCGTAGCAAGCACTCTGCGACCTGCCTCCGTATTGAAGAAGTAATCACGCTCGGAGTCCATAAACCGATCCAGCATCTTCGCATCCAAACCACTGCCGCCTTCCTCGCCGTAATCATGCAGCATATTCGACAGCCACCAGGAGAATCGCTCTCCATGCCAGACCCGCTTTAGCGCGACGTCAGAGTACCTTGAGATACACGCCGTATCATTATCCCGGTACACGCGAGTCATGACCTTGTAAAGGGTATTAACATCGGACGCCGCCAGATTCAGGCCTTTAGCCCCGGTCGGGGGAACAATGTGTGCCGCATCGCCCACGAGGAAGAGTCTGCCATATTGCATAGGCTCGCAAACAAACGAACGCAGCGGCGCAATGCTCTTTTCCAGACTGGGTCCTGTTACCATCGAGTCGGCAACGTCTTGAGGCAAGCGGCGCTTGAGCTCCGACCAAACATCGTCATCCGACCACTCCTCAACATTGTCTGTAAGAGGTACCTGGAGATAATACCGGGACCGCGTCGACGACCGTCGGCTCGCCAGTGCAAAGCCCCGCTCGCTCTTGCAATAGATCAACTCCTCGCTCGCAGGAGGCGTGTCGCTCAACAACCCAAGCCAACCAAAGGGATAGACACGCTCATACTCGGTGCGTTTGTCGGCGGGAATAGCCTGTCTTGAGGGACCATGAAAACCATCGCAACCCGCGATGTAATCGCAACGCAGCGTGTGCTGCTCTCCCTCGTAATCGAAGGTGACCGTGGGCGTCGACTCCGCAATATTGTGCAGTTGCACGTTAGCGGCCTGGTAACAAGTACGCAGACCAGCCGCTTGCCGAGCATCCATAAGATCCTTGGTCAGCTCCGTCTGCCCGTAACAGATCACCACATCGCCACCGGTAAGTCCTTTAAGGTCAACGTGCTTACGCACACCGTCCACGGCAAACTCCACTCCCTCGTGAACCTCCCCTTCAGCATCCATACGATCGGCGACGCCCGCCTCTCTCACCAGATTGGCAAGACCTTGCTCGAGAATGCCCGCGCGAATACGTCCCAGCACGTAGTCCCCGCTCACCCGCTCCAAAATGATGTTGCTGATTCCCTGTTTAGCCAAAAGCTGACCCAACAGCAGGCCCGCGGGACCAGCACCTATAATCGCGACTTGTGTCTTTAGAGTTTTCAATTGCCTGTCTCATTTTTGTGCGATACGTTTTTAAGCCTGTAATTTAACGGTGGATCCACGTCGACAGCCATTCACTTACCCTCCACATTCTTGTACTTTTCGTGCATATTGTGGGAACGCGATTCACACCGACTGTTCTCAGCGCCCCTATGATCGAGCAAATTCCCAACTACGACCTCTATGGCGAACCCCGTGTTAGCGCCGCAGCAACGGGCTTTCACATCGAGGACATCGAAGAGCGCAGCAAAGGACTGGATTGGGTGATAAAGCCTCACCGCCACAGAAATCTATTTCAAATTCTCTGTATCTTTGAAGGTAAAGCTGACGTTCAGGTAGATAGCCTGGGACATATCATGAGGGGCTGGAGTCTGCTGAGTATTCCCGCAGGCGTGGTTCACGCATTTAACTTTGAGCCCGACAGTGAGGGTGTTGTCATCACGCTGTCCAAGGAAAACATTGCGACAGTTTTGGAACAAGGCGACGCTGGCTACCTGCGACCACTGATCGAATCCGCCACCGTCATCGACCTCAATAAAAATAGCAAACGGATAACACAGCTTAGGCAGTGTATTGCAATGCTGCGTGAGGAATTCTCAGCCCACGCCGATAGAAAGCTAAGTGCACTGTTATTGCTTACCACGCTACTTCTGATCACCGCGAAACGGCAAGTCGACAATCAAGCCGTAGCAAGCGCAGTGATCCCCCAGCACCTCAAGACAGTAAGGAGATTCAGAACACTGGTAGAGAAACACTACAAAGAGCAGTGGCAGGTAAGCCGCTATGCGCAGGAACTCAATGTATCGACGTCAACCCTAAACAGGGTGTGCCAAAAAAGCCTCGACACCAATGCCAAGGCAATCATTCACGATAGAGTAATCCTGGAAGCGAAGAGGCGGCTGACTTATACCCAACAGCCTCTTGACCAGATCGCGTACCACCTTGGGTTTAAGGACCCAGCGTATTTTTCAAGACTTTTTAAGCTATCAGAGAACATCTCTCCTCGGGAGTTTCGTAAAAGTCAGCAAGCCTAGATATTAGTTGACAACGTCAACCTTATAACCATATAGTTGACTAAAGCAACTATATGGCAGCGCAGCATGAGTACAAGCTTAAGCGATTCGATACACCGACTTATGCACGCCTATAAGCACCTCCTGCGCGACGGCATCCATGCGCAGAAAATTCAACTATCCGTCACAAACATCCGCGCCCTTAAAAGCGTTTGCCGAAGACCGCAAAGCACCGCTCACTCGGTGGCACAGCGGATGCAACGCGACAAAGCGCAAATCACCCGAGCCTTGAACGACCTGATAGACGCCGGGTTGATCAAGAAGGTTGAGAATCCGGCAGATCGGCGCAGCCAACTGCTGGAGCCCACAAGCAAAGGCAAAAAAATCCTGTTAAAACTCGATTCTATTGAAAGCCAAGCCGTGAAACAGCTCACTCACAACTTAGCAACCGCGGATTTGGAGGCCTTTCTGCGAATTAGCCAGGCCATGGCCGATAACGTTGCGCCCCCACTGATTAACGAGAGCACAGAAAAACTATGAGCAGACCAGCACCTAGAGCCCTTACTGTCCTCGGTTCAAACTACGTTACGCCCAATATGTTCCGCGTAACCCTTGGTGGTACGGGCCTTGGGGACTTTCCCAAAAATCAGGAAAGTGCCTATGTAAAAATTATCCTTGCACAGCCGGATAATGCACCCTCGCTGACACGAACCTACACCATTAGCGCGCAACGTGACGATGAGATCGACCTTGATTTTGTATTACATGCAGGGACGAGCCCCGCGACCTCGTGGGCCCTTGCGGCGCAGCGCGGCGATCAAATACTTGTGGGCGGGCCGGGGCCTAAAAAGCTGATCAACAGGGAAGCCGACTGGTTTTTCCTGGTCGGAGACATGACAGCCTTGCCCGCCATCACCATCAATCTTGCATCCCTGGGCGAGAACGCCCAAGGCTATGCGGTCATTCAAGTCAAAGAGGAATCCGACATTCAGCCAATGCAGTGCCCTGCTGGTATTGCCTTGCACTGGGTTATCAAGCGCGACCCCGACAGCAACGACAGCTCATTACTTGAACAAATCAAAGAACTTCCCTGGTTACCGGGCGAAGTTGCGGTCTGGGCTGCCTGCGAGTTCCACAGCATGCGTATGCTCAGAAAATACTTCAAATTCGAGCGTCAGATTTCTAAAGACAAACTGTATGTGTCTAGCTACTGGAAAATCGGCAGCACCGAGGATCAGCATAAAATTGCGAAGCAAAACGACACCCGCCTGGATCAATCTGAAAGCAACGCCTGAATCTTTGGCCAGGCATCACTGCCTGATTCTTTCATCAGCTGCAGATAGGCCGGATTTGACCATTGGCTTACGCCAAGCTCGTAAGCGGCCGTAGCCCGCAAACGGGCCAACCAGCGGCTCAGCTCCGGATAATCCTCCCACCATTGCGACAGCCGCAGCTGCTCCAGCCGCTCGATGTAAGGCAGCATCGAGAAGTCTGCCAGACTCAATTCTCGCCCGACCAAGCAACCGCTCGCCAGCAAAGAGCTGGTCATATCTTTGAGAAGCTTGTCGTAGGCCAAAACGGCCAGCAACAATCGATGAGAATCCAAGCCGTTGGTGACAATATCTTCCATGATTGCCCGGCGCGATGGATCCCGAATCTGCGCAAAAAACGCCTGCAGTGACTCTTGCGTCGGATGACGCTGAAGTATCTGATGACGAAAGGCGACGCAAAAACTAATTACGGCAATATGCTCATGCAAGCCCGCATCAAGGCGTATGAGCCAGCCGCGAGCTTCCGCTCGCTCAACCGCATCTGCTGAGAGTAATGGAGAGGCAGCGAAGACCTCATCCAGGTACTGCACAATGGCATTGGACTCCAAAACCACTCTGCCGTCATGGACCAGGGCCGGAACCAGCCCCTTGGGATTGATCTTTCGAAAATCCGGGGAGAATTGATCTCCCGCGCGGAGGTCGAGATGCTTAGAATCCCACTCCAAACGTTTATACGCAAGAACCATCCGCGCCTTTTGAGCGCAAACTGACATGTCATTGTGGTAGAGCGTTAGCACCACTACCCCCTGTGGCTAAAGCTTCGCCAATACGTAGCAGCTAAGAAATAAAATCAGATGGGTTGCCCCATTGCCTGCATGGACTGGCGCATGATGTTCGCATGCTCCTCCTTATCACCACCTTCAATCTCAATCTGACCCAGGCGACCGGAGTTCTCCACCACCATGCGACAGCGCTCCCAGCGCCGCTGTCCGAAGGCAGTGAGTGCATCTCTGACAGTGGAGTGAGACGCCAACTCCTCTGCTAGAACGATGGCATCTTCGATACCAATGCAGGCGCCAGATGCCAAGTGCGGCGTAGTGGCATGCACTGCGTCACCTATCAATACGACTCGACCCTGGAACCAGGGCAGAGGCACAAGCAATCCCTCCAATGGCCGCCACTGCACCTGAGAAGTTTCATCCAGCTGGTCCCGCATTGTCTGAACAAGCGGCGCAGGAAACGTCCCCATCAACTCCTTCAATTTTGGTAGCAGCTGCTCTTCTGGAATTCGTTCGTTGACCTCCTTATCTTCGGTCAGAAACATGTAGGCCTGATCCTTGGACATGGGGTTAATACCGGTCTTAAGTTTAGGCCCAACCCACATCATGGTGTTGCTTGCCTCGGGTGGACGCGGCAGTACCGCTCTCCAAACACCCTGGCCGGTGTAGCGCGGCTTGGGGGCGTTGGGTATGAGCCATTCGCGAGTCTTGGAATACACCCCATCGGCGCCAATGACCAAGTCAAAGCGATCCTCGCTGCCATTCTCAAACGTTACAGACACTCCGTCGTCGTCTTGGGTAATTGAGCTGTAGCTATAGCCTAGACGCACTTTGGCGCCAGCCTCCACAACCTTCTTCGACAAGATTTTAGCGAGGGCCGGCCGCATAATAGCGCCCCCCCCGGGAATATCGGCACCCACAGAGGGGTTGGGTATTGTCTGGATAAGCTGGCCGTTGGGAGCAATGACCTCTAGTGCGGGCTGAACACTCCCCTGCTCCAGAAATTCGTCGAGGATGCCCAACGCTTGAAAAGCTCGCAGCGTCGCGCCGCCAACACTGATTCCGGCTCCCTCTGCCCTCCAGTCCGGGTCAATCTCCACCAAATGGGTTTCGATACCCTGCTTACACAGCTGCATGGCCGCAGACATGCCGGAAAAGCCACCACCGATAATCAATACCTTTTGAACCAAAGCACTCATGGCTTTCTCTCCATTGCTAACTTACCTCTGAACATCTGCAAAGAGCTGACCATCGCGCCGGACATGCAGCGCAATCGCAGACAAAGATTGACCCAGACAGGGGCCAGAGATACAGATGCCTGTAGTGATATCGAACCGGGCGCCATGGGCGGCGCAAACAATGACATCGCCAGCCTTGTCTAGATACTCGTTCTTCTTCCAGGGCAATGGCGTCGTCCCATAATGCGGACAGTGGTCTCCATAGGCGTAAAGCGAAGCATTTTTCTTGATCACAAACACGCTCGCTTTTCCCTCTCTAAATGGGTCGAAACCCAGGGCTCGTGACTCCTGCAGCTCCGAGATATGGCAAAGCTCGACCCACTGCGGCGATGTCTGAGGCGCAGCCAGGTGCTCCGCGTTCCAAGCTTTGTCGTTCAAGCCAATTAAGCCTTTGGGGGCGGCGGTCCCGAGGGCGCCCACTTTTCGCGAAACTCCATCAGGAACACCTGAGAGTTGTCGGCACCCATCCCCGCTTCTCGAGCACTCCAGCTATCGTCATGCAAATCCATGTCGGCGTCATATTCCATCTTGCAGCCCAGAGGGCTTGAAAAATACCAAAACCAGTTGGATCCAAAGATATGTCGTCCCGGCCCCCAAAAGCTCTGATAGCCCCGATTCACCAGATTTGTTCCTGCTTGCATCACATCGCTCGCACTGGCCATATGAAAAGTAAAGTGCTCGCAGCCCTGCATATGCGGCGGTGTTTGAAGCATAAACAGCGTGTGATGATCATTGGTGCCAGCAGGACGCATAAAAGGTCCCACATGCGTAAAACGATCTGTGGTCACAAATCCCAAACGCTCTGCATAAAAAGCCTCGGCCTTGGCATAGTCGGGAACGAAGTAAACAACGTGGGATAGAGAAACAGGCTTGGGTCGTGCGTCCTGCGTAACGCCAATATCGTTCATCGCTCGCTGATGCACAGCCCCCGGGACATTGCTTATTTCAGATGACAGGTTCAGATTTCTACGCACTGTAAGCTGGAAACCCAACACGAAACCCGTATCGTCCACAGCTTCCAGGGAGCCATCGTTCTGCGTCTTGACCTCCCGGTCTTTACTCAACTCAGCTACGATGGCATCGAGCGTCGCCTGATCGGCCACGCCATATACAGTTTTTCGTAGCATGTTGCCGGTGTGCAATGCTGGCGGCAAAGACGAGTCTTCCTTATGCCCGATAATGACCGCTGTGCCGTCCAGCGCCTCGAAGCGACCATCGCCAACAGCATCAAGGCCATAGTCCAACAGGAACTGTGTGCAGGCTTCCACATCATCCACACCGAAAATCAGCGCATCCGGTCCGACAATATTCATGTTCATCTCCTCAGGATTTAGCTATTCGACCACCGAGCGTCTCTGCCACCCAGTCAGCAATGTAGTGTCCGGCATTGATACTGTTATCAAAGCTTGAGTGCTGGACGCCGCCCTCACGCTCGGTAAAGACTTTTAGCTCTCGTTTCGGGCTGTTGCTGAGTTGTTCGTAGGTGCGCTCAGCCCACTTTAGGGGAATCTGAGAGTCTTTCTCACCATGGGTCACCAGGAACGGCACTTTGATTTTCTCTACGACGCCATCCAGATGGACGTTCTCGGCAATCGCCATGAAGTCATCCATATCCTCAGCCCCCCAAACCCAGCGCACGTGCGCCCAGTAATGGGGAACAGGGAAATCCCCTTCATTTTCCAGACGTCGCTTTTGCACATCGCGCCAATCATGATTGGCACCCCAGCACACGCCGCAGGCAAAGCGGGGCTCAAAGGCAACCGCACGCGGGCAGAAATAACCACCAAGAGAAACGCCTTCCATACCAATTCTTGACGCATCTACGTCGTCTCTGCCCTCCAGCCAATCAACCACAGGACTCGCCCAGTGTTCGGAGTCATAGCGCGCTACAAGGTTCTGGAGGCGCAGCGCTTCGCCGGTACCGGGCTGATCAACAATGAGCGAAGACACGCCCCTCTTCGCCAACCATGAGGGCAAACCCACCCGGTATTTCATTTCCTTAGTTGAATCCAGGCCGTTGACCTGCACTAACAGGGGCGCTGGCCCTGAGTTGTTCTCTGCCCGCACAAAAAGACCGGATATGAGCTTACCCTCATAGGGTATTTCTACCCGCTCACAGTTTTCATCGGCAAGACTGATACCCTTTTCAAACAAGTCCAGCATTCGCTTGTAGAGCTCCAGCCGCCCCGGCGCTTTGTGCGCCTGAAGCCTTTCGCAAGTGATTAAGTAGGATGCAGCGCGAGAATACTTTTCGCCGGCGGAGAAAAGCCGCCCCTGAGCTTCATCCTCTACCGCCAATTCACACAATTGATCGGCCATCTTGGCCCAGGTATCTCGAAAAGCCTGCACACCTTGTGCATCAGGTTTCTTGGCCGCTTCCTGAAGCGGCGCGCACATTGCTTCGATCTCTCCTATGCGGGCACCCATTTCGATCGCAAGGTCAACGGAGAGATTCCATACGTAGTTCGTGGGAAAGTACTTAAACATCTGATTTCCTTAAGCAATGGTTACGCCCTGGCCAAGATCAAACACAGGCCAGTAACGATTTGATCGACCTACACATGCTCTTCGTCGCATCGTCAAAAATCATGGCACCTGAGCAACAATAATAAAAATTGCTTATACTTATGAATATCCATACGATTTTTTTATAGGTTACGTCATGCGTTTCAAGAATCTTGACCTGAACTTACTGGTAGCATTAGACGCGCTCCTGGACGAACAGAGCGTGACGCGAGCGGCATATAGGGTGAACGTAAGCCAGCCCGCCATGAGCGCGGCGCTGTCACGCTTACGCGAACATTTTGACGAACCCATTCTGCAACAGCATGGCAAGAGCATGGTGCCAACGGCGGCTGCGTTGAGAATAAAAGATCCACTCAAACAACTTCTGCGCGACATTGACGTTTTGATCACCGAAGGGAGCCATTTCGATCCAAAGACATCACCAAGGCGTTTTCATATAGCCACATCTGACTTTCTTCTAGCCGTGTTGTTTCCCCAGCTCAATCAACGACTGGATCGCTTTGCGCCGGGCATTACCATGAACTGCACCCAGCCCTCAGAGCTAACGCGGCAGTTACTGGATCAGGGTGAACTCGACCTGTTCATTGGTCCGGAAGAGCATGTATCACCCAACCACCCAACGGAACTATTGTTTGAAGAAGAGTATGTAGTGGTCGGGTGCGCCAACAATCCTGCTGTCAAACGCCGCAAGATCAGCGAAACCGATTTTTTTGCCTCAGGACATGTCGTGGTGGAAATAGGTCGACAGGCTCGCACCTCCTTTGCCGAGGCACACTTGCGTCAATCACATGAAAAACGACGGATTGATATGCGCGTATCTTCTTTTCTCATAGCGCCAGAGATGGTCATCAATACCAACAAGCTTACCGTGATGCACAGGCGACTGGCAAAAATGTACGCAAAACGCCTTCCCATTGCCATTTCGGCAATGCCATTTGAATTTCCGCTCATGCGAGAAATGATCCAGTATCAACGGTCGCGCCAAAATGACGAGGGATTACGGTGGCTGATACATCAAATAAAGAAGTCTTGTTAAGCATTTCGAATGCATAGAAATTTCATATGCTAAGCCATAAATATAATCACTTTTTACAATAAGCCAACTAACTCTATAGTCGGTACCGAAAGCGGATTGCCCCCCCGGGAGCATCCGCCACTAGTAAGACAAGAGGCTGAGCCCCAAACACATGGACACCAATCCCATCCCCACTTTAAGCATGGATCCGTTTAGCGACGCGGTATTAAGCGACCCCTATGCCTTTCATGGAGAGTTGAGAGATGCAGGACCGATTGTCTGGCTTGAACAACTCAACGTTTACGGCGTGGCGCGCTTTGATGAAGTGAGATCATCGCTTCTGGACCACGAGACGTTTGTATCGAGCCGTGGCGTCGGCGTTGCTGACTTCGCGAAGGAGGAGCCCTGGAGACCGCCGTCGCTTCTGCTGGAGGCAGACCCCCCGCTGCATAACCGCACCCGCGGAATTATGAGTGCAATTCTCGCACCCGCGAAACTGAGGCTGCGGGAGTCCTTATGGCAAGAGCGCGCCCATGAGCTGATTGATACTTTAACCGAAAAGGACCGCTTTGATGCGGTGACTGATCTCTCCGAAGTCTATCCCATGCGTATATTTCCCGATGCTGTGGGTCTGATGGACGAAGGTCGCGAGCATTTACTCACCTACGCTTCTGCTGTCTTCAATGCTTTCGGTCCGCGGAACAGAATCTTCGAGGAAGGGGCCGCATCCTCAAAAGAGGCCTCCGCCTGGGTAGCTGAAGCCTGCAAGCGAGACAATCTTAAGCCCGGCGGATGGGGACAGGATGTGTTTGCAGCCGCAGATCGTGGAGAGTGCACCTCGGATGAGGCTGAAAGACTGGTGCGCTCTATGCTCTCGGCGGGGGTGGATACAACGGTAAATGGTATCGGCCATCTGATACTAGCGCTTACGGAACATCCTGATGAATGGGAAAAACTGCGCGCCGAGCCTCGTCTGATCAGACGAGCCGTGGATGAGAGCATTCGCTGGGACTCTACCGTGCAAACGTTCTTTCGTACGACGTCCCGCGACACCCAGGTAGCAGGCCATGAGATCGCGAAAGACTCCAAAGTACTATTGTTCCTGGCCGCAGCTAATCGCGACCCGCGAAAATGGGAACATCCGGAGCGCTTTGATCTATCTCGCACGACCAGTGGCCACGTCGGCTTTGGCGCCGGCATACATCAGTGCCTCGGCCAGGTTATCGCGCGGCTGGAGGCACAGATAATTGTCGGCGCCCTTGCACAGCGCTGCACCCGCATTACGCGGGTTGCCGAGCCCGTGCGCCGTCTGAACAACACATTGCACGCTCTGGCCTCGTTGCCAGTGTGCATCGAACTCGCATAGGACACAGTTATGTCACGCACTTTTATCGATCTGTCTATCTACCTTGAAAATGATGTCATCACCGACCCGCCTTTCATGCGTCCAAAGATTAGCTATCAAAAACACGGCGAAACCATGGCAGAAGCAAATCATTTCTTCCCGGGCGTAAAAGCCGAGGAAATGGCGGGCGGTGAAGGCTTCGCCGCCGTAGAAACCATCACACTGTCGACTCACAACGGCACACACCTGGACGCACCATGGCATTTCCACCCCACCATGAATGGTGGTGAGCGCGCTATAACAATCGATGAAGTCCCTCTGGACTGGTGTTTCCGACCCGGAGTGAAACTGGATTTCCGTCACTTTGAAAACGGCTATGTTGTTACTGCGGCTGATGTTGAAGCAGAACTGAAGCGCATTGCTTATACCTTACAGCCACTGGATATCGTGTTAGTCAACACCGCTGCCGGCGCAGCGGTGGGCAATCCGGATTTTGTGGATATCGGCTGTGGCATGGGTTACGAAGCAACCATGTACCTGTTGGATCGTGGGATTCGGGTGACCGGCACCGACGCCTGGTCCTGGGACGCCCCGTTTAGCCACACCGCAGAACGCGTGGCCGAGACCGGGGATACATCGCTGATTTGGGAGGGGCACAAAGCTGGCCGAGACACGGGCTATTGCCACCTCGAAAAGCTGCACAACCTAGAAGCCCTGCCGCCCTGTGGATACACCGTCTCGTGTTTTCCGCATAAGGTAAAGGGCGGCTCTGCGGGCTGGACCCGTGCTGTCGCCATTATTGATGAAGCATAGGATTCAACATGCGGGCAGAGCGGCTTAGCATCGCTAAGGTCTCGAACCCCCGAAGCCAGCCCCGGTCTCAATGAGAATAGTCATCACGGGGGCAACTGGCTATATTGGCGGGGCCCTGGTGGAGGCCTTGGCACGCGAAGGCCTGCATGAGGTTGTCGCGGTGGATTCAGCTCCATGTCCTGAATCCCGGGCTACTCATCAGTGTGTGGGTGACCTGTGCGCACCGGAATTTGTCGCCGAAGTATTTGAACAACCCTGCGATGCCCTTGTACACCTTGCAACGCTCCCCGGCGGCGCCGCAGAGCAAAACCGGTCTCTGGCACAGCGGGTCAATGTGGATGCCAGCCTCGCGCTGCTCGATGCCGCGCGGATTGGCGCCAAATGCCCGCGAGTAATCTTTGCCAGCAGCATCGCAGCTTACGGTGATCTTTCCAAAGGTCCGATCACGGACGACACCCCACTGAGACCTCAGATGATTTATGGCGGACAAAAAGCCATGCTAGAAACCTGGATCGAAACTCTGACCCGGCGAGGCGACGTTAACGGTGTGTCGCTGCGCCTGCCCGGCATTGTCGCGCGCCCACGAGAACCTTCAGGTATGAAGTCAGCATTCCTGAGTGATTTATTTCACGCCGCCAAAGCCGGTGAACAGTTCACATCTCCCGTATCACCCACGGCAACCATGTGGCTCATGTCCCGGCCCTGTGCAGTGGAGAACCTCCTCCATGCGCTCAGCGTCAATGTATCCGAGTCACCGGTTTCCAGGTTGCTCACGCTCTCCAATATCCGCGTGAGCATGGAAGAACTCGTGGCCGGCGTTGTCGATCACGCGGACTGCAGCGAGGAATTCGTCGTTAACTACGCGCCTGATGAAGAGCTCGAAGCCGTATTCGGGACACA
This sequence comes from Congregibacter sp., assembly GCA_045105635.1. GTDB lineage: Bacteria > Pseudomonadota > Gammaproteobacteria > Pseudomonadales > Halieaceae > Congregibacter. Next base: position 245,426 of record JBGCDU010000003.1, read on the forward strand.
AGCGCAGCACGATTTACGCCAAGCGTCGGCGCTCGGTTTTATCGATGACGGCGACACAATACAACTCATAGAAAACGCCTTTTCATGTATTTAAAACAGAGGGTCATCTGATGAAACTTGCCAGCATTGCCGACAGCACACGAGACGGCGCGCTCGTTGTAATTTCCCGGGATGGAGAACGCTACCTGCAGGCGCCGGTACATACCCTACAGACAGCCCTGGAGAACTGGGGCGACACCGCTCCGCAACTCCAGGCACTGGCCACTACGCTTGATCAGGGCGGCGGCTCCGCTGTTAGCGACATTCACTATCTCGCCCCCCTGCCCCGCGCTTGGCAATGGCTGGATGGCTCCGCGTTCAAAAGTCACGGCGATCTGATGGAGAAAGTGTTCGGTATCGACCCAATATCCCTCGACAAGCCGCTGATGTATCAGGGAATGTCACATCGCTTTTTATCGGCGACAGAAGACGTGGCATTTATGCGCGAGGAAGATGACATCGATTTCGAAGGTGAATTTGGCATCGTCACCGACGACGTACCCATGGGTACTGGCCCCGAAGCGGCCATGAATCACATCAAACTCATTGTGCAAATCAATGACTGGTCCCTGCGTCGCATTGCGCCGGCTGAAATGAAAACCGGCTTTGGCTGGGTGCAGGCGAAACCGGCGTGCTCAATGGCCAGCTTCGCCGTAACCCCGGATGAGCTGGGAGATGCCTGGCGCGATGGTCGCGTTCACCTGCCACTCATGGTGGACTGGAATGGTGAACGTTTTGGCGCCGCAGAGGCGGGAGTAATGGACGTAGGCTTTCACGAGCTGGTTGCGCACGCGGCGGCAACTCGCGATCTCTGCGCTGGCACAGTGATCGGCTCCGGCACCGTGTCCAACGAGAACTTCCGCGAAATCGGCTCATCCTGCATAGCCGAGCGACGCGGTATTGAGATGGTGGATGACGGCGAAGCAAAAACCCAGTTCATGAAATTTGGAGATCGTATTCGTATGGAAGGACGTGGCGTCCACGACACACTATTGTTTGGCGCGATTGACCAGCGCGTCGTGAAAAGGGCTTTGTGAACATGAGCAATTCAATAAGACGCATTGTCACCGGGCATGATGACGCAGGGCAGGCCGTCATACGTTCAGACCAAAGAGTCGCGACAAACGTTATCCCCTCCGGCGACGCGGCGTTTGCCCTACTGTGGAGCACGGCTGACGTGCCGGCCAATAACAATGATGAACTTGACGGCGGAGCACGCGACGTAGGACTGACGCTCAACGGCGGGTCCGTGATCCGAATCGTGGATATGCTTCCCGGTGGCGTGTCACCCATGCACCGCACGAACAGCATCGACTACGGAATCGTGCTGTCCGGTCAGGTCGAGCTCGAACTCGATAACGGCTCCAAAACAGTGATTGGGCCTGGAGAAATCTGTATCCAGCGCGGCACGATTCACCTCTGGCGCACCGTGGGCGACAAGCCGTGTCGCATCGTTTTTGTTCTCACCGAGGCCGCACCCTATCTCCACAAAGGCAAAGCCCTGCCTGAACTTCAACCATGATAGGTATAGCTCTTTATGCGGCACCCGGCACTTGCGCGCGAGTGACCTGCATCGCACTGGAAGAAATAGGCTTACCTTTCGATTACTGCCCGGTGGTGTTCATGAAGGGCGAACACAAATCGCCCGAGTACAAAAGGCTCAACCCCAAAGGCAAAGTCCCATGCCTCGTGATCGACGGCGAAGCACTGACAGAAAACGTCGCCATACTGAGCCACCTTAACCAACGTTTTCCAGAGGCACGCTTGCTCCCGGCTACGACGAGTGACCTAGAAAACGCTCGCCAGCTCGCTGATCTGTGTTTTTGTGCATCAACCCTCCACCCAATAGTGACGCGTATACGTATGCCACACTTTTTTGCTTCACCAGATGCCGCGCGCAGCGTGTTTGATGCGGGGTGCGCAGCAATGCGCGAATTTTTTCAACTCATCGAGGATCATCTTGCCTCCCAAGCCTGGTGGTACGGCAATAGCTGGAGCGTGATGGACGCCTATCTGTATTGGGTTTTCTGGCGGGTAGACGGCGCCGGCTTTCCTACGCAAGACTATCCATACTTTTGTGTGCATGCCAAACGCATGGAGCAGCGAGCAGCCGTACAAAGAGCAATTGCACGAGAGCACACCCTGCAGGCAGAACTTGAAGCAAAGGGCTTGGCTTTTAAACCGCCACCATTGCCAAGCAACTGAGAATCGACCTATATGCATTATCTATACACCATAATAAAAACAATAAATTTTACCGATAAAGCGGTGGCATTTATGGTGGTACCAGTCGTGATTGAAATGCGTCACCTATAAATATAAGGAGATCCTCAATGGTCAAGGTAGCAATAACCGCGTCGAGCGTGACTGTCCTCTCATTGGCCCTCGGCTTGCCGAGTGCACATGCGCAGCAGAGCAATGGTCCGGAAACCGACAATCAGCCGGGCATTGAAGAGGTACTTGTCACAGCGCAGCGCCGTGAACAATCACTGCAGGACGCAGCGATACCCGTGCAAACCTTTGACCAGAATCAGCTGACACAGGCAGGGATGGAGTCTGCCCAGGATTTGGGTCTACTCTCCCCTGCTTTGGGTGTTAGTGCGGGAGGCGGTCCATTGACCAGCTTTTTCGTTCGGGGTGTCGGCGCTCTGACCGTTAACCCGCTGACGGACGCAGCGGTGGCACAAAACGTTGATGGAATCTACTTAGGGCGATCCAGTGGTGCTGCAGGGCAGGCCATGTACGATCTGGAGCGGGTCGAATTACTGAAGGGCCCTCAGGGAACACTCTATGGTCGCAACGCGACGGGCGGTGTAGTCAACTATAATCCGAACAAGCCTGTGCTCGGTGAAAATTCCGGTTATATACAAGGTGAGGTTGGCAACTACTCGAAGATAGGTTTGCAGGGGGCTGCTAACGTGGCAGTGTCTGACACCGTTGCTATTCGCGTGTCAGGAAACAGCCTGGACCGTGATGGCTTCTCCGACGATGGTACGAATGACCAGGATTCCTACAGCCTGCGAGCTCAGCTCTTATTCGAGCCAAACGATAAGCTTTCTGTACGGGTTGCAGCAGACTATTCGGAAGTCAGTAGCGTTGGCCCGGGTGGTGATCTGATCGGAACCTACGCCAATCCTACGGGAGCCCCCAACGGACCCTCGATCACCGACTTCACGCCATCAGGAATACCGATTAGTACAGGGCCTACAGACCCTCGCGCTAACGACCTTCGCGCCAGCGTACTCCACACACCTTCGTTTGCCCCTTTTCAGCCTATTGATCGGCAAGACCTGTTTCAAGATATCAGCTGGACCGGCTTTATGGCTGAAATCAACTATCAGACAGATGTTGGCACGCTGACATTTCTGCCGTCTTATCGCGAGTCAGAGCAGGACTACCAGTTTTCAGGCCCCGGATTTGCACCAGCAAAAACTGAGGAAGAGAACAATCAGACGTCTTTTGAATTGCGCTTTGCGACTGAGCTGGATGGCTCGTTCAACGGCATCGTTGGCGCGTTTTACATCGACGAAGAAATCAGCACCAGCACAGTCTTTGCACAAAACTTCGCATCGCCCATACAAAATTACGACAACGGCGGTGATAGCTGGGCGATCTTTGGCCAAGGCACCTTCGAACTCACGGAGACCTTTCGTTTAAATGCCGGAATTCGCTACACCGAGGACAGCAAGTTTGCAGATGGCATCAGCGATACCTTTGTTACCTTCTGCGGTGGCGCGCCATTCTCAGGTAATTTCTTAACGCCGCCCGCAAGCTTTGGCAATGGCTGCGCATCTGGCGCCATGCCTGCGCACCCCGTGACCAATGATAGGGACGAATTTATTCAACATTTCGTTGATAACGGTTTGATAGCGCCAGACTCTGTGGCAGATATCCCAGGAAGAGGACGACCACCTTTCTATGATCTGACGATACCAGGAGGGATTTCTCCTGTTCTTGGAACTATTGTTAATGTCGGGGATGGTGAGCTTACATCTGAACTGGATTACAGCGAGACCACCTATAGGCTCGGCATGGAATGGGACTGGGCCGACGATAATCTGCTCTACGCAACTTTTGAAACAGGTTATCGCGCCGGTGGTGTTGACCTCAGCACCGTGTCGCCGACCTACGATCCAGAGTATATCGACGCATTTACCATTGGGTCTAAAAACCGTTTCTTCGACAATACCTTACAGATTAACGCGGAGTTGTTTCTCTGGGAGTATGACGGTCAGCAAGTCACCTACTTCACCACCTTGGACAGTGCTTCAGCATTCCCTATTGCGAATGCTGACGCAACAATCCAAGGCTTGGATCTAGACATGATTTGGGCCGCGACAAGCAACACTACAATTGGCCTGAGCATGCAGTTTTTGGACGCCACCTATGACGAACTGACCTTGGTTTCCGATCCTGGCAGAGGCCGGTTCGGCTGCGCCTCTCAAGGAGTAAGTGGCGGCATTGAAAGCTATAGCTGTGCAGGAAGCGAAATGCTGTACTCCCCTGAGTTCGGCGCCGACCTGAACCTTAACCACATCGTGACTATGGGCAACTACGACTTATCTCTAACTGCGGTCGTTTCGCATCGATCAGAGCAGCAAACCAACTTTCTCTTCCTGGATGAGACTGAGTCAGATGCCTACACCATGCTCAACTTTGATGCGACCCTGTTCGCAGACAATGAAGACTGGTCTGTGTCGGCCTTCGTCAGAAATGCCACGGATGAGCGGTTCAGCGTGAATACCAACGTATCCAATCGTGGACTTGCATACGCTATCTATTCTCCACCGCGAACCTACGGACTGCGCTTAACAGCTAACTTCTAGTCATCTAAACAAGTAAGGGGCACCAGGGCCCGGCCGAAACTTTCGAGTTTTGAGCCGGGCTTTTTTTCTGGGGTTTGGTTAAACCTGGTAGTAGATCCAATCCCACTCAACTCTTATCGAGTAGTGTGATGAATCAAAATTTTACTGCTGCCCTCTTCACGATAGGTCTTTCGTGCCTCGGGACAGTCTGTGCATCTGACTTCTCGATGGCCCACTCCGCCCTCCTCGCCAAGTCAAAAAAACCGAACATTCTCCTCATCGTCGCTGATGACCTTGGGTACTCCGATCTAGGCGCCTTTGGCGGGGAGATTGAAACACCAAATTTGGATGCTCTTGCCACTTCCGGGGTTCGGCTCACAAATTTTTATGCCGCCCCAAACTGTTCGCTGACGCGATCCATGCTACTCACCGGACAGGATAACCATCAGGTTGGTATAGGCGCGATGGCGGAAGCCCTACCATCGTTGTCCATACTCCAGGGTCGCCCCGGCTATGAGGGATATCTCAACCCGCAAAGCACTACCATTGCCGAGGCGCTCGCCAGCGCAGGCTATCGGACCTTCATGACCGGGAAATGGCATCTGGGACATCAGCCTCAGCTGCGACCATCAGCCCATGGTTTTGATCGGTCATTCGTTTTACTGCAGGGTGGTGCCGACCATTTTGGCGCGGCACAAAACGGCGGCGCGGTTCTCCAGGCCGCCACTTACAGCGAGGATGGACGTCCGGCACAGTTTCCACTTGGCAGCTATTCAAGTGACGTTTATTCACAGCGTCTGATCGATTATCTGAGCGAGAAAGATCAGTCCGACCGCCCGTTCTTTGCCTATCTGGCCTTTACGGCGCCGCACTGGCCACTCCAGGCGCCCAAGTCGCTAATCACAAAGTATCACGGTCGATACGATGCCGGCCCTGAGGCTCTGCGTATTGAGCGTCTACAGCGGATGCGAGAACTGGAACTGCTGAATGAATCTTCCCTGGGGGCGAACCTGGTTGCGCTGGACGACTGGACGGGCTTGTCTGAGCAACAGCGCAAGATCCAATCAAGGAAAATGGAGATCTACGCAGCCATGGTGGACTCACTCGATCAAAACGTGGGCCGGGTGATAGATCATCTGCGTTCTACCGGTGAGTACGACAATACCGTGGTGATCTTCCTGTCAGACAATGGCGCCGAAGGCATAGCACCCCAGTCGCTTATCGCCAGATCATCGAAAGCGACTCCCCCTAAATACAGAGCTGAAGTACTTGCAGCCATTGCGGCCGGCAATTCAGATCTTTCGAAAATGGGATCCACGGAGAGCTTTATTACCTATGGGAATCAGTGGGCGCAGGCGGCCATGGCCCCGTTTCACAAGTCTAAGGGGGAGATAGAAGATGGCGGAGTAAGGGTACCGGCGTTCGTCTGGGGGCCCGGCATTCAAGGCCAAAGAGTTGTAGACAGTCTATTGTCCGTACGCGACATCATGCCGACGGTACTAGACATCGCAGAGGCATCGTACGCAGCGAGCCCCGAAGCCGAAGTAACACGCGTGGGCGATGTCTTTGTCCCATCCGCAAAATCTTGGAAGCCTATATTAGATGGCTCATCAGATGCTGTGCGCTCCGATGCCGATGCACTTGCCTGGGAGCTTCATTTTAAGCGTGGCGTTCGGGTCGGTCATTGGAAAGCCGTGTATGGAAGGGATGCTTCGGCGCATCCAGGAGACCGAAAAGCTCCATCATCTTGGAAACTCTACAATCTATCCGTTGATGCCGGCGAGAGTCATGATCTCAGTCAAAACAATCCTGATGTACTTAAGCGTCTAACGTCGGTTTGGGATGCCTACGCGCAAGTCAATGGCGTATTCGTTCCAGGCTTACCCTGAACTAGCGCCCGACCCCAAACCGACGAAATAGTGCGCGCACCATTAACTATCTACTTGCGGGTGCTCCACCGCCAACATCGCCGCAATCTTCTTTCGCGCATCGTAGGACGGTCGATCCGAGCGAACTGAAATTTCATTTTGTTCGCCTACCGCCTGCTCCAGCCTTTCTTCCACCGCAGCGATTGCATCGGCATCTTGCTGACGAATTTTGATATCTGACTCAAACTGAAAGTTATCCAGGGCCTCATCGCCCAATCTGAAGTTTCGCGTCGAAAAACCAAAATAGTGCGTTGTGGTCTCTGTCTCGGGCGTAACGCCATGCAGAATGTACAGAGCGCCCAGTTCATTGGGAACCTCATCGTTCCCTTCTAGTGCGGTCACGATTGGCAGGCTGGTGCGCACCAGCTCAGGTCCATAGAAGTCGCTCAAAGAATCAAAGTCGGCGAGCCCCTCATAGGCAGCATCTTTTCCAAAAATGAGGTCAAAGAATGGCGTCCAAGGCACCTTTCCACTCCTGACAATGCGATAACTGAGGTCACGTTCTTCCGTTATTATAGGTATTTTCTTCATCGACTCGCCCCCCGGTATGTGGAAGTGCACATAGGGCAAGTGCGTAAGATCCATCAGGTTATCGATAAGCAGCTGCGATCGACCTTTAACGTAAACATAATTCTCTGAACTGTAGTACCAGCCGGGCTGCTCGAGGCCAAAATCTTCGTAGGGTGGAATCAGGTCTGGGTCACACTTATCTAGGTCCCCCATCCAGATCCAGCACAAAGGGCCACGCTCCTCCAGCGGATACACCGGCTGACAGGTTTTTGTTGTCACCGTATCCTGCGAAGGGATGTCGACGCACTGGCCATCGGGCGAGAAAGTAAACCCATGATAGCCACACACAATAGCGTCTCCCTCCAAACGCCCCTTTGCCAGAGGGTAGTACCGGTGTGGACACAGCCCGTACATGGCAACCGGCGTACCATCTTCTTTGCGGTACATAACGACCGGCTTTTCAAGCAGGGTGCGCTCCATAGGCTCGCGCGATATCTCGTTCGAAAACGCCGCCAGATACCATCGGTTGCGCACGATTGAGCTTTCATACTTAAACGGGTACATAGTTGTAGTCCTCGACCTATACGTTGTTGACGACAGCGTCCAAGCCTAATAATTTCGCTGCGTTAAGACCCAAAATACGGGCCTGCACGTCGTCGCTCAGCTTGTCGTGAAATCCGACCGGATCCGGTTCACCCATATCGAAGGGATAATCTGATCCCAGGCAAAGCATTTCTGCGCCGTGTGTCTTAACGAGGCTATCCAGCTCCTCCTTGTCGAATACCAGCGTGTCCAACCAGACCTTTCTTAGAAAAGAAGATGGCAGTTGAGAGATGTGCTCGCGGCAATCCTCTCGCGCCCGGTAGGCGTGATCCATACGGCCCCAGTAGCCCGCCAGGTAGCCACCCCCGTGAGCAACACAAAGCTTCAGATTCGGCAATTGCTCAAGGAGCCCACTGAATATCAGATGACTCAGCGCAATAGTTGACTCAATGGGATTGCCAATAATATTGTTTAGATAGTGTTCAGAGAGCCGCTGCCCCTGCGTGAAACCCAGTGGATGCATGAACAGCAGCACGCCAAGCTCCTCTGCCGCCCTGAAAAAAGGCACAAACCTGGGTTCGGCCAGATCGGCCCCGTTGACATTGGTCCCAATCTCGATGCCTGTCATCCCGCAGTCTTTAACACAGCGCCGCATTTCGGCGATAGCCATATCCACGTTCTGGAGGGGCACCGTACCCATCCCGACGAGACGGCCAGGATGGCTTTGCACCCCCTCCGCGAGTTTATTATTGGTGAGTTGCGCCAACTCGCGACCAAGTTCCTCGGGCGCAAAGTAATAATATTGACCAGGGCTTGGGCTGATGGCCTGGACATCCACGCCCAGGCGATCCATATCCTCGATCCGCTCCTTCACGCCATTCAGTCGCGAAGCAATTCGGGCAAACATGTTGCCATTAACCTTATCGGAACTCGCCGAAGAAAATGGCAGACCCTTGGGTAGATCGGGGATAGCACTGCGGATAAGATCTTCAGCGGCCATGACATGCATATGGCTGTGAATGTCTATCACTAGATGTTTACCACGCGGCTTTAACAAGTCCTGCTTGCAGCCCGTTGCAGCGCACTCGTGCACAGTATTCTCGGTCATGAAACCATACTCAGTTCCTTTTCGTGTTCCTAAACGGGGAATGGTCCCCAGAATGGTTTTCGCTCGCCTACTTCTTCAGCGACGATTTTGTTTTTCTGACGTCCCAGGTAGGTAAGCTCACTGTCCACCACATCACCCGGGCGCAGCCATCGGTTGCCGTGCATCGCGCCATTGCCCGGAGGCGAGCCTGTGGCAAACAGGTCGCCGGGGGTCAAACGGACGCGTTCTGATGCATAAGAAAGGATCTGTTCGGGCGTAAATATCATGTCTGTTACAGGCCAGTCCTGCATGACATCACCATTCAATCTCAGCTGGATTTGTATATTGGAGAAATCCACAAACTGCCTTGGCACAATAAACGGTCCCAGGGTTTTGAACGTCGGTTGATGCTTACTGATCCAGTCAAATTGAAACCTGACATCAGAGCGTCTGAACTCGTCTACGGTCCCCAGGTCGTTAACCATAACGTAACCTGCAATATGCGCACCCGCTTCCTCGGGTCTCAAATAGCGCCCAGTCTTCCCAACTACGAATGCCAACTCCAATTCCCAATCCGGGTGTTCACCCACGAGGGGTAAATGAATGTCGTCGTTAGCACCGGCAAGCGATGAGTGAAGCCCTGTCCAAAGAAACGGCATCCCTTCTTTTGCCCGCCTATCTACCTCGATTAGGTTTCGTTGAAAGAAGTCCTCGTCGCTTTCTCCTGGCTTTCGTTCGTGCTGATTGAATTTGTTATGCGTCATCATCTCCGCAACGTGCTGACGATAGTTAGATCCAGCGAACAGCATGTTCGGGTGAGACAAAGCGGAGTGCGCATGCAGTGATTTAAACTCGAATTCCGGAAATGAGCTGTGCTCATTGATATCAACGAGCTTATCGAAGTTTCTTTCCCAATCATCAAATATCGCGTGGGTATCGCGCCATACGGCTGATAAATCCAGTACCGTACCGCTCGGCTTTACCAGGCCTGGAAACGCCGGCTTCGACGATTCGCTGTAGGTACCAACACCAAAACTGTTAGACGCCAGCCCCGTTGCGGGATGAAAGTCAGTCATATGTAACTCCTAGCTATTCACGCTGTAACCGACTAAATGAAATATTTGTCGGGCGGCTCATTGCTCCACTTATCCATATCGACCGTTGATATATCGTGATAATTCGTGCCGTCTTGCTCACGAAAGAGGTCTGTATCGGAGAACGTTTCGAAACGTGCGCCGTCTGGGCTACGCCACACGTCAAACACGTGGCTGCCGTGCGGATGACGTCCAACGCCCCAAATCGATTCGTATTGTTTGCTTTCGAGGTATCGATGCGTCATGAATTGCGCCTCGTAATCCTGGACCTCGAAAGATATATGGTGGCAGCCGCCCCGCTCGTCCTGCATTAACGCCATCACATGGTGATCAACGTACTCGTCCCCTTTGTTCATCCTGAAAAAGCCAACAATTTGTGCCTTCGGCTGGCCTGGAATATTGTAAATGTCACTACCGATAAGACCCAGAACCTCGCTATACCAAGTCGATGATGCGGCAAAGCTGCGTACGAACAATCCGATGTGTCCCAGTCTCCACAATCGTGCGGGACCTGCGGCTCGGTAAACCTGGTTCCGGCCAAAGCGAAGCTTCTTGGCTGGTGTGTTGATCAGTAGCTCAGGTTCCAAAGTCTCTTCTTCACCGCGGGAGGCACCATGCACCAGATAAATTTCGTTTCCATCTGGGTCCACCAGCGTTACGTACTGGCCACCGCATGGAAGATCGAGGTCTTCAACGGGCGTGGCAGCAAAATCACTGACGGCAGAGTCGAGATGAGCACGACTCGCCACCTCGAAGGCTACGCCTACCAGAGCATCGTGATCCGCCTTCTCCGCGACGTAGGAGCCCAGGTCACCTCCAAGAGCCCTTAAAACCAATCGCTCAGGCGTGTCTTCTATAGGGACCAGCCCAAAATCCAAAGCGAAAGCTTTGAGTTCCCCCAGATCTTTAACCTTGAACTTCACATGGTGAATTTTTTCCAACATTCTCGATGGCTCCTACACATAGATCTTCTGCTCAACTGACGAAATCGGGTTGATTATCAGACAACGAACACCGGACGAATCGGCCGCACGTGTACCTGCGTCTCCCTGACGCGTTGCGTTCTGCCTGTTGACGCGTCAAATAATAGAGAGGACAGGATCAACCAATTTTGATGCGAGCAACAATATTTTTGCTGCATACTATGTATAGCTATGCTCTATGGGTTAAGTAGCTTCGATTGACGTAACTGCTCTCGCTATCCTAGCCCTGGATCGGCGCTATCATTAATGATGCCTATGTTTTTGCCGCACACATTCATCGGGGCCATAGAAAAAAATGCAGTGGACTTTTCTCTGCTCCACCAATGAGGCTTTTTTATGCGCTTTGATAAGCTGGATCTAAACCTGCTGGTCGTCTTGGAAGCATTGATCGATGAATCAAGCGTTTCTCGCGCCGCCAAGCGGTTACATCTCACACAGCCGACCATCAGTGCATCGCTCAATCGACTGAGAGACTACTTTGACGACGAGCTCCTGATAAAAAGCGGTCGAATCATGATCCTGTCTCCGAAAGCCGTGGAACTGGAGGCCCCAGTGAAGGCAGCCCTGGCTCTCATTCGCAGGGAAATCACGAACCCAAAAACCTTCGATCCAAAGGAGAGCAAGCGGGAGTTCCTCATCGTCGCGTCCGACTACTCATTCAACGTGTTGCTGGGCGACTTTTTAATGAGCTGCGAACAGAACGCGCCCGGCATCAGCTTCACAATAATCCCGCCCAGCAAGCTGGCTACAGATCGCTTTCAGCGCGGTGAAGTTGACTTACTGCTGACCGTCTCTCCTTACAGAATTGAAGGGCATCCAGAATTCGCGTTACTGCAGGATGAGGACGCTGTCATATGCTGCGCCAAGGGTCGCTTCAAAGATGGAATATCCAGAAAACAGTTTCTTGAAGCAGGACACGTGGTCGCTCAATTTGGTGAAGAACGAAGTCCAGCCACAATGGAGATAGAACTGGAAAAAATGGGCCTGCCACGTCGAATTGAAGTGCGTCTGCCCACCTTTTCGATGCTGCCCCAGGCTGTGACAGGAACAGATAGAGTTGCAACCATGCACCGTCGGCAAGCGGAATACTTTGCACAGTGGCTTCCAATCAGTGTTCACCCATTACCGATCACTATTCCCCTGATCGAAGAAATAGCCCAATGGCATCACACCAAGGATCGAGACTTGGGCGTGCAATGGCTCGTCAACGAGGTTAGTTCGCGAGCCACCTAAGGCATCGCTTTTACCCAGTAACGGTAAAGCTAGTAAACCGGCGTCGGTTCAGTTGTCGACTGCGGCTTTCGACTGCGACTACTGAGCCGTCAATCAATCCAGTTCCTCTCGTAACGCAGCAGCGCTGCCCGTCGTCACTCGCTAAGCAGAACCGCAGACCCCTTTAGCTGCGCTGCGGCGAGCACCACCCCAACGGCGCACAGGACCGCAAAAAACAGCAGCACCATCGCCAACCCGCCCAACTGGGACTGAAGACCAGCGGTAAGAAGCGGGGCGACGAATTGTCCGAAAAAGAACACACCGGTCCAGAGCCCAGTACCACGACCCCGGACGTTGGCAGGCAGTACAAGCAGCATCCAGGTGAGCAACGTAGGCAACAGTATGCCGAACCCCAGGCAGGCAACCACCATCGATCCCGCTGTCATCCAGAGCGATACCGAAAACCCGGCTCCGAAATAGCCCAGCGAGCACAGTGACAGTCCGATGAGCACTAGCATAGCGCCTGAGGCTCCCGGGAAGCGGCGAAACAGGATCGTCCCCACCGCAACACCAAAATTAGAGCCCGCACCAATGGCACCAATCTGACCAGGTGAAACTTCCGCACTTAATCCCAGGATCGCACCCAGATTTACGATTACCGTGTAGAAAGCAATGCCAACAAACAGCGTTGTCAACAGTAAAGGAAACATGCGAGCCAGCGGCAGGGACGCTGAGCTTTCGGAGATCTCGTCTGACGCTTGATCTGGCTCGAATAATACCAGTGCAACCAAAAGAGCAACGGGCAACGCCAGTAGATACAAAAGAAACGGGCCCCGAGAGCCCAGTAGCTCTCCGAGAATGCCGCCGAGAGCAATCAGCACAATTGCACTCAAACTGACCGTAGCAAATTGGAGGCCGATCCAGCGTTCCCGATCTTTACCTTTGAAATAGTCCCCGATCAGCGCTGAGGCGAGGGTCATGATGACGGCCTCTGCGACGCCCAGCCCCACTCTCGCCCAAATAATATGCATCAGGTCAGTGAGGAAGTACGGCATAACGCCAATAGCGGCGTACACCATCAGCGCCACGAGCAAGAAATTCTTTCGCCCTACACTGTCAGAGACCCAGCCCGCCACGGGAGAAAACAGTGCAACGCAGAGCGCCGGCACCGTCATCGCTATAGGAACAAGAAATTCACTGCCCTGAACAGCACTGAATTCCTGCATTAGCAGCGGGAGAACGGGCACCAGAGATATAATCGCCATGGGCGGCATGATTGCCGCGAGAAGAAGAATCACGCCGTGTCGAGTGGACGCAGACTGCTGTGAGCCCCCGGGTGCAACCGCCTCGTCTACACCGTTTGCCATATCTTTTCTCTCCGCTGTTTCTTAGCTTGGATCATCCAAAAGCACGGCTGCAGAACCAGCACCGGTGAATCAGATCAAAAGCGATCAAGATCGGAGGCGATGACCACCTCTCCGCCAAACGCCTTTGCTATTTCACTCGTGTAATGCTTAACCATGGCCTCATCTCTGATGTTGGGCACCATGTGTGTCACAACTAGTCGCTTCGCTGCGGCACCTGCTGCCATCTCCCCCACCTGGGTGGGCAGCAAGTGATGAGCCCTGAAATGCCATTCGATACCGGCCATCATCTTCGGAGGCGCGCCCGGGTTGTTCTTACGGACGTTCTCCAAAACCGCGGGAATATCCATCATTTCGATAATTAGAAGATCCGCATTTTTCGCAAGCTTTTCTACAGCAACGCTTGGCCCGGTGTCACCGGTGTAAACAATCGAGCGATCTTCTAAATCGAAGCGAAACGAAAGGGCTTTAGCCTTCTCTGGAGTGCCACTCGCCTCGGGAATTTTAAAGTGGCTGTTCTCTGCCGTAGTCACTGAGAAGCCCGCGAGCTCGACCCGCGCATCCTGGAACAGTTCCTGTACCTCGACATCTGCAGACCACTCCTGCCGCGGCATCCCGTAGGCGGCTTTTCTGGGCGCGTCCATGGCAGCCAGCAACCCCTCAATGAAAGACTTGGTTCCCGGTGGACCATAAATAGTTAGCTTATTGCGCGCGTTCAACTGCATACGCTGCCCGAGCAAGGCCAACATTCCGCCCGTATGGTCAAAATGCAGGTGACTGAGAAAGATGCCTTTGATATCTGGGAGACGATAACCCGCCTTCGCCAACTGGGCGCCCGCGCCATCACCGGCATCCACAAGATAAAGGTCGTTATTCACAAGTAGCGCGTTGGCCGGCTGCGCCCGGTTGCTTTCGGCTTCGGGCCCGCCATTCGTACCCAAGGTGATAAAGACATTAGCGGCCGATTCCTGCGCACCCGCAGCATTGAGCTGAGCCACGGCTGGGAGTATCAGCGAAAGCGTAGAGACTAAAAATATCGACCGCACAATGTTCAAAACTCACCTCCGGACAGCGTCAACCGCGTAAGAATCGTCAAATTAAACAGTAGGTTATAGAACCATCGACTGATGCATAAACCAAATCATTTGTTTCGATGCAAATGCATAGAATTGGTGTATGTGATGAATTGCGTCGGTACTGGCAAACACTGTCACACCGCCCAATTCGCATTTGAATTATCAGTCAGTAGCAGTCACGTCTACAAGGTGCTTTGATGCAGACGCCCGCCTTGTAAGGTGACCCTGACATTCTCTCTGCGGCGTCCCATGACGAATGCTTGTTCCAGTGGATTGCCATCCACAATATGAGTGTCAGCGGCGGCATCCGGCACAACCACGCCGAGCCTGCCATAAGGGTTGCGACGTCCCGACTGGGCGATCAGTTCGACGGCCTTGAACGTGGCCTGCCTGCGGACCTCAACCGGTGCAATGCAATGATTGCTTACTGAAACCCCATGACCTGAAGCGATAAGCGCAGATCGTGCTTGCTTAAGTGCTCAAGCGTATCTCGGTCAATGAGATTGGCATGTTCAATGGAGCGAACGCCCAGGTCCACGGCTCGGCGCACTCCCCTGCCGTTATAGTCGTGCGCCGACACATAGATGTCCCAGGCGTCAGCCGCTGAGCGGTAACAACACTCTGCTCGCCCCATTCACCCAGCCAGTCCAAAGCGGTAGGAGCTACGCTGAGGCCTCCTCCCAATTGCGACTCTGGCTGAAATCAAATTTTGCGGAAGACCAAAGCTTACGCTCCGCCCCTTCGGGGTCGCCTACCACTCGGCTTTGCGTATCGAATAGCAAAGTCGTGCGCGCCGAGGCTTCGTACGCGTCCCAATCAGGGTCAATCGCCGCGTCTGGACGGCCGTTTTGGATAAACGACACCCAATGCGCATGCATACGCGTCGAAAGCATGTCTGCTTCTGATCCTTCAGGCCCCAGAAGAGCCGACCCAGGGTCGTCCAGCTTGTTCCACACCAGCGCTAGCTCTGAGCCATGTACGGCATAATCCGCATTGGGGGCGGTACTTCGCGGCATATCGAAACGGTAGCGCCACGTCGGAGCTTTGCCGCCATGTGCATCGGCAGCATTAATCGTCGGTATACCGTATTCTTCGGCTGTCAGTGCTGCGTATCGCAAATCGGTAGCACACGCGTCAGGGAAAACCTTGGGATAATCCGCATAAACAGCGCTGAAAGCGGACAATGACATATTGGCCAGATCGCCCTGAACTACGGTCCCGTCTCTCCTGGCATTGGGTCCGAAAAATGCAATTTCGTCCCGTGTCGTTCCGATCAATAACGGTATCCTGGACGCTCTGCCAGAGTGAAGTGCAAAGAGCGGCAGTTCGAGAAGGTGTATGCCGTCGATTACAGGCCTAAAGGGATACTTCCTTGGCCAACGCGACGAAACACGGTTTTGGATCGCAAGCAGTTCCCGTGCAGGCATCTGCCCAAGGACCGCTTCGTCCCCGCCCGCCTCATCGGCAAAAAGATTTGCCATTTCTATCGCGGCCTCGGGCGTATTTATTGTCTCCGCGCCACCACTTTCGACGATTGCAGCCCTGAATAGATTCTTGGCAGCAGGCATACCCAGCAGAGTGCAGACGTTTTTTGCACCCGCGCTTTGCCCTCCGACCGTGATAGCTAGAGGATCGCCACCAAATTCCGCAATGTTGTCGCGCACCCATTCCAGCGCCGCCACAATGTCGAGCATGCCGTTGTTGCCGCTACCGGCGTAGTCAGATCCGA
The DNA here is from genome assembly GCA_045105635.1 of Congregibacter sp. Lineage (GTDB taxonomy): Bacteria > Pseudomonadota > Gammaproteobacteria > Pseudomonadales > Halieaceae > Congregibacter. The sequence goes on from JBGCDU010000003.1 coordinate 261,796, forward strand.
GAATGGGGCTGACATCCAGAAAGCCGAAACACCCGACTCGGTAGCTCAGGGTGACGCAAACAATCCCGTCTCGTGCGAACTGTGCACCATCAAAAACCGGCATCCGACTGGACCCGGCCACATTGCCGCCGCCGTGAATCCAGACGTAGACTGGATTTGGCCCATCGCTGTGGGGCCGCCAAATATTGACCGCAAGACAATCTTCGGACAGGGGGAGAATCCCGGGGCCGTAAAGCCCCTCGCGAGGAGCATTCTGGATCGGTGCCGGCGCGAACGACATTGCTGAAAATACCCCCTCCCGTTTAGCGGCGGCCTGTGGCGCTTTAAACCGCAATGGACCGACGGGCGCGGCAGCAAAAGGAACGCCGAGAAAGCGCACGCTCTCACCCAGCGAAACACCCAGGACCGGCCCCTCGCGCGTTTGTGCAATCACATTGCGGATGGTGCCGCCCTTGTCACCCGATACGGCACAGCCACTGAGCATAGCGGCAGCGGCTCCAGCTGCCGAAGCAGCCAGAAATTGTCGACGGCTTAACTCGTCCATGGTTTCCTCACTAGCGTTACCGTGGTCGCTACACAATGGCACGTTATCACTGTCAGCCCCGCGCTACTCCACAGCCAAGAGTCCAGCGTCAACTGCCGATCGCGCCGCTCACTCGCATGATCCGTCCGATGTGCGCTATTCCAGCCCCATTGTCATGGGAAGTTAGCAGACTCAACTCCAAACAGTAGTCTCAAGTTAGCGTTCACAGTTGGATGAAATGAGTTTGAATGACACCGGTTGGCTCAGGGCTTATGCTGATCAACTTAGCCGGTTGAGGAGCGTCTATGAAATTTGATTTTACAGCCAATTGTTTTGGTGGGCTGCTGTTGATTGTGGCCCTGTCTGCAGGAGCTGCGGCCGAAATCGCTGAAGAGGAAATAGTAGTCGGCGACCGCGGTGTTGGATGCCTCGAAGATCCGGGCTGTATGAATCGCCTCCACCCTGACATCCCTATGATCGCCGAAGCAGAACCTGGCCAACGCATCGTCTTCAACAGTCGCGATGCGTTCGATCTGGTTCTCGACCCTGACGTGATTTCAAGCGCAAAGACCAACCCCCGACAAGGAGTGGGAATCGTTCATGCATTGACTGGACCAGTCTTTATCAAAGGTGCTAAGGCCGGTGACGTTTTGGCCGTGACCATCGAGAGCCTCGAACCTGCCAAGGTCGGCTGGACTCAAGTTGGGCCCTTGGGTTTTGCCGCTGACCAATTCGGAACCGACGAACGCTTTATCGTCTGGCGCTTGGACAATCGCTATGCTGTTAGCGATGCGCTGCCAGGTGTGCGTATTCCAAACGGCAGTTTTCCAGGTGTCGTTACGACTCTACCCAGCAAAGAATTACTTGCTGATGTGCTCGCACGCGAAACGCAGCTGCTCCAAGCGGGCGGCAGCGTATTCGGTCCTGACGCGGTCGAGGCCAAACCAGCATCGTTGTGTGGAAAGGGGGGCACGAAATCGTCCGAGTGCTTGCGAACGGTTCCACCACGAGAGCACGGTGGCAATATGGACATTCGCTACATAACGACTGGCACTACTGTGTATCTGCCGTGCTTGGTCGATGGCTGTGGTCTCGCGGTTGGCGACTTTCACTACGCTCAAGGCGACGGAGAAGTAGCAGGAACAGCGATCGAGATGGGCGGCAGGATGACAGTAACCGCTCGCATAACCGAAGACCCTCCAAACCTGGCTTATGGCCCTCACTACGAGGGCCCGACGTCAGTGCTCAGAATACCGTCAAAGCGCTTCTACGCCGTTACCGGTATCCCGGTAAAAACCGAAGGCACCATTCCAGCGGATCTCGCCTACCTTGGCTCCCCTAAAATTGCAGGACTGACCAACTTGTCTGGCAGTATCAATCTCGCTGCCCGAAATGCTCTAGCCGCTATGATTGACTACATTGTGGCGGAGTATGGTTATGACCGAACGCAGGCCTATATCATCGCAAGTGTCGCAGTCGATATGCGGATTGGGCAACTGGTGGATGTCCCAAATGTTGGCGTGACCGCGGTGCTGCCTTTGGACATTTTTATCGAGCGCGATTAGCGCGTTTTATGGATGGCCCGGGCGACCGCTTGTGGCCGGCAGCACGCATCGCGCGTGGTAACTCACGCGCGGTTCTCGCGTCCGCTTTAGACACCTTCTCCAAAGTATCTGAGGAATCAGATGCAGATCGGATTGCAACGTCAGCGAGTTACCCCGAGACACTAAAGGATGCAAGCGATCCGTGCTTCGACGCATTTAGAATTCCATTTGAGAAAACACGAGAGCAGTTCCGATAGCACTTCACCACAGATCTTGGCACCCGTCATTAAAGACGATGTTAATCGTCAGTATCCATTACTGACTCGCTTCAAAGAGCAGCCATATCGGTAATCCGGTCACACCCGGCACCTCGCCAGCATCGTTGGGGTCACTCCCCGCATCGATCTCCCGGTTGTCACCAAAGCCATCGCCGTCCGAATCGCTTTGCTCGTCAGGATCGTCGGGGAAGGCATCCAGATTATCGTTTACGCCGTCGCCATCCGTGTCCCGCTCCGACGGGCCGCAACCCTCGGCGTTGATCGCCCCGGCCTCGTTACCCGGCGTGGCGTCGCAGCTGTCGCGGTCATCAAATAGCTCATCGCCATCGCTGTCGCGAACAAAGGCGGTGCTGGTGAACACCGTTCCGAAGAATTCGTTCTCGTTCACCGCCTGATCCTCGCGAATGCGCAGCGTGTCGAAGGGTACGCTGGAACGTACACCTATAAAATTTCGGCCCCCTGACGGCGGTGTGGTGAACTCAAAAACGAACTGCTCGCCGCCATTGAGAAGCCCTGTAACCGTGAACGTGGATGGCGATGTGCCCCCGGATTCATCATCAAAATCCACCCCCAGCGCAAACACCGGACCAGCCTCGCTGTGGATATCCAGGTCCTCAATCCCATTCAGCGCCAGTTCGATGTTGTTGTCGCCCTGAAAATCGGCTGGCCATGCAGCAAATGACAGAGACGAATCGGTGCCGGTGGAAAACGCAACTGTGCCACTGACGTAGGGCTCATCGGGCCTATTCAACACCACGTAGGGGTCAGAGGCCGCTTGCACATCGGTGATCTCAAGAAAGGCGTGACGCTGATCAAACAGCGCCACGCTGAGGCTGGGCGTGAAGGCATTCAGGCATTCGTCGGGGCTTTGCGCGCCGGCTGCGTTGTCTTGAATCAACACGCCACCACCCACAAAGTCGCGACCGGAATCATGCGGCGTGGTGGGCCAACCCAGCACCGGTGCGAGGGCAGCGCAACTGATCAGGGCGTTGTTACCAAAAATACGCAAATCATCCCCTACGCTGGTGACCCCGCCGAGGCCATCGAGGTTGGTCAGGTCCTCGTTTGACTGAATGAACAGTCCCCCTCCCACGCTGGTGATCGCGCCAAGGCCGTCGAGGTTGGTCAGGCGGTTATTGCCAAAAACAAACAAACTCGACCCCACGCTGGCAATCGCGTCAAGGCCGTCGAGGTTGGTTAGGATGTCGTTTCCATTAATGTTTAAGATATTCCCGACGCTTGTGATCCCGCTAAGGCCATCGAGGTTGGTCAGGGAGTCGTTTGTCTGGACCAACAAGTTCCCTACGCTGGTGATCGCGCCGAGGCCGTTGAGGTTGGTGATATCCGAACCGTCGATCCTGACGTCACCGGTCACTACCCTACAGGTACCCCCATTGCCAAAGTTGTCCTGAAAGGCGTCAACCTCAGCCTGAGTGGTGAGGGTGATGTCCACAGATGAGCACTCTTCCGTCTGCGCGACAGCAGCAGGCATCAATACGCCACTCCCAAGGAGCGCGAGGAGCACCGATGAATTGATTCGCTTCGAGACTGACATGCCTTTTCTATAGTTAATCCGGGTGGCGGAAAGGGTAACAAAGAAGTGGTCGCACCGATGGTCCGCTCGATAGACCTCCCCTGAGCGGTGAAGGTATCTGATCCAAAGTCGCTGTCATACTTCCTAAACTACCGCTGCCAAAAAATAATAGTAGACCAACGCTTCATCGTCCATATCGGTTAAAAGACGCCCTAAAACTGCGCCCCGCTTAGAGATGGTACATAAAGTTCGCGTGCTGTTCTCGGCGCATTACTCGCTCCACTTGGCCGAAAGCTCGCCTGTCTGCGCGAGCCAACCGGTGTTGCCGGTCCAGTTCGGTCAGTCTGTGGAGTTGTACAATTTGACGAGGACCTGTCGCTCAGACGCAGTCAGATCCGCCCGCACCCGGTGTCGCATCGATTCGATAGTTACCGCTATGTATTGTGCATACACAAATGGCGAGGTAGCCAAGAGAGGTAGCACGCCAAATGGCTGAATGTAGCGCAACAGCTTCCGCATCAGGCTCATTTTTGGGCGGACGGAAAATTCTGTAGGATGGTGGCAATCGTCAGTAGGTGGCTAAGAAACACGATGCTGCTGATGGCACACTTGGGAGGGCAAGATGAGATTACTCGGTCTACTGGCAGCGATGCTGTTGATGGTCTCATGCGGTGACGCACAAGCCGATACGCGCGCAGAAGCAGAGGCTGCTTTCAGATCTTATGTCGATGCCGTGAGCACAGGCAAATCAGAATTCGCAGCATCCATGTATGAAGACGCGCCAGGGTTTCATTGGGTGGAACAAGGAGCGATACAGTACGAATCCGCCGATGAGGCCGCTGCTTCTTTGCTGGCAATCTCTGAATCCGGTGCGGCGCCACGCATGACGGTGAATATCCTGAGAGTTGCTGAGCTGGGCGACGGCGCTGCTTTGGTATCTGCTCAATTCGACTTTGACTTGCTTTCAGACACGGGGGATTCATTGTTCAGTTTTGGTGGCTGGATGACCGTCGGAATGGTCAAGCGTACGGGTGGCTGGCGGATCGCTGGCGGACAAACTACGTCGGAGGGCCGAGATCTGCCATTGTGATGTCGGTGTTTAGGTTCTGGCTGCGACGGGACCACAGTAGGAAGGAGTCACCGAATGTTGAAGGGAGAATGCAACTGCGGCGCTATTCGATTTGAAGTCACCACCCGGGCATCGGGCGTGTATGTTTGCCACTGCTCGATTTGCCGCCGCCATACTGGCGCGAACGGAAACTCAGTGCTGGTGCTCGACAACGACGAGTTCAACTGGATCGATGGTCGGGAAAGTATCGCTACCTGGAAAAAGCCGGGACACGACTGGCAGATATGGTTTTGTGCGATTTGCGGTTCCCAGGTCCCTGGTCACAATGACGACTCGACGATGTTCATCCCCGCCGGATTGTTAACAGAGGGCGGTGATGACTTGCGAGTTATCCACCACATTTGGGTTGACTCAAAAGCGAGCTGGGACGAGATCGGAGACTTGGGTCGCCAACATAAAGAGGCTTTTGATGAATGATTCAGCCTGACGGGATCTTTTGCGTGCGGTTTCGTCAGCGCCACCGCTGTTCCGGGTTTGAGCGCTGAACATAGCCGCTTCGCCGAATACGGCAACCCCGCCCTCGCCGTGCTTCAGCACTACACCTTGGCACCAGCCTTGAATATCGATTCGACGCGTCTGTGCTGTAAACACAGCGGGGTTGTCTGGAAAGAGCATCTCGGCGGATGGCCCAAAGAAAAGGAGTGGTGCGTAGTCGCCGTCCGCTTTAAAAGCCTGTCCCGTGAACGTCGCAACGGCGGTGACCCGTTCGTCAGCTCCGCGCCCATTATTCACTGGATGATCTGCGAGACTGCCATTCTCCCGGTCAAAGCCTGCCCTGACTGCATAACCGTTTCCAAATCGGACGACGAACGCGGACGCCAGATCGGAGGTCGCGGCGGGCATCGGCATGTGGTCAGCGATCAGCAATAAAAAACCGCCATCACGGACCCATTCCTCCAGCGCTGCAAGCTCCTCCACTGAAAATGCCAGATAGTTCGGTAGCGACCAATCATCTACGTTACGTTCCAAGAGCGCGTTCGCGATCACGAAGATCTCTCCCGCCGCGAGGGCGGTAGCGTCGATCTGTGAGCCGGATGATGCACAGCCCGCTAGGCTGGCAATCAGCAGTTTTCGTCTAGAGTCAGTGTCGGGCGGGTAGGTACCTCTGGGGATGCCGGACTGGTTAACTTCGTCCCAGCGAAGCCAGCGGCGCCGACCCAAGGTGCTCGAGTATACGTTTTAATGCCGCAATGTTCTTTTCATCTGCGGCGCTCTCGAGCGCATCCAGCAGCACAGCGCGGATGTCGTCGGCTTCGACCCGCTCCATCTCCCATCCCGGGTACAGACGCTCGCGCTTGTCCAGACTTCGGTCCAGTTCGACAATATCGTGATGCCGTGTATCCCCATGAAGGCTCGCGATGAGGTTCTGCACTTCGGTGGGCGACCCCTCGACCCATTGGAAGAAGACACCGTTGCCGAAAACTAACACCCCGGTTATGCCTCGGGCGGCGTTACGACGTTGAGAGAACTCGATAAGGCGGTCGACCTCTGCGTCGCCGATGCCCTCAGAGGCTCGACTACAGTACACGAAGGTTTCAAGCGCAATTGCAGAGTGTCCAAAGTCAGCTTCGTGTGGAAAGCCGGGTTCGTCGAACATAAATGTAGCTCACTATGTCTATGCTGGGCAGGCCGGAACAGCCGCTTTGTTGGAGGAGAGTAGCGCATTTTTTTAAATTGTGTTCGAAACCCTACCTTTGCTCTCATCCCAGGACTGAGGTCCGCGGGCGGCCAGGAGCGGTCCTCCGACAATCGCTACAGCTGCTAATACTCCGAGTGAATTCTCCGACTTCAATCGCGAAGTGGCGGTCATTGGTTGACTGGCAATTTGAAAGCCGGCCGTCGACCCAAGCTTCGGATTGGAAGACATTCCGTATTCGAATAGCTACACTCCCGCAGGGTCTCTATACTGGTTTTCTCATGGGTGCAGGTTCAAGGCTTCGCATAGTCACTGAGGTCGCAGGGGCGCTGAGTATCGTCTTATCGCTGGTTTTTGTCGGCCTCGAGTTGCGGCATGCAAACAACGTGGCGGAAGCTGATTCGGTACAGCAGATTAACGCGATGTATTTTGAAATGGCCCTTGCCGGTGCCCATGACTCTGAGCTGATTCAGTTAGTCGCCGAGAGAAGCGAGATCGACGAAGCTGCGGTCCGCATTGGATTCCGCAATGCGTCCACGCTGAATATTGTTGAAGCTGCTTGGAAGAGCTTTGACCGCGGAATCCTCGATGAAGAACACTACATCAGTTACATGACCGACGGCTGTGTAGTGATTTTTCCCGATGGTTTCTCCGAATCTATCCTATTGCCAGACGGTCTCATGGCGTGGAACGACTACAAGCTGCGCCTCAGTCGCAGATTCACTGAAGCCTTTGAAAATTTCTGTGGAGAAATCTAGAGAGAAGCGGCTAACCGATGGTTGGCTGTCGTCCGCTCCGGGCACAAAGTTTGCGACGCTGATCGCGCTGGCTACGTCTGCTATCCAATCGGGCTTTGCACAAATCACGAGATCTGCCAGGTAGGGCTGGTAGCTGTCGTTCGATCCCCGCGCGGACACGCGAGCTTTCGGCCAACAGCGATCATTGTAAGCAGGGTTGATCGGCATAGAATGAATGGGGCGTTTAGATGCTGCTAGCAAACAGCAGATAGGGACGGTTAAATTCGAGCGGAGATCTCCGATTGACAGACACGTTATGTTGAAGCGTGCGCGAAGTTACTCAATCGCGTCGGTGCTTGGTGGAGTTTTAGTTTTCTCCCAAGTGGCTGTTGAAGTAGCCAATGGCGCGGAGCCTCCAAGGCTACAATGGCCCGTACCCTCTTACACTCGCAATAGTTCGCTTGCGCCGCAGGATTACGCTGAATTTAACGACGTTTTGCAAACGAAGCACCACACGGGCCTCGACATCCCGGCACCTCACGGGAGTCCTGTAGTTGCAGCACACGGCGGGATTGTGACTGCTCTATTGTTGGATGCGGGAGGTATGGACCAAAAAACTAAGTGTCTGGGCAATGTGGTCATCGTTACTCATGAGAGTGGATTCTCAACGCTATATGCCCACTTGAGCAGCGTTTCCGTAGCGACCGGCGATCATATTGAAGATGCTGATGCAGGCATGGCCGGCGGCAGGATTGGCGCTGTTGGCGGGACAGCCGGTAAGCAAAGCAGTGGCACTAACTGCGATGAAGTAGGCAATGATCCCGGCGATGGTTTGATAGCGACGCATCTTCATTTTGAACTGAAGAATCACTCTGGGCTTGGCGCGCGCGTTGACTCTGTGGACATTAACGCTTGGGGCTACGTGCCCGAGGGCCAAGGAGCGTCCACTGCGGCATTCCAGCCAGAGCAACTCGGATATAGAGATCCCGTCCAGCACTTGCACCCGGGCGTCGAAGAGGTTGTCGGGGATTTGGTTGTCACTGAGGCGGGTAACGGTCTCCAAACAAGGCATGGCCCCGGCGTCAGGTACGATAGGACAGCCGTGCTTCGTTCAGGTGAGAGCTTCGAGGCAATAGCTTTTGCTTTCGGCGATGACGAAATTTGTCCGCTAGGTTGGTATCAAATCAGGAATTCGGACGCCTCGTATATTGCAGATGAGATCGACATTCCAGATGCGGATGGCTCGGTACCCGAGACCTGGGTTTGTGCTGGAAATGATGCAGAGACTTGGGTAAAAACGGACTTGCCTTTATTCCAAGGCCTCAGTAGCACATTGATCGTTGCTGCAATGCAGAAGAAAAAACCTGCCGACAGTAGACCAAGTCTAAATGGGCTTTGGGAAGGGACAGCCACAGCCGGATCACTCGTTTTGGGGTACCGGTGGAGCATCATCCAAGAAGGCCAAACGGTATATGGAAGCATTTCGAAGCGTTTACCAATCGCGGCGGATTGGGAATTGCCAACACTGAAGCAACTCTTTCTTTCGGGCGAACTCTCTTTGGTAGAGCCCGCATCAGTTCGACTCGATGCGGGGACCTCTTGGGATTCTATGGGGGTGGGCCTGCTCGCAATGTCGCATACCAATCCGCTGTGGTCGACTTGCGTGACGAGTTTTATGAAGTGATTTGGATGGAACTGACACCGACGGAGGATCAAGATGATGAAGATGGGTTTTTACCGACCCCAGAATGGGATCTCGATCTTAAAGCCGGTAATAAACGCTTTGCCAATGCACTCGCAAATAACGCTGAACACGAACAATCGCGTCGGCAGAAGCTCAGTGCTGCGAGACGTCGTTCTCACAGCGCCGCATAGGATCGACCTGAGCCATTCTCAAACCAACCGAATGCACACTTTGAGCGTCTGCTTTAAGGTTTAGTCTCGATGATCTCGCACACTGACTGCCAGATCACACCTGAGCTTAAATCACTAGTGTAAGTCGCTATGGGTCGGAGTCCCTCGCTGTTTCGACACCCGGCTGGAACACCTGAACAACTCGCAGCATGTGATCGCAGGTTCATGGACGCCCCGGATACGGCTAACTACGCTGGCGGTGAGCCGCTATTCGCAGGAAACACCACGTCCTCTAATCAATTCACTCAACGCTGGTGTCCCTTCGCCGATATCACCAACTCAAAACGCCTTGTATTGCTCGACCACGACCTGTGTGATCATAACTGGGTACCATATTTTCAATATCATCATCCCGGCTGATCTTTCTGTATTCCCGGGTGTCGCAGCAGGCGAAGGTGGCAGACCTGCGTCTGAGCCTGTGCTTACGCACCGCTGCCGCGAGTGCGGAACTGGAGACCGCTTATGGCTGCATGGTCATCGTTAGCTCGGTGACTTCTGTGACCGTCGGTGGCGAACACCCGACTCGGGCAACATTTATCGCCGCTGCAGCACAAGCAAAGTCCAACGCGCTCGCCATTACATCCGGGTCCGCCACCAGGCTGGCTTGCGCTTTAAACTTCCCAGCTCGATAGAGATATCCCAGAAAAGCTGCGTGGAACGTATCGCCAGCGCCCACCGTGTCGCTGACCTGAGCTACCGGGTAAGCAGGTCGCTCGACTGGATCAGAGGCGCCGAGCAGCATAGCGCCGCCGTTTCCTTCGGTGAGAATAAGCAGGCCATCACCCATTTCTCTGTGTAAACGATGCGCTGCGGCACGTACGTTACCGCCGAGCGCGAAGGCGTCAATATCCTCATCGCTCGCCTTCACGATATCTACCGCCGACAGCAAGTTTCGGACGCCACTCAGGTACTGCGTTTGGTCGATGCTGGCGCGCAAACGAATGTTTAGATCAACACTAATACACACACCGCGCTTCTTGAGGAGACGAAATAGAGCGATGATTTTGGGGAGCTGGCTTGGCGTGATCGCCAAGGAACCGGTATGAAATACCTGCAGATCCTCGGGGAGGTTGGCAATAATCTCTTCGAGGCTCGTATCCTTGTCGGCGATGCCTTCGCGGTAGAGTCGATACGACGGCTGGCCCATTTCGTTAACGGTGACAAGTGCCAGCGATGTCGGCCAAAGGGAGCGCCGAACCAACGGTAGTCGCACTCCCTCTCGGAGAAGAGACAACCGCAATTCATCGCCGAAACTATCGTCAGACAGCGCCGACAGGTAACACACCTCGATCTCCTGTCGAGCAAGACCAATAGCCACGTTGTAGGGAGACCCGCCAAGATGGGGTCGGTAAGCACCGTCCTCACCAATGATCATATCGATCAGCGCCTCACCCAGCACCGCGATCGTCATGCAACTGCATCTCCGCGGCGCTCAAACAATTCCCGCTCCACGCGTTGCAGTGTTACCCGGTCGATTTGATACAGCAGCATCAAAAACCCTGCGGCGACAAAATAGACAGCGGGAACGATGTTAAACATTAGCCGGATTCCTTCGATCGCGCGTTCGGACTGACTCGTATTCGCGGTAAAACCAAACCAGGCGAGCATAAAGCCTGGTAGCGCTCCCCCGACTGCAGAACCAAACTTGAGAGAAAACATCGAGGCCGATACGGTGAGACCGGCTGTGTTGTTCCCGGTCAGCCATTCGCCGTATTCAGCACAATCGGTGTACATCGAAAACAGCAGGGTAATCGTTACGCCAAAAGTCAGTATCCCGATACTGTGTACTCCTGTTATCAACCAGAAATCCTCGGGCGGAATCACGTAGCAGAACCCCAGCGTCACGGCATGCAACACGCACATCGCAAAGATCAACGCGTTCTTTTCGAAGTACCTGACCAGCAATGGCGTTATTAGCGCACCGATCAACTGACCGATCAGCCCACACGAAGTAAGGACGGCCGTCTTGTCAAAGATCAAAAACAAGGGCTCTCCCGTGTCCTCCAGGTAGTACTTCACGTAGTACACAATAGAGGCAAAGCGGGCCACAAGGCCCACCACAATCAGTATCCCGCTGAGCACCAGAACCACCCAGGACACGTTTTTCAGCAGCGCGGAAAAATCCTCGCCGATGCTGGAATCGTGACGTGGAGGCTTAACTCTCTCGCGGGTAGTCGCAAAGGTTAACCAGAAGATCGCAACCGACAGAATCGCAAATAAAACAATCGTTAGCCGAAAGCCAAGAATCTCATTGTCGCCGCCCAACCAGTTAACGAGCGGCGTGGCAAAAGCCCCAACACAAAGCGTACCCAGAGAGGCGAAAACAAAACGAAACTGCGTCGCTTTCGTACGCTCTTCTGCCACCGGCGAAATCACCGCAAGGAGTGCTGAGTACGGCACATTAATCGCCGTATAAGCGAGCATGACCGCAGTGTATGTCAGGTAGGCGTAGATCAACTTGCCCGTCGGGGAAAAGTCTGGACCCAGAAACAACAAGTAGCCAAGCACCGCATAGGGCACTGCAACCCACAGAAGATAAGGACGGTACTTACCCCAGCGGGAATGAGTCCGATCGGCAATCAGCCCCATGGCCGGGTCACTTACGGCATCGACTACCTTGGTTACCAACAGCATTGTTGCGGCGGCTGCAGGGCTGATACCAAAGACATCGGTGTAGTAATAGAGCAGAAAAAGACCAAAGAAACCCATATAGAAGTTCGAGGCCATATCTCCCAAGCCGTAGCCAACTTTTTCCCCAAATGTCAGCCGGGCGTTATCGGGCGAAGAACTCATACAGACTCCACGGTCTTTTCCCGCAAGCTGGCGCCAACCTCATACTGCGAAGACACTCCTGCGTTCATATACCGAATAGTGGCCACACGATCGAGCAGATTCACACTGAGTCGGGCATAGTCATCGCCGTCAGCCCACTGCAGGATCAACTCATGCTCGAAAGATTCCAAAATCGAAAAATCGCCAGCAAACACCGACAGGCGATTTCGCAACCGAATCATTGCCAGTAGTTCTTGGACGACCGGCCGTCGCAATGATTCGCTGAGCTCTTCTGCTGAATAGTAGTGACGATTGATATCACGGCCAACGCCTGTGCGCTCAACCAGGTCTAGATCATTCTTGCCAACTAGAAGGCCTACGTAGTAGACCTGCGGTGTACCCGGCGCAAAGAACTGAATTGCCCGAGCAATCAGGTAATCCATATCACTACCGCCGACGGCATCGTAATACGTCGAGTTCACCTGGTATATATCGAGGTTGGAGGCCGCATGGCCACTCGCCAGCTTGCTTTTCCCACCCGTCTTTTCGTGAATAGTTTCCACCAGACGATCTATCTGCGCGTCAGAAAGCAGGCCTTCAAGCTCTCCTGATCGCCCAACATCCACAATGCCGATACCGTCATGGGTATCCAGCACTGTGACGCAGTTCCGGGGCGCAATAGTCAACCAGTGCTTGAGGACGCTGGCATCGTTGTTATAAAGGGTATGCAGCACCAGGGGCGGTAAGGCAAAATCATAGACCCGACCAACACGCGCGGCGATTTCACACTGCACAAGATAGTGCGAATGTATTTCCACCAATGTATTGATCCCCAAGGACTGTGCGCGCGCTGACAGCGACGCAATAAAATCAAAGGTCTCTGGAAGCATAAAACAGGAAGTCCCCCGACGTTTGATGGCGTAGCCCGCGGCATCGAGGCGAAGCTCACTGATCCGTGCGTCAGCGAATCGTGCGAGGATCGATTCCAAGTAGTGCCGCCCCTCCTCACTCTCGACATCAATATCAAGCTGGCTCGAACTGAAGGTTGTCCAGAACTCATAGCTGCGGCCAGTATCTAGAACTTTTGCCGTGAACGGAGACCCAGGCCTAGGACGATAGACTCTCGCCAGGTCCTCGCTCTGAGAGCATGCCGACGAATTCTCGGGAAATACGCTCTCTTTGCGAAGGAACATTGGCCAGAACTCCGATCGCTCTCCGTGGGTCATCACGTCGCGGAACTGTTTGGAATCCACGGACACGTGGTTGACGATCAGGTCTGCCATGACTGCGTGCGTGGCGCCGATGGCAGTCACTTCCGCCCAACTCCCGATTTGTTGATCTACCGACAGGTGATCCACAGGGTCAAAACCCGCATCGGCACCGTCGATCGGGGTGAAGAAGGGTAAGATATGAACGCCGCCAAACAATCCACGCAGCTCACCCTCAAGTAACGAGCGTAGGCCAGCAAGATTTCCGGCAAGACGGTCGGCATAGGTAATAAGAGAAACCAAGCAGATCCCCTGAGGCGCAATGGCTTGTAGATCAGGAAGTGTGGACAGCGGGCATGCCCTGCACGCCGCCCGAAAAGTCCTGGTTTAAAAGCGGTAGCTTATACCCAAAACGGCGGATCGGCCGTTGAGTGGCCTAGCCCGAATAAAGCTTCCCACTGCCGCTGAGCCTTCCTCGGATTCAGTGAGGACAAACTCATCCGTAAGATTGTTGACGTTAACGTAGGCGCTCAGATCAGCGGTGACATCCCAGTTTAGAAACGCATTGACGATCACGTAGGCCTCTTGCTTGAGATCGTTGTTGTCCTGCACGTAATAGTCTGTGGACCCTTGCAGCACAAGTCCGGCCGCAAGACTCGATGTCCGATACTCCGGGATCAGCGTGTAAATAAAGTCGGCCTGCCGCCGCGGTGTGTTGCCTTCAATAGCCGGGTTGGTCGCGTCGTCAGTGATCTCCGCGTCAGTCCAAGTGACGTTTCCACGTAATAGGAAGTTGTCGGTGATGTTGAAGTCTCCTTCAAACTCAATACCGGTCGCTTCGTACTCACGAACGAAGGTCAGACCGCTGGTGAGCTCTGCCTGCGTTTCTTCGGTGATGGTATTAAAGAACGTCACGAACGCAGACCACTCATCGGCGACGTGCTTATAGCCAATCTCCAATTGCTGAACATTGTCAAAGCCATCCGTCGTGGAGCTTAGCCCCCCGTCTGGGCGGAGTGAACCACCGACCTGGGTCAATCGATCTGCAACCGCCCTGCCACCATCGCTATAACGCGCAAACACCGACGATGCATCCGTTATCAGGAATGTTCCGCCCAGGGAGTATGAAGTGTTGTCTGCGTCGTAATTGACATTGGTGGTCGCCGAGTTGCTGGAATTGAGAACTCTCACACCACCCGCAATAAAACCTGCTGACGTTGCGCCCGGGTTTTCCAGCAATGCATCGCTGTCCAGCCGAGTGATCACGCCGTTGTCGACGGCGAACTGCCCGACACTGCCATTACCGTTGAGGTCTATCGGGGTATTTCCGCCGCAGCATCCATCCAGACGCTGGCCGCGTGCTTCCACTTCGTCGTGACGAGCACTAACGTCAAAACGCATGCGATCACCTACGTCAAAGCCGACGTTAATATAGGGCGCGATGGTCGTGTACTCGAGGTCCCAGTTCCACGCCAGAAAACTCTGCGTCAGAGCGCCATTGTCTGCAAGCACGACGTCGCTGGCGTTGCCGTCTACATCAATCCCTGCATCGTTGGCGATGTAGGTAATGTTGCGCGAGTTGGAACCATCAAGGGTTTGCATCCTCGTCTGCCAGCTATTCCATGACGTCTCGATATTCTGCTTCGAATAGTAGACGCCGCCGGAAATGGCCAGTCCGTTATCATTTTCCCAAGTGAACGAAAGATCGTTAACGAACAGACCCAGATCGTGAATCTTCGTATCGAAGAGAAGATTTGTATACGCCAGTTGATCGCCATCAGCCGGTTGACCGTCAATCAATGCAGTTACCCCACCGGAACAGTCGAGCGCGACCCCACCGACGCTGGCAGAGCCGCACAGCTCCGCGCCTTTCGCTGCAATGCTCGCAGTGCCACCGGCAAAGCCATCAGTAAACGGTGCTATAAATCCGCCAGAGATGTCCGACTGACGAAACTTGTTGCGCAGGGTGAGCTGTTCGTTCAGGCTTTTCTCAAACTCAAATCCAAACGCGGTGACCTCAGATTCGATACCGTCCGACAATGACCGCGACACCGGATTACCGAACTGATCAAAACTTGTGAAGTTGTTGGTCTGTTGAGACTGCAGAGACTGCGAGCTCGCGTCATAACCAGGCACAGGTCCGTAGGACCCGCTCCCCTTAACCAGTACCGGTGAAGGCAAATAGGTCGCGACTCGATCGTCGAGGTGTTTTACATACAGGCGCAGAAACCCGTCCTCGAACTCCTTGGTGATGTTCGCTTTGATCTGTCCGCCATTCTCACCGTTGTATCCCGTATCACGGACTCCCTCACCATCCCGGAAAAAGCCGCCGACGTGGAAGCGAATACTATCGGTAAGTTCACCGCCGTACTCAAAATCGGTTCGAAATTCATCGTAGTCCAGGCCCATGCTGAAGCCGATGCTTCCGCCCTCTTGATCGCCAGTCTTGCTTATCATGTTGATGATGCCGGCGGGGGAGTTGCTGGCAAATGTCGACGCCGACCCGCCGCGAATACTTTCGACGCGAGCGATGCTCCAGTCAGCCCGCAACCAGTTGTCGGTATTGCCAAAATTCATATCACCGTACTCGAGCACCGGCAACCCGTCCTCGTGGATCTGCATGTACTTTGATCCGCCTGTGGCTAGCGGAATACCACGCACGGTCAGATTGGCGTTACCACCGCCGCCAGATGACTCCGCACGCACACCTGGCAGCGCGCGAAACAACTCGGCGGCGGAACGCGGTGCCAGGTTTATGAGTTCGTCACCACCCACTGAACTCACCGAAACGCTGGCCTCAAGTTTGGTCGCACCGCCCGCAGGTACACCGGTGACGATAACCTCTTCCATCACTGGGGTTTGCTGGGCACTGGCCAAAGCGGCGGGAAGCGCAAGCATGGCGAAGGTGAACGGGGCGCAGACGCTGCGTGCAGCATGAGATCGTTTCATGGCGGTTGCCTCAAGTTAGTTTTATTAGGCTTTATCAGTAACTTTGCACTGACCCGAAAAACATTAGACCATTGCGCAATCGATTGCAACAAATTTAAGGCAATCGATTGCTCTTAGAATAAGCCATTGTTATTCAAGACTATTTTTGGCACTCTGGGACAGCACTTAACTGGACTAAATTATGCTGGACGGACTGCCCCCCAACATTGCCAACCTGCAGGATCTGGCGGATCTGGCGGGCGTATCGCGAGCCACCGCATCAAGAGCGCTGAATAACAACCCCCGGATCAGCATTGAAACCCGTCAGAAAATACAGTCGCTCGCCGAGCAACATGGGTACTCGATAAATCGTCGAGCCAGGGATTTGCGGCTAAAACGCAATAGCGTTGTATCGGTGGTTTTCATGCTGGACATCCGCTCAAAGCAGCACATGTCCGACCTGTTTTTTCTGGACATGCTGGGTGGAATCGCCGATGCGCTCGCGCTGCGAGACTACGACTTGCTGCTTGCCCACGCACCGATTATTGATGCCGCACAACTCGCCAGCAAACGGATTATGAGCCAGTCAGACGGCGTGATCTTTATCGGTCAGGAAAAACAACACGAGCAGCTAAACAGACTAGCGGCGGGCAGTCGGCCCATAGTTGTTTGGGGGCACCCGGTTCCTGGCAAGAAGTACGTTGTCGTAGGCGGCGACAATTTCAGTGGCGGCTACCAGGCAACGCGACATCTGCTTGAGACCGGTCAGCGGCGTATTGCGTTTTTCGGGAACACAGCCAACCCGGAAAATGCGGCACGCTTTGCCGGCTACCGAGAGGCCCTAAGCGATTTTGGCGTCGACCACGACGCCTCTAGACAATTCGATCTCCCCTTCACTATGGACCAGGCTCGGGATTCGATAGGCCAACTACTGAGCGGGAATCGAAGCTTTGACGCCGTGACCTGCGTGTCAGATGTTTTAGCACTGGCAACCCTTTCAGCCGCGCAAAAGCTCGGTCTGCGAATTCCGAAAGACCTCGCCGTAATCGGCTACGACGATATCAGTTTGGCCGCTTACAGCAGCCCGCCCCTGACCACGGTGCGCCAAAATATTGGTCGCGCAGGTGAAGTGTTGGTCGACTCACTCCTTCGCATGATAGACGGTGAGCATCCAGACGATGTAGTTTTAGCAACGCAGTTAGTCGTTCGCGAAAGCTGCGGGGCACAATAGAACTGCGATAGATAAACTCAGGGCTTTGCAGGCCCGGTGGCCTGAACCTGAAACATGGCCGATATAGCTAGCGCGGTGTAGGACATATAAACGGCCAATCAATGTGTCATACATGCTATAGAAGACCCATATAGTGAGATTGAACCACTGACCTCTCCTGTTATGCCCTGCTCTGCCCTGCTTTGCCCTGCCCTGCTTTGCCCTGCTTTGCCCTGCTTTGCATTGCAGCTATGCGCGTGGCGTTTAGGAAACTGCACAACACGCCTACCGTCTTCCTGAAAAAAACAGCCCCCTCTGCGCACTGCGGGCCGAATTAATTGAGGAGGCCGAAATAGTATCTGAACTTGGCGCAAATGAGGACCTCGTATTCGCGCCTACCGCCGCCGCCTGGAATAATTAGGGCATTCGGGCTGCTGCTGACGGAGCGTAATTTCCCTCAAGCCAAGCTGCAACTTCCTTTCGAAACTTCAGTTTGTAATCCCCCCATTTATAACCGCTGTTTTGGGTAGAGGATTAAGCCGCCATCATTTGTTATTAATATTCCGCTGTAAACAACGGTGCCGAGGATGATTAGGAAGATGGGTAATAGCCATGCATATTGGCGGCTGGCGTAACGCAATAACCACGAAGTGGTGGTGGGACTGCATTCGCTCATGTCCGTTTCCAAAGCTACAAGCTTCTCGATCCGTTCTGTTTCATCATTTTCGGTTCACCACAAAAAAAGCCTCCTGATGGAGGCTTTTTTTATCAGCTTCATGCTGATTCTGTCAGATAAATCTACTTACGCCCACCTGAACTCGACAATGCCTCCAAGGCCTGGTCTGGTCCAAATGTCGCGCTGGGCTGGCTCGGCGGGAACTCCTTAAACGACTCGACGAATTCCGCGACCACGCCTTGAGCAGGCACAAACGTCCACAGCTTGTCTGCCCACCAGCGAAAGTACATCTTCGATTCACGCATGAACCGCTCGTAAGGGTCCTGCCGGACGTTGATAACGTAAGGCATGTTCACCGTACGTAGTACGGAGTCCTGCAGGTTTCCTTCTTGTACTTTGAAGTGAATCTTCCAGTCGTTGACCCGAACAGCATTGAGGCTGGCATTGTCATCGAAGTAGAAGATCTCTCGACGAGGTCCCTCGTCGACGTCACCACTGAAGAAGGGCATGAAGTTGTAACCATCAATATGCGACTTGAAGCGCTTGCCCGCTGCCTTGTGACCAGATTTCAACTTCTCTTTGATATCGGGATCGCCAGCCGCCGCGAGGAATGTTGGCAACCAATCTTCATGAGACATAATCTCGTTGACAACTGTGCCTGGTTCTACAACACCCGGCCATCTAACAACCTGTGGGACGCGCATCCCGCCTTCCCAGGTGGTGCCTTTCTCGCCATGAAACGGCGTGTTGCCACCATCCGGCCAACTCATGACTTCAGCACCATTGTCTGTAGAAATGATGACGATCGTGTTCTCAGCGATTCCCAGTTCGTCGAGCTTGTCGAGCAGGTTTCCAACAACAAAGTCGAACTGCGCCATGCCGTCGGCATACAGGCCGTACCCGGTGGAGTCTTCCCAGGTCGACGAAAGACGCGTAAACACGTGCATTCGTGTGAGGTTGTGCCATAAGAAGAACGGTGTTTCCGCGTCGTGAGATCGCTGAATGAAATCCAGAGACTTCTCCATCAGCACATCGTCAATGGTCTCCATACCCTTGCGAGTGAGTGGACCCAATTCATTGATGATTTGTTTGCCTACCTTGCCAAAGCGAGGGTCAACCGTTTTATCATCCTTGTCGCTGGCTGTTGCGCTGATCGTTCCGCGCGGACCATATTTGGCAAGAAAATTCGGATCTTTCGGGTAGTCTGGGTCTTCGGGTTCTTCCTGTGCATTGAGGTGGTAAAGGTTACCGTAGAATTCATCGAAGCCATGCACGGTTGGCAGGAATTCGTTCCGATCACCTAAATGGTTCTTGCCGATTTGCGCTGTGGCATAACCATGCGGCTTCAAGAGTTCAGCGATCGTTGGATCTTCGGCTTGCAGACCAATGGTCGAGCCGGGCATACCCACTTTTAACAACCCGACGCGATAGGGATGCTGGCCAGTGATAAAGGCCGCGCGTCCTGCGGTACAACTTTGCTGCGCGTAGTGATCAGTGAACAACGCACCTTCGTTGGCAATCCTATCGATATTAGGCGTTCGGCCGCCCATCATGCCGCGGTGGTATGCGCTGAAGTTTGACCAGCCAATGTCGTCCCCCCAGATCACGAGAATGTTCGGTTTATCCTGGGCTGATGCCATCACTGACAAAAACATGGTGGCAATCAAGATTTGAATCTTGATGATTGTTTTCATAGGCTCTCACTCCTACTGGGGACCCAACGGGTAATTCGTCCGGGTCGGAAAAAATTACTGTAACATCGGTGTTTAACGGACAGAAGACACAGACCCTACTTTTTGGAGCGGCGAGGCGCTACCCGACCCTCTCACCTCCGATCATCACCGACCCGCTCGCCGCCCTGCCCCTGTGCACCCTTTCCAAATCGATCCTTAACGCGCACCTCTTGAACGCAACTGATAGCCTGCCGGACCCCGGGGGCATAGACAACTTCGCCAGACCATTGCTGATGTAGCGAAAAGTGACGCGAGGTTTGGACGGACCTACAGCCAGTCGTCGTCGATCTGACGATACGGTCGTGGTGGACATAATTTAGCGCTCCGCAATCGAGTTTTGGCGCCAATTTAGCAAAAGTATGCTACTGCGCTGAGAAACCGACGGACACGGCGCCCATGCCCGTGGTGGTCAACCCCGCAGCGAAGCCTGGGCGCGGGCCGGCATGATGATCGCGCACTTCACCGATTGGTGCCGAGAACGCTTGCTGGTACTGTGCGGCACCGGTTGATGATCCGCGCGGCACCAATCGGCGCCCCGAGCCGCGAAAGGCGTCGATGCCCGTATAAACGGCCGCTGCTTGCCCCGCCGCAAGAGAGCGATAGTGTCTACTAGCGCCAGAGGCATTATGGATGGTGGGCCGTGCTGGGTTCGAACCAGCGACCAATTGGTTAAAAGTCGGCCAGCCGTTTTCCATGTGATTGATTTTATTTAACTTTTATCGGTGACGCCCGTTGCAAGTTGCACCGAAATGCACAACAAAGCAGGACTGATTCCGGCAAAAGTCCGGCAGTGGCGCCTCGGGTGGACTTGACCACCGCCCCCAGCATTATGAATCGTGCTGGAGAATTTTAACTATTTGATTTTATTAACTTAAATCCGAACACCCACAGCGCTTTTCCCACTACAGAGCAGAACGAATCACCACGAGTCCCGCAAATCTCCCGCAAGGGCTCTGCGGGGCGCGGCGTCCTTCAATCATGCGAAGAAGCTCAGGCACGAGCATGCACAGGCTGCCACGATGCTGACAGCACCTCGGCCTGTTGCAGCACCGTTTG
This sequence comes from Congregibacter sp., assembly GCA_045105635.1. GTDB lineage: Bacteria > Pseudomonadota > Gammaproteobacteria > Pseudomonadales > Halieaceae > Congregibacter. Next base: position 282,674 of record JBGCDU010000003.1, read on the forward strand.
CACCGCCGCATCCTGTAGGTCGGGTGGATAGCCATACTTGCGAAGGATCCGTTTGACCAACACGCGCAGCCGCGCCCTGGCTGATTCGCGGTGCGCCCAGTCCACGGCCACGTTCTCTCGCAGACTCACGAGCAGTTCATGAGAGATCACCCGCAGCTTGTCGTCGCCCACCACCTGCAGGGCAGATTCGTTTTCTGCCAGGGCATCGTAGAAAGCGATTTCTTCGTCCGACAGGCCCTGTTCCTCACCCCGGTTGCGGGCGGCGCGGATGTCCTGTGCCAGCTTGATCAGCTCCTGAAGCACCTCGGCGGTGGTGATCGCATTGGCGTGGTAGCGCGCGATGGCATCCTCTAGCCGTTCGGTGAACGCACGGCTTTCGACGACATTGCTGCGGGTGCGAGAGCGGATGCTGTCCCCCAGCAGTTTGCGCAGCGCTTCCAGCCCCAGGTTTTTCTTTTCCATCTGCTGGACTTCGAGCAGAAATTCGTCAGAGAGGATGGAGATGTCGGGTGTTTGGATACCCGCTGCGGCGAGGATGTCGACGATTTCCGTTGAGACCACTGCCCGACTGACGATCTGGCAACAGCGGGAGGCAGGAAGCCTCCGCGATGACCTACGAACCCGCTGGCAATCCCGATCAACAACTGGCGAGATGTATGGCGTCCAGCGCGTCAACACGTTCCTCGTCCTCAGGGCAGGGTCGGCCTGCGACACCTCAAACAGCTCCTGATCGAATCAGGGCATCTCCCGGTTACCTTAACTCTGATTGAAACTTATCAGATCTGCGAGGGTTAGCCGTGACAGAATCGTCTTCGGGACGCTCGCAAGAGACTCCTTGGTTTTGCTTTAAAACGCCTAGAGATGTTGATGATCCGCGCCGGATCTTCCTGCGTCGCCGCGTTATGCCGTTGCGTTGCAGGGCCTGCGTCACGAAAAAAGGGGCGATTTCAGGTTGATGTCCGAGAGAATCGCAATGCAGTCGCCAAAGGCAGAGAGTGTCTCCGCCGTGGCGTTTTGCGCTCCCTCCCAGCGAAAAGCAGCAACCTGTCCCAGGGCACCTTCAGTCATTGAGCCCAGGTCATGACGGCATGACGCTCGGCGAGTGAGCGGAGTTCCGTATTGGAGATAGACTTGGCACCTTTCCCGTTTGTTCTTTTGATGCCCCTCGCAGCGCATCCCTGCATGTAGGGAAAATCCCTTGGCCTTGGCGACCCGCTCCAACCGGAGATCAGGTCTGTCTAGGGGACGGACGGTGCGAGTCATGAAGGCCTTGCGCCCTTGCTGAGGGCCGACGGCGATCCGGCAGGAGACGGAACTGACTAAAATCCGGGGCATGACATCGGTATCCGCGGCAGGGTCGAGTTCCGGGCATTATTACTCTGCTAACATCGTGGCGCAGTATGTGGTGAGAGCACTTTTTCTATGAGCGACTTCTTCGACGAACTGAAGAAACGACACGTTTTCCGTGTCGCATTCGCCTATTCGGTGGCGGCTTGGGTTGTGGCGCAAATCGCGGGGTTTGCCTTCGATACCTTCGGGTTTCCCGACCGGGTGCTTCAGTATCTGGTTCTCGTTCTACTGCTGGGCCTCCCGATTGCGGTGATCCTAGCGTGGGCTTACGAATTTACACCTCTGGGCGTCAAACGAAGCCTGGTTCTCGAGAAAGATGAATCAGTAGGCGGACCGACTGGACGCTGGCAACGCAGGCTCGTCATGCTAACCACTCTGACGCTTCTCGCCGCGCTGATCAGCTTTGGTGTCTATCATCGCAGCCAGTCGACGCTGGAGATGCAGAGGGCAATGGCCAGGCTGAGTCAAGCGCTGGAACTAACCGCCGAGGATCGTTTTGGCGAGGCCTATGCCGCAATCCAAGGTGCTGTTTCAGTGCTAGATGATTCACCAGACGTCCGGCAGCTCCTGGATGACATCGCGCTTGAAATCAATCCGCGGACTATGGACGAGGACGCCAAAGTCAGCTTCCGTCCTTATGATGTACCTGAGGCGCCGTGGACCTTAGTGACTGATTCCGCCCGCGCGCCGGCACTCGCCCCAAAAGGCGCCTTGCTTCTTCGAGTAGAAAAGCCTGGCTACGATACACGCGAGTTTGCCGTCGCCAACCCAGGGCCGATGCTTCAGAACGTGGGCGAGACCCTTATGGAAGAAATCATCTCTTTGTTTCCGATCCCACATCTGGAGCTGTACGAATCGGGCGTGGTGAGTCCCGGTATGGTGCGCGTGCCAGCGACAAACTTTCCGATTTTCCTAAGTGGCTTCGCCGATGGCACGCTTGGCAGTCAACGCTACGAAATACCCGCATTTGATATCGCAGGTAGCGAAGTGACAAACCGCGAGTTCAAGGCATTCGTGGATGAAGGTGGCTATAGCAATCCCGCGTACTGGAGCGGGCTTCGATTGATCGACGGATCGCCAGTCAACGACACAATCATCGAAACGTTCCTTGATCTCACAGGGCGGCCCGGCCCGTCTAACTGGGAACTGGGTAACTACCCCACCGGAGCTGCAAATCAACCGGTCGGCGGTATCAGCCTCTACGAGGCAAAGGCCTATGCTCGCTATCGGGGAATGTTGCTGCCGACCATTCACCACTGGTCTCGCGCCGCATTCGCACCCATGGAGGGTATGGGTCAGGTCGCACCGTTCGTCGCCCACGACAGCAATTTTGGCGCGGAAGTCGTTCCAGCTGATGAGATACGCGGCATAGGACCCTGGGGAACGGTACAGATGGCAGGCAATGCACGCGAGTGGGTGTGGAACACGTCTAACGAGCTCGGCCTGGCATTGGGTGGCGCCTGGACAAACTACGATGACGTTTTTCAACAGGCCTACACCATAAGTCCTCTCGATCGAGCGCCGGAGAATGGCATGCGACTCATGCATGCTCTGGGCGAACCCGTCGACCCGCAACTGCTGGAGCCTATCAACCTCAACGAAGATGCTCTGAGTGCCCGGCACACGCCGATCGATAACGATGCGTTTGAAACCTTGCGCTATCAATTCAGCCACGTACCCAGAACGCCACTCTCGATCACGAACGAAACTGTGGAAAGCAATGATTCCTGGAAGATCGAAGAGCTTAGCCTGGAGTTTCCTGGCAGCGGCGAATTGACGATGTTTATCATCACGCCGGTGAATCCAAGTGACAAACTCCAGGCCGTGATTTACATGCCACACTCCGGAGCGCTTCGATCCATCCCTAACAGAGATCTCCTCGAGCAGCTGGGCTTTATGGACTACGTTGTGCGCGCCGGACGTGCCATCGTTATACCGGTCATGGACGGCATGGCACAGCGCTTTAGCGAACTCCCAAGTGATCAATCGGCGAGAGCCGATGCAGTGCGACGCAGGACCTTGGCTCGCTACGAAGACGTTGCGTCTACCATTGATTATCTGGAATCGCGCGGCGACATCGACAGCGACAAAATAGGATTCCTCGGTTTCAGTTACGGTGCCTACGAATCCGCTACATTTCTGGCGATAGAGGATCGGATCAAGGCGCTGGTTTTAATCTCCGGTGGAACCCCCTATTGGGATTACTCAGACCCTATGGCCGACCCCATCAATTACTATCCTCGGGTGATGCAGCCTGCATTGCTCATTAACGGCCGCTACGACCACCTCTTTACCTACGAGAATTCTCAGCTGTATATGCTTGAGCTATTGGGTGCAGCCGAGGAGCACAAGAGGCATCTGGTATTTGAAGAGGGCCACTTCGACTTTCCGCGTAACACCGTTTCCCGGGAGGTGAGCGATTGGTTGGACACCTATCTCGGGCCCGTGCGTTAGCGGAAGTCCTCGTTTATGTCTACCGCAGCACAATGGCATGGTCGAGCGGTTGATTCGATCGGTAAAACAGCGATGCATATGGCTCCACAACTTCGCCTCGCTCGATGAGGCGCGGATTTTCCTGAAGACCACTCCTGAGCTTATCGGACGGGATTCCCGTCTGGCCGATAGCCGATGGAGTTTGTCAGGCCAGCGGCCTCGGCTTTGACCGAAGCTGGTCTCTGACCCGCCCGACAGAACCTTCGCGAAAAAAGCCGCCGATCAGCCACCAGCACAAATACAGCCCGCGAGAGCCCTGGTAATGCTGCATAAACCAGCGGCGGCTATCCAGGCCGTAAGGCCTGGCACAGCATCGTTCAAGACACTGTTGCACAGGTGCGGCCTGGACGCTGCACCCTGCGCGTCTAAGCCATTCAGGCCAGGGCCTTGGTCCGGGCAAAGCGCCGCGTAAAATCGACAACACGGCCTGAATGATGGGCAGGATACGAGCCTGTTTTAACTGCTGTAGCCACCCAGACCAGTCAAAATCCGGGCCGGCCGCAGTGATAAGTACTTCGGCATCGAGCAGATCACGCGCCTTAAGCTTTCCCTGCTCAATATCTGTGGCCAGGGTGATCAGCACCAGACAAAGCGCGTCATAGTCTGCCGGTACCTGGTAGTAGTGACCTTCCAGCGGCAAAGTTTCCGTGCGCTCAATCAGGGCCTGAACGGGCAGCCTGAACCCCGGCCTGCTGCGCAAGCCATGGTGAAGATCAATGCTGATGTACTCTTTTTGCCAGGTCTGCGCATGTTCCAGCTTGCGACGAACATCAGCGGGAAGGAGTCGGGGCAGCAAGGATGTGTCCTGTCGCGTGTAGCCCAGCTCAGTGAGGACCTGGGCCATGGTTTGTTGCTGTTCGGGTTTGGTCAAAACATCGATATCCCGTACTTGCCGGGCCTGGATGTCGCCGTAAAACCGCTGTGAATAATCAAAGCCCTTGAGCAAGACAAACTGAACACCCGCATCGCCGCTGGTTTGAGCCAATTGCTTCAAGGCATGCAGCAGGTCCTTCCGCCGGCCTTGGCCCCGGTGATGTGAGGCGATCAGATGTAGCATCAGCCATGAAGGCAAGTATTTACTGGCACTGTCCCTTTCGATAAGCCAGTACAAGCCATCGTTGAGGTCATGCTCGCTCAAAAACATGAGTATTGCTTGATGGTCTGTAGCGGCCAGTGTTTCGGCGAATGGCCGCCACTGTGAGCCTATTGCCAAGTCCAGCAAATGCAGAGCCTTGCTCCAGCGCTCATATTGATCAGCCTTTAGCGATTTTCGCAAGGTGCTGCTTGATGTTTCAGGCGGCACGCTGGGCCCTGGCGAGATCGCGTTTGGTCTTGTACTCCTTGTTTCCCGGGTCAAAGGAAAGAGCTTTGTCAAACCATACCTCGGCCTTGGCATAACGCGCCTGTGCCAGATAACTATTGGCCATCAGGGCATGTCCATTGGCGCCAAACAGCCTCCGGTCATAAGCCAAAGCAGCGTTTTGCCGCGGTGCCCTGTCTTGCAACAGCAGGTCTTCAAGCAAGAACCGGCATTTCTGGATCTGTCCGTTAGTCAGCGCGTGCGAGGCCAGCCACCAACGGACCAATGGATCATCCTGATGGTAACGGCTAGCCTCATCGAGGAGTTCCGCCAGGTCGTCCAGCCCCGGGCGCTGTTGGTTCTTTGGCAGAGCCAGCAGATTGGAATAGATCATTGCATTCTGCGGCTCCCCCGGAACTCGGCGTACCAACGCAAGTGCTTTTCGCCAAGCCCGTTCCGCTGCCACCTCATCGCCCAGCCCAAGTTCACAATCACCAAGCGCATGCCAAAGGTAAATCCGTCCCGGGCTCAGCTTAACGGCCTGCAGGAGCATGGGCCGGTTGCGGCGATGCTTGTGGGTCAGGTCGCCTTCATATCCGTGGTGTTCGATGTGGGCATCGGATCCCACAATGTGCAGGCCTTCGGCTTCAACAATGGCGTCAAGGTCCGGAACGATGGATTCATGAATGGGGCTTCTGAAGCGCAGATCCAACCGATTGCGAAACAGTCGATACTCCCGGTAACAGGTCATATGACTAGCAGGACGGAACGATACGGTAGCAGCCACGGCTTCAGGATGGTCCAGTACCTGCAGGTCTTCGCTTTTTGCATGCAGCGATTCGTCGGCATCGATGTACAGAATCCAATCACTGCTGGCCAGGCTCAACGAGACGTTCCTGGCTGCAGCGAAATCATTGTTCCAGCGGTAATGCGCCAGTACTGCCCCATGGGCTTTGGCGATGGGGATAGTTTGGTCAGTGGAGCCGGTGTCGACGACGACAATTTCGTCGACCAGCCCATGCAAGCTGCTCAGGGATTGCTCAAGATAAGCTTCTTCGTTTCGAACAATCAGGCAAGCAGTAAGGCTTGCTTTTGGTTTGGCCAAAATTTAGTTTAAGGGACACTAAATGACTGATTGTTCTGTTGTGCGGCGGCGGGCGCAGACATCAAGCCTGACATGGTGAAAGTCCCGATAACCGGGGCCACGAATCCAGCCTTAAGTGACTTGCGGACAAAATCACGACGGATCACAGATACTCCCTCAAGTGGGTTTTTTGGGCTGTCGTCTGACATGGCGCTTTCCGGCTGGATTTGGATTACCAGAAGTTTGGCAATGCACTTGGGGAGTGTCAATCTTTTTAGAGGGCTATGCGCTTAGAGGGCTATGCGCTTAGGGGGCTATGCGCCTCTCTCTAACGACTTGGACAGGTCTTCCAATAACCGCTGGCAGGATTGAGGGCAGCCTACCTTCAGTTCGAACCCACCACGGGTCGATAAAGCAGGCAAGGTATCCATCGCTTGCTGCCGGCTTTCACCCATATCAAACTGGCTGTCCATAAGAAATTTCAGGGTCTCCATCGACCCGATACGGCGAAGCTCTGTCTGACCGTTGTGGTTGGCGCTGAGCCAAAGAATGGCCTGAACCGGGCCCTGTTGAATCTGCCATTTAAACCCGGCTTTTTTGGGGTCCAGAGCACGAACTACGCCGCCTTCGCCGTGACAGTAAGGCAATGACTGAATCATATCTGCCAGCTCTGGCAGGAGAGCGTAGGAGCCTGGCTTCAGGTGCAGCTGTCGAGGCACGGCTGTCACAAAACGGTCTCTGGCCAGAATGGACTCATCGCCCTCAATGGTGTGGCCGGCCAGCATCAATCGATTCACCAGCGTAGTCTTGCCCGCGCCCTTGTCTCCCATCAGGATCATTCTCTGGCCATTAACGCTAACCAGGCCTGCGTGCAGCATTACCCAGCCCGCGCGAATGAAGGGCTCTGCAATGCGTTGGTAGACCCGCCGGTAAATCAGGTAAAGAACATCCTCGTCCGAGTGCGCGTACTCAAGGAGGTCGCCTTCCTCATAAATGGCCCAGGGCTGTTGTCCAAGGACCCGATATTTGAGGGTTCCTGCAGTTTGAAATGGCTGGTCGGCAGAAACGGAGAGATAGTCTAGCCAGCTGATCAGTGCCGGGTCCTGAAAACGGATATCTATCCGATGGCTCAGCATTTGGAAGCACAGCTGATGAGGGCACTGACCCTCTGCGAGGCTCACTGGGATTCCGGCTGTTAGTCAGTGCTGGCAACCAGCAAGCCTTCGCGGAGCAGCTGGGCTATCGCCTCTTCTGCCTGCGCATGCTCATCGGCGTCAAGGCCATAGGCTATGATGAACTGCTCAGTGAGCTGGCCCTTTGTCTGCGGGTTATCGCACAGGCTGAACATCACCCCGGCAGAGGGGTTCAGGTGATGGACGCGATCGTTATCCGGGTCAAACGCAATCAGGCCATCGTCGGCTTCGTGCACCTGCAAGTTGGCGGGCTGTCGCAGCAGCGACTTACGGGAAACATCCATGGACGGGAATATATCCTGCGGGGCTCAATTGGCCAAGTGATCATCGATGAGTTGATGCAGCCTTGCATTGAATCGTTCAGGTAAAAAGTGCCGTTGCAGGTGAGCGAGGGCCCTGGCGGAAATTTCCTGTTGTAGGGGCGTGTTTTCAACCAGTTTTTGTAACTCTTTCGCAAAACTGGCAGGGTTTTCAGCCAATAGGGCCTGCTTGCCATGCGCAATGCCCAACCCTTCCAGCCCAAGTCGGGTACCTACCACAGGCGTACCGAGGGCAAAGGCCTCCAGTACTTTCAGGCGGGTTCCGGCACCGGCCCTCAGGGGTGCCAGGCATGCGGTGGCCGACCGATATTCTGTGGCCAGGTCATCGACCCAGCCCAGCCATTTAACGCCGTGCTGGCCGGCATGTCGGCTGGCCAGGTGTCGCGCACCGGTGCCGATAATTCTCAACTGCGCGCCTGGAAGTACTTTGCGAACTGCCGGCCAGACCTGTTCCAGCAACCAGGCCACGGCGTCAGAGTTGGGCCAGTAATCCAGATTGCCGACAAAAACAAAGCGGGGCTGCGATTGCGCCTGATCTGTACGGAAGCTTTTACGGGTTGTGCTGGTTGTCGGCGCATGGAACACATTGGGCAATACCCTGACCGGAGTCGACACTGCCAGTGGTGACAAGTGCTGCGCTTCAATTTGAGATGACGCAGTGACCAGGTCAAAATCCGGCAGTACGGCGGCACAAAATGATGCTGAGCATTGCGCTTCCTTGCCATAGCGCTCTGCCAACATCGGCTGTCCGGCACTCGCATGGTGCGCGGCGCGTTGCTGCAACAGGCGATGCTCGGCCTCGTCTGCGTCCAGTACAAGTAAGGGTTTTTTGGCGCCGCTCCGGCGTGACTCTATGGCTGCCACCAAAACGCCTGCCATGTAGACCCGCAGGCAAACAATGGCATCGAATTCATGCAAGGAGGCGTTAGCAGATTGCGTGAGTCGGGCGACCTGGTCTGCAATTCCGGGTGAAACAGCGCGGGCGCGTACCGGCAAGCCGGCTTGGCCGAGCCAGCGCCTGCCTGTGGCGTATCGCACCCAACTGGTGACAGCCGAAATACTGTCGACGGGTGCCGTCGTCTGCCAGCCTGAATCGGGCGCAGCTCGTGGACCCGAGACGGGCACCACGATGGTACTTACTTCACCGCACTGGCCCAGAGCCTGGCACAGCGCCCAGGCGCGCATGGCCAAACCATTGCCCGCAGGGGCCGGTGTAATGGGGCTAAGGAGTAACAGACGAGACACGGCCAATGTTAGGATGGCCCCGGCGCCGAGGCACCTCGCCTGGCGGCTTTCCTGAAGTCTACAGTCCCGCGATAATGGCTAAGATTCCGAATATTGTCCACTTTGTATTTGGCCTCAGGCAACAATGGGAGCCGTTTCACCTGATGTATTACCTGGCCATCGAATCAGCCAGGCAGGTACTCAAGCCCGATCGTATCATCATGCATTGTCATCGATTGCCCTACGGCATGTATTGGGATTTGGCGCGTGAGCATCTGGAACTGCACAGGGTCGAGCCTGTGGATGCGCTGGAACAGGTCGACTATTCGGCGGGGCATGTGCCAGAGCAGTATCGTTACGCCCACCACGCCGATTTCATCCGCCTTGATGCGCTGATCGAGCATGGTGGTATATATGCAGATATTGACACGCTCTTTCTCAAGTCATTTCCAGATCACTTGTATCGCCAGCCTTTTGTCATTGGTCGCGAAGCAGATGTAAGGGATGAACTCGATGGCAGCAGCAGACCCTCTTTGTGCAATGCTCTGATGATGGCGGAGCCTGGTGCAGAGTTTGCCCGGCACTGGCGGGCTGAAATGCTGTCGGCCATGAATGGCAGCTGGAGCAATCATTCCTGCCTGCTGGCCAGGGAATTGGCGGACCGGATGCCAGAGGCGGTTCATATTGAGCCCGAGGCTTCGTTTATGGGTATCCCGTTAAACCAGAATGGGTTGGCCGACTTCCTGGAGCGTGATGGTCTGGATTTAAGCGAGGCCTTCAGCGTGCATTGGTGGGAACACTTGTGGTGGGAAGAACAGCGGCAGGATTTCAGCAGCTGTTCGGCCAGGAAGTTAACCCTGGAAACTCTGCAACAAGGATCAAGCACCCTGGCCCGGCTGGCAAAGCCGTTTTTACCAGACTTTGATCTGGACGCCCTGTGCGGCCTACCGGCCGAGAAAGTCCATGGCCAGTAAGACACGCGCCCGCCCGGGCCTGGAGATGGTTGGCCTGATACCCGGTTGCGGTTATGGCGATGCCTTAAGTCAGTACGCGGCCGCACTGGATACCCATGGCCTGGACGTCAGCTGGCGCCCGGTGCATTCCAATACCGATAAACTATTAGAGCGCACGGTGGCCCTGGCAGATGTGCCCGAACCGCAACAGCCCATTCTGCGACGGCTCTGGGACCGGTCTATCAAGGTTTCCGGACTGTTTATTCAGGTGCCGCCCGATCGCTGGCACCACTACTGGGCCGATCATCATGCGGATAAGAGGCTGTTTACCTATGTGGCCTGGGAGGTCGACCAGTTGCCGGACAGCTGGGCGCCAGCATTGAATCGTTATGAAAAGGTATTCGTGCCTTCCCGCTTTAATCAGGAAGTGCTGGAACAGGGCGGTATCACCAGCCCTGTCGAGGTCATACCGCATATTGCCAGGGGCCTGAGGCCCGGTGGCAAGCCCATTGACCTCGGCGGCATCAATGATGAGGACTACCTGTTCTACACCATCGGTACGTGGACCTCGCGCAAGGCCATGGAACACACCATTCGTGCCTTTCTGGAAACCTTTACGCGACGGGACAAGGTGGCGCTGGTGATAAAATCCGAGTACTTCGACCATGTTTCCCTGACCAGCCCGTTGCGCACTGCAGACACGCCTGATTACACACTGACCACCGCCTGGACACTGGCGCGCATGCTGGCCGATTACCCCGAAGCGGCCCGGATTCATTTGATCCCTCACCGGCTGGAGTCGCAGCAAATTGACCAGCTTCATCAGCGAGGTGATTGTTTTATCAGCCTGACGCACAGCGAAGGCTGGGGGCTGGGTGCTTTTGAGGCCGCCCTGGCCGGTAACCCGGTAGTGATCACCGGTTGGGGCGGGCAATTGGAATACCTGGGAACGGCCTACCCCTGGCTGGTGGATTCCCAGCTCACCAGCACCGACCAGTCGCCGAATGATGGCTACTTCCATCATCGCCCGGATGTCCATTGGGCCAGTGCAGACCGGGGTCATGCCTGCAGACTCATGCGCGAGGTGTTTGAGCGCCCTGATGCTGCCTGCGAATTTGCCCATGGTTTTGGCCAGCGGTTACGCGCACGTTTCAGCGCCGGGCGGATTGCTGAACAATTGCTACGGTCGATCGCGCTCTAGCTTTGCTGTGCGGTAGAACTCAATACCAGGCCAGAGCCGCTGAGGCGGCTCCGGTGTCTGGTCATCTTGGGCATGGTGGAGTTACCAGAGTTTTCTGGACACCATCACTCGATAGCCTAAAAAAGCCGAGCAAAAAGGTATCCAGCGATTCACCTAAAACGACCTCAGAAAGAAGGCCATTGAAGGTGAAAGCCTGCAGCGCGCACAAGAATTACTGAGGCACACCACAGCGCAAACCACCAAGAAGCACTGCTTCCTTCGGGAAAGAATCAGGCTCTTCATCAATATCGCTGGAGATTCTGTAAATGGTGGGCCAGAGTGGAGAAACCTCGAACTGTGAAACAACATCATTAGCATCGCAAAGAACACACCTCAAGGACCTTCTTCGGGCTACGGACTCAGACTACAGCGAGGACGCGGAGGAGCTCTTCAACACGCTGGCAGAATGGAACGACTTTCTTGAAAGCCATGTCCCCTACTTCCAGACGCCAGAGGAGCCGGGGCTATGAGTGCTCAGGGCCCGACGAGCGTTTGCCTGGCTAGTGCGTTTCGGGACGCGTCTGCCCCATCAGCGGCGGCCCAACCTAGACGAAAGACCAAACCCTTCGCTATCCGGTTCACAGAGACCGAAGTGACATACCTCAAGAGCAAGGCCGGGCGCAGGCCGCTAGGCGCGTGGTGCCGCGACAAGTTGCTAGGCAAGCATGCTGAGAGGTGTGTCGAGCTGAAGCACCCCAAGCTTGACGATCATCAGTATGCGGCACTTCTCTCAGCGCTCGGGGAGTCCCGCATGTCGTCCAACCTCAATCAGTTGGCGAAACATGCCACCATGGGCACGCTGGATGTCTCGCAAGATACGGAGCAGCAATTACATGATGCGTATGCAGCTATCATCGCCATGCGTGATGTGCTGCTCACCGCATTACAGGTCAAACTGCGGTGATCCTTCATGGCAACCAACGTGGCGGTGCGCGAGACCTTGCGCTGCATCTGCTGAAAGACGAGAACGACCATGTCGAGGTACACGAACGGCGAGGCTTTGTCTCAGACAATCTGGTCTCTGCGCTGAACGAAGCCTATGCCATTAGTAAGGGAACCAAGGCGAAACAGTTCTTGTTCTCCCTGAGCCTCAATACCCGGCAGCTGAAATCCAGGGAGCAGGGCCGCATTACCAATGCCGTGTGGTCTCCGACGGAATAATTCGCCACTCAACCCCGTCGACCTTACAGGCCGCCCCGTTGCATACGCTGAGACCGTCGGCCGGATTGCGATTCTTAGCAGAGTCTTGCAATAACGCATTCTCGCGGCGGGATTTAGGGCGCTACGGCACCCTGATCATCTGGTAAACAGATCTTCAGGCTGAATGACGTCGATGCGGACTATCTTGCCTTCCTCAAACGTGAATATCTCTACGATGTCAGCGGGCTCCGATTGATCCCGGGTGAGCCAGATCTGGTCGTGCATTACCACACGATTGTCCACCTCCACGAGGTGGATCAGTACATTTCGCGCTTCGGGGTGGCTGAGGAAGTGTTGCGCGCGATTCTTGCGAATCGCCGCTTTACCGCGTAACCGGACCGCGCCGTCATACATCCTTACGACGACGTCGGGATCTAGGTCCTGCACGTACTGATTGCTGTCTTTGGCGTTAACCGCCGAGACGATATTGCGCGCTGCATCCAATTGCTCAGACAGACCAGAAAGCGACGATTGCTTCTCCTTGGCGGTTACCAAGGGGGTGAGCACGATGAGGGCGGCAAAAATGGCGACGGCAGCCTTGGATAGATTCATGCGAGTACGGACCCCTGAGAATTAGCCCATTTTCCCACGACGTTCGAGTTTGCAAAAGTGGGCCTGTGAGATCCGCGACGAAACGACGCCCTAGTGAGATGAATCGAAGGTCCCGTTCAACGAAGTGGGCGCTTAAAGGCAGATCGGGTTCCGACTGGCACCCATCTACCAGAATGCGCTGTTTCAAGACCCCGAAAATGCTCATGCCAATGGGTCAAATGATCTTTGTTTCCATCAAGATTCAGCAAGGGTTCTGAATGCAGTCGGGGCAGGTGCTGTTCCTATGTTTCCGATTCGGCTCAACGGATGGGATCAACCGTTGTAATTGCAAAGGCCTATGACCCGAGAACTCAAATAGCACACCAGGAGCAAGGCCATGGTTCAGATATGGTTGCCGGTAACTCACCCCTTCTTCCAATAAAAGTAGCGCGTTGATACACCTGTACAAATCGTAAACGGTTCGCAATAAGGCACCTCCAGAGTCGCAAGGAGCGCGCTAAACGACGAAAGCTAACGCTAAGCGCCAAAACTCGCTTCGCGGGTTGTTTTATCGAACGTAATTTTCAGGCCGTCGATTCCGCGCAGGATAAAGCTCGGCAAATGTCTGATCTCACCTTGTTCTGGGCCGAACTGCAGATTGTCCATGCGTTCGAGTATTGCGGTCAGGCCTATGGCGAGCTCTTTCCGTGCGAGCATCTGGCCGATGCATCGATGGATGCCGTAACTGAACGCCATATGCTGTGACGCGTTACCGCGATTCAGATTGAGGTGCGCCGCATCTGCAAATTTTTTATCGTCGCGGTTTGCGCTGCCATAACAGACGTAAACCTTGGACCCCTTCGGAATAGTTTTACCGCCAAGCTCGGTGTCTTCTTTGGTCACACGGAACAGACCCTGCACTGGGCTTTCCAGTCGCAAAGACTCTTCAACAAATTTCGGTACCAGAGTCAGGTCCTTGCGCAACAATGCCTGCTGTTGCGGGTTTTGAATCAGCATCACAATTGACGCAACAAGATGATTGCGTGTGGTCTCATTGCCGGCTGTCAAAAGCTGCTGAATCAGAGCCAGCAGTTCTTCAGTCGTCAGCTCACGACCATCATCGTGCCGTGCCGCGACCAGTTGGGAAAGAATGTCCTCTTTCGGGTCTGCCTTCTTTTCGTTGATACGCGTGACGAAATAGTGCTGAAATTCGATGATAAGCCTTGTGCACTCTAAACGGCGTTGCGGGGAAAGCATGATGCCGAGGGTTTCGATAATCGCGTCTGTCCACTGGCGGAACTTGCCCATGTCAGACCGCGGCGCTCCCAGCTGGTCGGCAATTACGCCCAATGGCAGTGGAACCGCAAACTCCTCTTTAAAATCGCAGTAGCCTCGGTCGATAAACACGTCGATCATCTCGTGGGCATGGTCGACGAGGTAGTCGCTCATCCGCCGAACCACTGGGCCGGTAAATGTGCGATCAACCAGTGAGCGGAAGAACGTGTGTTGCGGCGGGTCCACCTGACTCAGTACGTCGGGCACGATGTATCCCTCCTCAGCAAACAACGCATCGCTCTCGGCCATGTCTGGCCCTGCGATGTCCGTCCGCATATCGATTACAGAGGAATACACTCGCCAGTTTTTTAATGCAGTCCGCGCCAGTTCGTAATCCGCAATCATCCACAGGTCGGTCTCCGGGTCGTAGTGCACCGGATCGTCAGACCGCATTGCTTCGTAATACGGATAGGGACAGGCCTGAACTTTAGGGTCAGCAATTGTGTACCCCGACAGGGGGAGTTTGGTGTCCGTTGTCATGTCAAAGCGCCTCAGGATCCTTCGTGCTGCCCGCTTATGCCAGCCGCCGAATTGGCACGACCATCAGAGGTGTGTTCTCGCTGTTGTCACGCATGAACGGGTCTAGGCACATCAGGATTATAAGATGTGTCAGCTTACACCAGCTAGGAAAATTGTGAGCCGCAGTGATCGCTGCCAGTGGCTTGGCCTAGGCAGTGCAGAACGTCAGCCCCGCCCCTGTGGTTTAATGTGGCGCCCAGTTTTGAAACGTCCGGTACGCGCGACCGTCGGCGCAACGGATTCTGGGTCGTCGACAAGGGACGTCCGACTAGTCTGCGCGCGCAGTGGTTTGAACAGCTGGGAACGGGTCCGGTTGAAGCTGTGACAGCGATGCCATAGCAGCATGTGGGCTCTGCGCGATTGTCCGATAGCTTGCCTGAAGGTTGTCGACAAAGCGGCGGCTGTTGCGCAGTTCATTGGGGAACAGGCCAGGGGCGTTAACAAACAAGGGTACGTCCCTTTCCGCGGCCCCTGAGCACTGGCTGGCGATGGTCATAAGCTGTTCCTGTGCCGGATCGGTCATTGGCCGTTCGCCGCGGTGGCATGCCAGTACAGCGTGTATCCAGGCGGCGACCGCAAAGCAAGGGCGACTGCAGCTCCGTTCAGCGTTGAGATTTTCCTCAATGGACGCATAGAGCCGAAAGCGGTTTTTTTGTGACCCATCGCCAGCGATTTGCGCCAGACGATAGGCGATTTCGGGATTGCGAAAGCGCTCAAGAATCTCTTCGATATAGGTCGAGAGGTTCAGCTCAGCGGACTCGCGCAGCGTGGGCACAATTTCGTTCTGCAACATCGAGCGAATAAAGTCGCGGAGGCTTGAGTCGGAGATAGCCTCCAGTACTGTGTCGTGGCCAAGCTGCATGCCCGCGTAAGCAAGGGCCGAATGGGCTCCGTTGAGCAGGCGAATTTTGGCGGTTTCAAACAGGGTAACGTCGCGGGTAAAGACTGCGCCAACCCTGTCCCAAGCCGGTCGGGGACCAGCGACTCGATCCGAAAGCCAGCGCCGCAGCCCGGGTGTGCTAGCCTGCCTCTATCCAGCGGCAGGAGAACAGTATGGGAAACATCTGCGCTAGCCTCATCGACCTCACATTGCGTTTGTCGCTCGCCATAACGAACAGTCGAGGCTTCTCATGATCGGCGCGCTGACCCGCCGCGATTTGCTGGCCGGAGCCGGCTTGCTGAACCTGGCCGGTATGACCATACAAACCGCGGCGAGCTCGCAGGCTGCCGAATGGCTGCCCGATCAGGGCAAAGAAAGCTGGCGCCACACCGTGCGTATGCAGGCTAGCACCAGGCCGGAAGACGTGCTCTGGTGGTATACGGGCCGGATCTACGCCCAGGTTGGAGAAAGCGAGCCGCGCCACCTGTACAACCTGGAAGGCACCGAGATCTACTGGTACGAAGAACAGTCCAACGGTGAATTTGCCGTCAGCTCCCGCACGCTGACCTTTTTTCGCGACGTGCAGACCGGAGCGATGCTGCGGGAGTTCGAGAACCCCTTCACCGGGAAAACCAACACGGTGGAAGCCAACCGCCTCGGGGGGCGCCACAACACGTATTACGGACCAGACGGCTGGCGAATTGTCGGACCGGGTATAGCGAAGGATAAGGACAACGAACCCTGGCAGCTTGAGTGGCACCGTGCCGAGGACCTCACCTGGTTTACATCCAGTCGTTTTATCAGGGAGTTTCCTCAGCCCTGGCTCGAGTCCATGACGGTGTTTTGCAACAGCGATGCGCTGCAGGACACAAAACAGGGCAATCTGCCCGCTCACTTTACCTCTACCTACCTTTCTCCCTGGCCGCGCTGGATGGAGATGGGAGACCACCCTGGACACGTGGTCTGGCATTCCTCCGGCCGCAAGCTCTCCTCGAAGGCATCAGTACCGGATGAGTATCGACAGCGCGTTGATGAGGAATACGGCGGCGTGCTGACGGCGCACCCTGACTCCTTCGGCTAGGGCTGCAATTGCTCGCGCGGGCCGGAGGGGTCGACGACCTCGACAATACCTTCAACCGGCTACCCGTCCAACGCCGCACGCGGGTCTTTCAAAATCTCCGGGTGACGAATCTTGATCATCCCCGTGAGTTTCTTCGGGAATGCGTCGAAGCTCGACGTCTTGCGGCCGAAGCCGCGGGACATGAAGTCTCCCGGATAGTCGCTCATCTCCAGCCAGGGCGGGAAGCTTAAGGTGTCGTTGAAGTGCCAGGTAGCCGGCGCGTTGAGCACCTCCGGATTCGCAACGTCGTTCAGGGAGCCGTGATAGGTATTCCAATCCTGGACCCGAAAGGCCGGACCCGCGTCTGCCGTCATCGGTTCCATGAACGTGACGTCGTCGTCGCGTACCCAGACATCGTCGCCGATGATCATCGCCGGTCCCAGCGGGTGTTTGGACGTAACTTCATAGCCCGGGCGCTGCGGACCTTCTTTTTTGTCGTCCAGCGTGCTGACGGTCGTTCTGGGTTTTGCCGGAAAATAGCCGATGTCTACCGTCTTGCCGGTAATCGGGTTGGTGAACTTTTCCAGGTATTGGCCGGTTTTGACGTCGGTGTAGAAAACCATGCTGATCGCCGTGGTTTCGTAGCCGCCTTGATCGTCAATCGTATTTGTGTTCAGAATCGCGCCGACCCAAACGTCCCACATGGGCGTGCTCTTTTTTCCCAGCATCACCATGCGGGACAGCTTCGCCCACCAGTGGACCACGTCGTCATCCATGGTGTGCGCAAGCTTGCGGGTGATCATCAGGACGTCGGCGGGCTCAAACGGGTTCAGCTTGAGCTGCGCGCCCCGAGCGGCGGGAACCCCCACAACGGACGCGGTTGCGGCGGCGCCGAAGGCGGCGAGTGCTGTTCTTCGTTTCATGTTCTTGACTCCCTGCGACTACCAGTTTCGCTTTGAATTGAAATAGCGCGCCGCCTCCTGTGGCGTATCGGGGATGTGGTCGAGCTGCAGCCCCGGATCCAACGCCGGCCGATACTTTTCATACACCGGCATCACCAGCGCCATCGGGATGTCCGGCAGCTTATGTCGCTTGCGAAAATCGCCGATCGGGATGGAGGCGGAAATAAACTCCTCGTGAATCGATTTGGCCATGGCCACTTCTTTGCCAAAGGGGCCGTAGATGCTGGTATCCCCGGAGCCGCTGTAGTCGGGGAAGCCCGGCTGATCGGGGGACAGCGACTGGTTGATGGTGATCGTATAGTTCTGGTTGAACAGCGACGAAGACTGAGAATCGTTAGCGTTGAAGCCGCCGGAAGAAAAACGAATTCCGATCTCCATGCCCTTGATGCTGAGGGCGCGATGGATGTCCGCATCATAGGGAGAAATCAGCAGGGACAGGTTGCCGATGTCGGTACGCGCCACCGGCAGCACCGCGTCGGCGCCATACATCTCGACAAAGCGATCCAGCACGTCGTAGACCGATGTGGTGTACATGGTCCAGTCAGGCCGCAGCCGAACGTTGTGCTATTTCCAGAACAAAAGGGGTGAGAGTAAAGGGTCAGAGTCGCTGCAGCGACCCTGTCCCTTTACTCTGACCCCTTTTTTAAACTTGGTCGGAGCGGGGAGATTCGAACTCCCGACCCCCACAACCCCATTGTGGTGCGCTACCAGGCTGCGCTACGCTCCGATCAAGGCCGCGCATTTTACTTGATTCCTGCCGCTTGTCACCTATTAAAGGCGAAACTCGTCCAGCAATGGGTGACCCACGCCTAACCTAAATTCAGGTGGGGTACGGGCCACGGTAGCGGGTGTCCCGGATGGGTATCTGCCAAACGACGGCGCCACTGCTGATCTGCGTGGCAATCAGTGCCATCGGCCGACGTTTCATGTGCCCTTCGGGGCTGCGAACGCTGTGAGGCTGGGCCACATTTAGCAGTAGGTCACCTGAGACAACAAACGGCGAAAAGGCCACCGTGCTGGACAACCGGCCAAGTGCATTGCCTGCAGCATCAGCAATATGCCACCAGTAGCCAGATTGCGAATTTACCCGCAGGTCGCCATCAGGCGTTGTCCGATGAGGGAGGGTAGAAACTGCTGCGCTTTGCGATGATGCCCGGGTGCTGGTTAGCGTGTGGGCGTGATTAATTGAGGCAAATAGGCGAGGGGTTGTGGTTCCAGTATTGATCTGAGTTGAGCCAGCGGCCTGCCGCCAAAGCGCCTCAAACTCGCGCTTGCTCGAGCTGGCTAAAGGCGTGAGCTGACGGCCAGTGTAAGTGAGCATGCCGACCTGGATAGCAGCCTCGGGGTTGCCCGCAATGGCGGCGCCTCGGATGACTTGGTGTTTTTGTCGCCACAGCCACTGGGACGAATTGCTGGGATTTTGCCGCAGCGAAAACTGCTGTCCGAGACGTGCATCAATCAACGGGGTAACAGCCTCAGGCAAGGTGACGACTGACCGGCTGTAGGCTTCGCCGTTCGTTCGGCGGACCTTATTTAGCGCCATTGAGCCAGGCTTTTGGCTGTCGATTTGCGCAACGAGAGCATCACCGTCCAGTAGGAGCGGACGGTCTGCGGCTGACGTTGTCCAGTTTACCGATCCATCCCTAAGTTCGATTTGAACCATGCCACCCTGGGGCGCCATGAGATAGGCCTGCCCCCGGTCCAGGTCGATCAGCAATCCCGCCTGCAGTGTCAGCGCATTTTCCGCGGCGACTGACAGCGTCAGCGTCACGCCGGCAACCGCTATGACAGCGTGTTGCCAGACCCGCCGAAACCTCTCGCGAGACCCTTGCCGTGATCTATAGAGCACGTTAATTCACCGCCGACGCAGTGGCTTGGGCTCCGGGTAGACGCTAAAAATTCTCACTGTCTGGAATAATCTCAAAGACGTCTTCCGCTGCAATTTCCGCCCGTTCCATCTGCTGAATTTTCTTCTCGCCGGCAGCGGTCATCACATCCATTTCTTTGATGGTTTCGGCCATTTTGGGTAAGGCTTCCTGACGATAGGTGGAAATGTCGTCCAACGCTGCATGAATGTCGGTGAAGGCTTTCTTCAGGGCTTCCATATCAATTTGTGAGGAACTGGCCTGCTTATGAATTTCCGTGCCTTGCTGACGCAGCCGCTCTGCAGTGCCGGAAATCAGGTCGGAGGTGGTTTCATTCACCGCCTGCACTTTGTCCAGCACAATTCGCTGGTTAGCGAGCGCAACGGCCAGCGTTACCGCCACCTGCAGCGCGTTCACCGTCACATGGCGTGCCCGGTTAACGCCGCGCACCAGTTCTTTGTTATTGCGCATCACCACTTCCAGGGTGACGATGCCCTGCTGGTTCACCGCCAGCTGTTGTTGCAGATCCATGATCCGCTGGCGCAGGGGAAACTGAAGCTCTTCCTGCACAAATTTGGCTTTGTCGGGAGTGTTGGCCAGCTCGCGTTCTACCCGGTGACTGAGTTTGGCATCCAGCAGCTGGGCAAGCTTGATGGCCTTTTCCAGCTTGCGGGTCACCTCGCGCATGAATTTCTGATCTTCCGCTAGGGTGGTGTTGTCTTTTTGCAGCTGCTCTTT
>JBGCDU010000004.1:0-151456 GCA_045105635.1 Congregibacter sp.
GCGTTCTCGAATTCCCGATGGGAAGCACGTTTGTATGAGCAGGCACACTACGACAGCCTGACCGGTCTTCCAAACCGCGTTCTCCTGGCAGACCGTCTCGGTCAGGCCCTGAAAGGGGCCGAGCGCAACCAAAAAGCTGTGGCACTGGTCTTCGTCGATCTCGATGAGTTCAAGTTTGTGAACGACTCCCTGGGGCATGCCGCGGGCGATCAGCTGCTCAAGATATGTGCCACCCGGCTCACTGACAGTGTGCGCACTGAGGATACCGTGGTGCGCTTTGGTGGGGACGAATTCGTGATTGTGGTTCCCGACATCGACGGCTCAGAGGCCGATGTGATCGCCGAGGTGGACACGGTTGTCAGCAAGGTGCTGGAATCCTTGCAGCACTCCACGACTATCGAAGGTGTTGAGATTCAGTCCCGAGCCAGCCTGGGTATTGCGCTGTACCCGGATGACGGCTCGAGCAGCGAAGAACTCACCGCGCGTGCGGACGCCGCAATGTACGACGCGAAAGCGTCCGGTCGGAATTGTTACCGTTTCTACAAGCCGGAGATGAACGCCGCGGCGATGCGTCGCCTGGGTTTTCGCGAAGAGGTGCGCCGGGCTATTAAAAATGATGAATTTCGACTGTATTACCAGCCCAAGCACGACTGCGCCAGCGATGAACTTGTAGGAGCCGAGGCGTTGATCCGATGGCAGCATCCGAAGCACGGCTTTGTGCCGCCGATCGAGTTCATTGAGCTCGCCGAACAAATGGGCTGCATCACCGAGATCGGTGCCTGGGTGCTGAAGAAAGCCTGTGAGGATATTGTCAGCTGGCGAGCTCAGGGGCTGTCTACGGTGAAGATCTCCGTGAATCTTTCGCCGCGGCAGTTCCAGGGCAGCGACGTGGTCAGCCTGGTGAGTGAGCAGCTACACGCGTATTGCCTGGAGGCTTCGAGTCTCGAGTTTGAGGTGACAGAAACCGCGTTGATGGACAATGCAGGCGAATCCATCAACATCCTGCGCCGTCTTCGCGAGCTCGGTGTCGGCTTGTCGATTGACGATTTTGGCACCGGCTACTCGTCACTGGGCTACCTGAAGGATCTGCCCGTTGACGTGCTGAAGATCGATCGGTCTTTCGTTGTGACGATGCTTGAAGACGCGCGTGTTGAGGCGATCGTGTCATCGATCATTAGTCTCGCACACAATCTGGGCCTAACGGTCGTCGCCGAGGGCGTTGAGACGCCCGAGGAAAAAGCCAAGTTACTGGAGCTGGGTTGTGATCTTTGTCAGGGCTATTTGTACAATCCGCCACTCAAGTGTGCGGAATTTACTGAGCTGCTCGCATTCAGTTCTGGACGCGCGGCCCCTGCGCAGGACTACCAACTGTAACCCAGGCGAAACCGATAAGTTTGATCCAGTTTCTCCGTGTCCGCGACTGCGCCTGAGTTGTAGTCCAGCACCACTTCGGTCGCGCCTTCGACCCCGGCAATGAGCGGAAACGCGAGCCCGAAGGTCGTATTGATTATTGTGTTGCCTCGCTCATCCAGATTCTGCACACCGCTGTGGTCCAGATACAGCCGCGAATCAGCTCCAAAGTAGTCGCTTTCTGAGTGCAGGCTCCAGGTGAGACCCACATAGCTGCGATCGGCAGCCTCTCCAAAGTCCTCGTTGATGTGTGATAAACCGGTTTCGACTTCCAGCACAAACGGGGTGTTTTCGAACAGACTTCGGCCCACATAGGGGCCTACCGTGGTACGCAGGTCCAGGTCAGCAAAGCGGTTTTCCTCAAGAATCGCCGCAAATCCCCAGTAGTAGTCGCCTGTTTGGAAGCGGTCATACTTGCCGGTAATCATCCAGTTTTCCGCGTTGCGCTCGCGATTGGCTTCGCGCACTTCGCCCTCAATTTTTAGCGTGTAGCGGTCATCGAGTCCGCGCCAGCGCGAGTCGATCTGATAGGCCAGGTCGTCGCGCACGGTGTTTCCGCGCTGCAGGGAGAACGCCGAGCTGACTATGCCGGTGTGACGATACCCGTTGCCGAGTTCCCAGGGCTCCGGGTTAATGCGAGTGAGCTGCGCCAGCGCGTAGTTGGCCTCAATCGCTGCACCCAGAGCCATGGTTTGTTCGGCGACTACGAGGCTGTCCGTTTTGACGATGGAGCCGTCTTCGAGCTGCAGCGTGAGTTCGCTGCGTACGTCCATGGCGATAATCTGCGCCTGACTGACCTTAAGCGTACCTGCAAACTCTGTCTCAAAGCTGACGCTGCCATTGTCAGCATCAAGGAATTTACCAATCAGCACGGAACCGTTGACGAGCTCGATACGGTCGCTCATCGCATAGGCATGGGGATGGAAAAAAAGCAGCAGTAGGCAGCTTTTGAGCAGCGTGCGCATGGTGGACTCTCCGACTTCGTGGGGGCGTGGCGGCAATACGCGGCCAGATTTCAATGGCGCGGCATTGTAGAAGCGTGCTTACAGTGATTCCAGTGGTATTGCTGGGCTTGCTGACACACTGCACGCGTGCTTCGATAAGCGTTTAAGCGATCTGAGGTTCCTATGACGACGACAATACTGACTCCGGTCATCGCCCTGGTCAGCTGGTCGCTGATAATGTGGCTGTGGATGTACGCGACACGTATTCCGGCTATGCAAAAAGCCGGAATCTCGGCGTCAAAAATGCGCGAGAGCTCGGAGCTGAATGTTCTGCCGCTATCAGTGCGCCAAGTGGCGGATAACTACAATCACCTGCATGAACAACCTGTCGTTTTCTATGCGCTTGCATTTTACTGCCATCTGGCCGGCACGGCAGACGAGTTGAATGTGTTGATTGCCTGGATCTATGTGGGACTGCGTGTTTTGCATTCCTTTTTTCAGGCGGTGGTGAATTTTATTCCCGTGCGTTTTGCCCTGTTTGTCTTGTCATCGCTGTGTCTGGTTGCGCTATGCGTGCGCAACCTCCTGCTGCTGTAGCGGGTGGTCGGGGCTAGCCACATCGCCGGGAAGCGCAAACCAGCGCAGGGCGTCTACCGTCTCTGGAAGCGCTCGGTCGGCGCGTGCCGCCTGGTGTTGACTATGCGATGCACCGGCCTGAAGCACCTCGCTTGCATCGTGCAGGAGAGCGTCAAAATCCGGTACTGCAGTTGCCTGCAAGTTTACCGGTTCAAAATCAATCTCCAGATCAAGTTCTGGATTCAGTTCTGGACTAGGGTCAGTTGCTCGCTCCGCGATGTGATCTCGATGGCGCCACATGCCGGTTTTTGGATCCAGCGTATAAGCAGGAAGCATCCGCCATCCGTGCTCGGCCACTAGCTCCACGGCGCTTAGCAGGTACGCAAATTCTTCGGTGCCGATAAAGTAATTGAAATTCAGGCGCACCCACCCCGGGCGCAGACTGGCGTAACCCGCGGCTACCTGGGCATCCAGCGCCAGCGATCGTTTCTCATCCAGTCCAAGCAACTCGTGACCATAGGGCCCGGCGCAGGAACATCCGCCGCGCGCCTGAATGCCGAACAAATCGTTTAGTAGAGCTACTACGAAACCATAGTGCAGCTCGCGCCGACCCTGCACAAAGCGCAGAGCGAATATCGCCAGCTTTTTCTCGGTATCCGGGCCCAGCATCTCCAGCGCGGTTTGCTGACCTAGGCGCTCGCGGACCGCAGCCACTTTCGTCCGCTCCAGCGTCTCGATGGTGTCAGTGCCAATACGCTGCTGCAGTGCAAACACCAGCCCGGCCCGGATGGATTCGACAATCGCCGGTGTGCCTGCTTCTTCACGGCGCTCGGCATCACACAGATACCGATGGTGATGCGGTGAAACAAACGCCACGGTTCCTCCCCCGACGACAGCGGGTACGGTATTAGTCAATAGCTGTGATTTGACGGCGAGTATGCCCGGCGTACCCGGACCACCGATAAACTTGTGCGGGGACATAAATACGGCATCGATTTCAGCGCCTCGCCTATTCATATCGATGCCAACGTAAGGCCCGGCGGCAGCGTAATCCCAGAATGCCAGAGCACCGTGGGATTTGAGCAGTTGCGTTATGGCGCTTACGTCGCTGAGCACACCAGTGACATTCGACGCGGCTGAAAAGCTGCCAATACGCATCGGTCTGTCGCGATAGACGTGCAGGGCATCCTGCAGCGCGTGCTGATCGATCTGCCCGTCACTGTCGAGCGGGATAGCAACAAGATCGGCAATGCTCTCACGCCAGGGCAGCTCATTGGAGTGGTGCTCATAAGGGCCAATGAAAACTATCGGGCGCTCGCTGTGCGGGATGTGTGCGCTCAGCGCATATCGCTTGTCCAGGTCTGCTGGCAGCCGCAGATTCAGGATGTCGATCAGTCGGTTAATCGCCGCGGTCGCGCCGGATCCGCAAAAGATAATCTTGTCGGCTGCGCAGCATTTCAATGCATTGGCAATGGTGCGCCGTGCCTGTTCGCGCAGGCCGGTGGTCTGCGCGCCGGTGAATGAGCTTTCGCTATGCGTGTTGGCGTAAAACGGCAATACGTGGCTCTGTATCTGCGCTTCGATAAAGTCCAGTGCGCGGCCTGATGCCGTGTAATCGGCGTACACCAGCGGCTTGCGACCATACGGTGTGTGCAGCGAGTGGTACTGCCCGATGACGCCGGATCGGATGCGCTTGATTAAATCTGCGGATGACATGGTTCTACCATAAAGAGACCTTGGGTTTGCGTCGTATATTAGTTGCGTTTACGTGCGACATTGTCCCTATATTGCGTATATAATTCGTATATCGCGCTACATTTGTCGCGATATTTTGCGTTAGATAGCTTTTTTGTATCGCGACAGGTATCTGGTATCCAGCCGTTAACAGGGGGGCTTGATCTGTGCCCAACACCATCGAAGTGGCCGACACCGATCTTGATAGTATCGATCGTCGAATATTGCGCGCCCTGCAGATTGATGCATCGCTCTCGCTAGCTGACCTTGCGGAGCGCGTCGCGCTGTCGCGCTCGGCCTGCGGCCGACGCTTGCAGCGACTGGAGGCCAATGGCGTGATTCGCGCACGCGTCGCGCTGCTTAACGCGGCCGCCCTGGGCCTGTGCCTCACCGTGTTTATCTCTGTGCGAACGAATCAACACAACGAGGCCTGGGCCGAGCGGTTTGCCGACGTGGTGCGCGCAATTCCCGGGATTCTCGAGGTCTATCGCATGGGGGGCGCGGTGGACTATCTGATTAAGGCGGTGGTCAAGGATATGCCAGACTACGACCGCTTGTATCAGTCCTTGATCGAGGCCGATCTTTTCGACGTCAGCGCCGGATTTGTGATGGAGGAAATTT
This sequence comes from Congregibacter sp., assembly GCA_045105635.1. Lineage (GTDB taxonomy): Bacteria > Pseudomonadota > Gammaproteobacteria > Pseudomonadales > Halieaceae > Congregibacter. The sequence continues at coordinate 5,286 of JBGCDU010000004.1, forward strand.
GCACGAGCACCGCGCTGCCTTTGTGAGTAATGCAGGCAACGCAGCGAGCTTAGGCAGGTGCTTTAATCAAAGGCTTCTGACGATCAGTCACCGTCACTCCATGCTGACCAGGGCTTTACCCGTGTTTTCGCCGCGCATGAGTTGACAAAAAGCGGAAGGTGCAGATGCAAGTCCGTGGCTCACGTGTTCATTGCTGATCAGGCGTCCTTCTCTGTGGAGCGACGAAGCCAACTCCAGAAACTCATCGCGACGATGCTCGAAGTCATAAACTACAAGCCCGTAGGCAATAGCTCTGGCGCGAATCCATAAGCCTGGCGGTGGACCCAGAGTTCGCGATTCGCCGTTGTAGTCGGCCATGAGACCACAGAGCAGCACGCGCCCGCCGATCGCCAGGCGTTCGCTGGCCTGGGTAAGGAGCTTTCCGCCAATGAGATCAAAATATACGTCGATACCGTCGGGGCAATGCTTGTCGAGCTCCGTTGGCAGGTCTTGTGTTCGGCGGTTGATGCAGTGATCGTAGCCCAACTCGTTGGTCGCCAAGCGGCACTTGTCTTCCGTTCCCGCTATGCCGATTACACGGCAGCCCGCGGCTTTTGCGAGTTGGCTCGCGACGGAACCCACCGCGCCCGTTGCGGCGGGGATGAGTACTGTTTCGCCCGCATTCACCTTTGCCAGGCAGTGAATGCCTGCCCAGGCGGTCAGTCCCGGCATGCCGAGTGTGGACAATGCCAGCGAGGACTGCGGAAAATCATCAGGCAGGCGCTGGAGTTCCTTACCCGGGTGCAGCGAATGAGTTCTCCAGCCACCAAAGCAGCGCACAAGATCGCCGGGCTCAAACGCTGGATCGTTGGATATCAGTACGCGACTGACTGTTTCGCCCAGCATAGGATCCCCGATGCCAATGCTGCCAGAGATATGTCGGCCGGCGATTTGGCTGCGCATATACGGGTCTAGCGACAGGTGTTCCGTGGCGCACAGTACTTCGCCGGGGCCCGGGTCGGGCATGGGCAACTCGCTGATACGAAAGTCGTCTTCCACGGGAGCGCCGTGTGGCTCACGGGCCAGCTCAACACGCTGGTAAGTCTCTGTGTTCAATGCGTAGTCCTCGTTGGTAAATGGCATAGTTCGATAAGTTCAGCAGCGGCGTCGCGTACGCCTTGCAGCCAGGCCGGCATACCGCTGGCCGCGCGCCGCACTTCTATCGCGGCCGGGAGTTGTGCTGTGGTGAGTCGCTCACCGTAGTCTCCCAGCAGTCCGTCGTCCTTAGGGCTGATATCGGGGAAGTAGCCGTCGATAATGTTGGCGCGTTCCTCTTCGCTGAACAGGGCGACGTTCTCCAACAACAGACCACCGCAGAGTTCGGCGTGCGTTTTCGCGAACTCGATGGCGATCTGCGCTCCGGTCGCTGAGCCATACAGTATCGGACGTTCCAATCCCAGGGTGCTGACAAAGTCCGCTACCGCCGATACGTAGGGGCCGAGGTCGCTGGTGTCGCAGCTTTTTGGCAGTGGGTCAGAGTATCCATAGCCCGGAGTGTCCAGTGCCAGGCAGCGGACAATCGGTGCGAGCAAGTCTATTGTCGGGACCAGTGCGGCTGACGATAGCGGAGAGGGATGCAGCAAGACGCAAGGCAAACCTGCGCCCGCTTCGCGATAGTGGATTTGCCATGGCCCTTCCGGTCCGGTGAGTGTCGCGTAGTGACGAATCACCGTAGTCCCAGCGAGCCAGGATTCATGCGCGACTGCTCATCCAGCGCGGTCTTTAATGCGTCGATCACGCGGGCGGGGCCCGCTTTGAGGGCATCCCGATAATGATAGGAGCGGCCAATTTGCAGGTGCGCTGCGCCCATAGCAGAGAACATATCGATCAGCTCTTTGCGCAGCATCTGTACGTGCGACAAAGCCTCTGCATTCGCGGCGTGCCGCGGCAGTCTGTCGAGGTGCGTTCTCTCGACCGCATCCTCGTGTATCTCGAACAATTCGTCAGGCCAAAAAAACACGGGCTCGAGCACGCAGCAGTGCGTGGATACCGTGGCGAGCAGATAGCCGGTGCCCACCCCAAGCTCCTCGCTACGCGCGCGATGTTTGCCGAACAAGGCCTCTACTGCCGTAAAGGCACTGATGTATTTCGAATGCGGTAGCAGTGCATGTATGGGGAGCCAGCGTTCGCCTTCGGGCCCCAGCATACTGTTGACCGGGCCAAACGGATTCGCCCGAGTGATTTTGGGGATACTGTTTTCTATTTCGTGGCCACCAAGCTGCTGGCAGATGGCGCGCACCGCTTCGGCGCGCGCCTGAGCCCCAGCCGGGATGCGGTCTTCTACGATCACTTGCACCGAGAAGTCCACGTCATCCATATAGCGCCGACCGGCGAGTGCCAGCTTTGCGCCATCCTTTACCGCAGATATCAAAGACCCCGAGGATTTCATGACCCCGGCGAGGGCTTTTACATCGGCCGACAGGCTTTGTCGTTTTAAGCGCTGTTTTTGCAGAAATGGGTCAAAGGCAAAGCATTCGGAAGCGAGACCCTGACGCGAGATATTGCTCATGGCTGTCAATGTCGAGTCCGCGTCCGCAAAATCAAAGGCAAGATACTCACGTGCTGGCATCTCGGGCATCAGGCGAAACGTGGCCAGAGCCTTGATGCCAAAAGCGCCAGTATCAGCGCAGAAAACACCGGTCAGATCCGGTCCGAAATAGCGGCAGAAAGGAGAGGCTTGGTCTTGTGCCGCCGAACCCGTATCGACTCGCGTACCATCGGCGAGCACCACCGTGAGCGACAGCACTGAATCCACCGCAGCCCCATACTGTCCTGATCCCCAGAACAGGCTGTTTTGAGACAGGCCGCCACCTACCGTGGCGCGCACGCCCGACAGCGTGCCCCAGAAGGGCGTGCGCAGGCCCGTACCTTCGAGGGCTTCATACAGCGACTTCCAGGTGCAACCGCACTCCACGGTGACGGTCATGTCCTGTTTGTTTATCTCGACCACACTGTTCATCAACCCCAGATCGACCACCGCCCAGTTCTTGCCCTCGGGCACCAGACCACCGGTGTAGGACATGCCGCCGCCGTGCGGAATGCAGGGTACCCCTGCGCTGTGCAGGATGGCCGCGGTGGCCTCCAGTTCGCTCAGCCTGGCAGGCCTCACTACCATTCCGGCCGCGAGATCGCGGGTAAAAACGTCTTGTGCATACAGACGACACGCGGCTTCGTCGGTGAGGAGCTCGCCACGAGGCATGGCGTTTGCCAGGTCTGCGAGAAGCTTGTCGGCAGCGAGATCTGTCGCGGCGGCTGTGGTGGTCATGAGCTTGGCTCCCGATGTGTAGCGCAGGAATGACGCTGCGTATGTATTAATGTTATGTCAATAGTATTACATTGCCGGGTAAAAGTGCTGCGCTGGTGTGTTCCAGGCGTCGCACGGTCCTTCATTTGAAAATCGGCATCGATCTATGGATGTTAGTCACTTGCTTACTCTCCTGCACTTACTGCTCTTTTGCTACTGGCTTGGGGGAGATATTGGCGTTTTTTATAGCAGCAGCTTCGTGGTCGATGCATCCCTGAGCCGTGAACAACGCCTCATGGCAGGCAAAATTATGCTCGCTCTGGATCTGGTTCCGCGCATTTGCATGAGTCTCATGTTGACTATCGGTGGTCTCCTCAGCGCCGCCATCGGGTTTTCGCATCCCCTCTGGCTGCAGACAGCCATATTGTTGCTCGGCCCCGTCTGGTTATCTCTGGTGTTGTTGCTGCACTTTCGTCACGGCGCTTCGAGCTCAATGCTTACGCGCCTCGACCGTGCCCTGCGCTGGGGGGTGATTCTGAGCATAGTTGCCTCGGTAGTCTGGACTGAGAGTCAAGAGACGCTGCAGAGCGCCCCTTGGCTCTCCGCTAAACTCCTGGGTTTCGCCCTGCTTGTGTTCTGCGGCTTGATGATCCGGCGTGGATTTGGTGGCTTTGCAGCCGGTTACGCGGCGCTGGTCGCGCGGGAACCGACGGCTGCAGAGAACACCGCCATGCAGCACTCTCTGAGCAGGGTGCGGCCCTGGGTATTGCTCATTTGGGTCGTTCTTGTCGGTGAGGCGTTTCTGGGTATTGCACAGCCTGGCGGGTAGCAAAGGCGCAGTCTCCAATCAGCGCCGCACCAGCAGCCAACTCAGGAAAGTCATCACTCCCGATAGCAGCATAAGCATGGCTATGGGCGTAAAGTCGCCGTGGTAGTAGACCCCTGCGGCGACGGTAAAACCGCCAGCAGTAAGGTCGCGAGGATACAAATTGGCAGCAGAAATGGCCGTCTGCGGTTACCGGCGAGGCGACCACCTATAACTGCGCCCATCACGTAGGCAGCTCCCATCACACCCCAGACTGCGCCGAAAACGCCGGGTCCAAGATCGAAGCTATCCATAAAAATCGCGGCACCAACAGCCAGGAAAGCAAAAAAGCCACCCTGCATAAATCCGTAAATAGCAGTGAAGCCCACGAACGCTGGACAGCGAAGAAGCTGTGCATAGCCTGAAAAGACATTGCTCCAAGGCCAATGGCTACCCAGGACATGGCGCGGACGCCCTCGGCCTCAGCGAAACGATCGCGGATCGCGCGAGCGACAATGGTTCCGGTGCTCGCGCCGGCGGCCTATAGAACACGCAGTGTGGTCAAAGTCTCCTGAAACTGTGCGCCAGCCGCGTCTGTACCCAATTTGATGGTCAGGCTGGGGATGGCCGGGAGAATGATGGCAAGCGCGAACGACGTTAACCCGCTAATAACAGCGAGTAGGGCAAGGCTTGGAACCGCGGTGCGAGACAATTTGTGTTCTGTGTGTTTGTCCGCTATCTCAGTCAACCATCGCGCGGAGTTCTTTGTCCCGGTAGGGTCCCAGCAGTAGTAGCGCTAATGAGCAGAAGATAAACGCCCACATCGACCAGTTCAGCGCCAGGTTGTAACTCCCAGTGGCCTCGAAGACGCGACCAAATATCGCGGGCCCAAAGCCCGCGCCGAGCGCGAAGAAGATGTACAGCGCGCCATAAATACTGGAATAGGCACGAATGCCGAAGTACCTCCCCACCAAATAGGCGAGTAGATCGTATTCCATACCTGCGGCCATGCCCAACAGGAACACGGAGCTTATCGCTGTGCTGTAGGAGATCGCATCGGCGGTCAGGAGGTACATGGAAATGGCTGGCAGAATCAGGAGTACACAGGCCACCAGCGGGGCCCAGATATGATCGAGGAGGAAACCGCCCAGCAGGCGGCCAACGACCACCGCATAGCCAAGGCAGCTGGCAATAAACACGGCGTCACTGCTGGAGAAACCTTTATCACCCATCATTGTTTCCAGGTTCGGAAACGGTCCGCCTATGCCAAAAGAAAGCGGTACGAAAATCACGGCGATGAGCCAAAACCGCCAATCAGCAAATGCCTCACGCAGTGTGAGGCCGTACACCGGCATCGCCTGACTTTCCTGGTCGGAATCAGCGCTGCTGTGCAGTTGTCGCAGACGCAAAGCGCGCGCGCTAACTCTCGGATCGTCTATGTCATGAAACAGCAGGAAGCCTATCGGTAGTGCTATGAGCAGAGGCAGGGCCCCGACGGCAACGTAGCCCACGCGCCAGCCAGCCTCTGCGACGACGTAGGCCGCAAAGAGCTTGCTGAGCGCGCCCGCGATACCCGTCCCGACCAGGGCAATTCCCAATGCCAGTCCGCGCTTTTGATGGAACCAATTGGAGAGCGCCCGGGTAAAAGTCATGGGTAGGGTGCCAGCCCCACAAAATGCAAGTAAAATCCACAGCGCGTAGTAGAACACCAGGGATCCATTGTTCAGCGCAAACGCCATGAAGCATAGTGAGAACAGGAAGATCGAGCTCAGTGCTACGCGTCGTACGCCGAGGCGATCTGACAGCATGCCAACCAGCGGCGAAGCAACCATGCCCGCCACGGTGAATATTGCGAGGCCTGACAACACCTTATCGATACCCCAGCCAAACTCCGCCGTAAGCTGGCCCGCAAAAACCCCAATCGTATAGAACGGCAGAGGCGACATTCCAAGGGCGATGCCGACCAGAGACGACACAACCACGGGCCAGCCAATACGAAACTCACTGTAAGCACTCATGCGGGAATAATGTCCTTAAGATGTTAATTGCCGATCGCGCGGCAGCATTGTTGGGGAGCGCGCAGCGGCCTTGTTCATAAACGCGTAGCAGCTTTGTTCCACCCGCGCAGCACCTTAGTTCCACCCGCGCGGCACCTTAGTTCCACAAGAGTGGATTGCAGGTCTGTCACGCACCGGAAGCCAGAAAAGTCATAATGTTATAGCGTTAAGCGTTATGGCAAGTGTTTTCCGCTTTGGCGTCCATGATTGCTGGAGACGCTGCTTTGACCCAATACCAGACACAGCGCGGCCAGACAGAACGGGATAAGGCGTTCGGCTATGTCTCCCGGAGTATTCGGCGCCAGGTAGAGGGCGACGGCGCTGCTAAAACCCAGCAGCACCGATAGTAGCGACGCGGAGTCCTTGACTGGCCAATTGGCAAGACGTGCAAATACCAGTGGACCAAAGGCGCTGCCCAGTGCTATCCAGGCAAACAGTACGCGGGAGAAAATCTTCTCGGGAAGAAACAGCGCGATCAAAACTGCCAGCACTACCAGCGCGACAATGCTCAACCTCGATACCAGCAATGAGCGTGCCGCAGATCCGCGCCCCAGTCCCAGGTCGTGTGCAATCGCGCTTGCAGCGACCAGCAACTGGCTGTCGGCGGTCGACATTATGGCTGAGAGCACGGCGGCTATTAGCATGGCGCCGACGACCGGGGAGAACAGATTCTCCGTGAGAATAAAAAATATTTGCTCTGGATCGTCAATGACCGGAAACAGGATGTGACCGACCAATCCTACAAAGCACATGCCGCAAAAAACCAGCAGATACCAGATGATGGTTAGGATGCGGGCCTGCCTCATAGCGCGATCATCGCGCAGCGCCATAAAACGCACGAGTAAATGCGGCTGTCCATAGGTACCGATCCCGACACACAGCAGGCCCAGCACAAATCCCACGCCTGCCAGGCCCGCGTTGCCTGCACGCCAGCTGAGTTGTGATGCGCTACTGACTTCGCCTAATTGGGCCAAAAACCCTTCCCAGCCGCCGACGGCTGTGAGCGCTGTGACGGGCAATAAAACCGCGGTTGCTGCCATTAGTAGCCCCTGCACAGTATCGGTCACCGACACCGCCCAGAACCCGCCGAGCAAGGTATAGAACATGATGATCGCCGCCCCGGTGACTATGCTGGCGGGCATGGACATGCCAAAACTGCTGGCAAAAGTGCTGGCAGCACCCTGAAACTGCGCGGCGACGTAGACGCTGAACGAGATTACGATGACCAGCGATGCCAGCCAGAGCAATGCTCGTCGCGCACTGCCTCGCATGTCGCCAAGGAGTAGGTCGGTCAGAGTCACCAGTCTTTTTTCCCGACTCACGTGCATTAACCGAGGTGCGATCCAGTACCAGGCGACGAGCATGCCGATAACCGAGCCCGCGGCGATCCAGAGCGCGCCAACGCCCATGGTGTAGGCAATGCCGCTGATACCTAACAGGGTAAAGGCTGAAGATGCGCTGGAAGAATAACTGACGGCGGCGACCACCGGTCCGAGGGATCGCCCGCCCAGGAAAAAGTCGTCCTCATCGTGTGTGCGACGTGATGCCCAGAAGCCAATACCAATGAGTAGCGCTTTGTAGAGCAACAGAGTGACGAGGATGACGGTGGTCGTAGACACAAGGATTCCCGGGTGTTTCTGATTGAAGATGTTCGCTGCGTGTTAGGGCGCGTCGCTTACGGGCGCTGCCTGCGCATCCAGATAGTCTATCAGTGACAAAACTTCCTCGGGACGCAAAACGTTGTGATAAAGCATCCAGCTGCCCGGCACCAGAGCCTCGCTGCTGGCAATCCAGGCAAACAGATTCTCCCGGGTCCAGATTAACCCTGATTCGCGCAGGGCTGGCGAATAGTTGAAGCCATCGGCGCTCGCTGCCGTGCGGCCCGATACCCCAAAGAGGTTCGGTCCCACTTTATGTGCCGCACCGGCGACGAGGCTGTGGCAGCCTGCGCAGGCTGCGAAGGCTTGCTCGCCGCTCAACGCCTGTTCATCGGCGTACGCGGTCGCGTATCCCAAGAAAAAAAACAGCACGGCGGCGGCCCTGGGTATTGATGCAAGCCTGTTCATGCAAGGACCCTCAGCGCTTCGAGCGCCGCTCGTTCACCGGACTCCATTGCCCCTTCCATTCCCGGGTTGGCACGACCGGTGTGTTCTCCGGCAAAGAAAAGCCGCTTGGCGGGCGCCTGCAGCGCAGCGAGATGACTGTTGATTTGACCTGGTGCCCAAACAGCCCAGGTGCCCCCGGCAAAGGGATCATTCGCCCATCGAACGACCGCGCCTACGGTCAAAGTCCCTCGCGCTTCCGGAAGCAATGCTTCGACGTCCCTGCGCACGGTCTCGCCAGCTTCTTCTTCAGTCATCGGTGCCAGTCTGTCGCAATGGTCACCGTTAATCCAAACCGTGAGATTGCTCGGTGTGTCTCGTGACATGGACGGGCTGAGGAACAGGCGTCCAAGCGGTCCGTCGGTCCACCAGGAGCCCGGGGTCGACTCACTCCAGTAAGCTGATTCTACAAGCAGGTGTATCTGTGTAATTTTGTGATATTCAACTGCGGCGAGGGCGGCTTGTTGTTCGCGGCGGAGTCCGCCGATCTCAATCTGTCGCAGAGCCGGTACGGGAAGCGCAAGAATCGCCAGGTCAGCAAGGTGTTCCTGTCCGCGCTGATCGCGGAGCCTCACGCCATCGCCGCTTTGACTGACCTGTAGAATCTCGACGCCGGTTTTCACAGCTCGCTGCAGACTTGCGGCAATCGCCTCGGGAATTCGACTGTTCCCATCCGCAGCTACAAACCCCGGTTGCTGCATCGCGCGCGCGCGGCCAAAATTATTGGCCACGCGAAGCAGGCTGAGCATCGATGTATCCTGAATGCGATTACCATAACTGTTATTGGCAGCAATCAGCTCGATGGCTTCTTTAGGGTAGTCAAGATCAGTGAGGTATTGGTCGACGGCCACGTCACTATCGATGTACCTGGGATTAAACCAGTCAATGGACGCGCTCAAAGGATTGTTTCGCAGGGCTGCGCCCATCAGCTGTGAGGGATTACGGCTGCGCATCGGACCTCTGAGTGGGTTGTGCGGTGAGTCGGGCCACGCATCGGCGCTTATACGCTGACCCTTGATAGCAAAGCCTGTTGAGCCAGAGCGCGAGGGCACTCTCAACGCCACACCGTGTTCACGGGCGGCGCTAATGACGCGGCCATAATTTGGCGCGAGCACGTTGGCGCCGGCCTCAGGGTGTCCCGGGACTTGATCGAGCGTGAATACGCGACCACCTATACGATCGCGCGCCTCCAGCACCTGTACATCGACGCCCTGCTGTTCCAGTAGACGCGCTGCTGCAAGACCGGCGAGGCCAGCACCTACCACCACTACGCGTCGAGTGGAGTTTGCTGCCAGCAAACCCGGCGGTAGGGTCGCACCGAGCGACGCAGCGCCCAGTAGCCTGAGTAGGTGACGGCGGTTCAGGGTGGTCGTATTCATAGGCAGCTTGTGTCTGTAATCAATGCGCTTGCTGGAAGTGTTTACAACGGGCCTGCCTGTGACGACATTGTGCGCACAGACAGGACATTCACCAGTTAACGTAGTCGGGAATGGGCAGTTCATCAAAAACGGTAACCTCAAAGCGCGAGGTATCCTTACGCAGCAACTTGATCTCCTGATAGAGGGGGGACTGCCAGAAGCGCTGTGCCGCGCTCAGGCAGGGGAAACGCGCCAGTACGACGCCGCGATTGGCCGGCGGCTCGCCTTCAAAGGTATCTATTGTCGGACTGATGGCACGGTAATACCCACCCACCTGCGGGTACAGGCCGCTGGCTCCTAGCGCCTTAATATAGGCACCGAAGCCTGCCCGATCAAAAATCTCCCCATAAACGAGCATGAGTACGGGGCTGTCGCAGCTGTTAGCGCCCTGACGTTTGAAGCGATAGGCGCCCGCTACCGGGCCCCAGACCTGCTCACCGCTTTCGCTAAAGCCGCGATCCCAATTATTCACGCCACCTTCATATGTCAGTGACTGCGACACCACGTAGCCTGCGCCTTTATGCGGGTTGCGACAGCCCTGCCCGCTGGTACCCCCCTCAAAGCGGCGTGCTGCGGTACGTGCAAGCCGGGCGGAACAGCGTCCTGACGCCGGCAGGTCTTTTGGGCGCAGCGCTGAGAACCGGCTGACGTCATCCCAGGCACCGACGAAGCGCTCGGCGTCAGGCAGTGGGAAACTGACTGCGACAATACCGCCATCGTCCTCAAGTGCGTGACGGGTGATACGTTGCCGGTAGGGGCGGTCCGCGCCGTCCAGCCATGTCTCAGAGTAGGTCCAGCGAATATCCTTCTGACGCTTGCCGCCGGTCCAGATTTCTGCGGTATGCCAGATGGCATTGTCGTAGCGCTCGTCTTGTGCAGCCTGGGCCGATGAATCGAAGCTGCCGACGACCAGTGAAAGATACTCAGCGAGGGTATCGGCTGACGCCAAAGCGGTAAAAAGCGACAGGGACAGAAAAAGTGCGAAAGCTTGATGCTTCATGGTGTTGCTCCAGGCGAACCGGCTTACTCCAGGACAAAAGTTTGTGGATTGATATCAGTATTCACCGCAAATTCAGTCCAGCGAATATCGGCGGTTTTCACGCCGTCGTAATAGAGTCTCACACTGCCAGGTTGAACAAAGGGCTGGCCTTCGTGCCGCGTAAAGACATCGTAAACGCGGTGATGGAAACCTTGCGGTGTGTCGAAGCCAACCATGCGAATCGCGTAGGAGCTTTGATCGACGGCAAACAGCGTTTCGCGTTTGCTGGGGTCCGTGACTTTTACGAAGTAGCAGCGATGGCCATCGATGCTGTCATCGGCCATGCGCGCCACTTTAAAACCGTCGTTCAGCGCGAAGCGGAAGATGCCAAACCCGAAATTGCTTTTCCAGCGCTCTGTCGCTGCGGCATCCGTTATGCGGCCGTTTTGGTCGTAACTGTGCTCTCCATCAAAGCTGATCTGAAAAATCATTTGATGGCCATTTTTTGCGTCAAAACGGACCTTGCCGTTGGCCGCACGCGCGTCCGCTGAGCGCGAGGGGAACACCCGCCACATCGTGTAGCTGTCCGCCGCGCTGCGCTGCGCCAAATGACCACCCCGATAGAACACTGCATTCCCGCTGAGCCGAAGAGACCGGGCATCGCGCCAGTGCGCTCCGCCCGCCGCCTCCTGGGCGCGCTTGACGATGCTAGTGCCATCCAGATGATCGATTTGGGCTTGGGCTTGGGCTTGGGCTTGGGCTTGGGCTGGGATTTGGGGCAGCGCGCCAAACAGCAGGGTGAACAACAGGCACGCGCATGAGTAGCGACGCGATCGCCAGTGAAGATCTGAGCTCAGGCGTCGGCCTGGGCGCAAGTCGCTTGCTGATCCTATGGCTTGCTTCAAGCTTACCGTCCCCCGGTTTGTGATCGCCCAAACAACATCGCAATATTTACACACACAGGCCCTCACTAAGCTATATTGATATATCTTTATAATCAACCGAGCCGAGGCGATCGGGCGGCTTTTGCTCGATCCGGTAATGGGACAGGCCAAAACAGGCCAAAACAGGCCAAAACAGTCCAAAAAAGTTTTAAAAAGTTCAAAGGAGTCATCATCATGAGCTCATTGCAAAAAATGCTAACAGGGTCAATCCTGATGGCGCTGCTCTTCCCTGGCACGCTGCTTAGCGCAAAGCCCTTTCCGGAAGAGCAGCGCCTGCCTCTGGATCTGCGCCGGACCACGCTGGTAGTGCGTGATCTCGATCAGTCTCTTGCCTTGTATCGGGATGCCCTGGGTATGCGCATGGCTTACGAGAATTTCATCCGCACACCCCGCGAGGCGACTACAGACGATGCTGCCGATCGCTCACTTCACCTGGCCTTTTTACAAGCCAATGATGACTTTATCGGCGTGCTCGGGCTTTTGGAATACCGCAAACCGAGAAAAGAGCAGCCGCGTAGCGAACTGGCCTTTGAGCCCGGTACCATTGTATTGGTGTTCAATGTGCAGGATCTGGATGAACGCTGGGGTCAGGTTATCGCCGTACCCGGTGTAGAAGTGATCTCGGAGCCCGAACAAACCAACTACCCTTCCTACGACGGCCAGGGCGTCATCCCGGTCATGGTAAGCGTCATTCGCGATCCCGACGGATTTATCATTGAACTCAACCAATTGCTGGTCGAGGAACTGTACTGAGCTTCCTGTCAGCAGCACAAGCGGGTTTCGGTCGCCAGTGGAATGCGACCGGCCGGCGTCGGTGCTTGTACAATTCAGCGCCACTTGCAGCGGTGCAGGCTGCGCTGCTTCGGCATGAGTTAGAAGGGCTTCGTTGCCCCAAAAAAAGCGATCGACAAAATCAGCACCCAGTAGCAATACGCCAGTTTACGCGCAAAGCTTATGGACTCTTCCAGGCGATTCTCGACCTCATCGTTTTGGCCTTCGGCAAGGATGCGGAACATGGTGGTCCACTCTCGCATAATGAAACGCAGCAGCAATCCAATAATCAGAGCGCCTGAAAAGAGGAAGATCTTTATCGAGTACCACTTCTGTCCTGTGCCGGCGTTAAAGGGACCGTAGCCCAGCAATGAACTGATGGCGGCAATAATCAATGCAGGCACAATGAGGTAGCGAATGCGCTCGTCCCATAGTGTGAGCATGATTCCCGTGTCAGTTTCGCGCTTGATAAACGCGCCCCAGCAGAGCGCGAGCCACAGGGCAAAAAACACCCATACGGCGACGATTGCGTTGCCACCGTAGGGCTGTACTCCCCAGTAATATCCCATATGCCAACCCAGGGGGAACAGCATAAGAATTCCCGTGCGCGCCAGGATGTCGATGCGGTAGGCGGTTTCCATGTGACGTCGACGTTCGTCCATGGGTAACTTGCGATTAACCACGTTATAGGACGTCTGGAAAACGCCCCATTCGCCGCCCAGCCAGTAGACCATGGCCACAATGTGGAACCACTTGAGAACGGCAAGTGTCGACAGCATGAGTTGTTTCCCCTGAAGGTAATAACGAATTGAGAAGCCCTAGGGGTGCGGACTGTAGCAGTCCTCGCTAAAACGTCATTAGCAAATGTCAAAAATCGACTTACTTCACGTCTGCAAGGGCGCAAAGTGCACTTTCGTCAAGGATTTGTACAAGGTTTCGGCCCTGGGTCGCGATGACCGCATCGCTACGCAACCTAGAAAAGGCACGACTCGTGGTCTCCAGTGTTAATCCCAGGTAGTCCCCGATGTCTGTTCGTCGCATCGACAGGGTAATCTTGTCCGAGCGACCGCTGGCCGCCTGGCGTGACCAGAGTTGCCAGAGCAGAAACGCGAGTCGCTCATGTGCGCGTTTCTGGCCGATGGCAAACAGATGGTCAAGAGCACGCGCCAGGACCTGATTGCTGATGCGACCTACATTGTCACGAAGAACCGGGAGTCCGCTGGCGAGGTCGTAAAAGTCATGACTTGCAAAACGCAACATGTGGCTGGGTTCCAGCGTATGGGCAGAGTAAAGAAACTGATCGCTGGTGTTCAGACCCAGATAGTCGCCCTGGCGCAGGAATGCGAGAACCTGTCTTTGCCCGGTATTGGCACTGCGCTCAACTAACTGGCTGCCGCTGCATGGCAAATATACTGCATCGGCCTTCTGGCCCTGACTGAATATCAGTTCCTGGGCCGCAAAATGTATTACTTTGCCTATGTTAAGCACCTGATCAATCGCTGATTCATCCAGTCCGCGACAAAGATCGCTAGACTGCAGCGTAGCTCGCGCCACGCTCGGGCTGATAGGACTAGGCCGCAAAGCGGGTGCCTTTTAAGCCGGCGGGCGGGGGATTCCTAGGGGTTTTCCCGCTGTGCACAGTCCGATACCCTCCGCCGCTTGATGTAAAAGATATAATGTTAATATTATAGAACAATTGCCCAATCCGACTAAGGAGAAAGCTTGATGAGATACCCCGTAAGGCGCCCTTTTAGACTCCAGCGGTTAATAACGCTACTGGTAATGCTCACCGGCGGCCTAAGTGCTCAAGCCGAGATCGATATGAGTAGCCGCGAAGGCGTGATTGCGATCAATCGCAAGATCCAGTGCTCGACAGAGGACGGTGTGGAGACGACCTTTGTCTGGCATGGCCGAGCGTATGGACGGCGGACCGGTGAAGCCGACCAGCTGCTTTTTGGGTTGCTGGGCATGAATGTACGCCAGTGTGTCACGGTCACTAATGATAAGGGCGAGGAAGGCTTTCGTCAGATATCCCGCGAGATCATGTTGTACACCGATCCAAAAAGCGGTGAGATCCTCCGGAAATGGGAAAACCCCTACACCGGTGAAGCCGTTGATGTCATTCACGTTGACAATGACCCTGTAAACAGCCGCTCCGGCAACTTCGGCTATGGCCGCGATGGCAAGGTAGCGAAACTACCCTTGCGTATGGTCGGCGATTTCTGGCAGATGAGCATCGAAGTGCCGCTGTTTTACCACAATGTGCTCGCCGGCGATTATCAGAAGTACGTAGGCGGCACTTACCACGCCACAGAGATGTTCAATTTTTATGGAGATCCAGGCGAGCTCCTGGATGACGACACCACGTTTGTAAATCCTGGGGTCTCTTGGGTGCGCGTGTCACAGTGGCTCCCCTGGATGGAGATGAACGGCCGTGAGGGCGTGATGTACTTCAACGCGCAGGGCGCCAAGCTGGCGAGCTGGGATGATCTTCCCGGAACAATCAAGGATGAGATAGCTGCAAACTATCCCAAGTATCGGCACGCGCCGCCGATGGATGACATGCGGCCCAACGAGACGTCCTGGACCTTCTTCAAGAAGATTTTCGACCAACGCGCCGCAGAGGCCGGCGACAAGCCCGGCGGACACTGAGTCTCTGTGGCGGCGTATATGATAGTGCTGGCTCGCGTGCACGATCGCGAGCGCTTTGTAAGCAGTTATGCGGTGCGAGCGGCCGAACTTGTAGCGCAGTTTGGTGGGCGCTATGTCCTGCGAGCCCCCGGTGCACTTTCCCTGGAGGGGATATTGGGTGATGGACGCTCGGTGGTTATTTCCGAGTGGCCGGACAAGGCCAGCGCACAGCGGTTTTGGGACTCGCCGGCTTATCGTGAGGCGGCGGAGCTGCGGAAGGACATCTGTGATGCGGAAGTACTGTTGATAGAAGGCGAGTTGTCGCAAGCGACGACGGGTAGCTTGGCGGTAGCCGCAGATGACAATTCGGCGAGTGTCTCAGAGGCCAAGGCATGAGTGATGTTGAGGCTTACCAGGCCCTCGCTTTGCAGATGAGCTGTCCAGCGATCAATCGACTGTCAGTCGATGAAGCGCGCGCTTCAATGATGGCGACGATCGAGCGGACAGGTCAGCTGATGGCCAGTAGCCGCGGGTTTCTCACGAGCTTTACCGGCAGCGCTACACGACTTGTGGTGCTGCCGGAGTATTTCCTCAGCAGCTTCCCGCTCGGAGAGAGTATCGAAGCCTGGCAGGCCAAGGGCTGCGTGGCGATGGATGGCCCGGAGTACGAGGCTCTGGGCACAATTGCGCAGGCACAGAGCGTGTATCTCTCGGGAAATCTGTATGAACTTGATCCGCAGTTTCCCGATCTGTATTTCCAGACCAGCTTCCTTATCGGCCCGAATGGGGATGTACTACTTCGTTACCGGCGCTTGATTTCGATGTTTGCGCCAACGCCACACGATGTACTGGACGCGTATCTCGATCATTACGGATCGGATGCGCTGTTTCCGGTGGCCGATACAGACATCGGCCGAATTGCCTGTATTGCCTCCGAAGAAATTCTCTATCCGGAGCTCACGCGAGCGCATGTGCTGCGTGGTGCAGAGTTGATTTGCCATTCGTCGAGCGAAGTGAGTAGTCCCCAGACGACACCCAAGAACATCGCCAAGCAGGCGCGGGCTTACGAGAACATGGTCTATGTGGTCTCGGCCAATAGCGGGGGCATAACCGGGATTCCGTTTCCGTCGGCATCTTCGGATGGGCACTCGCAGCTTGTCGATTACCGCGGGCAGGTACTCGCCGAGGCCGCTGTCGGCGAGAGTATGTGCGGCAATGGCGAAATCGATATCACCGCATTGCGACGGGCACGGCGCAAGCCTGGCATGACGAATACACTGGCGAGGCAGCGTCTGGAGTTGTTCAAGGATGTCTATGCCGGGGAACCCGTCTATCGGGCTAACTCACTCGCAGGCGATATCAAGCCCGAGAGAGCGCATTTTCAACGTACGCTCAAGGAGACCATCGAAGCACTCGCAAAGCGCGGTGTGATCTAGGGCTGCGATTCAGATGCATTACGGTGTCTCAGCTTTCGCCCAGTTGTTTTGACACTTCATCCAATGACTTCTCCGGACCCTTTGCTGCAGAGTCTTCCAGCGCTTCGCGTTCCTGCTGCAGTACGCGCATCACGCGAGCGATGTACTCCTGATGCATAAGCCCTCGCTCCCTGGCCGCTTCCGGCGCTGGATGAAAGTTCTCAATCGCCGGTCGATCGAGGGTCCCGTCCGCCTCCAGTAATCGCTCTACGGTATCCAGGCGTTCTCGGGTTACCGCGAGTTCCTCGACCACCGCCATTAGAATGCCCATCAGACGTTCAGTCTCTGGCAGCTCAAAAAACTGCGGACGCTTGCCTTTGGCTTTGCGACCCGCGTCTGCGATGTAGTCTGCTTTCGTTGGTTCCAAGACTCTGTCTCCCAGCTAGTGTTTTTTTAGCTGTGCTATGCGGGCTTGTGTTTGTCTACTTCGCGGACCGTCGGCAAACGCGGCCCTAGTGGCAGTACCTATTTACTGGCGACGTACACATGCCATGCCGCCTTCCGTCCGTAATCCTCAGTGTCGTCATTGGCTGCGCTGGGAAAAATGCTCTCATCGACCGCAGCTGCCAGGCCAATTGAGGTCATCTTCTCGCGGTCAAAACCGGCATCTGCCATTTGCGCGAACATGTCCATGTCGTGCATGGCCCCCCAAAAAGGCTCGTTGTTGTTATAGGTATCCCAGTCGCGCATGAACTGCTCAAACAGCGGCATCTCGTCGGTGTATTGCGGCTGTTCGATATGCAGTACCTTGCCGCCCTCAGCAAGCAGGCGATGGGTCTCGCTGATTATTTTCGGTAAGGCCCTGGATGATGTTTCATGCAGGAACATACAGGTGATGATCAAGTCGAAGCTGCCGTCCGCAAAGTCCAGAGACTCGGCATTCGCCTGATGAAACTCAATGTTGGCCACGTCGAGCGATTTGGCGCGGGCGTGCGCATAGCGTAATACGGGCGCGGCCACGTCCACGGCGACTACCTCGGTCTCCGGAAAGGCCTGCGCGACGGGCACGATGTTGTGTCCTACGGTGCAGCCGATGTCCAGAATCCGCCGGGGACGAAAACCCGCCTCGTACTGTCCCCGCAGCCAATTGGCGAGAGCTTGGCCGCCGCCATCGCTATAGCGACCCAGCATGCCGCCGGTGGTGGCAAACAGGCCGCAGTCGTAATTGGCACCCACGGATACGTCACCGGGTTCAATTTCGGTGTAGTAGCAGCCGGGCATGCAGTGGATATCCACCGCCGACACATACGGCGGCACGGCAACGGTGTCATCGAGCTTGAGCGAAGGGTCTCCGTCATTCAGGGCTTTGGCTTTGGCATTGATTTCGTCGATCTGGCGTAGAACGAGACTGCGCCCCGCCTGCTGGCGCATTTCCATGCTGTTGCGGCGAATCGAGCTCCAAGTCTGGTAGTAGCCGTCTGCCTCCATACACCTGCGAATGTCTTTGCGCGTCTTTGGCTCGCCTCCATGCTCTGTCGTAAAGCGCTGTTTCGCGCGCGCCTCATAGGCGCTGTGCACGCCGGGAAGAACCTGGGAGGCGAGGTATCCGTTGAGATTGGCAAGGAAGTTAAAGCGCGCCCGTTCGTCGTGGTTCGCTTGCGGAAACACGCCGTGCTGGCCTACCTCGTTGTACGCTGGCGGTACTTGCCGTTCGTCGGTCTTTCCGCCTACTTGCGTTTCTGTGTGTTTATCAAAATCGGTGTTCACGAAAAATCTCCCTGAATAACGACGAAACACCCGGCGCTCAGTACTTTGGCTGCCACGCGGTTCCGGACTCCCCCAGTGCAACAGTGCAACAGTGCAACAGTCCGCGGCTCAAAGGACCATGACAAAAATCAAGCCGGTAAGCCAGCCTCGTCAAGGAACTTGAGCGGTGTAGGTTGGGCCCGCTGCATCATCAGTGCCTTGGTGCGCAGAAAACGCAGCAAGCCCTCGTCACCCATGCGTGATGGCCCGAGTCCCGAGGACGCGAAGCTCTGCTTTTCGATATCGAAGATCAGTGCCGTCATACTTGCATCGTTGATGCCCACAGCGCCGACATTGAGCTGCGCGCCGACGCGCAATGCGTGTTGTTCCTCGCCGAAAACAGACCCCGACAGGCCGTATTTACTGTCGTTGGCCATTTCCACGGCGTCCTGATCGGTCGTAAAAGGCATCAATGGAAGCAGCGGTCCAAATGTCTCCTCCTGCATAAGCAACATGCCCTGGTGGATGTTGCTAAGTATCGTCGGGCGCATCCAGTATCCGCCATCGATGTTCTCTGGTGGACCGCCGTGGTGTAGCACGGCACCTTTGTCCAGGGCATCTTGCAACTGCTCACCCACTTTTTGCGCCTGACGCGGATCTATAAAAGGGTAGAGCGCACCACTGTGAATGTCTGGCGTGTTGAAACTGAGCTCGGCTGCCCTGTTGATCAGCGCGTCGCGAAGGGATTCAAAAATACTCGTGTGAGCATAGATTCGCTCGATCGACATGCAGGCCTGGCCGCAGGTTCCTGCAGCGCTGCGCAAGAGCGCGTCCGCAGCCGCACCGATGTCCGCATCCGCAAGGACGATCGCCGGGTCCTTGCCGCCGAGCTCCAGGCAGGCGGGGATAAAATTTTCCGCGGCGCGAACAGCCACTTTGCGCCCGGTTGCAACCGAACCGGTGAAGCAGATTATGTCGACGTTATCGACTAGTGCGCTGCCGGTTTCAGCATCGCCCACAACCACTTCCATTACCGCTGCAAGCGCGGGCACCGCTGCGATACTGGCTTGCAGTACGCTGGCGAATCTAGGCGTGATTTCACTCGGTTTGATAAGCACGGCGCAGCCAGCGAAGAGCGCCGGAATAGCATCGACGAGCGATAGCGTTAGCGGAAAGTTCCAGGGACTGATCACTCCCAGCAGACCGTAAGGGACACGCTGGTGTCGATAAACCACGTCGTCGGCAGTTTGACTGCGTTTGTCCTCAGTGGGTCCGAGTAAGACCGGTGCGCGTTCGTGCCAGTAGTGTATTCGCTGAACCATTCCTGCGACTTCGAAGTGAGAAAGCATCCGGCGTCCGGTATCGTGCATCAGTGCCTCTCCCAGCGCTTGCGCATGGGCTTGCAGGGATTCAGCCCAGGCGTGCAGGGTATCGAGTCGGAACTGCAGGTCACCTGCCCATGCAGGCTGCGCGGTTTTAAGACGCTGCGCAATCTGCTCAATCGCGCGGCGGTCGACCGCATGTACGCGAAAATCGACTTCGCCAGTGCGGGGGTTGATGGCTTGGATGCTGCTCATACGTTTCTACACTACCTTTGCCAGATGCGTTTTACTGGACAAGCTGATTTTGCCGAACGAGACTTTAAGTGGGCGGTATCAAGTGTGTCATAAAGCGCGGCATCAAATGTTACATTAGGCCGTACACCAACCCAGACATCCGTCCAGCGTTTTAACCTGGCACCCCAAAAAGGAACTACCTATGCTGATCGTTGTGCTTTTTAATCTCAAGTCCGGAGCATCCCGGGACGACTATGAAAACTGGGCAAAGTCTACGGACATACCGACCGTCAATGCGCTGGGTTCGGTGAACAGTTTTTCGGTTGTGCGAACGACGGGCATGTTGGGTAATGATAATGCAGCGCCGTATCAGTACGTCGAGTTGCTGGATATCAAGAGTATGGATGCATTGGGGGCCGATACCTCAAGCGAAACGATGAAGAGCGTGGCAGCGCAGTTCCAGACGTTTGCGGACAATCCGCAGTTCATTCTGACTGAATCCATCTGACCCACCAGTAACCACGTTGGCTCGGGGCCTGTGGCGCCGGGAAAAATGAGGAGTAACACATGTATCCCGAGTTGCAGGGCAAGGTGGCCGTCATCACCGGTGCCGGACGTCGTAACGGCCTGGGTGAGGCAATGGCGCGTCGTCTCGCTGAGGAAGGCTGCAAAGTTGTAATCACCGATATTGGTCACGCGGAGGGCGAGCACATGCCCGAGTCTGCTGTGGGTACAGCGTCGGAGATGCAGGAGATCGTGCATGAGATCGAAACGGCGGGCGGTACTGCCGCGGCGTTCAATTGCAATGTATTGAATCCCGACGAGGTGACCGCTGCGGCGAGTTTCGCGAAAGAGACCTTTGGGGCATTGGATATCTGGGTGAATAACGCAGGTATTGGCTATCTGATGAAGCCTATTGTCGAGATGAGTATTGGCGAATGGGACACAGTGCTCGGCGTTAATTTGCGCGGCGTTTTCCTGGGAATTCAGGCGGCGGCCCGCATTATGATTGAGCAGGCGCAGGGTGGCCGTATCATCAACATCGGCTCACAGGCCTCGAAGTCCGGTTTTGGGCATGCCTCGGCGTACACGACGTCCAAACACGGTATTGTGGGTCTGACCCGTGTTGCGGCCATGGAGTTGGGAGAGCACCGTATCAACGTCAACACAATCTGCCCCAATCATGTGACCACCGGCCTCGGTGCCTGGCAGAACTCGCACTTCTCCGGGGTTACTGGTCGCGATGTCGAGCAGTACATGCAAGACATGCGGGAACGTATCCCGATGGGCAGGCCGGGTCTTCAGGAAGATATTGCCAAAGCCTGCGCTTTTTTGTGTTCTGATCAGTCGGCCTACATGACCGCCGAGTGCATGAATGTCTCTGGCGGTGAGGAGTACCATTGATTCGTGCGGTTGTGTCACAGATTTGTGTCGGTTTACTGCTTGTGACGTTGGCTTCTGCCTGCGCGCCCGTTGGGACCGGGGTGTCGGATGCGACTACATCCCCATCTGCATCGAGCTCCTCGCCAACAAATCTTGAGGCGGAGCTGGCTCTGTTCCTGGCTTGGTTTGCTGGTGAGTTCGACAACAACGAGCAAGTCTGGCAGCAGCGAGCAGATGGTCTGGCGGGCGAAGACCTGCATGAACGTATACACCACCGCTTTGTTCCCATACCGATGCCGCAGTTGGGAGAGCAGGTGTTCTTCGTGCTGCAAACGCTGAATGACGACCTTGAGCAGGTTTACCGGCAGCGCATTTACAGCTTTGATGTGCAGCCAGAGGTCGATGCAATACGTTTGACGATTTATCGAATGCAGGATGAAGAGCGCTATCGGAATGCCTGGCAGGACCCATCATTGCTGGAATCACTGAGCGTGGATATGCTGAGTACGGTGTCCGGTTGCGAAGTGTACTGGCGTTACAACGGCGAATTCTTTGACGGCACTATGACCCCGGGTGCTTGCCACTTTACCTCTCCGCGTTCGGGTAAAGAAATTTATATCACCGATACCCTGCGCCTCACCGAGAGCGAGATCTGGATCGGTGATAAAGCCGAGGATGCAGACGGTAACTATGTGTTTGGACGCGAAGAGCCACACATTAACCGCAAAGTTCGACGCTTCAAGGGTTGGATGGGTGTGCGCAAAAGTCGCGTCGATCCGGCCTACACCGGCGATGACATGTTTTTTACCGGGGACTTCTCAATACACAGTGAAGGGGGGCGTCAATCGATTCTCGATGATGACGGGAAACAGACAGGTTTTGGAATTGAACTGGCGCAGTTGACCTATCAAAACACGCGGGTGCCGATTCTCAAGCTTGGCCTTATCGATGAGAAAACGGGCAAAACCCTGGTGTATAGCTGGGCGGCTACCGACTCGTCCCGGGTGGGGATCAACGTCCGTTGGTTCCAGGCAGGCTTAACGGCGCTGGAGGACTAGCAGCGCTGCCAGCAAAACTATTATGATTGGGAGAGGACAGCATGCTGTCGCTGAATAACGTTTTCCCGGGTCTTTGCTGTAAATCGTAAAGCTTAATTGCCGGCATCACGGAAAATAGGGTCTCTCCAGTGAGGCGTGCATTCGACTTAGGTCGAGTAGAGAAGGGCGGCGCGCTCACCTGCAAAACCCTTATGCGACTGCAATGCCATGCCTGCAAATAGACCGGTTTCAGGCCTGTGCGAATTCGCCGGGGCGGTCCCTCGGGCGTGGAAGATTATCGTCGCTGTGCCCAGGCATACATCGGCAGGGGCAGGCTTACTGCCATTGATACAGTCGATCTCAATCAGTGATGCCCCGTTTAACTGCAGTGTTCCAACCGGATGTCGCGTTTCCAGCGGTAAACCCAGCGCCTGATTGACCACCGTTATGCGGGTATCAAAGCGCAGGGACCGTTGCGCTGCCAGGACTTCATATTCTCTGAGGCTTGCGTCGCGATCAGGTGTAGAAAGTACGGGGATAAACAAGTGATCTACCGCCGCCAGGCAGTGCGGTAGCTCGAAAGGTGGTACCGGTGGTTCCACCTGGGTCAGATAGAGCAATTCGCCTGCAGGTCCAAGGGCCTGGCATGCTCGGATTCGATCTGAGACGTCGAGATTGGCCGGCGGCCTTAAAATCTTGAAGGGGCTATCTGCGAGTGACGACGCGAGGGCGTCAACGTCGGCCACGAGTATTTCCTGCGCCAGCCAACCATGCGTTCTTAGCGGGTCCCGCTCTACGCCTGCACGGTGTTCAATCAGTAGAAGCCATTCTCGACCTGCATCGTTGGCCAACACAATGGCCGGAGAGTGGGCGAGTATTGGGTATCCAATAGCGTCCGCACTGTCTTGGTCAAACTGCAGTCGTCGGCTTACTGTCTGATGCAAATGGTCTCGGTAGGCAGCGCAAGCAGCCTCTAGATC
This sequence comes from Congregibacter sp., assembly GCA_045105635.1. GTDB lineage: Bacteria > Pseudomonadota > Gammaproteobacteria > Pseudomonadales > Halieaceae > Congregibacter. The sequence goes on from JBGCDU010000004.1 coordinate 28,393, forward strand.
CCTGACCAGGACAGCGCAAAAGGCGATGGGGCCGATTCGCGGGGCTCTATTCATTGCTGTGTTTGGCAGATAGGCATAATGGTATAATAATATATCTTTTGGCGTGGTCCGCGCGTTGGATCGATGCCTGTGCCGCGGCGACCTGATTGTCTTGCTCTGCCCTTTCGGCGAGCCTGCAATTCCAGGCGCACGGACAGGCATAGCCCCACAGTCGTCGGAATCCCGGCGCGTTTGGTAACCGGTTTACAGTTTGTTTGTGAACAATAACAGAAGCCTTGGCTGCAGGCTTTGACGTGACTACAAAGTGACTATGAGGTGGGAAATAGCTAGTGCCGCAAACCCTTTTCGACAAACTGTGGGATGAGCATCTTGTCGAAAGGCAAGACGACGGTACGGATCTTGTGTACATCGATCGGGTACTTCTTCACGAGCGCACGGGGTCCATAGCGCTCGCCAGTCTCGAGGCCGACGGGCGCAGCGTACTCTGCCCGGAACAGGTCTTTTGTTGCATGGACCATATCGTCGATACTTTTCCTGGTCGCGGCGACGAGACTACTATGCCCAGCGGGCGCGATTTCATCGTGGCCACTCGGCACGCTGCGCAGGAAGCCGGCATTACGCTGTTTGATCTTGGCGACCCGCGGCAAGGCATTGTGCATGTAGTGTCACCGGAGCAGGGCATTGTGCAGCCTGGAGTCACCCTGGTTTGCCCGGACAGTCATACCTGCACGCAAGGTGCCTTCGGCGCACTGGCCTGGGGAATCGGTTCCAGCGAAGCCGAACACGCGCTGGTCACCAAGACCTTGCGCGTCAAGCGGCCTGCAACGATGCGCGTGCGGTTTGATGGGTCCCTCGGGCGCGGCGTTAGTGCCAAAGACATGATCCTGCATCTCATCGGCCGCTACGGAGCGGCCGGTGGCGGGGGCTATGCTATTGAGTTTGCGGGGCCGGCCATCGATGCCCTGTCGATGGAAGCTCGTATGACTTTGTGCAATATGGCGGTCGAGTTTTCGGCATTTACCGGGCTTATTGCACCGGATATAAAAGCCATCGACTATCTGCGGGACCGACCCTATTCGCCCGTCGGTGAAGTACGGGATCGGGCCGAGATTTACTGGCAGTCCCTGCGCAGTGACGACGAGGCATCCTTTGATCGCGAGATTGTCATTGATTGCGCGCAGATCGAACCCTGCGTTACTTGGGGAACCAGTCCCGAGCACTGCGTATCGATGAGCGGAGCCGTACCCGCGGATGACGGGAACGAGACCCTGGAGCGAGCTCGGCGTTACATGGATGTGCAGCCGGGCCAGCCAGTGCGTGGTATTCCGATTGAAGCCGCTTTTATCGGGTCCTGCACCAACGCGCGCTTGTCGGATCTGCGCGTCGCTGCCGATCTGCTTCGTGGCCGTCGCGTCGCCGACGGGATACGCGCTATTTGTGTGCCCGGCTCGACGCAGGTGCGCGCGGCCGCCGAGGCCGAGGGCCTGCACAGCATATTTCTGCAAGCGGGGTTCGAGTGGCGGGAGTCGGGCTGTTCCATGTGTTTTTATGCAGGCGGCGAACACTTTGGTCATGAGCAGCGTGTCATCAGCACCACTAATCGGAATTTCGAGAGCCGTCAGGGGCCGCGTACTCGTACACACCTGGCGAGTCCGGCAACGGTTGCGGCGAGCGCTGTTGCTGGGTGTATCGCTGACCCGCGTGATTTGCTGTGAGTGATGCTATGAACGATGTGAAGAATGAAGCCAGCAGTAGTGTTACGGCCGGTGGCGTGACGATGGAGCCGTTTACCGTGTGCATCGGTATCGCAGCAGCGATACTTCGTCCAAATATAGACACCGATGCGATCATTCCCTCGCGAGAGATGAAGCGTGTTTCTAAAGCGGGCTTGGGGGAAGGTTTGTTCGCGGACGAGCGCTATGTGGCCGGTGACGACAGAAAGGCCAACCCGGAGTTTATTCTCAATCGCGCCGAGTATGCGCACTGCAGCATTCTGCTCGCAGGCGCTAATTTTGGCTGTGGGTCATCGCGGGAACACGCGGTCTGGGCACTCAAGGAATTTGGCATACGCGCCATCGTTGCGCCGAGCTTCGGGTCTATCTTCGCCAATAATTGCGTTCGCAACGGTCTGCTAGCTGTGCCGCTGGCGATGCCATTCATCGAGGAGATTGCGGCATGGGTGAGCAGCGATCCAGCCCAAAACCGGGTAAGGGTTGATCTTGAGCGACAGTGTATTGAGGCTGGTGATCATGTGCGCGATTTTCTGATTGATCCCGGTGCACGCCAGATGCTGCTTGAGGGCCTCGATGCGATCGCACTGACTCTGGCGCGCTGGGAGGTGATAAGCGATTTTGATGCCGCGCGGCGGGAGTCCCGACCCTGGTTGTATTCGCTCTGAAGATGTGAAAACGACGCGCTACTTTGCGATCAGAAAACCATCCTCGCCCAGTTTATCGATACGTTGCGCGCTGATGCCCAGCATCTCAAGATGCGCGCGTGATCCATCACCGGGCGCAGGAAGATCCCGGTACAGCGAGGTCTTTTGCTCGTCAAACTCCAGAGGAAGTGCGGGTAGTTTGATCGTCGAGCCGTTGCTCAGCGTCACGTCGAGAAGGCCGCCGCCTTCAAGTAAATGCGGATCGTCGATGAGGTCGATCGGCTTGTTGATAGGCGCAAACGGCACGCCCGCGCGGTCGAGACGCGCCATGAGTTCGTCTTTGTTCATGCTCCCGAACAGTCTCTGAATATCTGGGACAAGCACATCGCGGCGCTGTACCCGATCATTGTTGGTCGCGTACGCCGGGTCCTCCAGGAGCGCGTCCAGATCAAACTCCTCACAGAAACGCTGCCAGAGGCTGTCACTTACCACGCCCACGAACACTCTCTCACCCTCGGCGGATTCAAAAATATCGTAGACCGACCAGGCGCTGCGGCGCACCGACATCGGTGGCGGCTCTTCGCCCGATACACCCTGCTGGGCAATGTGTTGGCCGACCATGAAAGCGGTGGTCTCAAACAGGGAGCTCGTAACGTGACGTCCAGCGCCGGTGAGATGCCTCGCTTCGAGCGCTGAGAGGATGCCGATGACACCAAACATGCCGCCGGTAATATCGATCACGGAGCTTCCCGCGCGCATGGGTCGGTCGGGGAGGCCGGTCATATACGCCAGGCCGCCCATCATCTGGGTGACTTCGTCTAGCGCCGTCCGATGCTCGTAGGGGCCTGACAGGAAGCCTTTCAGGGAGCAGTAAATGAGCCCACGATTAAGCTCTTTCATGGCCGCGTAACCGAGGCCCAGCTTGTCCATGGCCCCCGGGCGAAAATTCTCGATCATGATGTCGCTGGCGGCGATAACGTCTTTCGCAAGCTCGAAGCCCTGCGCAGACTTCAGGTCCAGACAAAGACTGGATTTGTTGCGGTTGTACATACTGAAATAGCCACCGCCGCTACCCTTGAGTCGTCGGGTGTTGTCCCCTGTCAGCGGCTCAATTTTCACGACCTGCGCACCCAGGTCTGCGAGGATTACACCTGCTGCCGGCCCCATCACCATGTGCGTGAATTCGACCACCTTAATGCCGGCGAGAGGTTGTGCCGAGTCAGCCATTAAGAGTCCTTTTTCGATTGCTTTTACCGGTGCAGAGTTGAGGCGCCGGAGGTAAAGACAGTATGATATAACAATATGTCAAAGACATGGGCCGAGGATTAGGATGTCATCGCTGCGTGGATAAATCTGGAGTAAAAGTGAGTTCTGTCGATATAGAAATCAGTGAAGTAGGCCCTCGAGACGGACTGCAGAGTATCGCGCCCATCATGAGAACAGAAGACAAAAAAGCATGGATTACGGCCCTCGCAGCGGCGGGGGTGCCGGAAATCGAAGTGGGCTCTTTTGTCCCTGCCAAGTTACTACCGCAACTCGCAGATACGGCTGAAATTGTCGAGTTCGCAATAGCGATACCGAGGCTGTCGGTCGCGGTGCTAGTGCCCAATTTGCGTGGAGCTCGCGATGCTCTGCGAGTTAAGCCGCACAAGATGACTATTCCCCTGTCGGTTAGCGAAACGCACAGTCTGAAAAACCTGCGGCGCACGCATGCACAGGTGCTGGACGATGTGCGAGCCATTCGCGAGGAAATCGATGCGCTACCGGAGTCGCAAAGACCCAAGTTTGAGGGTTCGCTATCGACAGCCTTTGGTTGCACCATTGAGGGCGAAGTACCTCAGCGCAAGGTTCTCGAGATGGCGGAAAAGCTGATGGCGGCTGGGTGTGATGAGGTCGGACTATCGGATACCACGGGTTTTGCGAGTCCGCGGCAGGTACGGGATTACACGCGCAACATTCACTCACTACTCGGCCGCGAGGCGCTCACCGGCATCCATTTGCACAATACGCGGGGCCAGGGATTTGCCAATGTCATGGCGGCGCTGGAAGTGGGTCTTACGACCGTGGACGCCTCTATGGGTGGGATCGGCGGTTGTCCCTTCGCGCCGGGGGCAAGTGGGAATATTGTTACCGAGGATTTGGTGTTTCTTTTGGAAAGTATGGGCTTGCGCACCGGTATAAACTTTGAGCGCCTGTTTGAAGCGCGGCGCGTTCTTGCCGCGGCACTGCCCGAAACGGAGCTTTATGGTTTTACGCCAGACGCGGGCTTGCCGAAAGGGTTTATGACGGCAACGCCGCAGTCAGCTAGCGCCGTCGAGGCGTAAGTCCATTTGGTACTCGAATCGTTCCGGGTGATAGTGCGCATGCAGGTAATCGACGATTTTTTCCTGTCCACCGGTCGTGGTGTAGGACTGCCGCACCAGGCTGATGAGCGGCGCACCGACCGTGGTGTCCAGTCGTTCCGCGAGGTTTGCCGTTGCGGATTCGGCGCTGATGGTCTGCGTCACATGTGTAATGTCCAGCCCGTTACGACGGAAAATCTCCAGGCGGGTAGTGCTTAAGAAGTCTTTCCGTGTCACCGATGGACCGAGGCCAACGGTCCAGCTCGCATAGTGCCCAAACGGTTGGTCATCTCGCGACCGCACACGGATCAACGAGAGCGCCTTCCCTGTATTCTGGATGCCGAGCACCTTGGCAATATCAGCTGTTGGCTTTGCTTGCTTGCAGGTGATCAGGCGCACTTCTGAGTGCCTGGCCATGCTTTCGATTTCCTGCAGCATGCCGGTTAGCGGTGCCTGCACTGGCTTGGGAACATACTCGTAGGTGACGTGCGTGCCTTTGCCGCGGCGGCGTTCCACCAAATGCTCTGCGGACAGTTCATCCATTGCACGCTTGGCGGTGATGCGCGATACGCCGAAGGCGTCCGCCAACTGTTGCTCTGTGGGCATTTGCGTGCCGTTGGCCACCGTGCCATTCAGAATGCACTGCTTTAACAGGCTATAGAGCTGAAAGTACAGCGGCGTCGGGGCGTCCTGACGCAGCTCGCGGCTCTGCATCTGGCTTAAAATGTCGTCCAAAGAGCTCATGGTCTATCTCTTATCATTAGCCTTAATGATATAGCAAGATAAGTCTAATTCCATGTGTCTTTTGTAAACGCGAACATCACCGTAAACGACACTTCAAACATCACCGCACAGAGCGCTACTGTTGCGAGCGCCAGCAGTCCACGATCTCTGCGGGGGACGCCGTCCATACGCCGGGCTGTTGCTGCAGGTAATCCAGTACGGCTTCCAGTTTGGAAATGCGATGAGGTTGTCCGATCAGCCAGGGGTGCAGGCTGAGCGACAACAATCGGCCTGCTCCCCGTTCGCCTTCTACGCCTTCCGCCCGGGCTTCAGAAAGCAGCATGTCGCCGGCGTCACAGACCTGTTCTTTCCAGGATTCTTCCGAGTGCTGGTTATTCTGTATGACGAAGCGATCTTCGAGTTCTGTGGATAGCGGAAGCGCGGTCAACGGGCCCTGTTGCGTAAAAAATGGGTAGGGCATATCGTCATTCACCCAGTCGCAGAGGTAGTCGATACCGTTCTCGGCAATGAGTTCAGGCGTGTTTTCGCTTTCGTTGCGAGCCGGGCTGAGCCACCCGCGAATCGACTGCCCGGATACAGATCGCAGGGCCTCCAGCGTGCGTAAAGTTTGCTCATGTTCGAGGTTCATATCGAGCCCGCCGTAATGCAGGGTATCCATATTCCAGCCGTGGGCAACAATTTCGCCGTACTCAGCCAGCGTTTTGACCAGCCCCGGGTTGCGCTCAGCAAGTTGACCGTTTACCGCAAAGCTCGCGCGGATATCGCGCGATTGCAGCGCATCAAGTACTCGATAGATGCCCACGCGGTTGCCGTAATCGCGGAGCGTGTAATGACGCAGGTCCGGGTAGGGCATGGTCATTCCGCCCGGGGGCGCGAATGGCACGCCGTTTTGATTCATTGGGAAGAATTGCAGACTTACATTCACCCATAGGGCAAGCGAGGAATTGTCCGGCCACTGCACGGGCTTGCGATCCGCAAGCATGGACCACTCGTAACGCTCATGATCCATTCCGTGGCTGCGGTGAGGGTATTCAAGATGTTCCTTGCCAAGACTCATGGGCCGCTCTCCGCACGCTTGCTCTGAATGTCCGCAAGGCTGCTCTCGTAGTAATGATCGAGGTAGTGAGTCGCTATCTCGCGTCCTGTAGTGACCCAGACATCGCTGTGTCCGGTAATGTATTCCAGCGCCTCTTCAAAGGCGCGCAACCGATGCGGGCAGCTCACCTGGTAGTTGTGTGTGGGGATACACATGACCGTGCCGGAGGTTTCGCCTTCCTGATACAGTCTGTCGAAACAGTCCTTGAGAATCTGACCATAGCGCCGCGGCTCCACCTTGTTGACCAGATACGCGATGGTGTCGTTCATTTCCAGAGAATAAGGAACCGATACAAAGCGTTTCTCGCTGCGCAGCGCAATCGGCGTGGGCTGGTCATCGTGGAACAGATCGCAAGTGTAGAATCCGGCGTCGTCACCGTGCAGCTCTGTACCCACCTCGGCAAACAGGTCCAGGGTGTGTTCGGAGTGCGACAGGGCAGGCGCAAGATAACCGCCGCAGTGTTGCCCGGTGTGCGTGTAGATACTTTGCATGGCATCACGAATCATCTCGCGCTCCTGTTCCTCGGACATGCCGTAGGTGTAACGCGTGTTGTAGATGCCGTGACTGAAAAATTCCCACTCCCTGGCGGCGCACATTTCAATGATTTCCGGATGGTGATCACACAGTGCTGTGGATAAGGAAATGGAGCCGCGTATGCCGTATTTGTCGAGCAGATCCATTTGACGTTTGTGCCCTACCCGATTGCCGTAATCGCGAATGCCGTAACCCTGAATGGCTGGGTAGGGCTGGGGCCAGGCTTTTCGCTGCGGGTTCGCGGGCGGATTCAACTCGTAGTATTCGATGTTGGGCGCGACCCAGAATGCGAGGCGGGCGTTGCCGGGCCAGCGGATCACCGGACGATTGCGGTAGGCCCAGTAATCGTAAAAAGCGGGGTCTTCTTTTCTGGTGTCTCGGCTACTGTCCATGAGGGCGTTGTCCATAACTATTTCGCTGACTGTTGATTCAGCCAGTTTTGCACGTCGGCAACGTCCAGCACATCCGCATACTTGAGCGAAAGATCGGTCAGATTTGCGAAGTGGTAGCTCTCATGTTTGTCCGCGACACACTCCTCCGGAACGATGGTGCGATAGCCGCGCGACAGGCTGTCCACGGCGGTGGCGCGGATGCAGCCAGAGGTAGATCCACCGGTTAGTATCACCGTGTCGACTTTGTGCCACACCAGTAAGCTTTGTAGTTGCGTCTCAAAAAATGCTGAAGGCATTTTTTTCAGATAGATAACATCCCGGACGCGGTCAATTTCCAGCCGGTCATCAAACTCACTGCGCTCTGAGTCAAACTTGATGTTCTGCAGAGAATCCGGGGTGTCGGTACGGGTGCCCCAGATACCGGCATCTTCGGCAGAGTCCATGTAGGCAACGTGCGTCCACACCACGGGCCAACCGAGCGTGCGACAGCGCTGCGACAGATCGTTTACGTATTCGAGTTGTCGAGGGTCAGTTTCGTAGGCTGTCTTGAACAGATCGGTGCGCGTATAGGCTTTTTGCGGATCGATGTTGACCAGCACGGCTTTTTCTCCAAAGCCGAAACGTTTGCGGGCCGGGTTGTTTTTGACGTCCTGGTAGATTTCTCGCGCAGTTTTGCTGCTGGTTTCCATGTGCTTCCCGTAAGTGACTGACAAAACATATAAAGATATATCTTAATACCTTAGCGTCCAGTACAGAAGGCGGCCGTCAATTCTGACTGGCAAACCAGCAAATGAAGCAACAATTTGTGGAGCTTCAGCTCCATGGCTTCAGTTGCGTGTCGTTCTTTTTGCCGCGTTGCCGACGCGCGCGACAACCAGCTCGAGGCTCGGCACTATGGATACACGCTGTCCGCCGAAGCCGCCGGTATAAAAAATTGGACGCAAGATAGGGCGTCTTGTGCGGTGCTTTGAAAGGGGTGCCCGGGCCGTAGCTGCGCGTCGGCTCCCAGGCCCGCGTCTGTTTGCCCCGTTCACAAGCGGGCCTCGCCGTTGCCCGTTGATATCCACAGTCGCTTACTCAGGTAGCCAGCATGGCCCGCTTGACGTTTATGTTGGGAGCCAGTTCAGTATCGGTATTTGCAGGCGTCTGGGCCAACGCCGGGAGTTGCGCGGTTCCAAAACAGCAGCAACGCGGTTACTGCCAGAGGCTTTGCCGCTGAACGCTTAAAGGTGCGAAGCATGTTTTTCACGTATCCATCCCCATTTTAGGTATCCATAGCGGCGCATTGGGAAGCATGGTGGTTTTCTCCTCGGTCATTAGTTCCACCGAAGCGTGCAGGCCGTCGCGACCAATACCCGATTGTTTGTAGCCTCCAAACGGAGCACGCAGGTCGCGGGTCAGCGGTGTGTTGACCCATACCGTTCCTGCGCGAATGCCGCGTGAGACCTCCATTACGGTAGGCAAGTGCTCCGACCAGACATAGCTGACAAGACCGAACGGTGAGTCGTTGGCAATCGTGAGTGCGTCCTCGGTTGTTTTGAAGCGCTGGATAGCCACAAAGGGTCCGAAAATTTCTTCCCGACATACGCGCAGGGAGTTGTCGGGCGCGAGTACAGCGGTGGGCTCAACAAAATAGCCGCGCTCAAAACCCTCCGCGAACTGCCCCCCTGTCAGCACCTCAGCACCCTCGGCCGTGGCGATGTCAACGTAGCTCATTACTTTGTCCCGGTGCCTTGCAAAGGCCAGCGGGCCAAGCTCCGTGTCCGGCGCAAATGGATCGCCGATCACAATATTGCCCAAGCGCCGGGTGAACTGCTCGATAAACGCATCGGCGACGCCTTCCTGAAGCAGTATTCTCGAGCCGGCCAGACATTGCTCCCCGTTGCCCGCCAATATCGCGATAAGCGAGCCGTCGACGGCCGCATCAATGTCGGCGTTATCAAAAACGATGTTGGCCGACTTGCCGCCGAGTTCAAGACCCACTTTTTTGATCCCCTCTGCAGAGGAGCGGATAATCGATTTTCCGGTTTCCGTGCCGCCGACAAAACCAACTACATCCACCTCGGGATGCTCGACCAGCGCCTGGCCGGTAACAGCGCCCGGTCCGTTGACCAGATTGATAACCCCGGGCGGCAAGTCGGCTTCCTGAAGCACTTCCATAAATCGAGACAACGACCATGGTGAGTATTCCGAAGCTTTGATGACGCAGGTGTTACCCAGCGCCAGGGCTGCGGCCATCTTCATCGACGAAAGCACCAGCGGCGCGTTCCACGGTGTGATCAGAGCGACCACGCCAGCGGGTTCTCTGGTAACCAGCGACGTATAGCGTCCGGTTTGGGTATAGCTGTGCCCACCCATAGTGCCCGCAACCTCGATAAAAAAGTCGAAGTTCTCCATCGCTCTTGGCATATGCATGGCTTTCAGGCCGGATAGTGGTAAGCCCACTTCCAAAGCCTGGATGGCAGCAAGCTCGTCCTGATGTGCACTGATACAGTCTATGAGGCGACGCAGAACGGGTTTGCGCTCCGCATGTGAGAGCCGCGACCAGCCGCTGTGTTCAAAGGCGTCTCGCGCTGCCGCGACGGCCATATCGACTGTGGCCTTCCCACAGCTTTGAATGTCATAGAGTTTTTCCTCTGTCGATGGACAGATGTGCGTCATCGGCTCGAGTGGATCCACGGCGTCCCGGGTCTGGCCCGCGATGAAAGGACGAATGCAGTTGGGTATCGCCAACCCGAATTCTGCGCTTATCTGAGCTACGTTCTTTACCTGTGGCATTTTTTAGAGGTTCCCTTCGAGATTGGCTGGCGTGGCTGTTGTGACACTGATGGCAACCGTGACACGCGCGCCTCTGATGAATAGCGTGATTGGTGTTGCGCAAACTAGCATTTCCTGCTCAACGTAGCTGTCTTAGTTTGTGAAAGTTGCCATAGCAAACTGAGATGGCGGTGCATCGACGCTTGCGGGTATTCGCTAGCCGCCAGGCTTGGATTTGCTTACACATACGCAGCTTTTGCTGGCTGAGTTCATAGGCGTCGTTCCGTAAACACGGATACCATCGGTGTCGCGCACTGTTCTTGCATGACTGAAATCTCGAAAATTCATATCTGACTGCACTTCAGTCACGTACATTGAACACTGTTTAAGAGAGGACGAGTTACGTGAGCGAGCGAGAACAAACGCAGGTCATGGTTTCTGGAGCGGGCCCGGTAGGCTCTGTCATGGCGCTTGCACTAGCACGACAAGGGTTCAATGTGGTCTTGTGCGAGAAGCACGGCGAGCGAGCGCAAGACTTGCGTGCTTCGACCTTTCACCCGCCAACCCTCGAGATTCTTGATGACCTCGGGGTAATAGAGCCGCTGTTGGAATACGGTCTCAAGGCACCGATATACCATTTCCGCGAGCGCAAGAGCGGTGAAGTAGTACCGTTTGATTTTGGTGAGCTTGAGGATGCAACGCGATTTCCGTTTCGACTGCAGTGCGAGCAGCACGTAATGGCGAACGTCGTGGAAGATGCTCTGCGTAAGATGCCCAATGTGCAGATGCTCTATAACCATTCGGTCGTCTGTTTCGATCGCAAGGACGATGGCGTCGACGTCGACGTTGAGGCCCCGCATGCGATGCGTCATTTCAGCTGCGATTATCTGATTGCCGCAGATGGTGGCAACTCGATAGTACGCAAGTGGCTCGATGTGAAGTTCGAAGGGTTCACGTACCCGGAAAAGTTTGTATGTCTCTCTACGGAGATCGACTTATCCGAGCATCTTCCTAATCTGGCGAACGTCAATTACGTTGCCGATGAAGAGGAGTGGCTGGTGCTGTTGCGTGCGCCCAGTGCCTGGCGTGTGCTGGTGCCAGTGAGCGACGAGCTGGAAAACGCAACGCTGCTAGACGACCCCTTCAAGGAGCGCGTGTTTCGCGACCTGATTGGGATCCCGGAGGTAGAGACCAAGCATCGGACGGTGTACCGCGTGCACCAGCGTGTGGCAGAGAGCTTTAACTTTGGTCGTGTGTTCCTGATAGGCGATGCGGCGCATCTGAACAACCCGCTCGGCGGTTTTGGGATGAACAGCGGGATTCACGATGCCTGGAACCTCAGCCAAAAGGTGATTGAGAGCTATGCGAGCGGACATGATGATGAGCTGTTCAAGCTGTTCGACAAGCAGCGGCGATCCGTTACCCATGATTTTATTCAGGCACAGACCATTGAGAACAAGCGCTTTCTGGAGCACAACCCAAGCCAGAAACATGATATGAAGTTACGGGAAATGAAAAAGACCGCCAGTGACGACACGCTGCGCCGCGAATTTCTGCTCCGCCAGTCGATGATCCAGAGTGTAGCCAGTGAGCAGGCTTTCGTTTGAGCGCCTTCGTACCGGTGCGAGTACGCAACGACGACTGGCGATCGCAGCAAGGCTCATCGTCAACCACATCGCGCAAATAGGAGGCTCGATATGAGTGCAGAAGTACAGCTGGGCAAGGATCTTGAGGCAATGAAATTCAGGGTGCGCCATCTTATCGACGCGGCGGACAGCGAAGGTCAGTATTCGGATGCGCAGTTTGACGAGCTGATGTCAGCGATTAAGGAACTTGCCGAAATGACCCCGCTGCCTGACCCACTGGATCATCAGGACAAGGTTGCCTCGCCGTGGCGTACGCTGTTTGCGTCGTTCGGCCCAAGGCACACCGCGGGCAAGTCACTGGAACATGACACGCTGATGTCTTTCCAGTCATTTAACAAGTTTCCGAAACTGCCAATACGCGTGACGGGGCTGGAGCAAGAGATTCATGCCCAGACCAAGGAATACAACAATATTGCGTATATCCGCAATCCATCGGGTGATGCAGAAGCGATGTTAATCACACGCGGCGAATACGCAGATGGCTCCGAGAACCGCCAGCGCTACGAAGTGACGTTTCGAAAAGTGGAGTTACTGAGTTCGGATGGGCGTGACGAACACGCTTTGCGTGAGGCCTTTGGTCTCGAGAGCGATTACCCGCTGAGTTTCGAATTCGCGGGCAAATTCCACTCCGATGTGGCGTATTGCGACGACGAATTGCGTATCAATTTTGGTAGCGTTGGCGGCAGTTACGTCCTTGAGCGTTTGCATCACAGCGGTCGTTCCGTGAGTTTCAAATGAGCGTTAAAACTGCCGAGTGGAGTTGGGCCGCTGGCTCTCTCGCAACCGGAGCCGTCTACAACGCGATGGCTCTCTTTAGTCTGTTTTTTTTGACGCAGATACTGGGCGTATCGCCGGCGCTGGCCGGTTCCCTATTATTGTTTACCAAGCTTTACGATGCGGTGACGGACCCCTTGATGGGGGCAATCAGTGATCGGACCTCACATCGCTGGGGACCACGCAGGCCGTATTTGTTGCTGGGCAGCGTGCTTCTCGGCGTCAGCTTTGCATTGCTTTTCAACGCGCCAGCGCTCGATGGGCCGGCGCTGATTGCGATGGTCGTGGTGCTGCTGTTGTTGCAGTCCACAGGCTACACCGTCTTTGCAGTGCCCTATCTGGCGATGACACCGGACATCGCGGAGTCCTATAACGGCCGTACACGCCTGATGTCTATGCGGGTCGGTTTTCTGATCGTGGGTGTCATGATCGGATCGGTCGGCGGCCCCTGGATTGTCGGCATCACGGATACGCCTCGGGAGGGCTACGCTCTGCTCGGCGTCAGCCTGGGTGCGTTTGTGGTGCTTTGTGGTTTGCTGGCCTTCGCCGGCACCAGCAGCGTACGCAGCGCGCGCATTGAGAGCCGCCAGGCCAAGCAATCCGTGGCGGGTGGAAGCGCCTGGAGCAACAGTCTCAAGGATATGGTTGAGGTATTTGCCCATCGACCGTTCAGACTGCTTACTCTCGTCAAGCTGCTGCAATTGATGGTGCTCGCGCTGGCCTTGGCCTGCACGCCGTTCTTCTTTCAATATGTACTCGAGCGACCGATGGGAGACATCAGTTATTACCTGATGACGTTCAGTTTGTGCGGTCTTGCATCAGTGCCGATTTGGCGCGTGGTCATTGGCCGCTTTGGTAAACGCGAAATCTACATGGTGTCGATCTTTGGTTACGGCGTGGGCCTTTGCAGTTGGTGGTTGTGGGCGCCGGGTGAGTCAGACGTGTTTTTCTATGCCCGCGCAGTGGTGCTGGGCATATTATCCAACGGTACTTTGCTTTGTGCGCTGTCGATGCTTCCGGACACGATGGAATTTGATCGGCTCAAAACGGGTCGCAACCGCGAAGGCGTTATGAGCGGGGTGTTTACGACAGTCGAAAAACTCTCGGGCGCGGCGGGGCCGTTTGTGATCGGTATTTTGTTGCAGACTATGGGTTTGCTGAGTGGAGACGCCGCCGCCGCTGGGCAGCCCCAGTCGGCGCTGACCGCAATTCACCTAGGCGTGTCGCTGGTGCCCGCACTGGTGTGCTTCGCCGCGCTGCCCTTGCTCATGCGGTATGACCTGAGTGAAAAGAAGATCGGCGAATTGCGCCGGGAGGTGCTCGGCGATTCGGCATCATCCGGCGATAGTTCGTCGCAGGGGGAGGTGGTCACGCCCACCAGCTAAACTGCCTTTCGTAGAGATGTAGTTGATGTGAGACTGGTCGTCGTGCCGTTGCCGCGCCGTGCGCCGGAGTCGTTATTGCAGATCTCGCATCAGGTTTTTTATCAATGCGGAGCGACGCTGCGCACGGTGTCCTTCTATTTCCTCACTGCTGGCGAAGTTCTCTATTTTAGCCTGCATCCCCGGGATCGCCTCCTCTACCACAGCTTCGTAGATATCCAGGCGATCGCGGATAACTGACACTTCCATTGCCAGGCGCATGACGCAGTTGATCAGCTTGTCTGGCGCCATCTGCTCAAGAAATTCAGGCTTGCTGCCCGCGCGCTCGCCAATCAATGTATCGATGCTTGGGACGGTGATGTCGCCAGGCTTCTCTGAGTCTTCGTTTTGTGTATTGGATATCTGCTCGCTCACGCGGCTTCCTCCTGGTCTGCGGCCGCCTTGCTGCCGCCAAAGATAAAGTATTCGCGTCCACCACCGGGAGACATGTGCTGAGTGAAGCTTGCGGCGCCGAAGCCGGCATCCCGAAGCGCTGTGGCTACATCTGTGTCGGCGAAGCCGGTCCAGAATGGTTCGCCGTTGTGCTCTACCTGCCAGGCATTGGTAACCAGCTGCGGAAGTGTCAGGCGCTCGGGTTGATAGGGAATATCTACATTGAAAAACAGGCCGTTTGGAGCGAGTAATCGGTGCGCTTCGCGCATGATCGCCGGGACTTTGTCATGCCAGGTCTCATGAAACATGATCTGCGATACCACAAGGTCGAAGCTATCGCTTTCGAGTCCTGTTGCAGCAGCATCCGCCTGGATGAAGTCAAGTGCCAGGTCCATATCCTCAGCCCACAGATGCCCGAGTCGGACAAATGAGGCCGACAGGTCGACACCGACAACCTCCGCATCGGGCCAGACTTCCTTCATACCAATGGCCATATGTCCCACGCCACAACCCATATCGAGGATCCGCCGGGGTTTCAGTTGCGGGGCGAACTTCTGGACCATTGCGGCAAACATGCGACCGACTTGTGTACTGCCTTCGCTGTCGCTGCGTTTGAATCCTTTGGCCCGCGTGTAGATTTCAACCGTAGCGGTATACAACAGCGCCGCCGCGAGGTCGCCCTGCGCATCACCTAAAAAGTAGCCGCCAGGTTGTCGATGGATTTCGGTTTGGCCGATGGGCGACGGCAGGGAAATAGCTGGGTCCAGCGCCAGGCTACCTTTAATGCCACCCGCTTCTATGTCTTGCGCGCGTGCCTCGAAAACCGGTTTTAGCCGGTCTACGGTCTCGCCGCAGGTCTCCCACAAGAGATCCTGGGACAGATAGTTTAATGCTCCCCACAACCGAAACAGAGGTGCATCCGCAAACAGTTTATGCCCTTCGTCGCGCCCGGCCGGAGGGGCGCCGTGCGCTTTGATAAATTTCGGCAAAAGCGTCGTCTCGTAATGCGCCGTGAGTGCGGATTCAAGACCGTGATTGACTTCTTTTTTGAGCGCGCCGACGAAGGCTTGTCGAGCCTGTTCATCTGTGGATGGTTGATAGGCTTTGTGTATTCGCATGTTTGTACTCGATCCGACAGGCAACTATTTCTTAAGGTTAGCGTGTTTTGCGCCTCGCTTGCTTGTTATATTGCGGAATGAGATATCTCGAAATAAGAATATGAACCTCAAACAATTACGTTATTTCGTTAAGGTCGCGGAAGCGGGCGGTTTTTCCCAAGCCTCGGAAGCCGTGCATTTGGCGCAGTCTGCACTCAGTCGGCACGTTCGTCTGCTGGAGGAAGAGCTGGATGCGCGCTTGTTTAACCGCACTGGACGAGGCGTGGAGCTGACCGAACAGGGCCATTATCTGCTGACGCAGGCGCAGGGTATTTTGGAGCAGTTGGAGCGCGTCGAGAGTTCGCTGCGCGCGTGGTACCAGCACCCCAGCGGTTCCGTGCGCCTGGGCATGACACCCTCAACCTGTATCAATGGCGCTGCGACCCTTATTCGCGAACTTCGCGATTGTTACCCCGACGTGGTCCTGCTTGTTTCCGAGGGTGTTACCGAGCAGTCTTATGCCCGCGTGTTAGATGGGCGTCTGGACCTCGCACTGGTACTAGGCGACCCTCGCTCGGATCTGGTTCGTTCGGAATTTTTACGTTCTGAGCGTCTGTGCGTGGTCACTCTACCGGGAGTCGATCTTCCGTCCCCAGTTCCACTGGGGATGCTGGAGGATCTCACGCTGGTGTTACCGACTCGTCACACTCCGCTGCGTATTGCTTTGGATCGACGCTGTGCGGCGGCCGGGGTGAACTATACGGCGGCCCACACCCTGGATATTGTCGCCACCATGAAGAACCTGGTCGCTAACGGAGACGCAGTGGCGGTACTCCCACGCGAGGCGGTAGCAACCGAGAGTGCGTCAGGACAGATGGTAGTGCATGAGTTGGATGACCCAAATCTGGATGTACCTCTCTATGTGATCTATCGGGCGAAGCAACAGTTGGGCCGCGCGGCGGTGGCGACGCTAAAATCCGTGCGAGCGCTGTTCTCCGAAGGCTAGCGTACTTTCTGCGTCACAGACTGCCACCTTTCCGGGGTGGATATGGACTGGGGTGGATATGGACCCGACCACCGAAGAGGATTGCGGTGCCGAGCGGGCGGTCAGTGTTAAGTACCGCAGCATGCCTGGAAGGTGAGTGGACTTCGATCAGCGGCAGCCACGTCAAAGCGGCGTAGCTGCGCGAAAGCTCGACTTGGTTTCTCGCCCTCAGCCTTCAGGGGTCGGAGGCTAGCTCCGCGAGTTTGTCACTGAGCGGTTGATAGTCCCAAAAGGCCTGTATTTCATCGTCCAGCCCCGTGAGTTCAAAGCGAATCAAGGCGACGGGGATAGCGCCCGCGGCCATAACTTGATCGTGAAATTCGCCCAACACGAACTCGTCCCGTAATTGCTGCTTGCGATCGGCGAGCAATTTGTACATCTGGAAGCTGCCTATGGTGTAGCCCAATCCATAGCCCGGAGGTCGACGCAGATAGATTTCCGCATCCACGCGCGCCACGTTGCCATCCAGCCAGGGTGTTTTTGCGCGCCAGAACGTCACCGCCTCCGGGATGCTGATTTCGTTCCGTTGCAGGCGGATGTCGCCCAAGGTGCGCGCGGAGCGGAAAATCCCGAAGTTGTAAATCAGTTCTCGAGTACGTGGCCGGTCTTCGTAGAAGCCGAGCTGCAAAGGAGTTTCTTCAAGGTACAGCGCCCAGCCTTCCATGCGTCCGCCATCGCGGAAATGTCGGCGGATTGGGTGTTTGATGGTGGCCAGCATCCGCGAGTCAACCTTATGTCCCGGAATTACCGCGTGCCAATGATCGGGTGAGGGATCCCGGTATTGAATTGACTCCCAGTAGTTCGGCCCCCCGTCGCGCTCTATCCAGGGTACGTTGAAGCCTATCTCCCGAAAATCATCGGGTATGTAATCGGGTATGGTGATAAAGCTTTCTTTTTTCATGAAGGAGCGAACATCGCGATCCACCGAGTCGATGCGCGCTTCATATTCTTCCCGGGATTTTGGCAGCGTCAGCTCCGGGAGCGCGCGGTTGCGATGCTGTTCCAGTGCGTAGAACGCCCAGGTTCGCTCCAGTTCTCGCTCGGCCAGGGCCTCGACATCATCGGAGCTGTAGGGCATGAATTTGACCTGCATCAGATACCAGTCGAGAAGCTCTTCACCGACCCCCGCCGGGCCAGTCATGCTCGGCTGGTTCTCGAGCAGCCATGCGTGCAGGCTTTGTACTGCTGTTCTGGCCGTCTCAATTTCACCCAGCAGCTCGGGCTGCGATTGCCGGGCGCGCTGCAGAAGATCGGAGTACCAGCCGATGACCCCCTGGGGCGGAACCGCACGGTAGGGGTGGCCGTGTCCTACGCCATCGGGCTGGGTGAGATTGTGAATTGCCAGGGCTGCAAAGTCTGTTGGGACGTTTTTAAGGTTGCGCTTTGCGGTGTCGACCAGCGCTACTGTTGATCGCAGTCGGGTCAGCAGCTCATCTAATTCCTCCCCGGAAACAGGCAGGTCCACAAATGTCAGTCTCTGCATTCGATCGACATAAAAGCCAGGGTCCCTCTCCCAGGGTTTGGATACCTGAAGCATGAAGTCGTGCTGATCCATGGCGGCGCGCAGCGCCAGAAAATCCGCTTGCCGGGAGCGCTCCCAGTCAGCCACAGCCATGTCACCCAAGGTTTCCTGCATGGCCTTTAACTCCACGAGGCGCTGTGCCGCCTGCCGTGCGGAGCGGTCAAGGGGGTTGCTGCCAGCCTTTTTCCACGCGAAGAAATTGTCTGTCAGTTGAACAAGGCTTTTGTAGCTGCCGCTGCCCGCGGGCGGGGTTGCGGCCAGCGACCCCTGGCAGAGCGTAAAAAGCATGATTCCAATACAAATGCGGAGTCTGGAAATTGCGTAAGGTGAGCAGAAGTGTGAGCGTGTCATGATGCACCTCGCGATAGTGATCAATGCGAAAAGATAGTTTTACACCGGCAGTTATTGATAATGGTCGATGGCCATGGGTTGCAAGCGGTTGTTAAGAAAGTTATCGAGTGGGGTCCAAAACCGGCGCTGCGCCAACCCAACCTTCGCTTAGTCTTGAGGGGGAGTCAATAAATTTGATCGAATAGCGAACTAAACGACGCATAGCGAACATTCGGCCGGGCGCTAGCGCACCGGTCTGCGCCGATCAGACAGGTGGCAGCGGCTTAAGCGTCACTCAGGTCCTCATTGGCGCTGCTGAGTCGACGCATCAACATTCGATCACGCCAGGCGACCCGCTCGCTCCAGTTGTCCATAGGCATCAGCGCTCGCCGTTGCGCGGTGACGGTGTCGACCAGCTCCGCTGTCCAGGGGTCGTCCTGCCCTCGTTCGCTGCCCATACGCGCATAGGCTGGGCCAAGTTTTTCAGCATGCGCCGCAATACCGCCCCGGGTGTTGAGATCCACTGTTTCGAATGGCCCGATCACAGACCAACGCAGCCCCAGACCTTTGCGCACCAGCGTATCGATATCCTCGACCGAGGCCACGCCGTCCCTGACGAGACAGTAGGCCTCCCGCAGCATCGCCCCTTGCAATCGATTAAAAACGAAACCCTCCGGCTCGTGGTGGACGAGAATCGGGTCGAGCTCCACGCTGTGCGCAAATGCACGGGCTCGTGCCAGGGTGTCCTCTGAGGTAAACGGCGCAGGAGCCAGCTCAATCACACGCAGAAGAAAGGGTGGATTGCCCGGGTGTGCGACCAGGCAGCGCGCTCTGCCTTTGATGTGCTCGGCGAATGCCGATGCGGGTATTGCTGATGACGCGCTCGCCAGGATAGCGTCGGGAGGGCTGAGTGCATCCAGCCTCCTGAAAATTTCGGCCTTGACGTCCGCGCGCTCCGGAGCGCACTCGTGGACCCATGCGGCATCCTTCACCGCGATTGCCAGATCGTCACAAAAGCTTAGGCGCGCCAGCACACTGTCCACGCTTACCTTTAATAAGTGTTCCTGTTCCAGAGCGCTCAGACTCCGTTCGATGTAGCTGCGCGCGATGTGCAGGGATTCAGGCTGAGTATCAAAAAGGGATACTTCGCGCCCAGCGCTTGCGAATACCAGCGCAAACGCCGCGCCGATACTGCCGGCACCTACAATCGCGGTCTTTGAGGGTGTCGCAGTGCTTGTGTCTTGATGACCTGGCGGCATACAGTCTCGCTCCCAAGAGTTAACAGGCTGGCAATAGTCCATGCCCTGCTTTCAGCCTGTCAAGGAAGACCGCCCCGGCGACGACAATGGCGATTGCGCGTTTCGAAGCGCTGGCGGCCCAATGAATAAGAGGTGATACATGGATGATTTGACCGGCAAGCGCATTCTGCTGACGGGGGCATCGAAAGGTATTGGTGCAGCCACCGCACGCTTGCTTGGCGAGGCTGGGGCGTCGCTGGTAGCCCATTACGGTGCCGACAAGGCTGGCGCGCTGGCCGCTACCGCCGGGATTCCCGAAGAGCGCAAGCTGCTGGTGCAGGCGGACCTCAACAAGCTGGACGAGGTTGAAAACCTCTGGGACCAGGCCACGGCCTGGCGCGGTGGTATTGATGTGCTGGTGAACAATGCCGCGACGATGATTGGCGCAGGCAGCGTTGATGAGGAGCTGGATGCCTGGGATCAGTCCTGGGAGGAGAGTATGCAGGTGAATGTCATGGCGCCGGCGCGCATGCTGCGGCGTGCCGTCCGCGACTTCCGCACCGCCGGGGGTGGCAGCATTATCACAATTTCCAGCTGGGCCGCGCAGCGCGGCGTAGGCAATCCCGCTACGATTGCCTACGCTGCATCCAAAGCAGCGATCAAGGCGGCTACTCAAACCATTGCCCGAAACTACGCAAAAGACGGGATATACGCGTATATCATCGCGCCCGGCGTGGTCAGAACGCGACTGTCTGAGGAGTTTGCGCGCAGCCAGGGCGGCGAAGACAAGGTGACCGCCGGGCTTGCCATGGGACGCTGGGTAGATCCGGAGGAAGTAGGCGAGGTGGTGTGTTTTCTCTCCCGGGGCGCGGTGCCCAGCCTGTCCGGGAGCACCATTGATATTAACGGTGCCAGCTATATACGATGATCCCCGAGGACTTCGGTATAGGGGCGGTGTGTTGCGGTTCTTCCAGACCCGCTGTCTGGCGGTTCACTATCTCATGAGCGTCGTGGAATGCGAATAAGGCAGCCAGGTATTGCGCGCAACGGCGAAGGTTTTACCTTTAGCTACGATGGAGAAGCGATTGACGCCTGTCCGGGGGAATCCATTGCAGCTGCCCTGATAGCCGCAAACCGCGTGGCCTTTCGCGAGACCCCAACGGGTGAGCGACGGGGTGTTTTTTGTGGCATGGGCGTTTGCGGCGAATGCTCGGTTATTGTCGACGGCCGATCCCGACGCGCTTGCATGGAGATGGCGGCCCCGGGCATCAGCGTTGAACGGCAACCCGCATTGCGAGACCTGGACAATGCTGAAGGGTCCTGTGACGGCGACGTGCAGGATTGGGATAGACGTAAGGTGCGGGTGCTGGTCATCGGGGCCGGTCCCGCCGGGCTTGCGGCCGCGCGAACTGCGGCGTGTAGCGGCGCGGACGTGCTTCTTGTGGATGAGCGCGCCAAAGCCGGTGGACAGTACTTCAAGCAGCCGGGCATGGGCTTTGACGTGGATGAGGCGCGTATCGACTCGCAATTCCGAGAGGGGCTTACCCTGTATCGAAGTGCGCTTGATGCGGGCGTTGAATTCCAATTTGGTGCCACAGTGTGGGGTGCGTTTCCCGGGGGACAGGTTGCTATCGCTACCGCGACTGGGAATCAGCTGATTAGCGCCCAGCGTATTGTAGTGTCGCCGGGTGCGTATGAGCGGCCCATGCCGTTTCCCGGCTGGACGCTACCGGGAGTGATGACGACAGGTGCAGCCCAGACGCTGTTGCGCGCTTATCAAACTGCGCCAGGCCAGCGCGTGCTCGTCGCGGGCAACGGGCCTTTGAATTTGCAGGTTGCGAGAGAGCTGGACGCCGCGGGGGCCGAGGTTGTGGCGGTTGTTGAATTATCCAGAACACCCTCTCTGCGCAACGCAGCGGACATTTTTCGCATGTGCCTGACCTCGCCGGGGCTGGTGCTCAATGGGGTTGGGCACATGGCGAGCCTGGCGCGGTCCCGAGTGCAAATGTTACATCAGCACATGGTGGTTGAGGCGCGCGGCGACGCTCGAGTTGAGGGCGTTTCCGTTGCCAGAATCGACGATCAGGGCATGCCTGTGGCGGGAAGCGAGATTCGATTTGCAGTGGATGCCGTATGCCTGGGATACGGGTTCCTCGCGCAATCCGAGATTGCTCGCGCTCTCGGCGCAGGACACAGTCTGGTCGAGGCCGCTGCCGCTCTGAGCATTCGACGGGATGAAGTTGGACGCAGCGCGACGGCACCGGAAGTCTTCATCGCCGGAGACGCCCGTGGCTTGGGCGGCGCGCGCGTTGCCGCATCCCAGGGCGCACTGGCCGGTGCCGAGGCCGCGCGCGATCTTGGCTATTTGCCAGAGGCCGCGCACGGTCGCTTGTTACATAAACACCGACGAGCCCTGGCGCGTCATCGTCGCTTCCAAACAGCGCTGTGGTCAATCTACGATGCGCCATCTCAAGCCCTTGCCGCGGCCGATAACGACACTGTGATCTGCCGTTGCGAAAGCGTCACATTAGGTGATCTGCACGCGCAACTATCTACTGGAGCCGCATCGATCGGCGCGATAAAACGCGAAACACGTGCGGGTATGGGACGCTGTCAGGGGCGCTACTGTGCCGGGCTGGTGGTACAAATGGTTCGTGAATCAGGCGCGGCCGTCACCCCGGAAGAGGGCTTTTTTGCTCCGCGTCCTCCGTTCAAGCCAATGGCAATCGCAGAGTTGGCGTCCTGCTACGACGCCAGCACCGAATTCGATCGAGCCGCGGGCGCTAATACCGCCGTGGACGCCGAGTTACCTTGACATGACTGAGCTGCCTCTTGAGAATGTTTGTTCGCTATGAGAACACCGGTGCCATGAACCTCTCCAGGATTTTTATGATCAAGCGCATTGTTCCCCGTGTCTGTGCCCTTCTGCTGAGTGTGTGTCTGGCCTTGAGTCATGCGGCGTTCGCCCAGATCAGAACACTCGATGGGATCGTGAGCAGCGGCACATTGCGAGTGGGAGTGAATCCAAACTTCCCACCCATGAGTTCCTATGGCATGACAAATCAGATCGAGGGCTTTGACATCGATGTAGCCGGCCGCATCGCCGAGCTATTGGATGTGAAACTGCAGCTGGTGCCAACAGCCACGGCCCAGCGCGTCGCTTTTCTGTCATCAGGTCGTATTGACATTGCACTCGGTGCACTGACGCGAACCCCCGCCCGGGCGAGGCTTATCGATTTCACAGTGCCCTTGCACACAGAAGCAATGAGCGTTCTGACTACCGATCGATCGAGCGCACTGTCCTGGCGTGACCTGAACGATTCGTCGGTAACCCTGGTCAACATGCGTGGCAATCTCTCGGTCGAGTTGCTGAAGGAGAGGTTGCCCAAGGCAAAGACGCTGCTGGTTGATGGCAATGCCGATACAGTGAGGGCTCTGGCTCAGGGTCGCGCGGATGCAATGGTCGAAAATATCGACTTCTTTATGAAATTCACCGAGACCTACCGCAATATCAAGTGGCGGCGACTGGATGACCTCATCTACGTGTCGTACTGCGGGATTGGCCTTGCCCGCGGCAATGACGACCTGCGCAATTTTCTTAATATCGTGCTCTTCGATCTTCACAGCAGTGGCTATGTGAACAAGCGCTGGGAGCACTGGTTCGGAGCGCCAATGACGGTGCCAGTCATTGCTCAGCCTTATTTCTGACCTTGCTTTTGTCACTATAAAGTCAGGCCCAGTGCCACGATGAACTACACATTTCAGTTCGGTGAGGTGTTCGCAGAGCTTCCGTACCTGCTGGGTGGCGCGCTGGTCACGTTACAGATTGTGTTTATCGCATTCTTTGTTGGTGCGGTGCTGGGTCTCTTTGGCGCCCTGGGAAAAGTCTACGGACCACCTCCAGTGCAGCGAGCCATTGGCGCCTATGTGGTGTTTATTACCAATACGCCTGCGCTGGTGCAAATATTCGTGCTCTATTACGCGCTGCCCGACGCCGGCATTTTGCTGGGCTCTATGACCGCTGTGCTCCTGGGTTTGACACTTAATTCAGCGGCTTATCTCACAGAAATCATTCGTGCGGGCGTTATTTCGGTGCGGCAAAACGAAATTGACGCCGCGCTCACCATCAACATGGGCCGCCTGCAAATACTCAGGCATGTGCTCCTTCCGCATATTGCGAAGACAATTTTCCCGCCTCTGTCGAACTTCTTTATCTGGCTGATGCTGGGTAGCTCTATTGCGGCCTTATTCGGCGTTGAAGAGTTAACCGGACGAGCGATCAACATAAGCTCGGTCAGCCTGCGCACGCTGGAGACCTTTGCGGTGGTCGCAGTGATCTATGTCGGACTCACGCTGATGGCCAGTGCGGCGCTCGCGCTGCTGGGCCGTTTCGCGTTTCGCGTGCGCGGGAGGTTCTTCTGATGTGGGAGCGAATCTGGTTCGAGGCGCCCAATTTTTTCAACTACTACAACACGGTGTTTTTCCTGGAGGCGGCAGGGCGTACGCTGGCGATGACGCTGATGGGTTGCACCATCGGGTTTATCGCAGGGTTGCTTATTGCTGTCCTGCGACAGTCGCGCAGCGCCTGGCTTATCCCGTTGAAAGTTGTCGCTATTACCTATGTTGAGATATTTCGACGTATTCCATTTCTGGTCATTGTGTTCATTGTTCTGTACGCCATTCAGCCCCTGTTTCCGGATGCCTCGCTATTTATGATTGCGACTATTGCGATATGTCTGGTCGCGACGGCGTTTCTGTCGGAGATTGTGCGCGCGGGTCTTGAGTCAGTCCCCGCACAGCAACTGGATGGCGCGACAACGCTCAATTTTGGCCCGCTGCGTACGCTCTGGTATGTGATTCTTCCCCAGGCTTGGCGAGTGATCCTCCCGCCGGCTATCGCCTTTGGCGTCATGTTTATCAAGGACACCTCCCTGGCTTCGCACATCGGTGTGGTTGAGCTGACCTTCTCCGGAAAGATGTTCGTTAACCGCGGCTTTTCTCCCCTGCTGGGTTTTGGCGCGGTGTTGTTGCTGTACTTTATGCTGTCCTATCCCCTGAGCCTGCTTGGGACTTATCTGGAGAAGCGTCTTGCCCCTACTCGACGTACGTAATCTGTCCTGCTGCTATGGCAAGGAGAGGGTGCTTAAAGACGTGTCGCTGAGCGCGGACCGCGGCGAAGTTGTGAGTCTTATTGGTCCGTCCGGGTCCGGCAAGAGCACGTTTTTGCGCTCGCTGGTCGGTTTAACCCGACCGGACGGCGGCGTGGTTGAGTTCGATGGAGAGGCCATTGATTACCGCAGTCGGCAGAGTTTGCGCGCGCTGCGTTCACGGCTCGCGATCGTGTTTCAGCAGTACAACCTGTTTCAGAATATGACGGTCCTCGGGAACGTCAGCGTTGCGCCCGTCAAAATCCAGAAGCGACCCAAGCAAGAAGTGGAGGCACTGGCGCGGGAGCTATTGGCTCGGGTGGGAATGGAAAGCAAGCTCGATTCCTATCCGGATGAGCTATCCGGTGGCCAGCAGCAGCGTGTTGCCATTGCGCGTGCGCTCGCCCTGGAACCGGAAATACTGCTGTTGGACGAAGTGACCTCGGCGCTGGATCCGGAGCGGGTAAATGAGGTGCTGGACACCATTCGGCGACTGACCGGCGAGGGCATCACCATGCTCCTGGTGTCGCATGAAATGGCCTTTGTGCGCGAGGTTTCGACGCGGGTGGTCATGATGGATGATGGCTATGTCGTGGAGACGGGGTCGCCGGAGCAACTCTTCGATGCGCCCCGGGAGGAGCGCACTCAGGATTTTGTCAGCAAAATCCTCAAACACTAGGCCGTTTTTTTACCGATGCTCCGTTCAGCGCATGTGGCGCGCACTACCGTGGTGCAAACGAATCAACAGCCAGATTGAGCTCCGCAACACGCCCCTGAACTTGACTGGCGACAATCCGTGCAGCCGCGGGTCCCCCGGTGAAACCCATCCACGGTACATAGCTTAGAAATACGCCTGGCTTCCCGGGCAGCTCTCCAATAATAGGCTTCCAATCGTCGGTCCCGTTGACCATCGCTGCCCAGGTGCGCATCAGCGTGATGTTGGCAAGTTGCGGAACCACTTCCAGCGCCAGACCCAGGTTCTGCGCCAATGAGTGAGGGTCCGGAATAGGCCTGTGGTGCGAGTCCAGACGCGCTGGCCAGCCCCCACCAATAAGGATAGTGCCTGCGCTGGTCTGTTTCATGGTCAGAGGTGCACGGGCGTAGTAAAGCAATTGTCCGATCAATGGGGCCACGGGTTCGGTGACACTGACCTGAATCGGCATCGACTGAATTGGCAGTTTGGCGATACCCAGAAAAGCGGCGACCGATGATGTGCCGGCCCCCGCCGCGATAATCACGCGATGGGCCTCAATGACGGCGTCTTCGGTCCGCAATTGGTAACCGGTCTTCATGGACTGCATGGCTAAAACGGGCTGTCGGCGCAGAATTTGCGCGCCCGCCACCTCCGCTTCGCGAGCGAAAGTTGGCGCCGCGACAAGGGGATTCGCTTTCCCTTCGACGGCACAGTAGCCAGCACCAATAAGCTTTGTAGACAGGTATGGAGCCATGGCGGTGAGGCTTGAAAGGTCCATGATGTCGACGCTGGTGCCCGCGTCCCGCTCAAAGCGGGCTTTGCGCTCAATCGCACGTATTTCCTCACTGGTTGATGCGAGCATCAGTCCGCCATTCACGCGGACGTCGAGCGCTCCGTCAAACGCGGCATCGGCAGCGCGCCACAAATCAATCGATGTGCGTAATAAGCGCAGCGTAGGGGCGAAACTCGCGGCCCAGCTGTCACCGAGTTCCAAAAACGTGTCGTGTGGTATCTGTGCGTGCAGGCTTCCTGCGTTGGAGCCAGACGCTTGAGCATTGAGTTCCCCTGCCTCCAACAGTGCGACGCTGACGCCGTCTTGCGCTAGATACCAAGCGGCGGCACAGCCGGTTATGCCGCCGCCGATAATGGCCACGTCTACGCGTTTTCGAAGGGGGAGTTGCATGCCGTGGAATTCCAGATTCGTGCGCTATGCTAACGTCTGTACGCGACGCAAAGGCGAATGGTACACTCAAAAGCGGTGCGTCGATGCGCCAAATTCCAGGCTTTTCAATCGATTCGCCCGCCCAGCTGTGACCTCAGGGTATGGACTCATGCTGCAGGCTAACGCTTCGGGCTAACGCTTCGGGGTAACGCTTCGGGCTAACGCTTCGGGGTAACGCAGAGATGGCTGTGTTTTCTACGGCAGCGCGGATCGACAAATATACCAAACACTATTCGCACATAATATTCGTGGGCAGTAAATGAGTAAAACTTTTCTTGGTAGTTACACAGTCGCCGTCACCCCTTTTAATGACGACGGTAATTGCATTTCCATCGAACGACTAAAAAACTTTATTGACTGGCAGGTGAGCTGCGGTGTGCCCGGAATTATCGTTCTGGGCACGACGGGCGAGTTTCTGTGTGTCAGCGAAGA
Organism: Congregibacter sp.; assembly: GCA_045105635.1. Lineage (GTDB taxonomy): Bacteria > Pseudomonadota > Gammaproteobacteria > Pseudomonadales > Halieaceae > Congregibacter. Next base: position 55,596 of record JBGCDU010000004.1, read on the forward strand.
AGAACGGCGTTTGCTGGTAGAGACCAGCGTTGAGCATGCCGCTGGACGTCTGGATGTGCTGGTGGGCACGATGGACGCCAGTACCGAGCGCGCGGTCCGCTATAGTCGTGAGGCGCAGAGCATGGGCGCTGACGGGCTTATGATCATTCCGCCTTATTACTACACACCGACCGAAGATGAGATATACGGTTATTACGGCGCGATTTGCGACGCGGTCGATTTACCCATCATGTTGTACAACAACCCAATCACCTCCAACGTCGATATGTCCGCTGCCCTGGTAGCGCGGCTCACTCGGGCCTTCGCAAACGTCCGGTACATCAAGGAGGCGAGCTGCGATGTGGGCCGCGTTTACGACGTTATCGAAGCGACCGATGGCGTAATGAATGTATTTGCCGGAGAGCGTCCGGTTGAGAGCTTCCTGCTCGGAGCGGTCGGATATGTAAATCCTTATGGGAATTACCTGCCTTACAGCACCCGCCGAATCTGGGATTTACTGGTCGAGGGTCGCATTGACGCGGCAGCATCTATTCAGCGTGTGCTGAAACAGATCGATGAGGTTATTGCTGAGGGACATCCAACCTACGGGCATCAGTGTTACTCCAAAGCGCTCAGCGCAGCGGCGGGCTATCCCACCGGCGATGTACGTCCGCCGATTACCCGTTTTGCGGATCTCGGCCCCGCTGACCTCGAGCGGCGCGACAAAGTTGTCGTCCTTATGCAGCACATGGATGCTTTGATGGCCGGTCTGGATGCCGATGCGCAGAACGTCGCATGAGCGAGTCGGATAGCCAGCCCGCAGTTCGGGATATACCGGCGCTTTTTAGGCCTTTTTCGCTGCGCTCAGTCACTTTCCCTAACCGGATTGTTGTGTCGGCGATGTGCCAGTACTCCGCCGACGATGGGTATGTGAATGATTGGCATACAGCCCATCACGGTCGTTTTGCACTCGGTGGGGTCGGTGGCGCTGTGCTGGAAGCCAGCGGTGTTACCCGGGATGGGCGCATCACTCCCGGGTGTCTTGGAATCTACCTAGACGAACATATCGAAGGCCTGAAGTCCGTTGTCGATATCTATCATCGCCAGGGTGTGCCGGTGGGTATTCAGCTGGCACATGCGGGGCGTAAGGCCAGTGCAGCAACGCCAATGAACGGCGCTGCTCCGCTGGTGAATAATTTTGTGGATGAGGCTTGGGAAGCAGTCGCTCCCAGTGCTATCGGACTGACTGAAGACTGGCCCGCGCCACGAGCACTCGACACGCAGGAGGTGCACAGACTGGTTGACAGCTTTGCCGACGCTGCGCGCCGCGCTCTAGCAGCGGGCTTCGATTTTGTGGAGATTCACGGCGCTCACGGCTATCTCATTCACAGCTTTCTGTGCACATTATCCAACCAGCGCCAGGATGAGTGGGCGGGCGATTTTGCCGCGCGTATGCGGTTCCCGGTCGCAATCGCCCGTGCAGTTCGTGCGGTCGTGCCGGATGATTTCCCCGTGCTTTATCGCGCGTCCTCGGAAGACGGTGTGGAAGGCGGCGTAACGATTGAGGACACGGTGACACTGTCTCGGGCGCTGAAGGAAGCCGGTGTTGATCTTATAGACTGTTCCTCTGGCGGTATCACCGGCGCTTCCGGTAGGGCAAGTGTGCCTCCGTCGCCGGGGTACCTCGTGCCCTTTGCGCGCAAAGTGCGCGAGGAAGCTCATTTGCCAAGCATGGCGGTAGGGCTGATTACCACCGCGCAGCAGGCAAACAAAATTATAGAAAATGGCGATGCGGATCTGGTGGCCATGGCGCGTGGCTTGCTGGCAAACCCTAATTTTGCCTATCACGCGGCAGCGTCTCTCGGCCATCCGGAGCCCTATTCGGTATTACCCGACAACTACGCTTTTTTTCTCAAGCGCTGGCGCCCGGAGGGCTGACTCGCTGCTTAGGAAGACTGTAAGCCCATGGTGATTTCCTTGGACGCAGTAAGCAGCTCTCCCAGGATGCGTGTGCGAATCTCCTCGGGCGAAATGCGTGCGCTCGGGCAACATACGTTCAGGGCGGCGAACACTTCGCCGTCCGTGTGCCGTAGCGGCACAGATATAGAGCGCAGGCCAATCTCCAGCTCCTGATCGACGATCGACCAGCCCAGCGCGCGAACTTCTTCGATTTCCTCTCTGAGTTTGACCTTGGACACTACGGTAAAAGGCGTTATTTTTTCGAAGTCGCCGCCATCCAGATATTGCTGCAGTTTACTATCGGGTAGAGCGGCCATCAGTACGCGACCCGTTGATACCGCGTGCACCGGTGCGCGGCTGCCGACGTTAATCCCAATATTCACCAGTCGCTTGGAATTCGCCTTGGCGACATAAGTTACCTCGTCACCATCGAGGACCGCGGCAAAGCAGGACTCCTCGAGTCGCTCAGACAGGCTGATCATGATTGGCTGAGCTACTTCCCATATGCCCATGGACGAAATCACGGCAAATCCCAGCTTGAGAACCTTGGGTTGCAGGCTGAAGTACTTGCCATCTGTTTTTGCATAGCCTTCGCGCACAAGGGTCAGAAGCAGACGCCGCACCGTGGCACGAGTCATACCCGTAGCGCGCGACATATCACTTAGAGTCATGCGCGGTTTACTGCGCGAAAACGCAGAGATGACTTCGAGGCCGCGCGCCAGCGAATTAATGAAGTCGCGATCACTGATGCCGCTGGAGTCCGCATCCGCGCCGGATTGCGCCACCGCTGCAATAGCTTTTGCTTTACTTACAAGCTCTGTCATAGGTCCTGCCAAATTATCGTTGGTTGGTTTCTGGCGTTGTGCCATGGCTACCGGGCGCCGTCACCCGCTGCGCAGTTCCCGTACACCGAACCTGAGTTGCGGCATATAGCTGCCGCGCTCTGACTTCGGCGCGCAGTGTGCCCCAGGTTGCTGTTACCGCGGGGTCGGCAATGCGGCATTCTGTGAGCCGTGTCACAGCGCCGTGCACACGTACTTGGTCTCGAGAAACTCATCAATGCCGTGGTGCGAACCCTCGCGGCCAACCCCCGACAGTTTCCAGCCTCCGAACGGTGCGCCCTCAAAAGAGAAGTTACCGGTGTTCACGCCAACGATGCCAAATTCCAGAGCCTCGGTGACGCGATGCACGCGCGCGTTATCACGGGTGAATACATAGGCGGCCAGACCATACTCTGTGCCGTTGGCCTGGGCTAGTGCTTCCTGCTCATCGTTGAAGCGGAATACCGGCGCGACAGGACCAAACGTCTCCTCGCTGGCTATTTTCATCGCGGCCGTGGCCCCGGCAAGTACCGTTGGTTGAAAGAAAGTACCACCCAGCGCATGCTTTGCGCCGCCTGCTGCAACGGTCGCACCCAGGGCGAGCGCATCTTCGATATGTTCCTGCACTTTGCTTACTGCGGCATCGTCTATAAGCGGGCCCTGCTCAACACCCGCATCCATGCCATCGCCGACTTTCATTTGTGACACAGCCTGCGCAAACGCGCTGACAAACGCGTCGTAGATGCCGTCCTGCACGTAAATCCGGTTGGCGCAAACACAGGTTTGGCCCATGTTGCGAAACTTGGTTGCAATGGCGCCACTGATTGCTGTTTCTAGATCAGCATCATCAAAAATCAGCACTGGTGCATTGCCGCCGAGCTCCAATGACAGTTTTTTGATGGTGGGCGCCGCATTGGCCATCAGATGACTGCCCACCTCAGTGGAGCCAGTAAAAGTCAGCTTACGGATAGTCGGGTGCGTCGACAGCTCTTCTCCCACGACAGATGCCTGGCCCGCGAGGACCTGGAATACGCCATCAGGTACTCCGGCACGGCGCGCAAGCTCGGCCAGCGCAAGCGCCGACAGCGGCGTAGCACTGGCCGGTTTGAGAATCATGGTGCAGCCGGCGGCCAGTGCTGGCGCTGCTTTCCTCGGAATCATAGCCATTGGGAAGTTCCAGGGTGTGATCGCTGCGCAGACTCCGATAGGCTGCTTCATCACCGCCATGCGGCGGTTTCTGTCTGGGCTGGGAATGGTTTCTCCGTATACGCGTTTGCCCTCTTCTGCGAACCACTCAAAAAAAGCTGCACCGTACAGAATTTCGCCTTTGGCCTCAGCAAACGGCTTGCCCTGCTCCGCGGTGAGAATCATCGCCAAATCTTCAACATGCTCAACGCAGAGCTCATACCAGCGGCGCAAAATGACAGCGCGGTCTTTGGCGGGTGTCGCGGCCCAGGGGGCCTGCGCGTCAGAGGCGGCCTGGATGGCCTCAACAGTGGTGGCTTGGTTCGCCCCCGCCACCTTTGCGATTTCCTTGCCGGTAGACGGGTTGTTGACAATGACTGGCGAAGCGCCAGCGTCGCTTCGCCATTGGCCTTTAATGAAAGCGCCTGTTTGAAGTAGAGAAACGTCGCGGAGCGGAAGCATAGGCTGTTGTAATCCTGGTGTATTGTAGACAGGGCGTGGGCACAGGCATCAAAGACTGGTGCGGACGCGTTCAAGCCGTCTAGAATATCATTCTGATGAAAGTGCGAACACCTGTTCGCACAGTGACGCGCCGCGAGCACCTTTGTGTACAGCATCGGAAGCTAGAGAATCTAAGGTCAGGGCACCCTAAAGGGTAGCCGTAGATAGCGAGCGCGAATCACACCCATGTGGCGGCCTCTGAAGAGACCCCCCGTAAAGCCGGAGATGGCGAATGAACAAACCAGGCAGTATTAGCACCGATGAAGCCGAGCAGTTATCTGAACTGGATCGTCAAAGCGTGTTTCACCCCTTCACTGCGCTGCGTGCGCATGAGGAAAGCGGTGCCCCGGTGCTTATGCACGAGGCAGCGGGTGCTGTGATACGCGACACCGAGGGGCGTGAGTACATCGATGCGATGGCAGGTCTGTGGTGTGTCAACGTTGGCTACGGACGCCAGGAGATCGCCGATGCGATGCGCGATCAGGCCATGGAACTGTCGTACTGCCATGCGTTCTCATCCATGGCCAGCGACAAGCCGGCGCTGCTGGCCGCGCGGCTAAAAGAAATTGCGCCGGTACCCATGTCCAAAGTCTTTTTCGGTAACTCCGGGTCCGATGCCAACGATACACAGGTCAAGATTGTCTGGTACTTCAATAACGCCCGCGGAAAGCCTGAGAAAAAGAAGATCATCGCGCGCCAGCGGGGCTACCACGGCGTAACTGTCGCCGCTGCCGGATTGACGGGGCTCCCGGGCTTGCACGCGGGCTTCGATCTTCCCTTGCCGTTTGTACGACACACCATGGCCCCGCACCGGCTGTGGCAGGGTAACGGACTGAGCGACCGGGACTTTGTGGCCTTGCTAGTGGACGATCTGGAGCAACTCATCGCCCGTGAGGGTGGCGATACGATTGGCGCGATGATTATGGAGCCGATTATGGGTGCGGGCGGGGTGATCGTGCCTCCCGCGGGCTACTATCCCGCGATTCAGGATGTCCTGGACAGGCACGATATTCTGCTCATAGCGGATGAGGTGATCTGTGGTTTCGGTCGGCTCGGCACGATGTTTGGCGCTGAGGCGATGGGGATGCGCCCGGATCTCATTACCGTCGCCAAGGGACTGACCTCGGCTTATTTTCCGTTGTCCGCCTGCCTGGTCTCGGAGCATGTTTGGCAGGGACTTGTCGACGGCGGGGATAAATTCGGCCCTTTTGGGCATGGTTACACTTATAGTTCACACCCGGTTGGTGCCGCGGCTGCCTTGGCGAACCTGGATATCATTCAGAACGAGCATTTGGTCGCCCAGGCAGGGTCTCGCGGCGAGACAATGCACCGGCACCTGCAGGCGGCGTTTGCAACGCATCCACTGATCGGTGAGATCCGCGGTCAGGGTCTGATCGGCGCGATTGAGCTGGTTGCTGACCGGGGCGAGCCTCGCGCCTTTGATCCCGCTCTGAAGGTAGCGGCACGTGTGGTCGCTGCGGCCCGCGACGCCGGCGTGATCAGCCGGGCGCTGCCAGCGTCAGACAGTCTCGCTTTTTCGCCGCCTTTTGTGATTAGCGAAGACCAGCTCAAACAGATGGTTGCCGTAGTTTCCGATGCTGTGAACCAGGTCGGCGATGAGCTGAAAGCCAGCGGTGACTGGGATGGCAGCTAGACGACTGAGCTGCAAGCACCTCTCTTCGCACAGGCCTGGAACACAGCCAGCAACGCGCCTGCACTGAGGACCGTGCCTTAGCTGTTAGCTATGCCCTGCTAAACGACGCTTGCGCTGCCAGGCGCGCCAGGTCATTGCCCAGCAATCCGGGTTATCCAGGTCGTCGGTTTTGACTTTCTGTATCGCCTGGTTGTGCGGCGCGCTGCGCACCATATCCGGATCGCTGTAGGCTTCGGCACACACCTGACGCAGTACCGCAATCCAGTAGTCCACATCTTCAATAGACCACATCTCGCCGGTCTCCGGGGTGAAGGGATGCGGTACGATCCAGGGCTCATGTGCCATCCAGAATGCGTCCACACCGTAGTCCACCATGCGGTTCTGCACGTCGGCAACGCTGACGCCGGTTTCTTCAAACAACTCACCGAGGCTGTAGCGGGTCATCTCCAACCGCCAGCCATCGATGTCAGGATGCGATCGCGTGACACCACGGATTTTGAGTAGCTCTCTCTCCATGTAATTGTTGAGGATGACGGAAATGTCGGCGGCTTCGCTCAAACCCTCAAGGCCCATGGCGCGGGTCCAGGCGTAGGCCTTGAGTACCTGCTGCAGGTTTCCGAGGTACTCGCGTACCTTGCCGATTGAATTCTCACCCGGGTCGCTGAGCGTAAAGCCGGCGTCCGTCTTCTCGACAATCGGTCCCGGGAGGAACGGAATCAGCGCCTCGCTGCATCCGTAGGCGCCAACGGCAGGGCCGCCGCCGCCCTTAGGCACGCCGAAGGTTTTGTGCAGCATAAACATACAGGCGTCAAAGCCTAGCTCCCGCGCGCGGATTTTGGTCATGACCCCGTTGAAGTTGGCGTGATCGTAGAAGCACAAGCCGCCAGCTTCGTGAACGATGCGCACCCACTCACGAATCTCCGGGTTGTAGAGCCCCATATCGTCGGGATTGTTGATCATCAAGGCGGCGGTGCGATCAGACACCGCTGCCTTAAGGGCTTCGAGTGTTGGATAGCCGTTTTCGCCAAGACCCAGATTAATGACCTCGAAACCCGCCGCATCGGCTGTCGCCGGGCTGCAGGGATGTGACTGAATGCTGGTAATTATCTGATTCCGTTGCGCCAGTTCTCCGCGGGAGGCGTGATAGGCGCGGGTGACGCAGGTATGCAGATAGGCTGCATCGGCGCCCCCGGCAGCCTGAAACACGAACTGGTCCATACCAGAGAGGGACCGCAGCAACTGATCGAAGCCGTGAACAATCTCCAGCAGGCCCTGCAGCGTTTCTGGGGGCTGCGACGGGTGCAGTTGCGCCATATTCGGACTGGCCGCAAGCCGCTCGCTGACCCGTGGGTTGTATTTCATGGTACAGGTGCCAAACAGGCTGATACCCAGCATTCCCAGTGTCTCCTGGGACAGGTGCAGATAGTGGCGCAGCACATCGGGCTCAGACAGCTCGGGTAGTTCGGGTGGTGTAGCGCGTTGTAGCGCTGCCGGTAGGAGATCGTCCAGTCCGCCTACGGCCTGAACGACGTCGTCCTCGGCCTGCGGAAGGTGCAGACCGCGCCGGCCGGGAACGCTCATTTGCATAATGACGGGCTCGTCCCAAATGGGCGCCTGAAAACGTCGAAGACTCGTGCGATCGATCATGCGCAGACCTCCTTGATAGCCGTAGCCAGTCTCTCGATATCGGACTGCGTGTGAACCTCGGTCACGCACAGCAGGGCGCTGTTACCGAGCGCCGGGAAGTGCACGCTCAGATCAATGCCACCGAAGATGCCGCGCTCCAGCAGAGCGTCGTTGATTGACGCGACGGTTTTCCCCGTGTCGTCATAGTTCACTACAAACTCCTTGAAGAACCCTTGCAGCTGCGGGACTGAGACATTGGCGATAGCGTTGATTTGTCGCGCCGCGTAATGCGCCCGCTGCATGATCAACTCGCCAATCTCGCGCATGCCCTGCGGTCCCATTAGCGACAGGTACACGGCTCCTGCCGTGGCGTGCAGGTAGGTTGAGTTGCCGGTCCAGTCTTTGCCTTCCTCCCGCGATCCGTAGGAGCTCTGATGCATAAGCGCCATGGAAAATCCGATTTCACCGTCGCGGGCTGTGTCCGTGGCGCTGAGCATGAGCGTGGGGTACTCGTGTGCGTAGCGAGGCTCATCTCTCGATGCAATAAATCCCCCCAGACCGCCGCCGCAGCTCATGGGGATGCCGAGGGGTTGCGTGGAACCCACGATAAGATCGGCGCCACAATCCCCTGGCGCTTGCAGAACACCGAGGGAGATCGGGTCTACACCGAGGATCAACTCAGCGCCTGCGTCGCGGCAAAGCTCAGATATCTGCTCCAGCTGCGTCTCGATACTGCCCAGATAGTTCGGCGTTTCGACATAGATGGCGGCAACGGAGTCGTCAATCGCCGCCTCCAGTGCGCCCAGGTCAATACCGCCAGTGGCGGGGTCACTGTCGATTTCCACGATTCTCAGATGTGTGTCCATTTGTTCGGGTTCGCAGTAGTTGGCGATGACTGCGCGTCGTTCAGGATCCATGATTTTCGGTATCAGCACACTGCGTTTACCCGTCAGGCGCGCGGCCATACGCAGCGCGTGACCGCTTGCGCAGCCCCAGCTGTACACAGGCATGCCGACCATTTCGGCGCTGAGCAATTCGCCGAGCTGCGAATTGAACTCGAACCACGTCTGATTGCGACCGTGATCGGATGATGGCGTGCCCCAAACGGGCGTCAGGAACTCGCTGCGCGACATGATCTCCTGGCATACCGCTGGCACATAGTGCTGCCAGCATCCGCCGCCTAGGAAACTGAGATTGGTGTCACAGGAGGTATTCTTTTTTAACAGGTCGTTGATGTGTCGTTCCAGCTCCACTTCTGCGCTGAGGGCCGGTGGAAACTCGAATGCGTCCCTGGCGCGATGCGACTCTGGAATCTGCTCGTAGAGTGTCTCTGCGGAGGCCACGCCCAGTTCGCTGAGCAGTTTCTCTTTGGCGCTGGGAATCGAATTAGGCATGTAGGGATGCGCGCGCTGCGCTGGCTTGTTCATGCGGTTGAAGCTCCCGTGAGTCAAAATGGTTTGTGCGGATAGCGTACAATTGATACCACTATCGAGGCGCTGTTTTACGCGTTCAATCACGGCGGTGCAAGCAGCCTGACAGGCAACCGGGTCGACTCCGGGTCAAGCGTCGGTTAAGAGTTAAACAAGAGTCAGCGGAAAAAAGCCCGGAGCCGAGCAAGACCTTAAGGGAAGATCATTGCGAGAACAATTTAAGCAGAGGCGACTGCATGTCTGAAAGGCTGATGCGTGTCGGCCTGATCATCAATCCCATTGCAGGCATGGGAGGGTCGGTGGGCCTGAAAGGCTCGGATGGTGGCCTCGCGGCGCGTGCCCGCGAGCTTGGCGCGCAGCCGGAGGCAGCGAATCGGGTGGCCGCAGCCCTCCTGGAGCTGCTTCGCCTGGGCTGCCCGGTTGCCTGGTATACCGCAGCAGGGAGTATGGGCGAGGATGCCTTGATTGCCGCAGGGACGCCGCCTGCGGACGTGACGGTATTGCATCAAGCAGCAGCACCTACCCGCTACCAGGATACACAGCACGTGGCGACGCGCATGCTCGACACGCGGCTCGACCTGTTGTTGTTTGCTGGTGGCGACGGTACGGCGCGCGATATTCTTGCCGTGGTAGATGATCGTATACCGATACTTGGCATTCCCGCAGGCGTCAAAATGCACTCAGCGGTGTTCGCCCTCACACCGCGCACGGCGGGCAACGCGGCACGTCGTTTTCTGGAGGCCGGTGCGCCGATGCGTTTTTGTGCGTCCGGCGCGGTCATGGATCGGGAGTTTCTGGCCAATGGTGAACCCGCGTCTTCACCGAGTTTGCACGGCTATCTCACGACACTGAAGATGCCCTCGCTCGTGCAGGCGGCCAAGTCCGCAAGCGGTGGCGGCGGTGACGGCGCAGTGCTCGCTGCATTGCCCGGGCTCGCTGCCCAGCTGAGAGAATTCGATGTGCTGCTGCTCGGCCCGGGCGCCACGCTCAAAGCGCTTAAGCAAGAGCTTGGATTCGATGGCTCTCTACTCGGGGTCGATGTGTTTGTCCGGGGTCGTTGCCTGGTGCGAGATGCGCGAGAAGACCAGATATGGGCGTTGCTCCAGGAGCGGGATGTCGGTAGTGCCTCCGGTCATACTATCGGCCTGGCTCTCGGTGTAATCGGAGGACAGGGGTTTCTACTGGGCCGCGGCAATCAGCAGTTGAGTGCCCGCGTATTGAAGGCGGTGCCGCGAGAGAATATCCGCATAGTCGCAGCGGCCGACAAGTTGGCCATGCTTTCCGCGTCTACGCTCTTTGTAGATACCGGTGATGATGCAGTAGACGACGAGCTGTCGGGCTATTTACCGGTGGTTACCGGCGTTCGCCGCAGCACCTTGTGTCGCATTGCAACGAGCGGTGAGTTGGAGCGTAGCGATGTTGCAAAGTAAGTGTAGAAGTGACCGTCAAACGTCGCTGTCAAAGCATGCAGGATGACTCTTAAATGGAAATGAAACGGAGAAGCGGGCAATGACTTCAGGACCGGGTAGTGCGAGCACCATAGAGCGTCCCTGGGAGCTTAGCGAAACGCAGTATCGCGAGATTATCGGGCGCGTCCGGGCGGGTCGTCGCCTGGCGCCCAAGCAGTGGCCAGAAGATTGCGACTTCGCGGTAGCTCTGTCGTTTGACTGCGATCACGAGACCTTTGAATTGGGGGTTGGCCGAGCGGCCGTAGGACGCCTGTCCTGGGGGGAATACGGTCGACGTGTGGGCGTGCCTCGCATACTCGATGCGCTGGAGCGACATACAGTGCCTGCCAGTTTTTTTATGCCCGCGGTTTGCGCCACCCTCGACCCGGACGAGTCCCGACGCATCCGCTCGGCGGGGCATGAGATCGGTATGCACGGGTGGATTCACGAGAACAATTCCCTGTTGGACGAGACAACGGAACGGGAGCTTATGCTGCGCGCCAGGGATACGCTTGAGTCAATTACCGGTGAGGCGCCGTGTGGATTTCGCTCCGCCAATTGGGACCTCAGTGAAAACACCATCAAAATTGTTGCTGAGATGGGTCTCGAGTACGACAGCTCTCTGATGGCGGACGATGACTGCTATGAGTTGGAGGTCGATGGCGAGGCCACCGGTGTTGTTGAGATACCCGTGGAGTGGCTGCGCGATGACGCGGTGTATCTGTTGTTCAACCGACAACCAGCCACGCGGCCCTGGTTGACGCCGCAGGAGGTGTTTGATGTGTTCAAGCTGGAGCTTGAGGGTGCAGCCCGTGAAGGCGGACTCTTTCAGCTGGTCATGCACCCGTTTGTTATTGGTTACCGCTCGCGTCTGTGGATTATGGAACGTCTTATTGAGCACGCACGGGAATTGGGTAAGCCGTACTTCGCGTCGCACATCGATATCGCGCGCTGGGTCCGCGATGGCGCTTGAGGAACACCGCACCCCGTAGAGAGGCGGTGTCCGCGCAGCGACGATTTGGATAATTCACGGGAGAGGTCAACCTTCAGGGTGTTCCATGATCGCTCGAATGTCCTCATCGTTCCCACTGAGCTGCCAGCGAAGTAGAGAGACCGGAATCATGCCGGCCTCGTTCAGGTCATCAAAAAAGCCTTTCAGTGAAAACGCAGCACCTTCCTGCTCGCTGCGATCGGCGATGATGGACTCGAGCATGCGTGCACCGGTGACATAAGAAGATCCATAGGCAGGTTGGCGCAGATACAGATGCTGCTCGAAGCCGAGTAAATCCAGGTTGCGGTTCATCCAGCCACGCGGCGTCCATCTGACATGCATATCCGCCGCTTCTTCAAGCGTGATCTGATTGTCATGTGCGTAGAGTGAGCTCAAGCCCCTCGCCGCGCGGGTGATCAGCATGATCCACACGACTTCTCGCGAGCGTGGGCTGTCATCGAAAACGCCGGCGTTCATCATCCATTCTTCCATGCCCGTCGCAGCGCCTTCTGCACGGCTCATCCAGATGTTGTAGCGCAGCGCATCGCGGCGGATCGGGCTGATGTGCGGCGCCTCGCGCATCTGCTCGAGGTCCCAGTAGTGGTAAAAGTGTGTCCACAGTGTGCGGGGGTCGCGGTGGGTCGCCTGGCCAAAGAAGTTCCGTTCCTGTGGCGGGTTGTAGGGGAAAACGCGCTCGCGCAGGGCGCGATCCATCCAGGGACGAATAGTCAGAATGTTATGACTATCGATGAAGTCCATGTAGCGGGTGATGGAGTCATCCTGCAGTGTTGCAAAAGCCTCCGCACTGGCTGCGGGCTCCTGAGCAGGCAGATGCTGGTTGCGCGCTTCTTCCATTTTCAGGGCGGCATAGCCGCGCGCCATTTCCCGCTGCATCAGCTGCACTTCGCCTTCCCAGCTCGAGTTGACTAGCAACACGTTGCGCAGGTGCCAGGTGTATTGCTCTCGCGTGATTCCGGAGGGACCGTCCTTTTTCGGGGACTCGCTATCCAGCCATTCGCGGAAACTTGTGGTGGCAGCCAGAGCCTCGGCCTGCGCCGCGCGCACGTCTTCGCCCGCATCGCCCAGCTTGTATGCGAGCGTGCGCAGGGCTTGCTCCTGATTGCGGAAGCTGATGGAGCTTGGCATCCAGAGGTCGCGGGTGTTGCCAACGAGATTGCCGCGAGCCTGATCCAGCAGTGGCGCTACGCTACGTAACTCTGCAGTAAGTTTGCGCTCGGCGTCGCCGGATAGGGCTACCGGTATGGATAGCGCAGTGCGGGGCCAGATGGAGTACTCCCATAGCCGGATCGGGTTGTGAACCGCGGGAGCCTCTTCTGATGGCGTATCGCTCTGGGCCGTGCGAACCGAGGCATAGAAAGTGGGGTCTCTCTCCCAGGGCTTGAGCACGCGCGCGTAAAAGTCCAGGCCATTCATCTCAGCGCGCACCAGATGCCAGTCTATCTTCTGCGCTACGCTCCATGCCTCGGTATCCATGCCCGTAAGACGCTCGCGAAGCTCAAGCATGCTGTCGTGGCGACGCTGCACGCTTGCTGTGCGGTAATCGGGTGCGCCATTCAGCAATGTCGGCTGCTCGATGGTCCGCCATTCTTCGAATAATGCGAGTAGATCTGTGTAGCTGCTGGCGGTGGCGTTCAGACTGGCAACGACCAGCACTCCGAGAATCACTATTTGCCTCAGTATCTGTCCTGCTCCTGGGTGGGAAGTGCGCGAAGAGCGCGGGAAAACGGCATTCATTACGGCGTATCCTCTGGTTTTATTGGGGTGGTCGCAGATTTCGCGGCGGGCCCGCAACCGCGATGTGCGTATCGCTTTTTGCAGTATACGTTCTCTTTGCGCACCTATGGGCGGCTGGCGTACACTTGTTAACTGCACACAGCACTGTTTCTGAGACTAAAAAGTGGCAAAAAAGAACGAGAAAACGGCCCCGGATAAAATTCGAGCGATATCGGAAGCGAAGCTGTGATTAACAAGATCTGCGAGTCGGCAGAAGCTGCCGTCAGTGACATCGGCGATGGTGCCACGGTGATGATTGGCGGCTTTGGCGAAGCGGGTTCTCCCATCGAGCTGATACATGCCCTCATTGACCAGGGTGCGCGTGAGCTCAAAGTCATCAACAACAATACGGGCAATGGGCAGGTGGGTCTTGCGGCACTGATTGCTGCCGGCCGGGTGCGGCGTATGGTCTGCTCCTTCCCGCGCGGAACCACAGATACCGCGTTCCCGGACATGTATCGCTCTGGCGAGATTGAGCTTGAACTGGTACCGCAGGGCACCCTGGCCGAGCGTATTCGCGCTGGCGGTGCAGGGATTCCAGCGTTCTACACCGCCACATCCGTCGGCACCCCGCTCGCTGAGGGCAAGGATCAACGCGAGTTTGAGGGTCGTGCCTACGTGATGGAGCGCGCCTTAACCGCTGACTATGCGCTCATCAAAGCCGAGCGCGCAGATCGTTTTGGTAACACGGTTTACAACAAAGCCGCGCGCAACTTCGGGCCGATTATGGCCATGGCAGCGCGCACGGCAGTCATCCAGGTAGGAGAGATTGTTGCGGACGGCGCGATTGATCCCGAGCATGTCATCACCCCCGGCATCTTCGTAAAGCGCGTGGTCTCAGTGGCGGAGCCCGCTCTGGAATCCGAACTGATTGCCAGCGGCGCCAACTACTCATGAGCGACGGAATGCAGGAGCGCGTGGGACTTACTCGAGCGCAGATGGCTTGGCGCGCTGCGCAGGATATCGCGGACGGTTCTTACGTGAATCTGGGTATCGGCATCCCGGAAATGGTGGCCAGCTTCGTACCCGAGGGCAGGGAAGTGGTCTATCACTCGGAGAACGGTGTGCTGGGATTTGGGCCGCCCCCGGAACCTGGTGAGCACGTCCGCGAGTTGATTAACGCGGGCAAAAAACCCATAACGTTAAAACCCGGCGCGTCGTTTTTTCACCATGCAGACAGCTTCGCGATGATTCGCGGCGGGCATATTGACGTGTGTATTCTCGGGGCGATGCAAGTCGCGCAAAACGGGGACCTCGCGAATTGGTCTACCGGGGCGAAGGACGCGGTACCCGCCGTGGGCGGCGCGATGGATCTTGTGGCCGGTGCGCGGCAGGTGCTGGTGATCACCGATCACATCACCTCGAAAGGTAAGCCCAAGCTGTTCGAAGCGTGTAGCTTCCCGTTGACCGGTCGCTCGGTTGTCAAGCGTGTATATACCAATCTCGCGGTTATCGATGTAACGCCCAGGGGCTTCGTGCTTTGCGAGACGGCGAAGGGCGTGGACATCCAACGAATTATTGAGCTGACGGCTGCGCCGCTTATTGTGGATGATCGCTGTGCGGTCATTGAGGCGCCTGATCTTTAAGCCGCCGCCAACCAAGTTGAGGCTTTCCTGCTCCCTGTGCCTGGCGCTGTTTTTTACAAGCGTGAGCACTGCATTTGCACAAGCTTCCTCGTACGCAGAACTCCTCGCCCTCTATGGGGAATTTCGTCAGCTCGCCGTTCCGGTGTACCGGGATGCGGTGCCGGATTACTCCGCGGCGGCAATGGCCACACAGGCCCAGCGCTTGGGTGCGCTGCGCTCGCGCCTGAATGCAATAGACGAAACGGCGTGGCCTGTTTCGCAGCGCGTGGACTTTATGCTGGTGCTGGCGGAGATGCGCGGTCTGGACTTTATGCATCGGGTAATGCGGCCCTGGGAGCGCGATCCGGCTTTCTACAGCAGTACCAATCTGGGATTCGGACCCAAGATGCACGGTGCGATGGCCCTACCGTCCCTGCCGCTGGAAGATGGAGAGCGTCGGACACTGGCACAAAAGCTCGCGGCGGTGCCCGAGCTTTACCGACAGGCGCGGGCGAATTTGACCGATCCTCGCGGTGATCTCGCCCGCCTTGGTATTGTGCAGAAGCGTATTGAACGCAATGTTTTCGCTCGGCTGAGCGCCGATCTCGCTGCTGGCGATAGAGAGCTTGCAAGCCTGGCGACCGACGCAGAGACCGCGACAGCGAGCTTTATTGCCTGGCTCCAAGAGATCGAAGCGGAATTGCCTCCGCACGGCGGCGTGGGCAAGAGCGAGTACAATTGGTTTTTACGCAAGGTGATGCTGTTTCCCTACGACTGGGACACGTTGCTGATCATTGCGGAGCGAGAGTACCAGCGCTCCATGGTGTTCCTGAAGCTCGAGGAGCATAAAAACCGCGATATCGAGATGCTTGCGCCTGCCAATACCATGGCTGAGTTTGAGCGTCGACGCACCGAAGCAGATGCGGAACTACTCGCATTTTTGCGCAGCGAAGATGTGATGACTGTGCCTGAGTATCTGAAACCGGTGCCAGGGGAGGGGCCCTATCTGCTGCCCGCCGATCGTGATCCGGCCAAGTCCGGTCCTTTTGCTGCACCGGTACAAAGGCATTTTTTCAGGCAGATGGAAGATCGAGATCCGATGCCGCTGCGCGCGCACAACGTGCCGGGGCATCTTTACGACAGCCTGCTACTGCAGCGCGACAAGCGGCCGATACGCGGTGATCGAAGGCTATTTTTTATCGATGGGATTCGCGGTGAGGGTTGGGCTTTTTACCTCGAAGAGATGATTCAGCAACTCGGTATGCTGGATGCACGGCCGCAGACGAGAGAGATCAATTATATTTTGCAGGCGAAGCGCGCCGCGCGGGTAAAACCCGAACTCATGATGCATGCGCGCGAGTGGACATATATTGAGGCGCTGAATTCGCTGACCAGTCGCACGCCTTACTGGATGCGACCGGACGATCCGATCGCGCGATTTGATCTGGAGCTGTACTTGCGCCAGCCCGGCTATGGCATTGGCTATTACATGGGCAAAGTCGAGCTTGAGAAACTGTTTGCAGAGCTGGCGCTCGAGCGAGGGCGAGACTTTGACCTCAAGACTTTTCACGACCAGTTGCTAGCGGTTGGACGCATACCACTTGCATTGATTCGCTGGGAGCTGACAGGTCGCGATGACGAGATACGCTCAATGCGTCAGGACTAGAGTTCCGTCATACACGCTCAAGCAGTACGGCAATCCCCTGGCCAACCCCAATACACATAGCGCAGAGCGCGAAACGGCCCTGGCGGCGTTGCAGTTCTTCCGTTGCGGTCAGCACCAGCCTCGCGCCGGACATGCCCAGAGGATGCCCCAAGGCAATCGCTCCGCCGTTCGGGTTCACATGCTCTGCGTCATCGGCGAGGCCAAGCGCCCGGGTCACGGCGAGCGCCTGAGCGGCAAAAGCCTCATTTAGTTCGACCACATTCAGCTCGTCCATGCTGACATCACAGCGCTGCATCAGTCGCCGTGCGGCATCGACAGGCCCATAGCCCATTATCGACGGCTCCAGCGCACTGACAGCCATACCCAATACCCGCGCGCGTGGCAGTAGTCCCTGCTCCTTAGCCGTTTTCTCCGACGCCAGCAGCAGCGCGCAGGCGCCATCATTGATACCAGAGGCGTTGCCTGCGGTCACCGTGCCGTTGGCGCGAAAAGGTGTCGCCAGCTTTTGCAGCGCCTCGAAAGACGTGCCTGCCCGTGGATGCTCGTCTTGCTCGACTACTATCGCATCGCCGCGTCGTTGAGGAATTGTTACCGCCGTTATTTCTGCCCCCAGTCTGCCGTTGCCCTGCGCGACGGCTGCGCGCTGCTGACTGCGCAAAGCGAACGCGTCCTGATCCCCTCGCGATATCCCAAAGCGCTCCGCGATATTTTCGGCCGTTTCGGGCATGGTTTCCGTGCCGTAGACGGCTTGCAATGCGGGATTGATAAAGCGCCAGCCCATGGTGGTGTCCTGGAGCGCTGCGTTGCGATCAAAAGGTGTGGTGGACTTGCCCATTACAAAGGGGGCGCGCGACATGGACTCGACGCCGCCGGCGATCAGGAAATTGGCCTCTCCCGCTTTTATAGCCCTGGCGGCGGTGCCGATGGCATCCATACCCGAGCCGCACAGTCGATTGATCGTCCCGCCCGGTGTGCCCACGGGAAGACCCGCGAGTAATAGGCTCATGCGCGCGACGTTGCGATTGTCCTCACCCGCCTGGTTTGCACAGCCCATAATCACATCATCGAGCTTGCCCCAGTCAGTTTCGGTGTTGCGCTCCAGCAAGGCGCGCAACGGGATGGCGCCGAGATCATCCGCGCGGATTGAGGACAGGCTACCCCCATAGCGGCCAATGGGCGTGCGAATGGCGTCGCAAATGAAAGCTTCTGGCATAGAGTGTTCCTAGTGGCACATTAGAGTTCACGTTTTATCAGCGCCATTGCTTTCCCCCGATTAGCCGAGGGCACCGGGCCAGGACTTGGGGCTGCAACACAAAAATTGGTAGTGAGTGCATCGATCCATTTTGATCGATCGACGACTTTATTAAAAGTATCTTCAGTGGAGAGCTGGAATCTTCTTCTGTACTCGCAGTCCATGCAAATACAGGCCCTGTTAATGCTGTCTACGCATGAACGACGGTGTACCAGTCAGCAATAAGGGCCTCCGGTTTCGGCTGCCGGAGTTATGCCCAAAAGAGTGTCGCTAGGCAGCGGCCAGGCTCAAAGAGCCTGACTGGCGAGACTGTGCCACCACGTCTTTTTTAATCCGGGTTGAGGACGTGCGCGGACTGTAAAGCACCTGGTTGATCTGCTTGCCTGCCGATTTTAAATAGGACTCCACGGCCACATTGTGTGGTTTGCTCCCCCAATCCTCGCCAATCACGAAGATATCGGCATTCAGTTCTTTGCAACCGGACACGTATTCAAGCTCATCATAGGAGCGCACGATGTCGACGCAGCGTAATGCCTTCAGCATTTCCATACGCTGCCTTAGAGGAATCACCGGAACGTTGGGCTTGTAGGAGTTCACCACCCGATCCGAGGCGACGCCAACCGCTAGAATATCGCCCAGGGAATTGCAGTACTCCAGCAATGCAATGTGCCCTACATGCAACAGATCAAAGGTACCTACGGTGTAGACAATCATGGACTAATAACTCCTTGAGGAAATTCGTTCTTATGCTTCTGTCAGACAACGTTCTTCAATGTATCCAGTGGTTTTCCTCATAAGAGTTTCCAGGTGTAGATAGCCGTTATTCCCAGCGTGTAAAACGTCAATAGATACACCTTTTTGATATTCCCGGAATTCTTGGGCGTTTTGATCTGCGATACGTTGAGCCCAGCACGGGTTACAGCGCTCAAATACAGAACCATCGAGAACAAGCCTTCACTAAAGGCAGGTTCAAACAGGAAAAGGAAAACAAACACTTTGTTGTTGTCTAAAGCAAGCCCTGTGTATTTGGTATCGTCGGACAAGCCGAATGTATTGAAATAACTGAGACGTATTGCGCTAGCTGCCACAATGATAAACGCGCCCGGTAAGAACCATGCTTCGTACTTTCCGTAGCTGAGCAGGAGTATCGCGGGAGCGACGCCATAGTTCACAACGTCAATGAGAGCATCGAGCTGCATGCCAAAGGTTTGGTCGCTGCTGCTTCGCCCCTGCATGCGGCGTGCGATAAGCCCGTCGGCCCAGTCAAAAGCGACTGCCCAGGTCATGCCAATCATAGCCGCATAAAAAATTCCCAGAATACTAAGATTGATGGCGAACATCGTGCTCGCCAAGCCCGCGAGCGAGCATAAATTGGCGGGATCACGCAAATACGAAATGATGATTGGTTGGAGCTCATCAGGTGTGTCGTGGCTTGTTGCCATAGAATTCCTGTAGTCAGGCTACATTAAGGTTCTGCGGGCGAAAGTGTCGAAAAACCCTGCACGTGAATCACGGTGCATGGCCCTCTGCGCAGCCCGCGGCTACGCGATATATGAGACTGCGCAATGGCATCAGCAGGTCGAGCTTGATTTCAGAAGCGCGAGCTGAAGATGACTTGGATCCAGTTCGATGTGTGCACGAAACTTCTGGTACGGGTCTGAAGGTGACTTGGAGATTGGCCCGCTACTAAAACCGGGAAGGAATCCCGGACAAAAACGAGCGCTAGGTGGCGCACGTTCGGTGAGGAGGAAAAGCGCTATACACGTTTCAGGTCGCACTGTCTGATCGTGCTGTTGGCCAGCCCGCATGTCGTAGTGTTATTTGGCAAGCATGACCTATTCACCCGGAGATTGAATATTGCGGTGCTCAACGATGTTGACCCTGCCTTCAGCGGCAGTCCAGCCACTCCGTTGTGATCGATTCTTCGACCAATTGGTGAAGGCTCAGCGCGCTAATGTTGTTGTCTAGCGCCAGTTCATCAGCGAAGGCGGAGGAAGTGCCCAGCCTCGCTATGATGAGTGAGTCCGCATTGTGATGTCGCAGCCACAACGCGGTGCGCAGATTGTCCTCTTCGCGACTGGTTGCAAGCACATACACCGTGTCGCCCATGTCGATGCTCCAGCGGACGCCTAGCCGTTCCCACACGCCTGGATGAGCGATGTCGCCCTCCAAAACTTCCAATTCAAAATCTTTTGAGATTGCGATTTGTTCGCGCGTGACCATCACACGACGCTCGGCATCTTTTTCAATAAGAGCGATGGTCGATATGCAATGTGAATCCAGCGCCTGCAGGGATTCAAGTATGGACTGACCAAACCGACCGAAACCCGCTATAACCACGCCTTTCGCCCCTGGAGATGCCGAGAGATGCGGTTGGATAATGGTTTTGACCAAAGTTTCGGCGGCTATCTGGTAAGGGTTGAACACGGTGACGGCACCGGCAACGGGACTGGTGGCCATAGCGCGCATGAATCGCAAGCGTTCGCTCTGCATAATGATTTTTCCCGCGAGCTCTGGCTTGCGGTCCAGGATCACCTTGGCCGTCTCGTAAGTTCTAAGACTCTCTTCGCCAAACAGGAGCAGGCGGCAGGCGCGATCTATGCGCAGCTGATCGCAGGTGAAATCGTCGGTCAGATCCCCCTGCCAGGTGATGGCTGAGAAGGACCGCTGCAGTTGCTCGGCTTCCGTGTAAGAAAACCCTTCGATCGATACCACTACGACCTTGCGCTTTTTATCGTTACTGCGCAGCACGCGCAGGTATGCCTTCACAAGTTCGCCTTTGCCCGCGATCACAATATGGTCTTTCAGGCGTCGCAGCTTCCAACGGTCATTAGAAAAAACTCGTAAAAAAGCTTCTAAAAGCGTCGAAATGGCGAGCAACGGCGCGGCAAAGTAGGCAAACCACAGTACTAGTATGGCCAGTTTCGGACCGTTGTCCGGCGTTCCTATGTCGATGCCGCCGATCACGAACAAGCTCAGCGCGAAGTAGGCATTCACCAGCATCGAACGGGATTCACTGATCTCGTCGCCGGTGAGCGTCACCCCGGCCTGAAAGCCGGCGAGGGCGAGGGCAAAAATGGCGACAGCGGCCATCGTTCTGAGGGGAATTTTGCGCATGACAAATCTGTTCGTTAGTAGCGTGCAGTGTACCCTGTCCCGGGCACGCGCTAAGCGATTAGCAATGCAAATCTGCGACGACTCGCTGGGTTCCACTGTCACTTCCACCTCATCGCGGGGTAAATCCTCTTTGTCGCAAAAGCACTGTTTGCGACTTACAGCGTGTGTGATGGTGCTATCAATAAATATTAATAAAAGAATGGATGTGGAATTCATGCCATCACAAATGCAACGTTCGCACCTCGCTTCCGCCGTGGCTCTGGCAATTGGCGTAACCCATCTACCCGCGTTCTCTCAGCAATCCCCACCCTCCAGCGATACCGTGATGGAAGAGGTTGTAGTGGTTGGTATCCGGGCCAGTCTCGAGGCCGCCGCGGACATCAAGCGCTACTCCGAAGGTGTGGTCGATGCGATCTCTGCGGAGGACATCGGTGCGATGCCGGATACGAATCTCGCGGAATCGCTGCAAAGAATAACGGGTGTATCCATCGATCGAACCCGGGGCGAAGGGAGTAAGGTCACGGTTCGCGGCTTCGGTCCCCAGTACAACCTGGTGACAGTGAATGGCCGCCAGATGCCGACGCACCAGAATTTGTCTCGCTCCTTCGACTTTGCTGATATTGCGTCAGAGGGTGTAGCAGGCGTCGAAGTTTTCAAAACCAGCCGCGCAGAATTGCCTACCGGTGGCGTTGGCTCCACCATCAACATCAAGACGCAACGACCTCTGGAGATGCGCGAGGATCGTGTTTTCACCATCGGCGGCAAGGCAGTGCACGATACCTCCGCGGATTCAGTCAATGGCGATGAATTGACGCCAGAGCTTTCTGGCTTGTTTGCGCAAACGTTTGCCGACGGTACGTTTGGCATCGCTCTGGCCGGTAGCTACCAGGAGCGAAACCAGGGTGTAGATTCCGCGAAGGTCAACGGCTGGATTCCGTTGCGGGGTGACGCTTCTTGCTGCACCTGGGCGGGACAGGAGGCAAACGACGTCTGGCCCGGTATTGGGACAGATGCCAATCAGGTTAACCGGACGACAGACAACGCCGAGCTTTATTCGCTCCCCCAGCAGCTTCAATACGTACGCGAGAGCTTCGAGCGAGAGCGCATCAATGGCAATCTGACCCTGCAGTGGGCGCCCACCGAAACCGTCACAACCACCTTGGATATCATCTATTCAACGCAAGATATCCAGCGCTCGTTCAACGACTATTCTGCCTGGTTCAGCCTTGCCGATGCATCCTCCCGGCAGTCGGTGTGGACCGATGGTCCTGTTGCAGGCGCGCAGGAGTACACGGAATTTTACGGCAACGGCTCGGATACTCCCATGGGAGTTGGCGTTGACTCCACCAAGTCAGAAAACCTGTCCGTCGGCTTCAACGCTGTCTGGGATGTCTCGGATCGTTTGTCGCTGGAATTCGACTATCACGATTCATCAGCAAAGCGCACACCTAACGGCCCACTGGGTAGCAGCATGTCGCTGGCCATCACGTCGTCACGTCGCGCATCGGCCAGTGGCTTCTTCGGGTCGGAGCTTCCCATTCTGTCGGTGGGGCTTCAGGATGATCGACCGCTGACGCCCAACGATATGCTGATTGGCGGAAGCGTATTCACCAATGAAGCCAACGAAATGAACATCGAACAGGCCAAGATCGCCGGTAAGTTCGACTTTAACGATTTTACGACCATCAATTTTGGTATTCAAACCACGGAAGTTGATAATACTTCGCAATCTGCAACAACCCAGCGCGATACCTGGGGTGGCATCGGAGCGCCCGGAGACATCGCCGACTTGCTGTCGCCGTCGTCCATGGCCGATTGGTTTGATGATTTTGGTGAGTCCGGCGACGACCGACGAGTCACCCAGTTATTCACCTGGGATACGAATGCGCTCATCGATCGTGCCAGAGAACTTGAAGCTCAGGGCGTGGTGGTGAGTAATGCCAGCACCATACCGGGAGACTGCGGCGACGGGTTTTGTCCATCAACAGCCTGGACGCGCGATCAACGAACTCAGGAAGAGCAGACCGCGGCTTACATTCAGGTCGACTTTGATCTGGAATGGAATGATATGCCGATCAATTTGAATCTCGGCGTTCGCTATGAGGACACTGATGTGGCCTCGCAGGCATTGGTGCCCGTGGTCGATCGTTTCGACTGGATTACGGCGAACGAATTGACCGCGGTAACGCTGCTTGATGAAAACGGCGTCGCAATTCAGGATTTTACGAGTCTCACCGGGTCCTACGATAACGTGTTGCCGAACATCGACTTTAATATTGAGTTCCTGCAGGACGTGCTGTTTCGTGCGTCCTGGAGCGAGACCATGTCGCGGCCGGGCTACACCGATATTCAGGGCGGCCTGACAGTGGGCGGTTGCACACCGGGGGGCGGTTGCGATGGCTTTTCCGGTGATCCTGGTCTTTTACCGCTTGAATCAGAAAACCTGGACTTCTCTCTGGAGTGGTATTACGGCGAAACCAGCTATGTCGCTGTGGGTTATTTCAAGAAGGACGTAGAGAACTTTTTGGGTAACTCCTTCAATACCGGCGTTGAGTTGTTCCCGGACCTGGGCAACCCTGCGACAGGTGGTCTTGCGGAGTTGGCTCGCGCGGCCGGGGCAACGACCGGGGACGAAGTACGACAGTACATTTTTGCAAACTTCGCGAACGATCCATCGGTTGACGTGGCCAACCAGATCATCACGGGATCGAGTAGCAATGACCCCATGGCGTTCCGTGTGCAGGTGCCTGCGAACCAGGAAGAGGCCAGCATTGACGGCTGGGAATTCGCTTTGCAGCACGCCTTTGGCGATTCCGGCTTTGGGTTTGTCGTTAACTACACGATGGTCGACGGAGATGTAGCCTATGACAATCTGGTTAGACCCGAAGAAGCCGCCCAGTTTGCCCTGTTTGGCTTGAGCGACTCCGCAAACCTTGTGGGGTTTTACGACAAAAACGGCATAGAGGTGAGGCTTGCCTATAACTGGCGAGATGAGTTTCTTGGGGGAATCGGTCACGATGCTTTCGGTGCGCAGCCTCGCTATACGGAGGACTACGGGCAATGGGATTTCCGGGCCAGCTATCGCTTCGGCGGTGAAGATCAATACATTGCTTTCTTCGAGGGGATCAATGTTACCGATGAAACCTTCCGGGAACGGGCTCGATCGCCCCTGGATGCATTGACTGTCGGACAGACGGGCGCGCGTTGGGCCGCCGGATTCCGTGCCAACTTTTAACTGAGTTCGCAGCGCTCGCGATCGCCCGGTCTCGACTGAAGCCGTCACGGTGTTTACCGTGACGGTTTTTCTATAATAGGGGCTCTCGCTTGAACAATGGGGTTGCATGACTGCTATGGCCGCTGCCAGAGCCATTGAAAAAATTGTTATTGTCGGTGGCGGTAGTGCAGGCTGGCTGACCGCAGGTTTGCTGTCGTCGGAGCTGCGTCGCTCCGGGTCGAGTGTTCGGATTTGTCTGGTTGAATCCCCGGACGTCAAGCCCATTGGCGTTGGTGAAGGTACTTGGCCGACCATGCGTAGCAGTCTCGCGCGGATGGGGATCTCCGAGACAGACTTCATTAAAAACTGCGACGCGAGTTTCAAGCAGGGTACGCAGTTCATCGACTGGGCGCAGGGTCAGGGCGAGAGTTACTATCATCCATTCACACCGCCGCGCGGATTCTCGGAAATCAATCTGGCGCGATACTGGCTGCCGCTGCGGGACAAGGTGTCGTTCTCTGTAGCTGTATCTCCGCAGGCGCGGATCTGTGATCAGTCCCTGGGACCCAAGCAGATTGTCACTCCTGAATACGCGAGTAACCTCAACTACGGTTATCACCTGGACGCGGGAAAGTTCGCCAGCTTTTTGCAGCGGCATTGCGTTGAGCAATTAGGTGTAGAGCACCTGCTCGAGAATGTGGAGTCTATCGAGAACGATGCGGTGGGCGACATTCAGTCCCTGCATGCAAGCTCCGGGCGAGTGATTGCAGGCGATATGTTCGTCGATTGCACCGGCATGCGTTCTCTGTTGTTGGGCGAACATCTGGGTGTTGGCTTTGAAGATAAGTCTCAGGTGCTGTTTAACGACAGTGCGCTGGCGGTACAGGTGCCGAGCAGCGATGAGCTGGGCCCCATCGCCTCTACAACGCGCTCGACGGCCCGGGCTGCCGGTTGGGTCTGGGATATCGCCTTGCCGACTCGTCGGGGTGTGGGCTATACCTACTCCAGCCTTTATGCCAGTGATGAAGAAGCCGGTGGGGTGCTTCGGCAATACCTCGCGGAAACCGCTGGCGAGGAGTTCAGTCAATCTTGCACGTTGCGCAAGATCAGTTTTCGACCGGGATATCGTGAGCGGTTCTGGCACCGTAACTGTGTAGCAATCGGTCTGTCTGCGGGTTTTGTGGAGCCCCTTGAGGCATCTGCCCTGGTGATGATTGAACTGTCGGCGAAGATGCTCAGCGAACTTATGCCTCCGAATCGCGACGTGATGGATATTGTTGCAGCGCGCTTTAACACGCGATTCCTGAGTCATTGGGAGCGCATCATCGAATTCCTGAAACTCCACTATGTTCTCAGTGCACGCAGCGATACCGCCTACTGGCGCGATCACCGGGAACCAGATTCCATACCCCAGGGATTGCGCGACTCCCTGGTGCTGTGGCGTTACCATTGTCCCTGGCACGGAGATCAGGCACAGATGGACGAGTTGTTCTCGACCGCCAGTTACCAGTATGTTCTTTATGGCATGGATTTCGCCTCGTTGGGAGTGACCGGGGCGCCGGGTGTCGATGCAGCGGGTGTGAAGCAGGCAAATAGTCTTTTTGCGGAGAACGCGAAGGACACGCAGAAGATGCTCGCTGGACTCCCGACGAATCGAGAGCTTATCGAAAAAATAAATCTGTATGGACTGTCGCGCGTCTGACAAACGTCTCCTCAGCACCACGAAGACAAGGATCGAGATGGCCAGGTACGAAATGCTCAACAACATTGAACATCGGGATGTTCGCATACGCACCAAGCGTAGCGCGGAAACCGGTGACGCGGTGCAGTATGTCGTGACCTTTCCCCTGGAGCTGCGGCGTGCCCAGGCCCACTATCCGATCTTTTTTCAGAAGGATGCCAATACGGGGAAGTTCTATCCGATTATTCTGCTCGGTTTCGAAGAGGGCGAAAATCTGTATCTAGGCCCCGACGGCTGGGACCCGCTTTACGTACCCATGAGTGTCCTTCGAGGGCCTTTTCTTATTGGCTACCAGGCAAATCCTGAGCATGTAGATGGACGGCAAGCGGTCATTACCATCGATATGGATAGCCCGCTAATTACGATGTCCCGGGAGGAGGGTACGCCGGTGTTTCTGGAGCACGGCGGTTCCGCGCCCTATCTCGAGAACCTCACGCAATTGCTGGAAGACATCCAGTTGGGTCTGGAGATGAACGTGGGCCTGGTCGACGCGCTGGTGGACCAGGACCTCATAGAGAGCGTCACCATGGGCATTACGCTCAATGACGGCGCTGAACGTCAACTCCTGGGTCTGTACACCATCAACGAAGATCGCCTTAATGAACTCGATGGTGAGGCCGTGGCGGCGCTGCATAAGGACGGGCATTTGCAGTCCATTTTTATGATCATGGCCTCGCACGCGCAATTTAACGCTCTGGTTGATCGTCGGAATGCCAAGGCGCCTGCAGCGGAAAACAATGCTGACGGATAGCGAAGAGCTACCTCTGCTTCGGGGCTGTGCGACCGTCGAGTCGTCGATGGCGTCAGACGTTTCCGACTTGCCGACATTTATTCAGACGCTTCAACGACCCCATGTTGTTCGGCAGCTGGTTCGGGACTGGCCCCTGGTAAACGCCGGGCTGCGCTCCCGCAAGGACCTGGGGAACTATCTGCAGCGTTTTTACAGCGGGGCTTCGCTGATTACGTCCTCGGGTCCACCGTCCATTAAAGGACGCATTGGCTATAACGATAGTTGTACGGGTTTCAACTATCAGCGTTCGCACATGCAGCTGGACGAATTTCTGAGCCAGATTGAAAGCTGCGCGGGTACAGAGGATCCGCCCACCTTGTATGTAGGGTCGAGCATGCTGGAGCACTGGTTCCCGGGCATGGCAGCGGAAAACGTTCTCCAGCCAAGCGACGCGAGAATTCTCGCGAGCCTGTGGCTCGGCAACCGCGCGGTGGTGCCGGCGCATTTCGATCTGCCCGATAACCTGGCTTGCTGTGTGGCAGGCCGCCGCCACTTCACGCTTTTTCCGCCGGAGCAGTTGCAGAATCTTTACGTGGGTCCCTGGGATGTAACGCCTGCCGGACAGCCGATAAGCCTGGTGGATTTACGCAACCCGGATTTCGAGCGTTTCCCGCGCTTTGCGCAAGCCTGGTCGGCCGCAGAGGAGGTGGTTCTCGAACCGGGCGATGCCTTGTTTCTGCCAAGCATGTGGTGGCATCACGTAGAGGGGCTCGATGATCTGAATATTCTTCTAAACTACTGGTGGCGCGATACACCTGCGTACATGGGAACTCCCATGTCTGTGTTGAAACATGCTTTTCTGAGTATTCGCGGATTACCCCCGGAGCAGCGTAAGGTTTGGAAGCATCTATTTGACCACCATGTCTTTGAGGCGGCGGAAGACAGCGTCGCACACATACCCGAAGCGGGCCGGGGTATGCACGGACCCATTGACGAAAACCGCGCGCGAGCGCTCCGCGCTGAACTATTGAGTATGCTCAATCGCTGATAGCGATATTGATGCTTTGTTTTGTAGGGGTCCGTTGCTTTCAGGGACTCAAGTGAAGATGCGCAGGCATCGGAGGGGCAAGAATAATGAACAAGACTGTCAAAAAAGTCGTTATAGCCGGTGGTGGAACCGCGGGATGGATGGCCGCAGCCTCCCTGGCAAAGCTGATTGGCAAGAACATCGACGTCACACTGATCGAGTCGGATGACATTCCCACGGTAGGCGTGGGTGAGGCGACCATACCCCCGCTGATTTTGTTGAACCAGCTACTCGAGATCGACGAGAGGGAGTTCATGCGGGAGGTCCACGGCACGTTCAAGCTTGGCATCTCGTTTGAAAACTGGCGCAACGTCAACGAAGATTACATTCACTCCTTCGGCTACACGGGCAAAGACTGCTGGGCGGCGAACTTTCTGCACTTTTGGATGAAAGGCCTCAAGGAAGGCATCAGCAAAGACTATGGCGTGTACTGCACGGAATTGGTGGCGGCGCAGCAGAACAAGTTTGCCGTCCTGCAAAATGGCACGCTTAATTACGCGTACCACATTGATGCCGGTCGTTTTGCGGCCTACCTACGCAAAATTGCGGAGGCAAACGGTGCCATTCGCCAGGAGGGTCGTATTGCGAGTGTCGCTACGAATGAGCAAAACGGCTGTATCGAGTCCTTAACTCTGGCCTCAGGACAGTGTATTGAAGGCGACCTGTTTATCGACTGCACGGGTTTCCGCGGCCTGCTTATTGAGCAGACCTTGCACACAGGCTATGACGACTGGTCCCACTGGCTGCCCTGCGACAGCGCCGTTGCCGTGCAAACACGTTCCGTCGGTGAACCGATTCCCTACACGCGCGCTATTGCTCGGGAAGCAGGCTGGCAGTGGCGCATACCGCTGCAATCGCGCGTAGGCAATGGACTGGTGTTCTGCAGTCGCTATCTATCGGACGATGAGGCCACGCAAACGATCCTCGATAACATCGAAGGTGAAACGATAACGGACCCCCGGGTTATCAAATTCCGCACCGGTCAGCGTCGCAAGCACTGGAATAAAAACTGCGTGGCGATGGGACTTGCCAGCGGCTTTATCGAGCCCCTGGAATCCACGAGCATTCACCTTATCCAGAAGGCTGTGACGCGACTGATTCAGAACTTTCCTTTTGCGGGAATCCATGAGTCTGAAATCAACGAATTCAATACGCAGATGGAAGCCGATACGGAAAACATTCGCGACTTTATTATTTTGCATTATCACGTTACCAATCGGGAGGACACGCGTTTCTGGCGTCACTGCAAGAACATGGATGTTCCGGATTCGCTGCAACATCGCATTGACCTGTTTAAAGAAACCGGGCGAGTGTTCAAGGCGCCGAATGATCTGTTTGTGGAGAACTCCTGGATTCAGGTCATGCTGGGACAGGGTCTGATGCCCCGGCAATACCATACGATAGTCGATGAAATGACCGATGAAGAGCTGCGGAAGTTTCTCCATGCGGCGGAGGCAGCGGTGACGCGCACGGTCAGTCAGCTTCCCTCACACCAGGCTTTTATCGACCACCACTGCAAAGCAGATCTCGGCTTGGGAGGTGCGGGCATGCCCTTGAGTCACAAAGCGCCTGTGCGAGCAGTATCCTGAGCTGGATATCAAGCGCCGGGGCATCGTGCGATAACTACCTCTTTAGCGTTTTGCCCAAGCAGCGAGCGACTGGGCGATCCGCAGCGTGACCTCGCGAGCCTGTTGGTCACTGGGTTCGCTGATAAGATCCGTAAATCCCTCTGGGAGGTGATCGCCAGGCGCTTCCTCCAGACGAAACACAAGATGGTCGAAGTAGTGCTTCCAGCGCTGCCGCTTCTCAACGGGCAGTCGACTGATTGCGAGAATAGCGTGGCTCATTGCGTCGTAGGGTGAGATGCCGTCTGTGGGCTCGTTGCCCCACCAGAAGTTAATCAGCAGATTCAGCGGTCCGAGGGCCTCCACTCCGTGCCACCAGAGGGCGGGAATGAAAATAATGTCGCCCGGCTCCAGAGTCGCGCCGACCGCGCTTTTCAATGCATGCTCCAGCTTTCCATCCCAGGATTCGCGAGGCTTTGTGTAGTCCAGGGTGCTGACCGGTACACCGCCAGGCGCGTTCATCAGCGGGCCTAGAGACAGCGCGGCGATGGCCTCCGGAGGGAAAAGTGTAAAGCGACGTCGCCCCGCTGCGACGCACGCAATGTTGTCAAAACTGTCGGCGTGCGTAGCCACTACCGATTGATTGCTGAGCCAAAGCGTAGGTGCGGCTGTGCTGGGCGGATAGGTGAGGGGGTTTTCCTGATCCCAGTTCCGCAGCAGTTCGCGAACCGGGGCTGCCTGTATCGCGATAGCATGTTGGCTCTGCTGCGCGGCGGGATACTGTTTGAGTACGGAACTGAACGACACCTGTGCGGCTTTGTGGTTGAGTTGCCGCAGATCCGGAGAAAAACCAAAGCGACCCTGAATATCGGGCTGCCCGACGATGGCGAAGACCGGGGTCCCTTTATCGCGAGCACCAAGGTACTCCAGTAGCGAGTCATCGCCTTGCAGTGCTACACGGACGCAGTTCCAGTGCGCTGCGCCGTCGCGGAAAACTGCAGGTCCAGTCGCCTCTGCTACGGCGGTCTTAAAGCCTTCCGGGTTCTCGCAGATCCTCATCGGCGCGACTAGCTCGGTATGCTCGGGTTGCCTGTGCATGCAATACAAACTCATCTCAATGTCCGTTCTGACTCAGTTTACCCTTTCCTATTCCAGTGATTCGCCCCCCAAGGCTCAGAGCAGAAACGCGTTGAGTAGGCTAGTATCCAAGCCTATGAAGGACTACCGAATAACATTGCGTCACGACAGACAGCTCGATAGTCACCCCAGAGCAGACCGGGTGTCCTTGCCCGGGCCTCTGGCGGTTCGTGTGGGCAAAGTGTGAAGCCGACGATTAATCCGTTCCAACAGTCCTTTGGTCGCCTGTTTCAGCAGGAGAACCGCGGCGAATTTTGGGTGGCGCAGGTTGTTGGCTGGGCTGGGCTATCCGTTATCAGCTATTTCAGTCTGAATCTCTGGTACAACCAACCGGAGTGGACTTATCTGGGCCACAACCTGCTGCAGTCGCTACTGGGTATCATCCTTTCGACGCCGCTGCGGACTGTGTATCGATGGGTATGGAACTACCCGTTCACTCCCCGTTTTATCGCTATCAGTCTGGCTGTGCTTTTGTTCTCTACTGCCTGGGCGGCGCTCCGGCTGCTCTTGTTTGAACGCATGACCGGCGAGTCGGGCTTATGGAGCGATTTTGGTGGCTGGCTGTTCTCCTCGATCTTCATTTTTTTGTGCTGGACGGCGCTCTATCACGTTTTCAAGTATTACCGTCTGTCCGAGCAAGAGCATACCGCGCTCCTGCGTATGGAGTCCCAACGCAACAGCGCAGGCGTTAAGGCTGCGCGTGCGGAGTCGTCGGCTCGCGAGGCGCAGCTCACGATGCTGCGCTACCAGCTGAACCCGCATTTCCTGTTTAACACCCTGAATGCAATTCAGAGTCTTGTAACGTCCCGACAAACAGATCGTGCTACGGAGATGATTGCCTGCCTGAGCGACTTCCTGCGCTATTCTCTATACACAGATGGCAAGAAGCTGGTAACTGTGGAGCAGGAACTGGAAACTATCGGTCTTTACTTACAAATTGAACAAGCACGATTTCAGGATCGATTGACCGTGACCTACGATATTGACCCGCAGGTGAAAGAAGCACGGATGCCCAGCATGCTGTTGCAGCCGCTGGTGGAGAACGCGATTAAATACGCTATTGCTCCGGCGGAGGATGGCGGCACCATCGGTATATCAGCGCGGCGTGTACAAGAGTCTCTGATGCTCGCCGTGACTGACAGCGGACAAAGTCATGCGGGTGTTTCGACAGCGGATGGCACGGGCGTGGGTCTGCAAAACATCAAACAGCGACTTGAGAATAGTTATGCGGACAATTTTTCTTTGCAGTTATTGCCCTGCGAATCGGGCGGCATGCGGGCGGAAATCCGCCTTCCCCTGTTTGCCGATATCGCGGCTGCGTGACTGACATGCGTGTGTTGTTGGTGGATGATGAGCCGCTCGCGCTGGAGTTGCTGTGCAATCTTCTCAAAGTGCATCAAAGTATCGAGGTGGTAGGTACTGCGAACAACGGCCGGCGCGCCTTAGCAGCTATTCGTGATCAGCAGCCGGATCTGGTATTCCTGGATATAGAAATGCCGGGAGTGAGCGGGTTTGATGTGGTTGAGTCACTGCAGTCTGATGATCACATGCCTCTGATTCTGTTTGTCACCGCCTTCGACAAATACGCCGTCGAGGCCTTTGATCTCAGCGCTGTGGATTACCTTCTCAAGCCTGTAGAAGAGGGCCGTCTACAGCGTGCCTTGTTGCGTGCGATGGAGCGCCTGGGTAGCTCGTCCAAGGGCGATCTTCTGCGCACGCTGGCAGCGCTTCGCGAAAAGTCCGGTAAACCGGTATCAGCCCTGGGCGAGGCATCGGAAGAGCAGCCGGAAACGTTCGGCCGTCTGCCTGTGCGGCAGGGTGACACGGTGCAGTTATTGAATTTTGAGGACATTGATTGGGTAGATGCGGCTGGCGACTATATGTGCGTCCACGCCTTGGGTGATACACATATCCTTCGTTGCACTATGAAACAACTGTCTGATCGATTGGCCGGTGGACCGTTTGCGCGTATTCATCGCTCGACCATTGTCAATTTGAAAAAGATCGAAGAAATCGCTCCGCTGGCCAAGGGAGAATGCATGCTCCATCTCCCCGACGGGATCAAGCTGAAGGTCAGCCGAAATTTTCGATCCGCCGTTCAGCATTTACTGGCCTGATCCGGCCAGTCTCGCTAACAATCCGGCTTGTCGCAGAAATGCTGTCCAGCGCAGCACAGGGGTGTACCTTCGTTGGATAAAAAAATAGCTGTGTGCTGCACGGCAGCGAGAGACCAATGTACAAAGCGCCATCATCAATAAGAACTTCCGCATGCCGCTGTGCTGTTGCCGCACTGGCCTTCTCCCTGTTTGGTTGCGCAGCACCCACACCAGAGCTCGACTTCGCTCCCCCTACCTTGAATCTGGATCGCGGCGCTTTTGCAGAGTCCGTGGCTTACGGTATCAATCTGGGTGGCGCAGAGTTTGTGACCAGCGCTGGTGAGGACCTGCGAGGTGATGATTGTTCGCCAGCGGAGGGTGGTGCGCAATGCGATATGTTACCCGACGTCACCCGATCCCAGAATTCAGAGCTCTACCGCAGCTTTCGCCGCGGCGATCAGGAGTACGTCATTGCGCTTCCGGATGGGGAATACGATGTGGTGCTCTATTTTGTGGAGCCTGATCCCGAGGCGGGAAAAACACGGCGTTTTAGTGTGTCTATGGAAGATCAGATTGTTCTGAAGAGCTTTAATCTTCTGGAAGTGAATGCGATGCAATCGGCCGCCGCGATGACGCGGGCGTTTCCCCGCGTGACGGTAGCAGATGGCGCTCTGGACATTTCTCTTCGGTCTGTCACCGGCGATCCGGTTTTATGCGGAATACTGGTACGACGTTCGCGATTCTCTGATCAGGGCTGGAATCTGGTCTGGTCCGACGAGTTTGATAGAAACGATCTGACAACCAGCGCCTGGACGGCTGAGAACTGGCCCGCCATGGTGGTGAATGATGAGGAACAGGCCTACACAGACCAACAGAAAAATGTCCGCGTAGAAGATGGCGTTTTGATCCTGGAGGCTCATCCTTCCAGCGGCGACGCGGCCTACACCTCAGGCCGTGTCCACAGCGCCAACAATCAGTCTTTCCTGTATGGGCGACTTGATATTCGTGCGCGTGTACCCGAGGGCAAGGGGGTTTGGCCCGCGCTCTGGCTGCTTCCCGAGGACCCCTACCGTTACGCCACTAACTGTGGTCAGAATGTCGCTGACTGGCAGGGCAACGATGATTGCGACGCCTGGCCCAACTCCGGGGAAATCGATCTGATGGAGCATGTGGGCTATGAGCCCGGTGTGGTGCACGGCACAGTGCACACTCGCGACTACTACGGCGGTCGTGGAACGCAGATCGGTGAGGCGGTGGTCGTTCCAGGTCTTGGCGAGCGGTTTCACGTCTACACTCTCGTATGGGAGCCCTCCCGCCTGGCCATGTATGTAGACGGTGTGCGGTACTTTGCGTACTTCGAAAACGGTGAGGGCGTTGGCCAGTGGCCTTTTGACCACGCTTTTCATATCGTGATGAACCTTGCCGTTGGCGGAGCCTGGGGCGCTGCACTGGGTCCCGTAGATGCGAGTGTGCTTCCCCGGCGATTGGAAGTGGACTATCTGCGGCTCTTTAAGGCTTCCGTTGCACCGGGCGCAGGTGGCGCAAGCGTCGATTGAGCGGTCGGAGATGCTGACTCGTTTCTACCGTATTACAGCGCTGCTGACGACGGTCGCCGCGGCGACGACGGCGTGTGCACCGATCTATGATAGCGGCACCGCCGATGCACAGAGCGCTGACAGCGAAACTGCCTTTGTAGAATCTCTTCTCTCTGGCATGAGCCTCGAACAGAAGGTGGCTCAGATGATACAGCCGGACATCCGCTACGTGACCCCGGCGGATGTTCGTCGCTACGGCATCGGCTCCATACTCAATGGCGGTGGTGCGTTCCCCAACATGGATAAGCGTGCGCGTGTCGAGGACTGGCAGGCTCTTGCAGACGCTTACTACTTTGCGTCCATCGATCAATCTGAGGGGTCCGCGGGAATACCCATACTCTGGGGTACCGATGCGGTTCACGGTCATAACAACGTCTTCGGCGCAACGCTGTTTCCCCACAATATTGGTCTTGGCGCCACGCGCAATATTCCCCTGGTTGAAGCCATAGGACACAGCACGGCCCTGGGTGTGCGCCACACAGGTCTTGACTGGATTTTCGCACCCACCGTGGCTGTGGCTACGGACCTGCGCTGGGGGCGAACCTACGAGAGCTTTGGCAGCGACCCGCAGCTGGTCGCAGACATGGGTGCGGCTGCGGTGCGCGGGATACAGCGTGGTGGTGCCATCGCGACCGCGAAGCATTTTATCGGCGATGGTGGCACCTACCAGGGCATAGATCAGGGCGATACGCTGGTTTCTCGTGACACCCTGGCTGAAGTGCATGGGGCTGGCTACCGAGCAGCAATCGATGTGGATGTGCAGACGGTGATGGCCTCCTTCAATAGCTGGAACGGTGAGAAAATCCACGGTAGCCGCACCCTGCTCGAAGGGCTCCTGAGGGAGCAGATGGGTTTCCAGGGGACTGTTGTGAGCGATTGGAACGGCGTCGGACAAATAGAGTTCTGCAGTAATACGAACTGCCCACAGGCTTTTAACGCTGGCATCGACATCGCCATGGTGCCGACGCAGTGGAAGGATTTCCTGCTGAACACAGTCCGGCAGGTGCAGGATGGTGAGATAACGATGGAGCGCGTCGACCAGGCGGTGAGGCGTGTTCTTTCGCTCAAATACAAGGCGGGTCTGTTCGCCGGACTGGCCCCGTCGGAGCGCGCCCTGGCACCGGAGATCGCTGCATCGCCCCTTGGGGACAGTTCGCATCGAGTCCTGGCTGCGCAGGCGGTGCGTGAGTCCCTGGTGCTCCTGAAGCTGCGCGGTAGCGCGTTGCCGTTGGATACGGCCGCTCGGATACTTGTCACGGGTTCGGCGGCAGACAGTCTGGAGCTACAGACCGGTGGTTGGTCCCTCACCTGGCAGGGTACTGGCAACAGCAACGGCGATTTTCCCGGTGCTACATCTATCTACGACGGTATTGCGCAGCATGTAGCCGAGGGCAGCGGTAGCGCGGTGCTCAGTGCCGATGGTTCTTTCGAAGACCGGCCTGACGTCGCCGTTGTAGCGTTTGGGGAGCGCCCCTACGCCGAGGGTGAAGGTGACGTGGAGCACCTCAATCACAGTGCGCGCTATCCCGACGACCTTCGGATTATGCGGCGCCTGCAGTCGGCCGGCATCCCCGTAGTGGCCGTGTTTGTGACCGGGCGCCCTGCCTGGGTGAACAGCGAACTCAACGCCAGCGACGCCTTTGTCGTAGCCTGGCTGCCGGGTAGCGAGGGGGGGGCGGTCGCAGACGTATTGTTTGCGAAGGCCGGGTCCGCTGAGACGTTTAGCGGGCGCTTGCCAATGGCCTGGCCCGCCACCGATGTCAACGTGCGAGACGCGTCTCTCCCCGTGGATGATTTTTTGTTCCCCTTTGGCTATGCCATGAGGATCGATGAGCAGTCCCAAGAGATTCGCTATAGCGAGGCATCATATGCCCCTGATAAAGCGCGCGAAACCGTTGTCTTCAGTCGGCGCTCCCAACCCCCATGGATTTTGATGCTTGGAGACGCATACAACTGGAACTTGCGGGTCAGTTCCAACTCCGCATCCAGTCAGGGAAAGCGTATTCAGGTGGAGACCATTGACCGCGTGGTGCAGCAGGATGCCTGGCGCATCCGCTGGAGCGCCGAGCCCGGTAAGCCCGGGCAGATTTATTGGCGCCATACGGGTGACGAGACGGTAGATCTGAGTGCGGCGCTCGACACAGATGCTATTCTTGCGGTGCATATGCGTGTGGACGCAATGCCGACTCGGCCAGTGCTGGCCCGCGTTGACTGCGTGTATCCCTGTTCTGGTGAAGTAGATGTGACGGATACTATTATTGCGCATGCCAGTGACGTTCGCCGGGCCGGGGACGAGTGGTTTGATCTGCTTATCCCGGTGAGTTGCTTTGCCAGGAGCGGCACCCATCTTGAATCGGTTTCGGCGCCTCTGGTATTGCTCAGTGATGGAGATTTCAGCATGAGCGTAAGCGACATTCGCTTCCGGTCTCGCCGTTCCGACGACACAATTTACGACTGTTCCCAGCAGATCGCTCGCAGCCCTGATTAGACGTAGATTTTATGCTCGCCATCACTGACCTGGTAATCATTGGCACCTACGCGGTAGGTCTCTTCGTCGTTGCCCAGTGGGTCTCCAGGTCCCATGACGGTCACGCGACCAATGCCGGGGATTTTTTCCTTGCCGGCCGCTCCTTGCCCTGGTGGGCTATTGGTGCGTCGCTCATCGCGTCGAATATTTCCGCTGAGCAAATTATCGGGATGTCGGGCTCCGGCTATGCCATTGGTTTGGCCATCGCATCCTATGAATGGTTGGCGGCGATCACCCTGCTCGTGGTGGGGAAGTACTTTTTGCCGGTGTTTCTGGCAAACGGTATTCACACCATGCCTGAGTTCCTCGAGCAGCGTTATGATCGGCGGGTTCGCGTGCTGATGGCCTTCTTCTGGGTACTGGTGTACGTTTTCGTGAACCTAACCTCCGTACTCTGGCTGGGTGCGCTGGCGATCAATACGGTGTCGGGTCTGAATATCGAGCTGAGTCTCGCCGCCCTGGCGTTTTTCGCCCTAGCGTACTCAAGCTATGGTGGGCTCAGGGCCATCGCTCTTACCGACACGATTCAGGTATTTCTTTTAGTAGTGGGCGGTTTGTTTACTCTCAGCATCATGCTTGACCTTCTGGCGGATGGAGGCGGTGCTGTTGAGGGTTTACGCGTACTGCTGGCGAGTGCGCCGGAAAAGTTCGATTTGATCCTGGATCGGGAGCACCCTCACTACGCGAGTTTGCCCGGCCTGTCGGTGTTGCTTGGCGGCATGTGGGTGATGCACTTTTCCTACTGGGGTTTCAATCAGTACATCATTCAGCGCGCGCTGGGCGCCCGGAGCCTCGCGGATGCGCAGCGCGGTATTGCTTTCGCCGCCTTTCTGAAGGTGCTCATGCCCTTAATAGTAGTGCTGCCCGGCATTGCGGTGTACACCATGGGGATGCCTCTATCGAGTGCGGATGAGGCCTATCCGACGGCGATTAATCTGTTGCCGGTAGGACTGAAAGGCTTGGTGATCGCAGCGTTACTCGCGGCAATTGTGTCGTCCTTGGCGTCCATGGCCAACAGCATTTCAACGCTGGTTACCCTTGACCTATTGCCGGTGATCCGCAATGACCTATCCACCACTTCGCAGCTGCGCACTGGTCGGCTGGCCGGATGCCTCGCGATGCTTGTGGCTGCCTTGTCGGCAAGGCCGCTGCTTGGCAGCTTTGATCAGGCGTTTCAGTACATTCAGGAATTCACCGGCTTTTTTACGCCGGGTATTGTGGTGATCTTCCTGCTAGGCGTGTTCTGGCATCGCGCCTCAGCCGCGGGCGCGCTGGCGGCGGCGCTGGTGTCCGTAAGTCTGTCCTTGGCGCTAAAAATCCTCTGGCCAGAATTACCCTTTATAGATCGAGTGGGATTGGTATTTCTGGTTGCGCTGGCCATCGCCCTGTCTCTGGGAAAAAGAACGGACACAGCCGACACGCCGCGGGTCGCTGAAGTATCTTTTGCGACTGGGGCAGACTACAAGGTAGCGTCGGTGATGATCACCTCTGTGATCGCGTTGATCTACGCGACCTGGTGGTAGCCAGGTGACAGCCAGGTGACAGCCAGGTAGTAGCCAGGTAGCAGCCAGGTAGTAGCAAGCTCATATTCAGGTATTACGAGGTAGCTGATTGCCAGTCGCTCAGCGACTCACCGATCAGTTCAGACTCAGCCCGTAACCTACGGGAAACAGCACGTCCTCTGATGCGCCACGGCGCCGGTTGACGCCCGCGGTCGTCTTTGGCCATGCGAACGATAGTTTGCCCGTGAACGGCGCATCGCCGAAAAGAGCGTCGGCGACTCCGCCCCCTTCCGAGCCGGGCAACCAGGCAGCAATTAGCGCATCTGAGGCTTCCAATTCGGCATTGCTCACGAGCGGGCGGCCGGACAGTATGACGACAACGACGGGAATGCCGTTTTCGGCGATAGCGCGGATCGTCGCGAGGTCTTCCGGGTGTCGGTCGGCCAGCACAGCGGTTTTGCCGTAGGGCTCTAGCACCTTCATAGAGCCGCGAATCTGTGAGCCGGCCTCAACAATGACGTCGTCTCCATCACGGATATCGCCCAGGCCTTCGGCATACGGCGTTTCACCGATCACAACTACGGCAACATCAAACTCTCCGGGCTCTGCATCGCCCGCACCGGGGTGTGTGGATAGCACAGCGCCCGGAGCAATCTCTCTGATGCCCTCAAATATTGACGTTCCGCCCTGGATGGAGGCATTGTCTGTCACGCCCTGCCAGGCAACGGTGAAGCCGCCGCACTGATGTCCGCGATTGTGAGCGCTTTTTCCGGCCACGAGTATGCGGGTGTCGCGTTTGAGTGGGAGGACATCGTTTTCGTGCTTGAGCAGCACAAGGGATTTAGTGACGGCTTCCCGAGCGAGGCGGCGGTGCGCTTCGCCTCCGTAGCTTTTGTCAGCCGACCAGCGGCGGGATGCTGGGCGAGGCTTTTCGAAGAGTCCAAAGGCCAGCTTCACGCGCAATATACGACTGACGGCGTCATCGATGCGGTGCAAGGACACGCTGCCATTCTCGACCAGCTCGCGAAGCCGTTGGATAAAAGACCGCCATTGCACGGATACCATAAACATATCCACGCCTGCGTTGACGGACATGGCGATAGCGCGGGTGTAGTTTTCAGAAAGATAGTCGATGCCATCCCAGTCGGAGATGACGAAGCCCTCGAAGCCGAGTTCGCCCTTGAGCGTGTCCGTGAGCAGCTCGCGGTGGCCATGGCACTTGTCGCCGTTCCAGCTGTTGAAAGACGCCATGACTGTGAGTACCCCTGCTTCCAGGGCAGGCAGGTACGGCGCGATGTGCATGCGACGCAGCGCAGAGGCGCTCAGCGTCGTCTCACCCTGATCGATACCATGCGTCGTGCCGCCGTCTCCCACCCAGTGCTTGGCGCAGGACACCACGGAGTCTTCACCCATGTCTCCCTGCATGCCGGTAATGAAGGATGCCGCATAGCTGGCTACCAGGTTGGGATCCTCGGAATAACTTTCATACACGCGGCCCCAGTGATAGTGCTGGGCGACCGCCAGAGTAGGCGCGAAAGTCCAGTCAACGCCCGTAGCGAGAATCTCCCTGGCGGTGACTTTTGCAATACGCTGGATCAGATCCGGGTCCCGGGTCGCGCCTAAGCCGATGTTGTGCGGGAACACGGTTGCCCCGAGTACGTTGCTATTCCCATGTACCGCATCGATACCGTAAATCAGCGGTATGGGAAGGTGCTCCTCATCGGTGTCTACGGATGCGCACCAATAGGCATCGTTCATGTCTACCCAATCCTGCGGACGGTTTTCGCCAGGGCAGGAGCCACCTCCGCTCAGGACGGAACCCAGATGGAATTCGCGCACATCTTCCGGCGTACATGCCATACGCTCGGCCTGGGTCATTTGGCCGATCTTTTGCTCCAAACTCATGCTTGAGAGGATGTCGGCTGCGCGAGCGCGGACATCCTCACTGAAAGTCGATTTACGCATTGGCCGACTTATCCTGGCTGCCTGTTCTTGGGGTCGATTCTATCCGTCATCACTCGATGACCTCGAATTCGGCCCATAATGGCGCGTCAGAACTGCCGCCGATCCATACGTGGAACCAGCCCGGTTCAGCCCTGTGCTGCATATCCCGACCATAGAAAGCGAGATCATCGGTGGTCAGCGTGAAAGTGATGCGCCGGCGCTCCCCGGGCTTGAGCTGAACGCGACGGAAAGCCTTCATCTCTCGCACTGGCCGGGTAACAGATCCCACCAGATCTCGCAGGTAGAGCTGCACCACTTCTTCAGCCAGGTGGGTTCCCGTGTTCGCCACGTCCGCCGATACATCGATGGTGTCTCCGAGGCGGACTGCTCGATGGGAGGTGGTGATCTTTACGTACTGAAAACGGCCGTAGGAGAGACCGTAACCAAACGGGAACAGGGGCTTATATCCAGCGTCCAGATGGAATGATGTCATGCCCAGCGAGGTTTGCGGTGCTCGAGCTGGTACTTCTTCCATATGCACGCAGGTATCGTCGGTGGCGGGGCGCCCGGTATTTTTGTGGGCGTAATAGATCGGAACCTGACCCACGACCCGCGGAAATGATACCGGCAGCTTGCCAGACGGCGACGACAGTCCAAACAGCAGGTCTGCAATGGCCGGTCCGCCCATGGTTCCTGGATGCCAGGCATACAGTACGGCGTCCGCGTAAGGCAGGGCTTCTTCGAGGGTGAGGGGGCGTCCTGCCATGATGACCAGGATAACTGGCTTCCCGGTACTGGCGACGGCCTTGAGCAAGTCGATCTGTTTTCCGGGCAAATCGATACACGCGCGCGAGTGCGCCTCGCCGGACATAAAGGCTTCTTCTCCCAGTACGAGTATGCAGGCGTCGGCTTTACCCGCGGTCTCCACAGCCTCCGCATAATTGTCTACAGAACTCGCTCGGCTGGTGTCCAGTGCCTTGACGTGATGGACCTCGACAGTCCGACCAATCAGCTCCTCGATGGCCTTCAGACATGTGACGCTATGCTCTGTTTCGCCGTCGAAAATCCAGGTACCCAGTTGCTCATAACCATCGTCTGCAAGGGGCCCAATTACCGCGATATTGTGCAGCTTGCCGATGGACAGAGGTAGAGTGAGATTGTCGTTCTTGAGAAGCACACAACTCTGTATCGCCATTTCCTTGGCGACCTTGAGGTTGGCTTTGTTAAGCGGCTCATCGTGGTCTTCCTGGTGGGTGAAAGGGCTTTCAAAAAGCCCAAGTTCAAACTTCAGCGTCAGAATACGTTCGACCATCGTATCGATCTGTTCAACGCTGATTTTGCCGTGATCCACAAGGCGTTCCAGATGGTCGCGATAGGATGCACTGGCCATTTCCATATCCACACCGGCCGCAGCGGCCTCGTAGGCAGCTTGTTCATCGTCGTGAGTGAAGCCGTGTACGCTCATCTCTACGATAGATTCCCAGTCACTTACCACAACACCGTTGTAGCGCCATTCCTGTCGCAGAACCTCATCCAGCAACCAGCGATTCCCGGTAGCGGGGATGCCATTGAGATCGCAGAAAGCCGTCATAAAAGTGGCAACGCCTTCATCGGCAACGGCATGAAATGGTCGCAGATGCACATTGCGCATCTCGTTTTCGGGGATGTTCGCAGTGTTGTAGTCGCGGCCTCCTTCCGCCGCGCCGTAGCCGGCGAAGTGCTTGGCGCAGGCGGCGATGCTATCGGGTGCTTTGAGGTCGTCACCCTGGAATCCCCGCACCATGGCGCGGCCTAGGACGGAGCAAAGTTGGGGATCCTCGCCCAGGGACTCCGCAATACGTCCCCAACGCGGGTCACGAGTGACGTCAATCATGGGGGCAAACGTCCAGTTCACCCCGGAGCGGACTGCCTCCTGTGCGCTCACGCGCGCTGAAGCCTCGACGAGGTCGGGATTCCACGATGCGGCCTGACCTAGCGGAATAGGGAATATGGTTTTGAAACCGTGGATAACATCCCGGCCAATGAGAAGGGGGATACGTAGCCGGCTTTCTTCTACGGCTAGGCGCTGAAGCTCATTCACCGTGTTGATGTCCACTTCATTCAGTACCGAGCCCACAAGTCCCTGGCGAACCCCGTCGGCCAGATGATCCGGTATCCAGCCATCACCGCCCTGAACCTGGCTCATTTGACCGATCTTTTCCTGCAGGCTCATACTCTGAAGTAAGTCGCGCACTCGCTCAGGGGTGGAAACAGCGGGCACGGGTGCAAGGGTTTCTGCGGCTTTACTGCTCATTGCGGGACTCTTTCTCTGGTCTTTTTCCGATTTCACGTATCCACCGCAGATGTCTTCTTAGTATCCGGCGCTACGATTGTCGATTTGTAGCGTGAAAATACGCCGCTATCGGCCCAGCACAAGCCATTTTAGCCCAAGCGGATTCCCAGCGGGATAAATGGGAAGCGCTGACGCTACGCTCGGCCCACGACCTTCTCAACCCGCATTTAATCCCCTTCGCCTCATCGCGGTTGTGAATGGAGGCGCGCGCGGTAGTCTCGGTGGTTGGCCGCCGATTTCCTGGTGTAGCGGTGCTTCCCGGCGGTGCGGGCCAGCTGGCGCATTCGGTGCAAGTCGTGGGCAAACAACAATAATATGCCAACAATATGCCAATAAGGCGGATTCGACATGGATAGTGAGCAGTTAAGTTTCCGGGAAAAGCTTGGATACGGACTCGGTGATACTGCGTCAAATTTCTTTTTTCAGGTCTTCAACCTGTTCCTCTTGTACTACTACACGGACATCTTTGGTCTGGCGCCCGCGGCTGTTGGCGCGATGTTTCTGGTAACCAAGCTTATCGACGCCGCCAGTGATCCTATTATGGGACTGATCGCTGATCGAACACACTCGCGCTGGGGTAAGTACCGACCCTACATTTTATGGGGGGCAGTGCCTTATGGCCTGTGCGGCTTCCTCATGTTTGCAGGCCCCGATCTCTCGGACACGGGCAAGCTCATCTACGCGTACGTGACCTACACAGCCATGATGCTCGCCTACACGGTTGTGAACGTGCCTTATTCGGCGCTCATGGGCGTTATTTCCCCCTCATCGATCGAGCGCACAAAAGTCGCCAGTTATCGCTTTATCTGTGCGTTTCTCGCGGGGTGGCTGATAGCGACATTTGTGGGTCCATTGAAAAATCTGCTCGGCGGTGGAGACGAGGCCCTGGGCTTTAAACTGACCATGGCGATGTTCGCAGTACTATCCATCGCTCTGTTCTGGGTGACCTTCGCGACCACCAAAGAGCGAGTGATTCCAAAGCCGGCAAAGAGCGATGTACGCGAGGATTTTAAAGCGCTACTGAGCAATGGGCCGTGGGCTGTGCTGTTTGGTTCAGCCATCGTGACGCTAATGAATATCGCCACGCGGAACGGCTCCCTGCTGTATTATTTTAAGTACTACGTGGGCGATGACGGTGCGCCGCTGTTTCTGATTTTTGATAAGACCGCGGTGTTCCTGTCGCTGGGTCTTCTGTCTATGGTTGGGGGCATTCTCTTCACCAAAACGCTGGCGGTGAGGTTTGAAAAACGTCAGTTAATGATTGCCCTTACGCTGCTGAATTCGCTGTGTATGGCCGCATTTTTCTTCATTCCGGCAGATCAGTATTGGCTCATGGTCTTCGTGAATTGTCTGGGATCTTTCCTGATTGGGCCTACACCTGCGCTGGTGTGGTCAATGTATGCAGACTGCGCTGATTACGGCGAGTGGAAGAGCGGTCGCCGCATCACTGCGCTGGTTTTTTCTACCGTCCAATTCGCTCAAAAAATGGGATTGGCGGTCGGAGCGGGTTTACTGGGTATCGTGCTAGGCGCTTTCGGTTTCGTCGCCAACGAGGTCCAGAGTGAGACGTCGATGCTCAGCATTCGTCTCATGTTTAGCATTCTGCCGGCGGTGCTGGCGATCATGGGCGCTATGTTTATTTACTTTTACCGCATTGACGCGCATACGATTCGACAGATGGAGGACGAGCTGGCGGAGTTGCATGAGAAAACTGCCATGGCCTGATGTTACTCAGAGGCTGACGAAGCGGTGAGACGGTGCTCGTGCTTTATCCAGTCCACTTCCATAACCCAGGTCTGCAACATTGGCCCAGGGTTGATCTTGGCAAAGTTCAGTATGGCGAACATGGGTTCGGGGAAAAGCTCCCCCTTAGCTACCAGGCGCAGCACTTCTTCGCCATCAAGGCGAAAGATGATATCGCCCAGCAGCCATTCGACACTGTATTCGTGGTAGTCGGCGAGTTGGGCTTTTTGCACCAGCATGGTTCCCTGCCAATCACCGCCATCGCAATAGCCGAGGTTCTCGATGATGCGTGCCGCATAGTGGTCCGCGCCGCCATCGCTGTGATGCTCGAAAATATCCAGCTCACCTGAACCGACCATCGGCCAGCAAAC
The DNA here is from genome assembly GCA_045105635.1 of Congregibacter sp. Classification (GTDB taxonomy): domain Bacteria; phylum Pseudomonadota; class Gammaproteobacteria; order Pseudomonadales; family Halieaceae; genus Congregibacter. Next base: position 100,168 of record JBGCDU010000004.1, read on the forward strand.
GGTCTCGTCCGGCTGCTCTACCGGCGACTCGTTATTCAGGGCGCCCAATAGCCACCAGGCCGGGAACATGCCGGGTTGGCCACTATCTGGCACCCGCAGTCGCGCGGTCCAGCGGCCTTGTACAAACTCCTTGCGGTTTTTCGTGGCAATCCGGCTGGCGACATACGCGGTATCGGGATGCAATTCACCTTCCTTACTTCGGTTGTTGCAGGGGCGGGGCGCGCCGAGGTCCACAACGCGTAGCTTCAGAGTGCCGTCGCTGACCTCGCGGGTGTCGTAGTCGCCGTCGCGCACATAGCACTGATCCTCGCTGTTCACCCAGAGGATTTGGTCCTGCCAATTCTCTGCAGCAAAGGCATCGAAGTCGTCAAAGAAGTCAACACGCCACGCTTCGGCGCTGGCGACAGCGGCGTGAGGTCTATGCCTGTCGGCGTGCGCCTCGGGAAGGGAGAAGACCAGCAAAATAACCGGCAACAGACTGCGATATAGAGGCATGGCGAGAACCCAGTGCGAGCGTCTGGACTACGATACGTAAAGCACGCTTAGACTCAACCGACAACGCGTCCAAGCGGACTCGCGTCGCGACAAGCCTCGTTTCGAAGCACAAGATTTTTTTTGCGAGTTATGGTGCCCAGGAGAGGACTTGAACCTCCACGCCCTTGCGAGCACTAGCACCTGAAGCTAGCGTGTCTACCAATTTCACCACCTGGGCATAAAAAAAGGGTGGATTTGTTCTCGACTCGTTATCACAGACAGCGCTGAGCTGCTGTTTTGTTGCTGTTTTGTTGCTGTTTTGTTGCTGTTTTGTTGCCAAAGAGACCCCAACAACACGGTGTTTGCTGAGGGCGCGAAGATTACGGTTCGACCCCGGTTTTGTCAATCATCCCGTATAATCAGTTCATCTTGTGGCAAGTCCCGCCGCAGCCCTACCGGATTTCTTATGTCTAAACAGCGCCAACCGCGCAAAAGCGTTACCGACCCCCATGCCAGCCGCGAGGCCGAGCGTTACGATCATCCCATAGCCTCTCGCGAGGCCATCATGGAGCTGCTGCGTGAGGCGGATAGTCCGCTGAATAGTGACAAGGTAGCCAAGGCACTTCGGCTCGAGGACGAACGGGATCTCGAGGCGCTGCGTCGGCGGCTGAAAGCGATGCAGCGTGACGGTCAGCTACACATCGATCGACGTGGCGCGATCGGTCTGGTTGAAGCCATGCATTTACTGCGCTGTCGCATACAGGGTCACCGGGATGGCTACGGCTTTGCGCAGCCCGACACGGGCGAGGACGACCTGTATCTCAGCGCGCGGGAGATGCGCAGTCTATTTGACGGCGATACTGTGCTCGTGGCGGTCAGCGGCGTCGATTCCCGCGGTCGCTCAGAAGGCAAGGTTGTCGAGGTACTTGAGCGCGGTGTGACTCAGGTGGTGGGACGTTATCAGGAAGAAAGCGGTATCGGCGTTGTGCTACCCGATAACGCACGCATTAATCAGGACATTCTCATTCCGCCGAAGTTTAAGGGTGGCGCTCAAACCGGGCAAATCGTGACCGCCGAGATTACCCATTACCCGGACAACCGTTTGGGCGCCAAGGGCAAGATTATCGAAGTCCTCGGCGATCACCTGGACCCGGGTCTGGAGATTGATGTGGCAATCCGCTCGCATGGCATCCCCTGGGTATGGCCAGAGGATGTGCTCGATGAAGCGGGGGCGCTGCGTGAGGAACCCGAGGAAGAGCACAAAAAGCACCGTATCGATCTGCGCAAAATGCCCTTTGTCACTATCGACGGTGAGGACGCGCGAGACTTTGACGACGCGGTTTATTGCGAAAAACGTCTTCGCGGCGGTTGGCGTTTGTGGGTCGCGATTGCTGACGTCTCCAATTATGTCGGCGTTGGCAGTGCCCTGGACCGGGAGGCGATTCAGCGCGGCAACTCAGTGTACTTTCCGGAGCGGGTAGTGCCTATGCTGCCTGAGGTGCTGTCTAACGGCCTCTGCTCGCTTCGGCCCAAGGTAGACCGGCTGGTGCTGGCTGTCGAAATGGAAATCACCCGGGGTGGTGAGCTCAGGGCATTCCGATTCTGCGAGGGCGTCATTCACTCCCATGCGCGGCTGACGTACACGCAGGTTGCCGAGGTCCTCGAGGGTCGCCACAGCGATTCGGTCGAAGCCAGTATTGTTCCGCATTTGCAACAGCTGCACGCGCTGTACAAAGCGCTGCGGCAAGCCCGCGATACGCGCGGGGCGATCGATTTTGAGACCGTCGAAACACGCATTGTCTTTAACGAGGAGCGCAAGATCGACGCGATTGTGCCGGTGCATCGCAACGACGCGCACAAAGTGATCGAGGAGTGCATGCTCTGCGCGAACGTGGCGGCAGCGCGCTTTTTTGAGCGCCACGAGATGCCCGTTCTTTATAGAGTTCACGAGGGGCCCAGTGAAGAAAAACTGGAGAACCTGCGGGCCTTCCTCGGAGAGTTGGGTTTGGGCCTGCGCGGCGGAGCCAAACCGACCCCGGAGGACTACCAGCTATTGCTGGCGAGCATTGCGGAGCGGCCCGATGCGCATATTGTGCAAACAATGCTGCTGCGCTCTCTGCGTCAGGCCGTGTACCAGGCTGAGAACAAGGGGCATTTTGGTCTCAACTACGAAGAGTACGCGCATTTCACCTCCCCCATTCGTCGCTATCCGGATCTACTGGTGCACCGTGGCCTTCGCAGCGTGATCCGCTCCAAGGTGCGAAGCAAGCTGGTCAATCGGGTGCGTGGGGCCGGACAGATGGAGCGCGGGGATATTTATCCCTATGACGAAGCCGCGATCGTGGCGTTTGGTGAGCGTTGCTCGCTCACCGAGCGTCGCGCCGATGACGCAACGCGCGAGGTGAACTCCTGGCTTAAGTGTGAGTATCTGCGCGAGCGCGTTGGCGAGGAATTTGACGGGGTGGTCAGCGCTGTCACCAGTTTCGGTCTGTTTGTCGAATTAAAAGGACTCTACATCGAGGGTCTGGTCCACGTTACCGCGCTGCCCGGTGACTATTATCGCTTTGATCACGCGCAGCAGCGCCTGGTCGGCGAACGTACCGGGCAGACCTTTCAACTCGGCGCCGCGATTCGAGTGCTGGTGGCGGCGGTCAAGCTGGATGAGCGGAAGATTGATCTAGAGCCCGTGCAGCTTCCTAAATCCCGGAAAAGCGGCTCAGCGCCCGCCAAAAAATCTCGTAGTGGCGCGGGAGCGCGCAATAAGGCGGGCGGTGAGGGCAAGCAAGGCGGTAAGCAGAAAAATAAACAGTCCAACAAGCAGTCGAGCAAGCAGCCGAGCAAAGAACCGGGCAAGCAAGGCGCCAAGCGGAATGTAAAGCCGAGTGCCAAGCCGAGTGCCAAGCCGAGTGCCAAGCCGAGTGCCAAGCAGGGTGCCAAGCGTCCGGCGAAAAGCGCCTCACAACCTGCGAATGCATCCAGAGAAGGCGACAAGAGCGCGGGCAAAAACGCCGATACCGCCGGTAAAAGCAGTAGTAGAAGGCGACGCAGGAGCCGCTAGGGATGGCCGTCGACTATGCCTATGGCTTACATGCGGTCGAGGAACTGCTGCGCCGGCGTCCCGAATCGGTGCGCAGCCTGTGGCTTGCCAAAGGTCGAGATGATCGCCGACTGCAGGTGCTGGCACAGCTGGCGGATGCGGCCGGTATTGAGCCCATGCGTGTAGATCGTGCGCATCTTGATGGTCTTGTATCAGCCAGGCATCAGGGTGTGGTCGTAGAGCTCGGTTCGCAAACCTCAACGGCAGCGGATCTTCGCTGGGGCGAGGCCGAGCTGACAAAGAAAATCGCTGATAATCCTGATGCGCTCATTCTCGTGCTGGACGGGGTGACTGACCCGCATAATCTGGGTGCCTGCATCCGCAGCGCAGACGCGGCGGGCGTAACAGCCGTTATGGTGCCTAAAGACAACGCCGCCGACATTGGCCCCGTGGTGCGCAAAGTCGCCTGCGGAGCCACCGAAACCGTGCCGCTAGTTCGGGTCACCAATCTTGCCAGAGCTTTACAGGGTCTGCAGAAAGCCGGGGTATGGATCTACGGCACCGCCGGCGAAGCTGAAAACAGTCTCTACGACACCAGCATCAGCGGCCCGGTAGCCCTGGTCATGGGTGCCGAGGGTTCCGGTATGCGCCGGCTGACTCGCGAGAACTGTGACTTTCTTATTAAGCTCCCTATGGCCGGCACCGTCAGCAGCCTGAATGTTTCAGTGGCAACCGGCGTATGCCTGTTCGAAATTCGCCGCCAGCGACTGCTTGCGGTTAGCTAGCGCCAGCTGTAGACTTCGCGCCTCGAAAATTGGGCGGTCATTTTATTGGCCGCATCTCCTTGTCACACAACAGCTAAGCGCTAAACAGGCGGGCGGCTGGTGACTAAAACCCGTAAGGAGCTCGTTGATGCGACATTACGAAATCGTGTTCTTGGTGCACCCGGACCAGTCTGAGCAGGTCCCCGGCATGATCGAACGCTACACTGCGATTATCACTAAAGACGGCGGCAGTGTTCATCGTCTGGAAGATTGGGGCCGCCGACAGCTGGCGTTTCCTATAGCCAAGATCCACAAAGCCCATTACATTCTGATGAACGTCGAAGCCTCCAATGAGTCTATGGACGAGCTGACGACGACTTTCCGTTACAACGATGCGGTTATTCGCAATCTGGTGATGCGCCGTGATGAGCCTGAGACAGGCGAGTCATTCATCATGAAGGCAGAGAAAGAAAGTCGTGAGCGCAAGACTCGCTATGAGGATCGTCAGGGAGAGAAGCCTGCTCGCGACGACACGCCTGCAGACACCGCCGAAGCCAACAGCGAAGAAACTGCCACCAGCAGCGAAACCGCGCCGGCTGAAGAAGCCTGAGCCCCCGACATTAAGGAGTAGTGAAGATGGCACGTTTTTTTCGTCGTCGTAAGTTTTGCCGTTTTACCGCCGAAGGTGTCAAGGAGATTGATTACAAGGATCTCGAGACACTCAAAGCTTATGTTTCTGAAACCGGCAAGATAGTTCCCAGCCGGATTACAGGTACAAAAGCGAAGTACCAGCGCCAGTTAGCAACCGCAGTCAAGCGCGCTCGATTTCTCGCGCTACTGCCGTATACCGACGGGCATCGATAGTTTGTTGGGCACTGTGTTACGACATGGCGCCCGTTAAGCGGTAGACGCACTTATGCTTGGGCTGGCAAGGTTTGCCATGGGGGGCCGCTTTCGCGCTCTCCTTTTAGCTGTAGCCAGTTCAGGGAGTTTGTTTTTTGCGTGGGTAGGGGCTGCAGTAGTCGCTCTGGTGGTTCTGCGTAGAGGGTATTCCGAAGGGCTGTGGCTGCTGCTGTGGGCCGCATTGCCCGGAATTCTGGTAACGCAGATAACCGGAGACGGCACCGCGCTTGCCATGTTGCTCGCCACGGCGTGTTTGGCGCTGGTGTTGAGGGCGACAATGAGTATGACCGTCACGGCTCTCGCAAGCGCTGCGGTGGCGCTGCTGACTGCGTTTGCGCTGATGATGTACGGGCAGGCCCTGCTGGTGGAGTTGAGTAACGCCTTTGCCGAGGTTCTCAAGGTCTGGGAGCAGCGCACGCTGGAGGCAGGTGGGCAGCCATCCAACTTGCTCGCGCCGACCAAAACGCAGTTGGCAGGGATGATGGGCGTTGTTAACGGTGCGCTGGGCTTTCTCTGCCTGACGCTGGCTCGCTACTGGCAGGCAGCGCTGTACAACCCCGGAGGCTTTGGGCGCGAATTTCGCGCGCTGCGGTTGCCGGTAGTAGCCGTATTTGGCTGCGCGCTGCTGGCGTTGTTGCTTGCTTCGCAAGGGGTTATCTATCGGAGTTGGGGCGCGGTTTTTCTTATCCCGCTCACGATAGGCGGATTTGCATTGCTGCACGCCCGCGCGGAGCATCGCGGGCAGAGCAGTTTCTGGATGGGCGGTGTGTACGCGGTCTGGGTAGTATTCGACGCGGCCAAACTTGCCTTGGTCGGTTTGGCTGTTGCTGACGCGGTGTTCGATTTTCGTCGCCGGTGGACGCCCCACAGCCCCGCTGGCGCTGATGTTAGCGGCGATGACGCACCGACCCCAGGGGTCGAAGAGGTAGACGTGGTAGAAGGCAGCGATGACGTGGATCCAGCGCCTCACGAGCCGTCAGCCGAAAAGCCAGACGACAGCGTCATAGATCAAGATAGCGAAAGAAACACACAAGATCGACTCGGGGACAAGGATCCGGACGATCGAGAGAACTAACATTGAGTAATAGCGGAGCGGAAGGGCTCCGCCGGAGAGGACAAAATCATGGAAATCATTCTGCTGGAAAACATCGGCAATCTTGGTGCCCTTGGTGACAAGGTGGTCGTCAAGGCGGGCTACGGCCGCAACTTCCTTATCCCACAGGGAAAGGCGGTTCCTGCTACTGATGAAAACGTGGCTGAATTTGAGGCACGTCGCGCGGAACTAGAGCGTGCGGCGGCGGAAACACGGACCGCGGCGCAGACGCGTGCAGAAGCCATCGCGAATCTGGATGCCCTCACCCTTGAGGTGAACGCCGGGGAAGAAGGCAAGCTGTTTGGATCTATCGGTACCCGTGATATTGCCGAGGCGATCACCGCCGCTGGCTGTGATGTCGATAAGTCTGAAGTTCGACTGCCCGAGGGCGCGCTGCGCGAGATTGGCGAATACACCATCGCTATTCAGATACACCCTGAGGTGATGACTGATGTGAGCCTCGCGCTAATTCCTGAGTAGTGAATAGGTACTTGGAAGTCTGCGTGGTTCCTGGGTGATCTGGAAACCACTGCTTCCGAAGAGCATTGATTTGGGCTAGTCTGTTTGGCCCTTCACCGGCAAGGCCCGCTGATGGCAGACGCTAAGCCCCAGGTTCCTCAAACAACGCGATCCTTCGACAGCGATGTCACGCGGATCAAGCTTCAGCCACAGTCGATCGAAGCTGAGCAGTCAGTTCTTGGTGGGCTGATGATCTCTCAGGACGCCTGGGACGGGGTCGCCGAGTTGGTAACCGCCGATGACTTTTACCGCCCGGATCATCGACTGATCTTTCGGCAGATTGCCAATCTGGCCGAAGCCTCGCAACCGATCGATGTGGTGACCCTCGCCGACCAGCTGAATAACAGTGGCGAACTCGAAGGCGCGGGCGGACATGCCTATTTGGCCGAGCTGGCCGAAAATACCCCCAGTGCATCCAATATCCGAGCTTATGCGCAGGTTGTGCGGGAGCGCTCCAGTCTGCGCGGCTTGATCGAGGCCGCGCAGGGGATTGCAGACAGCGGTTTTAATCCGCAGGGCCGTAACTCCGCGGAGCTGATCGACGAAGCCGAACGCATGATCATGCAGATCGGTGAACAGGGCCCCAAAGCGGGTGGTCCCCGGGCGGTCGATGGCCTCATCAACGAAACCATCGACCGTATCGAAGAACTGGCACTGTCGGGCAATGCCATCACGGGCTTGAGCACGGGTTATATTGATCTGGATAAATTCACTTCGGGCCTGCAAAAATCTGACCTTATTATCGTCGCCGGTCGTCCCTCCATGGGGAAGACTTCCTTCGCGATGAACCTCGTAGAGCACGCAGCGCTTGCGCAATCCGAACCGGTGCTGGTGTTCTCCATGGAGATGCCCGCGGAGCAATTAATGATGCGCCTGCTGTCATCGGTGGGACGTATCGATCAGACCGCCGTGCGCACGGGCAGCCTCGATCAGGCGGGCTGGGAGAAGGTGTCTCAGGCAGTGGGCAAGCTGCGCAATACGCCGCTGCTCATCGATGACACGCCGGCGCTTACGCCCACCGAGGTGCGCAGCCGAGCGCGACGCGTAAAGCGCGAACACGGTGGACTTGCGATGATTATGATCGACTACCTGCAATTGATGCAGGTAGCGGGCTCGTCCGAGGGGCGTACGGCGGAGATTTCTGAAATTTCGCGCAGCTTGAAGGCGATCGCCAAGGAGTTTCGCTGCCCCGTGGTCGCGTTGTCACAGCTCAATCGCTCGCTTGAGCAGCGCCCCAACAAGCGCCCGGTGAACTCGGACCTGCGCGAGTCCGGCGCGATAGAGCAGGACGCCGATGTGATCATGTTCATTTACCGCGACGAGATTTACAACGAGGACTCAGCGGACAAGGGGGTCGCGGAAATCATCCTGGGCAAGCAGCGCAACGGACCTATCGGCACCTGCAAACTAGCCTTCATCGGCGAATACACACGGTTCGAAAATCTCGCCAGGTCCTCATCCTCCTCGGATGGGTACTGATTAGCGGTCCAGCGGTTTAAAGCCCGTTCTCGACGCGCAGTTTACTGATTTGTACGGCGGCGGCTTCACCACGCAATGCCTTTGCGGGCAGAGCTCTCGCCGGTGGCTCGGGGATAGGCGGTAATTCTTCGCCGCGCAGGATGCTCGCGCAGCGTTCCTGATACGCGTGACTGTATAGTGGCCAACTGTGAGACTCTTTTGCGGTGGCCAACATCGCCCATCCGCAATCGCGCCCGGCCCAGTAAACAACCGGATGCGACCAGGGATTGTCCTCTGGCGGTGAGCCACTGCTGCACGCCTGCTGATAGGCGTCGCGCGGGGCAGGAAGGCCCAGCGCTGGCAGACTGTCTTCGCAACAGCCCCTGATTCGGTGCAATGTGGGGAGGTATTCACTGCTTTCGATGGCGAGCTTGGCCCCCTGAAGTATCTGTGCGGGGGGGTAATTGCTGAGCGATTCAAGCCAGAGCTTCTTAATTTGGCGCAGTTGCTCAGATTCGCTGAATGCGGCGTAAAACTGGTTGTGATAATTCAGGCGGAACAGGGCAAACACCTGATTGATCGCCTCAATGTGCGCAGGGTCTGCTCTATTCTGCCCAGGAGGTGTCCGTGAGGTCTTGCTCGAGGCTGCTATCTCGCGTTCGACGCGCTTTGCCAGTTCCCTGCTGTCCTGCATGCTCGCCTCCCAGTTTGTCCTGCTGAAATTTCGCCCACTTGAATTGTACATGCTGCTTGAATTTATTCTGCCAGGCGTGCGCTGCGCTGCCGCGCTCGCGCCAGTACAGCATGAAATCCTCTAGCTGCTGCAACGCAAAATCGCGTGGTATGCCATGGAACTGCTCAAGTATTTCGAGATTGTCCTCACTGGGCTGAAAATCCAACGGAAGCGGCTGACCCTCGCGGCGCGGTGGCGCCTTGCTCGGCGGCTGCGCGCGACCGCTGTCTGCTGCACCGGTGCTGGCATTGTTACTGGCATTGATACTGACATTGTTACTGACATTGTTACTGACATTGGTATTCGTGGTGGTGTCGGTGCTGGTGCTGTCGCCGGTGTTCTTGCTGGTATTGCTGTTTGTGGTGATGGTCCTGGCTGCGGCGACTAGAGGCTCAACTTGCGCGGCGCTAGAACGGTAAACCACCGATGTATCACGAGCGGGCGTCACCATGGTTGAGGGCTGCGCGGATGCATCCGGGGCGCCTTTTGCGCCGGGAGCTCTGTGGTTGATTGCCAGCAGCAAACACTCGGAAGCCGCGCTGCGCTGGTCCAAACAAATAAGACCCAGGGTCTCGAGCGACCGGCAAATACGACGCACAGCGTCCACGTCCCAAAAAGGCAGCAATTGCAGGAGGTAGGCCTCGCTGATGTGCAGCCAGGACAATCCCTCGCGCTGGGTGGCCGGTTGATGCAGATAAAGCCCGCGCAGCTGTTGCAACATGACCGCTTCTTCAAGGCCCGCCGCCGCCGCAAGCTCGGCAGAGAAAACCAGCTGAGAGTCCGGAAGCAGGTGACTGAGCGACATGGACAAATTTGCGCACTTTGAACGGCCGCATAGCATACCCAGCTTGCGCCATTAGTTGTAGCATCGCGGCTCGTTTATTCGTAGGGAAACCCATGGCCAAGGCAAAAACAGCCTTCGTGTGCGGCGATTGCGGCTCGGACTATCACAAATGGCAGGGGCAATGCAGCGATTGCGGTGCCTGGAACACACTGAGCGAAATACGCTTGGGTAGCGCGGCGGGCGTCGCTAGATCCTCTGGCGGCGGCGCCTCCGGGCGCAAACGCGGCTTTGCCGGCGAGTTAGCGCCGGCGCGCACGCTCAAAGACATCGATGTCAGCGAAGTGCAGCGCATACCAACGGGGATGAAGGAACTCGACCGCGTGCTGGGCGGTGGGCTGGTGCCAGGATCTTCTATTCTGATGGGCGGTAATCCCGGTGCAGGGAAGAGCACGCTGTTGTTACAGGCCTGCTGTCATCTGGCCAGCCAAATGCCTGCGCTCTACGTGACCGGGGAGGAGAGTCCACAGCAGGTGGCCATGCGCGCGCAGCGCTTATCACTGCCCCTGGATCAGCTCAAGCTTATGTCCGAAACAAACGTCGAGGCGGTGTTGGCCGCTATGGATCAGCACAAACCTCGACTATTGGTTGTTGACTCTATACAGGTGTTGTTCAGCGAGGAACTTAGCTCCGCGCCGGGTAGCGTCTCACAGGTGCGCGAATGTGCGGCAGCGCTAACGCGCGCAGCAAAGCAGACGGGTACGGTGCTGCTGCTGGTGGGGCACGTGACCAAGGATGGCAGCCTTGCGGGACCGAAAGTTCTGGAGCACATGATTGACTGCTCGGTGCTTCTCGAAAGCTCGGATGATCAACGCTTCAGAACCTTGCGTGGCCAAAAGAACCGCTTTGGTGCGGTGAATGAGCTGGGCATATTTGCCATGACGGAGCAGGGTCTGCGTGAGGTACACAATCCCTCGGCGATTTTTCTAGAGCGCGGCGAGGCCCTGTCGTCGGGCAGCGTCGTGATGGTGGTCTGGGAGGGCACGCGTCCGCTGCTGGTGGAGATTCAGGCGCTCGTCGATGATAGCCCGCTGGGAAATCCGCGACGCCTCGCTGTGGGTCTGGAGCAAAACCGACTGGCCATGTTACTTGCGGTGCTGCATCGACACGGTGGTTTGCAGGTGGGTGATCAGGATGTCTTTGCCAACGTTGTGGGTGGCGTCCGCATCATGGAGACCAGTGTGGATCTGGCGCTTCTCCTGGCGATCGTTTCGAGCTTTCGTGATAAGGCTCTACCTCGCGATCTGGTGGTGTTTGGCGAAGTGGGCTTGTCCGGCGAAATCCGGCCTGTGCCCTCCGGTCAGGAGAGACTCGCGGAGGCTGCCAAGCACGGCTTCACGCAAGCCATCGTACCGCGGGGCAATGCGCCGAAAAAAAAACCCAACGGTATGCGGGTGCACGCGGTGGCGACGCTGGCGGAGGCGCTTGAGCTTGAGCTGTAGTCAGGGCCTGATTCAACACCCCATATCGCAAGGCTGGCTGCCGATCAGCCGTCTTTCGCGGCGTCTCTGGCGGCATTAGTGCTGGTCTCGTTCGAGTCAGCGGAGACAGTCCTCGCCTTGGGCTCTACGATTACCCGATACCTCTCCATGAGCTGCGCGTAGCGCGCCTCGCGTGCATCGCGGACTTGTTCGACGCGCCAATCGCGCATGACCGTGTCGCGAACGGATGACCATTCAGGCGCCCGCGCCGGCTCGGCGACTTCTATAAAAACAAGATGGTGGCCATAGGCGGAGGGCAGTGGGCCTATCCAGCGTCCGCTGGGCTGACCAGCGATTGCCGCACTGAACGCCTGTCCAAGCCTGTCGGCCAACTGGGTAGCACTCATGTTGGCAAATCGCCTCGGCAATGCAATGGGATCGCCGGTATCGGCCTGCGTTGCGACGCCCTCGTCGATCAGTCCTGCGAGCGCCTGCGCCGCGTCAGCGCGCGAGTCGCTGCGCTGATCGGCGCTAAAGAACAGCTGCTGCAGGGTGTACTGGGGACTGCGTAAATAGCTGGTGGCTTTGCCCGCGTACCATTCACGCAGTTCCTGCTCCGCAGGTTCGGCAGCGGCGTCAAGCTGTTGCATCAGGGATTCGTACTTTTGTCGCAGGCGTCGCCGAATGACCAGGTCGTTCTCGATGAGGCCCAGCTGAATCGCCTCGCGGTTGGCTATTTCCTCGCGAATCCAGTCATTGATCAGGGCTTCGCGTTCAGCCTCGATAGGCGGCCTGCGCCAGACCCGCGTAAATGCCGCGTCGATCTGCCGCTGTTGCGCCTGTGTCAGGTAAATATCCTGCTCGCGAGCCTCGTCGCGGTTTAGCTGCATAAACCCGACAAACAGCAGTATTCCCAGCAGCGTGAAATGCGCCAGCGGGTCTTTGAGTATGCGGATCATCTGGGCAAGGTGGGCGCGATTCAGCCGCCCAGCTTTGCTATCTCTGCATCGAGGCTGAGCGGGTCGTCGACGTGCGCTGCGAGCAGTGCGCGCAGCGGTTCGATATTTTTGTGATCGACGTCTTGTACAGCAAAGCCAAGCCGGCCAGCCTCAACGTGCTGCAGGTAGGCGTGGAGCTCGACCCTATTGCTGTCATCCAGCTGCACGATGAGGGTGAACGGCTCGTTGTACAGCGCGTCCCAGACGTCTGGCTGGTCCGTGGCGATACCGGCCACGGATAGGTCGACCAGCATTTGATGCCAGACGCTGCCACCCTGATGGACTTGCACCGGTAGCTCGAGTCTGGCGCGGGAGAACTCGCGACGTTCGCCTGGGTAGTCGGTCATATCGTTTACCTGCACTTGCTGATGTCGGGCATTGAAGCATAGCTAAGCGGCGGAGCATATCGCTGCGCCTTGGCAGTGATCCACTGGCTAGCGAGCACTGCCTTACGATTATTTTTACTGAAGCTTCCTGTAGGGCACGCGATGCGGTTGATCCGCCGCAGAACCCAGGCGTTTTTTGCGGTCTTCCTCATAATCACTGAAGTTGCCCTCATGAAAAACTACGCCGCCATCATCTTCATAGGCCAGAATATGCGTGGCGATACGGTCGAGGAACCAGCGATCGTGAGAAATCACCATGGCCGAGCCTGGGAAAGCCAGCAAAGCTTCCTCGAGCGCTCTCAGCGTTTCTATGTCCAGATCATTCGTCGGCTCATCGAGCAGCAGTACATTGGCGCCCTGTTTCAGTAGCTTGGCGAGATGCAGTCGGTTGCGCTCACCACCCGACAGGTCTTTTACGAACTTTTGTTGATCGGAGCCCTTAAAATTAAAGCGGCCGGCGTAGGAGCGGGAGTTAACCTCGTAGTTGCCGATTTTGACGATATCGAGTCCGTCCGATATCTCCTCCCACACGGTTTTTTCGCCCGCCAGGTCATCGCGGGACTGGTCTACGTAGGCGAGCTTCACTGTGTCTCCGATATCCACGCTACCTGAGTCGGCCTGTTCGGCGCCTGTGATCAAACGGAACAGGGTTGATTTCCCCATGCCGTTCGCACCGATGATCCCCACAATACTGCCGGTTGGGACCGAGAAGGACACATCGTCAAAGAGCAGGCGGTCGCCAAAGGTTTTGCGTAGTTTGCTTACGTCGATCACTTTACCGCCGAGACGGGGCCCGGGCGGTATGTAGATTTCATTGGTCTCGTTGCGTGCCTGAAACTCCTGCGATTGCAGCTCATCAAAGCGCGCCAGGCGAGCTTTGCTTTTGGCCTGCCTGCCTTTGGGGTTGCTGCGCACCCACTCAAGCTCTGCTTTTATCGCCTTTTGGTGCGAGGCTTCCTGGCGCTGCTCTTGCCCCAGTCGCTGCTCTTTGGCATCCAGCCAGTCCGAGTAGTTGCCCTCGTAGGGAATGCCACGGCCCCGATCCAGTTCCAAAATCCAACCTGCGGCATTGTCCAGAAAGTACCGATCGTGCGTGATGGCCACCACGGTGCCGCTAAACTCCTCAAGAAACCGCTCTAGCCATCCGACGCTCTCCGCATCGAGATGGTTGGTGGGTTCGTCTAACAGCAGCATGTCTGGACTCGAAAGCAGTAAACGACATAACGCGACCCTGCGACGTTCGCCGCCGGAGAGCGTAGAGATATCGGCATCCCAGGGCGGTAGACGCAGGGCATCGGCGGCGACTTCCAGCCGGTGTTCGATATTGTGCGCGTCGGTGGCCTGAATAATATCCTCAAGCCGCGCCTGTTCTTTGGCCAGTGCATCAAAATCTGCGTCAGCTTCGGCGTAGTCTGCGTAGACTTTTTCCAGTCCCGCAAGTGCATCCAGAGCCTCCTGCAGTCCTTCTTCGACGTTGCCTCGAACATTTTTTTCGGCGTTTAGCTGGGGTTCTTGCGCGAGGTAGCCAATATTCAGTCCAGGCTGCGGCCGCGCTTCGCCGAGAATATCGGTGTCGAGCCCTGCCATAATTTTGAGCAGTGTAGATTTACCGGCACCGTTCAGACCCAGTACGCCAATCTTGGCGCCGGGAAAGAACGACAGGGAGATGTTCTCGAGAATGGTTTTCTTGGGCGGGACAATTTTCCCGACCCGGTTCATGGTATAGACGTATTGCGCCATGAGCTTGTACGAGTCCTGCGTGTTTTTGAGGCGTCGAGTGTAACAAAGAGTGCAGCAAAGCACGGGAGATCGGCGCTGCGCAGCAGCTGAGCTTTTCGGTTAAAATTCCGCACTTCCCGCGCCAGTGCACACCAGGAGACTCCCAATGTTCGACCAGGCAATGTCCATTCAAGGCTTTGATGACGAACTCTTTGCCTCGATCTGCGACGAAGAGCGTCGCCAGGAAGAGCATGTAGAGCTGATAGCCTCGGAGAATTACGCAAGCCCGCGCGTGCTGCAGGCACAGGGCTCGATGCTGACCAACAAGTACGCTGAGGGCTACCCGGGAAAACGTTACTACGGCGGCTGTGAATACGTCGACAAGGCCGAAGAGCTCGCCGTAGAGCGCGCTAAGACGCTGTTCGGCGCCGACTACGCCAATGTACAGCCTCACTCGGGTTCGCAGGCGAATTCCGCGGTGTTTCAGGCGCTGATTAAGCCCGGTGACACCATACTCGGTATGAGTCTCGCGGATGGAGGGCATCTGACACATGGTGCGAAACCGAATTTTTCCGGTAAGCACTACAACGCTATTCAATATGGGCTTGATCACGCCAGCGGCGAGCTTGACTACGATCAGATGGATGCGCTGGCGCGAGAGCATAAGCCGAAAATGATTATCGGCGGTTTTTCTGCCTACAGCCGCGTGGTTGACTGGGCGCGTTACCGCGCCATCGCCGACGAAGTGGGTGCCTGGTTGTTGATTGACATGGCGCATGTGGCGGGCCTTGTGGCCGCCGGCGTGTATCCCAGCCCGATTCCCTTTGCCGACGTGGTTACCTCTACCACGCACAAAACCCTGCGCGGTCCGCGCGGCGGCATTATTCTCGCCAAATCAAACCCTGAGTTGGAGAAAAAATTCAACTCTGCGGTGTTTCCCGGTGGACAGGGTGGTCCTCTGATGCACGTGATTGCGGCGAAAGCGGTGAGTTTTCTGGAAGCCCAGCAGCCTGAGTTTGTGACCTACCAGACCCAGGTTGTGGCGAATGCGCGCGTGATGGCCGCCACGTTTATGGAGCGCGGTATCAATATTGTGTCGGGTGGTACTGACAACCATCTGATGTTGGTGGATCTCATTGGTAAGTCGTATACCGGTAAGGATGCGGACGAGGCGTTGGGCAACGCGAATATCACCGTGAATAAAAATGCAGTCCCCAATGATCCGCGCTCACCGTTTATCACTTCGGGTTTGCGCGTTGGCACGCCGGCGATCACCACCCGCGGATTCGGTGAGCTGGAGACTCGCGAGCTCACGCACTGGATGTGCGATGTACTTGAGGCCCTGGAAACAGGGGATGCCAGCGAAACGATTGAGCAGGTGAAGAGCAAGGTGCTCGCGGTCTGCGCACGCTTGCCCGTATACGGTGAGCGCATTCCGGCCGGCGCATCGATCGCGGCCTGAGCTTTGCCGCTTAAGCCTTGCTATTGCCTGAGAGCGGCTAAGTTCCTGCCAAGTTACTGCTAACGCCGAGGTATACGGTTCATGCACTGCCCATTCTGCTCCACCGACGACACTAAAGTGATCGATTCGCGTCTCGTATCTGATGGGGCGCAGGTGCGCCGGCGCCGCGAATGTCTGTCGTGCAAAGAACGTTACACCACCTATGAGGTTGCCGAACTGCTTATGCCACGTGTCATAAAGCAAAACGGCAATCGCGAGCCCTTCGATGAGGCGAAGCTGCGTGCGGGCTTTGCGCGCGCACTCGAGAAGCGCCCGGTATCCGTCGAGCTGATCGAAGCGGAAATCGGCCACATCAAGCAACGCCTAAGAGCGACCGGTGAGCGCGAAGTTGACTCACATTTGCTGGGAGAGCACGTCATGAGCAGCCTGCGTGAACTGGATAAAGTGGCGTATGTGCGTTTCGCGTCCGTGTACCGCAGCTTTGAAGATATC
This sequence comes from Congregibacter sp., assembly GCA_045105635.1. Lineage (GTDB taxonomy): Bacteria > Pseudomonadota > Gammaproteobacteria > Pseudomonadales > Halieaceae > Congregibacter. Next base: position 116,468 of record JBGCDU010000004.1, read on the forward strand.
GCCGAGTTCAAGGCGGCCATCGAGGGATTGCAGGCCGAGCCCGATAGTGAATTGAAGAGGCCCGCTCACAGCGAGGCAGACCGGGAAGGCTGAGGGTTCGCTGCCGTGATGTTCTCGGGGTCCGATCACCATTACATGTCACGGGCGTTGCGCCTGGCGGCGCGTGCCAGGTTTTGGGCGCGGCCGAATCCGCATGTTGGCTGCGTGCTGGTCCGCGATGACCAGATCGTTGGCGAGGGGTTTACGCAGCCTGCTGGCGGTGACCACGCAGAAGTGAGTGCGCTGCGCCTCGCCGGTAACGCTGCCCACGGCGCCACGGCCTACGTGACGCTCGAGCCCTGTTCCCATCACGGGCGAACGCCGCCCTGCACCGATGCCTTGATAGGCGCCACAATCGCGCGCGTTGTCTACGCCGTAGCGGACCCTAACCCAAAGGTTAACGGTAGAGGCCTCACTGCCCTGAGCGAGGCTGGTATTGAGGTCCAGTCGGGTCTCCTCGCAGATCTGGTAGAGACGCAACTTGCGGGTTTTTTGCTGCGTCAGCGTCGTGGCCGAGGCCGAGTGCGCGCCAAACTGGCGATGTCGCTCGATGGCCGCACGGCCATGGCGTCCGGGGAGAGCCAGTGGATTACGGGACCGGCGGCACGTGCGGATGTGCAACGCCTACGCGCGGAGAGCTGTGCCATAGTGACCGGGGTCGACACGGTGCTGGCCGATGATTGTGCGCTCACGGTTCGAGATGCGTATTTTTCCGGGGAGTTGCTGCCACCGCCAGAAAAAAGAGCGCTGCGGGTAGTGGCTGATGCGCAGCTGCGGACGCCAGAGAACGCGGCCGTGCTTGCAGGCGAGCAGCCCAGTCTTATCGCCCACGCCGCGGATGCAGCGATACCTGGGCCGTTACAGGCCGTGCATCGTTTGCCGCTGGCCCGAAGCGGCCCCCGGCTGGATTTAAACGCTCTCCTTGCGGCGCTGGCCAACAGGGAATGCAACGACATTCTGCTAGAATCCGGTCCCACGCTCGCTGGCGCACTTCTGACGACCGGCATGCTGGATCAATTAATTATATATTTGGCGCCGAAACTACTCGGTAGCCGCGCACGACCGCTCTTCGAGCTACCCCTCGATGAGATGGCCAATGCTTTCGATCTCACCATCACGGATCAGCGCCGTATCGGCGAGGATGTGCGCTTCACTTTGAAGCCAGCGTCCCAGCCGGTATTGGCAGGATAGAAGATATGTTTACGGGAATTATTCAGGCGGTTGGTAGCATTGCTGCTCAGCAAGCCAGCGGGGGCGATGTGCGACTGCATGTGATCACCGGCAAGCTGGACCTTGCCGACGTGTCAATTGGCGACAGCATTGCGACTAACGGTGTATGCCTGACAGTCACGGAGCTGCCCGGCAATGGATTTTGGGCGGACGTGTCCCGCGAAACCTTGGCCTTGACCACCCTTGGCGAGCTCGCGCAGGGCTCAAGCGTGAACCTCGAGAAATCGCTCACCCCGAGCAGCAGTCTGGGTGGACATATCGTCAGCGGTCACGTGGACGGGCTGGGCGAGATCGTCAGTTTGCAGCAGGATGCGCGCTCCTGGCGCGTGCTTGTGCGCGCACCCGATGCGCTTGCGAAGTACATTGCTCACAAGGGCAGTATCTGCATAGATGGCACCAGCCTGACCGTAAACTCCGTGGATGGAGCATGCTTTGACCTGAACATCATCCCCCAGACCATGGCTGAAACAGTCTTTGGTCACTATCAGCCGGGCAGCAAAGTGAATCTGGAAGTCGATGTGATCGCGCGCTATCTCGAACGCCTGCTGCAAGGCGACGCCGCGGCGCACGCTGGCACTAAACTCAGTCTGCAAACACTGGCGGACAATGGCTACCTGGCACCGTCTGCATGAGTGAAACAACCATAAGCAGTGTGGGCGAGATCCTCGACGATATCCGTCACGGTCAGATGGTCGTCGTCCTCGACGAGCGCGAGGGCCACAGCAACGAAGGTGTGGTGATGGTCGCCGCCGAACACTGCACGTCACAGCACATCACCTTTATGGCCCGCCGCGCTCGCGGCCTGGTATGTCTTGCGGTTACCCAGGAGCGTTGCGCGCAGCTCAATCTGCCGCCGATGGTCGATGGTGGCAATAGTGATGCTGCGCGCTTTACCTTATCGATCGAGGCCGCGCAGGGCATCGATACGGGGATTTCTGCCGCCGATCGGGCACACACGGTACTGGTGGCGGTTGCGCCGCAGGCAAAGCCTGCAGATATCGTGCAGCCTGGGCACATATTCCCTTTGGCGGCGGAGCCCGGTGGTGTGCTCACCCGGGCGGGCCACACAGAAACGGCGGTGGACTACATGCGCATAGCGGGACTTACTCCCGCCGCGGTCATTGCCGATATTCTCAGTGATGCGGGAGAGCTGGCTGACGGTCCCGGATTGCGTGCCTTTGCCAAGGAGCATGACCTCAAGGTCGGCACCGTGGCCGATCTTATTCATTATCGTATCGCCAATGAACGCACCATTGAGCGTATCCGTCAGGGTGAACTGCAAACGGCCTTCGGCACCTTCCGACTGGATGCTTATCGCGATCGAACACGCGGGCGTACGCATATAGCGCTCAGTCTGGGCGAGATCGACAGCGCGCGGCCGACGCTGGTTCGCGTGCATACGAGCTCAACCTTGAGAGATGCCGTAGGCAGCGAGTTGCCAGGCAGTCCCGGCTGGAGCACCCAGCGCTGCCTGGAGACCATTGCAGCTGCAGGTGTCGGTGTCTTTGTGTTGCTTATTCGCGATGAGACTGATGAGCAATTGCTGCAGAGCATCGACCTGGCACTGGGTACCCTCGAGCCGCGGGAGCCGCAGGAGGGCGACAGCTACAACACTGTAGGGCTCGGGTCGCAGATTCTTCGCGATCTGGGTGTGGGCAAGATCCGCCTGATGGGCGCACCGATCAAGTACAATGCGATATCCGGTTTTGGGCTGGAGGTTATTGATTATCTCGAGCCTGAGACGGACTGAATGAGGGGACAAACAGAAAATGAGTGAGTTCAATACCATCGAAGGGAACATGGCGCATACGGCGGGGCGCTATGCGCTGGTGGTCGGCCGCTGGAACAGCTTTGTTGTGGAGCACTTACTGGAAGGTGCCGCAGACACCTTGCGCCGACATGGCGTAGCGGAGGATCAGATCACCGTCATTCGGGTCCCGGGCGCCTTCGAAATTCCTCTTGTTTGCCAGCGTCTGGCAAAGAATGGTGACTATGACGCCATTATCGCCCTGGGCGCGGTGATTCGTGGCGGAACCCCACACTTTGAACACGTGGCTGGGGAGTGCACTAAAGGCATCGCGCAGGTGAGTCTCAGCCATGACATCCCCATCGCCTTCGGTGTTCTTACGGTCGATAGCATCGAGCAGGCGATTGAGCGCTCCGGTACCAAGGCAGGTAACAAGGGCGTAGAGGCCGCGCAGTCGGCGCTGGAAATGGTCAGCCTGCTTGCTCAGCTCTCCTGAAGTGCCATCAGACCCTCCTAAAACCGCGCCGAAGCAGACGCATAAGCTGGCGCAGCAGCAACTGGTTGCGCGGCGCCGCAAAGCACGGCACTACGCGCTACAGGCTTTGTATCAATGGCATATGGCTGGTGCATCTCCCACCGATATAGAAGCTGAGTTCCGCACCGATTACGACTTTGAGGTGGTGGATCTCGAGTACTTCCAGGCGTTGATACACGGCGTACCACCTTTGGTCGACGAACTTGATGCCAGCTACGCACCATTGCTGGATCGTGCTGCGGATGACCTGGATCCGATCGAACGCTCATTGCTGCGCATGGGCGCCTATGAGTTGCGTGATCGTATTGATGTTCCCTATAAGGTCGTGATCAACGAATCCGTGGCATTGGCGAAAAAATTTGGCGCCTCTGACAGCTACAAATATATCAATGGCGTACTCGACAAGCTTGCCCAGCAGATGCGCGGTCCCGAGGTAAGTGCTGGACGCTGACACGGCGCCAGGCGAGTTTGCCCTGATTGCCGGATTTTTCTCGAATCTCGATCAGGGGCCTTCGGTTGCGCTGGGGAACGGCGATGACGCCGCGTTGCTGCGTCTCTCAGCGGATGAAACCGTGGCGGTCTCCGTGGATAGCATGGTCGAGGGCGTGCATTTCCCCGTCGATTCACCAGGCCACCTGGTCGCCTACCGCGCTGTTGCCGCCGCAGTCAGCGATCTGGCAGCCATGGGCGCGCATCCGTTGGGTATGACTCTCGCTTTGTCTCTACCTGCGGTCGATCAATATTGGCTGCGAGACTGTCGTGAGGGCTTGCGTGAGGCGAGCGCAGATTGTGGTTTGCCACTGGTTGGCGGTGATTTGGTGCGCGGTGAACTGTCGCTCACGGTTCAGGTAATTGGCGCAATGCCCGCTGCACTGGCCTTGCGCCGCTCTGGCGCACAGGTAGGAGACCTGGTGTATGTCAGTGGATCTTTGGGTGATGCCGCGGCCGGCCTGGCCCTCGTCCAGGGGCGCATCAGCTCCAGTAACGCCGCCGCAGTCGATGTACTTAAAGCGCGGTTCTGGCGCCCACAGCCAGCTCTCTCTCTGGGTGTTTCGCTGCGCGGCACTGCTACGTCGGCAATTGATGTATCCGATGGCCTGCTCGCGGATCTTGCGCATATCGCGTCGGCAAGTCAGGTACAGATCACCATCGACAGTCAGCGTATTCCACTATCGGATGCCTTGCGTGAGGTGGCGTCGCCAGATCAAGCCCTGGACTGGGCACTTGCGGGCGGCGACGATTACCGCCTGTGTTTCACTGTGGCGGACACCGCTGCGGCACTACCCGCCGAATGTGTGATGATAGGTCGTGTCGAAGCCGGGTCGGGCGTTGTTTGCGATGCCCTATCGTCAAGACAGGGCTTTACACATTTTTAGCGCCTCGCGATCAATGGGGCATTCCGCTTAATCACTGTCATGGAGACGGCCTAGAAACCCATGCAAGAGCTTTCGACAGGTGAACGCTTCCCGCGTCCCAAACTGCGTGACCCGATCCAGTTTCTGGCGTTTGGTTTTGGATCAGGGCTTTTCCCCCGCGCCCCGGGTACGGCCGGAACGCTGGCCGCAGTGCCCCTTTATCTGGGACTCGCGACGCTGCCGCTATGGCAATATTCTGCGCTTGTTTTGCTCGCCACGGTCGTGGGGATCTGGATATGTGAGCGCGCTAGTCAATCTCTGGGCGTGCACGATCATCCGGGTATCGTCTGGGATGAATTCGTCGGTCTGTGGATTGCACTCTGGGCACTGCCTGTAGAACCGCTGTGGATTGTGCTGGGATTTCTGACCTTTCGCGTCTTTGATATCCTCAAGCCTTGGCCCATTGGCTGGCTCGACGTAAACGTGAAGGGAGGCATGGGGATTATGATAGACGATGTTGTCGCCGGTGTTATGGCTTGCCTCACCCTGCACTGCGCCGCGTATCTGGTCGCGCTTTCATGAGATACGCGTGTTTACTCCTGATGCTCTATGCACCGCTGGGCATGGCGGTAGATGTGGTCGTGGAGGCTTTGCTTCCGGGTCTCGCGGTCCTGCAGATCGACGGTTCTCGGGTGACGCTGCGTGAGGGGCAGGCGGTAAAGGGTGTGCGCCTGATTGCCGCTGACGCAAAATCTGCGCTGGTTGATATCGCCGGCAAGCAGCAGCGCCTTCGGGTGTCACAGCGCATCAGCGCCCAATTCAGTGCGCCCAAACGACGCTCGGTCACAATTCCATTGGATGAACAGCTCCAGTATCTGACCAACGCAGAAATCAACGGCGTCGGCTTGCCGGTCATTGTCGATACCGGCGCGAATGTCGTGGCGCTGAACAGCGAGCATGCGCGAGCTGTTGGCATAGCGGAGCACGAGGGACAGAAAACACAAGTTACAACTGCAGGGTCAGTGGTTCCCGCACGTACGGTGCAGCTCACTTCGGTAAGCGTCGGTGGAATCCGCATAGAAAATGTAGAAGCCACGATTATTGATGGTGAGTTTCCCCGACAAATCCTCCTGGGAATGAGTTTTCTTAGGCATGTAGAGTTGGAGGATCGCAGTGGCGTTCTGACTCTCAGAGCCCGCTGGTAACTGCGTTTCCGTTGCGGCTACGTCGCCGCTCTCACCTCTGTTAAACTGGCGGGCTACTCTCTGTCGGAAATACCAGTGTCTGTAAATTTCGTAGCCTCCTCGCGTCTGCCCACGGACTGGGGCGTGTTCACTATGCACGGCTTCGAGGACGTAAAGGACAATAAAGAGCATCTGGTGTTGACGCTGGGTGATGTCTCCAGCGGCACCCCGGCGTTGGTGAGGGTGCACTCCGAGTGCCTGACCGGGGATGCCTTGTTCAGCCTGCGCTGTGACTGCGGTAATCAGCTGCAGGCTGCCTTGCAGGCCATAGCGCACGAAGGTCGGGGCGCCTTGTTTTACTTACGTCAGGAAGGGCGAGGCATTGGGCTGCTAAACAAAATTCGTGCCTACAGTCTGCAGGATGCAGGCGCCGATACGGTGGAAGCCAACGAGCAGCTGGGTTTCGGCGCAGATATGCGTGATTACAGCATCCTCAAGCCGATGTTTGCTCATCTCGAAGTCCAGCAAGTGCGTTTAATGACTAACAATCCGCGCAAAGTTTCGGCACTTAAGGAACTGGGTGTGGACGTAATCGAGCGTATTCCTTTGCAGTGCGCCAGCAATCCTCATAACGAGAAGTATCTGCAAACCAAGGGTTCGAAGCTTGGACATATGTTCGAGACGCCGTAAGGCTTCGGGTCTACTGCTTAGACCAGATATCGCGGCAGTCATAGCTGTGCTGGTGGAGTTAGCGGCTGCGGTTGACCAGCTGATCGAGCAGGGAGCGTAACTCATCCGCTGCGCTGTCCCAGCCTTGAATCATATCCAGAGCTTCACGGTAGAGTGTTTGTGCCGCCTGCTCGGCCTTTTCGAGGCCCATCAGGGAAACGTAGGTTGATTTTTCCGTGGCCTGATCTTTCCCGGACGTTTTGCCGAGGCTCGCACTGTCGCTGCGTACGTCGAGTACATCATCGATAATCTGAAAAGCCAGACCGATACGCGCGCCGATGGCTCCCAGGGTGTGTAACTGCTCGGCTGTGGCATTGGCAACGATACCGCCCATGGTCATTGCAGCGGTTATGAGGGCTCCCGTTTTCAGCGCGTGGATGTTCTTGAGTTCTGCCAGGGTGAGGGTTTTACCCGTCGCCTCCATGTCCAGACTCTGACCGCCGACCATCCCCGCAAATCCGGCCGCTTTCGCGAGGCAGCTCACCAGTGCAAGACGCTGCTTTGCATCAAGGCACGGGTCCTCGGCGATGATTTCAAAAGCACGGGTTTGTAGACCGTCGCCGACCAGTATTGCGGTAGCTTCGTCATAGGCTACGTGAAGGGTTGGTATGCCGCGCCTAAGGGCGTCGTCGTCCATGGCCGGCAAATCGTCGTGTACCAGAGAGTAGGTGTGTATCAGCTCGATGGCTTCAGCAGCGCAGGCCGCTTTTTCCGCTGCCGTATCGCCCCCAGTTGCCTGCGCACAGGCCGTCAGTAGCCGAGGACGCAGCCGTTTACCCGGCGCCCGGGCCAGATGCTCAACAGCCTGCGATAAACGCGTTGACGAAGGTCCATTGCGGGTTCGATGGTCACTCACTGCTCAGCGAACCTAAGCAAGCGGCAGGCCATCCTGATTCTCGGCATCATCATGGTCTTCATTCAATATCCGGACCTTTTGTTGCGCGGCGTCCAGGCGTTCCTGTGCCAGTTTGACCGTACTGCAAGCTTCCTCATAGGCACTGATGGCATCTTCCAGCGACAGGTCTGTAGATTCCAGTTTGCCGACCAGGGACTGTAGGGATGCTTCCAGTTCACCAAAGCTTTTTTCTGGAGTTGTTTTTTTACTCATAAGGGGAGCTGTATCCTCTGCAGTGAGATGGCGCACGATCAAGAGATCACAGCGCAGCGTCCAGCGCCAGTCTTTAAGAATTGTTCGCCAAACGTTAGATTGCATGGGCGACTGTGCCTAGGGGGGAAGTATAGCGTGAGTAAAAGCAAGCGAGCACTGATCACCGGCATCACCGGGCAGGATGGCGCATACCTCGCAGAGTTCCTGCTGGGTAAAGGTTACGAGGTCCACGGACTGCGGCGACGGGCATCATCGTTTAATACTGCGCGAATTGATCATCTGATCAAAGACGTCCACGACGACGACGTAAGGTTGTTTTTGCACCATGGTGATATGACCGACACCTCGTCGCTGGTGTCGGTTGTGGAGCGTGTGCAGCCACATGAGATTTATAATCTTGCCGCACAAAGCCACGTTGCGGTGTCGTTCGAGCAGCCCGAGTACACCGCAAACAGCGATGCGCTGGGAACTTTGCGAATACTGGAAGCGATACGACTGCTTGGCATGATGGACAGCGTGCGCTTTTACCAGGCATCTACTTCGGAACTGTATGGTCAGGTCGCAGAAACCCCACAAACAGAAACTACGCCGTTTCATCCTCGCAGCCCCTACGGCGTCGCAAAGCTCTACGCGTACTGGGCGGCCGTAAATTATCGCGAGGCTTACGGTCTCTACGCGTGCAATGGCATTCTGTTTAACCACGAATCTCCCCTGCGAGGTGAGCACTTTGTCAGTCGCAAGATCACTCGTGCGTTGGCACGCATAACGCTCGGTATGCAGGACATGTTGTATCTCGGTAACCTCGATGCGCTTCGGGACTGGGGGCATGCGCGTGATTTTGTTGAGGCGCAGTGGATGATTCTGCAGGAGCCAGAGCCAGACGATTATGTCATCGCCACCGGTGTGCAGCATTCCGTGAGGCGCTTTGTTGAACTCGCCGCTGACAATCTGGATCTGCGATTGACCTGGGTGGGTGAGGGATTGGAGGAACATGCCGTTGACGAGCAAGGAGTGCGGCGAGTGGCCATCGATTCCCGATACTTCAGACCTGCTGAAGTCGAAACTTTGCTGGGTGATAGCCGTAAAGCGCGACGGCAACTGGGCTGGGAGCCCCGCATCAGCTTTGAAGAGATGGTAACGGAGATGGTGCAGGCTGACCTGCGGCGCGAGCGGGCGAAACAAGTGGCCGGCGAGGGGGCGTGACACTCGCGACCACGGGCACTACGGATATCACCCGTGGCCTCTACAGCAATGCTCTGTTTACCGCATGGAGTTCCATTCTCGGCCTCTGTGCTGTTCCGCTGCTGCTGCGCGCGTTAGGGCTTGAGTCCTATGCCCTTGTGGCTCTGCTCCTCACCATGCAAGCATTGCTGATGGCCCTTGATATGGGCCTGTCATCTACCGTTAATCGTTTTGTTGCTTCTTACCTAGCACGCCAGGAGTTGGCGCAGGCACGCAATCTGATTGCGTCTCTGAATCCGGTCTACGCAGTCGTCGGAATCCTGGTCATCGTTTTGGGCTTCATGCTGTCGGATTATCTTGCGGCGAACTGGCTGCAGCTACAGCAATTGACGACCGAGCTTGTATCTACGGCGTTTTGTCTTATCGCCTGTATTGTGGCCGTGCGTTGGTGGCTCGCGTTGTACCAACAGGCGCTCATCGGCGCGGGCCGGGTGGATTTGTCGAGTAGAATCGGCATTGTGACGGTGACGCTTGCACAGGCGGGCGGCGTTGCGATGGCTTTCGCAACAGAGGATCTTCGTTTCTATCTGGCTTGGGTCCTGGCCTGTACCTGTTTGCAGTTTGTATTACTGTACCTTTCGGCCTGGCGTGTGCTGGGCGGAAGACATGATGCGCGAGCGCAGTGGCGTTCGCTGCGCTCTGTCTGGGGCTTTTCGGCGGCGATGGCAGGTGTATCCCTAACCGGAGTGGTCTTGATGCAGGCCGACAGGGTCCTTTTGTCCAGGACACAGGCTCTGGAGGATTTCGGTGTTTACGGTCTGGCCTGGACGCTGACTACGGGCCTTTATGTCATTCTTACCCCAACATTCAATGTCATTGCACCGCGGCTTACCGCTACCTATGCTCAGGCGGATTCGGCGGTGCTCGAGGCTGAGTATCGTCGATTCAGTCGTGTGTTTTTCGCGGTGCTATTTCCCATCGTCTGCCTGGGGGTCGTGGCTAGTTCTGACTTGCTTCAGGTCTGGGTAGGTGAGGGTGCTGTGGCGGGCGAGGCTGCTATGCTATTTGGCGTATTGCTTGTCGCGACTGGTATGAATGGGGTGATGCATTTTCCTTATGCCTTGCAGTTGGCAGCGGGAAGAAGTGATCTGGCCCTGAAGATTAATCTCATGCTCTGCGTCCTGCATGTGCCTGCTCTGTTTTTGCTGGCATCGTCCCTCGGGATGTTGGGCGCAGCGCTAGCGTGGCTGCTGACCAACAGCGCCTATTGTCTGATTGGTCTGCCCATAACCCGACGTGCGATCAGGGGGCACCCGGGTATCTGGTCATGGTTGCGGCTGGATTTAGCGCCGCCACTGATGGTATCTCTCGGCGCATCGGGTGCGGTAGCATTTACGTGCAAAGAACTTGGGTTAACGGGCTTGTGGGCGGTGCTTATTGCGGCGTCTACGGGGTTGGTCTGCGTACTGTTCTCCCTGCGTGTGTTTTCGGGATTGAGCGTGAGAGATCTGCACTGGCCCGCCGCCCTTGACAGCGCAAATGGTGCGAATGACTCAGGAGTCAGCGAGGCCGGTCGCATTAACAACAGTAAAAGTAACAGCACCAGCAAAAGTGGAGTAAACGCGTGACGCTGAATGTACTGGAAGACATGCGCGAGGTGCGCGCTGCGCGCGCGAGGCTCAAGGAACTCAATTTGGCCATAGCTGCGCCGCATTTGCTGCAGCGGCTTCAGCGCCTCGTTGGCAGTAAGGCTCTGCCGGTCGGTGATCGGCTGAAAAGCTGGGATTTGCTGCGGAGCTACAACTTTATCCAGCAGAACCTTCAGAAGGCCGATACCGTGTTCGATCATGGATGTTTTTGTTCGGAAATACTCCCCATACTTCATCAGGCGGGCTTCGAGAATCTTGTGGGCGCAGATCTCAATCCCCGTGTCATCGATATGCCATATAGCGACGCTATCTCATACCGGACAGAAGATTTCATGCACTCTGGCCTCGCGAATGAGTCCGTAAACGCCATTACATCAGTGTCTGTAATGGAGCATGGATATGATGAGGAGTGCCTGTTGACTGAAGTTTCGCGACTGCTCAAGCCGGGCGGCTACTACCTCAGCTCGTTCGACTATTGGCCGGACAAGCTGGATACTTCTGCGGTTCAGTTTTTTGACCTGAGCTGGACTATCTTCTCCCGTCAGGACCTTGAGTCGCTGCTCAAGCGCGCCGAGGACTTCGGTCTCCGGCCCGTGGGCGAACTCAATTTTGCGGCGGCAAAAGCGCCAATTAGTTGTGCGGGTTTTGCCTATACGTTCGCGTGGCTTGCATTACAGAAATCCAAGTGAGCCGTCGTTTTTTGCTGATCGGAGCAGGCCCGAGAAATATCCGCTGTGGTGTAGGAGACTATGTACGTCGCCTGGCGCAGGGACTGCAAAACTCGGGTGCGCTTGCCACGTTACTGATTGCCGGGGACAGGCGTGGACCAAGAGAGGGCGCGCAGTCACGGATGGTTATGGAGGTTGCCGGCCCAGCGTGGGGACTGTTGCAACTTCCGTCTTTGCTGCGATCAGTGTCGGAAGCAGACTGCGAGCTCGTGCATGTGCACTACCCAAGCCAAAATTACGAAAGATCGAATATACCCTGGATATTACCGTTGCTGTGCCGCCTGATCCGGCAACCTGTAGTGGTGACACTGCATGAGCCGGTGTCTCTGGTGCGGGCCTATCGACTTCTTGCCCTTCGCCTGTCTGGCGCTACGCTTGTGACAGTTCGCGCAAATTATCGTCAGTTGCTCGGAAGAACCGCGAACGCCTTGCTGGGCAAGCAAGAGCTTCACTACATCAGATCGGCATCCACTTTGCCGCGCTCGTCCTTTGGGGCGGGGCAGTTAAATGCGCTGCGCGTCCGCTACGGCAACCCCGAGCGTCTGCTGCTGTTTTTTGGTTTTTTGTACCCGGCCAAGGGCGCGCACAGGCTGCTTGATTTGAATATCGGTCCCGACGACCACCTGGTGTTTGCCGGCGCCACACCAGACGCTGATTATCTTGCAATGCTCAAACGCTCGGTGCGCGAAAAGGGCATCACAGACCAAGTCAGTTTTTTGGGCGAAGTCAGTGCAACGGATGCGGCAAACCTTATCGCGGCCTCAGATGCCCTGGTACTGCCCTTTGAGCTGGGTGGCGGTGAGTGGAACACCAGCATAAGCGCCGGCGTCTTGAACGGCACCTTTGTATTGACGACGTCCAGGGATCGTCAGGGTTATGACGCCAGCGAGAACGTTTATTACACGGCGCCGGGAAGCGGCGAACAGCTGAGTGCAGCGCTTGATAAGTTCAGTCGCGGGGAGCTGGTGCCCGCCGAGACCCCGGGGCTAGCCTATTCCTGGGATAACTGCGCTGCCGCCCATCTGGATGTATATCTGTCTGCGGTCGGCGCCGACCCCGATTTCCGAGAGCCCTGATGCCCGGCGATGTTCACAACGCACCATTGCTGTCGCTGTGTATCGCGACGCGGAACCGGGCGCATTTGTTACCGGAAACGCTGGCGAGCCTGCGGCCGCAGCTGTCAGACGATATTGAACTGGTGTTTGTCGATGGTGGTTCCACCGACGCCACCAAGTCTGTTGTTCGCGACTTCGCGGCGGAGGGTCATTCTGTTCAGTACCACTACCACGACGACCGCGCGGGGCTGGACCGCGATTATGACCGCGCCGTTGAATACGCCAGCGGCAGGTTTTGCTGGCTGCTTACGGACGATGATCTGATAGACGCTGACGGGATAGCCAGTGTGCGCAATCTACTCGATAGCGACACTAACTTGCTGGTCCTCAATAGCCGAGTCGCGAGCGCAGATTTTCATCTTCAATTGCAGGATACGCGCATGCCTGATGACGTGGATGATGCCGGGATCAACAATACAGACGATCTCTTTTTACGTCAGCTTGGCGATACACTGTCCTTCATTGGCGCTGTGGTCATCCGCAGGCAGCTTTGGCTGTCGCGTGATCGAGAGAGCTTTTACGGCTGCATGTTTGTTCACGTGGGTGTGATTCTGCAGCACCCGCCCATCGACGGTGTGAAGGTGCGCGTAAAGCCGATTATGACGCTGCGCTACGGAAACGCTTCCTGGAGTTCGCGAACCTTCGAAATCTGGAGCGTGCTGTGGCCGCAGCTGATTTGGCAGTTTGATGCTTACAGTCCTGTGGCAAAGGCCGCGGTCATTGCAGAGTATCCGTATCTATCCGCGTTGTATCTCCTGAAGCAACGTGCCCGGGGTGCGTATGGATTAAGTCACTACCGCGCTCAGGTGGCGCCGCGTACGGCAGGTTTGTCACGATTTATGGCATGGCTGGTCGCCGCGTGTCCCGGGTCTGTGGTGAATGTCCTGGCGGTGATATACGTGGGCTTGCTGGGCGGTGGCGGCAAACTGGGTTTGTATGACTTGCAGAACAGCCCGCATGCCAATCGTGTCTCCCTGTGGGTTATGTCCCGGGTGAGGCCTTAGGGTGCGCCGTGCCGTCGTCACAGGCGCAGGCGGGCAAGACGGGCAGTTGCTGGTTCGTCACCTTCTGCGCGAGGGGTATGAGGTTGTAGGTGCGCGCAGGGCATCGACGGACTTGGACCTCAGCTCAGTGGGCCGCGCCGGATTCAAAGATGTTGTTCTGGACATCTGTGATACCGATGCGCTCGTGCGATTTATTCAAGACACGCGGCCCGAGGAATTTTACAACCTGGCCGGGATAAGCGCGGCAGGTGGTCAGTGGGACTCGGTCGATGAGACCCTGGCGACGAACGGTACTGCGGTACTGAATATGCTTGAGGCCCTGCGCCGGTATTCACCGAAAACCCGCTTTTGTCAGGCATCGAGCTGTGAAATTTTCGGCGCCGCTGCCTCAGGCCCGCAAAACGAGCTGACTGCTGTGGCACCGGATACACCCTATGCAATTGCCAAAGCGCAGGCTCATCACGCGGTCTCCGCATACCGGGCCAGATACGGGCTGTTTTGCTGTTCGGCGATTCTCTACAGCCACAGTTCTGAGTTGCGGGGGACGGACTTTTTTCTCGGCAAGCTTGCGAGCGCGGTGGCGCAGATTAGTCGTGGAGAGGCCGATAATTTTCCGCTTTTTAATATGCATGCGGTTCGTGACTGGGGTTATGCCCCCGATTACATGGACGCAATGTGGCGCATGCTCTGCGCGGATCAGCCGGGAGACTTTATAGTGGCAACGGGAAAGCAGCACACTATCGAAGACGCCTGCAAGCTGGCTTTTGCGCATATAGATCTCGATTATCGGGATTACGTTCGGCCCTTAAATGAAGATCGAGCTTCTGGCGGTTCCGAATTTTGGGGCGATGCGCGTAGAATCCGCGATCAGCTGGCCTGGCAGCCAAGCCTTGAGTTCGCAGAGATGCTTGCGCGGATGGTTGATTACCATCGGATAAGCCGATAAAGGCAATTAGAGAGATATCGGAGACGCAGCGGCAGAACACCCGATAGAACACCTGAAAAAGCACCTGAAAAAGCACCTGTGCCAGCGCCACAGAGATTCACAGCATTCGATGAAGGAGATCGCGTAGTGGGCGACCAGGAAGAATCAATAAAACTATGTCGCCTTTGCGGTGGTGAGCAACTCGATCTGGTCCTGGACCTGGGTCTGCATGCGCTGAGTGGGGTGTTTCCGGCGTCTATTGACGAGACAGTGCCGAGGGGCCCTCTGCGCCTGTTGCGCTGCGTGTCACCCGGCGGTTGTGGCCTGGTTCAACTGGCCAACAGTTTTGATCCGCAGGAGATGTACGGTGACAACTATGGTTATCGATCGGGGCTCAATGATTCGATGGTGCAGCACCTGCAAAATAAGGTGCAGAAAATTCGCGAAGCCGTCGAGCTTTCTCCAGGCGATCTGGTGGTGGATATCGGTAGTAACGATGGGACAACGCTGGCGGCTTACCCCCAAGAACTGGCACTGATGCTGCTCGGAATAGATCCCAGCGGCGAGAAATTTCGCCACCATTACAGAGAGGATGCCAGCCTGCTGGCGGATTTCTTTTCTGCAGAGCGTGCGTTGAACTGGAGCAAAGGGCAGCAGGCGCGGATAGTGACGTCTTTCTCCATGTTGTACGACCTGGAAGATCCCATGGGCTTTGCAAAGGATGTCCAGAAACTGCTGTGTGAAGGCGGTATCTGGGTTTTTGAGCAGAGCTACCTCCCGTCCATGCTCAGTGCCAACTCCTACGATACGGTGTGTCACGAGCATCTTGAATATTACGCATTGACGCAAATCCAGTGGATGCTGGACCACGCTGGTTTTACGCTTGCGGATGTAGAGTTCAATGCCGTGAATGGCGGCAGTTTTTCTGTGACCGCAGTGAAAGGAGCGGCTGAAGCAACGGCTCGAGTGCGCGATGCCCTGAGGGTAGAGGGCAGACTGGGTCTCGATACTCCGGCACCTTATGCGGCTTTTGCCGCGCGTACCGAGGGTTCAAGGACCGCACTGCGAGCGTTTATCGAGGCAGCGCAGGATCGTGGGGAGCGGTTGGCGGCGATTGGCGCGTCTACCAAAGGTAATACACTGTTGCAGTATTGTGATATTGGTGCGGATCATTTGGAAAGTATCGGTGAGGTGAATCCGGATAAGTTCGGGCGCTTTACGCCCGGGACGCATATCCCGATTGTTGATGAGAAATCGGTACTCGATGAATCTATCGATTATTATGTGGTGCTGCCCTGGCATTTTCGGGATTTCTTCGTGGACCACCCGCGCTTCAAGGGCCGTAAGCTGGTGTTTCCTTTGCCTGAGCTCGACGTCGTCACCGTTTGATTAGCGTGCGGTGCTAGCTCTCGGCAGCACTACACGAGGTGCAGACTAAACGTGGACCATGCGCGCAGCAGCTCTGGCTTCGCCGACCGTGTGGATGTCCTGTAGCAGTTGTTCCGCGGCTTCGATGATTTTTTCCGCGTGCATGCCGCTAGCGCGACGTATCTCTTCCTGCCCACCGTGTTCAATAAACATATCGGGTATTCCGAAATGGCGAACTGGTATATCGACGGCCCGTGCGGAGAGAAGCTCCGCAACACCCGAGCCCGCGCCACCGGCGATCACGTTTTCCTCTAGGGTGATAAGTAATTCATGCGAACTCGCCAATTCAAGGATCAATTCCTCGTCGAGCGGCTTCACCCAGCGCATATCGACGACGGTTCCATCCAACGCTTCGCCGGCGGACATGGCTTCTGAAAACAGGGCGCCAAAATTTAGAATCGCAACGCGCTGACCGGGACGCACCAACACGCCTTTGCCGATCGTTACTTCGGTCATGCTCTCTTCGATGAGCGAGCCGGGGCCGGTGCCACGGGGGTAGCGTATCGCTGCAGGTCCGGGATGTTTCCAGGCCGTGTAAAGCATTTGGCGGCACTCGTTTTCGTCCGAGGGAGCGCCCACCACCATGTTGGGTATGCAGCGTAGATAGCTGAGATCAAACGCCCCGTGGTGTGTAGGCCCATCCTGGCCTACGAGTCCCGCGCGATCGATTGCGAAAGTGACATCGAGATTTTGCAAAGCGACGTCGTGCACAAGCTGGTCATAGGCGCGTTGCAAAAACGTTGAATAAATCGCGACTACGGGCTTTACGCCCTCGCAGGCCATCCCCGCGCCCAGCGTTACAGCATGCTGTTCAGCAATGGCCACATCAAAAAACCGTGCCGGGAAACGTTGCGCAAACTCCACCATACCCGAGCCTTCGCACATGGCGGGAGTAATCGCCATGAGTTTGTCATCTTGCTCGGCGACGTCGCACAGCCACTGCCCAAACACGTCCTGGTACTTGGGTTTTTTGCGAGCGGGTCCAGGTGCCGGTACTTCCGCCGGTATTTCCGCCGGTACTTCCGCCGATACTTCCGCCGGGGGCTCGGATAGCTCCGGTTCCAGCTTTGTTTCTACCTTTGGTTCCAGCTTATTGATGGCGTGGAAGCCTATTGGGTCCGCTTCCGCTGGCGAGTAGCCCTTACCCTTCATGGTCAGGATATGCAAAAACTGCGGGCCTTTCAGGTCGCGCATGTTTTGCAGCGTTTGCACGAGTTGTGGCAGATCGTGGCCATCGATAGGCCCTATGTAGTGCCAGCCCAGTTCTTCAAACAGCGTGCCCGGCGCGACCATGCCTTTCATGTGTTCTTCGGTACGTTTTGCCAGGTCCCAGGCAGGTTTGATCTTTTTCAGGACCCGCTTGCCGCCCTCGCGCATGGAGATGTAGGTGCGGCTGGCCCAAATCTTGGCAAAATAGCTGGCTAAACCGCCAGTGTTGTGGCCGATCGACATCTGATTATCGTTTAAAACCACCAGCATATCGGGCCGCACGTCGCCCGCGTGAGCCAGGGCTTCGAAGGCCATGCCTCCGGTAATCGCACCATCACCGATGATTGCGACAACCCGTCGACGCTCCTCCTCGGTCGCGGCTGCGAGCGCCATGCCCATGGCCGCCGAAATACTTGTTGACGAGTGGCCCACGCCGAACGTGTCGTATTCGCTTTCGCTGCGCTTGGGAAAGCCCGATAAACCTTTGGCCTGACGCATGGTGTGCATTTCGTGCATGCGTTTGGTCAGGATCTTGTGCGGATACGCCTGGTGCCCCACATCCCACACGAGACGATCCCGCGGGGTATCAAAAACGTGATGCAGCGCAATGGTTAGTTCTACAACGCCAAGGCCCGCCCCAAAGTGCCCGCCGGACTGACCGACACTGTAAAGTAGATAGGCGCGAACTTCCGTCGTCAGCGCGTCCAGCTCAGCCTCAGTGAGGGTGGCCATCTTGCGACCCTGATCGATGCTGTCGAGAATCGGTGTAGCGGGGCGTTCGGTAAGTAGCTCGGTAAACATCGCAAAATTGTAGCGCAAAAATCGCTGCGATTGTGTCAATTTGCTTTGTCTTTTAAGCAGAAGAAAGACTCGTGAAGCCTTGTCGGTCTTATCTGATCAGCCCGTCGCGTGTACACTTTGTCACATGCCTTCGACGCCTGACGCGCCAGATTACCCAGCCCGGTCAGACTTGCCAGAAAAGTGGTCAAGACCGCAGAAACTCGCCGTCTTCGGCGCCTACAGCGATCATGACCTTTATCAGCGCAATCGCATCCTGGTCGAGCTGCTCAAGGAGCTGAGTAGCGACTTTGTCGATATCCGCCCTCCCGCACGCGCGTCGCTGCATGGTCTTGCCCGAGGCCAGTCTTTGGCGCAAAGCCTCAGGCAGAACTTTAAAGACGCACTGTATTTGTGGTCTAAGCGACGCCTGCTAGATGACTGCGACACGGTGTTTGTGCCCTATCCCGCATACCTTGGGATGATGCTTCTGTATTTTGCAGGCCGGCTGCGAGGGCGACAGATCATCGCTGACGCTTTTCTGGAAATCTACAGCACCGTGGTCGAGGACCGTGCTTTGCTCTCACAGAAGTCACTGGGCACGCGCGTGCTGCTGTTTTTGCAGCGAGCTACCCTGGGGCGCGCGGACCTGATCTTTATTGATACGCAGGAGCAGGCGGCCCAACTCAGGGCACGGCTTGGACACTGCCGGGCGGCTGTCATGGACCTGCCCGTTGGGATAGATGAAGCGATCTGGCACCCGCTTCCTGCAAGACCGCTAGCGGCGAACCCCCAGCAAGAGGACTGTCGCGTGCTTTTCTGGGGCACGTTTATTCCACTGCATGGCACGGACTGCATCGCGGCGGCGGCGCTTATTCTCGAGCGCCGGGGTGAGCCCATTCAGTTGCGTGTCATTGGTGACGGTCAGACTGCGCCGGCCTTTGCAGCAGCACTTGAGGCGCAACCGCTCCACAAGCTCAGTTGGGAGCGATCGTTGGTGGATAGCGCAACGCTCGCGGAGGAAATTGCCGATGCACATATGGTACTGGGCGTGTTTGGCGCATCGGCCAAGGCGGCATCGGTAGTGCCATATAAAGTGCATCAGGCCCTGGCCTGCAACCGGCCGCTCATCACTCGGGATTCGCCGGCGATGACAGAGGCTGGAGACTTTGACGCCGGGCTTGTGCTGTGTCCGCCGGGCAATCCTGAAGCGCTGGCCGATGCGATAGCCGCTATGACATTGCGCTTGCGCGCGGGTTGGCGGGCGAACACGCGGGCAATTTACGAGCAGCGCTTTGCCAATGCGGTGCTGCGTGAGCGCCTTGCATGCGCGCTGCCATTGCCGGCGGACGAGGTGAACGCATGCTGATCTGTCTGGCTACGTACAACGGTGCGACATGGCTACCGCCCCAACTCGACAGCCTATTGACGCAGGACGACGAAGACTGGCGTTTGCTGGTCAGCGATGACGGTTCGGACGATGCGACGGGTGAAATACTGCAGGAGTACCTGCGCAAGGATTCGCGCATCGTTTTGCTACCGACGAGGTCAGGTCCGCGAGGGCCCAGTGCCAACTTTGAGTATCTTCTTGGGCAGGTGCAGCAACAATGTCGTGTGGACAGTGAGTTAGTTGCACTGTGTGATCAGGACGACGTATGGCGCAGCGATAAGCTCAGCCTTAGCCGACAAATGCTCGACCGACATCTGGGGTGCTGTAGTGACCTCGCCCTGACTCACGCTGACGGTAGCTTGAGTGGTCAGAGATTGCTGCGGCAGCTAGCGTCCAACGGACAGGTTTCGGTGTCATCGCTGCTGGCGCAGAACACGGCAGTAGGATGCACGCTGGCGTTTCGTTCAAGCGTGCTTGAGCTTGCCCTGCCTTTTCCCGAGAGTCTCATGAATCACGATTGGTGGCTGGCGTTGTGCATCAGCGTCGCGGGCGGTCTCGGTCTGATCGATGAACCGCTGGTTCAGTATCGTCAGCATGCCAACAACAGTATCGGCGCCTACCGTCCCGCGCAACAGATCGCTAAAAGCAGGACATTGCTGCTGCGTCAGCACCGGGTTCTGAGATCCCAGTACGAGGCGGTCGAAATTCTTCGCGGTCGGCTGGTTGAGCGTCACCAAGCGGTGCCTGAAATCCTGGACGATTACCTGCGGGTTTTGGGTGACAGCTCTACGCGGCGACGAGTTACTGGTCTGCTTAGCGGAGCGTTTGCGGCGCCGCATAAACCTCTGCGCATATTACGTAGTCTCGCCGCCGTACGTAGTTTTCGCTAGCAGTCGCGCTGCGTGGGCGCTGTTGTCCACTTGGAATGAACCGAAGTCGATCCCGGCTGCTCAGTCCCATTCCCGAAAACGGTGAATCTGTTTGCGTGCACGCTTGTCCGGCCGACCCTTGGTTCTCTCGGTCATACCTCCGGCCAGTTTGCGGGACTGGGCCGTTTGCTCGCGCCTGGCGATGCTCTCCTGGGTCTCCCCATATAGAGTCTGTGCTTCTGTCGCACCGCGGCGCTGCGCTGACAGCGCTTCCACGATGACTTCGCGTTCGTCCCAGCCCTGGCGAATTCGCAGGGTCATTCCTACGCCTATTTCTCGAGAGACTTTGACCCGCTGTCCGTCTAGTTGAACTTTGCCACCCTCTATGGCTGCCTTGGCCAGACTGCGTGTCTTGTAGAAGCGGGCCGCCCACAGCCACTTGTCGATGCGCAGCTTTTCCAGCGTCGTATCGCTCATGCGCTGGCCGCGGGCATGATTTCATCGAAATGGTGAATGCCGGGAAAATGCGTATCCACACGCTTCTGCTGCGTACTATCGGGTTGCAACAGCGTCAACAGATGCCGTATGCCATAAGTCTGCGCGGCCTGGAGTACGGACTCCGTGTCGTCAATCAACAGCGTACGGGCTGGATCGAAGGCGTGTAAGTCCTGCAAGCGATGCCAGAAATCCTGCTGCTCCTTGGGTGCCTCAAGGTCATGCGAAACGACTATTCTGTCGAACCACGGCGTGATATCCACCTGTCCCATCTTGATTCTGAGCGTTTCGGGATGCGCGTTGGTGACGAGCAGCACCTGCATATCGCTGACATGTAGCCAGCGCAGGAACTCCAGCGCATAGGGGCGGACGCGAATCATATGACGCAGTTCTCGCTTTAGCGCAGGTATGTCCAGCTGCAACTGCGCAGACCAGTGGTCAAGGCAGTACCACGGTAGTGAGCCTCTTGCCGCATCGAAGTTTTCCATCAGATGCTGCTGCGCCTGCATTTCGGAGATGTCGCGAGCCTGCGCATAGGCCCTTGGCAAGACTTCCATCCAGAAATGGTTGTCGTAGTGGAGGTCCAGCAGCGTGCCGTCCATATCGAGCAGCACGGTATCTATGTCAGTCCAGTCGAGCATGCGCTGATGCTATAGTAGCTACCATGTCTTTTCGAGGTTCTTCTGCATTGCCTGACCTTATTTCGCCCGTTTTTGGCGTTGTTTCCGGGTCGGGTCCACTCAACGATTTTCTGATCCGGCTGCTGAATCTCAGCGTCGCAGCGTCCGCGATAATCACTGAACACTATGAAGACACGTCGCGCTCGGGGCTACTGCGCAGCAAAACCGACAAGACTCCGCTTACCGAAGCTGATCTGGCGTCGCACCGAATGCTCAGTGAGGGTCTGGGCGGGCTGTCGCCGGGGACTCCTATTCTTTCCGAGGAGAGTGACGCCGGCGAGATCGCCGGCCGGCGTCAATGGGATCGACTGTGGATGTTGGATCCGCTCGACGGTACTCGCGAGTTTCTTGATCGCACCGGGGAGTTCACCATTAACATTGCGCTGATCGAGGCGCAACGCTCGGTCCTGGGTCTTGTTTACCAGCCAATGCGCAAACAGGGTTTTCTTGGGATTCCAGGCGCGGGAGCCTGGCGTGTGTGGCGCGATTCCTCCGGGTGGCAAACCGAGAGTATCAGCACGCGGGTCCTTCGCAACGATGAGCTTGTCCTGTGTGCCAGTCATCGACACAGAAATCCGAGGCTCGACACCACCCTGGCGTTTCTCGGCGAATCCCGGGCGCTGACACGTCGCAACAGTGGCAGTGCGCTTAAGTTTTGCGATCTGGCGGCCGGGGAGGGCGACTGCTATCCGCGCTTCTCCCCCTGCAGTGAGTGGGACGTCGCCGCAGGCGAGGCGCTGGTCACGGCCGCCGGAGGGGCGGTACTCGGACTGGATGGCAAGCCGTTGCGCTACAATGCCCGGGACAGCCTGCTGAGCCCGCATTTTATTGCCATAGGCGATCCCGATACTTCGTTGTGGAGCGATTTGCTGGCCAAAGTGCAGTAGCGCAAAACTCATTGTGCCTGGGCACTTGTGTGGCGGCTGTTGCGGGGCTATCTTCTACGCTTCTGTCTTTGCCTTGTCGTGAGCGGGATGTTTTGGAAATGAATTGGCCGCCGGGCGTGGTACCCGGTAAAGATGAAGACGCCGCCAACGAGGTGCTAACCCCGGCGATGCGTCTGTATCAATTACAGGCGCGGCATCGCTCGCTGGATACGCGTATCGGCGAGATGCAGTGTTATCCCTATCAGAATCAGATCTTGCTGCAGCGGCTCAAAAAAGAAAAACTGCGCCTGAAGGACACTATCGAGCGACTCAAAGACGACATGATTCCTGATCTGGACGCCTGAGAGAGCAGCAAGCCGTCCGTTGTGAGCGCCCTGTCGTGAGCGCCCTGTCGTGAGGCCCTATTGTGAGGCCCTATTGTGAGACCCTATTGTGAGTCCCCTAACGATGGCTGACTCCGACGCTCCTTTTCTGGTGCCGGACCTCGTTCACTTCGCCGCCGCTCCCGTAATCCCTCTGCCGCGTGTGCAGCAAAACCTTCTCCGGCCTGCGCATATAAATTGAAAGCTGATATGCCCGCCGCTTCCAGGTCCTGAGCTTCTTCTTCGAAGCGCACAACCGCAGCAACACGGCCCTGGTAGCCAAACTCCTTCAACATGCCTGCCACCAGCATATTTTCCTGATGATTGGTGAGGGCGAGCATCACCAATTCCAGTTTGTCGAGAGCCACGCGGTGCCAGAAGTCCGGATCACTGGCATCTGCCGCGGCCACGCGCCGCTGATGGGAGCGATGTGCGGCAAGCTTGCGATCATTGTCGTCGATACCCAGAACTTGATCCCCGTAGGTTTTTGCGATGGATTCATAAGCGCCGGTACCGATATTCCCCATGCCCAGGATGAGCACGCTGACGTTGCGGGTATCGGGCAGCGCGGCACGTACCTGCGGAGATTCATAGCGCAGGAGTTTTGCGCGGTACTTACGATAGAGGCTGTGCGACATCCGGTTGAGCGGTGAAGCAACGATAAAACTGGTGGCGATAGCAATGGACATAGCGCCGCTCCATTCGATCGCAACCCAGCCCTGCGCCGCCGCGAGTGCAATAACAATAAGACCAAATTCACTGTGGTTGGCAAGGCTGTTCGAGGCCAGCAGCGCCGTACGCGGCGCAACGTGCAGTCGGGTAAAAAGCCTGAAATAGAGTAGCGGTTTGAGCACAGCCATCACACCAAGAATCACGGCGAGGAGCATCAGGTTGAGCGAGGGCCAGCCACCCAGTCCGATCGACAAAAAGAAGCCGACTAAAAAGAGATCCTTGAAGTAAAGCAGATTGCGCGCCAGCTCCTTTGCCTTTTGTTCGCCCGCGAGTAGGGCTCCGATCATTAACGCTCCCAGGTCGCCTTTTACACCCAGGCTGTCGAAAAGCTGCGCGCCGAGCAAGGCCAGCGCAAAACCGGCGAGGGTAAACAGTTCTCCGTGACCTGCGAGACTAAGCATCCGCAAAATCAGGCCTCTCGCCGGTATTAGCAGGAGCAGTAGAAGCGCGGTCCACTCGGGCACCTTGCCGGCGGAGATCGCCAGAAAAATAACCGCTGCGAGGTCCTGAATAATGAGCACGCCTACGGCCACGCCCGCGTGCCGCGATGCCATCTCCCCGCGTTCCTGCATAATTTGTATAACGAACACCGTGCTGGAGAAGGTGAATGCAAAGGCGATGATCAGACTTGCATTCATGTCGAGGCCAAAACTCGGGAACATCCTGCCAGCGAGGGTAAGCAGGGCGAAGACCAGCAGCTGGGTTACCAGCATGTGCGCCAGTGTAGTGCCCCAGATACTGGTCTTGAGAAGGTCCCTCAACTGCAGTTTCAGGCCGATGCTGAACAGCAGCAGCGTAATCCCCATATCGGAGATCACGGCGAGGAGTTCTCCGCCATCTACGTGCAGTTCATGCAGAACGAAGCCAGCTGCCAAATAACCAATCAGCGCGGGCATTCCAATCGCACGGCTTGCCATGCCGCATAGCAACGCAGTGAGGATCAGCAAGGGGTCAGGCATCGTCGACGTGCTCTTTTGAGGTGTGGGCTCGCTTATCCAGCAGTCCCGGTGAGATCTCCCGGTAACTGGGGTCCAGGCTTGACCACAATACGGGCACGCAGATTACAGCGATGGCAATATCGGCGGCAACACGCAAAAATTCCCAGGTCTGTAGTTCTAACGGCCACCATCCAAACCAGCTGCGCAGCAGTGGAAACACAATCGCGAGCAGCAGCGAAAAGCGTGCAATACCGAATAGACCCAGCCCGAGCAGTACGTAAATAGCGCCACACAGAGCGGTCAGGAGCAGCTCTGGGGTGGTGGGTAATAGCCATAGCGCGATACTCTGCGCAGACCCCGACACTGTGGTGATAATCGCGGCGAAGTTGCGTAGCTGCTTGAGATTAGTGGTGGCAGAGCTGGTCACACAGGAACGTTACCATAGGGCGCGTCCGTTCGCGCAGAAGCTATTCGATAGGCCTCGCTAACCACGCAGGCCAAGGAAACTAGCTGGTTCTGGCTTGCGATACCGCGGATTGATTGCGTCGCTCGAGCAGTGTGCAAACCTGTCTGCCAACCACGATCAGTTTATCGAGATCGATGCCGGTGTCGAATCCCATGCCGTGCAGCATGTACACGACATCCTCTGTTGCTATGTTGCCGCTAGCGCCCGTCGCGTATGGGCAACCGCCAAGTCCGGCTACGGAGCTGTCCACCCGTCGCACGCCGTACTCAAGCCCGGTGATCAGATTGGCCAGCGCCTGCCCGTAGCTGTTGTGGCAATGCAATGCCAGATGCTCCGCGCCAAGCGCAGGCACGAGTACGTCGAGCAAGCGGGCCATGGAGCCTGGTGTGCCGATGCCGATCGTGTCTCCGAGGGAAACCTCGTAACATCCCATGTCCAGCAAAGCTTGACTGACCTTCAGTACGGTGTCTGGCGCTATGTTGCCGTCGTAGGGACAGCCGAGAACACAGGAAACATACCCACGGACTGGCAGCGAGGCGATCGCAGCCTTTTGCATGACCGGTAAGAAACGCTCGAGGCTCTCCTCGATACTACAATTGATGTTTCGCTGCGAGAACGTTTCTGATGCGGCAGCAAAAACCGCGACTTCAGATGCTTGGGCGGCCATAGCTCTATCGAGCCCTTGGAGATTGGGTGTCAGCGCCGCATAACTTGTGCCTGACTCGCGTGTTATTCCGTCAAACACCTCGCTACTGTCCGCCATCTGCGGAATCCAGCGTGGATTCACAAAACTACCAGTTTCGACGTTGCGCAGGCCACATTTGACCAAGCTTTCTACCAGCCAGATTTTCTGTGCAGGACTAAGCGTGGTCTGTTCGTTTTGCAGTCCGTCCCGCGGGCCTACTTCGACTATTGAAACGCTTGCTGGCAACCCGGAGCGCTGCATCACTAAGCGTCCGCTGCCGTAAAGTTAACCAGCGCCAGTCCGCGGTCGACCAGATCACCGGGGGCGCAGTTAAAGCTCTCAACCATCCCTGACACCGGCGCCCGCAGAGTTTGCTCCATCTTCATGGCTTCGATAACGATGACGGGGTCGCCCGCTGCAACCTCGGTGCCCGGTGCAACGACCAGAGCCACGACAGATCCATGCATAGGTGCCGCAAAGCTCGCGTCGCCCGCCGCGGCGGTACTGCCGCCGACCAGCAGCTGTCGTTCGCTGAAATGAAATTCGCTATCAGCAAAGAACAGGATATGTGTCGCGTTCAGCGCAGATGGCGCGATGGCAACTTTTGCGCTGTATCGCTGGCCGTCCATTTCAAAGCGTAGCTGATCGTCAGTGACTCGGCCGCGGACTTTCCATTGCTCCTGATCCAGTGACAGTCTCAAGGAGTCATCGACTTGCATGAGCTCAAGCGTAAATTCCTCGTCACTGCTTACAATCTCCAGCGTTCTGGAAGCCGGCGCGTTCATCCGCCATCCCAGTGGATCGACCCAGGGGGAGTGGTGGTCATTACCTCTGCCCTGGCTGTGTACCTGATGTTGTGCCAGAAGTACCAGCGCGGCGGCAGATAGCTTGCGCCGGAGGTCGGCCTGCCGCACTTCGCCGAGCACGGCCTGGTGATCGTCAATAAAATGCGTGTTGAGCTGCACGTCTGCAAAGGCAGGCAAGTCAATAATGCGTTTCAGATAGGCGATGTTGTTCGTCACGCCTGCAACATGAAACTCACCGAGTGCGGTGGAGAGCCTGCGCCGTGCCTCCTCGCGCGAATCTCCGTAGGCGATCAACTTGGCGATCATAGGGTCGTAATAGGGACTTATTTCACTGCCCTCCACAACCCCGGTATCGATACGCAACTGCGCGCTGGTAGTGGGCGTTCGCAGATAATTGATGTGTCCGGTCGACGGAGTAAAATCTGCCGCAGGATCCTCCGCATAAATCCGGACTTCTATGGCGTGGCCCGTGATGCGCAGGTCCTCCTGCGCCAGCGGCAAGGTCTGCCCCGCGGCGATAAGCAACTGCCACTCGACAAGATCGAGGCCGGTCACCATCTCGGTGACCGGGTGCTCAACCTGTAACCGCGTGTTCATTTCCATAAAGTAAAAACGTCGATCGCGGTCGAGCAGAAACTCCACAGTTCCTGCGCCGCGGTAGTCGATCGCCTCAGCCGCTTCAATAGCGGCGGCGCCCATCGCGCGGCGGAGTTCCTCTGGCAGTGCCGGGGCAGGAGCCTCTTCAACGACTTTCTGGTGACGTCGTTGAATGGAGCAGTCCCGCTCAGAGAGATAAATGGCGTTGCCGTGGCTGTCACAAAAGACCTGCACTTCGACATGGCGAGGTTCCTGCAGGAGTTTTTCAACCAGCATCCGATCGTCGGCAAAGCTGGCTTTCGATTCACGTCTTGCCGCCGCCAGCGCCTCGTCGAACTCATGCGCAGCGTGAACTGCGCGCATGCCTTTGCCGCCGCCACCCGCCGTGGCCTTGAGCAGGACCGGGTAGCCCATGCTTTGCGCTTGTTTGCGCAGAATCTCATCGTTTTGATCGCTGCCGTGATAACCGGGGACCAGAGGTACGCCAGCGTCTGCCATGATCTCTTTGGCGCGCGCTTTCGAACCCATTGCATCGATTGCCGCAGCGCTTGGACCAATAAATACGATGTTCGCCTGCTCGCAGGCGCGCGCGAATTCGGCGTTTTCAGACAGGAATCCGTAACCTGGATGAATTGCCTCGGCCCCGCTGTCCCGGGCGGCCTTGAGTATCCGCTCGCTATCGAGATAGGAGAGTGCAGCCGGCGACGCCCCAATGTGAATTGCCTGATCTGCAAGTTGTACATGCAAGGCATCGCGATCCGCATCGGAATAGACTGCGACGGTAAGAATTCCCAGACGTTTGGCGGTGGCAATGACCCGGCAGGCGATCTCGCCGCGGTTAGCAATGAGTATGCGTTCAAACATCGTTCTGGCTCTCTTTCAGCGCGCTCACAGTCCAGGCGGGGCTGCGCTTTTGCAAGAAGGCCTGCAGTCCCTCCTGGCCCTCCGAGGAGACTCGCAGCGTTGCAATGCGAACACTGGTGTCTTGCATAACCTCAGCGTCAACTTCGCGTCCGGCGAGATCAAACACCAGGTTTTTTGCTTCGCGCAGCGCCTGTGGACTATTGCGCAGTATCCCGTCAGTAATCTCGGCAACACGGGAGTCGAGTTCGTCCAGGCTGACGCTCTCGTGTATCAGATCAATGCGTTCGGCCAGGCTTGCGGAAAAACGTTCGGCGCTTAAAAAAAGCCGGCGTGCCCAGCGGGATCCGATAGCCTCGATGACGTACGGCCCAATGGTTGCGGGGATCAGTCCTATGCGCGTTTCTGTGAGGCCAAACAAGGCGTTTTCCGCGGCGATTGCGATGTCGCAGCAGCTGATAAGGCCCAGCGCACCGCCAAAGGCATTGCCCTGTACTCGGGCGATGGTGGGCATCGGCAGCGTTTTCAGCTGCTGTAACATTTCTGCCAGCGCACGGGCGTCGCGCAGATTATCCGCATAGCTGTATTCAGCCATGCGCAGCATCCAGGCCACGTCCGCACCGGCACAGAACGATTGACCCGCGGATTGGATGATGAGCATTCGGACGTCTGTACTCTGGTGCAGAAAATCGAAATGCTGGCGCAGCGTCGCGATCATCTGGTCGTCAAAGGCATTGTGCTTCTCAGGTCGGTTCAGGCTTAGCTGGGCGATGTTGCGTTCGTCAATAGAGAAAGTGACCGCGCTGTTGTCCGTAGATGAATCCATGTGGGCTCTCCTACATCCGAAACACGCCAAAGCGTGATTCAGTGATGGGTGCATTCAATGAAGCAGAGAGAGCCAGTGCTACGACCTGCCGCGTATCTACCGGGTCGATGACGCCGTCATCCCAGAGTCGCGCCGAGGCGTAAAAAGGGTGTCCCTGCGCGTCGTAGCGATCGATGATGGGCTGCTTGAATAGCTGTTCGTCCGCGGGGCTCATGGACTTGCCTTCGCGGGCGAGCTGATCCTGCTTCACCGTTGCCAGGACACTGGCCGCCTGCTCACCACCCATCACTGAGATGCGCGCGTTGGCCCACATAAACATGAACCTCGGGTCATAGGAGCGGCCGCACATCGCATAGTTACCCGCACCAAAGGACCCGCCAATGACAACCGTAATCTTCGGGACATCAGCGCAGGCAACCGCGTGCACCATCTTGGCTCCGTGCCGAGCGATGCCCTCGGCTTCGTAGTCCTTGCCCACCATAAAGCCGTTTATATTTTGCAGGAAAAGCAGCGGTATTTTTCGCTGCGCACAGAGCTCCACAAAGTGCGCACCTTTAACCGCTGACTCTGAAAACAGAATGCCGTTGTTGGCGACAATCCCGATGGGATAGCCGTGCAGATGCGCAAAGCCGCAGACCAGCGTGTCGCCAAATAACGCTTTGAACTCGTCAAATGCAGAGTCGTCGACGATGCGTGCAATGACCTCCCTTACGTCGAAAGGTTGTCGTCGGTCCGCGGGCACGATGCCGTAGATATCCTCCGCCGGGTAGCGTGGTGCCAGCGGTTCGCGCACGTCCAGATCGATCGTCTTTACGCGATTCAGATTGGCTACGGACTGACGCAACAGTGCAATGGCGTGCTGATCGTCCTCGGCGTAATGATCTGTAACCCCGGATTGACGACAATGTACATCGGCACCACCCAGTTCTTCGGCGGTGACGATTTCGCCTGTCGCGGCTTTCACCAGCGGTGGGCCTCCAAGAAAAATCGTGCCCTGTTGCTTAACGATAATAGATTCATCGGCCATTGCCGGCAGATAGGCGCCCCCAGCGGTGCAGCTTCCCAGTACCGCGGCCAGCTGCGGGATGCCTTTGGCAGACATGCGTGCCTGGTTATAGAACGCGCGCCCGAAGTGCTCGCGATCCGGAAACACCTCATCCTGTTTTGGGAGAAACGCGCCCCCGGAGTCGACCAGATACAAGCAGGGCAGATTGTTCTGCTCGGCAATAGTCTGGGCTCGGGCCTGTTTTTTTACCGTGAGTGGGTAGTAGGTGCCGCCTTTGACCGTTGCATCGTTGATGAACACCATGCATTCCTGACCGCTTACGCGGCCGATGCCGGTGATTATCCCGGCGCCGGGCACGTCATCATCGTAGACCTGATAGGCGGCGAGCTGTGATAGCTCCAGAAACGCCGTGCCCGGATCGAGCAGACGCTCCAGGCGCTGCCTGGGCAGTAGCTTGCCGCGCGACAGGTGACGGTCTCGCGCGTTTTCACCGCCGCCGCCACTGAGCGTGGCGATAAGCGCTTTCAGCTCGGTCGCCTGAGTTCGCATTGCGTGCCGGTTTGCCTGCGCATCGGTGGAGCCCGGCTGATAGCGACTGTGTAGGATATTCATCGTCACTTTACTCATGCTGAGGCTCTGAATAACTCGCGGCCTATCAGCATGCGCCGTATCTCTGAGGTACCAGCGCCTATTTCGTAGAGCTTGGCATCACGCAACATGCGCCCCACGCCAGCCTCGTTGGTATACCCAAAACCTCCCAGAGCCTGTATTGCCTGCAGCGCTATCTGCGTTGCTTTTTCGGCGGTGTAGAGGATGACCGCAGCGCAATCCTGCCGGGTTTCCTCTCCCCGGTCGCATGCGGCGGCGACGGCATACAGGTAGGATCGACAGGCGTTTAGCTCTGCATACATGTCTGCGAGCTTGCCCTGCATGAGTTGAAATTCGCCGATGGCCTGGCCGAACTGCTCTCGCGTATGCAGATAGGGGATCACCTCGTCGACACAGGACTGCATAATGCCAACCGGGCCTCCAGAGAGTACCGTGCGCTCATAATCCAGCCCCGACATCAGGATCTCGACGCCCGCGCCCTCTGCGCGCAGTATGTTCTCTGCCGGCACCTCGCAATTCTCAAAGACCAACTCGCAGGTATTCGATCCTCGCATGCCCAGTTTGTCGAGCTTGGGAGAACGCGAAAATCCCGGGTAGTCGCGCTCTACGATAAATGCTGTGATGC
Organism: Congregibacter sp.; assembly: GCA_045105635.1. Taxonomy (GTDB): domain Bacteria; phylum Pseudomonadota; class Gammaproteobacteria; order Pseudomonadales; family Halieaceae; genus Congregibacter. The sequence continues at coordinate 147,246 of JBGCDU010000004.1, forward strand.
CGCGTGATCCGGCCTGTGGATCGGTCTTGGCATAAATCACAAAGACATCGGCATCGGGACCGTTGGTAATCCACATCTTTGTGCCATTCAATACAAAGTGATCACCATTTTTCTGCGCCTGTAGCTTCATGCTGACCACGTCTGAGCCAGCATTGGCTTCCGACATGGCGAGCGCTCCTACATGCTCACCACTGCAGAGCTTCGGCAGATAACTTGCGCGCTGAGCATCGTTGCCATGGCGTTGAATCTGGTTCAGGCAGAGGTTAGACATTGCGCCATAAGAGAGTCCAACGGACCCGGATGCGCGACTAATTTCCTCCATGACGACGGCGTGCGCGAGATAGCCCATACCGCTGCCGCCATAGGCTTCGTCGACGGTAATGCCCAGCAGGCCCATTGCACCCATCTTGGGCCAGAGGTCCATGGGAAATTCGTTGCTGCGATCGATGTCAGCGGCGCGTGGCTTGATCTCCTTGTCACACATGTGTCGCACAGCGTCGCGCAGCATGTCGATGTCTTCGCCCAGCCCGAAGTTGAGTGTTGGGTAACCGGTATTCATAGTAATTGCTCCCTGGCCTGTGGTGTCGGCCGTGTGCGACGCTGGGTTTTTGCTTGCGCTTTCCCCTGGGTCTCTCTTCGTGCGCTGCGACAGAGGCTCTCTACTTCGTCGAGTGCTGCCAGCGTGGCCTCTAGATCCTTGCGCTGTTGCAGCAGCGCAGCGCGGCGCTCACTAATCCTGAGAAGAAGAGACTCCATCTGAGCAGCGTCGTTGTCACCCGCGTTGTACATTTCAATGATTTCTATGCTCTCGGCGAGGCTGAGGCCGATGCGCTTGCCGCGCAGTATCAGTCGAACACGTGCGCGGTCTGTCGCGCTGTAAATACGCCGCTGCCCGTCTCTTCGCGGACTGATAAAGCCTTTCTCTTCATAAAACCGCACGGTTCGGGTGGAGATCCCAAATTCGCTGGCAAGCTCGGAGATGCTGAACGTGGGTGAGATTGATGACATGTGATGAAGCATAGCTAACGTTTACGTTAACGTAAAGATAAATTCCTGCTCGAAGTTCGCGCCAGGTTCAAGGAGTGTGCAAACGTCCTTTGCTATCATCTGCCACGTTAGATTGTTCTTTATTTGTCGTGGCCTCTTACTTCTATTGGGTTTTCTATGCTGACGGACGATGTCCTGGCCCTGCTGGCTGACGGGGAATATCACTCCGGCCAGAATCTGGCGGATGCTCAGAGCGTCAGCCGCACGGCGATCTGGAAACATATTCAAACGATTGCCGATCTCGGTGTACAGGTGGAGCGCGTGCGTGGCCGCGGGTATCGCGTGCCCGGTGGTTTAGAATTGCTGGACTCGGGTCTTATTCGTGGCGCACTGTCTAGCGAAGCTGCAGATGCGCTGACTGACTTGTCGATACTGCGCAGCGTCGACTCGACGAATGCGGAACTGCAGCGACGGTCTCCTTTGACGCAGGGCGCCACCGTCTGTCTGGCAGAGCGGCAGACTGCCGGGCGCGGGCGTCGCGGCCGGGCTTGGGTTAGCCCCTTCGGCAGTAGCATTTACGCATCCACAGCATGGCGATTTGCGAGCGGTGCAGCGGCTTTTGAAGGCTTGTCCCTTGTGGTCGGCGTGCTGGTCTGCCGCGCGCTTACGGAGTTGGGCATCGATGGTCTGGCCTTGAAATGGCCCAACGATGTGCTGCGTCACGGTCGAAAACTGGCGGGAATTCTGGTGGAGATGAGCGGCGATGTCAGCGGGCCTTGCACGGCGGTGATTGGCATAGGAATCAACGTGGCGATGCCGACGTCTGCCATTGATAGTATCGATCAGCCCTGGGCGGACTTGCGCGCGCCCACGGGTACCTTCCCCTCGAGAAATAAACTGGTCAGTGCGTTGCTTAACCAGCTGCTGCCAGCGCTCGACGGTTACGAGCGCGCGGGGTTTGCCAGTTGGCGAGACGAGTGGCACAGCCTGGATGCCTACGCGAGGAAGTCGGTACTGATCCACAGTGCATCAAAGTCCATCGCCGGCGTTGCCGATGGTGTGGATGAGCGCGGCGCTTTGCTTTTGCAAACTGGCAACGGCGTGCATCGGGTTCACGGTGGCGAGGTTTCACTGAGGCTTGCGGAATGACAGGTCCGGGGTTGCTGCTGATTGACGTTGGTAACAGCAGCGTTAAATGGTGTTTTATCGACTCTGCTGGCGAGGTGGGTGCACGGGGTAACGCCGAAGCGGATCGACTGCTTCCCATGCTGGAGTTCGAGCTTGCGCAGATCTCGAGCGGATTACGAGTTTTTGTGTCCAGCGTGGCGGCGCAAGCGTCAAATCAAACCTTGCGCATGACTCTTGAGTCGTTGGGGTGCTCGGTGTGGTTTGCGTCAGCTCGTTCGGAGCTGGGCGGATTGCGAAATTCTTATGCGGACCCTTCTAAAATGGGGGTAGACCGGTGGCTAGCCATGCTTGCTGCCCGGGCTCTGAGCACACAACGCGTGTGTGTGATTGATGCAGGCTCGGCCCTAACCATCGATATAGTCGGTCACACGGGGCAGCACGAAGGGGGCTATATTCTCCCGGGCAAGGCTCTGATGCAAAACGCGCTGCTGTCGAATACTGATCGCGTGCGCTTCGAGAGTGAAGTGCCGCCGCAACTCGTCCCGGGTAGATCTACAGCCGAGGCTGTTTCGCACGGCTTGCTGTTGGCTCAATGTGGCACGATTGCCTTGGCCGTGGCGGAGGCGCAGCGCGAAGAGCCACTAGCGCAGGTGTTTTTGACCGGTGGTGATGCCGCTGAGATTGCTGCGGCATTGCAGCCGGCTGCGGGAGTGGCGGTAACGCTAAGTACCGATTTGGTGCTTGCCGGGTTGGTGAGGCAGGCACGACTTGAGGGGGAGTCGGGGGCCGAGATGGAAGTGGCACTGTTAAAAAACTCCAAACTTCACACCAGAATGGATTGAAAGCCGCGTTTGCTTTGACTAGACTCGCGCCCTCCCGATTCAGCGGTAGCTGAAGCCGGGCAGGATGGGCTTGTTTAAGAGGCCTGGTAGCGGCGGTAACAGCAGCCGTGAGTGTAGTATTTAGCTGGCGTAGCTCAGTAGGTAGAGCAGCTGATTTGTAATCAGCCGGTCGGGGGTTCGATTCCTCTCGCCAGCTCCATTCCCAAACGGTGCTTTCTTGGCACATGGACAACACCTTATCCTGATTACATCCTTTAGAGATTAAGCTGAACCTGCGCAATTTGCTGAAGCATTGGCTTTGACCATGTCGCACGACGAAGATCGGTAGCTGCTTTAGCTCAGGGTTTGCTATGGATTGCCATGCATTTCTCGTGTTATCGCTAACTCGCTGTTTCTTCTTATAAATAAGTTGACATTCCCGAGGGCCATCTGGACAATGTGCCGCCTTTCGGAGGGGTTCCCGAGTGGCCAAAGGGATCAGACTGTAAATCTGACGCGCGAGCTTCGGTGGTTCGAATCCACCTCCCTCCACCATAAGATGTTGTTTTATTTAGATATTATCGTTCGTCGCAGTTCGGCGTACTAAGCGGTTGGAAGTATATGGCTGATGCGCAGCGGCGCGTCAACGGTACCAAAGTGTTTGGTTTTGTCGGCTTGCGTTGTTGTGACGAAGGCCAAATTCGTAGCAAGAAGTGAAAGTGAGTGTCGCGGGTATAGTTCAAGGGTAGAACCTCAGCCTTCCAAGCTGATGATGCGGGTTCGATTCCCGCTACCCGCTCCAGAAGCTGAAGTAGTGCTCAGAGCGTTATCAAGCTCATATAGCTCAGTCGGTAGAGCACTTCCTTGGTAAGGAAGAGGTCACCGGTTCAAATCCGGTTATGAGCTCCATTGCTTCTGTTCTGTCACGTGTGGTTGGCGAGACAGTAGAAGGAAAGAGCGGAAGGAAAGAACGGAAGGAAAGAACGGAAAAAAGTGCCGTGGACAGAAGCGCGGCGCGTGGTGAGGAGTGTAATGCCGTGTGCCCCGTCTTGGCGGTGGGTCGCAAGGGCTGAAGATATAAAATCAGGCGTGATGGCGGGTCCTCACGCGTGCAAGGAGATAGGCTGCAATGGGAAAAGCAACATTTGAGCGCGATAAGCCCCACGTCAACGTGGGTACCATTGGACACGTTGACCACGGTAAGACGACGCTGACGGCGGCGTTGACGCGCGTGTGCTCAGAGGTCTGGGGCGGCGACCTGGTGGCATTTGACGG
>JBGCDU010000005.1:0-127148 GCA_045105635.1 Congregibacter sp.
TCCAACAACATCATCCGGGCACCGCTTTACAATTCTCTACGGGTTGGCTCAATGCTGCCTCCGGGGACATTTGGCGTCACCGGCTCCTCCTCGTTCTAAAACGGCGGGGGCGGGGGTTGGGGCTGGGGCTGGGGCTGGAGCTACAGGACAATAGCCGCTACAGAATCGCAGAGCGAATAATCCATGCGACCAGCCCAACGGCCGCCACACCACCCATCCATAAGCCGATGAACCACAGCCACTTCCCAGGGTAGGAGGGCTCTGTATCGGTGTGCTCAGGCCTGGATGAGTCTCTTTCGCGCACGCGCACTATGCACCTCAGTGATAACCCTTCTCGGGGTCCAACTTGCCGCGGAACACCCAATAAGCGTAGCCCGTGTAGCCGATGATAATAGGCAACAGAATGAGTGCACCCACTAGCATAAACATCTGACTCGAATGCGGTGCTGCGGCCTCGGCCAGCGTCACGGAAGTAGGAATGATATAGGGCCACATGGAAACGCACAGGCCCACAAAACACAGCGCAAATAACCCCAGGGTCAACAGGAACGGTCCTAAATCGCTGCGGCTGTCCTCGTCTTTGAGCGCCCTGAACAAAAACACGCCCAGACACACAACCGCCATTGGTATCGGCGCGAGGTAGTAAATGGCTGGGGTACTCAGCCAGCGTTCAAAGTAAGCGATCTCGAGAAACGGCGTTGCGGCGCTCACCAGTGCAATCATCAAAAGAGTTACCGCCGCGCAGCGCCGCGCGATGCTGCGCGCACGCACTTGCACATCACCATCGGTTTTTAAAATCAGCCAGCATGCACCCAGAAGCGTGTAGGCAATCACCACCGCCGCGCCCGTCAGCAATGAAAAGGGCGTCAGCCAGTCATACCAGCCACCACCATACGCGCGACCATCCACCTCTATACCTTGCAGCACCGCGCCCAAGGCTATGCCTTGAGCGAACGAAGCGACGAAGGAGCCTACTATAAAAGCCAGGTCCCACCAGCGCTTCCAGCGACTGGTTCTCCACCGGTACTCAAAGGCGACCCCACGAAAAACCAGCGCGAGCAACATTGCAATGATCGGAACATACAGCGCGGTCATGTAGATTCCGTAGGCCATAGGGAAGGCAGCGAACAGCCCGCCACCGCCCAGCACCAGCCAGGTTTCATTCCCGTCCCAGACGGGAGCCACACTGTTCATTAACAGGTCGCGATCGTTCTTTTCGGGATAAAAAGCAAAAAGCATGCCCACGCCCAGATCGAAACCATCCAACACGACATAGATGAAGACCGCGAGAACCAGTATGCCTGCCCAGGCCATGGAGAGATCCACGGGGCTACGCTCGCGAGGGCAGCATTTCTTCGCTGCTCCCAACTAAACCGGCGGATCGAATAGGCCCTTCCTGTCCCACGCTGGGCGAAGCTTTACCCGGGAGTGCCGACATCAAGCGCAGTACGTAGAAGACACCAGCGCCAAACACCAGGAAATAGACCAGGACAAAAACCAGCAAAGAAGTCGCGACGGCCGGCGCCGCTATCGGAGATACTGAGCTTGCGGTGAGCATCTCACCGTAAATAGTGTAGGGCTGGCGACCCACCTCTGTGGTGATCCAGCCGGCTATCACCGCCACAAGTCCCGAAGGGCCAAACAGTACTGCACTGCGATGCAGCCATGCGCTGTGATACAGCGTTCCGCGAATCCTGCACAGCACACTCCAGCCCCCTATGGCGACCATCGCCATGCCTATCCCGACCATAATTCTGAAGGACCAGAAAACAATGCCCACCGGGGGTCTCTGATCAACAGGCACTGTATCCAGACCCGGCATCGCGGCATTGAGATCATGCTTGAGAATCAGTGACGAAAGTTTGGGCACCTCGAGAGCATAGCGAACCGTCGCGTTTTCAGAGTCAGGAATCCCAAACAGTATAAGGGGGGCTCCATCGGGATGGCTCTGGTAGTGCCCTTCCATGGCCATGACTTTTGCCGGCTGGTATTCCAGCGTGTTCAAGCCGTGTAGGTCTCCTAGCAGCACCTGTACCGGGGCTACCAGTGCCGCCATCCACATCGCCATCGAAAACATGCGCATCACCGCAGCGTGTTCATTGTGTCCACGCAGCAGATGCCAGGCCCCTACGCCACCCACCAAAAATGCGGTAGTCAGGTATGAGGCTGTTAGCGTATGCGCCAGGCGATAGGGAAAGCTGGGGTTAAATACAATAGCCCACCAATCCTCCGGTACAAACTGCCCGTTATCGGCAATGGAGAAACCAGCCGGCGTGTGCATCCAGCTATTAACTGAGAGAATCCAGGTGGCCGACACCGCTGTCCCGACTGCGACCATCGCACACGCGAACATGTGCAGGCGCGCGCCGACACGGTCACGACCAAACAGCATGATGCCGAGAAAACCAGCTTCCAAAAAGAAAGCGGTCATCACTTCGTACGCCATGAGCGGGCCGATCACAGGTCCGGCACGATCCGAGAAGACCGACCAGTTAGTGCCGAACTGATAGGACATGGTGATCCCGGATACCACGCCCATCGCGAACACAATGGCGAAGATTTTTACCCAGAACTGGAACAAATCCATATAGACGCCATCGCGGGTCCTCAACCACAGTGCGTTAAGCACGGCGAGGAAACTCGCCAGGCCAATCGAGAGCGAAGGGAAAATAAAGTGGAACGCAACAGTAAAGGCGAACTGAGCGCGGGCCAGGGTAAGCGCATCCAAAGCGTCAAACATGGGAGTTTTATCAGTTGCTGCAGTTGTTTCTATCTACGCAGGAATTTGTGAACCAGACTGTAAAACGCTGTGACATATGTCTCGTTCGCGCTGTTTGATCTGGCCTAAAGGCATGCAGTCATAGGATGCCAACCCCCATGCCCATGCCCATGCCCATGCCCATGTCTACATTAGTACAATATCGGAACAAAAAAGCTCGCCGTACTCAGCCTGCGACAAACACATCGAGTTTGTTCCCATCCAGATCACGAAAATAGGCCGCATAGAAATTATCGCCCCGGTCACCGGGCGCACCCTCGTCGGTAGCACCGAGTTCCATAGCCTTGCCATAAACACGCTTCACGTCGTCTTCGCTACCCACAGCTATGGCAACCATCACGCCATTGCCAACCGTCGCCGCGCTACCGTCGAAAGGTTTCGTGACCGCAAAGGCAGCGCCCGGCGTATCCGAGGTCCAGGCCACAAACGTATCCAGCTCCATCATTCGCTTACCGCCGACCTCCGCGAACAGCGCGTCATAAAACGCCGTGGCGCGAGGAAGGTCATTAGTGCCAACAGTGATATATCCGATCATAGGTGTCTCCTTGGTAAGCGTGTCACCACGCTGGTATTTTTCGCCCGCTTTGAGGATAGCCCATATCGTGGTGCAGGGAACGCATTTTGCGCCGCGTAGTTGTGTCCCTCTTGCGTAGCCGTTTACTCGTGAAAAAGTCGCATCTCGGCAACAAGTGATTGAACCCGAATCCGAAAAAGAAGAACATCGCTGGCTGCCGTCAGAAAACCGAAATCACTGATCCAATCGCCTCCGAGAGCTGAAGACTCGGAGGCATGTTTTATTCCCCTCGATAGATACTCGACCCGAAACGCGATCTGAATCCCATACCCGGCCCTAAAGCGCCGCGCTTGTCTGCCGCTATAGGGGACCGCAGGCCTATGCTCAAATCAAGGAACACACCGTGCAACGGTCAATGAAAAGAAACACCACCACCATCTACACCATGGGCTTTTTTCACAGCTTCGTGCTGATCTTACCCGTGTTTGTGCCGTTGGTTCAGGAACACGGTCTGTCGATGTCACAGGTGTTACAGACGCAAGCCTTTTATGCGCTGACCATCGCATGCTTCGAAGTGCCATCGGGCTATATCGCCGACCTATGGGGACGCAGACGGGCTATTGCCGTTGGCTCGGCGATCAACGGATTAGGCTTTTTATGGCTCGTCCAGGCTGATAGTTTCGTTGACTTTCTTGCCTACGAATTTCTGCTGGGCGTCGGTCTGAGCCTTATCTCCGGAGCGGATCTGGCCCTGTTGTATGACTCGGAAAAAGCACTCGAGAAACAAGGCGAGCCCGGTGCTGGAGCGAGCAAAGCCTTGAGCCGCCTAATTTCCATAGAGGCTGGCGCATCCGGGGTGGCGGGTATCGGCGCGGCCGTACTCCTGATGCTAGGCGACATGCGACTTCTGATTGGCGTACAGGCATTCTGCGGCTTCGTACCGCTGGTGTTGAGTACCCTGTTAGTGGAATCTCCGCGTCCGAGACTGAACCAGGGACATGCCGCCAACACGCGCGAAATCCTTGCGCTGCTACTCCGCGGTAAGCCGGTGGTGCTGTGGACGGCGCTTGCAATCACGGCCTTCGGACTGCTCGCGCTGTACTCCTTCTGGATCTATCAGAAATACTGGGAATTGCAGGGCATTGCCGCAGAGAGCTTTGGCTTTATCTGGGCGATATTCGCATTGACCGTATCCTGTGGCGCGCGTTATGCCAGTTATATTGAAAGTCGCCTCGGCTGGAGAAACCTTTTATTGCTGACCGCTGCATTGCCGATGCTGGGACTGCTCGGCATGGCCACGTTGGGCGGTGCAGCCGGGGTCATATGTGGCTTTGCGATACAGCTCAGTCGAGGCATGAGTCTGACCCTGTTCTACGACGCGCTTAACAAGCGCATACCTGATCACTTTCGTGCAACCGTCAATTCCCTGGTGAGTCTCGTGGTACGCAGTCTTTTTATTGTCACCGCACCTGTTCTGGGCTGGGCACTGGACACCCAGGGTATGCACAGCACGCTGGGGGGACTGGCGCTGATATTTGCACCGATACTGCTGGCGGTCGTGTTCGGACTGGGTTTGAAGATCCGTAAAGAACAAATCAGCCTCGCTCTCCCTCTGCCACCGGCCTTTGAAAAAGCTGCCGAAGCCGCAGGTTCCAACTACTGAGCGCCCCTCCCGGAGACGCCGGCGAAGGGAATCGTGCGATGCCTGCATACAAAGCAGCCTATCGCAGCATCGTGTATTGATGATGCACTGATAAACTGGCCTTACGACTATCGATTGAGCCCTGCCAGTGCGCCGCAAGCCAACACTTCAGACCCCGGGAAAACCTCGCGAATCACGTTTTGAGGGCAGCGTTCGCGACCTCACCAGTCGAGGACTTGGAGTAGTCGCACACCCGGATGGGCGTGTGTTCTTTGTTCCGGGGGTTTGGGCTGGCGAAAGCGGTATCTTTGAAGTCGTAAAACACAAAGGCCGTGGCGGCGAAGCGCGGTTGATAACGCTCAACAACGCCTCAGCAGAGCGTATACAGGCCCCCTGCCCGCACCATGGGTTCGACGCAGTCAGCTGCGGCGGCTGCCCCTGGATGTTTATGAGCTACGCTCAACAAGTCGAGGCAAAGCAAGCTCGCGTCGAGCAAGCGCTGACCGCGCTGAACTGCGAGACTCTGGCGACCCCCCTGCTTGAGTCGGATCTGAAGCTGGGCTATCGCAATCGTGCGCAACTCAAAACCGATGGCCGGCAGCTTGGTTTTGTTACACCGTCGGCCGCAAAAATTGCTCCCGTCGACGACTGCCTGATCCTGAGCGACCACAATCGGAAGACACTGCGGCACCTGCGGACGCAACTTCCCAACCAGGAATGGCGGCCCGCGCGCGGTAAAAACTGGACTACCCTGGAATTTGACGACCAGCTTGTCGCCACCGCTGTTACCCCGAATCTGAAGCGGCCATTCATGCAGGGCAATAGCGCTCAAAACCAGCGCATGCGTCATTGGCTCTACAGTATGCTCGAGTCACTTGCCGGGACACTATCCGGGACACTCTCCGGCACACCGTCCAGGTCAGCCCCCGAAACAGCTGCCGATGAGGATTCGGGGAACACGCTCTTGCTGGAGCTGTTTGCGGGTTCAGGAAACTTTACCGAGATCGCCGCGGCTGCCGGCTTCAGCTCCATTGTCGCCGTGGACAGCTTCGCTCCGGCAATTGACGCATTGAGCGCACGAGGAATCCTGGGGGTTACGGCTCAGCAGCATGACCTATACGCCAGCAAAATAGGCACTAGCTTGTCTCCTGCGCTCGCCGCGGCCGATGTACTGCTGCTGGACCCACCCAGAGAGGGCTTCAAAGGACTGGGGCAGTGTATTGAGGTCGCATCAAAACTGCGCTGGATTATCTATATATCCTGCGACCTGGCCACCTTCACACGCGATGTCAGATCCGCCATGGAACGTGGCTTCGAGTTGCAGTCGGCACAGGGGCTGGATCTTTTTCCGCAGACACCGCACGTGGAGATAATGAGCGTAATGAAGCGAAACCCTGACAGTCAGGCTAATTCAGCATAGCCGCAAGCAACCAGTAGGCGGTCATCGCGGCAAAGAGCGCATACACGTGATTGCGGGTTTTCCACGCCAGGAGTGCGCAACAGCCAAGCCCCGCTATTTCGGCAAAACCGACAGCAACAGTACCCTCAGCGCTGGTCAGCATTGACACCACGAGAGCACCCATAACCGCTGGCGCCACATACTCAAGCGCACGCAGCGCCAGGGGCGGAAACTGCCGCTGCGCCAGCGCGAGGATAAATACTGCACGGCTCGCATAGGTGCCAAGACCTACGAGCAAGATGGCGAGAAGCGCGCTCAATTTCGGGGCTTCCTGCGCAATTCAAGGACTAGGCCGAAGGCGATACCCATAACAGCGCCGATCAACAAGCCAGAGCGATTGGGCATATCGGCAAAAAACAGGGTCAACGCAGCGGCCAATGCAGCAACAGCCACTTTCTCCCAGCGATCCACGGCCGTCACCAGTAAACTGAGAAACAGGACTGGCGCGGCAAAAGTGAGATTCCAGGCCTCGGGAACCAGGGGGCCTAAAAATAGACCCGCCGCGGTCGTCAGCATCCACAGCGCCCAGAACGTGAGCCCGGCGGCAAGATAGTAGTTGCGAAAATCCGCGCCAACATAGTCCTGACGCAGCATCACCAGAGCGAACACCTGGTCGATCAGCATGTAAGGTCCTACCCAACGAAACCACCGCGGCTGGTTCTGAAACCGCGGTGCGAGGGTTACGCTGTATAGCAAGTGCCGGGCACCGACGATCAACGCGGCGGTAACCGCAGCGGCGACGGAGGCACCTTCACCCAGCAGGCTAAGCAAAGTTATCTGGGCAGCTCCGCCAAAGATCAGCGGCGAAGAACTCCAGCCAAGGAGTGGGGCCACGCCGGATTCCCCCACCACGACTCCAAACACCAGCGCAAAAGGCACGGCGGGGACAAACATGGGAAGGCTCTCCAGCATGCCGCGGATGACAGGGCTTGCTCGGGTACTCATGGCGTCGCATTGTACGCGAGGTGCAACAGCAAATAGCCCATTGACAGACAATCCGGGAAGCAGCAGCGATGCCCCGCTACTGCGCGTGAGTGCCGCCTGCCTTGGTGAAGACCTGCGATAAAATTCCCTGCTAGCGCTCACCCCAGCGACTGCTCACGATGCTAAACCGCTGCTTTTTTGGTAATTTCCAGCGGCAATGGGATAAACTTGCACACCAACACCTGCTCACCCATGCTCGCGGCACTCGCCTTGAGGGTTTCAGACACCGCCCTCATCACCTTATCGTGCTCACCCTGAATCTGTGTGCTCATCGCATTGGTAGAGATCACCAAACCTTCGTGGGAGTGCAGCTTATCGATAAACGCCTGAATAAGCGTCACGTAATCTGCGCGCAGTGGGTACAGACTTAATTCAGCACTCAGAATCATATAATCACTCTTGGTTTAACTGGTATTTTTCCGCATCTAGTGATGGTAGAACCGGGTCTTAATCTACGCACCGAATAACACCAGACTTACTCCCGTCAAGGGCGCTTTTTACATCGCCAAACACCGCCATGAACCCCAGTTCGAGACGCGCCTCGTCAATCCATACCTGCGCTAAAAGCGCCGCGAGGTCGACGCGGCGTCCGGTGTTGGATGCCAGTCGATGAGACACTCGATCGAGAACCGCCGCAACCCCGTCCAGAGACTCATAGACGCGCAACCAATCGGCAGCCACCCACGTTGATGCGCGTTCGGCAAGCGGCACTGGCAGTGCTACCTGTTTGGTCTGCAGTACCTCATATACACCGGCCGTGAATTCCGCGCGCTCCCAGTTGCTGAACATTGACCAATGCCGGCAGAGCAGAAAATCGAATAGCACATCCAGCACGATTCCGGCAAAACGTCTCTCCTGCCGGGGAAAAAGCCGTTTCAGGCTGCGATATTGCGGATGCGCGTCAGTCAGGGTATCAACCCGACGATGGCGGCGTATACCGTCAGCGACGCGAGGATGCAGGGCATGAGCTGCAAGCGGCCCTTTCACCAGGTCTCCCGCTAAATTACCGATAAGGCTATGCGCATAAGGCTCGGCAAGCAAAGCGTGCGCAAGGTAGTTCAAGGCTCCAAGCACCGGTTACTGTCTTTCAGACCGACGCTCATGCGAACCCGGTTCCGCTCACTCTGCCACTGTTGCGGATAGCGAAGATTTTAGCGAGCGAGCTGCGGCGAATACGACCAGAAACGTCACCACCTCAACAATAATCGGCTCAAGTGTGAGCACGGCCCCATGACCCAACCATGCAATTATGCGCGCGGGTGCCGCCAACCCGACAAGCCACGCTCCGGCCAAAAGGAAGCTCGGACGCCGCCGCAGCACACCAAAGAGCATAAAAACCCCCGAGCAAAGAAAAAATGCAGCGCTATCGCCTAGCTGTGTCGCCAGGCCTGCCCCTTTAAGGAGGGTCGCGCCGAGCAGACCGGCAATAACAGCGGGTTGGACCAGCCACATGATACCGATACTCAGGTAGAGCACACCGAATACCGCGGCCAAGGCCAGTGCAAGCTTGGCTGATATACCCAGCGAAGGTTTCATGCGCTACTTCCCCTTATTCTTGAACGTTGGAATCCGCAGACAAAAGTTGTTCAGGAGCATATTTTGTCAATCGATCGAAGCGCAGGAAGCGTATACAGACATACTTGGAGTGACAAGCCTTGCAGGAACCCCCAACCATGCCCCAGACACAGTTGATCGATGATTTTTCCCAACCCGGCACAGCGGTCAGTGGCACCGCGTGGGAGTTTGTCAGCGATCGAGTCATGGGGGGCGTATCGACCGGCTCGGCAAGTTTCGTGGAGTCCGACGCATGAGCACACTGACCACAGCGAGGTTGCCCAAGGTCAGCAGTCTGCCTCTGCCTTTAAAGAAAGATCTTCGCTCTGACCATGCGGGGGAGACCGGTGCAGTCTATATTTACCATGGCATTCTCGCGGTGTCTGGCGATGCTGATATCCGCGCATTCGCACGGGAGCATCTGCAGACCGAACGCGAGCATCTACGCGCTTTCGACGAATGGCTGGAACCGGCACACAAAAGCCGTCTTCTCCCGGTATGGCGGCTGGCAGGATGGACTCTGGGCGCGCTCTCGGTACTCGGTGGCCGCAATAGCGTATTTCTGACCATCGATGCCGTCGAACGCTTTGTTGTGGAACATTACGCCCAACAGATCAGCTTTCTTGCGGGAGACCCGGCCTGGGCTTCGCTAAAGGCCATGCTGACCACCTTTATGAACGAAGAGGACCATCATCGCGAGGACGCTGCACAGCGAACTGCCGGAGAGCCTGGTCTGTTGGGACGCCTCTGGGTAAAGGTGGTCGACAAGGGATCAGCGGCGGGTGTCAGTGTGTCGCGAGCGCTTTAGCTGAAGCCTCGCCCATGCGCTGGAGACGCCAGCGCTCCAGTACCCAGACTGCGGCCCAGGCGTACAAGGTCACTCCAATAAAAGTCGCAAATCGCTGCAGAAAAGCCTGCATTGCATCGCTGCCTTGCGCGCTATCCTCCACTGCTGGACCTAGCAGTATAAGCATGGTTACCAACGCGTTAAGCCAGAACGAGGGTGCAACCCGCGTTTTCAACACACCGTAGAGCTTGGCGCCTCCGAACATGGCAAATGCCATCATCCACAAGGTGAACATCCACAAAGTGGGGGATAACGATAAAAGTTGCCAGAAAATCAGGGCCATCAGTCCACCCGCAAACGTGGAACCAAGTAATTCGCGCCCCGCGTGCCTCGCGTCAAGCAGCGTGGCCTGCTGACCCAGAGAGACAGACTTCATGATGGTCATCAAATACTGGGCAGGATTGGTCAGCGCCAGCAGGTAAGCGGGCATTACGATGAGCATCGCTCGGATCGCCAGCCAGTTGGAGTTCACCGCATCCATGGGCGACTCGGCTGACTCTTCTGGCGCTTTCTCTGATGCTGATTGTTGCGCAGCTTGCTGCGCCGCAACTGGCGCTCCCTCCCGATCCGGAAACAGCGGATACACCAGCCACTGGCAGATCACCGACGTTGCGATGGCCAGCGCGAGCGAGTAAATAATGGTTGTTGCCAGCAACGTGTCGATGCTACCCGCCACCGAAATCATGGTAAAGCCTACGGTTAGAAACATTCCAAGCACGCGCTTACCCGCGATGAGTGTTAAATACATAGCGAAGTAAACACCGACCGCGACCAGCAGCACCGCAGAGACCGGATAGTAGGTAAGCAGTGGTATAAGCAGCACACCGATAGTGAGCGAGAAAATCACCATAAGTAGCAATATCAAGAGTGCCTTGGGGCCCATGGGTGGCCCGGGCATCATCGACAGAAACACAACAAAAAGAGGCGCCATAAAGGGCAGCGGAAACGCCAGCCCATAGGCGATGGCAACGGCCAGCGCACTGGCTAGCGCAAAGCGCATTACGCGATTATCAGCGGACGCAGACATAAGCGGAAATTAGCACTAACTTCAAAGGAGTGTGTTGCACGCTTTACCGGCGTGTTTACTGGCTGAGTTACCACGCGCAACGGTGGTCGCTTTGGTGGGTACTTTTTTAGGCGCTTTTGTAGGCGATTTAGTAGGCGCTTTTATAGGCGCTTTTATAGGCGCTTTAGTAGGCGCTTTAGTAGGCATAGGAGAGCCAGCTCATAAACCGCACATACAGTTTGCCAAGCAATTTTAGTAGGGTCGCGTCTTCGCTGTACACAATCACTGACGCCTGCCCGCCAATGCGCAGCTGCTCCCGGCTCTGCTCCTCCAGCGTATCGAAGTCTACCTGCACCGTAAATCGCTGTGCCTGGCGCAGCCAGTCCCGATCGTTGCTGACCGAAGGCAGTGTGCCCGGCTGCGGCGTACGCCCCGCGCTGACGCCCAGTCCAACACTGCGAACGCTGCCTGGAAACACCTCCCCCGGAATTGCATCAAACAACAATTCCGCCTCACCGCCCGCGCGCAAATGGCCAAGATTGTTTTCGGTAAAATCTGCGTCTACCCAGAGATCGTGGATTGCTATCAGGGTCAACACCGCTTTACCCGCACCCGCGTACTGACCGACGTCAGCGCGTAGATCGGTGATCAATCCGCTGGCGGATGCAGTAACAATCGTATGCGATAAATCGAGTCGAGCTTTTTCTACCGCGGCGTTCGCGGCGAGCAAAATGGCATTACTGGCATCATCATCACCGCCTTTCTGCTCGATAGCACGACGAATCTCGGACTCTGCGGCGGCGACTTTAGCAACAGCCTGGTCGAGCGAGGCTTTTGACGACTCCAATCGTCGCAAAGATATGGTGCCAGAATCGCTTTCGCGCAGCCTACGCAGCCGGTCGTAATCCTGCCCCGCGCGTAGCCGATTCGCCTCAGCTGCGCTGAGATTTGCACGCGCAGAGACCACCGCTGCGTTGCCTGCCTCGACCTGGCTGCGTGCGTTTTGCAGCTCTGACTCGGCTCGCGCCAGCGCAATGCGGTACTGCGACGGGTCGATCTCAAACAATTGATCGCCTTTTACAACGTTGCGGTTGTTGATCACCCACACCTGGGTCACCACGCCCGACACCTCTGGCGCCACGCCCACTACATAGCCCTGCACACGCGCCTGATTCGTATAGGGGGTATAGCGATCAGCCAGCAGCGTCCAACATAAACTCACAAGAATCAGGACACCAAGAATCACACCACCGCGCCTCACGGTCCGGCCACTGGATGGGTCAGTCTTCTCCTCCTGCTTTGGCACTTCTGCCTCGTCACTCATCGAGCACTCCCCTTCGAATCTGCGCTGCCCAAATCTTCGGGTAACGTTACGTCCAACAAATCTCCCCAGTTCTCGCGTGCACGCAAATCGCTACGAACGCCCTCGGGAATCATCTCCTCAAAGGATTGTGCCTTCCAACCGCCACCCAGCGCTCGAAACAGCTCGATAACCGCCACGATATGGGCGCCATCATTAAGTAGCTCTTTTTCAGACTGCGAGAACAATGCGCGCTGCGCGTCCAGTACCCGCTGAAAGTCTGCGTATCCTTCCTGATAACGCGCATTGGCGAGCTCAAGTGCGCGTTGTGCGGCCTCTCGCGCCTGCGCAAAGACCGCCCGTGCCTGCCCGGTTTTGATCACCGCTATCGCCGCATCATCGATTTCCCGGGCGGCATCGAGAACAACCGCGTCAAAAGCCAGCAAAGCCTGCTGCAGGCGCGCATCCTGCACCCGCACATTGGCGCGAATACGACCATAGTCAAAAATGTTCCAGCGAATTGCAGGGCCCACAGCGAATGCCGTACCGTCCCGCGTGACATCGAGACTGTCACCGGTCCAGCCGAAACTACCTAACAAGGAAATAGATGGATAAAACTCTGCCTTCGCAATCCCGATCTGCGCCGACTGTCCGGCCGCCTGCCAGGCGCTGCGACGGACATCCGGTCTGCGCAATAGCAACTGCACCGGCAATCCAGATATCGCCACAGGCTCAAGCGTCGGCAGCTCTGCCTCCCCGCCTCGCAATTGCGCGAGCACACCGGGCGGACGCCCCAGTAGCGCGGCTATGGCGTTGCGCTGCTGCACAAGACTCCGCTCGAGGTCGGGAATACCCGCGAGCGTCGCGAGGTACTGGGTTTTCGCCTGCTGCAAATCAAGCTCAGACTCCTGGCCACTATCGAACAAGCGCTGCGTGATCTCAAAGCTGCGTTTTTGAATTTGCGCATTTTGCTCTGCAATCCGAATTCGCTGCTGCGTTGTTCGCCACGCGTAATAAATTGAGGCCGTTTGCGAAATAAGTAAGACCTGCACATCGCGTTGATTCGCGAGGTCTGATAGGAACGCGGCATCAGCCGCCTCTATGCCGCGCTGGAACCGACCCCAGAAATCAATTTCCCAACCCGCGCCCAGGCCAAGGTTGTAGCTACCCAGAGTGTTGTCGCTAGCCGGGAGGAGTCCGTTGCTCTGTCGCTGTCGCAGCCAGGTGGCGCTCGCGGTAAATTGTTGCGACTGCGGCAACCGCAGCGCTCGGGCGCCGCCAAGCCGGGCATACGATTCGAGTAGACGCAGCGCCGAGATTTGTAAGTTGGGATTATTGTCGATAACCGAGGCAATCAGGGAATCCAGGGCGGTGTCATCGAAGCGAAGCCACCAATCCTGCATCGCGGATAACTGCGTCGGGGGATTCTCAAGCTGCCCGTATAGATCGGGCTGCCATTGCGCAAGCCACGCCGGTGTCGGCTCCGTGTAGTCTGGCCCAAGGCTCGTGCAGCCATAAAGCGCGCCAGTAACCAGCATGCAAAACGTTAATTGCGAAAACCCGCGTTTCATTACCGACTTCAATCCCTTGCCTCAGGATGCGACGCCGGCAGGATCCGCTGTGTCATTCGGATCCTCAGATCCATCGGTGACCTCCGGCGCGTCGAGCCAGCCCATAAACAGCTCGTAACCAACACTCAAAACAACCGCACCTACGAACAGTCCAATGATGCCCGCACCCACCATGCCGCCCAGTGCACCCAACAGTACAACAGGCATTGGCACGTCAACACCGCGCCCGAGAAGCAAGGGCTTCAATACGTTGTCGGCAAAGCCCGCGACAAGAAAATAAGCGGTGAGTGCGATATTGCCCAGCGTACCCCCATCGCCCATACCCCAGATAAAGGCTATGGCAGGCAGAGACACCAACAGTGCCGGTAGCTGAAGAATCCCGATCACCAATACCACCAACGCCAGCAGCCCTGCGGCGGGAATCCCCGCGAGCAAGAATCCCACCCCGAGCAGCAGCGCCTGAATAAACGCAACACCCACGACGCCTACCGCGACGGAGCGTACTGTCAGCGTCGACAGCGTGTGCAATGCGCGGCCCTGGTGAGTTCCTGCAATACGACAAAACACTCGTCGCATGACATCAGACCCGGCGGATCCGTATGCCATCATAATCCCTGCGATAATCAAGGCACCCAGGAAAAACAGCAGCGTACCGGCAGTGCTTGCGGCGACACCGAGTGCCGTCTTGCTGAAGTTCGCCAGCTGCGGCTGCAAGCGCTGCATGAAGGCTGGAAAGTCCGTGTAGGCGTCGGTCCACACTGCAAACGCACGCTCACCGATGATTGGCCATTCTTTTACCGAGTCGCGCGGCATCTGTATGTCGAATTCTTTGGCGTCAAAGTTGCCCACCACATCAAAGAGATGTGCTGCGAAGGAGCTTCCCAGAAGCACTGTGGGCACGCCTATCAGCGTAATTCCCATGATTACGATGAGTGTCGCACAACGCCCATCGGACCAGCCGCTGCGCGCTTGCAGCATGTCCAACAGCGGATTCAGCGAGACGGCAAGTATCATTGCCCAGAGCATAATCGGTAGAAAAGGCGCAAATATGCGTTCACAGGCAACGATAGCGACAACGATCATTCCCATACGAATAAAGAAATCCAGAAGATCCCTGGATAAAAAGCGCCGGATGGCATCCGAATCCAAATTCACGACGGTTGCGCCCTCATTAATACATTGATGTGTAAGACGACAAGTGTACGCGAAGGATTTGCGCAATGCTGCACGCCGCGTGATGCAGGCTGACCCACCCCGGGTACTCGTGCTAACGTTCTGTCTCAACGAATTCCGTTCGCCAGCGCCGATAGAAGGTATGGGAAGGTATAAATAGCTTGGAGATGGCATGCACCGCTTTGGACTTCCACTACTGCTCGCGGGCTTGTTCATGTCGGTAACAGCCGCCGGCGCACTTTCGGAAAAAGCCGCAGACGCAGTGTCGCAAAAAGGCAGCGGTGAGGGCCGCCAGATCCGGGTCGCCACTTTCAACGTCAGCATGGAGGGCGGCAACTATGTAGAGCGAGGCACCACGCCCAGCGGGCACGAGCTCCCCGCCGCGCTGGAGAACAGCGATCACCCGCAAATAAGTAATATCGCCGAGATCATTCAGCGCGTGCGTCCAGACATCCTGCTGCTCAACGAGTTCGACTACCATCCCGACCCTGAGCGCGGCGTATTGCCATTTTTGCAGCGCTATCTCAACCAGCCGCAGGCAGGCACGGCACCCATCGACTACCCCTATTATTATCAGGGCCCGGTCAATACCGGGGTAGATTCAGGGATGGACCTGGATCGAGACGGCCAAGCCACAGGCACGGGACAAGACGCCTTTGGTTACGGCCTTTATCCCGGGCAGTACGGGATGCTGCTGCTGAGTCGCTTCCCGATAGATTTCGACGGAATTCGCAGCTTCCAGCATTTCCTTTGGAAAGACATGCCCCGCAACCTCATGGCAGATATGCGCGATGAACAGGGCACGCTTTGGTACCCACCGGAGGTGCAGGAAATACTTCGCCTGTCATCGAAATCGCATTGGGATATACCGATCACAATAAACGGGGAGCGACTACAAATTCTCGCGAGCCATCCAACGCCTCCAGTGTTTGATGGTCCCGAGGACAGAAACGGACGGCGCAATCACGATGAAATTCGCTTCTGGGTTGATTACCTGGGTGCAGAGGAAGGCGCCAGGTATATCTATGATGACGCTGGGAATAGCGGTGGTTTACGGGACGCGCGCTTTGTGGTGCTCGGCGACCTCAATGCTTCCATGGAAGAAGGCGACGCACGACGCGAGGCGATCGCCAGTCTTCTTGGACATCCCGCGGTACGCCGTGGGCTGCTGCCCAGCAGCGACGGTGGCCGCGCCAATCTAGCCGACAGTCCCCTGAGTCCGACCCACACCGCCACCTGGGGCATGCGGGCAGATTACGTTATTCCCAGCAAGAGCGGCTGGCGCGTTGTCGATGCCGGGGTGTTTTGGCCCACGCCCGCAGATCCATTGTATCGCCTGGTAAAAAAGCGCAGCGCCTCTTCAGATCACCGCCTGGTGTGGGTAGATCTGCTCATACTCGACTGAGTGTCCGGGCACAGCGGTTCAAAAAACCAGGTCACACTTCCCACGACGCTTCTCCTCTAAACAGAGGACCACTCTACGATCGCACTGGCCCATCGTTCGCCATCGTAGTTTTGTACAAAGTGACCACCATTCAGGGTCTGGTGCGGCTGCCCCTCGCAACCCGGTACCTGCGAACAAAATACTTTGTCGCCACCGCGGGTTATTGGATCCTGATCCGAAAAGCACATCAGTGCTGGTTTTTCCCAGCGACGCAGTACATCCCAGGCACTGCGATTTGCCGCCGAGGCGGGATTGTCCGGGTCAGTTGGCACCAAAGCGGGAAAGGCTCGTGCTCCGGCTTTGTAGTGATCATCCGGAAACGGCGCGCGAAACGCCGCCTGCTCGGCGACCGAAAGGTTACCCGAGCCCAGTTCATTGCAGATCAGTCCTATATCGAAATCCGGGTCATCCAGACTGAATTGCCGCCACGCCAGGAAGGCCTCCGGCGGCGCGTGATCACCGGTAGGGAGCATGGTGTTTGAGAGGGAAAATCGCGCAAAACTATCGCAATTCTCCGCCAAAAGGCGCAGACCCAATAAGCCTCCCCAATCCTGGGCCACCAGGGTCACATCGCTGAGCTCGAGCGCGTGAAACCATGCCGCGAGCCAGTCGAGATGGCGCTGATAGCTGTAGTCACCTATTGCCGCAGGCTTATCCGAGCGTCCAAAACCAACGAGATCAGGAGCCAGCACGCGATAGCCTGCCGCAACAAAAATCGGGATCATTTTGCGATACAGAAAACTCCAGCTCGGCTCCCCGTGGAGACACAAAATCACCGGACCAGAACCCTCGTCGATGTAGGCCATTCGCAGCGCACCCAGTTCACCGCCGTCCACAGATTGGTAGTGGGGTCGAAATGGAAACTCGGGCAGGTTTTTAAAAGCGCTCTCAGGCGTACGTAGAACTCGCGCTGATGCTTCACTCATGCTGGATTCTCCGAAAAGTGTGCCATAGCGAAAAACACAGCGTACACCAGATGTCAGAGGCACATGTAAGTCCGCGCACGCCCCCGGCAACGCTCTGCCTATGCGCTGCCTGGGCGCTCGGGGTATGATGTTTGTGCAGATCTTGAACCTGGGAGAAATCATGAGCAGCATCGATATTGGTATCAATGAACAGGATCGTTTGAGCATTGCAGAAGGCCTGAAGGCACTCCTTGCGGATTCCTATACGCTCTATCTGCAAACGCATAATTTCCACTGGAACGTCACCGGGCCGCAGTTTCGCGAGTTGCACTTGATGTTCGAAGAGCACTACACCGAGTTGGCAACCGCGGTAGACGAGATTGCCGAACGTATTCGCACCCTGGGCATCGCCGCGCCGGCAACTTACAAGAGCTTTGCCACGCTCACCAGTATTCACGAAGTTGAAGGTGTACCCAGCGCTACGGAGATGGTCGCCATCCTGACCCGTGGTCACGAGCAGGTCGTAAAAAGCTGCCGCGAAGTCCTGGCGAAAGCACAGGCTGCGGATGACGAATCATCGGCGGCCCTTATTTCAGATCGCATGCGCGTGCACGAAAAAACCGCGTGGATGCTCAGAGCGCTCACCGCATGATTGTGGTCACTGTCATCATAGAATCCAGCGTGGAAGATATTGCCGCAATGCAGCCGGCAATAGCCACGATGGAACAGCACAGCCGTGCTGAAGCTGGCTGCCAGGACTACACGTTCAGCGTGGAGCTAAACCGGTCGGACGCGCTCCGAATCACAGAGCGATGGGTCTCGGAAGAGGCATTGGCCGAACATATGCGTACGCCGCACATGGCCACGTTCCAGTCCGCTATCGCCGCGCACAAACCCAAGAGCTTCGCGGCCTCTTTTTATCGGGTCGAAGAATTCACACCCCCGAGAATGTAAGCCCCGCAATCACTCCTGACCACTCCCGGACTCGTCCTGCGGGCAAATCAGTCGAGGACAACCAACTTGTTGCGGCCCCCTTTCTTCGCGCGATACAGCGCATCATCAGCGCGAGCGAACAAGGTTTCGCTGCTGTCGTCCTCGTGCACCTCGCTTAAACCTGCGCTCACAGTCAGTGGAACCGGCTTGCTCTCGTAGTGAAAGCCGCTGTCCGAAACTGCGGCGCGCACGCGCTCCACCAGCGGTTGTGCGTTCGTCAGATCAGTTCTAGGCAATAGCAACACGAACTCCTCTCCCCCCACTCTAAACAGAAAATCGGTCTCGCGGATGCTCTCGTCAATCAAACCAGCGAGCAGCTTCAACGCCTTATCACCAGCGGTGTGACCATAGGTATCGTTCACATGCTTGAAGTGGTCGATGTCGAGCACGGCCAGAGAGAACACCTCCCGATAACGGTTGTAACGACTCAGTTCTTGCGCGAGCGTTTCATCGTAAGCGAGCCTGCTGCGTACGCCCGTGAGCGTGTCGAGCATGAGTTTCTCGCGATTCTCACTGAGCTTTGTCTGCAGCTCCCGGCTCTCGGTCTCCATCCTTGCCACGCGTTGCTGCAGGCTGTCATTACGTGCTTCATAATCAGCAAATCGCTGCGCATCTTTCTCCACGAATTCAGCAATACCCTGCCGCATCCCCTCCAGGGAATGATGGACCGTTGATTTCAGGGTTTCTATGTCCGCTGCGGTGTCGATGTGCGTCTGAATGCGCTCCACGCCGGAGGCCACAATCTCGTTCAGTTCCCGGGTTTGCTCGCGCCCGGCGGTAAGGTCGCTGCGATCCTCAACCAGCACCTGCGTGATATCCCCCAACTCATCGCTGACCTCGATCATCAACTGTTCGAGAGCCTGCTTGTCATTGCTGATACGCTGAATCAGGCCACGGATTTCGCCCATCACGCGCTCGAGCACGCGATACCAATCCGCGCCGCCGTCACGCTGCAAACTTTCGCGCAGGGTGTCGAGAGAGCCCAGGTCTGGTTGAGTCACGGCTACTTCATCGATCAACGCCAGCAGCACTTTGCAAACGTCATTGTTGCCTGCGGAAGTCGGTGCCTTGAGGGGCTCCGGTGCCGGGGCTTGTGTGGGTTCTTTTGCTGCTGCTTTTATCGCGTCTTTGGCTGCGTCCCTGGCAGCGCCTTTTGTCGCTTCCTTCGGGGCAGCTTTTACCGGGCTATCGAGCAACCTTATCTGCCGGGTCAGCGCATCCAGCGCGCCGGCCAGAGATTTGTCGTCTCGCTCCCGCGCATGCCGTTGAACGCTGACAAGCACGGCGTCGAGGTCACTCGAATTACCCTCCGCTGCGATGATGAGTCGGCCCAGCACCTTGCGCAATAACTCATCGGTGGCCTCCCAGTCCTGTACTTCTTTCAAGTACCGTTTTTTCCAGTCTTCCCGATCAGACACGTCGCCAACTCCACTATCACAAGAAGCTACATGCTACTTCCTGTAGGGCGCGAAGCAAGCGCTAGACAGACGCAAGTTGACACTGCATGGTTGCCAGAGCTGTAAACAGGTCTTGTGAGCTTGGATATGGGCTTGGATATGGGCTTGTACATGGACTTAAACATGGGCTTAGAAAAGGAACTCGCTGGAAATGCACATGTACTCATCAAAAAAATGCCTGAAATGCTTAGCAGAGCCGCTGAGATACGTTGCCGCACTCGGTTTGTCAGTCATGCTGAGCCTGAGCGCTTGCACCACGGCCGACAAGACGGCGGCGGCACGCAGTCAGCCCGGGAACAGCGCCGCTGCTTTCGACCTTATCATTGAAGGCGGTCTGGTGATTGATGGCAGCGGCGCGGAGGGTCGCACGGCGGATGTCGCGGTGCTCGGTGATCGCATCGCGGCGATAGGCGACCTCGGGAATGCCGCTGCGCGCGTACGCATCGACGCGCGAGGCAAAGTCGTCAGTCCGGGATTTATCAATATGCTGAGCTGGGCGGTGCAGAGTCTGCGCGAGGACGGCCGCGGCGTAAGTGATATCGCGCAGGGTGTCACCCTCGAAGTGTTTGGCGAAGGCGTGAGTATGGGGCCCGTGCCACCAGGCGGTCTGGATAGCGGCACCGCCAGCGATCTGGATATGCAGGCCGGTGACTTTCCGCCCTGGCAGACGCTAGGTGAGTACCTGCAGCATATGGAGGACTCAGGCATAGCGCCAAACGTTGCATCTTTTGTCGGCGCCACGACGCTGCGGGTGCATGAACTCGGCCTCGAAAACCGGGCACCGACCACGGAGGAGCTGCTCCGCATGCAGGAGCTGGCACGCGAAGCCATGCGCGAGGGCGCCCTCGGACTGGGTTCATCGCTGATCTACCCGCCCGCTTTTTTTGCCAGCACAGAAGAGCTGATCGCACTGGCCAGCGCCGTTGCCGAATTCGATGGTATGTACGTGTCTCATCTGCGCAATGAAAGCGACCGCTTGGCCGATGCTATCGATGAACTGTTGCGTATAGCCAGCGAGGCCGGCGTGCGTGCCGAGATTTATCATCTCAAGGTCGCTGGACGCGACAACTGGGCAAATTTTGCGTCTGTAGTCGCGCAAATCGAAAATGCACGCAAGGCGGGCATAGACGTCGCTGCAAATATCTATACCTACCCGGCTGGGGCTACCGGCCTGACAGCATCCCTTCCACCCTGGTCTGGAGAGGGCGGTATACCTGCACTGATAAGGCGCCTGCAGGACCCGCTGGTGCGAGGGCAAATACTGGACGAAATGCGCGCGGATCAGGACGAATGGGAAAACCTGCTGCGCGCCGCCGGGCCTGAGGGCGTATTGCTGAGCAGTTTCGACAACCCAGGATTGGCGCGCTTTGCAGGACGCCGTCTTGACGACGTAGCGTCCGAGATGGGTGTTTCTGCGCAGGAGGCGGTGCTGACACTTATCGAGCAGGAGCAATCGCGCGTCGAGGCCACCTACTTTTTGATGAGCGACGACAACGTCGCGAAGAAAATTGCCCTGCCCTGGGTGAGCTTCGGATCGGATGCAGGCACATACGCTGCCACCGTGGAGAACAGGAAAAACGTCGTGCACCCGCGTGCCTACGGCACATTTGCGCGGGTGTTAGGACGCTACGTACGGGAAGATAATCTGCTTAGTCTATCCGAGGCAGTGCATAAACTCAGCGGTCTCCCGGCGAGTCGCCTCGGTTTAAAGAACAGGGGTCTGCTGCGCGAGGGCTTCTTCGCGGATATCGCGGTGTTTGATCCACAAACGATTACCGATACGGCGAGTTTCGAGCAACCGCACCAGCTGGCGACCGGCGTTAGCGATGTGTTGGTCAACGGCACCCTGGTGTGGCAAAGCGGTGCCTCTACCGGGGCGTTGTCTGGTCGTTTTGTTAAAGGCCCCGGATACCAGGCACAAGACCGCGGGCCACCGTAAAGTTTTAGTCCTTCTTAGTCCTTGCTAGACCTTGTTAGCCCTCAATCGACACAACCGTATGCCGGAGACACTATCAAACGCTGGCACAGACCTTTACGCCATTCATGGCCTTCGCGCGATACATTGCCTCGTCGGCTCGACCCATCGCGGTCTCCAGCGTGTCGTTAGTGAGAAACTCGGTCACGCCGCAGGAAATGGATACATCGAGGGGCTTGCCGTTGTCATTAAATCCAGCAGCAAGGACTTCGTCGCAAGCACTGCGAGCAAACACCTCGGCGCCCTTAAGATCCGTGTCCGGGAGCATGATGACAAATTCATCGCCTCCGTAGCGACACACAAAGTCGCTGGCGCGAGCCCGGGTACGCAGCACTTCTGCGACCTTCACCAGCACCAGATCCCCGGCCGCGTGCCCGTAGTTATCGTTGATCTCTTTGAACTTATTGCAGTCGACAAAAACCAATGACAGTGGCGCACCGGCGCGCTCCCAGCGCGAAAACAGCTCGATAGCACGATCCTCGTAACCAGCGCGGTTGTACACACCGGTAAGCGAGTCTTTCATGACTAAATCATTTTTGGTGCGTATTTCACTGCGCAGGACATCCGCTTCTGCTTCGAGATTCGCAAGCCGATCATTCAGCTCGGTCACCCGCACCTTCGACGCCTCATTTTGCTCACGCTCGGCGCTCACATGTTTTGCGAGACGACTGGTGATGCGCTGAAGGCCCTCATCAATAACGCTGCGGACCTGGACTATGTCGTCGGACTTCGCCGCTTCACCCAGCTCCAGGGTATCTGCACCAACTGCGGTTTGCAGATTCTCGGAGCGCTGTACCGATGAGTCACCTTCTACCGTGAGTAACTCCAGAACCTCCTCAAAGCCGGAAATGCGATCACGTAAATCGCCAAGGAAGTCCGTGGTCTGATTGCGCTCAGCACGAATGCGAGTGTCGATAGCTTCTATTTCGGACGTCACTTCATCCAGCAGATGCCGTGCTTGCTCCGGAACCACGATCCGTGAAAGCGCATCCTTGATCGGCTGGCTTTCTGCCTCACTCCCGTTCATCACATCAATGTGTTCAACAGAGCGTTGCAATAGCTGAGCGAACAATGTGACGTAACGCTCGTCGCCGTCGGGGCTTCCTGACTTCTTACCCAGCCAACCGAGCATTCCGTTCTCGGATTTGTCCCGGCCCGTTGCCTCACGTACCGCGTCGCCCGCAACGCCCAGCAGATCAACCAGTGCTTTTTGGCGCGCGATTGTCGTGGTGCCCGAGGCAACTTTCTGCACCAGATCACTCATGCGCTGCTGCGCTTCACCGCGAACAGGCATGGACTTGATGAGTTTGCGCAGACCGGAAAGGTCGAAGCCGCCCTCAATGCTCGGCGCCACGTCGGCATTGACGCCGGTATTGGACATCAGCGCGCGCGCGAGTTCTGTAGACAGTTTTTTCAGTTTGGCGGCGCTAGCGCCGTTCTTGAGTTCGCTGCGTATCGAGACCAGAACGGCGTCGACTTCACTGTCTACGCCATCAGCCATATGCGAAAGACGCAGCGTCAGTTTCTCTAGCGCTTCGATTTTTTCCATGCCCGGTTTCTTAATACAAGTGACAGGTATATGGCGGCCGAATATACAACAGGCTAACGCACAGTGCGACTACAAACGCAAGCCTCACAAGGCAGTGCTCAAGGACGCGAAGCCCGAAAAACACGGTCATGCCGGGTGCCGGCGCGCAACCAGACCCTCTTACACTCGATGATCGATACTCTCGTTGAGACGATAGACAAAGGCAAGCACCTCGGCCACCGCCACATAGAGTTTCGGTGGCACTTCATCACCGAGTGGGATCTGGCACAGCAGCTCCGTAAGCTGATCGTCCTGCACAATTGGAACATCATGTTCGCGCGCCACCGCAACGATCCTGCGCGCGGTTTCACCCTCCCCTTTTGCCACCAACACCGGCGCGCCCATACCGGAGTAAGACAGCGCAGCGGTCTGCAGTTCTCGCTCTGCGTCTTGCCGAGTATAGTCAGTCATGCATGAATACTCAGGCTGCGCCGGTCAGCGTCCCCGGTGTTCGCCGACGCAGATTTCGCAGCCTGCTCGATCGGCACAGTGGCCGTCGTTGATAGACGCAGACCATGACTCTTTAAAGCCCTTTCCAGCGTGGGGAGCCCCGCGTCCATAATCGCGCGCACGTCGCTCCGCTCTGCCGAGAGCCGCAGGGCAAGCTCGTCTTCACACAACTGCATTGAGACTTCCACCAAACCCAGGGCACCGGGCGCCAGACGCAGCTTAACCCGCCAGGTGTCCTCGTCACTCTCCGCAGCGGTATCGCCGTCGCCTCTGCCGGGTTCATGCTCCAGATGTATCATCAAGCTATGAAAGCTGCCTGCGAGCTGTACGGGCAGCTCAAGCTGCCATGCACGCGCGGCCTGCCCTTCGACGGGCTGTGAATTCAATTGCTGCAAGGTAATCCGCCCCAGCCCGCCCTCCAGCTCGCGCTTGACCTCCAACAGCATCTCCGCGTCCGCCGCGCTCATAGCCGCAGCCTGCACTTTAGTCAGTGCCTCCTCCACGCGCGCCAGCACACGGAACAGGCCTGCCTTCATGTCGTCACCCGTATCGAAAACACGGCCCTGCGACACGGCCTCCATTTCACTCTCGAGAAAAATGCCCGAGCCGTTTACCGCCTTGGCTACGCCGCCCGCTTGCGCAAGCTGTGCGGGCCGACTTGTCTGCCGCAGTAACTGATTCACTGATTCGGACACCACGGGAGGCAGCGCCATGGACAGCTGAGCGTTCTGAAGGGTCTGGGTGACACTGGACAGCGGTGAGCTGGCCAGAGCCGTGCCACTGCCGGGCAACAGCTGGAGCGTGCCTCCGACCGGCGTCGAGGAAGGATTAGTAGCGACCGGATTAAGAATTCGCAGAGTGGGAACGGGCTCAAGTGACTTTACTTCCAGCAGTAAGCGAGCGCCCTGCTGCACAGGAATGTCTGCGGTTGCCGTGATCTGCTGGCCCCCAACACGCAGCACCAACTCGCCACTTGGCCGCTGCCCGGTAACCAGTGCGCTGAGCGCCTGCCCCACCTGCCAGTTGTTGATCCAAACGCCGAAATTGCGCTGGTCCACCCTGGATGTTGTGAGCGCAAGTTGCAGCTCTTCCACCTGACCTCCCCGGATATGACTGTTCACGTCATGTCAGCAATGCTGTGTATACTTTAGCGGCAACCATCACAATGATCTTTAATTAGGAAAGGCCATGGATCTGGCAACACTCGTGGGAATGGTCGGAGCGATAGGTATCGTTCTGGCTGCTATTCTCACCGGCGGTTCGGCGCCGGTTTTTATTAACATCCCCTCCATTCTCATTGTGCTCGCGGGCACAGTCATGGTGGTGATGATCAAGTTCTCGTTAGCGCAGTTCCTGGGCGCTTTCAAAGTGGCTCTGACGGCATTTGTCTACAAGACTGATGATCCGGACGAGCTCGTTGTTAAAATCGTAGAGCTCGCGAACATTGCGCGCAAAGAGGGCATGTTGGCGCTGGAAAACGCCGAGGTCGAAAATGCCTTTCTCAACGAAGGCATCAAGATGCTCATCGACGGCAACAGCCGCGAGGTCGTAGAGACCGTGATGACCAAGGATATGACCGCCACCATCGAGCGACATACCTGGGGTGCAAAAGTCTTTAGCGCTACCGGAGACGTTGCACCGGCAATGGGCATGATCGGTACGCTGATTGGCCTGGTGCAAATGCTGTCAAACATGTCCGACCCAAAGTCTATCGGCCCGGCGATGGCGGTGGCGCTACTGACCACCCTGTACGGTGCAATCTTGGCAAACATGGTTGCACTGCCAATAGCCGACAAACTTAGCCTGCGCAAAAACGACGAACGACGTATCCGTTCAATGTGCGTTGATGGCGTTCTGGCGATTCAGGAAGGTCAGAATCCACGCATTATTGAATCGATGTTAAAGGCCTACCTCGACCCCGCCAAACGCAGCGGCGACGGCAGCTAGACGATGTCTGAAGCAGATGATGATGCGCCCCCCGGGTCCCCGGCGTGGATGGCGACGTTTGCCGATCTCATGTCACTACTTATGTGCTTTTTTGTGCTGCTGCTGTCTTTTTCGGAAATGGACGTCAATAAATTCAAGCAAATCGCAGGCTCCATGTCAGAGGCCTTCGGTGTGCAGAACCAGATGGAATTTGACAATATTCCCAAGGGGACCAGTATTATTGCCCAGGAGTTTAGCCCGGGCGAGACCACACCAACTCCTGTAGAGACCGTTCAGCAAGTTAGCGAGGATACGCTTGATCAATCCTTGCGTGTTGGACAAGGCGAAGGCGAAGCCAGCGAGGCAGCCCTGGCAAACGAGCTGGCCAGACGCATTAAAGTACTGCTATCGGAAACTGAAGACGACGCCGCAAAGATCAAGGAGAAGCTCGCGGATGAGCTGGCCACCGGCAAGGTAGATGTAGAAACCGAAGGCCGTACAATCATTATCCGTATTCGTGAGCAAGGCTCCTTTCCATCCGGCTCGGCCACACTGGCCGAAGAGTTTCTTCCGGTGATGCAACGTATTCGGGATGTACTGACAGAAGTACCGGGCACCATCTCGATTGAAGGGCACACTGACAATATCCCCCTGAGACTCGGGGCGATATATGAATCAAACTGGGGACTCTCGTCCAGCCGCGCGCTGTCGGTGACACACGAGCTTCTGCGCAGAGAGCAAATCGACGACGAGCGAGTGATGGTGGTCGGATATTCGGACACGAGACCCTTCACCGTTAACGATACCTCAGAAGGCCGGGCAGCTAATCGGAGAGTGGAAATCGTCATTCGCCAGGAACTCGATGAATCCATGCGCCTGGATTTGGAGGCACTGCGAGCATCCAATCCAGATGCCCTGAGAATGTTGGGAGTAGAGTAAGGTTATGAGCAACGAGACACCCGGCCCCGCCGTCAAAGAAGCGGAGCGCCGCAAGTACTACCGCATCAACGACGTGGTAATGCTTCGCTATGAAATCCTCAACGAGACTCCCGGGCGCGAAAACACGCTCAGCGGGGAAAGTGGTCTCGAGGTCAGTACGGGGACGCTCCTGGCAGAACTCGATCGCGAGCTCAATCAGACGATAAACATCGTTTGGCAGGACAATCCCGCGGTTGCCAAGGCGCTCGGGCTGCTAAACCGGAAAGTCTCTGTGGTGGCCGCGCAGGCGCTGGAATATGAACAGGGCGATGTGCAGTCCTACGACGACACCATGGTGAGTTTAAGCGGTTGCGGTATTGCCTTTGAATCGCGCGAAGCCGTAGACGATGGCGAACGTGTGCGAATCAGCGTCATTTTGCGTCCCTCACAGATTACGCTGTCGATAGCCGGCACCGTTATCGGCTGTGAAAAACGGCTGACGTCCCCAGTGATGCCGTATTGGGTGCGTGTAGACTTCGACGATGATCTGATGACGCAGGAGCAACTCATTCAGCATGTCGTGCAGAAGCAAGGCGCCTTACTGTCTGAATCCGCAACGATGGTCAACAACGAAGATCAATAAAGCGGCCTTTTGCCTTTTGCGGCTGCCCGGCATCTGAGCTGTCGCCGAGCACATCTTCCTGATTGTCCTCGAGATCCTCGGGAGACCGCCGTTGTCGCCGACGCCGACGCCGGGTACTGGACTGAACGCTGCGCGCTGGCAAAGCGCCGCCTATGGGCGATAGCGGACCGCCGCCATCAACCATCGCCGCTCTCCCCGGTGTTCCCACTGCCCCCGGTAAGACGTGCGGCATCGAGGCGCTGGCTGCGGACTCTGATGACTACGCGCCGGTTCAGTTCGCGACCCTCCTGTGAATCGTTGGACGCCACCGGTCTAGAGGCTGCATAACCCTGAGCGCTCATCCGCGTCGAATCGATGCCTGCGGCTTCGAAGATCCGAACCAGCGCCGCGGCGCGGCTGCTTGAGAGCTCCCAATTCGAGGGAAAGCGTCCATTGCGAATCAGTCGATTATCCGTATGTCCCTGCACCACAATCTCATTGGGTAGGTCGCGGAGCGTCGCGGCGATACGAGAAATTATCGGCATTGAATCGGCAAGCAGCGTCCGGGCGCCACTGGGGAACAGCAGTCCCGCAGGAATTTCGATATCCACGAACTCACTATCGGATATCACGGCTATGACTCCTGCAGGCGCTTCCGCCTCCAGGTCAGCGCTCAGCAACGCCTGCACGGCACTCATTTGCTGTTGCCGCCGCAGCACCTCGCTACTCTGCGCAAGTTGCACAACGGCCTCGAAGTCATTGCCTGCGGACTTCATTGGAGTCAGTACTGGATTCGCAGCTGATTCATTGATGCCGTTACTTTCATCAGACGTAAAGCTCCTACCGGGCATACCAAAGGCCTGCACAATCGAATTCGAGAGCACTCTGAAATCACCGTTGGTAACCGCGGAAGTGGAGTACATCACAACAAAAAAAGCGAACAGCAGGGTAAGAAAATCAGCGTAGGACACCAGCCAGCGTTCGTTGCTATCGGTAAATTCCAGAGGGGGTCGCCGTCGTGGCATCAGTCTACGTAGCCTTCTAGCTTGTTCATGATCACCTGGGGATTATCGCCGTCCGCAATCATCACAATTCCATCGACCACCATCTCGTGGTAGCCGACCTGATCCCCGGAGATCGCTTTGAGTTTGTTCGCTATGGGCAAAAAGAAGAGATTGGCAAAGCCGACGCCGTAGATCGTGGCGACAAAGGCCACCGCGATACCTGACCCCAGTTCCGCAGGATCAGACAGATTGTTCATGACATGGATAAGACCGAGCACTGCGCCGATGATACCGATCGTCGGGCTGTAACCGCCAAGCGCATCAAAAACCCGTGCGGCACGAATATCACCCTCAATAGCATTGTCGATCTCGACTTCCATGACCGCACGAATATCTTCAGGTTCCAGACCATCAACCAGCAGTTGCAGACCT
This sequence comes from Congregibacter sp., assembly GCA_045105635.1. GTDB lineage: Bacteria > Pseudomonadota > Gammaproteobacteria > Pseudomonadales > Halieaceae > Congregibacter. The sequence continues at coordinate 28,544 of JBGCDU010000005.1, forward strand.
TTCTGAGTCAGTGCATCCTGTTCGTTCTCAAGTTCTTTTTCAAGACTGAGAAGACCTTCCCGTCGCGCTGCACGACTCCATATCTGTGCTTTTTCCAGCACCAGGCCGCGCGGGTATACCGGCGGGAGAAAGACCCAGATTGCGCGTGACAGGGCCAGCCTGAAATCGCTCATAGGCGTTTGAATAAGCACCGCGCCAAGCGTGCCCCCAAATACAATGACAAACGCGGTGAGCTGCAGAAGCGCGGACAGATCGCCACCTTCGAGCCAGTTGCCACCGATGATGGCACCGACGGCGAGCGTCACGCCCAGCAATGTCAGGATATCGACGCCCACGCCTCCCGGGCCTGTTCGCGCTCGAGCGCTGCTTAGTTTTCTGCCATTCTGTTTACGATCCCGGTCAGCCACGCCTTGCCCCTGCCTGATCTTGCCTGTAAGCCCTGCTTACTCGGCGCGCCAAGCCGCCAGAACCGCGCGCAGGCGTGCCAGCGCCTGTCCGTGAAGTTGAGATACCCGCGACTCAGTGACTTCGAGTACCGCGCCGATTTCCCGCAAATTAAGTCCCTCCGCATAATAGAGGGACATCATCAGGCGCTCGCGCTCGGGAAGTTTCCCGATGGCTTCAACCAGCGCCTCGCGAGAGGCGTTTTCGCCCACGAGGTCCATTGGATTAGCGTCGCCTGCCTCTGCCAGCACAGCCTCAGCGTTATCCTCTATGTGGGTCATGCGCGCACAGGCCAGTTCTCCGGACAACTGCTGATACTCGTCTAGAGACATGCCCAGCTCCGTGGCGATTTCTGCGTCCTGCGCGGGCCTGCCCAGACGCACGTCCGCTCGATCAATCGCCTCCGCGACCATGCGCAATTTCGACTGCACCGAACGCGGCAGCCAATCGTGGGCACGAATCTCATCCAGCATCGCACCTTTGATGCGGATACCGGCGTACGTCGCGAAACTCGCTCCTTGCGCCGCGTCGTAGCTTTCTCTGGCGCGCAGTAAGCCCATGAGACCCACCTGCAGTAGGTCGTCAACTTCAATTTCCGAGGGCAACTTGGCCTGCAATCGAAACGCAATACGCTGCACTAGTGGCAGGTACTCACGCACCATTGCATCGGCGCTCGCCGGGTTCGAATCTTCATATGCTGCAAGACGGGCCATTAGATTCTCAAAGATTACTACTACTACGGTATTCAATCATACGTTCAACAAAGAAGCCTAATCCACCCGTTGTAGAGGGGCTGGGAAGGGCATCAATTCGCTTGGCGATTTCCGTGAATGCCCGCGACGCTTCCGCGCGCGGATACTCAAGCGACACCGCTTTTTGCGAACGCACTGCGCGACGCAGATAATCGTCGCGCGGCACTGAGCCGAGGTAGCCAAGGTGGACATCTAGGTATCGGTCGGCGACCTTGCAGAGCTTTTCGAATAACTGTCGACCCTGCAACTCTGTATCGACCATGTTGGGTAAAATCTGGAAGCGCTTGACGTTGCACTGCTGATTGAGCACCTTGATCAAGGCGTAGCCATCCGTGAGCGATGTTGGCTCATCACAGATAACAACAATAATTTCCTGGCAGGCAGCGGTGAACGTCAGCACGGTCTTATCGATTCCTGCCCCGGTATCCACGATCAGCACATCGACGGGTTCTTCCAGTTCGCTAAATGCGGTGACCAGACCGGCCTGCTCCGTGGGTGACAGCGACGCCATGCGTGCCACGCCCGATGACGCGGGGACGACCTGAATACCTGCCGGCCCCGGCACAAGAATCTCCTCGAGAGTACGCTCACCAGTTATCACGTGCTGCACATCGAATTTTGGCTTGAGCCCCAATGCCACGTCCACGTTGGCCAATCCCAAATCGGCATCAAACAACATGACGCGCTGTCCAGCGCGCGCCAGATTGACCGACAAATTTACGGCTACGTTTGTTTTTCCCACGCCGCCTTTGCCGCTGGTTACGGCTATGACTCTGGTGGGGAGTGTGGCACTCATGACTGTCGTTCAAACCTCTGCAAATAAGTAGCGACCTGCTTATCGCAGGCTGAGTAGTAAGCAATCGCTGCCATCTGAATAACCGTCAAAAACAGCGGCGTGCCCCGCGCACCTTGCACAATCGCCATACCTGATGACGGCCGACAATAAGCTGACGAAGCGTCAGGCACTGGCGCGCGTCAGGCGGGTCACGTTCGCGACGGACTGCTCGCTGCGCGAGCTGTCCCGCCCCTGAATTTCAATCGCACGCTGCACCAGGCCCAGCGCATCGGGGCTGTGTATATCCTGCGGCACGCGCTGACCGTCACAAATGCTGTGCGCCGGCAACCCCGCGCGGATAATCACGTCCAGTACGCCGCCCAAACTCTGCGCTTCGTCAATCTTGGTGATGATAGCACCGCTCACCGCAGAGCGATCAAACAGCGCGCTGACAGCCCGCGATTGCGCAGGCTGCGCGGCCGCTGAGAGCACCAACAGCTTGGTGATCGGGTGACGAAGACCGTGTACCAGATCGAGTTGCTGCGTGAGACGTGGATCATTCTGACCCATCCCGGCAGTGTCGATGTACACGCGACGGCCCTGCAACTCACGTAGTGCGAAAGAAAGCTCGTGGCGGTCGTTCGCGCGACGGATCGGGATGCCCAGCGCATCGCCGAAGCTCGCCAACTGCTCCTGCGCGCCGAGTCGATAGCTGTCGAGACTAATCAAACCCACCGCGTCCACACCCAATTGCTGTACATCGCGCGCTGCGAGCTTGGCTATAGTGCTAGTCTTGCCGACGCCCGTGGTACCGAACACGGCAATCGCGCCATTTTGTCCGTCCTCGGATACCGCTGCTGATTTCCGGCATACCTCGATACGCGTCGCCAATACCTGCAGTACATGATGCCAGGCCGATTCAAGCTTTTGGCCCACTGCCTGCTGATCGAGCCCGCGCATCAGTTCCGCGCTAAGTGTGCGCGACAGACCCAGACGCAGAAGACGCTGCCGCAAAGCAGACAGGGGAGCCTGCATGCCGGCCGTATCACGCCACTGGCGTTCGCCAAGCTCTCCTTCCAACATGCCACGCAGGCGGTGTAATTCACGCTCCAGCGCCTTAAGTTGAATTTCATTTGTGGGCGCGACCGCCGCCGGTGCGGCTGATAAAGGCGCAGCTGCAATCAAAGGCGCCGCGGCCATAGAAGGCGCCGCCGGGACCGTATGCCGGGCACCAGGCTGCTGATCAACCCAGTCATCGATATTCAGGGCGGCGGTTATCTCGATTCGATCACCCATACGCCGGTTGGCCAGAATAAGCGCATCGGGCCCCAGATCTGCACGGACCCGCGCCATGGCGGTCTTCGTGTCATGCGCGATGTAGCGTTCAATTTTCATTGTCTATGGCCTCCTATTCACACCGCAGCCGCGGTCGCGCCCAGCGCCGCCTGCTGTGGGCTGCCCTGGGTGCCGCCGGAAGCACCGCCAATAGTCGCTACCACCCGGATAGATTTGTTGGGCGGGATTTCTTCATAGGCGAGAATGTAGAAATTGCTCATGCGACCACGCAGTAGTCGCGACAGGAACAATCGAATGCTGCTCGCCACTAGCAAAACCGGGCTATTGCCCTCGGCCTCGAGTTTGCTCGATGCGTGAATAACCTGCTGTATTACGGTGTCCATTAACGTCGGCTCCAATCCGCCCGGTGCGCCCTGCACTGAACTAAGCAATATCTGTTCCAACTGCGGATCTAACACCATTACTGGCATTTCACGCGACGTGCCATTGACGGTTTGGAAGATCGAAGCTCCCAGAGCGACGCGAACCTTGGCAGTCATAGCGTCAGAATCTTGACCTTTTAGCGATTCATCCGCCAGAGTGCTCGCGATAGTGCGCATATCACGCACGGGAATTCCCTCCTCCAGCAGATTGTGAACGACCCGCGTCACGTCGGCGAGGCTGAGCACACCGGGTACCAGATTCTCAACCAGCTTCGGCGAGCTCTTTCCCAATTTATCCAGCAACTGCTGCACACCGTCCTGGCCAATCAACTCATGCGCCTGATTCTTCAGAATCTGGCTCAAATGCGTGGCGATCACCGTACTGCTATCGACCACCGTAAAGCCCATGGTCTGCGCTTCATCCCGCTGCGAGTCATCGATCCAGACTGCCGGTAGTCCAAACGTCGGATCCTCGGTTTTAACGCCTTCAAGTTCACCAAAGACCTGACCGGGGTTGATCGCCAACTCACGACCGGGAAACACCTCTCCCTCGCCAGCAATCACGTCGTGCAAACAAATTCGGTAGTTATTCGGGGATAGATCCAGGTTGTCGCGTATGTGCACGGAATTCACAAGAAAACCGAGCTCCTGGGACAGTTTCTTGCGCACACCCTTGATGCGACTGAGCAGGTCGCCGCCCTGATTCCGGTCGACCAGGGAAATCAGCCGGTAACCGACCTCAAGGCCAATCTCATCGACCTGAGCTACGTCGTCCCAATTCAGCTCCCGGGACTCCTTGGGAGCGGTGGGCTCCTCGGGAGCCACCTCAACGGGCGCCTCTTGCTCCGGCTGCGCACGCAAATAACCGAGGGCACCCAGCAGCGCGGCGACACTTAGAAACACCAGGTTAGGCATGCCCGGTACAACGCCCATCGCGCCAATCACGGCGGCCGTGACAAACAGGGCGCGAGGATTGCTGGTGAGCTGCGATGCGACCTCAGCTCCGATATCCGACGCCCCGGACATGCGTGTGACGATGATCGCCGCCGCTATAGACAGCAACATGGAGGGGATCTGTGCAACCAGGCCGTCGCCGATGGTCAGCAAAATGTAGTTTTCAGCCGCCTGCCCTGCACTAAGGTCATGCTGCATGGTGCCGATCGCAAAACCACCGACGATGTTAATAAAGAGAATCAGAATGCCAGCCACGGCGTCGCCGCGTACGAACTTGCTCGCACCATCCATCGCGCCGTAAAAGTCCGCCTCTCGACCGACATCGTCACGTCGCGTAAGTGCGACATCCTGGGAAATCAGCCCGGCGTTCAGGTCAGCGTCAATCGCCATCTGTTTGCCCGGCATGGCATCAAGGGTAAAGCGCGCAGTTACCTCAGAGATACGACCTGCACCCTTGGTGACAACCACGAAATTAATCACGACCAGGATCGTAAACAGAACCAGACCAACGGCATAACTGCCGCCCACCACGAAGTCACCAAAAGCCTCAATCACGTTACCCGCAGCGCCCGTACCCGTGTGTCCCTCGAGTAGCACAACGCGGGTAGAAGCTACGTTAAGCCCTAGACGCAGCAGGGTCGATATCAGCAGCACGGTCGGGAAAACCGCAAAATCCAGAGGCCTGGATGCATATACGGAGGCAAGCAATACAATCATCGACAGCGCAATATTGAAGGTGAACATCAGGTCCAGCGCCAGCGGGGGCAGCGGCATGACGATCATTGCCAAGAGCAGAATCATGACCAGCGGCGCGCCGAGGCCGGAAAGCATACCGGGATCTGCGCCAGATGGGCTCAGCGCTGCATCAGTTGCGGCCATGTGGGACCTCCTCATCATTCTCGAATGCAGCGTCGTCGCTGTCATCGTCATTCAAACCTTCGGTAAACGCCTTAAACTCATCAGGCATCTCGATACTGGTTGGGCGGGGCACATATTCTGTGGGTCTGGCACTGCGCAGTTGGAACAGATAAGCCAGTACTCGCGCCACAGCCAGATACAGAGCCTCGGGAATCTCATCGCCCACCTCGGTGCTACCGTACAAGGCTCGCGCCAGCGGCGGCTCCTCATAGACGGGAACATTGTGCTCCCGGGCAATCGTGCGTATTTGCAAGGCAATCAAATCCTTGCCTCGGGCGACCACGCGCGGCGCACCGCTCTGGTCCGAGTAGGAAAGCGCGACCGCAAAGTGCGTCGGGTTGGTGATCACCACATCGGCGGTGGGCACATCCTGCATCATGCGCCGCTGTGATATCTCGCGCTGCATGTTGCGAATGCGTTGCTTAACCTCCGGACGCCCGTCGGTCTCCTTCATTTCATCGCGGATTTCCTGACGGGTCATCTTCAATTGCCGCGTGTGATTCCACAGCTCAAAGGGCACATCAAACACGACAATCAGCAGCATCGTCGCGCTGAGCACAAGCAGCGTCGTCAGCAACATCGTAATCACACGAGATGACGCCTGATCCGGCGTGAACGCTGTCAGACCCAGGATCTCCCGCTCAAAAAACATCAGCAGTCCGTAGGTCACGGCCAGCAACACCGTAAACTTGAGCAGCGCCTTGAGTAGCTCCAGCAGACTCTTCGCGGAGAACAGGCGACCCATCCCCTTGATGGGATCCAGCTTCTCGAGTTTAAAAGCCATAGCCTGGGGACTGAAAGACCATCCGCCCATAAGCAGCGGACCGGCCAGGGCTGCCACTACGGTAACCGCCAAAAAGGGCATGATGGCCAACACCGCTTCGGACACCATGCGCATAAAGTGCATGGGGATGAGCTCGGCGTTGAAGAGAATCTCTCGATCGACACTGAAACCTGTCACCGTCACCAGGAACATCTGATCGACGAGCGTGCCCCCTAGCGTCCACAGCCCGCCAACGGCAAACAGCAGTGACAACATCACGTTGAGTTCTTTAGAGCGGGGAACCTGACCCTTTTTTCGCGACTCCTGTAGACGTCGCTCGGTAGGCTCCTCGGTACGTTCCTGTCCAGCCTGTTCTTCAGCCATAGTGAATTAGCCCAGCACCAACAGGGCTTGCTCCAGCCCCTGATTTAAAAAGCGCTGCAGGGCAGTTATAAAGCCAGGCAGGGACAGTAGCATCACCATAAAACCGGCCAGAATCGTCACCGGGAAACCCACGGAGAAAATATTCAGCTGCGGTGCGGCCCGGGTTATTACGCCAAAGGCCACGTTGATCATCAAAATCGCTGTCAGCGTCGGCAGCGCCAATAACAGCGCAGTGGCAAACAGCTGGCTGCCCAGCAAGGCCACTCCCGAAAACATACTGCCTACTGGAAACGCGAGACTTACGGGCAAAATGGTAAAGCTGTCAGCCACCGCACCGATGAGCAGCAAGTGTCCGTCGATCGCAAGGAACAGCAGCGTCGCCAGAATCATGTTCAGTTGGCTGATCACAGGCACCTGGACGCCATTTTGCGGATCCACGGTCATCGCAAAACCGAGACCCATGCTCATGGCAATACTCTGCCCGGCGACCACAATAGCGCCAAAAACCAGCTGCATAACAAAACCCATGGCCAATCCAATCGCCACTTCACGCGCCGCGAGAAGAACACCGATAGCGCTGGTGGGATCAATCGTGGGCATACTCGGGAGAAGCGGTGCAATCACGGCCGCAACCAGCACACCCATAAAAACCCGAATGCGCACGGTCACCGAGGAGGAGCTAAAAACCGGTGCCGCAAGGAGCATCGCGGAGACGCGCAGAAACGGCCAGTAGTACAGCTGGAATTGCGCGAACATTTCTTCGGCATTGAAGGGCATCCTTCGCTATCCCAGCATCCCGGGGATGTCGAGGAACAGGCGCTGGGAAAACGTAACGATGACAGAGATCATCCACGGCCCGCCGGCAAAAAGTGCAACTACGAGCGCGAGCAGTTTCGGGATAAAGCTCAGAGTCATTTCCTGAATTTGCGTGGCAGCCTGAAATACGCCTACGAGCAAGCCAACCGCCAGGGCTGCGAGCAGCAGTGGCCCAGCCAGCAGCACCGCGAGCCAAAGCGCCTCGCGTCCAACAGTTAATACAGTTTCAGGACCCATGCGCTAGCTACACCACAAAACTATTGACGAGAGTGGCTGCTATCAGCGCCCAGCCATCAATCAAGACAAACAGCATAAGCTTGAATGGCAGCGATATAAGCATCGGCGACAGCATCATCATGCCCATGGACATCAGCACTGCAGCCACTACGAGATCGATAATGAGAAATGGCACAAACATCAAAAATCCAATCTGAAAGGCGGTTTTCAATTCACTGGTCAGGAAAGAGGGCAGCAGCACTACCATGGGCACATCGTCCTGGGTCGCAAACAGGCCATAACCGCCAAGCTCAGCGAACAGCATCAAATCGTTTTCTCGTGTTTGTCCAAACATGAATTCACGAAACGGCGCTTTCGCCGCATCCAGTGCCTCGGTAAACCCAATGCTTTCATTCAGGTAAGGCTGCAGCGCCTCATTCCATGCGACCTCAAACACCGGTGCCATAATGAAAAGACTTAGGAACAGGGACAGACCGAGAATAATCTGATTGGACGGTGTCTGCGCGGTACCCAAGGCCTGACGAAGAATGGCCAATACAATCAGTATTCGCGTGAACGATGTCATGGTGATGAGCGCCGCAGGCAAGAGCGTCAGCAAGGTCATGAGCAGCAGAATCTGAATACTCATGGAGTAATCGTCGCCGCCGCTGGTAGACGGCTGCACTGTCATCAACGGAATACTGGCCTGCGCTTCTGCAATTGCAGGCAACAGCGCGCATAGCAACGGTACAAAAATCAGCAGGGCGCGTTTCATGACTGCTTTCCAAGAGGGTTTGCTGCGCGTAAAACATCCGCAAACGTGCTGGCATTAACATTGCCGTCGCTGCTATCGCTCGCACCGGCAGAGCCGCCCAGGTGCACGCGCTCAGGAAGCACATGCAGCATGCGCACATTGCCTGGTGCCACGCCTAACAGGATTTGCTCCTGCCCGGCCTCCAACAGCACGACCTTTTCACGCTGGCCCAAGCTTGCACTGGCAATGACACGCAGCGCTGAACCCGAGGAAGACCCCATGCGATTGACGCGCTTGAGCAGCAGAATTACTGCAAACAGACAAATAAAAACCACCAGCAAGGACCCGAGCACTTGCACCAGATAGCCGGCGCTGAACATCTCAGGCATGCCGGCAGCTGGCGTGGGAGCAGCTTCGCTCCGGGACAGCACATCCTGGCCTCGGGCCAATTGACAAGAACCCAGCGCGGCAATAAATGTATAAATGCGTACGTTCATTTGAGTTTTTTAAGCCGCTCGCTGGGACTCACAACCTCAATAAGGCGCAGGCCAAACTGCCCCGCCGACTCCACGACTTCGCCTCTGGCGATCAAGGTGCCGTTGACCATAAGATCCATCGGCTCACTGACTCCTCGATCAAGGCTGATAATCGAGCCCTGATTGAGTGCCACGAGATCCTTGATCGGCATGCGTGTACGTCCAATCTCAACCGACAAACTCACCTGCACATCCATCAGTGAATCGAGATCAATTTTTCCCCCGGCTGTGATCTGCGCCGGCGCGCCGCCCTGCAACTCCTGTGGCGGTTCGGCTGTCACTGCCTCGCTTGCTTGCTGTTCTTCACTCATAATCTAGTCCCTTACTTATCACTGGCGCGCAGCATTGAGGCCAAACTGCTCAACTGCACCGCTTTCATTCCTTCATGGCTGCCATAACTACCCTCGGCAATTTCCATATCGTCCAACAGCACGCTGACGCTTTCTGGTGGTGACAGGGGAATCACCACCCCTTCAGCGAGCTCCAGTAGCTCTGCGAGCGTCATCAGCTGTTGCTCGAGCACACCGGCTATCTCAAGTTCAATCGCGGGCAATTCCCGGCGAAAAAACGGCTCCCAACTTTGACTCTGATCAATTTCCTCTACCTTTTTCTTCGGCGGAGCAAAGCGCTCTCGAAACGGTTCGAGTTCACCGAAGGGCAGCAGCAGATCCAGATTGCTATCTACGCCCTCACGGACAAGAGAAAAGCGGATGCGCAGCAAAAGATCGTTTAGTGGAATCATTTCCAAACGATCGGGCACACCCAATGTCGTGCTCTCACCTGACTCCAGCGGAAGCTTGTCCAACCAGGCCGTGCACAAACACTGCAAGTGAATACCCGCGATGCGCTCAGCGACACGGAGCTCCGTGGGCGTCAGCAACTGACGCTCCTCGCTAGCCGGTGCATGCACAGAACCGCCACCGAAATAGGCGTTAACCACGTGCGACAGTAGATCGGTAGTCGTGACTACAAACACCGGGCCGACGAGTGGCGCAAGCGTCGTATTAGAAAGACCTACGACGCGCTCGAACTCCGCCAGAATGTCACCAACGGGCAGTAGCTCTGCCGGTGCTGAACGTATGGTAAATTCGAGAGAAAAGGCGTTCTCAAGCGCCGAGGTAAGCAGTTCCGCATGCCGTTCAAACAGCGAGGGCAGCGCGGTGAACTCGCGCAGCAGCGCGTACTCTCGGGCCGCGAAGTCCACCTTGCGGAATTCTCCATCATCCGAAAGGTCATCCGCAGAGTCAGCATCATCGACACTTTCCATCAAAGCGTCGATTTCGCCCTCCGTGAGTACATCTTCTTCAGTGTCCATTACGTCTCCGCCGCTATTGCAGCACGAAATTCTCGAAGTAGACCTGATCAACGGCCGCGGGTGGAGTCAGCTCCAAAGCAAGATTAACCGTCTCAAGCGTGGCAACGCGCAAGGCGTCCTTGCCCTCGGGACTTTTCAGCGCCACGAAATCCTGGTCGTTATACAGAATGATCAGACGATCGCGGATAGCTGGCATATCACGATAGGCCTGGTCGATGACTTCCTCGGTATAGGACATGAGTTGCAGTTCGACCTGCACATAGCGCGAGCGACCCCCACTCTCCAAGTTGACCAGCAGCTTTTTCATCTTGGCGTAGTAAGGTTCGCGTTTTTCCACTGGCGCGACCGGCGCGGCTGCTCCCTCCGCGGCGGGATCGTCCGCATCCCCTTTCATGAGAAAGAACGCCGCCCCGCCACCTATAATTACCAGCAGCAGCACAATGATGATGATCTTCATTCCTTTACCACCTGACTTTTCGGCGGCTTGATCACCACCCAGATTCAAATTGTCGTTACTGGCCATGACTCTTTCCCTCGTTTTTGGATATGACGGCCTGACCCTGGCGCCATATGCACTATCATCTGCAAACTTTGCACCAAACAGATTATTATCAATATATTCAATGAGTTATGATAAGTCCGGGCAATTGGTCGCCGACTTATTGACGCTTTTGACGCCACTGGCGTCAGAGATCTATGCAAGTCAGGAGAATAAAACGAGCGCTTGTCAGTCGCCCACGACGAGAGAGCATAAAAAAAGCCGCGCTCTGAAACCGAGCGCGGCCTGTGAGATGACCAGGTGCTTAAATGACTGAATGCTTATATGTAGGTATCTATCCGCCCACTGCTCAGTCGCGCCAGCATGGCTGACTGCTGCAGTGCGGCCTCGTCACTTTGCGCATCGTCATCGCCCAGTCCAGGGACACCGTCATCAGCGCCATCGGAATCAGCGTTTTCCGAATCGGCCATGGAGTCGCGCTGTCCTACATCCGTATGCGCCAGCTCCAAGCCATTCTGCTCAAGCATGTCGCGCAGGCGCGGCATAGATAGCTCGATAGCATCCTTCGCGGCAGTGCTGTCAGCCAAAAATGCGATGCGAGCCTGATCTCCTTCGGTCGTAATGGTCACCTGCAAGCGTCCCAGTTCTGCCGGATGCAGCTGCAGGCGGGCTTCGCGCACTCCATCACTGACCAGCGTTTTCATGCGCGCCGTGAGCTCGCCGGCAAATTCCGGATCCTGCGGTGCTCGGGTGAGAGACAATTCGGGTATGGCGGAATTTTGCAGCGCACTCGTGGCGGGCGCAGCAACGGGGGTCGCGCCAGGTACCACGCTCGGCACGCCGGTCGGCGGAGGCTCAATAGATAGGGTCGTAGTAGGTCGAGGGGCCGAATCGACCATGGCCTGCGATGCATTTGCCGTCGTCGCCAACGTAGCGCCGCTCTTGGTAGTCACCCAATCGGACATATCAAGCGCATCCGCGGAACTTTCAAGACTGCCGGGCTGAGCCTGCGTCGCAACAGACGTTCCTGCGCCCGACACGCCCGATAGTGCGTTAGCCAAAGCTGAGCCGTCGCGATTCAGACCAGCGGCGGAAAACAGGGAATCGCGCGCGACTATAGCCCCCAGGGACTCGTCGGACCCTTCCGCCAATACGGGCACGACCGCTGCCGGCAACCGCGTACCCGATGCGGATAGCGCCGCAGGCAATGCCGCGATCGACACTGCAGTAGCCGGGTCAGCGCCAAGTGTTGCACCCGCCTCCACCATACCGGGGCGTAGATGACCGACGGCCGGCGTTTGCAACGACGCGGAAACGCCCGCGCCCAGCAGGGACTCGGCGTCAATGGCCGGACCGGTGTCTGCGATTGATTTCGCTGTGGATGCGCTGGCGAGCTGCATGACCTCCCCCGCAAACGCGGCGAGGCCCGGTAAAGTCGAATCGGCGTCACCAGCACGCGAGCGCATAATCTCAGCCCGGGTTGCCGCCGCAAAAGACAGTGTAGGCACGGCGTCGGCGTCCGGCGAGAGATCCTCCACAGCGCTTTGCCGGGCGACCTCTTCGCTGTGTTCACGGCTGTCAGTGCTTTCGCTGTCTGAAGCCTCACGCTGGCCGCCGCGGCCTGCGCCTTGCTGATTGCCTTCCGCACTCTCGCGCTGCGCGATATCGGCGTTGGATTCACGGTCCTGTGTTTGCGAAGTCCTGTTTTCGTCGCCGGACTGTGTGCTGGGAGATGCTTCTGAGCGGCCACTCCCGGCCGACTCTGACCGCTCTGCTGGCAAACTATTGCCCCTGCCCTGCGAATCCTCTCGTGTACGTTCAGAACGCGCGGAAGCGCTGTTCTGCTTGTTCAGAACCTGCGAAAAGTTGCTGTTTTTTGACTCATTTGCCGAAGATGACTGCAATCTAGCAGAACTACTGCTGTTCGCTCCCGAAGACAAACTGCTCAAAACTCGTGACTCAAGGCCGTCGGCCATGACTATTCCGCCTATGCTGTGGATTATCTGCAGTTAGTAGAGCAAAGGGTGTGCCATAAACTACTGGCGGTGACGGCGCTACTCTGATTCGTAGCGCTGCATACTTCTTTCATCACTTTGGAGCTGCTCTATGCGCACGCTCTCACGGGCTAGTGAGGCGCGTGTGCGGCTGACCAGCTCATCCAGGGAGCCACGTCGCAGACTGCGGTCCTTGAGCTCGTCCCTTCCCTCGACGAGCTTCGCCTCACCCTGGGCAACTTCATTGCCCTGCTGATTGATAGCGTCGTTGAGGTTAGCGAGAAAACGTCGATAGTCTGATAGCTGGCGGGCATCTATGCCCGCGTTGGACATTCCCTGCAATCGAGCTTCGTACTCGCTGCGGAATTGTTCCAGTTGACCGAGCCGCGTCTGCGACTGCTGAACAAGTTGCTGACGTTGCTGGAGTTCGGTCGCCGCGCGGGCTTCTTCGCTGCGCGCGACCAGGCCGACCTTGTCGAGCTGTTTGATTTCCATCAGACAACCGCCTGCCGCGCGCGCTGGCCTAGCGAGTTCCCGAGATTCAACAAGTCCTGCTGGCTCTCATCCATGGTGACGCACTCATGCTGTGACTGCCTGATATACGCACGCAAAGGCTCATAGGCTCGCAGGGCCCGGTCAATCTTTGCGTCGCTGCCGTGTTCATAGGCCCCAATGGTAATCAAGTCCCTGTTCTGGCGATACACCGAGGACAACTCTTTGAGACCCTGCACCAGTTGCATGGATTCACCGCTGCTAACACTTACCATAGTGCGACTCACCGATGCCTCAAAATCAATCGCTGGAAACAGTCCGGATTCAGCCACTTCCCGAGACAGTACGATGTGCCCGTCCAGTATCGCGCGTGCGGAATCGGCTATCGGGTCATTGTGGTCATCACCCTCGACCAATACCGTATAAATTGCCGTAATCGAGCCATCGCGGCCGTTACCGGCGCGTTCTACGAGGTGCGGCAACATAGAAAATACCGACGGTGGATAGCCCTTGGATACGGGAGGTTCGCCAACCGCCAGACCGATTTCCCGTTGCGCCTGGGCAAAGCGGGTCAGCGAATCCATCAGCAGCAGCACATCTCGCCCCTGATCGCGAAAATGCTCTGCAATCGCCATGGCCCGCCAGGCGCCGTGTATTCTCATCAGAGGCGGGTAATCTGCCGGCGTTGCCACCACAATTGCCCGGGTGAGTCCGTCTGGGCCGAGAATCTCCTCGACAAATTCGCGCACCTCGCGGCCCCGCTCACCGATGAGGGCAACAACGATGACGTCGGCGGAAGTGTGTCGGGTCATCATCCCCAGCAGCGTACTTTTACCCACGCCACTGCCCGCGAACAGGCCCAGCCGCTGCCCCTTACCCATTGTGAGCAGGCCATTAATAGCTCTTACACCGACATCAAGAGGCTCGCGGATGGGCTGTCGCTCCAGAGGATTCAGTGCTTTCCCACGCAGGGGCGCCGTATGGCTGCAACTAGGCGGGGGTTTGCCATCCAGGAAGCGACCCGCGCCATCAAGCACACGACCAAAAAGTTGCTCATCCACGCTAACGGCCGCAGTCTCACCCAGGGGCTGTACGCGGGCGCCAAGCTTCAGTCCCGTGACTTCATCTTCGGGCATGACCACCAGTCGGCCTTCGGCGAAGCCGACCACCTCACCCTCAACAATCACATTATCTGAAATTACGCGACAGCGATCTCCGATGGCCCCATCGCAACCCTCGACCTCCAGCTTCATACCCACCATCCTCGCCAGACGACCCTCACAAAGAAGCTCTGGCGCCTCAACATTAGCAGCCAGATCGTGCAGGCGTGAGCGTAGATGACTCTGGCGATTCGCAATCAAATCGCTCGCGTGCAGCATATTAGGCGTTCCCGTTTAGACTATTGTCGGCCGAAACTGTCGGCACCGGTAGACCTGCATCCAGGTACAGAGCATCCAGCACGGCCTGCAGCCGCGCCTCCACACTGGCATCAAGCAAGGTGTTGCCGTTGCGCAGCTGGGCACCGCCGCGCTGTATCCGCTGTGACTCCCGGATAATCACTTGATCCTCCAGCAGCCCAAGATCGCGCGCGCGCTGGGCATCCAGCGGGTGGAGCGTGAGCTCCGTCGTTGCCGGCGCATCCGCGAGCAGCGCGAGCGCTTCCCGGATCACTGATTCAATGGTGTCGCTGTCGGTCGCCAGCTCCCGGCGCAGCACGGCGCGCGCAACGCGACTGGTCAGGTCCAGCAGATCACGAAGCAGAACTGAGTCCGTGTCGGCATAGGCGCTTGCCAGCGACGCTAGCAGCGCATTCATTTGTTGCGCAACATCCTCGCTCTGCGCTCGCGCCGCGGCCAGGCCCTCGGCACGACCTTCCGCATAACCCTGCTCCCGCGCTTGCTCAGCCTCCCGCGCAACATCGATGACCGGGGCGGCCTCAGCGGCCGCAATACTGGTCAGCGCCGGCGGCGTCCAGCCGTCCCGGGTAACGCTGCCCGCGTCCGTGCCTTGATCGGCAATGGATACCTCATCAGACAAAATCATCACCGCCTTTGCCGATCATCAATTCGCCTTCGTCAGCCAATTGCTTGGCAGCCGCAAGAATCTCCTTCTGCGCCGACTCAACTTCCGCGAGCTTCACGGGTCCCTTGGCCTCCAAATCCTCGCGCAACATGTCAGCGGCACGCGACGACATATTGCTGAAGAATTTTTCCTGCAGTCCTTCGTCAACTCCTTTCAGTGCAATCACCAGAGTGTCGACAGAGATCTCCCGAATCAAACGCTGCATACCGCGATCGTCCAGTGACTTGAGATCGTCGAAGACAAACATCAGGTCGACAATCTTTTCCGTCACATCCTCGTCGCTCTCGCGAAGGGACCCCATCACAACGGCCTCCATATCCGCATCGACATTGTTCATTATGGCCGCCGCACTGGATATGCCGTTCACTACCCTGGGCGGCGTTTTAGATACGCGGCCCAGCTGTTTTTCCAGGACCTTATCCAATTCGTCCATGGCAGAGGGGTCAATCATCTCGAGCTTGGCGACGCGCATCATTGCATCGACGCGCAGACCTTCCGGCAGATGCGCCAACACCGCGGCGGCCTGATCGTCGTCCAGGGACGCCAGCACGATGGCAACAATCTGCGGGTGTTCCTCGACAATGATTGCCGCGACGGCAGCGGAATCCATCCACTTCAGCGCCTCAATACCGCGAGTCTTAGCCTGACCAGGCAACACCTTGGACATGACGCTCCGGGCTTTCTCTTCGCCCAGCGCCTGCACCATGACCCGCTGTGCGAAATCAACAGCGCCGATACCCAGGGGGTTAACCGCCTTGGCATCGTCGTGAAAATTCTCGAGCACGGCCGCGAGCTGATCATCAGAAACGCCAACCAGCGAGGCCATAGCCTCGCCCACACGCTGCACTTCGCGCGGTTCCATATGCCGCATGATCGTCGCCGCCGACTCTTCGCCAACACCTAGCAGGAAAATTGCGGCGCGCTGTGCGCCGCTTAACTTATCAAGGGCTTCAGCCATCACCGGCCACCCAATTCTTTACCACATAGGCCGCGCGCTCAGGCTCACCCGCCGCAACGCTTCGCGCCATCTGTAACTGTTGCTGATAGCCGACGGTTCCCGGCGGCAGCCCTTGCTGACCCGCCTCGCCGCCGAGTGTCACTTGATCATCTTCAATCCCGCCTTCGCCGTTCTGATCCGGCCTCATCAGGCTTTGCGGCGGCGCCACGATCGGTGCTGCCGAGAACTTCATCAACGGCCTTAGCACGACGAACACAAGGCTAAGCAGAGTAATCAGCGCCAGCAGGCCCTTGCCTAGCTGCCACACCCAATCCTGTTCCAGGATAGATGTCTCTGCCACCAACTCCTCGATTTCCTCGGGTGCAATAAACGATGCACTCATGACACTCACCGTGTCGCCGCGCGCGGCACTAAAACCGACGGCTTCGCGCACCAACGCGGTAATCTCATCCACCCGCGCCTGCTCAATAGGCTCTCGGGTTACTGTGACTTCGCCCTCCTCATCCGTAGTTTCGACTTCGGTGTAGTCGAGCACAACCGCTATCGACAACTTCTGCAGGGTGCCTGGCGTCTCGCGAATATGACTGACGGTCTTGTCCATTTCATAGTTCACGGTTGACCGTCGGGTGCTGCGCGTCGGCTCTGCCGAAGACTCTGCCTCCAGGTTTTCGGCACCGGGCTGGACGTTAACGACTGCAGCCTCCGGAGGGGGCTGATTAGACAAAGTACCCGGTACACCCCCGGCGAGACGCTGACTCGAGGTCTCTTCCGAAATCTGTTCGCTGCGGACTCGCGCATCGGGAGCGTAGGCTTCGCTGGTGCGCTCGATCCGAGTAAAGTCGACGTCTGCCGACACCTGCGCTCGCACGGCTCCTGCGCCGAGTATGGGTTCGAGGATATCAACAATGCGCTGTGTGTAGTCTGTCTCGAGCTGACGCGTAAAGCGAGTGTGCTCACGTGTGAAGCCAAATTCTTCATCAGTACCCTGGCTTGACAGCAATTTGCCTTGCTGGTCGACGACGGAAACCTGCTCCGCATCCAGATTCGGCACGCTGGACGCAACGAGATGTATGACCCCTGCCAGCTGGCGCTCGGTCAGCATCTGCCCTGCATAAAGGTTGAGCATGACCGAGGCGGCCGGCTGTTCGCGCTGCCGCAGGAAGGCCGATTGCTTGGCCATTGCCAGGTGCACCCTCGCGCCACGCACGCTGTCCATCGCACCGATGGTGCGGGATAACTCTGCCTCGAGCGAGCGGTGATATCGCGCCTGCTCCATAAAACTGGATAAACCGATTTCCTGCTCGCGATAGAGGCTTTCAAAACCTACACCTTCGCCGCGCGGATAACCGCTGCTGGCGAGAGAAAGACGCGCGCGCTGTAGCTGCCCCGCGGGCACCGTGACCATGCCACTGCGACTATCCAGGGCATATTCGATACCGGCCGCCTCCAGGGCGGAGATCACTTCATTGGTGTCCGCTGGTGCCATCGCACCATAGAGTGGCTTGAACGTGGGCTGCACCGCCCACTGCACGAGGCCAATGCCCATCGCGATACTCGCGGCCAATCCAATCAGCAACGCCAACTGCCGTGTAAGTGGCTGACGTGAGTACCCGCTAAAGCGGTCGACCATTGTATTGCTTAGTACCTCAGCCATGCTTCACAACTCTTTTTGTTAACTCAAACACTGTTTTTCTGGTCCTTTACCGGCGATGCCGGATCGCCAGCTGCTAGACCTGCATGCTCATGACTTCCTGATAGGCGCTGAGCAGTTTATTGCGCACCTCTGTCATGGCCTGGAACTCGAGGCCCGCGCGCTGCGATGCCACCATGACTTCGGTAATCGACATCGTCGGATCACCGGTCTCAAACGCTACCGCCTTCTCCTTGGCCTCCATCATTGAGCCATTCACAGCCTGGATGGAGTCCTGCATCATCGCGGAAAACTTGACGCCAGAGGTGCCGTCGGCCACCGGGCTGCTGTCAGCCTGGGCTGTCGCCGCCATCACGCGCATCTGTGCGACGACCTGATTAATTGCGATATCACTCATAACTCGTTACTCCTTAAAAATCTGTCTGCTACCGGGTACTACACACCGCTGGGCAAGACCACACCCTGCTCGCGCAGGCGCGCTAGCTTGTAGCGCAAGGTGCGCGGACTGATGCCGAGATGGTCTGCCGCGTCTTTGCGGCTGCCCTGGTTCGATTCCAGAGCTTGAATGATCAGTTCCTGCTCACGCTGCTTCAGATCGCCCTCAAGCGCCGGCGCCAGGGTCTGCAAATCGCTCTGGCAGGCCTTGTCCGCAGGAGTATCAAAAATGGTTAGATCCTCAGCCAGCACTTCTTCTGTGGATGACAGTATCGCCGCGCGCTGCACGCAGTTTTCGAGCTCGCGCGCGTTACCACGCCACTCGCGTCCCACCAGCTCACGCTCTGCACCCGCAGAAAAACGCTGCCTGGGATCGTTGCCGTAGCGACTCAAAAAACGCTCTGCCAGTGGCAGTATGTCTTCGCGACGCTCACGGAGAGGCGGCAAATGTAGGGGGACAACGTTCAGACGATAGAACAGGTCTTCCCGAAAACGCCCTTCACGAACCTCTTCCTCAAGATGGCGGTTGGTTGTTGCCAGTACACGCACGTCCAGCTTGATCAACTTCGAGCCGCCGAGTCGCTCGACCTCGCGCTCCTGTAGCACACGCAGTAATTTCGCCTGCAACGCCAGATCCATTTCGGAAATTTCGTCCAGCAGCAATGTACCGCCATTCGCCTGTTCAAATTTCCCTGCACGCGACTGATAAGCCCCGGTATAAGCGCCCTTCTCATAGCCGAAGAGCATAGACTCGAGCATATTTTCCGGGATGGCCGCGCAGTTCACAGCGAGGAAAGGCTGCTTGCGACGCGGCGAATGCTCGTGGATGTAACGCGCAAGAACTTCTTTACCGCTGCCGGACTCACCGCTGATCAGCACCGTGGCATCAGACCCTGCAATGCGCTCCGCGAGTGTACACAGCGCGCGCGTCTGCGGGTCCTCGGCAACCATGCCCGACTCACCGTCAAAAGGAGCCTGCATACGCGACACCATGTCCAGCAGCACTTCAGCCTCAAACGGCTTGAGCAGGTAATCTGTGGCGCCGTCGCGCATAGCAGACACCGCGTCCTTCACTGAACCGTGCGCGGTGATCATGACAAAAGGCATCTGCGGCGATCGCGAGCGCACTTCACGCAGGAGGTGATGGCCATCCATGCCATCCATCTGCACGTCACTAATAATCATGTCGATCGGGCCCGCGTCCAGGCGCGTCAGAGCCTCGCGACCGTCACCGGCGGAAAGTGCCCGGTAGCCGCCAAACTCAATGGTATCGCACAGCGCTTCGCGCAGCGTATCGTCGTCCTCGACAACCAGTACTCGAGCTGAGGGATTCATAGTGTGCTCCTGTCATTTTCTTGGCGCGGTCGTTTATCGTCTTGGGACGCCAGCTGTGGCAGGTCCAGTAAAAACTCCGCACCGCCCGGGCAGTTGCGAGCGCGGACTTCGCCACCGTGGTTTGCTGCGGTCATGGCAACGACCGCGAGTCCGAGACCGGTACCACCAGCGCGGGTGGTAAAAAACGGGTCGAACAGGCGGGGCAGGACGTCTTCGGCGATACCCGGGCCGTCGTCGCGCACACGAATCTGTAATCCATGCGAACTGGTGGCTCCGGCCCAAAGATGAATATTGACGGCGGGCTGATCCAGCTCAGAAGCGTTTTTGACCAAATTTGCCAAAGCGCCGACCAGTTCGTCGGCCGCCCCACACAACTGCAGCGTGTCGTCTACCGGCGTAATCGTCAGGTTCACGCCTTCACGCAGGCTCGGACTTAGCGTCGCATCCAGCGTTTCGAGAACGTCGCGCAACGAAATCGCCGTCATCACCGGGCTGCGGCCGCGGATAAAGCTGAGCATGGATTCGATGAGCCCTTCCATGTGCATGAGACGATCAGACAGTCTTCCGACTATGCGTCGACGGTGCGCCAAGGGCAGCTCATCGTGCCCCAGCTGCGCGAGGTACAGGGTCGCGGACGCCAGGGGGGTGCGTATCTGGTGCGCGAGGCTCGCTGCCATTTCGCCTAACGCCGACAAACGCCGCTTGCGGCCGAGCTGCTGCTCTAATTCGTGAGTCTCGGTAATGTCGGTAATCAGGACGACGGTTTCATCCTGCCCGGCAAGTGCGCGACTATTAAAAGACAGGTGACGAGATCCGTCACCCTGACCCTCGAGCTCTGGATTACGTTGCGTGACCTCTGGCCAGGTTTCGCCGATCAGTGGCTCGCCGAGCAGATCCAGCGCAGCGGGATTGGCATCGCGAATTGTCGTTGCGGTGTCGAGAAGAACGACGCCACCCGGCAAAACCGCTAGAAGTGAAGACAGGCGACTGAGCAAGCGCTCTTTTTCGGCAAACTCTTTAAGTCGCGCGCCGCGGCTGATTGCCAGCTCCGTGCGCAACCCCTGCACCTGCGCTTCCAGATCGCGGTAACTGGTGTCCAGCTCGCGCGAGACCTGAGCCAGCGATTCTAGCGAGCTCTCTCCTGTTGAGGCGATGGCTCGCGATTCCGCGAGCTCTGGTGCCACCTGTATTGTCCCCATAATCCTGCCACCCAAATGCCCAAGTGGGCCTGAGCAGGGAATAATGCAAGAGCCGTGCCGATTTATTTTCTCTAGGTTTTACAGGGGCTTAAGAAAATCGCGGTGCTTGGCCGTCAAGAATCCGTCGGCTCCGGACGCGCTATATCGTACTTACGCATCTTTTCCACGAGCGTGGTGCGTTGCAGATTGAGCATTTTTGCGGCGCGCGCCACTACCCAGTCGGACTGCTCCAGCGCCTGAACCACCAGCGAGCGCTCCATATCCGCCAAATGGTTCTTCAAATCCATACCGCGACTGGCCAACACCGGCGCAGGCTCATTGCCTGAGAAATCTGGTGCTATTTCGGCCGAGCGCTCGTCACCGCTCATTGGATGCGCTTCGGCACGGTCCAGGTCATCGACCGCCTGCGCTGAATTTGCGAACTGACGATCCGGGGCACCCTGCCCTGCGTGCAGGGCAAACTTTGCCGGGAGACCGTCTTCCTCTACCTGCCTGTCGGGATGCAAGATCGCGAGACGTTCGACGAGATTGGACAGTTCACGCACGTTCCCTGGCCAGGCGTAGTTCTGGAGACACCGCATAGCAGCAGCGCTGACGCTGACTGATGGACGCTTTTCACTCTCCATTGCCTCGGTGAAAAAGCGCACGAGAGCAGGAATATCCTCGACACGCTCGCGCAACGGCGGGACGTCGATGGGGAACACATTAAGGCGATAAAACAGGTCCATGCGAAACTCACCGGCATCGACCTGATTTTCCAAGTCCTGATGCGTCGCCGCAATCACCCGCACGTCACAGGTTTGGGTTTTATTGCTGCCCACGCGCTCGAAGGAGCGTTCTTGCAGTACGCGCAGCAGTTTGACTTGCATCTGCAGCGGCATGTCGCCGATTTCGTCCAAAAACAGCGTGCCTCCCGCTGCCATTTCAAAGCGTCCCTGCCGTGTGCTTATCGCCCCAGTAAAAGCGCCTTTTTCGTGACCGAAGAGCTCTGATTCAAGGAGTTCGCCGGGAATGGCGCCACAGTTCACCGGCACGAATGGGCCCGTGCTGCGTGGCGACAAGCGGTGAATGCCCTGGGCGATGACCTCTTTGCCGGTCCCGGATTCACCTAGGATCAATACCGAAGCATCAGACGGCGCAACCTGCGCTACCAGCATGCGAATAGAATCCATTTGCCCGCTGCCGCCCACGAGTGCCTGCTTGAGGAGCCGGCTCGCGATCTGTAGCTCGTCTGACTTGCCTTCCATGTATGCCTCCACGGCGATACAGATACCTCAGGAACAAACAACAGTGTTGTGTCAAACACACGTCAAGTCAACTTTTTGACGCAGGCCTGTGTAGTATTTCGCAGTTATTTAAATGATGTTCAAATAGCTTGGGAAAAGCCGTCAGGACTGGCTTGAGCGTTGGTAGGCAACCTCGCGCCGGTGGTGCCGAAATATCAGTTTTTCCAGCCAAGACCTGGCGGCGCCCGATAAACCGACAAAGTCCACGCTGCTGTGACCCTGGGCAACCTCATCAGCGCTGCTGACGACTGTGCCGTAGCAACACAACGGCTTGGGTAATCCGCGCTGGATGTAGAGCTGAAGGTAAACTGTGCTGCCAGTCGGAGGCACATCGCCAAACCACTCAACACCACGAGCAGACACGCGCACGGGCTTTGTTTGGGGAATATCCAACTGGTGGTAGATCAGCGTCGCAACCAGGTCCAGCACCAGATTGAGCTTCATATCCAAGCGATGCACTTCCTGCGCGAGCAGGCCACCGGATTCCACCGGCTCTTTTTGCCGTCCGGCGTCTCCGATCACAGAGACCGCGCGAAGAAACTCTTCGTTTGACGCATTGACCATCGCGAGATGGGTTTTGTCGAGGTCGTGGCCGACCGCTTTCCAGGCTATAGCCATATTATCGCTATAGGCCAGTTCGCTGCCGGTTTCTGTTGCGGTTACCGGTCTTGCCGGGGATGCCGTCGATTCAGCGGTGGCCGCCGGTTCAGCTTGCTCGCTCATCACTTACCCACCCGAACTGTGTATCAGGCGAGCACGCTAGCATAGGGCGGGGACGAGAAGTAAATGTCCGGGCACCTTAGAACGCCCGGTCAGCGGCCAACGCCGCTTTTAACGTCCTGATACTGATTCACAGCGGAGCGCGTTCGTGCCTGGGTCGCGCCCTGTGCAAGCACGGTATCGCGGGCTCCAGCCAGCAATGCCATTAGCTCTTCATTGAGGTGCAGCATGACTGCCAGAGCCTCAGACACCAGCTCACCCTGATCTGCATCGAACGGGTCCAGGAAACACTGCTGAAGATCATCGCGTCTAACACGCTCCATCTTCGCCACACCGTCCCAGTCGCCGTTGCCGGCCATTTGGATCATATCGCGCGTTAGGTTGAGAACACCGGCGAGACGTTGGTACGAACCTGCGGCATTTGAAGCAGTTTGGTTCAGCACCGTGTTATCTCCGGTACTCGGCTGGAATACCATCCCAGCCGCCCTTTACTTCGCGCAGCAGGCGAGACACTTCGTCCAGAGCCGACGCGTCACAGTTTGACCCTCCCTCTACCAAACGTCGTTCCATGTAGTCATACAGATCAGCCAGACGACCCGCAAGTTCGCCACCGGCAGCGTGATCGAGGCTAGCGCGCATATTGTCGATGATGCTGATGCTCTTACCGAGAAGCTCGCCCTGGTTGGCCACGTCGCCGCGATCCATCGCGCCTTTAGCCGACGCGATCCGATCCAGCGCACCGTCCATAAGCATAGTGATTAACTGGTGGGGGCTGGCATCCATAATCCCGCTCTGCGCGCCAACGCTGCGGTAGGCATCTATTTGTGCGTGTCTCATTGCTCGCTAACTCCGAAGTACAAATTGAATATTGAAAATACAGCTAGAGGCCTGCGTGGTAGAAAACAGTCCTGCTACGAAAGCCTCTAAGCCCTAGTTATCCCTGTTCTGATTGGAGCCCGGCAGGTTATCCAGCGCGGTCAACAGAAAGTCACCCGTGCTTTGAAGGTTTGCCAGGAGACCATCCAGTGCATTGAACTGGCGGCGGTACCGAGCTTCGAGAGACTCAAGCCGTCGATCCAGCGCCTCTTGATCTTCAGCAATGCGATCCACACCGTCCTGAATACCATCGGTACGTAGACTAATCAGACCGTCACTGCCCAAAAATCCGCTGATTACGCTGCTCAAGGCAACGGCAATACCAGAGGAAAAATCTACGCTACCGCGGCTGCCAAGATCCCCACCGGTAATCAAGAGGCTCATACCTGCGCTGGCCGATCCCTCGGCCGCCCTAAGTATTTGACCAACACCGGTCGCCTCAATACCGCCAATTAGTCCCTGCACGTCCTGCCCCGCAACGCCGGCGGCGACCGACAGGCCCAAGCTGCTTGCACTGTTGGTATCAATACTCTCAATGCTGATCTCGCTCTCGGATCCAAAGGTCTCTGAGGTAAGGATCAAACGATTGTCGGCACTAAAAGCCACGGTGACGCTTGCGCCCGAGGCTTGCAGGTCCGTGTCACCATTGATGCGCGACTGGATCTCAGCGGCCAGGGCCTCACCACTTTCGTAATCGCCCTGGGTCAGGCTAATCGTACCCGAACTCGTGCCATTGACGCTGATCGTGAAACTGTCATTGTCAGCATCAATGACTAGTGGTGAGAGCGCACTGGGTGCAGTAATTGCGGCCGCTTCGAGCAGGCCCTGCGTCGCGATCTGCGTGATCTCGACATCGTAGCTACCGACCTGGGTAGCCTCAGAGGAACCAATAAACTCAACACCGCCATCGCTCACGACGCCCAACTCGGCAAACACACCGGCAATATCGTCAAAATTGTCTTCAATCGCGCTGCTTAAAACCGCATTGTCGATGCTTAAGGTACCGTCGGATTCTGTACGCACCCCCAGCTCGGAGAGTGAATTAAACGCGCCGCCAAAACCGCTTGCGGTGCCGGTAATCGCACTGCGTACCTGGCTGATAATGGAACGCGCCGAAAAATCACCCTGCAGCGGTCCCGCTGAGTCACTGCCCGCGTTGTACGCCGTGAGGTTGTTGGCGACCCCGACAAAGCTGTTAAACGTATTAACAAAACTCTCGATTGCCGAGCGCGCCGCGCCGGTGTTCTCTGCCACGGAAATATCCACGGGGGATTCCGTGGTTTCGCGAAGGGTAAGGTCTACGCCATCTATAACGTCACTGACCGAATTGCCCGCACTGGTGATATTCAGACCGTTGATCGTAAAGTTTGCATCCAGGGCTGCGGTGGTCTGGGACAGGTTATTGGCTCCGGTGTTGAAAGCCAGACGTGATAGGCCATTCTCGTCTGTGGAGTTGGCATCGCCAGTATCATTTACCTGAATCTCTATCGCGTTCTCTGCGCCGGTTTCGGTGGAGCTAAACAACAGTCTGAAGCCACTGCCGTCATTAACAATCGCTGCGGATACTCCGATATCGGCTTCGTTGACCGCATCCCGCAATCCTTCGAGCGTGTTGTTTGCGCTGTCGATGGTAATCGTCGCCGTGTCTCGCTCTGGGTTGACCGAGAATGCGTCGAAGGTTTGTGTCTCGCCCTCTGGAGGCGTAAGCGTGGCGGTGCCAAAGCGAAACGTAAGCTCCCCTTCACCCACTACATCCGTGAGATCGGTAAAGCTTCCCGATGCGAGCGATTGCGTTTGCGCCAGTTGATCGATCTGAACACTGTAGCTTCCCGAAGCCGCACTGCTGCTCGCGGAAATACCCAGGGCCGCGGAATTGCTGGAGCTGGAGCTGCGCTGACTAAAGGTCGAGAGATTGGACAGAGTGGTCAGGCTTGTCTGGATATTGCTGAGCGAGCCCTGGAGGCTGCCAAAGGCCGACAACTGGCTGGTAAGCTGCGCCTCACGCCGCACAAGTCGGGCCTCGGCCGGGGCGCCTTCTGCGGCTACTAGCTGAGTCACAAGACTTTCTATGTCGAGGCCGGAGCCAATTCCGGTTGCCGCTACCATAAGACGCTACATCCTTTAATCACATTCGATAGTGGCGCTCAGCACCAATGCTGAACTTATGTCCCAAACACGTTGAACCCCATACAGGCTCGACTCAAACGATTCTGCAATATCGGTGCCAACATCAGACTCGCTAGCCTTCGCTGTCCAGAAGCAAGCCCCGGCTCGACTGCGCATCAGCAGCACCGGTCTCTTTCTCAGCGAGCAAGCGTGCAAGCCTGAGTGTCTCTTCAGCTGGTATCTGCCGCACTATCTCGTCGGTTTCCGTGTCCAGAACCTGAATAATCGGGGTACCCAATTCGCCGTCGATGGATATTTCCAAAGATCGGGAAATGCTTTGCATGTAGCTGGATATATCCCGCGTGGCCTGCTCCAACTGCTGCGTTGACTCGACGGCAATCACATTCTCGTATGGCGGGACGTCTGGCAGCGCCGTGGTCTTGCCGCCACCGGCAATGACTTGCCGGCTCTCTACGCCATTGTCGGCGTCCACCGGAGCCGAGCGTGATGCTCTTTCAGCCTGGGGAGGCAGTGGCGATGCTAAATTGCTGATCGGATTCGCCATGTCTTTTGCCCTCCAAAATAATTCTTGAAAAGAGGCGTCTCAAGGTAAAAAAAGTGAGGGGGACTTACGCCCACCTCACTGGAAAGACACCGAGCTCTAAACCCCTCTTACTGCAGGAGTGACAGAACGTTCTGCGGCTGGGAGTTCGCCTGCGACAGGATCGAGATACCCGCCTGCTGCAAGATCTGCCCGCGCGTCAGAGCCGCTGTTTCTGCGGCGAAGTCCGCATCCTGAATTCGCGATCGTGAAGCGCTCAGGTTTTCGGACGTAGTCTGCAAGTTGGTGACTACCGACTCAAAGCGATTCTGCACCGCACCCAGATCAGCTCGTGAACTGTTGATGGTGGCGAGTGCCGCGTCCATAGAGCGTATCGCTGCGGTGGCACCGTCAACCGTAGAGATGTCGACTGCAGACACAGCGGTACCCGCAGCGTCTTCTGTGGCCGCCGTTGTTGCAGCAGTCAAGCCACTGTTAGTCACAGTGCCACCAACCGTAAGATCACCCTCGGCTTCCAAGGTCAACGCCCCACCGGTCGTTCCAGCTGCCGCAAGACCAGAAGCCTCGCCGCTCACACCAGAAATGACGATGTTGGCGCCAGTTGTGTTGGACAGCGTTACGGCATCACCGTCGAGAGCCGCAGTAACACCCGTTGTGCCTGTTTGGGCATTGATAGCATCCCGCACAGCGGTCGCGTTAGTGTTCGCATCGGTGCTGGCAAACGTGACGACAAAAGCTTCACCATTAATCGAAAAGTTACTGGCGGCGGCTGTCGTGCTAGCGTCTGCACCCGCAGCTACAGTGGTTGCGCCTACCGTGGCGGTTACCGCTGGCTGGTCACCATAGTCTGCAGAATTGATCGCCTCGGCGACCTCAAGCGCATCAGCGCCAGCCACTGTCTGGCCATTGATCTCCAAAGCTGCAACCGCGCCACCCGAGGCAGCGCCTGTAACGGTTGCGCCATCGCGAAGACCCAGTGCCGCCGTTCTGGAACTAGAGATGCTGTCGATACTGATAGTTTCGCCGGCGTTCGCACCGATCTGGAAAGCCTGGGCGGAAAAAGATCCGTCAAGCAGACTTACACCGTTGAAGTTGGTTTGCTGGGCTACCCGGTCGATTTCCGCGACCAGCTGAGTCACCTCAGCCTGCAGAGCCTCGCGATCTGTCGCTGAGTTAGTCGCGTTAGCTGACTGTACAGACAGTTCGCGAACACGCTGCAGGTTGTTAGTGACTTCTGACAGTGCACCTTCAGCAGTTTGCGCCAGTGAGATGCCGTCGTTCGCATTTCGCGCTGCCTGGTTAAGGCCGCGGATCTGAGCGGTAAAACGCTCGGAAATCGCAAGTCCTGCCGCGTCGTCCTTTGCGCTGTTAATACGCAAACCTGAAGACAGACGTTGCAGTGAAGTCGATACGTCGTTTTGAGATTGGTTAAGGTTTCGCTGAGCTGTCAGCGAGGCTACGTTTGTGTTAATTACCTGAGGCATGGCTGCGTCCCCTTCTGCTTCAGTGTTTACGTTTCGAATCCATTTGGACTCGGGCTTATTTGCAACCGCGCCAACCGATCGTACTGTTTGCCGCTTTTGCTATCGGTGGTTTGCTTTTCAAAAATTTGATGCTTCACCCGCCAACATTTTAGTTAGCGGAGCGGGCCAGGGATCCTTTAGGACTTTTTGCGATTTTCTTCTTGACGACCGACGAAAGGTCCGCTACCGGGATTTTTAGTACAGGCAAATCGGCTGTGCCGCGACTCTGCGAGGAGAACCGACGCAGCGCCGACACGCGAATGACAGCGCAAGACATAAGCGTAAGCTCAGCCTAGACTCAGGGGAAAATTGGGAGATGTACCGCGGAGCGAGATAGTTCGAGATGATACGGCGTGCACATGAATCTAAACGTTCACGTTGGAGCCAGTGACATAACGCCAATCACAAAATGGCAGTTAGCAGCCGGACAAATCTTTGTTTGGAGCGTGACCACAGTGATGTCCGCCGTGGAACTCGATTATCAAACCTGAGGTCGAGACCGATCAGGAAAACTTTTTTTACAGGTAGTCGAAGAGCGACAAGCGTTGCGTCGTCACGTAGGTTTGCTGCGCCGCCTGCAAGGCCGTGATTTGCAGGTTGAGACGAGTGATTGCCTCTGCATAGTCCAGATCCTGTACTTCTGACAAACTGGTAGACAGCTGCAAATTAAAATCTTCGTTAATCGACTGCTGGCTTTCAACGCGATTCAGTCGAGTTCCAACTTCAGCGCGCACATCCACAATGCTGCCCAGCGCTTGGTCGAGATTCGTCAGTCCACTGGCCATTGCATTGTTGACTTCAGCGTCACTGGCCGGCGTGCCTTCAGCACTCCGCAGGGCATCTGCAATAGCCGATACGGTCGCAAACACTGATTGCCGTGCACTGCTATCGATCGCGATACTGTCACCGTCAGCAGGCTCGCCGCCAACAGCGAGACTGGCGCCGTTAAAGCTGATGGTTTCGCCGGACACATAACTTCCCGAAGCAACCACGGCAGCTGCGCTGTCAGTCACCTCATACGTTACAGGATCTGTGGGGGAAGCCTGTATAAAGCTCACCGTGTAATCATCGCGGACGAATCCGGCATCTGCACTTGCACTGCTGACAACGGCCGTTCCCTGATTTCCACTGACTGAAAAGTCGAAACTGCCATTGCCCGCGGGGACACCCATAAACACCCGGGAGCCGGAATCACGCACGGCAACCTGCGCATTGGCAGAGATATCCAGAATGCGCTGTCCATCATCGCCGGCATAACTCACCGCACCGGCGCTCACGGAGAACGGCGTATTGCGTGCTTGAAAGCCGGCAAAAATGTATTCGCCGTTCGCATCACGCGTGTTGGCCAGTGAGACCAGTTCCTCGAGCCGACTGTCTAACTCGATAGCAATAGACCCACGCTCTTCTGGCCCGAGGCTGGCATTGTTGGCCTGCACAGTTAACTCACGAACACGTTGTAACACCTGCGTCACGCTGCCCAGCGTGCTGTCCTCGAGCGCGAGCTGGCCTTCGGCGAGCGAGGCATTGCGCTGAAACTGATCGATCTGACGCAGGTCTTCCTCCAGACCCTGAGCTCGCACGGCGCCGGAGGGATCATCCGACGGTGACAGGATGCGCCTGCCCGACGCCAACTGTTCCTGCGTGCGCGAGACATCGGCCTGGCGCTGAAGGATCGACGAAACACCCGTCTGATACACCTGCAATGTGGATATGCGATCAACCATCTAGCGTAACCTGCATCCTATACGTAGCTAAAACCGTTAGCGCCGCGTGGCACTAAGGAGTGTCTGAAAAACTTCATCGGCCACGGCAATAACCTGGGCGGCCGCCTGATAAGCCTGTTGATACCGCAGTAGATTCGCGGCTTCCTCATCCAGATTAACGCCCTGTGAACTATTGCGCGCGCCAATGGCCTGTTGCAGCAAGGCGCCTTCAGTCTCAGCAGCATTGGTAGCCTGGCGACTGCGCACGGCCACTTCGGTGAAGACGCCGGCATAGGCTTCCTGAAAGGTCTTCCGTCCGCCGTTGAGGCTACCGGTGTCCTGCAACGAGGAAAGCGCCAGCGCGTTGCGGTTGTCACCGCTACCGTCCGAGTTGTCCTCTAAGCCAAAGCTGTCCCCAGTCGCTGGGGAACCTTCCAGACGAAAGCTGAATCCCCCCAGAGATACATCCACACCGCCTGCGTCCGTCGCCGGATCATAGGCAATCGGGCCGCCGGCGATGCCGGTGACGTCGAAACCAGGAACCCCGGCTCCCAGTGCATCCGGGTTAAAGGTCAGTGTTACAGCGCCGCCCAAGGGTAGGCCGGACACATCATCCACCGTCAAATCAGACAGCGCGGAGCTACCTGCATTGTCGAGCGAGGTAGAACTGCGCAGGGGCGCGGCAGCCGCAAATTTGCTGGGGTCGTCAAGCGTCACAGAAAAAATACCGGCGGCGCGGTCCACCGGTAGTATCAAATAGGCATCCCCATTCGCAGGAGCGCCTGAGACCGAAATACTCACCCCATCGACGGAGAAGCTCGGACCCGCGCCAGTCTGACTGTCGCCCGTGCTGGCATTGGTCAATGTGTACTCCGTGCCGTCATACCGAAGCTCATAGCGGTCTCCCGTGAGACTCGCCACATCCTCTACAACGGCGCTGATCTCACCGGTACCCGTGTTCGCTCGGGCGGGACTCACGGCAGGCTGGGATGCGGTAAAAAAATCCGCACCAAAGTCGCCATTAAGATCGATGCCCAGTCGCTGCTGCTGATTGACCGTCTCGGTAATGCCTACAGCGATCAACCCCAGCTGGCTGCGCGCGCTATCGAGCACTTCGCCACGAAATTCGAGCACCGCGCCAAGCACACCGCCGGTAAGAAACTGCCCCGAGTCCGTAGGCGTTGCCAGCCCGGAAAAGCCTATATTCGTGCGCGATGCATCCACCGAATCCGGAAAGGTAACCAAGTTGGAACTAGTGTTACCCACGACAATAGACTGACCCTTGCCGATGAATATGTTGATCGCGCCGTCGCCCTGCGGCACCGCGTCGACCCCAACCACTTCGGAAAGCCGCGTTATAAGCTGATCGCGGGAATCCATCAGGTCATTGGCCGTATTGCCGGTATTGTTGGCCTGTACGATCTGCTCATTGAGTTCCGCAATGCTGGCGGCGAAGATATTGATTTCTTCTACGGCAGTTTCAATGCGCAGATTCGCCTCTTGATCAAGATCCTGAAAGCGTCCATTGAGATACTGAAACCGATCAGCCAGAACATCACCCTGACCCAACAGCACCTGCCTCTCGGGAATCGAACCGGGATTGTTCGCCACATCCTGAGCCGCAGCAAAAAAGCCATCCAGGGCGGGCCCCAGACCGGTGGACGGATCTGCCAGTATGTTACTGATGCGCCCCGTAAGGTCAGCCAGGGTCTCCGCCCCGGCGGCACTCGAACTGCGATCGCGCACATCTGCCGTCAAATATTGATCAAAACTTCGGCTAACGCCGGAAATCGTGACACCTGTGCCAATAAAACCCGTGCCCGTCAGTTGTGCTGGTAGCGCCGCAAAATTCACCGTCTGGCGACTAAAGCCCTCTGTGTTCACGTTGGCGATGTTGTGCCCGGTGGTACTGATTGCGCGTTGCAGGGACAGCAGTGCCGAAGTGCCTGTATTGAGTACGTTTGCCACGTTCTCACAACCTCCTTATAACAGTCCGGCGACTATTCGGTGCGATACAGCACGCCAGCCACCTGCTGCCTTCCATTAGTGTGTTATCGACTGATCCGCCGAATTCTTTAACGCCAGCTTTGAGTGCTGACTAGCAAACTGCTCTTTCACCGCCATTATTTTATCGGCGTAGGCAGGGTCTGTGGCGTACCCTGCGTCCTGAAGCTCACGCAGATAGGCCTGAGCATCGCCCGCGACCTCTACCGCAGCCGCATAGCGAGGCTTCCCGCTCACAAAATCAGCGTAATCGCTAAACGCAGCAGCGGGCGTTGAATACACGCGAAACTGTGCCGTTTCACGCACGGCCACGCCATCCTTGTACTCTAGCGTTTGTTTGCTCACCGTTTCGCCGGTCCAGTCGCTGCCCGCCTTGATATTGAAAAAATTGTTGCTGGAGCGTGAACCATTACCAAGCACATGCTTACCCCAGCCAGTCTCCAGCGCCGCCTGGGCCAGAAGCACCTCAGGATCTACGCCAAGCTGCTGCCCGGCTGAATCCGCAAACGGACGCAGATGCTGCAAAAAATCAGCCTGGGACTTCGCTCTCCAGGTACTGACCGACTCAGACGTGACGGCGTTCGACGCGCGCGATGAGCTCGCTTCAGTCATTGCAAGGCTGGGTACGCGAAAATTGGATAGCGGCAGAAAGTCCTGTGCCGCCGGAGTTGCGCTCGACGGGTCGGCGGACAAATCACTCGCCGTCTGTCCCTCAAATTGCCGCACGATAACTTCGGCGAGGCCGATGCCGCCCTGCGTCGACATCTCAAGAGCCAACTGCTGGTCGTACATCTGTTCGTAGCTATCCAACTGATTGCTCTCAAACAGACCGCCTTTTTCCGTTGCGTCACGCATGGACTTCAGCATCATCTGTACAAACAGCGACTCAAACTGCTCAGCGACCTCTTCCATGGCCGCACCGCTGTCTGCGCGAGCGTCGGTGCGCAGTGAAGCAAGCGCGCCAAAATCTGTGTACATGGCCGAAGACTGCATGAGATCAGATCACCACAAGCTGAGCGCGCAGCGCCCCGGCCTGCTGCAACGCCTCAAGAATCGCAATCAAGTCACCTGGCGCGGCGCCAACCTTGTTCACCGCCGTGACCAGTTGCTGCAGCGTAATACCGGGCTCCAGCAAGAACATGCGCACATTTTCTTCAGCGATCGAAATCTCGGATCCGGGGGTAACTACCGTCTGGCCCGCTCCGGCGAACGCACCAGGCTGACTGACGTTGATGTTCTCGGACACGGTCACGGTAAGATTGCCGTGCGCGACCGCCGCGGTTTCTACCCGCACATCCGCGCCGATCACGATGGTGCCACTGCGACTGTTTACAACCACTCTTGCAGGCGCGGAGGCCGGGTCCACGAGGAGATTCTCGAGTATCGATACAAAAGCGACCTTCGCCGCTGGATCTGCGGGCGCGCGCACCTCAATCGATACCGCATCCATCGGAC
Organism: Congregibacter sp.; assembly: GCA_045105635.1. Taxonomy (GTDB): domain Bacteria; phylum Pseudomonadota; class Gammaproteobacteria; order Pseudomonadales; family Halieaceae; genus Congregibacter. The sequence continues at coordinate 61,769 of JBGCDU010000005.1, forward strand.
GCGCGACATCATCACCCAGGGTCTCGTTGATACTCGTAGCGACGCGCTGGGCCGTAGTGAAATCCGCGGTGTGCAGGTTCATGACCACCACCGGGGAGGTACCAAAGGGGCTGGGCACGCCGCGTTCTACGGTGGCGCCGTTAGGGATACGACCTGCACTGGGCACGTTAACCGTCACGCTGGAACCGTCCGCGCCATTAGCGCCAAAGCCGCTGACCAGCAGTGAACCTTGCGCCAGTGCGTAAACCTGACCATCAGGCCCTTTCAACTCGGTCAGCAAAAGCGAGCCACCGCGCAAACTCTTGGCGTTACCCAGGGAGGACACGGTCACGTCCAAAGTCTGCCCAGGCTTGGAAAAGGCCGGCAGTTCTGCGTGCACAGACACTGCGGCAATATTGGTTAACTGAGGGTTCACGCCTGCTGGCAGATTGACACCCATTTGAGTGAGGAAACTGCGCAAGCTCTGCACCGTAAACGGCGCCTGAATCACCTGATCTCCACTGCCATCCAGTCCTACGATCAGACCGTAACCAACCAGCTGATTACTGCGCACGCCAGCTATCCCGGCAATGTCCTTGATGCGCTCTGCCTGCGCGAGTGGCCAGCCACTGCAGAGAAGCGCAAGACTAAGCAGATAAACGGCAATCCGGCGCAATGCACCTGATCGACCTTCTAGCTGCTGCAGGATCTGGGGCTGGTTACTATAAATGTGCATAGCTTTCATTCCTAAAACGGCATCAACGGGCTCATGAAAAAGCGTGTCATCCAGCCGGGTGTATTGCTCTGATTCAGCGGGCCAGTGCCGCTGTAGGAAATCCTGGCATCTGCGATCTGGGTCGATGCAATCGTGTTGTTCGGGCCGACGTCCGCGGGGCGTACGATGCCACGCAGACGAATGTACTCATCACCCTGATTAATGCGGATCCACTTCTCGCCCTGCACTACCAGGTTGCCGTTCGGCAACACACGCGAGACCTGTACCGCAATGGAACCCTGCAGGCTATTGCTTTGATTACTCGTACCCTCACCTTCAAAGGAATTACTGGATTGAAGACTGGATCCCAGGTTGTAACGACCATTGATCGTCACCGGTGCACCAAACAGCGTAGGGTCGGTAATGCTGGTGTTGCTGGACTTATCCAGGCCCGTGTCCGCGCTTTTTGCAGCCGATGTCTGCTCTACCAGCAATACACTGACGATGTCGCCAATCTGATGGGCACGCACATCGGTGAACAGAGACATAGAGCGGCTGCTCACGTAAAGGCTGCCCGTACTGGGTGCGCTGGTCTCGGAAATATCCGGGTATTCGATCGGTTCGATCGCCATGTAGTCCGGATGCGACGTGCCCTCGACGCCGGCACAGGCGCCCAGTCCAAGCATGCTCAGACTGGCCAGAAGGCTCAAAAGACGTTGCTTTGTGTGCTTTAACTGCATGCTCAAGCCTTAAAGATTATTAGACACGTACTGAAGCATTTGGTCCGCGGTTGAGATCGAGCGCGAATTCATCTCGTAAGCGCGCTGGGTCTCAATCATGTTGACCAGCTCTTCCACCACGTTGACGTTGGAGCTTTCGACATAGCCCTGGGACATGGTGCCCAAGCCATTCAGCCCAGCCGTGCCAGGCTGCGGCGCGCCGCTGGAACCAGATTCCAGATAGAGATTTTCTCCCCGCGCCTGCAATCCGCCGGGGTTAATAAAATCGGACAATTGCACGCTACCCACCTGCGTGGCAGCTGCCGTGCCCGGCTGTTGCACTGACACCGTCCCATCCGGCGCAATGCTGACCGACAGTGCATCCTGGGGAATGGTAATCGGCGGCTGCAGCTGGTAGCCGGCAGACGTCACCATTACACCCTGGTCATTCAGCTGGAAGGAACCGTCGCGGGTATAACCCTGGGTGCCATCGGGAAGCAAAATCTCAAAAAAACCGCGGCCGTTGACCGCGATATCCAGAGAGTTGTCGGTCTTGGTCAGATTGCCCTGGGTAAACAAACGCTCCGTCGCAACGACGCGCGTGCCGGTACCTACCTGCAAGCCAGACGGCAAGAGCGTGTCCTGGGACGACTGCGCGCCGACTTGGCGCACGTTCTGGTAAATGAGGTCTTCAAAGATCGCCCTGCCGCGCTTGAAACCCGTGGTACCCACATTCGCCAGGTTGTTGGCGATAGTCGACATTTTGGTCTGCTGCGCATCGAGACCGGTTTTTGATATCCACAGTGATTGATTCACAATTTACTCCTTACTGCATTCGCATGAGGCTGACTGATGAGGTATCCAATTCTTCCCCGACCGTCACCATCTTCATATACTGCTCAAACTCCCGAGAGAGCTCGATCATCCGTACCATCGCACCCACGGTGCTCACGTTGCTGGACTCCAGCGCACCCGTCGCTATGCGCAGGCTGCCGTCAGCCTCTGCAGGCAGACCGTCCTCGGTCTGAATCATGCCAGCGGCGTTCTTACTGAGAGCGTCTTCCGGCGGATTCACCAGCTTTATTCGATCCAGGGTCGCGACCGCGTTTAGCGGTTCGCCCAGCGGGACAATTGAAATAGTCCCATCCGTGCCGATCGTCATTGAGGAGAAAGGAGGCAGCGCAATCGGTCCATCGTTACCCATGACCGCCTGACCCACGCCGTTAAGCAACTGTCCGAACTCGTCGATGCGTAAATCGCCGCGTCGCGTCAGCGCCTCGCCGCCACCGTCGTCCTGTACTGCGATCCAGCCCGGACCATCGATGGCGATATCCAGATCGCGTCCGGTCTGTGTCATTGCACCGCTGCTAAAGTCCGTACCGATGCCACCAATACGTTTGAACGCTCGAGTGGAATCTCCTTCACCCTTCAGATACAGACTCTCGGCCTGCACCATATCGGCCTTAAAACCCACCGTAGAGGCGTTCGCCAGGTTGTGCGCGTTAACCGCCTGCGCCAGCATGGACTCCTTCGCCCCGCCCGCCGCAATGTGAATAAATCCGTCCATAACTTTAGCTGCTCAATGTCTCAGAGATCAGGCCTGCGCTTAGCGCAGGTTGATTACGGTTTGTGTAATCGCGTCCGCAGACTGAATCACCTGCGCGTTCGCCTGGAAGTTGCGCTGCGCGATGATCAAATCCACGAGCTGCTCGGTAATTTCCACGTTGGAATCTTCCAGCGCTGCGGACTGCACCACACCCAATCCCGAGGTGCCGGGCTGACCAACGTTAGGCGAACCCGATGCAAAGGTTTCTACCCAGTTCGTGTCACCGATCGCCTGCAAACCGTTCTGGTTGTTGAAGTTGGCGAGCGCTACCTGGCCCAGTGCCCGGGACTCACCGTTGGTATAACGCGCAAAGGCGATACCGGATTCGTCGATCTCAAGACCGCGAAGCTGTCCCGCCGCAAAACCGTCCTGCACAATGCTTGATACCGCAAAGGGCGTACCGAACTGCGTGGTTGCGGAGACATCGACCGCCATATCCTGTGTTGCGGAGCCGTTGACCGCACCGGCAGCATCAACAGGCACCCAACCCACGATATCCATAACCGTTGCGGACGCTGGGTCAAACTGCCCGTTGGAGGTGAATTCGAGCTGCGTTGGCGCACCGCCATTCTGGCTTTGTCCATCGATCAGCGAATACACTTCCCAGGTGTTTGGCGTGTCCGTCTTGACGTAGTAGAGGCTCAAAACGTGCTGGTTACCCAGTGAGTCATACAGCGTGGTAGAGGTTGTAGCGTTAAAGTCGGAGGGACTTGGCGCCGTCGCGGGGATGGCAAAAGAATCATACGGCCCGTTGTCTGCAAAGCCGGTACCCAGATCGATATCACGAGAATCCAGGTTGGTGGTGAACTCGACATTGGACGTTTGGCGCGGGTCAATCAGCGAGGTGTCGATCCGTACATCGCCGATTTGCCCGGTTACGTCACCGCCGCGATCGACCTGGAATCCCTGCAGCTTCAATCCCTGGTTGGATACGATAAATCCCTCTCTATCCACCTGAAAGCTGCCTGAACGTGTGTATTCCAGCGCACCATCCCGGCTCAGCTGGAAAAAGCCGCCGCCGTTAATCGCCAAATCCAGCGAGTTGTTAGTGAAATTGATGTTGCCCTGACCGAACTCCTGCGCGACACCGGCGAGAGTTACACCCAGACCGACCGCGTTACTACCCGCGCCCAGAAGACTGCCCGCATACACATCGGCAAATTCCGCGCGCGAGGTTTTAAAGCCTGTCGTCGACGCGTTCGCGATGTTGTTACTGATGACTCCGAGTTCGGAGTTTGCTGCATTGATGCCTGAAATGGCTGTACTGAACGTCATAGTTGATCTCCTGGGCTAAATTCGTAGACGCTATAGAAACTGTTTGACTTCGTTGACTGCGACACTGCCGCCGCCACTAAGGTTGAGCGTGACGCCACCACTAGTGCTGTCGATGGCGACAGAATCCACACGCTGGTGTGCGTAGACTGGAATCGCGGTGTTTTGTCCGTTCAGAGCTGACTCTGCGGATATCCTGTAGCTACCTGGCTCCATTGGCTTACCGTCGTTATCGAGACCGTCCCACTGGACTTGCAGCTCACCGGTCACGCCCGAGGGCAGCGCCGTCGAATACACCAGGCGCCCGGTGAGATCCTGCACATAGATATTGCCGCCAGCAGCGGTGCCCTCGAAATCGACCGTTGCCGCAAGCCCCATCTGCACCTCGCCATCAGGACCGACAAACGCTTCCAGCTGACCCAGGTTACTTTCGGTCACGACACTGCGATCAACCAGCGATGCCGCCTGCCAGCTTTGGCTCGACGCCAGCGACGAAGACAGTCCCGCGAAACTTTCGTTGAGCTCCTGAACACCCGATACGGTGCCAAACTGCGCAAGCTGGGCGACAAACTCGGTATTCTCAATCGGCTTTGTCGGATCCTGGTTTTCCATCTGCGCAACCATCAGCTGCAGGAAAGCATCGGAGCCCAACTCATCGACAGAGTTGGTCGCACGATCGGTGCTCTCCGTGCGCGTAGGAAATAGTTCGTTAATAGTGGCAAGGTCAGTCATAGCTCTTGGTATTCCTCCGTGTAAGTCTTATCGCCCAAGCGTGAGCGTGCGCATGATCAGTTGCTTGGCGGTGTTCATCGCCTCCACACTGCTCTGATAGGACCGCGACGCTTCAATCATGTTGGCCATTTCCTCAACGGAGTTAACCGTCGAGCGGTAAATAAAGCCGTCCTCGTTGGCCATTGGATGCGCGGGCGCGTACTCGCGCTTGGCGGGCAAATCTGACAGCATCACGTCGGTCACTTTCACACCGGCGTTAATGCCCTGGCTGTCTCCCATCGCATCGTCGTACATCGTTTGAAACACCACGTGCTGTGCGCGATAGGCGCCGTCGGCACTACTGCTGACCGTGTTTGCATTGGCCAGGTTGCTGGAGATGGTATTTAGACGGGCTGTCTGCGCGTCCAGGGCCGTTGAGGCCACGTCAATGGCAGAAAAAAGACTCATCGCAACTACTCCTTATGCCTGGCCGCGAATAGCGGTGCGCAGCCCGTTGATCCGGCCTTCCAGGAAGGTGATGCTGGCCTGATAGCGCACGGCGTTATCCATAAAAGCAGCGTGCTCCCGATGACTTTCGACGGTGTTACCGTCCATCGATGACTGCGCAGGTACGCGGTACATGATCGATGCGTCATCACCGGTGCTGCCGCCTGCCGACATGTGTCGGGCATTTGTGCGACGCAGACCCTCCTGTGCCTCGCTTGCGCTGCGCATCGCCGAAGCGAAATCAATATCCTTCGCCTTGTATCCGGGGGTGTCAGCATTCGCGATGTTAGCCGCCAATAATTCGGTACGCTGCGCGCGCAGTGACAGTACCTGCGGCGATACACCTAGCGCTTTCTCAATTGGACCCATCGTTTAAAGCTCCTGAACATTCCTGCTTTGCTGGTATTGGTATACAAAACGCGTGCCATAATTTTTTATCTATATTTTTCAAGTATTTAAGGTATTTCTACCTGCAGCCAAACGGCAATACACGGTCGCGGCGGCAATCATTGCCGGTAGGAGTTGCGGTGAATGCCGTCCTCTAGGATGGTTCGGGTGCCGACAAGGCCAGAGAGTCTTTCGAGATCTGGCATGTTTTGTGCTGCGAGTAGCTGCGAAGCTCTATTACTGTACTAATCGGCGGAAAAATGACGCTATGACTCACACAATTGGTAAAGACCATGGACAAGGGGGTCTTTGGATCCCGCTAAAGCGAGCTGGTGCAGCGCTGCTCTGGCCTTTATATATACTCAGGCAACGGGCATGCCGTACGTTGACCCTCATCTTCAGCCTTTTTATCGCATGCGCAGCGCTTGCGACGGCTACGGCAACAGCCGCGCAGGGTGGACCAACACACTCGCACGACGACATCTTGGCAACGATCGAGAGCGCGGCACTGTCGGCAGCGGTAGAGCAGGGCTTTGAAGACATCGATGTGCGCGTGCGTCCGCTGGATCAGCGGCTGCGGCCCGCCCAGTGCGATCAACAGCTGGACATCGTCAGGCCGCATGCGGGCCGCGCACTGGGGCCGGTAAGTTACGGCGTGCGCTGCGCCGGCAGTGTGCCCTGGACTTTGTACCTCCGCGCAGATGTCAGCGCCGCCATGCTGCTGCCGGTTCTGGCCCGCGCGCTGCCGCGCGGGGCATTGATCGGCGTCAATGACCTATCCATCAAAAAACAGCGCATCACATCGCGGGATGCCGACTTCATTGTCGACCCCAAGCTGGCAGAGGGCATGGAGCTCAAACGCGCTCTGCCCGCGGGATCCACGCTGCGCTATGGCCACGTGGCACTGCCCAGACTGGTCGCGCGGGGACAAACGGTCACGTTGGTCGCCGGCACAGGTGGCTTGCAAGTGCGGATGCAGGGAAAAGCCATGGCAAACGGCGCGGAGGGAGACCATTTAATGGTCACTAACTCAAACTCCGGAAAACGTATTGAGGGCGTAGTTTTGCGCGACGGCAGCGTGCGCATACCCTGATGATCTGGATCACGGACAAAGTTTAAGATCTTTACTAATGTTTTTTTTTATTCTGTCGCTAAGAGCATATGAGGCGGCAATCGTGCAGGCTTAATGTCAGGCAACTCCGCTAACGACCGGAAAACCAGCACCAGTTAAGGCGACTGAATTTCGGTGTGTTAGAAGACGCGACTGAAGCAGTGAGTTACGATGGCTTGAGAGAGGAAGTATTATGAATCCGGTAGACAGCAGCATTACCACAGTACGCACACAAAAGAGTGACATCGGCCAAGGCGCGCAAAGCAGCGGAGACGTTGCTGCATCTGCGACCGCCCGCAAGGGCGTGGAAGGCGCTCCTAGCGGTGACAGCGCCGCTGAATCCGTGTCTTTTACACAGACGGCGGCAGACCTCCTGCAACTGGAAACTCAGTTGCGAGAATTGCCGGGGATTGATCAGGCGCGTGTCGATACCATTCGCCAAGCCATCAATGATGGCAGCTATGAAGTCGATGCCGAGAAAATAGTCGAAAACCTCCTGAAAAGTGAGCGTGAACTTACCTGAGAGACACTATAAGAGCGAATATAGTGACAGCTCAGAACGAAGACACCCGCACTTCAAGCGAGACCCCTGAGGGCCTCGAGCTACTGCAGCTCTTGAGCCAGGAACTCGGCACTCTGCAAGTCCTCGACTCCACTCTCAGCGAGGAATATGCAGCGCTTGTGGACAGCGCCGTGACGCGCCTGGAAGAGGTCACCGGCAGCAAAGTCAGCGCCGTAGAATCCCATCGCAACCAACAGCAGCAGCGCCTACAGTGGATGAATGAAAAAGGCTTGTCCGCGGACCTGAGCCTGGGCGATCTTGTCTCTCAGGTGAACGACTCGCAGGCATTGCGCCAGTTGCAAGCAGAACTCTCGGCGCTTGCCGCGCAGTGTCAAGAAAACAACCGGCGCAATGGTGGCCTGATCGTGCGTCTGCAGGAGCGTGCTCAGGGTGCGCTGGATGTACTGCGCGGCGAGAGTTCAAAGTCTGACGTGTATTCGCTAAGCGGCGCAAAAGAGCATGGCTCTGAGAGCCGCAGCCTCGGTAAAGCCTGACTCCACTCGACGACCATTTACGACCCCCAACAACCTTTAGTAACCCTCAGACTCTGCGGTTCTCCCCCTAAGTCTTCTTCTTTCCCTCAGTAGTATCACGCACCAGCTCTAAAACGCATGCCACCAGCAGTCAGTTTCTTGACGCCTACTCACGTACCGTGATCAGAACCCATCTCTGGGACGACAATAAAACGACACCTCAGGTGCAAAAATCATCTTTTGTCGCCAAATTCGCCGAAAACACCCCTATCTTACGCAGAAAATATAAATAAAAACTTGGCACGCCACTTGCTGTGCCTTGTCTGAAGAATATTTTTAAGCCTCCGCGGACAGTATCTCCGCTATAGCAAGAGGGTAGGGGCCATGAAGAAAGTCATTCCGTTCACTACGGCCATTCAGAATCGTATTGGACCACCCGCACCGCAAAAGCCGACCGGCAATGCCGCGATCGCCGCATCGATTACCTGGCAGGAAGGTTCGGAGCAGCAGATCTTTCTGCTACTTCAACGCGTCATAGGCTGCAGCGACGACCAGGAGCTGATCACGCGCTTTTTCCGCTGGGCCGTAGACCTGTCGTTGGCGGATGGCCTGAGCTATGTGTCTGCCAAAGCAGGCGACAGCTTGAAACTGGGAAATCGTCGTCACCACAGCGCCCAGTACGAGCTCAATCTGGATAGTGTGGCGCTGGGCAGCGTATCCCTGTGCCGACGTGACCGCTACAGCGAAGACGAACTACTGGTAATCGAACAGGCGCTGGGCGCCTTATCTCGCTGCCTGATAGTCGCACAGGAAATCACGGCATTAAAGTCGCGGGCAACCCAGGACTCGCTGACCGGACTCGGAAATAGAAACTCGCTGAATCACTGGTTGAAAACCGAGCTATCCCGCTCCCGTCGCCACGGCAGCCCATTGACGATGCTGATGATCGATGTCGATCATTTCAAAGCGGTGAATGATTGCCTGGGGCACGTCGGTGGCGACCGCGTACTGCGAGCCATCGCTGATGTGTTTGAGCGCAGCACCCGGGGTTCAGATCTGAGATTCCGCTACGGCGGTGATGAATTCGCCATCCTCTTACCCCACACTACCCTCGAGGGCGCCGAAAATGCCGCCGCCCAGATCCGCGCAAATTTGGCTCGCTTAAGCGACGAGGAGTTGGGTGTCGCAAGTTGTGCTGATAACGCCCGGCCAGATATCAGTATTGGAATATCAGCTTATGAACAGGGTGACGACGAAGAAAGCCTGGTGCGACGCGCAGACACGCATCTCTACCATGCGAAAGCGTTGGGTCGGGGGCGCGTGTGCAGCCACCTGTAGCCAACCGATGGCTAAGCGCCGATCTTCTGCAAGCGGTGCAGGCGCAGCGCGCGCAATCCTCAGCGGTACGGACACAGATAGCCCCGCCGACATCGCGCAATGAAATATCGCAGACGCCTGCTTCAGTACCCGCCGCACCTGCTGAGAGCCGGACGCCACCGCGCAAGCGACAGGCGCGCAGGCTCGCCAGACTGTGCTCTGCTTCCGCACTCCTCGTGGGTAGCGCCGCGTTCAGCTACCTTGCCTGGAGCACCCCTGGCACCACTTTTTTGGGCGCAATGACACCAGTGGCCAAGCATGTTCTAGCGCAACTGCCGGGTGCCAAGCCCTCGCCGCTGCTGGAGACTCCGGCCCCGGATGTCGTCGATAACAGACTGCTCGAGCCGCAGCGTCAGCGCATGCGGGATCTGCGTGCGCAAAACAATGTCCTCGCAGACCGCGTCAAAATGCTGCAGGATAGACTGCTGCTGGAGACCAAGCACGAGACCAAAGGGCAGCAGACCTTGGCGGTAACCGCCTACCGCGAGGTAAACGCCTCAGCTCAATTAAGCGCCGATAACATTTCTTTGCGGTAAGAAGATAACAATCCACTCTTTTGGTTTCTAACCTTCTCTACCCAATCGGGATTAGCAATCAGGGCTCGCCCAAGCGCGACAAGATCAAACTCCTCCGCCTCTAGGCGACGCATCAACTCATCCAGGGAAGCTGGCTCCGCGTCGCGAAAGCCCGTTTCTCCTTCCGCGGGAATAAATTCCGCGTCCAGGCCAACGCTGCCCACGGTGATTGTGGGCCTGCCCGTCAAGCGGCGCGTCCAGCCGGCCAGATTTAGCGTGGAGCCTGCAAATTCAGGCTCCCAGAAACGCCGCTGCGAGCAGTGAAAAATATCCACTCCGGCCTCACACAGAGGTGCCAGAAAAAGCTCAAGCTCGTCGGGGGTATTTGCAAGACGCGCCGTGTAGTCCTGCTGCTTCCACTGGGACCAGCGCAGGGAGATGGTGAAATCGGGCCCGACCGCATCGCGGCACGCGGCGATTACCTCACAGGCAAAACGACCGCGTTTTTCAAGCGAACCACCATAGGCATCGGTGCGCTGATTAGTACCCTCCCAAAAGAACTGATCCAACAGATAACCGTGAGCGCCATGAATCTCGAGCATGTCAAATCCGCAAGCCTTGGCGTCAGCTGCGGCCTCTGCAAACGCCCTGACCACATCGTCGATATCCTGCTGTGTCATTACGTGACGACTTATTCTGCCGGGCATGTTCATACCCGACGGTGTATATCCGTTAATGTCGCCCTCGGGAAGCGTTCCCGAGCGCCGCATACCGCCCGTGTGCCACAACTGGGGGCCAATCAAGCCGCCATGGGCATGCACCGCATCCGCGACTCGGCGCCAACCCTCAAGCCGTTCTTCACCCCATATGTACGGCACGTCGGTATAAGCATTTGCCGCGGCGTGATTCACACAGGTACCTTCAGTGATTATCAGCCCTACCCCACCCGCCGCGCGGCGTTGGTAGTAATCCGCTACGCCCGCATGCGGCACATTGCCGGGCGACAGGCTGCGGGTCATGGGTGCCATGACTACCCGGTTTGCGAGCTCAAGCTTGCCCAGCTTGAGGGGACGAAAAAGAGCGGCGTTAGAATGCATGCTTATCCTGCTGAATATCGGGACTACAAGTCGCCGATAAAAGCGGCGAGTGCGAGTGACGGCTGCAACAGGTTCGCTCCGCAGCGGAGCGAAGACTAGCCCAGCCGCGATACGATTTCTATACGGCAGCAGGCGGCGCGAACGCTCACAAGCATCTGAGACCGGAAACCCTGCGTAAAATTCGACTGAACGTCAAAATCTTGTTAATCCGGGTCTCTGTTTTACTTATGCGTGTGCTCTACTGGTTTCGCAACGATCTTAGACTGGATGACCAGCCCGGTCTCGCGAGCGCGGCCGCCGCCGCCGACGAGCTTCTGCTGCTATACCTGTGGCCGCGCCAGCGCCCCTGGTGCAACAGTCAGGGCCTGGGCCGACAGCGTGAAAGATTTATTGCGGAGAGCCTGATCGCCCTGAACAGCGAGCTGGAGCCTTTAGGGCAGCAACTGCTGGTGTTACATGGCTCGCCAGAACTGGTTATTCCCGACCTCATACGAGACTACGCCATTGACTCGGTGCACGTCAGCGAATGTCCCGGCACGTACGAAAAGCGCGCGGTACGTGTACTCAGCGACAGACTTCTCGCGCCAATAAACGTCCACCGTGGCAATACGCTGTTTGACGCAAGTGCCATAAGCGCGCTCAAAAACGGACTACCCGAGACATTTACACCATTTCGGCGTGAGGTTGAATCAGCGCTTCACCCGGACTTGCCCCAGCGAAGCATCCCGCAGCTACCGCCGCCGGTCGCCGCAGACTTCAATCCGATACTCCCCCCGCACATCAAGGCACCTCTGGAATTGCCCATACGCGGCGGCAGCACATCGGGACAGCGACGCTTGCGACAGTTCCTTGACGCTGAGGGCGGTATCCGTCGCTACAAAGAGACGCGTAACGGTCTGGACCCGCTCCAGGGAAGTTCGACCCTCTCGCCCTGGCTGGCCAACGGGAACCTCTCAGTGCGTGCCATCGCTGCCGCTATCGCTGCGCATGAAGCAACGCATGGTGCCAACGAATCAACCTATTGGCTGTATTTCGAGCTCTTATGGCGCGAGTATTTTTACTGGCGGGCGATCGAAGATGGAGTGACACTTTTTCGTCATGGCGGTCGGCAGTCCACAGTGTCGAGATGCACCTTCGAACCGCGAAACTTTGCACGCTGGTGTGCAGGCGATACGAACTTCCCTCTGGTGAATGCGTTTATGCATCAGTTGACTGCAACCGGCTGGATGAGCAACCGTGGACGACAAATCACTGCGAGCTGCCTGATAAACAACTACGGCATTGATTGGCGCTACGGGGCAGCATTTTTTGAAAAGCATTTGGTCGACTACGAGGTCGCCAGCAACTACGGCAATTGGCAATACATCGCCGGGGTGGGCGCAGATCCCCGAGGCGGACGAGCCTTTGATATCGGCAAGCAGACGGCAATCTATGATCCGGTCGGAACCTTCACCACGAAATGGGACGGTCACCGCGCCGCGCAGCCCGATTACGTCACAGACGCCGCTGACTGGCCAATACCCCCGGCCGACTGATGGGCCGCAAACGCCAGAACAAGGTCGCTCAACCGAGAAAGCCCCGCGCTGAAAAACAATGTCCGGTGTGCGAGCGACCGTTTCACTGGCGCGCACGCTGGAAAAACAACTGGGATGAGATCGTCTATTGCTCCAGGCGATGTGCGGGGCAGCGCTCACAAATTCCTCGGCCGGATCCAGGCTAATCTAGCCCAACCGCCTGATATCAGGGCAGAGTGCAGGATCTCGTGGCTTAATCACCTAGCGTTGCGAGCACGCCGTCTCCCCAGGCGACGATAGCCTTACGATCTCCGGGATCACGTTTTTGCCAACCACCCACGATCAGCCCCATACGGGCGTTGCCCCGCAGGTATTCCTGATGCCGATCGATAAAGTGCCAATAGAGGCTATTGTAAGGACAGGCACCCTCGCCCGTAGTTTTCTTAGGGTCGTAGCGACACTGGGCGCAATGATTCCCCTGTCGCTGTATGTATTTCCCGGACGCCGCGTAGGGCTTGCTGGCCATCAGCCCCTCATCGCCATGCAGCGCCATGCCAAGCGTGTTGGGCAACTCGACCCACTCGAACGCGTCGACATAGACAGCGAGATACCACTGACAGACTTCACGCACATCGAGCCCGGCAAGCAGCGCGAAGTTTCCGATAACCATAAGGCGCTGGATATGATGCGCGTAGCCATGTTCGAGGGTCTGCTGCAAGGCTTGCTGAAGACAGCGCATGTCGGTGTCCGCATTCCAAAACCAGTCAGGCAATGGACGCTGCGCCGCGAAGGTGTTCTTCTCGGCATAACCCGGCATTGCGCGCCAGTAAATGCCACGCACATACTCGCGCCACCCGAGAACCTGGCGGATAAAGCCCTCAGCGGCAGCGAGCGAGCAACGGCCCTGACGCCAGGTGGCCTGCACCTGCTCGCAGACGGATAGTGGCGCGAGCAGCCCTATGTTGATGTACATGGATACCAGGCTGTGGAACATCCACGGCGACTCCTCGGCCAGGGCGTCCTGGTAGTTGCCGAAATCGCCCAGCGCGTGAGCACAAAACCAATCAAACTGCGACTGCGCTGCCTGCGCCGTGACCGCCAGCCGGAACTGCGTCAAATCTCCGGGGTTGTCCGGAAACTCACGTTCAACCAGCTCGATGACCTCCTGCGTTACGGAATCCAGCTCCACCGCCGGGCGCTCGGGTACCGGGCACTGACCGCGCCAGCCGCTGCGATTTTCGGCATCGTAATTCCACTTACCGCCTTCGGGCTCGCCATTTGCATCCAGCAGTAGCTTGTAGCGCCGGCGCATCTCGCGGTAAAAATACTCCATGCGCAACTGCTTGCGACCTTCCGCCCAGTTGTCAAAGTCCTGTGTGGACGCGAGGAAACGAGAATCCTCAAGGAGCAGCACCGGGACATTCAAGCGTGATTCCCAGGCCTGCATTCGCTTGAGAAGGCGGTACTCCCCCGGCTGGGTAATCACCAGGGAAGTGGCCGCCGATGCTTTGAGCGCATCTACAACAGCCTCTTCGAGACTGCCCACTGATTCCTCGTAGGGCCTATAGATTACCGTGAAACCCTGCGCCTGGAGCTGCTGCGCGAAATGCCGCATAGCGCTAAAGATAAGCACAATCTTGTGCCGATTGTGCTTTACGTAGGTGGCCTCCTCGGCCACTTCCGCAAATAAAATCACGTCGCGATCCTGATCGGCGTTGGCAAGCGTCGGGCAATCGAGACCTAGCTGATCACCGAGGACGAGTCGCAGACAGCGCTCACCCTCTATAGCTGTCCTGCGTCGTACCGACTTCGGCATGTTAGCGCTTCCTCATGGGTTCATCGGGGTCATTCTTTTTGTCTGACTGATTACAGCCAATGCTGCATGAGTTCGTGAGTGTTGACCTTGGCTTGCATACGCGATGCCAGCATGAACATGCCGCCGAGCTTTCTGTGGAAATACACCACATCGGTCGGGGGCGCTTTCCAAAAATCTGCATACTCTTTTGCCGCCTTTCCCAGCTGTGAAAGCCGGGCGGGCATCGTGGACTGGCTGAAATCGTAGTTTTCGTCGTGACGTAGCGGCTCCAGCGCAAGCAGCAGCAGTTCCAGTACAAGCTCCCGGTAATGCGAATCCTCATCACCAATAGAGTAGCCGACCTTTTCGGCGGCAATCGCCATTGCATCCCGGTCCCCCGCAACCGCTGCGGCCGCCAATTTGCGATAGTTGCTGACAAACCGCGCCTTGAATTCACGTGTAGCGCCAAAATCCAGCAATACAATATCGCCGGTGGACCAGCGATATTGATAATTGGCGAAATTTGGATCGGTTTGCACCATGCGCAGCTCAAACAGCTCCGTTAGCATGAGATCCATGAGCGCGGACATCACGCGATCGCGCTCGTCCTGTGGTCGACGAACCAGGGCATCGATGGGTCCACCCGCCACGTAGGTCATCGCAAGAACGTTGCGTTTGGTGAGCTCGGGCACAAGCGCGGGTAACAGAAATCGATCGTCATCACCCAGCACATCGTTGAAGCGCTGCAGAAACCTGGCTTCTTTCAGATAGTTCGCTTCATCGTTCAACTGCTGCTTGGCATCGTCAAGAAACGGCTGTATGTCCACCTCGGCGGGCAACAAGCCCGATAAACGCAGTACCGTGGCGATGTTATCCACATCGCTGCTAATACTTTGCGCAACGCCCGGATACTGTACTTTGAGGGCGAGCTCCGTTCCATCATGCGCCACCGCGCGATGGACCTGTCCAATCGATGCCGCCGCAATCGGGTAGCGGTCGAAAAGCTGAAACTCGGATTCCCAATCGGAGCCGTAGGCTTCAGCCATGGTCTCCTCCAATTGCGCAACCGGCATGTTCGTGCCTTCTGAGCGCAAACTGGCAAAAATGTCCGTCAGCTCTTTGGGGAGGAATTCTCCGGAATCCATAGACAGAATCTGGCCCATCTTCATAGCGGCGCCACGCATCTCCGAGAGCTGCTGTGTTACCCGCCGTGCATTCGACGGCGTAAAAAGCATGTCGCGTTTGCTGGGTCGGTTGCCCGCCCGGTACTGGCGGGCACCTTCGGCGAGCATGCCGCCGGCCACGCCACCCGCGAGCTTGGCGACTTTGGCAAACCGCCCGAAGCGCGTTTTGGGGACCGCCTTGCCATGAGACTTTGTCTGGGCCGCCTGGAAACCTTTTTTACTACCGGCATCTCCAGTGTCACCGGTATCGCCCGCGTCACCCATTGCCTGCCTCTCCAACGAATCTCTGACTTCCGGGCACGGTCAATCACCGATCCAATCGTCGATGTAGCGATGCACTAGCTCATAACCATTGAATTCGGCGTCGAGCACCGAAATAAAGGTAAACACGCCGGTAAGCTTACGTACGATCAACGCAAAATCCCGGGACGGCGTAGCGAAGTGGCGAGTAGCCGCCGAACTCGCCGCGTGCTTTCCCACCCGCCGCATAAGCTGCGAACTGCCCCAGCAATATTCACCCTTGGCGTTGAGAAACTCCGGGGGCAGATCTCCGGGCTTCCGGAGTGGCTCTAGCAACATTTCGCAGAATTCAGCAAAGGTCTCGCGCGCAAATTCCGTCGCATCGTCGGGCAGGCATTCGAGCCCTCGAAGACTGTCAAGCAGCAGGCGATGATCGCCAATCTGTCCGGCGGCGATCGCATTGCCGAAGTGATGGCGAAAATCGTCGTCGCAGGCGATCGTAGAACCGAAATCGAGCAATACCAACTGATCAGAATCATCACTTGATCGAATAAGGTAATTGCCGAAATTTGGATCGGTTTGCAAAACGCCCCACTCGTACAGTTCGATAAAAAACAGCTCGAGCATGGCAATACCCAGCGCATTGCGCCGCGTCTGGGACAGGGCGGCCACTTCTGCACTGTTGACCCCGACACCGTCAATAAACTCGAGAGCGAGCAGGGTCTCTCCGGAGTAGTCCGCATACACTTCAGGTACATAGTAGGTTTTGGCGTAGCGACATTCATCGACAAATCGCTCGCGGGCCTGTCGGGTCATGTCGAATTCACGCTGATAATCGATTTCCAGGTGTAGCTGATCGCGCATCTGCTTCAACCACTCGTCCAGGTCACGGCCAGCCTTGATCCAGCGAGCCAGCAGCAACATTCTGACCACCGCGTCGAAGTCGTCATCGATCACCGCCGCGAGATCGGGATATTGCACTTTGAGAACCAACTCAGCGCCATCAGACCGCCGTCGCACGCGATGCACCTGCGCCAGGGACGCGGCTGCGAGTGCCTTGCGTTGAATGTGGAGCTCTCGATGACGTTTGCCCAGACTCTTACGCACACCGGGCTCGAGCTCGCTCCAATCTAATGGATGCGTTTGGGATTCAAGATCATGCAGTGCATCGGTGAGGGCCGGCGGAAGAAAATGCTCGCCAAGCAGCGCCATCATTTGACCGATCTTGACGTAGCTGCCCTTGAGACGCCCAAGCTCAGCGGTAAACCTGCGAGCCTCCCGGCGCAGCATTTCACTGCTCTGCGCTTCGTCGCCACGCAGCTTACCCAGCGCTGAACCAAGAGCGAAAGCACCCCCGGCGCGCAGACCCGCGATGGACACCGCAAGTCCTCGGCCTAAACTGCCGCGCTTGATGGAGGGACGTTGGGGAAATTGCTTACTCATTTAGGTTTTTACGCATACAACGGCCTGAAGGATTCCGCCGCAGGACAAATGTCTATGATCTGCCCGTGTCAATCCAACAGATGCGAGGCCAGGCGTTTGCGGTGATGCTGTGAGTCGCCAAATTGCTGCTGCGCCCACTGTGCCCGACGAATAAACAGTTGCGCATCACAGTCCCAGGTGAACCCCATACCACCATGGAATTGCACGGCGCGGTCTCCCGCCTCTTTGAGCGTGTCTGTCGCCTGCACCTTGGCCATGCGACAGGCCGCCGCCTGGTCCGGGCTCAGCGGCTCTCCCGACAGCAAGCTCGCTGCGTGGTAGATAAAGGATCGGGAAGAATCAACGTTGTTGAGAATATCAACTGCCGGATGTTTTAAAGCCTGATAAGAGCCAATGAGCTTGCCAAACTGCTTGCGTGTCTTCAGGTAGTCTACGACGATATCGAGGCAGGCCGCCGCCGCACCTGCGCTCTCTGCAGCAACAAGCAGCGCGCCCAGCAGGCGGTAGTCACTGACAGCGGCATCCAGCCCTGCACTCTCAATCACCAGTGTGGGTCTCACGGCATGCAGATTCAGGTCCGCGGCGCGGTGCGTGTTGTCGATGAGCATCCGTGGTGTCACCGCAGCGCCGGGCAAGCTCCCTGTATCGATCACCGCGAGCACACTCTGTTCGCTAATCTGCCCGGTGCTCGCCACACGTTTACGCGCCGTGACCAGTGCATAGCGAGCGCTCTGCAAATCCATGACCATACGCTTGGTGCCCTGCAGACAACCCGAGTCATCAAGCACCGTTTGCAGTTCCGTATCGCCCCAATCCTCGGACTCGAGCTCAGCCACACAAACGGGTACGCCAGCCGCAATCTCCGAGAGGATAGTCTCAGCGACTCTGGAATTCAGGCGTAGCAACAGCTGTGCGCCCAGCAGACTCGACATCAATGGCGTACCCAGAAGGGCTCTGCCCATGCTTTCGAGTACCGGCACCGCCGCGCCGATACCCAGGCCTGCTCCTCCCACGGATTCCGGCAAGCCGATCCCGGTCCAGCCCATTTGCACGATCTCCTGCCACAGCTCGGGACTGTGATCCAAAGGAGTCTCGAGATGCCGCCGCGCTTCCGTAAGCCCGCCTTTGCTGGCACAGAAGCTGCGCGCCACGTCCAAGAGCATCGCTTGTTCGTCGTCGAAACGCAGGACTGTACTGCCAATCACCGACATTCTAGATCTCCTATTTCGGCAGGCCGAGCACATGCTCGGCAATGATATTGGCTTGCACCTGGCTGGTACCGCCGCCGATGGTGGCAGAAAAACTGTTGAGATAAGCGCGCTGCCAAAACCCACCCTCGCGCGCGCGCTCATCACCGACAAATAGAGCGCCGTCAGCGCCCTGTGCGTTGATAGCAAACTGGCGCATTCGCCGCGTGTACTCGGTCCAGCGCAATTTATTGGATAAAGGTAACGACAAAGGATAATCACTGGTCAACGCCGGGATAGTGGATCGCTTCTCACCCAGCGAAATCGCCTTTTCTTCCATAATCAGGCTGACTAGCTGATCACGTATCAGAGGGTCATCCAACAGGGGTGCGCCGTCTCGGCGGAGCTCGCGCAGCTGGGCGATCAGGTCGTCGACAACAATGCGCACAAAAGCCAGCCCACCTGCCGCGCCAGCCTCCGCGCCGCGCTCGTACTGCAGGGTCTTCATGGCAATTTTCCAGCCATCGCCCTCCGCGCCCATCAAACAGTCCGCCGGGATACGTGCATCTGTAAAGAAGGTCTCGGTGAAGCCATACTCGCCGGTCAGTTTGCGAATAGGCCGGGTTTCGATGCCGTTCCCGTGCATGGGCGCAAGAAAGAACGAGAGCCCATCGTACTTGCGCTCAGTTTGCTGATTGCTGCGCGCCAGCAAGATCATATACTTGGCAAAGTTGCCCAGCGTGGTCCAGATTTTACTGCCGTTAATCACAAATTCATCGCCGTCACGCTCGGCGCGCGTGCGCGCGTTACCTAAATCGGATCCATGATCGGGTTCTGAGAAACCCTGGCACCAAATATCCTCAGCACTGAGGATGCCTTTCAGATAGCGGGACTTTTCCTCCTCGGTGCCAATATCGTTAATCAGCGGCCCGGCCCACCCAAGGCCAATGACGTTGAAACAGATGGGCACCGCCTGACGACGCATTTCCTGGTCCACAATGCTCTGGAAGCCTGGGTCCACGCCCTGACCGCCGTATTCCTTTGGCCAGGCCATGCCCAGGTAACCCGCAGACCAAACCTTGTGTTGCCACTCGCGCAGAAAATCGAGTTGCTGCTCGGATCCTACTTCCATAAATGACTGTGGCAGGAGAAACCCGGGATCGCCCGGCTTATTGGTCTCAAGCCAGGCCGAGGCTTCGCGGCGAAACTGCTCCAGTTCTTTAACAGCGGCATTCATAGTGCTGAGCTCCTGATGATGGCAATGTGGCTGCCCAAGCGTTCGTGAGCACTTCAATGTGCGCCGGCATTCTGTCGGCGTGTTTAATCATTCGTTCGCGCCGCGCCCTAGCGCATCGGCTCGTTTAAATGCCTCTCGCTCAATCAGCCGCTCAAGATAAGCATGCGTCTGCGGCTTGAATCGCTCATCGAGCTTTAACTGACGAGCAAAATACAGGGCATAGCCGACGCAGATGTCTGCGATAGTGAAACGGTCGTCTACCAAATAATCATGCTGCTCCAGATGCGCGTCGAGTCGACGCAGGCGAGCAACAAACCATTTGGCATAGTCATCCGCCACCGGCGTTTTTTCTGGACTGGGTTCAAGCACGGTGTAACGCAGCACAATCGTCTGTGGGAAGGTCAGGGTCGCGTCCGCATGATGCATCCAGTTGAGCATATCGCCATAGGCCGGGTGCTGCGTCTCTACGGCGAGATGCGTATTCCCCTCTTGGCTCGCCAGATAATGCGGAATGGCGCAGGACTCCGTCATCGTCAAATCGCCGTGCCGGAAGAAGGGGATCGTGCCCAACACATTGATATCGAGATAGTCTCGATTAAACACCCGTGGCGGAAACGGTAACACCTCAAGCTCATAATCGAGTTCCAGTTCTTCGAGCGCCCACAGCGCACGCAAGGATCGGGCGCCCACGCAGTGCCACAGCTGCATACTCATAAACCGTATTGCCTTGCAGCGAGATCACGCATGATTTCTTCGGACCCACCGCCAATGGCATTGACTCGCACTTCACGATAAATCCGCTCCACCCTGTTCCCGCGCATGTAGCCAGCTCCCCCTAGAATTTGCATGGCCTCGCGGGCACAGTACTCCATGGTCTCGCTAGCCTGTACCTTCAGCAGGGCGATGTCGCCGGGGTTAGCCTGGCCGTTCTCCATAGACTCGTAGCACACCCTTATATATGCCTGCGTTGCGTTAAGTTTTTGCTTCATTTGCGCAACCTTATGTCGAATAACCTGATGATCAGCCAAACGTTTGCCGAAAGTGTTGCGCTCTCGGGCCCAGGTAGCGGCTTCCTCGAGACAAACCCGACCGAGGGCCTCCATTGAGGCTGCCATAAACATACGCTCACTATTGAAATTGGTCATGATGACCAAAAAGCCCTTGTTCTCTTCGCCGATCAGATTGCTCACGGGCACCCGTACATTGTCGAAGTACAGCGTCGCCGTATCCGAAGCCCACCAGCCCTGTTTGCGATCCAGCGAGGTCCGCGAAAAGCCTTCGGCGTCGGTCGGAATCAACAGCATGGAGACGCCGCCGGCACCGTCCTTTCCCGTGCGTACTGCGGTAGACACCCAGTCAGCACGCATGCCACCGGTGATATACGTCTTCGAGCCGTTGACTACAAAGTGATCACCGTCGCGCACAGCGCTTGTGCGCAGGTTGGCAACATCGGAGCCGCCACCAGGCTCGGTGATCCCCAGAGAGATATGCCTGTGACCGGACAACACGGGCGGCGCAACCAGCTGTTTCATCGCCTCACTGCCCCAGTTGATCACCGGGGGCAGGCCTATCCCATGCACCATCAGCGTCGCGGGAACTCCGCCTACCGCGAAGCGATTGAGTTCTTCATTGGTAATCCAGTTGTGCCAGGAATCTATGCCCTCGGATATGCCGCCGTAAGCTTCTGGATATCCGAGTCCCAGTAATCCGACCGCAGCCGCTTTGGGCCACAGATCTTCCGGGATCTCGCCGGCTTCGTCCCAGTCCTGGGCGAACGGGGCGATCTCTGTATCGATGAAGCGACGCAGCTGAGTGCGCCACTCCTCATGCTCCGGACGGATGTGCGGATTTGGCAAGCGGGCGCTATCGAAATCAAGAGACAAGCGAAAACTCCGGGCTCTGGCAGCCACTGTTGAGTGTCACTTAATATTACTGAGTAACACTCAAGGCAACAAGCAAAGCCGCGCTCAAAGCAAGCACGAACGCGGCACAAGCTATCTTCCCTACGTTGACGTACCCAACCCGCATGCTCGGTGAGAACTAAAACTCCGTCGGCAAAACCAGATGCAAGGCCTTTCGATGCTGCGCATCACTCACCAGAGTATCAAGCTCACCACGCGCCCGTGCCAGCAGGGCGTCCGGGAGGCATCCGCTGCCTGCTCGCAGGGCTTCGACGCGCAGCAGCCATTCCTGTGGATAAGCATCAAAGCACCCGTGCAAAACCTGAATGAGGGCCGGGTCGGCACTCACGCCAGCCGTCTCGAGCGCCGACAGCTCCTGGTACCCGGACATGAGTGTCACGTCTTCTGGGGTCGGGATGGTTGGCGTGCGCGGTGCCGGCTTGTAGAGCTGAAATCGCTCGCGATCGGCGACACCACCAAACACGCGGCTAATGCAGCCACCCACCGTCATGTCGTAACGACCCCAGGCCGGTTCAAACAATACCCGCCCCGCAAGATCGGTGACTGTGCAGTCACTAAAGCTCAGTAACAAATTGCGCTGCTCCTGCCGAAGGATGTGCTCAAGTCGACCGCGTACCGTTATGCCTGAGAGAAACTCCAGTGTTGCCTTTTCGCCGACGCAGATGCGGTGTGCTTTGAGCTCATCTACCGTGTAGTGCGACAGGCAGCGACTAAAATCCTTGAGCAAGCCCACAGGAGCACTAAAACCCTGCGCATGCGCGCCTGTGCCGTGGCCATAAAGCTCGGTCCCACGCCATGCCAGCTGCGTAGGCCCCGCGGTTTTCAGATAGGTCACATTACCCACGGCGTCGCACAACTGTTCCGCAAGCACAGCGCTGACTTGCACCCCCGAGTCGTATTCGGCCGTGCAAATCACGCTCGCGTCGATGGCCCTGCGCAATCCTTCGGCGCCACCGCGACGAAAAGCCATGCTCGCGGCAAATTCTTCCAACACCTGACTCATGTGCTTGCAGCTTCGGGTTACAAAGAGCTGCGGTTGTGCAGACGTAATATCGTAGCCCGTATTAACCGCGTTGACAGTCAGGGGAATCTTTTGCACCACAGCGTCATCGCGACAGCTCTCACTCTCACCAAAGGAAGAGAGTAACCCCGCACCGAATAGCCTGTAATCATCGATCTCTCCCACCAGGCCGTACTCAACAGTCCACCAATGCAGACGCGTCAGCATCGCGGCCTCCGACGGCGGACCTGCCTTGAGGGCAAGCTGCTGTAAATGGCTCTCTGCGTCGGCAACCGCGCTCTGCGGCGCCTGCACGTCTTCCTTGAGGATCGACAGCTCTCGTATCGCTTTGTAGAGTTGGTGGTCATGCTGATTGGCAATGGCCAGCATGCCGATCTCGCCGAAACGCTGCAGGAACTCCGCGTAATCCACGTCAATCAGGAACGGCGCATGACCTGCAGACTCGTGCAAAATGTCCGGCGCAGGTGTGTAAAAAAGATGCTCTACGCTGCGCATGTCGAGAGCAATCACCAATACCTTTAAGGCCTGGAACTCCATAAAAATCGCGGGTGGAATGAAGCCGTCGACCACGACCGCACGCCAGCCGATTTTGGAGAGGCAGGCGTTCATATCATCAATGGAAGGGATGCGCTGCAAAGATATGCCCGTGCGTGCGAGCCCCTCCAGATACACCGGATGTGCCTGTTGCCCCAGACTCTGCGTGAGCGCTGTCATGAGAAACCGCCAGAGTGCATGATCCCTGGGAGTATAGTGAGCCGCGTGATCCTGAAGTCTTACAAATGGGCGCAGATGCACGGGCAGACTGGCAATGATCTCGTGCTGGGCAGGAGCTTGCAGATCCAAAGCTCAGTTCACTCCCGGATTAAAGCTGGAGGGCAAGCTGTCAAAGGCATCCATACCTTCCTCAAGCCGGTTTAAGAGATCCAGGAGGCGAGCCTTCTCAGCACTGCCAAGCATATCCAGCAAATGCCCCTCCCACTCCAATGCTAGAGGTTCTATCGCGTGAAACAAGCGCCGGCCCTGCGGGCTCAATCGCAATTCCAGCGCCCGGCCATCCTCTGCCGAGGGTTTTCGGCGGAGGTATTTACGCTCTTCCAGACCGCTCACGGCTCGGGACACCTTTACCTTATCCATATTCGTGCGCCGCGCGACCGCGTTCACGCCCATGCCCGGATGCTCTTTTAACGTGGCAAGCACTCTCCACTGAGCCACCGAGATCTGGAAGCGTCGGGCATACACATCGGCCAGAGAGCTGCTTACGCGCTCGGCCAGGCGGTTGATTCTGTAGGGCAGGAACGCGCCCAGTTTCAGGCTTGCTTTCACATCATATGCCTCATAGTATATAGTTTCATATGTAACTAATAAAACGTCTGCCCTGTCAAGTCGGAAGAGCATTAAAGTCGGGAGAACCGCATGAGTCGACAATGGATTCCACACATGATCCGCGAGGGCATACATTCCCGTCAGGCACATTGCGATCTACCCGAAGGCACCTATGAGCGGGAGATAGGTAGAGAAGGATTTTTCGGGCCATGCAGTCACCTGCATCATCGACACCCACCCACTGCATGGATCGACTGGGAAGGACCGCTGCGTCCGCACGCGTTCGACCTGAATAAATTGGACGCTGATAGCGAATCACCCTTCGCGCAGGCAGAAGTCCTGGGTAACGGTAATTGCGCGCTGCGATATTGGCGTTGCTCCAAAACCATGACGCATCTGGTTCGCAATAGTGATGGTGACGACTTGCTGTTTGTGCACAAAGGCAGCGGAGTACTGTTCTGTGATTACGGGCGCCTCAGTTTTCGCAACGGCGACTATTTATTAATCCCCCGCGGTACAGCCTGGCGCATGGAAGTCACTGAATGCGTGGAATGCCTGATCATTGAAAACCGCGATGGCGCCTATCAGCTGCCAGATCGAGGCATGCTGGGCCCGCACGCTGTCTTCGACCCGGCGGTTCTGGAGCATCCCAGGATCGACGAGGCGTTCCTGGCCCAGCAGGACGAAAATCGCTGGCAAGTACACATCAAAAGACACAACGTCATCAGTGTGGTTACGTTTCCGTTCAATCCTCTAGACGCGGTGGGCTGGCACGGAGACAACACCGTCTTACGTCTCAACTGGCGCGATATTCGTCCGGTAATGAGCCATCGGTATCACCTTCCGCCATCGGCACATACTACGTTCGTGGGAAATGGTTTTGTGGTCTGCACTTTCTGCCCGCGTCCTATCGAAAGCGACCCCGGCGCTTTAAAAGTGCCGTTCTTTCACAACAACGATGACTACGACGAAGTTCTGTTTTATCACCGCGGGAACTTTTTTAGTCGCGACAACATCGACGCCGGCATGCTGACCTATCACCCCAGTGGATTTGCGCACGGTCCGCACCCGAAAGCACTACAGAAATCCCTGGACAGCCCCGGCACCGAAACCGACGAGGTGGCGTTAATGATTGACACCCGGCGTGCGCTAGAAATACAGCCCCTCGCGGGCACTGTGGAAAACACTGACTACGTAAACTCCTGGCGCAGCCAGGGCAGCTGAACAGAAACGGCCAAGATCACAGGAGCAACACCTCGAGATGAAACTTGCATCATATAAATCCGGCCGTGACGGCCAGCTGATGATTGTAGACAAGCAGCTTGCGAACTGCTGTACGGCAAGCGATATAGCACCTACCTTGCAGGCCGCACTGGATAACTGGGCCCAGCTTCAGCCGGCGCTTGAGGATCGCTACAGCGCACTCTGTGCAGGGCAACACGGCGATATCGAGCCCTTTGAGGTAGCCCGATGTGCCGCCCCATTGCCGCGCGCCTATCACTGGGCCGATGGCAGCGCCTACGTTACCCATGTAGAGCTTGTGCGCAAAGCTCGCGGCGCGGAGTTACCCGCGTCGTTCTGGGAGGACCCATTGATTTACATGGGTGCCTCTGACGCGTTTATCGGCGCGCAGGACCCGATTGAAGTGGAGAGCGAGGATTGGGGCATCGACTTTGAGGCAGAGGTGATTGTAATCACCGACGATGTGCCCGCAGGCGCAACAAAGGAACAGGCCGCCGGGCATATCAAGCTGATAGGCCTGGTAAACGATGTCTCTCTCAGGAACCTGATACCGGCAGAACTCGGCAAACAGTTTGGCTTCTACCAGTCCAAACCCTGGACGTCTTTTACGCCGGTAGTGGTGACCCCGGATGAACTGGGCGAGGCCTGGGACGGCAGTCGACTACACCTGCCTTTGTGTGCCGAGCTGAACGAGGAATTGGTAGGAGCACCTAACGCCGGTCAGGACATGACCTTTGATTTTCCGACACTCATCGCCCACTGCGCAAAGTCGCGTTCACTCATGGCCGGGACCGTAGTGGGCTCCGGGACAGTATCCAACGTAGGCTCCACGGATGGCTCATGCTGTCTCGCCGAGGTGCGCTGCCTGGAGACGCTTCGCGATGGACAGCCCAGCACACCATTCATGAGCTTTGGTGACAGAATCCGCATCGAGATGTACAGCCACGACGGCGCATCGATCTTCGGCGCAATTGATCAGCGCGTCGTTCAATATCATCCCGACAGATCCTAGCGAATGTTGCTTTATTCGTACTTTCGATCGACGGCGGCATACCGTGTACGCATAGCCCTGCATCTCAAGCAGATTGAGCACACCATCGCGCCAATCAACCTGATGGACTCGCAGCAGCGTAGCGAAGCGTTCCTGGCTGATAATTCGCAAGGCCTTGTGCCGGCGTTAAAGCTCTCGGACGGCACAGTGATCAGCCAGTCCGCGGCAATACTGGAATGGCTGGAAGAAACCTACCCACACCCAGCGCTGTATTCGGACAACATCATCCAGCGTGCGCAACAGCGAGCACTGTGTCAGCACATCGCCTGCGACATCCATCCGCTCAATAATTTGCGGGTACTTCGCTATCTTCGAAACGAACTCAAACAGGGCACAGAATCCGTCGATCGCTGGTACGCCCATTGGATAAGCCAGGGCTTTGTGGCCATCGAACAGGCTGTGCGTGACTTCCCGGGACACTTTTCCCTGGGTCAGCAACCCGGAATGCTGGAAGTCCTGCTGATTCCACAGGTATTCAATGCAAGGCGCTTCAACGTCGATATCGAGGCTTTCCCTGCCATCGTATCCCTGGATCAGCGTACGTCCGAGCTGCCAGCTTTCGCTGAAGCGCACCCCAATCGTCAACCAGACACCCCGATCGACGAACGCGCCTGAAGCGCTTTCTTCACTCCCTCCAGATCCCGGGGAGTATCCACGTCCAGCACAACGCCGGAGTCTTCAACTGCTACTTCCCGGCAACTTGCAAGCTTGGTCGCAATCAAATGGCTTGCTCCACGGTCGCCCGTAAGTCGCTCAAGATCGGAATAAAATGCGCGCCCAAAAATCACCGGATGACCTCGTCTGCCATTGAAACTTGGATAAACGATGTGTCGGTCGCTCGCATACCTGAGTAGCAACTCAAGAACTTGCGCACTGATTAGAGGCATATCGCCAAGCGCAATCAGCGTTCCCGCAAAGTTTTTGCAAGCCCCAATAGCGTCAGAAATCGTAGAACCCATCCCCTGCTCCGCATTTTCGCAGCGCACCACCCTTGCACTGCTCTCGCGCAGACGCGTCGCAAGCAGATCATCACGAGGGTGGTCTGAGACGCATACAAACACCTGGGGGAAAAAAGGCCGGTAACACGTCAGAGTCTGCTCCAGCAGTGTTTTTCCCACATCCATCGATGCCTGACGCTTATCAGAACCAAAGCGTTTCCCTCGACCCGCAGCGATTAACAACACGGCAATTTCGGCCCGGGGTAGCGGGTAATCAGTCGATCTGGTTTCTGTATGCATTCCGGAACACCATCCTAGCGCCTGTCATCCCGGGAAATTCCCGGTGAAAACCTGCATGAAATCAATGAGTAAACACTTGCGATAGTGCGTGAAAGCCTTATGCTGGGCACAGCGGGCACAGGGTTCCGCTATAACGCTAATCGTGTAGACAGCAGGACCATCGCAAGGGGTGTGATCATGGCAGGTAAATTTGAACTGAAGAAGGGCAAGACCGGCAAGTTCTCCTTCAATCTAAAATCCGGGAATGGCCAGGTGGTATTCACTAGCCAGACTTATGACAGCAAGCGTTCGGCGACAGCCGGCATTACGTCCGTGCAGAAAAATGCGGGAAACGACGCTCGCTTCGAGCGCAAGACGTCCAAGAATGGACAACCATTCTTTGTCATCAAGGCGACCAACGGTCAGATCATTGGTAAAAGCCAGATGTATGCCAATGCGGTCAGCATGGAGAAAGGCATCAAGTCCGTTGCAACCAATGCACCAGGCGCGGGCACCAATGACCTGAGCGCAGAAGCTCCGGCGGCGAAGACTGCGAGCAAGAAAAAGGCAGCGCCCAAGAAAGCAGCCGTGAAAAAGGCTCCAAAGAAGGCTGCAAAAAAAGTAGCAAAGAAAGCGCCGGCTAAAAAAGCGGTCAAGAAGGCACCTGCCAAGAAAGCCGTCAAGAAAGTCGTCAAGAAGACGGTGAAGAAGGTAGCCAAGAAGGTTGCGAAAAAAGCACCGGCTAAAGCCAAAGCTGCCGCCAAGAAGGCAGTGAAGACCGTAAAGAAAGTAGCCAAGAAGACTGCGGCGAAGGCCAAAGCCAAGAAGTAGCGGATCGAACTGCACGGCGGGCATGGATGAGTACGTAGCGACGCACGCAAGTGCATGGCTAAAGTCTCAGTACATGCCCGTCGTGTTGCTCAGTTCTCATAGCTGTAGCTTGACGACAGCTTTGGTAAAAGGCGTACAAAAAGCCCTAGCAGTTAACAACCCAGAACAACAGCGTTGAGGACAAAGAGCCGGGAGGCCGAGACTACCGACCTCCCGGTGTTTCCGCCACAGGGGTAGCGGGAACGTGCGCGCGCAGTAGGACAGGACCGGTTAACGGGATACTTCCTTCAGCGACGTCTGTTACTCGAGCTTGGTTCTGATCTACAAGCTAGTTTGCCGACGCAACCCACGCCTGGTTGGCTTCGGACAGTGCTCGCGAGAGCGATTGGTCGTAGCATTCCCGATTCCGCGAGGCCATATAACCACTTCCGGCACGGCGCCAGTCGCGGGGGCCGCAGGCTTTTTCCGCAGCGTTGCTGATTCGAGCGTAGAGCGCTTTCTGTCCCTCGGGAGAGCTGAGGTTCAGATCGGCTACGTTCACGATTACCTGCGTTTTCACGGCCATGGCCGGCGCGGTAACCTCCGTCAGGTTTTCCGCTTGGGCCTGAAATGCGGTGCCGACCAGCATGCCGAGCAGGGCTCCGGTAGTGAGCGTATTTCTTACTGCTTTCATATGAATCTCCAAGCTGGGCTCTATGCCCCAGAATTTAGTCGTCAGAATTTATCTGCCGGGATTTAGCGCTTTAAGTGGCCATAAATCTCGGTGGTAAATGGCGAGTAGTTGCCCGTCCACACCCCCAAGGTAGGCAGTGAGGGTATCTAAAGGAAGGGAGTTTCGTCGAAGCGCTGCTACCTAACGGCGAGGCGATGGAATCCAGCGACGAAAGCTATGCGTAGTGCATTAGTATCTGACATCAAACCATTAATAAGGCCTTGTCACCGGTACAATGGATGGGGACGTTTAGTGCAGAATGCTAGAGAAGATCACTGGGGCTGAGCCCTGGAACAGAAATGTCAGGGCGGTATCGACGCAAGTTCCTCGCGGGACGCCGATGCTGTCAAAGGCAACATAAACCTACAGACCTTATCTGTGAGCACACGGGAAACAAATAGCTGCAATGAAGTATCGAGGTAGCCCACATTTTGACCATGGTCAGGACGCGCGGATTGGCGTCCTGTTGACCAATCTGGGCACGCCGGAAGCACCGGAGAAAAGCGCCCTGCGCCCCTATCTGAAACAGTTCCTGTCGGACCCGCGCGTGGTGGAAATCCCGCGCCTGCTCTGGTGGCTGATTCTGAACGGCATCATCCTGAATGTACGTCCTGCACGCTCTGCAGAGGCGTACCGTACGGTGTGGACCGATCAGGGCTCGCCCCTCCTGCTGCACACCCGCGATCAGGCGGAGGCGTTGTCAGCAAACCTTGACGTACGTTTGCCGGGGAAGATGATCGTTGAGTACGCAATGCGCTACGGAAAACCCTCGATCGATCGGGGACTGCAATCACTTATTGAGCGTGGTGCGAGACAACTACTCGTACTGCCCCTCTACCCCCAATACAGCGGGCCGACTACGGGCTCCACCTTCGATGCAATCGCGGAGGATTTCCGCAAGCGGCGCTGGCTGCCCGACTTTCAGTTCGTTGCCAATTACCATGATCAGCCAGGCTATATCCGTGCGATTGCAGACAGCATTCGCAGTCACTGGGCCGCGCACGGCAAGGCGGACAAAATAATGTTCTCTTTCCACGGCGAGCCACGGCGCTACCTGGACGAGGGAGATCCCTATCACTGCCAGTGCCACAAAACCACGCGACTGGTCGCTGAGGAACTGGGCATGAGCGAAAGCCAGTATCTGTGTACTTTTCAGTCCCGTTTTGGGCGCGACGAATGGCTGAAGCCTTACACGGATGAGACCCTCAAGGAACTCGCCGCTAACGGCACGCGTTCAGTACAGGTCGTATGCCCGGGCTTCTCTGCGGACTGCCTTGAAACCATAGAGGAGATCGGCGAGGAAAACCGTGATTACTTTATGCAGGCCGGTGGAGAACGCTATGAGTACATACCCTGCCTGAACGCCACCAAGTCTCACATAGACTTCCTTGCCGAGCTAGTCGAGGAGCGCACACAAGCATGGCTCGCCTTGCACGATCGGGAGCAGGGACACGATACCCTGAGCAAGGCCGAGGCGATGAAGACACTATCGGCGGCCTAGACGATTGACCTCAACGCTGCGAACTGGTGACTGGATACCAGCCCAGGATTGCCTAACCCGTTGAATGGAGCCCGATCGGAACAGGCAGCTCGCTTACCACTGCGTGGCTATGCTGCGGGGATGAACTGGCCATCAGATAAGACAGCCCGATACCGAACAGGAAAAGCGCGGTGAGTTTTACACGATCATGACTGTGAAACTGGACCTCGGGCAGGAGGTCACTCAGCGCAATACACATGAAAGCCCCGGCTGAGAACGCCAGCGCCGCGGCAATCACCGCGGGACTTGAATCGCCCAGACTTGGCGCGTACAGATAAAAAACCGCGGCCCCGAGAGGGCAAACAAACGCAAACAAAAGGTTCGCTCTCTGCCGCGCACCGGTTGACGCCCCGCCTGCCTTCATGAGGGCCGTAATCGACATTGCATCCAGCGGTTTGTGTAAAAGTATCGCCAGAAAAACGCCGAAGCCCATCAATTGCTCCGCGTTACCATGCGGAGCGGAAAGGAGCGCGGCGCCCAGTGCCACGCCGTCAATAAATGTATGAAACGTCAATCCGAGCAGCACCCCTCTCCAACTGCCAGGAGCTATGGCGGGTATCACAGGATCCGGGGTCTCATCCTCGTGAGCAACGCCCTGCGAATGGCTGTGCCCATGCTCGCAGGTCTGCAGTACGTCAGCTGGATAGTCCGGCTGGTGAAAATGCAAAATTCGCAATAGCATAAGCATGGTAATGAGCCCGAGCATGACCCAGGCCATTGCGATGTTCAGGCCGTGATCCACGCCCAGTGTCAGCAGTGAATGCGGCAACAGATGAAAGAACGCTATTCCCAGCATCAATCCGGACACCAGACTCATAGCCATCTGGGTTCTTGTGTGGGTCATCGCCACACGCTCCGGGAGGTTACCGCCGAATATCGAGATGGCTACCAGTGCCGCGCCGTAGGCCAGCAGAAGTACTATGGGCGACATTATAGAAGCACCAAATTATCGCGATGGATAAGCTCTGGTTCTCCGCCGTAGCCGAGAATACCGGGAATCTCCCGAGAACTGCGCCCAACTATGAGATGTGCTTCGTGAGAGCTGTAATTGCTAAGCCCACGCGCAATCTGCGTACCGTCTTTGGCGACACACAAGAGTACATCGCCGCGATTGAATTCACCGCTTACTGAACACACCCCGACTGGCAACAGACTGCGGCCAGCCTCGCAAAGTACGGCGGCGGCGCCGGCGTCGATTTCGACTACGCCCCGATGCGTCACCAAGCTCGCAAGCCACTGGCGACGCGCATTCTGAGGTGCGCTGCCGCTTTCCAGCCAGCTACCCAGGCCCTCCCCTTGCGAGAGCCTGGTCAGCGTATCGTCGGCGCGGCCATTTGCTATGACGGTTTCGGTCCCGGAGCGTGCCGCCAGACGCGCGGCACGAAGTTTTGTGACCATACCACCGCGCCCGAGGCGCCCTCCATCGCCGACCATACCGTCAAGTCGCGGGTCGGACGCTTCGGCACGCTGAACAAGAGCCGCTGCCGGGTCATGACGCGGGTCGGACTCGAAGAGCCCATCCTGGTCAGTCAATAAGAGCAGCACATCCGCATCTACAAGATTTGCAACCAGCGCCGCCAGTGTGTCGTTGTCACCAAAGCGAATCTCGTCGGTCACGACCGTATCATTTTCGTTAATAACCGGAATCACGCCGTGACGAAGCAGCGTATTGAGCGTACCGCGAGCATTCAGATAGCGATCTCTGGCCAGCACATCATCGTGACCTAAAAGGATCTGCGCGGTAAGCAGATTTTGTCGAGCGAAAGATTCTTCGTAGCGACGTAACAGGGACGATTGCCCTACGGCGGCCGCGGCTTGCAGCTCGTGCAGGTCCGTGGGTCGCTCGGTCGCGCCCAGGCGGAGAAGCCCCGCAGCAACCGCGCCGCTAGTTACCAGTAGTACTTCACACCCTTGAGCGCGAAGTGCCGCAATCTGCTGTACGAGGCCATCGATAACACCGTCATCAATACTCCGTCCGTCATCCGTGAGAAGTGCACTTCCCACTTTCACCACCCAGCGTCGGGCCTGTTGTATCTGTGTCCGCAAAAGGCTATCCACAACTATTCACAACTATCCACA
Organism: Congregibacter sp.; assembly: GCA_045105635.1. Taxonomy (GTDB): domain Bacteria; phylum Pseudomonadota; class Gammaproteobacteria; order Pseudomonadales; family Halieaceae; genus Congregibacter. The sequence continues at coordinate 94,338 of JBGCDU010000005.1, forward strand.
CCGACCCATGACTATCCAGTGGACCCGGGTGACCCCAGAGGCCAGCGATCCGCACGACTCTCGTCTACAGTCCCACAGCGGGCGTGGCGCACGAGCCGTCACGGAGCGTACTCGATTTCTACATCATGATCGTCTTCAGGATCATCATCCTCAGGGTCGCTTGGGTCGTCGTCGCTCCTGCCCTGCTCCCGGCGTAACTCTGTTACCCGTTCACGCGCCTCGCGCTGCATGGCGCGCTGCGCTGCACGCTCTGCCTCAACACGTTCCGGATCTTCCGTTTCCGAAGCCCAGCAGGCCTCGAGATAAAGCATCATGTCCTGGCACAATCGCTCCGTCCCCTGCTTTGCAAGCGCAGATATAGCGTAAACGGGGCCGTGCCAATCGAGGCGTGAGAGCACTGCCTCCTGCACCCCCATCAATTCATCGCTACTCAGCATGTCGACCTTGTTTAGCACCAACCAGCGTTCTCGCGCGGCAAGCGTAGGACTGAAGCGCTCAATCTCTCTGACAATCGAGGCCGCACTTTCCGCCGGATCACTACCGTCAAAAGGTGCAACATCCACCAGATGCAAGAGAATGCGGTTTCGCGTCAGGTGTTTTAGAAAACGTATACCCAAGCCAGCGCCATCAGATGCCCCCTCAATCAGCCCGGGAATGTCAGCCAGCACGAAACTGCGCAGCGCATCGACCCTCACTACCCCTAGCTGCGGGACCAACGTGGTGAAAGGGTAATCCGCTACCCGAGGTCTCGCCGCCGATACGGCCCGCACAAAAGTTGATTTCCCGGCATTGGGGAGACCCAGAAGCCCCACATCGGCAAGCACGTTGAGCTCCAGCTTCAGCGCGCGCTGCTCGCCCTCGCTACCGGGTTTGGTCTGCCGCGGCGCGCGGTTGGTAGACGATTTATAGCGAATATTGCCAAGGCCATGAAAACCTCCCTGCGCTACCAGCAGCCGATCGCCCACCGCGACCAGATCCCCAAGTATTTCACCGCTGTCCTCGTCCAGAACAGACGTTCCGACTGGTACCGGCAGCACCAGATCGTCGCCACCGGCACCGGTGCAGTTACGCCCTCGGCCCGACGCTCCGTTTTCCGCTCGGTAGATACGCTGAAATCGATAATCCACCATCGTATTCATCGACGGGTCGGCTACCAGGAATACGCTGCCCCCGTCACCGCCGTCACCGCCATCCGGGCCGCCTCGCGCTACGAATTTCTCGCGTCGAAAGCTCAGCGCACCATTGCCGCCTTTGCCGGCGAAAACGCGAATACTGGCTTCATCAACAAACTTCATAGGGAGATTCTATCGTGGGGAGCGGGGCCAGGTGAAACCGCATATCTGTGCGTGGTTCATCCGACCATGGATACTTCTGGTAAAGGCAAAAAAAAACCCCGTACTAAGACAGGGCTTTTTGCTTGGTACAAGCGCCGGCAACCAATGGCGCAATGCCCCGGCCAAACAGCCGGCGCCGGGTTTGGAGATCAGGCTCCGACGACGCGCACAAACTTGCGACTTTTCTCGCCACGAACCACGAACTCAACCTTGCCTTCGCTGGTCGCAAACAAGGTGTGATCCTTGCCCAGACGTACATTTTCGCCGGCGTGGAATCGCGTACCGCGCTGCCTGACGATAATGTTGCCAGCCTTGACCAACTCGCCACCAAAACGCTTGACGCCAAGTCGTTTGCTCTGAGAATCGCGACCGTTGCGCGTACTACCACCTGCTTTCTTGTGTGCCATGTGTATCTCTCCTCAGGCGCTGATGCCGGTGATACGAACTTCCGTGTACCACTGGCGATGCCCGGTTTCTTTGCGATGGTGCTTACGACGATTGAACTTGATGATCTTTACTTTAGCGTGTCGACCGTGCTCCACGACCTCGGCCGTCACCTTGGCCCCGCCGACTAAAGGCGTGCCTACCTGCACGGTATCGCCGCCAAGCATTAAAACCTTGTCGAATTCGATACTATCGCCGGTGGCTGCTTCAATTTTTTCGAGTTTGAGGGTCTCGCCCTCTATCACGCGGTGCTGTTTGCCACCGCTTTCTATAACTGCGTACATCTGTTCTCTCCATTGTTAGCCTCCCGCAATGCGTGAAGATTTTTGCTCTTTTCGTCGCAAATTCTTCGCTATGAACGCTGCTTTTCTCTGGCAACGGGCAGGGTCAGGCACAAATATCAACCGCTCGAGGCGTTTCGCATGCTCCCAACTACAAATTCGGGCGCAAAAAGCGAGCATGAAGCAAGGTGCAGCTTCGGGCGGCGCGAGATTATACTGAATAGCAGCAGCTCGCTCAAGCAAATAATCAGCTCGAATACCCCTCTCGAGCGCAGATTGTTGACAGTTCTTTTCACTTCACGAGGCCGTCAGCCTTGACACTCGTGACCACAGCACCCTAGCATTCGCGACCTTTCACCGGGTTCGGGTCAAGCCACGCATGCAAGATGTCCGTGCCGTCGTCAGCGCAGAGCTGGACGCGGTCAACGCAGTGATCATAGAACAGCTGAAGTCCGATGTAGATATGGTCGAGAACGTTGGCCAGTACATCGTCGATGCAGGCGGTAAACGACTGCGCCCCGTGCTTGTGCTGCTGTCAGCCGCTACGCTGGGCAACATCAGCGAGGCACAGATTCACTTCGCTGCCATCGTAGAGTTCATTCACACAGCAACGCTGCTGCACGATGACGTGGTCGACGTATCGGAGCTGCGCCGTGGGCGTCCAACCGCCAACAGCGCCTTTGGTAACGCGCCGAGCGTACTGGTTGGCGACTTTCTGTATACCCGAGCCTTTCAGTTGATGGTTGCGCTAGGCAACCATGACCTGCTGAAAATGATGGCGGATACGACCAACACCATTGCGGCAGGGGAAGTCCTGCAACTGATTCGCGCGGGTAACGCCGCGACCACCGAGGAGCAGTATTTCGACGTGATAGATCGCAAAACTGCCGCGCTTTTTGCGGCCGGCTGCGAAGGCGCTGCGCAGCTTGCGCATGCCCCTACCGATCAGGCCGAGGCGCTCAGACGCTGCGGGCGCAATATCGGTGTAGCATTCCAGCTGGTTGACGATCTGCTTGACTACGAGGGTGATCCGGAGATCACAGGAAAAAATGTAGGCGACGACCTGGCTGAGGGTAAACCTACCCTGCCACTGATACACGTCATGCGTCATGGCTCAGAGTCGCAGGCTGCGCTGGTCCGGGAGGCCATTGCTACCAAACAGCGCGAACGTCTCCCGGAAATAGTGAAAGCCGTGCGCGATTGCGGCAGCCTTGACTACACTCGCGGGAAGGCTTTCCAATGCCGTGACGAGGCTATCTCTGCGCTGGCTTGCCTGCCCGCGTCCGAGGCCTCTGCGGCACTCGTTCGCCTGGCAAACATGGCTGTTGATCGAGAGTTCTGAGCGGCGCTTAAAGCAGGGGCGCCTCGCCTCCATCACACTACTGATCAATTAGCGCGAGCAGTTCCTCGGTCTTCTGCTGCATGAGCCCGGTATCACCTCTGGACTCCACGTTGAGTCTGACCACAGGCTCCGTATTGGATCGACGAAGATTGAAGCGCCATTCAGCGTATTCCACGCTAAGCCCATCGACCCGTTCAACCAGCAGCGCATTCGGCGCGTAGCGCTCTTCCACCTGCTGGAACACCAAGTCAGGGTCATCAATCGTACGATTTATCTCACCGCTACAGGGGTAGGCCTGCATTCGCTCTTCGACTAACTCCGCGAGGGACAGCCCGCGCTCAGCAATCATTGCCGCTACAAGTAACCAGGGAATCATACCGCTGTCACAATAGGCGAAGTCACGAAAATAGTGATGCGCGCTCATCTCCCCGCCGTAAATCGCGTTTTCCAGGCGCATACGTTCCTTGATAAACGCGTGTCCAGTCTTACTCTGAATTGCGGTCCCACCGAACTGCTGGGCAACGGCCTGTGTATTCCAGGTTAACCGCGGATCATGCACCACCGAGGCCCCGGGCCTGCGCTTAAGAAATGCCTCGGAGAGTAGCCCCACCAGATAATAACCCTCAATAAAACGCCCGGAGTCATCGAAAAAGAAGCAGCGATCAAAGTCTCCATCCCACGCCAAGCCAAGGTCGGCCTGATGCTCTCGCACCGCCGCTATCGTGGGCGCCCGGTTTTCTTCCAGCAGGGGATTCGGAACACCATTAGGAAATTGCCCGTCCGGCTCATGGTGCAGCTTAATAAAAGTGAACGGCAAGTGCGGCTCAAGAAGGTCAATCACCCTACCGGCCCCGCCGTTACCGGCATTCACCACAATTTTAAGCGGCTTGAGCTCGTCCGCATTCACATAAGTCAGCAGATGCCCGATGTAAGCCGAAGAAGTATTAAGAGGTTGCAAGGTGCCGCTGCGGGCCGCGGAAGCAAAGGCGTTCCGCTCCGCCAACGCCTGGATATCGAAAAGGCCCGTGTCCCCGGAAATTGGCTTGGAGTCCTCACGAACAAACTTCATACCATTGAAGTCACGTGGATTGTGACTGGCGGTGACTGCGATGCCGCCGTCCATCCCGGCGTGCGACGTCGCGAAGTAGATTTCCTCGGTGCCACACATGCCAATATCGTAGACATCTACACCCTGGGACATTAGCCCCTCACTCAGGGCCGCTTTGATCGCCGGGCTACTCAATCGAATGTCATGACCCACAACCACGCGCTGCGCCTTTAGAATTTCCGCATAGGCGCGACCAATGCGCCGTGCGATGTCTTCGTTCAGCTGATCTGGCACCCGACCGCGGACATCGTAAGCTTTAAAACAGGTGAGCTTATCCAAGGATTAATCTTCCATAAGGTAGTGGTTGCGATAAACGTAGTCGGTTGCCTCGACAAACCCGGGAACGCTTCCGCAGTCAAAACGCTTGCCCTTGAATTTGTACGCCATAACACAACCGCGATCGGCCTGGGTCTGCAGGGCGTCGGTTAACTGTACTTCTCCATTCGCTCCCGGAGGCGTCTCCTGAAGAATTTCAAAGATATCCGGAGTGAGAATGTAGCGGCCGATGATGGCGAGGTTGGACGGGGCTTCTTCCGCAGAGGGCTTTTCAACCATTTTTTCGACGCGGAAAATACCTTCTTTTAAGGGTTCGCCCGCAATCACTCCATATTTGTGCACCTGGTCCTCCGGCACTTCCATGATGGCAACGATCGAGCAGCGGAACTGCCTGTAAAGCTCCGCCATTTGCGCCAATACACCAGGCCCATCGTTCAAACACAGATCATCAGACAAAACCACGCCAAAGGGTTCGTTCCCGATAAGCGTCTGACCGGTCAGGATAGCGTGGCCGAGACCTTTCATCTCGCGCTGTCTGACCATGGTGAAAACCCCCTCTTCGAGCACGCCGCGAATACTGTCAAGATACTTTTCCTTGGCGGTGCCCGAAATCTGGTGTTCCAGTTCGTAGCTGATATCGAAGTGATCCGCGATGGCGCGTTTGCCCCGGCCCGTGACCATGGCGCAGGTTGTCATTCCCGCGTTAAGCGCCTCCTCCACGCCATATTGCACAAGCGGTTTATTGACGATCGGCAGCATTTCTTTCGGCATGCTTTTGGTTGCAGGCAGAAATCGTGTGCCATAACCAGCCACCGGGAACATACACTTGCGAATCATTGGGATCTCCTTAGGGCTCGACTGCTCAGCCTGCCTGTTAGGCGTTTCTGCCATATACATCTTCGAAACGGACGATATCATCCTCCCCAAGATAGCTGCCAGACTGCACCTCAATAAGGTCCAGCGGAATTTTCCCCGGGTTCGCAAGCCTGTGCTTGTGCCCCAAGGGTATGTAAGTTGACTCATCTTCACACAACTTGAATGTCTTGTCTTCGCACGTGACCTCGGCTGTACCGTGCACCACAATCCAGTGCTCTGCACGATGATGATGCATTTGTAGCGACAGAGTTTGTCCGGGATTTACGATGATGCGTTTAACCTGGAAACGATCGCCTTCGATAAGCGATTCGTAACTGCCCCAGGGGCGATACACCCGCTGATGCAATGAGGCTTCGCTGCGGCTTGAGGCTTTCAGACGGGCAACAATTTGCTTGACGTCCTGAACCTTGCTCCGATCCGCAACCAACACCGCGTCGGCGGTCTCTACCACGACAAGGTTATCAACGCCGACGGTGGCAAGCAGTCGCGACTCGCTGCGCAGGTAGCTATTGGCACTGTCCTGGGCCAACACATCTCCAATCAACACGTTACCGTCTTCGTCCCTGTCCGCAACGCTCCAGAGCGTCGACCAGGCGCCTACATCACTCCAACCGCAGTCGAGGGGAATAACAGCACCGCGCTGCGTATGCTCCATGACCGCGTAGTCGATGCTGTCTGATGGACTCGCAAGAAAGGCATCCCGGTTCGGGCGCAGAAAATCCATGTCCCTTGCAGCCCCGGACATCGCGCGCTCACAGGCGTCAAAAATCTCCGGAGAAAACTCCTTAAGTTCATTCAGGTAGGCTCGGGCTGAAAACAGGAACATGCCGCTGTTCCAATAATAATTGCCGCTATCCAGATAGCTCTGAGCGGTCGCGGCATCCGGCTTTTCTACGAAGCTCTCCAGCAGAAAAAGGCTCTCCCCTTTGGGTTCGCCCAAGCGCAAATATCCATAGCCCGTTTCCGGAGCGTCCGGCACGATGCCGAAGGTCATCAGTCTTCCCGTACTCGCTTCTTCGAGTGCCGTGCTGGCGGCCGCCGTGAAAGCGTCGATGTCGCGGATCAAATGATCGGCCGGAAGCACCAGCAGCACAGCCTCAGGATTTTCCTCTACCGCCCGCAACGCGGCGAGGGCAATTGCGGGGGCCGTATTCCTGCCCTCGGGCTCCAAAATAATTGCACCCGAGCTGACTTCCAATTGGCGCAACTGCTCCGCCACCATAAAGCGGTGTTCCTCGTTGCAAATCACCATTGGCGATGCGCAATCCAGCGTCATTGCCCGCGCGAGCGTGTCCTGCAACATCGACAGATCGCTTGCCAATGGCAAAAACTGCTTTGGATGTGCTTCCCGGGAAACCGGCCACAGGCGACTTCCAACGCCGCCGCAGAGAAGTACAGGTATCAACATGGGTGAAAACTTCCTCAAAAAGGGATCGGAGTCCAAAAAAAACAGCGAACTTCGTCAGCATCTGCATGCCAGCCCCTGATGGTACGCGATGCGCAGCCATGACTTCCAGATGACAAAGCGATCGCTCGCCCGCTTTGCGACGCAGCGCAAGGAACGGTTATCACGGGTAGACTTGTTACACGCATGGTTTAAAATAAGCATTCCAGCAAATACCGTGGACCGCAGGCAGTCAAGCAGCCGACGATCTGAGGGGTGAATAGGCCATGCAAGTACACCTATTTGTGTACTCGCATGATGGTTTCTACGAGGATTCCGGCGAGGGCTCTGGCGAGGGCTCTGGCGAGGGTTCCGGCGAGGGTTCTGGCGAGGGCTCCCGTGAAGGCACCTGCGGGTGTCCTTACAGGTGTTCTTGCGAGTGTACGTCGAAGTGAAAACGTCCCGTCGAGGACGTCGATAGGACGCATACCGCACCCATAGGCATTCCAGGATATTTATTCAGCTAACGGTGTCGCAAATGATGACCCAAATGATGACGCATATATAGTGGGCCAAGAACACAGTTTGCTACAGTTACAACGGGCCGCACATCGGCATTCATCAGAATCAAAGCAACGCACGGCGCGAGCAATTTGAAACCACAGCGCTCATGCGACCCTAAGGGTCAAATGCAAGAACACAGTCGGGCGATGGCCGACCACCATAGGCCGAATAACAGTCCCAACAGCAGTCCCAACAGCAGTCCCAAAAAACAGTCCCAAAAAACAGGCCGATCAGAGCAGCGGGTCGGCTGGAATCACCCAGATAAGCCAGATAAGCGCGTCGAGCGCAGGCTCAGGAAACTTTAGCAGCGATGAACCAGCAAGCAAGCTACGACAAAGACGAACTCATATCCTGTGGCATGGGCACGCTGTTTGGCCCTGGCAACGCGCAACTCCCAATCGGCAATATGCTGATGGTGGACCGTGTTACCGCTATCTCTTCGGAGGGTGGCGCCTATGGCAAGGGACAAATTGTGGCCGAGCTGGACATCCATCCAGACCTTTGGTTCTTCGACTGCCACTTCCCCGGAGACCCTGTCATGCCCGGCTGTCTTGGCCTCGACGCAATGTGGCAGCTCGTGGGCTTTTTCCTTGGCTGGCGCGGGAACCCTGGCCGTGGACGCGCTCTGGGTTCGGGCGAGGTGAAGTTCACAGGACAGATACTGCCCACCGCTCGTAAAATCACCTACACCATCGACATGAAGCGCGTTGTAGAGCGTAAATTGATTATGGGTATTGCTGACGGGAAGGTGACAGTCAATGACAAAGATATCTATCATGCGGGCGACCTGCGAGTAGGGCTGTTTCAGTCAACGGAGAACTTCTAGACCATGCAGCGACGAGTGGTAGTTACGGGACTGGGAATCGTATCTTGCCTGGGCAACGACGCGAATAGCGTCACCCAGGCTTTGCGTAGCGGCACCTCCGGAATAAGTCTGAGCCAGGAACAAATTGATGCGGGCATGCGCTCGCATGTTTCTGCAACGCCGAGCATAGACTTTAAAGAACACATCGACCGGAAGCAGTTGCGTTTCATGGGAGACGCGGCAGCCTATGCCTATATCGCAATGCAGCGCTGTATCGACGACGCGGGGCTCAGCGAGGTCGACATCTCCAATGAAAGAACCGGAATTATCGCGGGATCTGGTGGAGCCTCCTCTTCCAATCAGACGGAAGCCGCCGACATTCTTCGCGAACGCGGCTTGCGCAGAGTAGGTCCCTATCGGGTCACACAGACCATGGGAAGCACCGTATCCGCCTGTCTCGCCACGCCGTTCAAAATCCGTGGCGTTAACTATTCCATCTCATCCGCCTGCTCTACCAGTGCACACTGTATCGGCAGCGCCATGGAACAGATTCAATTGGGTAAACAGGACCGCGTGTTTGCCGGTGGTGGTGAAGAGTTGCACTGGACGATGAGCAGCCTGTTCGACGCGATGGGAGCCCTCTCCACCAAGTACAACGATACGCCGGAACGCGCGTCCCGGGCCTATGATGCAGATCGAGATGGCTTCGTAATCGCCGGTGGCGGCGGCATGTTAGTCATAGAAGCACTGGACGCTGCGCAGGCACGCGGCGCCAAAATTTATGCGGAGCTGGTTGGATACGGCGCCACCTCGGACGGTTACGACATGGTAGCGCCATCCGGGGAGGGGGCAGTGCGCTGCATGCAGCAGGCGCTGGCCACCGTTGATGGCGACATCGACTACATCAATGCGCACGGCACCAGCACACCGGCGGGTGACATCCAGGAACTCAAAGCGGTCCGCGAGACGTTTGAAGCCTGCGCAAATATCCCAACTATCGGCTCTACAAAATCTCTGACCGGACACTCGCTGGGCGCTGCTGGTGTGCAGGAAGCCATTTATGCACTGCTAATGCAACAGGGGAACTTCGTAGCTGCCTCGGCAAATATAGACAATCTCGACCCGGAAGCGGAGGGAATGCCCATAGTCACAGCGCTTCAGGAGAACATTACGCTGGAGCGCGTTATGTCTAACAGCTTTGGTTTCGGTGGTACAAATGCCTCCCTGGTATTCCAGCGCTTCGAGGCCTAGCTTCGCAAGCTCTGATGTCGAGGTATGGTGTGGTAGGAAGAGCCGAGGGAAGAAGCGAGGGAAGAACCGCCAACGAACGGCGGGTTCAAACCGGCATCAGGTAACTAACAGATCCAGTGGATACACCTCGACAGGGTCTCCCTCACATATAGTGCTCCCCGCAGGTATCAATGCCAGGGCATTGCTAGCCGACACAGATTTCAGCACGCCTGAGCTTTGATTCGCATACGGCGTCACCAGCAATGTCCCCGCCTCAACGCGCAGGCTTACGCGCAGATACTCATCTCGTGAGCCCGCTGACGGGTGCGAAAACTCGGCTTTGGCGGGAAATGCGGGAAGCGGTTTATCTGAGCACCCCTGCAGCGCAGCCAGCAGCGGCCTGGCAAGTAGCAAAAACGTTACAAAGGCGGAGGATGGATTGCCCGGCAGCCCGATGAAGTGCGTACTGCCGAGCAGCCCATGCGCGAAGGGTTTGCCGGGCTTAATGGCAATTCGCCACAGCGATATTCGTCCCAGCTGCGCTACGGCGTCGCGCACAAAGTCCGCCTCGCCAACCGACACACCTCCGCAGCTCACAATGACATCCGCTTTGTCAGCCGAATCGCGCAACGCCTGCACGGTAGCCTCCAGCGAATCAGGAACAATTCCCAAATCCACTACGGCGTAACCGCTGGCAACGAGCAGTCCAGTCAGCATCAGCCGGTTGCTATTGTAAATAGCACCTGGAGGAAGCGGCCCACTGCCTGGCTCGCGTAGTTCGCTCCCGGTAGAAATCAACGCGACTTTCAACTTGCGCAAAACCCTGACTTCTGCAAAACCCTGCGAGGCGAGCAGGCCCAAATCTTGCGGTCGCAAGCGCCGACCTTGAGGTAGCAGCAGCTCTCCCTTGGCACAATCCTGTCCGCGACGACGAATATGCTGACCCGGGTCTATGTGTGCGGGAAGTTTCACGCGGCTATGTGCAGCGTCAAGAGCAATCACACTATCTGCATCGGCGTCATCCGAAATACCAATGCCAGAGCTCTGTTGGACATCTTCCTGCATGACTACCGCGTCTGCCTGCGGTGGAATTTCTGCCCCGGTAAAGATTCGCGCCACAACGCCTTGCCGCAAGGGTTGACCACGCGCTCCGGCGAATACCCGCTGCGCGACCGGCAGGACTTTGCCCGCGTCATGGAAACGCACGGCGTAACCGTCCATGGCGCTGTTATCCGCAGGAGGAACATCAAGCGTTGCCTGTGTCTCGTCAGCGAGAACCCGACCGAGGGCGTCAGCAAGAGGCACGGTCTGGGTATCCTTCATTACCCTGCTTGCGGACACGGTGTCGAGCAATTGGATCAGCGCTTCGCTCAGCGCTAGCGGAGGGGTAGGACTCACGGGCTGCCTGGGGTCGTTAGCACCGTGACGAAATTGCAGGGGCGATGCCGCGAGTCGAGTTGGTCACGCAATATGCCGTTCCATCCCGTGCGGCAGGCGCCGGTGGATCCGGGCATGCAGAATATTGCTGTGCGATTGGCAAGTCCGGCAAGCGCTCGGGACTGCACCGTGGAAGAGCCAATTTCCTGTAAGGAGAGCGCGCGAAATACCTCACCAAACCCCTCTATATGTTTGTCGAACAACACAGACACAGCCTCTGGCGTGGAGTCCCGCCCAGAAAAACCGGTACCGCCGGTAACCAGGACCGCATTCACGGACGCATCGGCAATCCAATGTGACAACTCGGCTCGAATTCGATAGATGTCGTCAGGCACCAGTGCCCGCTGTGCAAGCCGGTGCCCAAAGTCCTGAAGCGCTGTGGCCAAAAAGTCCCCAGAAGTATCATTTTCTGGACCACGCGTGTCCGATACGGTTAGCACCGCGATGCCGAGTGACACTGACGCATCGGATTTTGGCTGGTTCATTTCTCTGTGTCTCTCAGGTTCTCGGCGTTCTGGTGTATTTGTTTAACGGCCGGATCAATAAAACCCCGCCACGGCACCTGCTTGATCGCAAAGCTGTCTCGCAGGCGGCTGCAATCGAGCACGCGCGACTCTACAACAGTGTCTGCATCGTGTTCGAGGGCATGCAGCACCACCGCACCATAATCGCGATACTGCCCGGACGCTGCCAACACGGCCTCGGCAAAACCAAATTCTGTTGCGCGATCGCCGGAACAGTAATGAAACACGCCGGCGGCGTCCGCACCCACGCTCAATTGATCGAGCATGGCAACAATCACCCGGGCCGCATCCTCGCAGGCCACCGGGCAAAAAATACTTCTGTCGTCGAGATCTCCGGACAGGTCCTGACTGCGCACCGCAGTGAACTGCCGGACTGTGTGTGTGAATAGATTTCCGCCATCGGGCGCAAACAGCGGGCCTGTGCGCAGTACAACCGAACTGGGAGCCGCGGCGTTCACCCTGCCCTCTGCCTCAACCAGCTGGAAACCCGGCTCACTGTAAGCATCCAGTCCATCTCCTTCGCGCAAACTTCTGCTTGTATGTCCTGAAAACACCTGATCGCTGGACAGCAAAAGGTAGTGTATTGCGCTGTGCTCGCAGGCTTTTGCAAGCCAATAGCTGCGGTCAATATCGAGGGGCTGCGGCACATCGCCTGCCGCTACCTGCCAGGCGAGACGCAGATCCACGATTGCCGCAGGTTTCCCCTTGCGCGCGGCTTTTTTTGCCTGACGTTCGCTCCGCCAACGGCTTGCCGCCGCCGTAAGTAGAGTGGCTTGATGACGTCCCCATCGTGACATTTCTGCGAGCACAGCTGTGCCGAGCGGGTTGTCAGAGCCAATAAGAAGTACATCCACAAACTGTTAACGTGTTGGCTGGCCGACGCTAAAACGGAATATCGTCGTCGATATCGCTCATGGCAGCGGGCTGGGACTGAGGTTGGGCTTGAGACGGAGCTTGGGACTGAGGGGCAGCACCACCGCCCTGAGGCGATGCGCCGTAGTCCGCTCCGCCGCTTTCTGGATATCCACCCTGCTGGTCATAGCCACCACCAGAGGGTGCACCGGCGCCGCCTTTGCTATCTAGCATCTGCATTTCGCCGGCGACAATTTCTGTTGAGAAGCGGTCCTGACCCGATTGATCCTGCCATTTGCGAGTTCGCAGCGCTCCCTCTACGTATACTTTCGAGCCTTTGCGAAGATACTCTCCGGCAACCTCGGCGAGACGATTGAAAAAGACGACTCGGTGCCACTCAGTGCGCTCCTGAGGCTGTCCCGTCTGCTTGTCTTTCCAGGATTCCGAAGTCGCCAGGCGAATATTTGTCACGGAGCCGCCGGACGGCATAAATCGGGTCTCCGGATCAGCGCCCAGATTACCTACCAGAATGACTTTGTTGACGCCACGTGATGCCATGAGAGTAAGATCCGACTGTTGCTGAATAGACCTGTAAATATAGCAATCCACCCTCGCAAAAGCGACAGCAGAAGTGCTCAGGAAGCTCGAAAGGCCCCGCTGGCCGGTACTTCCGGACTCTTGGGGTTCAAGCCCCATATCAGCCACAGCCAAATAATCGCCGCGACCGCTACCAAGTACAGCAAACCGTTCAGCCCAAAAGTGCCAAAGACCAGGCCGCCACTAGTACCACCGATAAACGCACCCAGAAACTGGCAGGTGGAATAAACGCCCAATGCAGTGCCCTTACCAAAGGCAAACACCGCCTTACTGACCATGGAGGGAAGCGCGGCTTCAAGGAAGTTGACCGCTGTAAAAAAGCCGCAAAGGGCCAGGTACAAGAGCGACACATTTGTGCCCAGAAACAATACCGCCAGGGACAGCGGCATCAGAATCACCGAAATACGCAGAGCAAGTGAAGGCTGCCCCTTACTCTCAGACAAGCGCAGCAGGGGGTACATCGCTAACAGCGAGATCACCAAAACCGGCAGATAGACCTGCCAATGCCCCTCCCTCGGCACGCCAATGCCGTTTTGAATGATGGCCGGAACCACCAAAAACGATGCTGTCAGCATGAAGTGCAATAAAAACACGGAGCCGTTGAGACGCTGCAACATAGGGTCTCGCAGCACCGGGCCAAACATGTTCGCATCGGCGCCAATATCCTGATGCTGACGCGCCACCGCAGTCGGAATGCCGAAGGCAACGATCAGCATGCCCAGCAGCGCAAGCGCTGAAGTCACCCAAAATACGGCGGCAAGACCGCCCCAGGCTGCCAGAAGAGGGCCGAAAATCAGTGCCAGGGCGAACGAAAGGCCAATGCTGATACCGATGACTGCCATCGCCTTGGTGCGCTGTTCCTCCGAGGTTAGATCGGCGGCCAGGGCCATCACCGAGCCAGATATCGCACCAGCGCCCTGTAAGGCCCGCCCGACTGCGATCACGGCGACACTATCGGCCAGTGCTGCCACAACACTACCGATGGCGAACAGCGCAAGCCCACCGAGAATCACGGGCTTGCGGCCAATGCGGTCAGATAGCCAACCCAGGGGTATCTGCAGCAGCGCCTGTGTGGCGCCGTAGGCGCCCAGCGCGATCCCAATCATCAGCGGTGTCCCGCCCAGCATATCGGCAGAGTAGAGCGCCAGCAGCGGCAGCGCCATAAACAGGCCGAGCATTCGGAAGCTGTAAAGCAGTGCCAGCGCGGCGACGATACGCCGCTCCAGCGATGTCATTGGCGATTCTGTCAGCACGCGACGTCCTCTGAAATTGGCTGCGGATGTTAACAGTTTTTTGTGCTCGAACTGCCCATCCAGCACAGCCTGCGACACGTACCTTTCCTGTATTTTTGGTTCCCGAACCAGCAGCGCCCTATACTGTTGGGTTTTCACCGGCCTTTTGCGGACTTCAGCATGGACACTATCCAACTGCGCGGCGCGCGCACACACAACCTGAAGAATATCGATTTGGATATTCCGCGAGATAAGCTGGTGGTGATTACCGGGCTATCGGGCTCAGGAAAGTCATCACTGGCGTTTGATACGCTGTATGCGGAGGGCCAGCGCCGGTACGTAGAGTCCCTGTCTACCTATGCTCGGCAGTTTCTCAGCATGATGGAAAAGCCGGACATCGATCATGTGGAAGGCCTCTCGCCTGCTATTTCTATTGAACAGAAGTCCACCTCGCACAATCCGCGCTCCACCGTCGGTACCATCACGGAAATCTACGACTATCTGCGATTGCTGTTCGCCCGGGTAGGCAAACCGCATTGTCCGACGCACAAGCGCCATCTCCAGGCACAGACCGTCAGCCAAATGGTCGATACAGTGCTGGCTCTCCCCGAGGGCAGCAAGCTGATGCTGCTGGCTCCCGTAGTACGCGAACGCAAGGGTGAACACCTACACGTATTTGAAGAACTGCGCAGCGCAGGCTTTGTGCGCGCCCGCGTAGACGGATCGGTTCGTGATCTTGACGACCTGCCCGAGCTCGACAAGAAAAAGAAGCACAGCATCGATGTTGTGGTTGATCGTTTCAAAGTCCGGGATGATCTCAAGTTGCGCCTGGCGGAGTCCTTCGAAACAGCGCTGGAGCTGACGGATGGCCTGGCTTTGGTGGTAAGCATGGATGGCGACTCGGACGATATGGTCTTCTCCGCCCGCTTTGCCTGTCCGGAGTGCGGGCACAGCATCAACGAACTTGAGCCGCGGCTGTTTTCCTTTAACAACCCGGCCGGGGCCTGTGGAAGTTGTGACGGTCTCGGTGTGCGTCAATTTTTCGATCAGGATCGGATCGTCCTCTACCCCGAGTCGAGCCTTGCGGAAGGCGCTATACGCGGCTGGGATCGACGTAATGTTTACTATTTTCATATGCTTACCTCGCTGGCCAAGCACTATGAGTTCGACATCGACACGCCGTTTGATGCGCTGTCGGCGAAGCATCGCAAAGTCATTCTGCAAGGCAGCGGCAAGGAAGAAATCAGCTTCTCCTACGTCAACGATCGCGGCGATGTGTTCAAGCGCTCGCACGCATTCGAGGGGATCATTCCCAATATGGAGCGACGCTATCGAGACACAGAATCGCAGTCGGTAAGGGAGGATCTGTCCAAATTCCTGGCTACCGCGCCCTGCCCGGAGTGCGACGGCAGCCGCCTGTGCGAAGACGCTCGACATGTGCTTATCGATGGTCAAAACCTGCCCGCCATCACCGCGTTGCCCGTGGGCACCGCCGAAGACTACTTCGACAGTCTCGACCTTGAAGGTCGCGATGCGGAAATAGCCGAAAAAATCCTCAAGGAAATACGCGCGCGTTATCGCTTCCTGGTCGACGTTGGCCTCAATTATCTAACCCTGGATCGCAGTGCTGAAACGCTATCTGGCGGCGAGGCCCAGCGCATCCGGCTGGCCTCACAGATTGGTGCCGGACTGGTGGGCGTAATGTACATACTCGATGAGCCCTCTATCGGGCTGCATCAGCGCGACAACGAACGGCTCCTGCGCACACTCACCCATCTTCGCGACCTTGGCAACACGGTTTTAGTAGTCGAGCACGATGAGGATGCGATCAGAACTGCCGACCATATTATTGATATCGGTCCCGGCGCCGGCGTGCATGGCGGACGCGTAGTCGCGCAAGGAAACGCGCAGGCGATCATGGACGAGGAAACATCACTGACCGGTGCCTATCTTTCCGGCAAACGCGCGATAGAGGTACCCGCAACCCGAGCAGACGCAGATCCCGAGAAACAACTTTGCCTCAAAGGAGCGAGCGCTAACAATTTGCAGAGTGTAAATTTGGAAATCCCGGTAGGTCTGCTCACCTGTGTGACCGGCGTTTCCGGCTCGGGTAAATCCACGTTGATTAACTCCACGCTTTATCCCCTGGCAGCGACCGCGCTCAACGGCGCCACCACGCTAACACCAGCCGCGCATGATTCTATCGAGGGTCTCGATCATATCGACAAGTGTATCGATATCGACCAAAGCCCCATCGGGCGCACGCCACGCTCTAACCCGGCGACCTATACAGGAATATTCACTCCGGTCCGTGAATTGTTTTCAGGCACACAGGAGGCACGCTCGCGAGGTTACAAGCCAGGTCGTTTCAGTTTTAACGTCAAAGGTGGCCGTTGCGAGGCCTGTCAGGGCGATGGCGTCACCAAGGTCGAGATGCATTTCCTTCCGGACATCTATGTCCCCTGCGACATCTGCAAAGGCAAGCGATACAACCGCGAAACCCTCGACATTCGCTTCAAAGGCAAAAACATCCATGAGGTTCTGGATATGACTGTCGAAGATGCGCTGGGGTTCTTCGAGGCTGTGCCGGCCATCGCGCGCAAACTGCAGACGCTTATGGATGTTGGCTTGAGCTACGTGCGCCTGGGCCAGGCGGCCACCACCTTGTCCGGCGGAGAAGCCCAACGCGTAAAGCTCTCGAAAGAACTCTCCAAAAGAGACACAGGTCGCACGCTATATATCCTGGATGAACCGACTACAGGCCTGCATTTTGAAGATATTCGTCAGCTACTGCTGGTTCTGCACCGGCTCCGGGATCACGGCAACACGGTCGTGATTATTGAGCATAATCTGGATGTCATCAAAACCGCCGACTGGGTTGTGGACCTGGGTCCCGAAGGTGGTAGCGGCGGTGGTCAGATTATCGCGATAGGCACACCTGAGGACGTGGCGAAGAACAGGCATTCACACACCGGCCGCTTCCTCGCACCCGTGCTTGGTATCAAACTGCCCGCCAGTCAGGCTGCGTAAAGCAAAAAAAAATCGCCGGAAGTGGCGATTTTTTCTGGTTCAACGGTCCGGAGAGTGACCGCCGATGTTGAAGCTGCCTTGCAGCCGCTATTGAGCTCTCTTTATGTGCATTTGGCTAAACCGCGGCTACTCGTCGTCGTAAGATTCAGGCTGCGGTCGGTCAACCAGCTCTACATAAGCCATCGGCGCCTTGTCTCCTGTGCGAAACCCGCACTTAAGTATGCGAATGTAACCGCCGGGCCGTGCCCGGTACCTCGGACCCAGCTCAGTAAACAACTTACCAACTGCCGCCTTGTCGCGAACGCGATCGAAAGCCAGGCGACGATTAGCCACGCTGTCATTCTTTGCCAGCGTTATTAGTGGCTCTGCGTAACCTCGCAGCTCCTTCGCTTTGGGCAAGGTAGTCCTGATCAGTTCGTGCTCAACCAACGATATGGTCATGTTGCGGAACATGGCCTTACGATGGGAGCTATTGCGGTTTAACTGACGACCGCTTTGACGGTGACGCATTTTTCCAGTCCTTTAAACGGCGTCTCTCGACGCCATGTTGTTTTCTATAACTCGCGCCATCTACGGCTAATGCTATGTGCCCGGCAACGAGATACTCAATCAGCGCCCGTATCAGGCGCTGAGTACTTTCTCATCGTTACGCAGACTTGCTGGCGGCCAGCTTTCGAGTCGCATACCCAGAGACAATCCACGTGACGCAAGCACGTCCTTTATCTCTGTTAACGACTTCTTGCCAAGATTTGGTGTTTTGAGCAGCTCAACCTCTGTGCGTTGCACCAGGTCTCCGATGTAATAAATATTCTCGGCCTTCAGGCAGTTCGCCGAACGCACGGTCAGCTCCAGATCGTCAACGGGACGCAGCAGTACCGGGTCTACCTCATCTTCGGTGTCTGAGGCCACAGCCTGAGCTTCGCTCTCAAGGTCGACGAAGACAGCAAGCTGCTGCTGTAGGATAGTCGCCGCCCGGCGAATAGCCTCCTCCGGGTCAATCGTGCCGTTAGTCTCCAAATCCAGAACCAGCTTGTCGAGGTCGGTGCGCTGCTCTACACGTGCAGCATCAACGACATAGGAGACGCGCAGCACCGGGGAAAAAGTCGCGTCCAGCTGCAGACGACCAATTGAGCGCGTTTCTTCTTCCGGGTTTTCGCGCGAGTCTGCAGGCGAGTAACCACGTCCACGGGCAACAGTTAGCTTCATGTTCACCGACGACTTGCTGTTAAGCGTGCAAATCAGGTGCTCAGGATTACAAATCTCGATCTCGTGATCGGCCTGAATGTCTGCGGCGGTGACTGGGCCCTCGCCTTCCTTGCTAAGCGTGAGTTCCGCCTCGTCCTTGCCATTCATGATCAGGGCAACGCCCTTGAGGTTCAGCAGAATTTCGATAACGTCTTCCTGTACTCCCTCAATCGCGGAGTACTCATGCAGGACGCCGTCGATCTCAACTTCCGTGATCGCACAGCCAGGCATGGATGAAAGTAAGATTCTACGAAGTGCGTTTCCGAGGGTATGACCAAAGCCACGCTCTAATGGCTCCAGGGTTACCTGAGCCCGCGTTTTGCTTTTTTCGGCAACGTTAATCTTGCGAGGAGTCAGTAAATCCTTAACTGATGATTGCATCTGTGGCACCTGTTTCTGTGTATTCGGGTCAAACTACTCAAACCTAAGATCGCGCCGGTCCTCGGCGCAACTGCGCTTACATCGCTTACTTTGAGTACAGCTCGACGATCAGGTTTTCATTGATATCGGCGGAGAGATCCTGACGCTCTGGTGCTGCCTTGTAGACAGCCTCGAGTTTTTCTGTATTCAGCTCTATCCATTCGGGCTCACCGCGCTGCGCCGCCAAGGCCATCGCAGACTGCACACGCAACTGCTTCTTCGCCTTCTCACGCAGGGACACAACGTCTCCGGCCTTCACCTGATACGAAGCAATGTTGACCACCTTGCCATTCACCAGAATTGCCTTGTGTGCAACCAGCTGACGTGATTCCGAGCGAGTCGAACCAAAGCCGATACGGTAGACGACATTGTCGAGTCGACTCTCGAGCAACTGCAGCAGATTCTCGCCAGTGGCGCCTTTTATACGCGCCGCCTCTTTGTAGTAATTGCGAAACTGCTTCTCGAGTACGCCGTAGATTCGACGAACTTTTTGTTTCTCACGAAGCTGTACGCCGTAATCAGACAGGCGGCCCCGACGGGCCCCGTGTTGACCTGGAACGGATTCGGGCTTGCACTTGGAGTCGAGTGAGCGAACACCGCTCTTCAAGAACAGGTCAGTTCCCTCGCGACGAGCGAGCTTACACTTCGGGCCTATATAACGAGCCATAATTCCTTACCCTCTTAAACGCGACGCTTTTTAGGCGGACGACACCCGTTATGGGGAATCGGCGTCACGTCCGTGATATTGCTGATTTTATAACCACAGGCGTTCAAAGCACGGACCGCTGACTCGCGACCGGGCCCTGGCCCCTTGACCTGTACGTCAAGGTTCTGAAGTCCATATTCCTTGGCTGCTTCACCAGCGCGCTCTGCTGCGACCTGCGCGGCGAAAGGTGTGCTCTTGCGCGATCCGCGGAAACCAGAACCACCTGCTGTCGCCCAACTCAAGGTGTTGCCCTGGCGGTCGGTGATGGTGATGATCGTGTTGTTGAATGACGCATGTATGTGCGCGATGCCATCGGCGATGGTACGCGTGATTTTCTTACGAGTGCTCTTGGCACCTGGCTTAGCCATGTATCGTGTCCTGTCTTAATATCAACACTGCACTTTGGTGCAGCTACACTAAACGAGGATTCGCTGTGCTGGTCGCCCTCGCCCCAATCACCTGAGGTGAGGGAAAAGCCTATTTGCGAATCGGTTTCCTCGGTCCCTTGCGGGTGCGCGCATTTGTTTTCGTGCGCTGTCCTCGGAGCGGAAGATTGCGGCGATGACGCAGCCCGCGATTGCAGCCCAGATCCATCAATCGCTTGATGTTCATGGATACTTCTCTGCGAAGATCGCCTTCTACGGTCATCTCACCCACTTTTGTTCGCAGCGAGTCGAGCTGCCCTTCGGTCAATTCACCAACGCGAGTTGCCCCGTCCACCTCACAGGCGGCACAAAGCTTCTGCGCCTGCGTGCGGCCCACACCAAAAATATAGGTGAGGGAGATCACTGCGTGCTTGTTGTCCGGTATGTTTACCCCGGCTATACGAGCCATTCACTTGTCTCCGAATACTGTTTAAGGCCAGGCGTTGATACAAGCTCAACAACTAGGACCTCGAGGGTTTGATCCCTCGAAAAAAGGCGCGCGATTTTAACGATTCCTACGCGGGAAAGCAATGCTTCGGGAATTAACCCTGACGCTGCTTGTGCCGCGGATCGGTATTGCAAATAACCCGAACCACTCCATTCCGACGAACGACCTTGCAGTTTCTGCAGATCCTCTTCACCGATGCTCTTACTTTCATCTTTCTACTCCCAGGCGCGGCAGTGCGTTCAGCGAACGCGACCGGCAGATCCATAATTTTTGAGGTTGGCTTTTTTCATCACAGAGTCGTACTGGTGCGACATCATGTGGCTTTGCACCTGCGCCATAAAGTCCATAACCACCACGACGACGATCAATAGTGACGTTCCACCGAGGTAAAAAGGAACATTCCAGGTCACCACCAGGAACTGTGGCAAAAGGCATACGAGCGCTATGTAGGCGGAGCCAAAGACCGTCAGGCGCGTCAATACCCCGTCGATGTAATTCGCAGTCTGCTGCCCCGGACGAATACCGGGGACAAAAGCGCCAGAGCGTTTGAGATTGTCAGCCACCTCTACCGGATTGAACATGAGGGCCGTGTAGAAGAAGCAGAAAAATACGATAAATACGCTGAATAACAGGATGTTGAGCGGCTGGCCCGGGCCAATCGCCACCGCCAGGTCCTGTAACCAGTCTGCAGAGCCAGACTGGCCGAACCACTGCGCGATGGATGCGGGAAACAACAAGATACTGCTGGCAAAAATCGCAGGAATCACACCCGCCATGTTGACCTTCAAAGGCAAGTGCGAACTCTGGGCCTGAAACTGCTTTCGGCCTTGCTGCCGCTTGGCATAGTTGACCGTTATTCTGCGCTGACCACGCTCAATAAAAACAATCATATAGATAACGGCGATCGCCAGCGCAAGGATCAAGAGCAGAGCGAGTATGTTGATTTCGCCCTGCCGAGCCTGCTCAAGAGACTGGCCAATTGCCGCCGGCAAACCAGCGACAATTCCCGCAAAAATCAGCAAAGAAATGCCGTTCCCTACGCCTTTTTCGGTGATTTGCTCGCCGAGCCACATCATGAAGACAGCGCCGGTGACTAACGAAGTGATCGCAATCACAAAAAACAACAGACCCGAGTTGTAGCTCATGCCCTGATTCGCCATGCCGACGGTCATGCCCGTGGCCTGAACAATGGCGAGAGCAACGGTTAGATATCGTGTGTACTGGCTAATCTTCCGACGACCTGCCTCGCCCTCTTTCTTCAACTGCTCGAGCTGCGGCGTGACCGCAGACATAAGCTGCATAATGATGGACGCGGAAATGTAGGGCATGATTCCGAGCGCGAGTATGCTCATACGCTCCAGCGCACCGCCGGAGAACATATTTGCCAAGCCCAGAATAGTGCCCTGATTCTGATTGAAAAGTGCGGCGAGCTGGTTCGGGTCTATCCCCGGTACCGGAATATGGGTTCCGATGCGGTAGACGATTATCGCAACCAACACAAAACGAAGGCGAGCAAAGAGCTCGCCCAGTCCGGCACGGTTCGCTGAAGGTAAGTCGGCCATTAGGTCCTCGACGTCATCCTTTTAATCGTTCTATTAATACGAGTGGCGTAGGCGATCAGTCTTCAACCGATCCGCCTGCCTTTTCAATCGCTTCGCGAGCGCCTTTGCTCACGACAATACCTTTGAGGGTAACTGCCCGCGTGATCTCACCAGACAGAAACACGCGCACACGCTGCACGTCATCTTTGACAATGTCGGCCGCCTTGAGCGTCTCAATATCAACTACGTCACCGCTGACCTTGCCGAGTTCACCCACGCGAATCTGCGCCGTAGTGCGCGCGATGCGTGAAGTAAAGCCGAACTTGGGCAAGCGCTTTTGAAGTGGCATCTGACCGCCCTCAAAACCCGGCGCCACCTTCCCGCCGGAGCGTGCCTTCTGACCCTTGTGCCCGCGTCCCGCGGTCTTGCCAACGCCACTGCCGATACCACGACCGACCCGCTTCGCGTTTTTCTTTGAACCCGGAGCCGGACTCAGGGTATTAAGTCGCATTACATCGCTCACGTCTATTCCTCCACACGCAGCATGTAGCTGACTTTGTTGATCATCCCGCGTACCGAGGGAGTGTCTTCGACTTCCACCGTGTGACCGATGCGACGGAGACCCAGTCCCGCAACGCAGGCCCGGTGATTTTTGAGACGACCATTGCTGCCTTTCGTCTGCGTAACTTTGATCATTTCCTTAGCCATGACTCGCTAACCCATCTGTTCATGTCAGCTCTGGTAACTGACGCGGCCGCCATTGCGGCCTGACTTGTTCAAATTCTGACGCCAAACAGACGTCAGCTGTAGATCTCTTCGACGGTTTTGCCACGCTTGCTAGCAACACTTTCCGGAGACGCCATATCGCGCAATCCATTGAAAGTAGCTCGCACCACGTTGACAGGATTGGTCGACCCATAACACTTAGCGAGGACATTATGCACCCCGGCTATCTCCAACACGGCACGCATCGCTCCACCGGCAATCACACCGGTACCTTCCGATGCTGGCTGCATGTAAATTTTCGATGCCCCATGGCGAGCTTTAATGGGGTACTGAATCGTCCCATTCTCCAGATCCACCTGGATCATGTTGCGACGAGCGGCCTCCATGGCTTTCTGGATGGCCACAGGTACTTCTCTCGCTTTGCCGCGACCGAAACCGACCTTGCCTTTGCCGTCACCGACAACGGTCAACGCCGTGAAGCCGAAAATACGACCTCCCTTGACCACCTTTGCCACACGGTTGACCTGTACCAGTTTTTCCTGGAGATCACCGTCCTGTTGCTTCTGATCGTTATACGCCATCGCTAATTACCCTAGAAATCCAGTCCGCCTTCACGCGCTGCTTCCGCAAGCGCTTTTACTCGCCCGTGGTACTTAAAACCACTGCGATCGAAGGCCACTTTGTTAACACCAGCGGCGAGCGCGCGCTGAGCAACTAACTTACCGACCGCCGTAGCTGCGTCAATATTACCGGTCGACCCGCTACGCAGTTCACTATCGAGCGTAGATGCACTTGCCAGCACCGAGTCACCGGCCGGCGCAAAGACCTGCGCATAAATATGCTGCGGAGTCCGATGTACGCTTAGACGATTAACGCCCTGGGTCCGAAAACGCTGACGCGATTTGCGAGCGCGACGTAATCGTGAATCGTTCTTTACACTCATCTTGCTGCCCCGTTACTTCTTCTTGGCTTCTTTACGACGGACATGCTCATCCGCATAACGAATACCCTTACCTTTGTATGGCTCCGGCGGACGGAAACTGCGTATCTTCGCCGCCGCTTCACCCACTGCCTGCTTATCGATGCCTTTGATCACGATCTCAGTCTGAGTCGGCGTCTCTGCGCTCAGGCCCTCTGGCAACTCGTAGTCAACCGGGTGCGACAGACCGATGGTGAGATTCACTGTCTTGCCCGTGGCTTTAGCGCGATACCCAACGCCGTTCAGTACCAGCTTCTTTTCCCAGCCTTCAGACACGCCCAGGACCATGTTGTTGACCAAGGCACGAGTCGTTCCCGCCATCGCCTTGCAGGCATCACTGGCATAGGTAAACGTCACAGTACCATCGTCCTGCTGGACCTCTACGCCGTTATAGATCGCCAGCGACAAAGCACCTTTAGATCCTTTGACATTGATATCCTGACCGTCAATGGTGATCTCCACGCCCTTTGGCAGGGTCACCGGATTGTTTGCAACTCTGGACATTGTTACGTCCTTTCTCTTTTGTATTCTCAGCTATGTACTGTGGGTGAACTGCGCATTGCCACCGTTTTCTAGAAAACGGTACAAAGCACCTCGCCACCAACGCCTGCAGCCCGCGCTGCTCGATCTGTCATCACACCCCGCGATGTGGACACAATCGCTATCCCCAAGCCACCACGAACTGTAGGCAGCTCATCCTTGGCCGAATAACGACGCAGGCTTGGCTTGCTGATACGATCTATTTCAGCAATAACCGGCTTCCCGTCATGGTATTTGAGCTCCATGTGGAGTCGCGGCTTAACGCCGTCCATACGCGCCTCAAACCCTGCGATATAGCCTTCGTCCTCAAGCACCTTAGCGACCGCCACTTTCAGCTTTGAACCAGGCATTTCGATGCTGGTTTTTCCCGCCATTTGCGCGTTGCGGATACGTGTCAGCATGTCTGACATCGGGTCTTGCATACTCATTGTTTTATCCTCTGGGCTCTCAAGTGGCCGTCACCAAGGTTACCTTAGGGACCCTTGGGGGCCTTTGCCTCTATACGCTGCTACGCGCTGCTTTCGTTACTTACCAGCTCGCCTTGACTAGTCCCGGAACGTCGCCACGCATGGCCGCCTCACGGAGCTTGTTGCGGCACAAGCCGAACTTTCGATATACGCCGTGCGGTCGACCGGTGATCTGACAACGATTTTGCTGCCGAACCGGGCTCGCGTCGCGCGGGAGCTTCTGCAGCGCCATCTGCGCATCCCACTTTTCTTCGTCAGTGGCCGTAGTGCTACCGATTACCGCTTTGATCTCAGCGCGCTTTTTGGAGTAGCGAGCAACAGTTTGTGCGCGCTTCTTTTCACGTGCGATCATAGACTTCTTAGCCATAACCCGAATTATCCTTTCAGCGGAAAGTTGAACGCGCGGAGAAGGGCGCGGCCCTCATCGTCCGTACGTGCGGTGGTTGTAATCGTGATATCCATTCCCCTCAATGTGTCGACTTCGTCGTAATTGATCTCGGGGAAGATAATCTGTTCGGTCACGCCCATCGCAAAGTTGCCACGACCATCAAACGACTTGGGGCTAATGCCACGAAAATCGCGAATACGCGGTATTGCGATGCTGATCAGACGCTCCAGGAACTCGTACATTCGCTCACGACGCAGCGTCACCTTGCAACCAATAGGCCATCCATCACGGATTTTGAAGCCCGCAATCGATCTGCGGGCCAGCGTTACCACGGGCTTCTGACCTGCTATTTTTGTCATGTCCGCAACTGCGTTATCCATGACTTTCTTGTCGCCCACCGCTTCGCCCACACCCATGTTGAGTGTGATCTTGGTGATGCGAGGGACTTCCATCACATTGTCCAGCCCCAGCTCTTCCTTGAGCTTAGACGCGATTTCGTCCCGGTATGTAATTTTCAAGCTTGCCATCTGCGTTTACCCGCTCTTGAGCCCCTAGGCGTCTACTACTGCGCCGTTAGACTTGTATATCCTGACTTTCTTGCCGTCTTCGAACCGAAAACCTACGCGATCTGCCTTGCTGGTCTCCGGGTTGAATATGGCAATATTCGAAATACGTATTGCTGCTTCGCGTTCTACGATACCGCCCTGCACGCCCGCTTGCGGGTCAGGTTTGGTGTGCTTCTTGATCATGTTCACACCCGTCACAATAACGCGCTGATCGTCAACAACCTTGCGTACTGTGCCTCGCTTGCCCTTATCTTTGCCGGCAATCACAACAACGTCATCGTCACGTTTAATCTTTAACATTGCTCTCTACTCTCCGCGGCTTCTTCTTGCCGGTGCAGCCTCTGCACACTGTGCGTCCTTCATATAATGCTTAACACGCTTTGAGCATATTTCGAGCATATATGGGATGCAGTTACTAACGGCGCTACCGCGCCTTTTCTCTTATGTCCCTGGGAACCTAAATAACCTCAGGTGCCAGAGAGATGATCTTCATGAATTTTTCGCCACGCAGCTCGCGTGTGACCGGCCCAAAAATACGCGTGCCAATCGGCGCATCCTGATTGTTGAGTAGCACCGCCGCATTGTCGTCAAACTTGATCAACGACCCGTCTGGACGACGAACGCCCTTCTTTGTGCGCACTACAACGGCAGTCATGACCTGGCCCTTCTTGACCTTGCCGCGCGGAATCGCCTCCTTAACGGTGACCTTAATCAAGTCGCCAACGCGCGCGTAACGCCGCTTTGACCCGCCGAGCACCTTGATACACATAACCCGGCGTGCGCCGCTGTTATCTGCTACTTCCAGATAGGACTGAGTCTGAATCATTGCGCAACCGTCTCCACTTTCTCCAGAACTTCGACCAAATTCCAGGTCTTGCTCTTGGACATTGGCCGTATTTCTGCAACGGTCACCAGGTCGCCTACACCACACTGATTCTCTGCGTCATGCGCGTGAACCTTGGAGGAGCGCGTCAGATATTTGCCGTATACAGGATGACGGACACGACGCTCGATCAGAACCGTGATCGTCTTGTCCATCTTGTCACTTACCACACGGCCAGTGACGGTACGTGTTCTTTTTTCAGCTGACATCGCTATTCACCTGCCTCATTGCTCAACTCGTGCAGAACCGTCTTGACCCGCGCGATGTCGCGCTGATTCTCTTTCAGCAGATGCGTCTGGCCCAACTGCCCCGTCGCCTTCTGCATGCGCAGCTTGAACTGTTCTTCGCGCAGCGTAAGCAGCTGCTGATCCAGTTCCTCCGCGCTTTTCCCGCGCAATTCACTGCCTTTCATCACATCACCGACCTTTTAACAAACGCTGTGGAGACGGGAATTTTTGCCGCCGCCAACTGGAACGCCTCGCGTGCCAGCTCCTCAGATACACCCTGTACTTCGTAGAGCATCTTGCCTGGCTGGATCTGTGCCACCCAATACTCGACGTTACCTTTACCTTTACCCTGGCGAACTTCCAACGGCTTGCCGGTAATAGGCTTGTCCGGGAAGATACGAATCCAAATCTTGCCACCGCGCTTGATATGACGCGTCATCGCACGCCGTGCGGCCTCAATCTGCCTCGCCGTAATACGACCGCGGCCGGTAGCCTTCAGTCCGTACTCGCCAAAGCTGACCTTGCTTCCGCGGTGCGCCAGGCCCCTGTTTCGGCCTTTCTGCGTCTTGCGAAACTTTGTTCGTTTTGGTTGCAGCATTGTTGTAAACCTTTAGCTCTTCTCTTGGCGCCAATGGCCGCTTAGTTAGTCGCCGTTTTGCGAGCGCCGTCATTGTCATCTGACTTGAGGACTTCACCCTTAAAAATCCAGACCTTTACGCCCAGGATTCCATAGGTCGTGGCCGCCTCGTAAGTGGCGTAGTCAATATCCGCTCGCAAGGTATGCAGTGGTACTCTGCCTTCGCGGTACCATTCCGTACGTGCAATTTCAGCGCCACCCAGACGACCACTCACCTGCACTTTGATCCCCTGAGCACCCTGGCGCATTGCATTTTGAACAACACGTTTCATAGCGCGACGAAACATCACGCGGCGCTCCAACTGCTGCGCAACATTCTGGGCAACAAGACGGGCGTCAAGATCCGGCTTGCGAATCTCTTCAATATTAATGTGGACCGGCACGCCCATCTTCTTCGCAACGATTTTGCGGAGGGTATCTACGTCCTCACCTTTTTTACCGATCACGATGCCCGGGCGCGCCGTATGTATAGTGATGCGTGCAGTTTGCGCCGGACGCTCGATGACGACCCTGCTGACAGAGGCGTTATCAAGCTTCTTCTCAATAAAGTTGCGGACTTCGAGATCGATAACCAGCTGCTTTGCGTAGCTCTTTCGATCTGCATACCACACAGATGTGTGGTCCTTGACGATTCCAAGGCGAATACCCGTCGGATGTACTTTTTGACCCATGTGGTCGGCTCCTGATCCTTTAGCTTTCGCCGTCGGCGACTTTTACGGTGATATGACAGCTGCGCTTGAGAATGCGATCTGCACGCCCTTTTGCACGTGGGCGAAGACGCTTCATTGTCATTCCCTCGTCCACAAACACTGTTGACACCTTTAACTCGTCAACGTCAGCACCTTCGTTGTTCTCCGCATTAGCAATTGCAGAGTTCAACACTTTCTTTACCAAGTGCGCGGCCTTCTTGTTGCTGAATTCAAGCAGCGACAAAGCCTCTTCAACGGTCTTTCCGCGCACCTGATCCGCTACCAGACGCGCTTTCTGCGCCGATATACGGGCACCCTTTAGTTTTGCTGCAACTTCCATCTGTCTACTTCCTGTCTCTCAGGTCAAGCGCCGGCAACGTTTAGCGCTTTGCCTTCTTGTCGACGATGTGTCCCTTAAAAGTGCGCGTTACCGCGAACTCTCCAAGCTTGTGCCCAACCATGTCTTCATTGACCAGAACGGGTACGTGTTGACGACCGTTATGAACAGCAATGGTTAAACCCACCATATCTGGAGACACCATGGAGCGACGCGACCATGTCTTGATCGGTCTGCGATCGTTAGACTCCACTGCGGCTTCCACCTTCTTCATCAGGTGCAGATCGATGAAGGGTCCTTTTTTCAATGAACGTGGCACTGTTTCTTCCTCTATTCTTTTTCGCTCGTTTCTACTTTCAGCGATTCCGCGCTTCCCGCGATCCCCTAAAGCACCTCTGAACGGCGCTGCAGACCGACGCTACTTCTTGCGTCGACGACGAACTATAAGATCATTGGTACGCTTGTTTTTGCGTGTCTTGTAACCTTTTGTTGGCGTGCCCCAGGGGCTAACCGGGTGACGTCCGCCCGAAGTACGTCCCTCACCACCACCATGCGGATGATCAACGGGGTTCATGGCCACACCGCGAACGGTAGGTCGAACGCCGCGCCAACGAGCCGCACCGGCCTTACCGAGTTTGCGCAGGCTGTGCTCTGAATTGGACACTTCGCCCAGCGTAGCGCGACAATCAGACAACACCTTGCGCGTCTCACCAGAGCGCAGTCTGATTGTGGCGTAACGGCCCTCGCGAGCAGCTAGCTGCACGGAGGCCCCGGCGGACCGAGCCAATTGCGCGCCCTTTCCAGGCTTCAATTCAACCGCGTGCACAACCGAGCCGACCGGAATGTTACGCAAAGGCAAACAATTACCTACCTTGATCGGAGCCGCGGGACCAGACTGAACGGTGTCCCCCGCGCTCAAACCCTTCGGCGCAATGATGTAACGGCGCTCGCCGTCCGCAAACAGCAGCAAAGCGATGTGAGCCGTGCGGTTCGGGTCGTACTCTATGCGCTCCACTTTTGCCGGAATACTGTCCTTGCCGCGCTTAAAGTCCACCAGCCGGTAGTGCTGCTTGTGGCCGCCCCCAATATGCCGCGTGGTAATACGGCCATTGTTGTTGCGCCCACCATTGCGTGACTGCTTTTCCAACAAAGGTGCATAAGGCGCGCCCTTGTGAAGCTCTGTGTGAACAACGCGAACCTGATGACGGCGGCCCGCTGATGTCGGCTTACTTTTTGCTATTGCCATTGCGCGCGCTCCTTACTCTGTAACCGCGAAGTCGATGTCCTGCCCTTCGGCAATACGGACATAAGCTTTCTTCCAGGTAGACCTGGTGCTAAACCCGTACTTGTTCCGCTTGGTCTTACCCTTGACCCGTAACGTCTGGACATCCTGCACGTTGACCTTAAAGAGCTCCTCAACCGACTTGCGGATCTCATTCTTGGTAGCGTCCAGGGCAACCTTAAACACGTACTGGTTATTGCTGTCGGCGACGATCGCTGCCTTTTCGGACACGTGCGGACCCATCAGCACTTGAAAAATGCGCTCACGGTTCATGCCAGCATCTCCTCAATTTTCTTAACAGCGTCAACGGTCACCAGGACCTTGTCGTGCGCCAGAAGACTCACCGGATCAATACCGCTCACATCACGCACGTCTACCTTTTGCAGGTTGCGAGATGCCAGATACAGGTTTTCACTGACTTCGTCGGCGATAAGCAGTGCGCTGCTCACTTCGAAAGCCTGTAACTGGCTGCTCAGCAACTTGGTTTTGGGTGCATCGAGATCCAGTGTTTCTACAACAACCAAACGCCCCTGACGTGCCAGTTCAGACATGATGGTCTTCAACGCTGCACGGTACATCTTGCGATTCACCTTAAGGCTGTGATCCTGCGGCTTGGCCGCAAATGTCACACCACCGCTGCGCCATATCGGCGAGCGAATGGTTCCGGCGCGAGCCCGACCAGTGCCTTTCTGGCGCCAGGGCTTTTTGCCGCCACCACTCACTGCAGCACGGTTCTTTTGCGCCCTGGTGCCCTGACGAGCACCTGCCATATAAGATGTGACGACCTGATGAACGAGGTCTTCGTTGTACTCGCGTGCAAAATTTGCGTCGGAGACTGACAGCGTACCTGCTGTTTCGTTACCGGGCTTTACAATACTTAGTTCCACGTATATATCTCCCGCGCTCAGCCTTTGACGGCCGGACGTACGACAACGTCCCCACCCGGCGCACCGGGGACCGCACCTTTGATCAACAAAAGGTTACGCTCCGCGTCTACGCGAACAATTTCGAGTCCCTGAATAGTCACATTGGCGTTGCCCATCTGACCCGCCATTTTTTTGCCTTTGAAAACACGACCTGGCGTCTGGCACTGGCCAATGGATCCCGGGGCACGGTGTGACAGTGAGTTACCGTGCGTAGCGTCCTGCATACTGAAGTTCCAGCGCTTTACAGCTCCCTGGAACCCCTTGCCCTTGGACCGCCCAGCAACGTCTACCTTCTGGCCAGCTTCGAAACGCTCAACCGTCAGCTCAGCACCAACCTCTGGCGCATCGTCTGCTGCTTCCAAACGGAATTCCCAAAGCCCACGACCGGCCTCTACGCCGGCTTTGGCATAGAGTCCTGCTTGAGACTTACTCACTTTGGCAGCTTTACGGCTGCCAGCTGTTACCTGAATCGCGCGATAACCATCGTTATCGCTATCTTTGATTTGAGTAACGCGGTTTGGAGATACCTCCACTACGGTTACTGGAATGGATGCGCCATCTTCCGTGAAGACACGCGTCATGCCGGACTTACGACCGACTAAACCAATAGTCATTTTACCAACCTCACAGTGTACGGGGCTCTCACCCTCTATGGCCGCCCCACTACTAGTGCCTAGTAGCGTGGGCGTTACACACTCCAGTGTATTTTCGGCAGAACTTTTACGTTAAAAAGCGCATCCCGAACCCGCACTGGAGCAGGTCTTGCTACGAATTGTCGTTAACCAAGACTGATCTGTACTTCCACACCCGCCGCCAGATCAAGCTTCATCAAAGCATCGACCGTTTTTTCCGTCGGCTCAATGATGTCAAGCAGGCGCTTGTGGGTACGAATCTCGTATTGATCGCGAGCATCTTTATTTACGTGCGGTGATACCAACACTGTAAACCGCTCTTTGCGTGTCGGCAGAGGGATAGGGCCCCGCACCTGTGCACCGGTTCGCCGCGCAGTTTCGACAATCTCCTGAGTCGACGAGTCGATCAGACGGTGGTCAAAGGCTTTCAGGCGGATACGTATGCGTTGATTTTGCACGCGATCAATCTCCAATCTTTACAAAAAACCGGTGCCCCGCTGGGGGACCCCGACAAAAGGAGCGCGAATTCTAGATATGTGAACCTCTACTGTCAAGAAGAATTCAGTGTTGGTCGCACATAAGCGGCTCGCGGTGCAAAGCCTACTGAGTGTCAAATCAAATAAACCGATTATCGCGAAGATGCTGACCATGCGTTGGTCGCAATGCGACGTCAGCTTAACGCGTGGCGGACTGGATTCCCCATGACCTGTGTCATGATTCCCCTGGACATTATCCGCCCGCAGCGTCGGCGGCAGATGAGTTAGCAGGGAGCGCATCGTGCAAGGTTCTCATTCAGTAGTGGTTGGCTATCTTCTATGGATTTTCGGGTTTTTCGGGTCCCACCGTTTTTACTACGGGCGCCCTATCACCGGAACAATCTGGTTTTTTACCCTTGGACTGTTTTTCGTCGGCTGGATCGTGGACCTCTTCCTGATCCCAGGCATGAACGATGATGCGGATCACCGGTACCTGGAGGGCGAAGTGGACTACAACGTCACATGGATACTGCTGACATTTCTGGGCGTGTTCGGCATACACCGCTTCTACATGGGGAAGATCGTCACAGGCATTCTCTATCTGCTTACGGTTGGCGTATTCGGCCTAGGTATTCTCTACGACTACTGGACCCTAAATGAGCAGATTGACGAACTCAATGAATAACAGATAACAGACAACAGCAGACACCCAAACTCTGAGGCAAAAAAAAGCCCGGCAATTAACCGGGCTTTGGTCGTACCTTTTGCAGCAACTTTTCAGTCGCCGCCTAACAAGTCTTACTCCATGATCTTCGCGACGACACCTGCACCTACTGTGCGGCCACCCTCACGGATCGCAAAGCGAAGACCATCTTCCATCGCAATCGGCGCAATCAAGGTCACAACCATCTGCACGTTGTCACCCGGCATCACCATCTCAACGCCTTCTGGCAGC
>JBGCDU010000006.1:0-432384 GCA_045105635.1 Congregibacter sp.
CATGCTCTGGCAGACCCAATACAACAACGTTCGACCACACAGCTCACTCAACTATTTACCGCCGGTTGTCTTTGCGCGACAGGCTGCATAATCTATGTGGATCTCATCCAAGTCGTGGTTTTAACTTGGGGGAAAGGTCAAATACACTCATGCTACTTCAGGATCTTGTTTAAACTGTGTAGAAAAAAAGGATATTTGGTTTAGAAATAAACCACAGAACACTGGCGTCAGGACTAGATTTTTAATTGGTATAGCTGTTGATTTGCTGACGTCCCACCATATTTGAGTAGCACAAAAATTTGGAGTCCAATGACCTTGAGCAAAGAGATTGGACGTGAAAAAGCGATACGCCGCGGAGCAAACCATTGGTTTTCTGCAAGAGAAAGGGAGCGGGACACCGGTCAAGGAGCTGTGTCGACGACGCGGGTTTTCCCAGGACAGTTTTTAGGTCTGGCGCAACAAGTTTGGGGGCATGACAGTCTCAGAAGCGAGACGCTTAAAGGAGCTGGAATCGGAAAATAGGTGGCTCAAAAAGCTGCTTGCGGAATCTCTGCTCGAACAAGAGATCACGCGTGAGGCGCTTAGAAAAATGTCCATAAAGAGGGGCAGTCCCAGTGGTAACTGCTCCAGCAAGGCGCAAGTTGGTTCTGCAGATGACCGCGCAAGGACTCAGCGCCTGACGTCGCTTGCTGATGGTCAAGATGAGCGCCGGCTCGCTGCAGTACCCACCTCGACCTGATGAGAATGCTGTGATGCGTTCAGAGATTGTGCTATTGGCGCATCGCTATAAACGCTGCGGCGCAGGAATGATTTATCTCAAGCTTAGACAGCCTGGAACGGTGCTGAATCACATTCGCGTCGAGCGGCTGTATGCTCGGGTGAAACTACAGATAAAGCGGTGAAAGGAAAAGTGCTGATCGGACGCGCAACGATCGAGTGGTCACGCTGGGCCGGCGTAGAACTCAGGCAAATTGAGCCGGGAAAGCGGTAGCAGAATACTTATGCCAAAAATTTCAACGGACGCTTTCGCGACGAGTGTTTAAACGAGCACTGGTTGGTAAGTCTTGCCCACGCTATCGCCGTCATTGAATCCTGGCGCCGCGACTACAACAACGAGAGACCTAAGAAATCATTGGGCGGGCTCACCCCCGCTGAATAATCAGTGCAGACCCGCAAAAAGGCGGATAAGCTAACCGAGGATTCCAGAGTCGAATGCCCCTGTCGTGCAGTCACCTATGTAGGGTTTGAATATGCCTGAGTTGAATACCGGAGTTTCTGCACTTATACGTGCAACAATTTTTGTGCGTAATTTGGAAAAATCGCGAGATTTTTATAAAGCGTTAGGCCTTACAGAAACCTATTTTGACGGAGTATTAGAGCACCCATCGGCAAGTGCCCTGCTCGGATTTAATCAACATGTTGACTATCCTATTTCTATACTAAAAGTTGCTGGCCCGAATTTTGGGATGCTAGGTCTTTTTGAACTAAGTGATACAGCGAAAGTCGAACAGCAACCTATCGCTTCCGGCAGTGTCAAAGTGGGGGAAGTTGCTTTAATATTTTATGTTGCTTCATTAACTGATGTATTGCCCAAATTAGAAGTATTGGGTGGTGTTTGCTTAACCAAGCCCATTGTTTTTGAGCTTGGCGAAATTTCGCAAAGAGAGGTGTGCTTAAGAGATATTGATGGAACGCTAATCAACTTAGTGGAGCGTCCGCCCAACATGCAATTTCTATCTGGTATGGAAACTTGAGATTCTTCTGATGGAAAACAATAAAAATGGAGCGATAAATAGGCGTATATCAGGAACTATTGCTTATTGGGGCCCAAACAACAGGAACGTTGGTCGAGAAATATTTGACTTATTTTTCCACAAAGGTGGGACCACATTTCGTGCGTTTTGCGAAATGGGAAGTATCGATTTACTACGCGATGTTACCATGGCCTTTACGCATAATTGGCAGCCAATAGACGGGTTTTGTCGTATTACGCAGGCAGGAAGAGTTGTAGCAAATAACTGGTTCTTATTCGAATCGGAAAAAGTAAGCGTCGAAAGCACTTTATTGGATACAGGTAAAATAAAGCAGCAATTCTGCAATATCAAACCCTTTAAATATCTAGGATTGCATCCTCTTCAAGGCGATGCCCTAATTACTACCCAAGTGAACAAGTCTTCACCTGGTCAATACATTCGAATTAAGGGGATAACAAATTCGTTGTCCGAAAATGGTGACAATGGTTTGACTGCCATGCCTGTTGACATTGATGTTGCTTACCTTGGCAATGAGTCCCTGACCGTTGCTGCAGGTAGATTTAACGCTAGAAAATATGCGCTTCGTTGGCAGCCGGATTGGCCACCGGCTTATGTTTGGGTAAAAGAGGAAGATGCGGTGTTTCTTAAGATGACCTGGGAGAAAATAGATAATTGGTATGAGTTAACCTCGCTAGAAGGAAGTTAGCTTGCTAGTAACTAACAAAATCGGCCGCCTTAGGGCCTAGCTTTACCGCCGCTGGTAGCCGCTGGGTTCTTGCCAAAAATCCCCGGTTGGTACCGGTAATTAACACACAGGACATGGACGTACGTTTCAACGGAAGACAGGTCAACCCTAGCACGCGAGTCCTTAATGTGGAGCCCAAACGTGCAATGAAATCGACGATTTTGATGCTCCTTGCCCTTAACATGGCATCGCTATGCGAAGCGCCTCTGTGCACGGAGGAGACGTTGATCAGTGCAATCTCACTGGCCCAAGACAAACTCCGCCAGCGCCAGGGCCTCGGCATCACTCAAACCTGCCATGGGCGGCATGGCCATTGCGCCCCACTTACCCGTCCCGCCACTCTGAATCGATGCGGCAAGTAACGTAGCAGCATCGTCCGCTCCAGTGTATTTGGCTGCGATCTCTGCAAAAGATGGCCCTACGATCCTTTTATCAACGGCATGACAGCCTGTGCAGGCATTCATCGTCAGCAACTTTTGAACGTCAATCTCGGAATGGCTGGTTTCTTCCGAGGCTTGTTTAAGTGCCGCATCAGTTAGGGCGATCACACTGGCGTCCGTGGCTTTAGCACTACCGTACTCCACAGCCAAATATGCACCGATGAGTTTGATATCTTCGTCATCTATTGGCGCACCGTAGGAGTGCTGCATCTTCTGCATTTCGCCCGTCCATTGATCGAGGGACATGCCGGGTGGCTGATAACTGATGTAGTTTGCCGAATGACAAATCCCACACTTTTGTTGCGCTAGGCGATAGCCCGGTAACTCCGATTCTCGAAGCATCGACGTATCGGCCGGTAATGTAATTTCAGCCGCTGGAGCGTTTGCCGAGCTCATACTAAGGCCAATTACGCAAAGGGCTGTCTTCAGGGGTTTGAATCTCATAACTACACCTCAGGCAAAAGTTACCGGCGTGGATTCAATAACGTTGCGGTGGTAGCCGCCAGGATTCCAACTAGCTTCGTGCGGCTGTGTCTCACCCTGATTGCTCGTCGCACGCACCATCAGTGCTGCCTTGCCTTTGTTGGCAACACTGATTGCCAATCGCCATTCGCGGAACGAAAAGCGACCAAGATCCTCTCCCAGTTTTGCCGCACGCCAATGCTGTCCACCGTCGACAGAAATCTCGACGGCCTTGATACCGCTACCGCCGTCAAACGCAATGCCCTTGAGCTCGATCATCCGAGCCGCCGGGAGCGTGTCGCCCGCAGCAATACTGGTAATGAAACTGCGCACCGGCATCGTCGATACCGCGAGGGTCTTATCCGGGGATGTGCCGGGCTCTATACACAGACAGTCATTGTCGGGAAGGCGATAGCCTTTGGTCATAAAGTAGGCGTCGTGACCGGTAAACTCATGGTCAATCACCTCGATATTGGACAAGTGCTTTACCCAGTAAGTACCAAAGAAACCCGGCACTATGAGTTTTAGTGGGTAGCCATTAAGAAATGGCAGGTCTTCACCGTTCATTGCCCAAGCCAAAATCGGTTCGGCACTCAGTGCGTGATCTATATGCAAGGCCTTGCGAAAGTCCGGCGTTGTGTCCATCACAGGCGTATCCAGGCCATTAAAGGTGACCTGCGTTGCACCGGCAGATA
Source organism: Congregibacter sp. (assembly GCA_045105635.1). Taxonomy (GTDB): domain Bacteria; phylum Pseudomonadota; class Gammaproteobacteria; order Pseudomonadales; family Halieaceae; genus Congregibacter. The sequence goes on from JBGCDU010000006.1 coordinate 4,097, forward strand.
CGCCCGCCATAGCTAAAACGGATTTCAGGGGTACGCCGGTCCAGCGCGCGTTACCCATAGCCCCGTTACCCAATTGCGCACCGAAAACTCGTGGAGAAGAATACCCACGACTATTCCCGGTACATTGATTAACAGCAACGACTTCGACTGGATCCCCCAGGATTTTGAGCTCGGCCAGTGACAGGCTCAGCAACGATGAGACGTGTCCTGTAACATTTAGTCTGTAGGTGTCTGGATCAATAGCGGTGGGGAAGTTGGCCAGGTGGTAGCGCACGAAGAACGCATCGTTGGGGGTAATAATGCCGTCGTTAAAGGCGGAAAAGGGAGTTTCAAGATGCGGGGGCCGACTGTGCACCAGAATCAGCTCGCGCTTCCCGGGGTATTTTACGAGTGGACGCGGTCCGGCCGCAAAAGTAACACCTTCACCGGTGTTGCTCGATGCCAACGTGGCTAGTGGAGACGCAGTCAAAGTCGCAGCACCAATACCTTGCATGAAACGTCGGCGGGAAATCTGGCTGTGTGTTGTTTTGCGGATCATTCACCGGACTCCTGGCTGCAATTCGATATGTAGATCTCTCGAAGGGCAAATTTGTAAATACATCTTCCAGATAATACCTAGGCTTGGTATGTATATCATTCGTCGGCTCAATGGGTGCCAATTTCAGTAGCGTTTCACCAGCTCGAAGTCGCGACCCGGCCGAAACTCCTGCAGCTGATCAATCGCCAGGTCTTCCGTTAACTCGCGCGCCACGAGCTGCCCGACGACGGGTGCCAAAGTAACGCCACTGTGCATTACTGCAAGATAAACGTCCGGTCTGGTCGGGGACGCGCCCAGCACGGGATGACCGTCAACCGGCAGAGGCCGCCATCCGATATGGACGCTTTCAACTTCAGCGCCTGAGGTGCTGGGCGCAAAGCGATTGGCGACAGCGAGCATTCTGGCGGCATGTTGCTCGGCGATGATTCGGTCTGGGTAGTCGTTCGGACGCCCTTTAAGGCGCTGGGCGTGTGCTTCATTTTCTGGGGCGCCTTCCTGCTCCCCAATTACCAGGCGGCCGTCATCACGCTGGTGCATGTGAATGCCCGGGGCGGCGATGATGCGGTTGATGCAGGGCCGCATTGGTTTCATAGTGGCTATCACTCCCGGTGTTGAGCGCTGCGGAAGGTCAGTCCCTGCGAAACGCAACGCAGCGTCCGATGCCGCACCTGTCGCCAAAACCAGCTTATCGGTATCGATTGTTCCGCGACTTGTTTCTACCGCGGTTACTCTGCCTTTTGCCAGAGTAACTCCGGTCAATTCACAGGGGTATTGTACCGTGGCACCCAAAGCCTTCGCCGCTTTTAGCAGCAGCTGAGTTGCCAATACCGGATCAACAGTCCCATCGTTCTCGGAGAATGCAGCGCGTGTGGCACCACCGAAGTCAACGTTCGGTTCCAGTACCGCGAGTTCCGGTGCACCAACCATTCTGGCGCGCTCCCCCCAGGCGAACTGCTCAGCTATTTGTTCTGCGAGTTTGTCCTGCCGCGCCTCATTGTCGAACCACTCCAGCGAGCCGCCCCAGCGCACAGGAAGCCCGAGGCTTTTGTGCAGGTCTTTCCAATTGGCGACACTTTGTTGATTTAGCGTGTGGTAGCTTCGCGGCGTCTTGGCCCAGGTCGCGTTTATCCAGGCGAATGTCCCTCGACTGGCATGGGATGCAGGCCTCTCTTTGTCGATCACCGTGACCATAGCGCCGGCTTTTGCCAAATGATAGGCAATCGATGCGCCCACTATCCCGGCACCTGCCACCACAACCCGAAGGGGTTGATTGGCTGATGCTGTCTGACCAACACTCGCCACAGAAGCAGCGGCTAGCAACTTAAGTAGCGTTCGTCGATCCATCTCATCGCCTCTTGGAGGCCAAGCCGGCCCCGTCAAAGCTTAGGGCACTCACTCGTCCTTTGCTAGAGCAGCTTGTTGCGTTTCCCTGCGAGAAGCGCGGATTCCGCCCCGCAGTGGCGCCCGTTTTCCCCTACGGTATCTGTTTGCCACCCACCCCGAAGCAATGGGTAAGGTGCCGGCTATGTCACTTCTTCACTCACATTGACAAAACTCCGCGAACAATCTCGGCTCACACGACGTCAGGACTTTGATTTCGGCGGACTTGCGAGCGTGCTTTGATCAGGAATTCTGTTAGGAAGTGGGCTACTCTTGTCGCTATTCTTAGAAACACAGACCCGAATCAAAGAAGCGAAATAAGGAGGTTCTTGCAGCGTGAGCAAGTTAGAAGCCGTTACCCCGCCCGTTTGGATACTCGTTTTAACACTCGTTGCCATCGTCGTTACCGGTGCTCTGTTTGGAAAGAGCTCGCCTGAGCTAAGGGCAAGCGATTGTGCGTCCCTGGCTGTCGAGGCTCGTGCAGACAATGCGGTGCTGCAGCAGCCCAACGCTGGGCGGTGCACTGCGCAGAGCGGTAAGTCGGGCAAATCAATTGCACCGGCACTCTTTGCCATACTGGTGCTGAGCGCCGGACTTTATAGCGTCTGGTGGAGACAGAAAGGCCGCGTTAGGCAGGCGACGTCTCCAGTACCTTCCGCATCAGATGAATCTGCGAATTCAGCTTCGGGAAAGACGGCTTCTTCTGTAGCTCCCCAGAAGGTGGTTGCGGTCTCGCCCAAACCGAAACGCCAGAGTAAAAAAACGAAGTCAGGGAGCTACGCCGAGTCCGACGCAAGCAATGCAAGTGCGGACGATGGTCTCACGGTGGCGCAGCGGCATCTCTGCCTGGAGGCGCTGCAGGATAAGGAGGAGCGGTTGAAAGACGAGGTCATAGCGAGCCTCGGTCAATTTGTTAAGTCCTCGGATACCGCGCTCTGGAAGTCCGCGCCTCTCGATGATCTTGAACTACTCACAAGTAGCCTCGCTGTGGCTGCGTTGGCAGGCCCTGAGGTGTCCAGGTACCGCCGTGCGTTTCAGGCATCTTCGAGCACGGCTGCTAATGCAGCCGTGGAGGATTTGCGGGAACAAACCAAAAAAGCGCTGCAGGCGCTTTGCATCGCGACTTTGCGACGGGACCTACAGCTAATTGCCGCAAGACCTGCTCATCCGGAAAGCCTGAGTGTCGAGACTGTTCGCACTGTGGTAGATGCACTGCATGCCAAGGACGCACTCGCCGGACTATCCAGATGCAGTAAGGCAGCGTTGGTCCACCTTGCGGAGTTTTTACAGGGCTGATGCTTTTGCGCTCAATCTGTTGATGGAGAATAGAGATAAGGCGCATTGCCGATGGCAGTACCTGGACGACGGGGTAGCGTCGCTCATCCCTTTGGCAATGAGTCCGCCGCCGCCGCGGGAAGGGGCAGGGGCAGGGGCAGGGGCAGGGGCAGGGGTAAGGGCAGGGGTAGCGTTAGGGTGGTACGCTTGTGATTAGTTGCCTATTGGATTGTTCTGCTGCACCGCCCGTCGCTGTGAATCCTCTGTCGCTGTCTGCGCGTTATTGCGAATAGTGTCCCACTGCGACTGCTTCATACATGCGCGCTTGGCAATTCGTGTTCCTGTGGGTATCACGCGTTTGCAGACACGCGGATCAGCGTCAACGTCTGTTTGCGCAACAAGCTCCTGTTCCGACAGTCCATCCGCGGATGAGGCGCTGCTGCCCCCGGTCGTGGAGCAAGCTGTAAGAAGAAGCGTCGCGGCCAGTGCGCCAATACAACTGATTTTTGGTCGCATGGGTAAGTCCCTCCGAATAATGATTTGCCGTACAGTGCGATACACGAAAACCACTGCGCATGCGAGCGATCATCGCATTGATTCTGCCATTGCGGGTGAAAATTATTTTCCGGCGTCAGCAGTGACAGGGAAGACATGACGCTGACTGAATGGGGGGATGACGGTTGTGCATCTCCGGAATACCGGCCTAGGGGATGAGCACTACGCTCTTTCCAGACGCCGCCGATCCACTCTCTGAGTGCTCGTACCCTCAAGGGCGTATGCATATCCCGAGCATTTACTCCGCGTCCAGCGCTGCCTTCATCAGGATGATGTTCAAACTTGCTCCACCCGGGATATCGTCGTCGGAGGTAGGGTCAGTGCCGAAATCAATTTCTTCCGCGTCATCAAATCCATCGCCATCAGAGTCGGCGAGATTGGGATTGGTGCCCAGGTCTGCCTCAAAGTTGTTACCAAGGCCATCTCCATCGCTGTCTTCGCTCTCGGTAGAATCATTGGGAAATGCGTCGCTGGCATTGGGCACGTTGTCCCCATCGATGTCGACATCACATGCGTCCCCGGTGTTGTCGCCATCCAGATCAGCCTGATCCTCATTGGCGTCCAGTGGACAGTTGTCGGCGCTGTCTTCAATGGTGTCGTTGTCCGCATCCGGTGGACGCGGCAATTCCACGGCGCCCACGTCACAGGCAGCTACGCCTGGCAGTATGCTCAGAAACGGAGTTTGGGGGCGAGCAACGCCACGCTGATCTGTACTGTTGCAATCGCCGCCACCTCCGTCGATAGCGGGACTGCCTGTCGCAGGCAGGAACGTCCGCGTCGCGCCGCCATTGTCGGTCAATGCACCGAGCTCTGGGTTGGTGTTGGGTTGATCTCCAAGTTCCGCATCCGCGTCGCAGCCCGCATCGGACATTATGTTGAAACCCAAGCTGCTTATACTACTATCCGACGCAGCAGAACAATTCCCGCCATCGTCGAACGTGCTCAGGATCGAACTTTTAAGGGTAACGGTCCCGCCATTGAAGGCGCGGACTCCCGCGCCGCTTTCCGGACTGGCGAAATTCTCGTACAGCGTGACCCGCGTCAAGCTTATAGCACCGCCAAAGCTGTGCGCACCGCCGCCGGCACCTGCAATATTTGAAGAAAGTGTGCTGTCCGAGACGCTCGTGCTGCCGCTGTCGATGTGCATGACGCCTCCGCCATTGTAATTGGAGAAGTTGTTGTGGATCAGGCTTCGCTCGATGATGGTGGTGCCGTCCTGGGTTCGCACGCCGGCGCCGCCTTGATCTACGTCGATACCGAGTGACTCGTCGTAGGTGTTGCTGTTTGACCAAATGTAGGTATCGAGAATGGTAAGGGTGCTGTCCTTGCTACTGATCGCGCCGCCCACCGCCCCCGCATTCGAGGAAAAGTCGCCGCGCTCAATAAGCAGGGTGCTACCGCCGCTGTTGTAGATGCCACCGGCCAAGCGAACCGAGGTGTTGCCGGTCACGGTCGCGTCGATAATAGTGACTGTACTGGCACCATCGACATGAATCGCACCGCCGGCCATGTCTGCCATGTTGCCACTGAACATTACATTTGAAAGGGTTACATCAGCACCATCCCTGACGTAAAGCCCACCGCCATAATCCGCGCTATTGTCGGAAAACTGGCTGTCGGTGAACACGGCTTCGTTCCCAACGGCCAGCGCACCGCCTAGCCCGGCTTGGTTGTTCTGAAAGACGACTTCGTGGCCATGTACGACACCCTTGGCATTGATCGCTCCTCCCGCGGAGTCGGTGCTTTGCGTATTCGCGTTATTGTCTAAAAAGCGCACATTGTTCAGTCTGAGCACGGCATCCTCGCCCACCTCGATGGCAGTACCGGAGAACGCGCCAAAAGACTGTAAGGCCATATTTTCCAGCGTCACCGAATGTCGGTCGGTCAGGGTAAATCCCCTATTGAAACTTGCGACTGGACCAATGATGGTGCTGCTTGGATTCCTGCCGCGAATCAGAACATTATGATTGGGGTTGAGGTCAAGTGCGCCGTAATTACCGGATGCCATCAACACTACGTCGCAAGCCATGTTCCGCGTGGCGACAGAGAGCTCTGTCGTTGACGCGACATCGCATGTCTGTGCAAAACCCTCCGTGAGCTCAGAAATCTCGCTCTCGTCGAGAGCCCGATCATAGATGCGCACGTCGTCAATGTTGCCCTCGAAAAAATCCGTGCGGCTGTTTCCATCCCAGTCCTGCCCTATGGTCCATGCTCGTCCGCCGCTCAGGTCACCGACTTTTTCGGAGAGCTCATGTACCCAGAGTTTGATGCCATTGCGATAGAGGCTTATCTGCGTGCCGTTTGCGGTCTCAACCCCAGTGACCAGCAGATGCTGCCAGCCAGACTGCGGTGTGCCCGCCGTGTAGGCTTCTCCACGAATTCGCACATGGATGCCACCTGAGTACAGTCCAAGCAAGACTTGATTGCTGCCACTAGCGGAGTGCTTGCCTAGAACATTGGCGCTCGACAACTTGCTGGGATTAATCCACGCGGCGAGCGAGAAGTCATTGTTGATGCTGAAGTCAGTCGTATCGACGTAGTCATTCTCGCCATCAAAGGACAGCGAGTAGGTGCTGTCGGCGGCATCGGCGACGTTTGTGCTCCAGCTGGCACCGGAACGGCTGCCTGCATGGCCATTCCCGCTGCTGTCCATCAGCGTGTCACCACTACCCTGTTCGATCTGCCAGTGCGCGAGGAGCCCCTGGTCCGACGATGCTTCGGCTACTGGGATAAATAGAAGGCAAAGCAGGGCGATTAATCCACAGCGCGCTCTAAAGTTAAAATCGAAGTGGAAACCCGAGTGAAAAGGAGAGTGAAAAGGAGAGTGAAAACAAGAGTGAAAACCAGATTGAAAACAAGAGTTGAAACTAGAGCCAAAAATGAAGTTTCTGGCGTACGCAACCACTGATGGCATTTAAAATCCTGTTGGTACCTATACTAGGTAGTAAAAAATGGGCTGAACCGTTCTTGGTGAATCGAGCGGAAAGCTCAGTGATTACTTACCAACGGGGAATGTGATGTTTGACTGTAGCAGTATCAAGTTAGTTGCCGGCCATGATGGCATGCGCAGCGTCCGATGGGCGGATGACGTCCCGTGTGGCGGCGGGTTTTGTGATCGTGTTCACATGGCCGGTGCACTGGTAGGGGCGGTTGCCGCCGGGGTGGGCGGGGTGGCCAGTGGAATTCCCACAGAGCCCACCAAAGCCAGGGCGATGAGCGCATTAAAAGCGGGTGAGTAACTGCCAAACTGGTCGTAGGTAATCCCGGCAAGTGCCGGTGATAAGGCACCAACCACGCAAATTATCGTGGTGAGAATCCCCAGTAGCGGCGCGAAGGAATCGGGACCGAAATAATTGCCCATCACGTTCGCCATGCTCACATAAGAGGCGCCGAAGCCGACGCCCGCGCACAGGGCATACACGTACACATGCCAGTTCTGCGTCGCTATGGACATCACAAACAGACCCGCAGCCAGTGCGAGCAGACCGCCGCTCCAGATAAACCGGGGCTCAATCTTACCGCCGACAGTACCGCAGCCCAGCCGTCCGAGAATGCTCGACATAATCAGCAAACCCACGGAGTTGGCGGTCATGCTGCTATCGATACCCTGGTCCCTCAGGTGCACTACGCCGTGCGCAATGCACACGTTAAACACCATGGTGAAGCCGCAAGCGGCAAACACGATGATCCAGGCGCTGCGGGTCCGAAAGGCATCGCCTGTGCTCCACGACACGGCGGTCTGATAGACCGCGGAGGGTTTTGGCGCGGTGTCAGCACCCGAGAGATTGTCGACGGTCGCACGGTGATCACCATCGGGAAGTTGTCCCAGGTCCTCAGGTTTATTTCTCACAAAGAGAAGGGCGATGAAGGCCGACACGATGGTCGTTCCCGCAACAAAGTACCAGCCCATGCGCCAATTGCCCTCAAAGTTGGCAACGATCGCATTGAGGATAGGAATCGAAAGGACCGAGCCGACGCCCGAGGCGCACAGCACGATCGACATAGCTAACGGTTTGCGGCGTTTAAACCAGTAGGTAACGACCGACTGTACCGGGATTACGCCGCCCAGACTGTAGCCAAGACCGCAGGTAGCGCCAAAGAACAGCCAGTAGTGCAGTTCCGTTACGGTGATTGTGGCCATGGCTAGCGCTCCCATCGTCAGGATTACACCGCCGATAAACAAAGTCTGCCGTACGCCCAGTTTGTTGACCAGAATGCCCACCATCGGTGAGGTGAGTCCCATGGTTAGAATAAACGCTGAGAATCCATAACCCAGAGCACTGCGGCTGAAGCTGAGGTCCTCCGCCATCAGCGCGTTCAGCACTGACCCGCCGTAATAGGGAAAGGCTGTGTTCAGCAGGTAGATGACGAAGACCGCCGCGACGAGCTTCCAACCGTAAAAGTCGCTGTTTTTATTATCGTTATTCATTCAGTTGTACCGACCCATAAGCCGTCAAGATTAGGTACTGTACTATCACTGGCGCTGCTTTGCAGTGCAGCGACATGGTTGCTCGTTTGCATCGCTGCGGATTGTGAGTCTTGTGATTGCAGAGTGATTGCAGAGTGATTGTGGAATGAGCACATGATTTTTGGAGGACTCTTGGGAGGAGCTACTCGCGCGTGTATGTCGCCGGGACGTATTGTATGTGCATAGCTAAACGGGTGACCGCCAGCGTTATTGTGCTGCTCGCCAGCGGGCAGGTACAGGCGTGGTCCGATCACGCGAATCTCGTTTGGCCCCTGTTGCGCACTATGCCAACCATGCAGCAGAACACATTGCTGGTCGAGCCGTTGGAGGATTTTTTGCAGGCCCAGGCGCCCGCAATACGTTCGCTGCTTGCCGACAAGGAGGCGCAGGCAAGACGCACCTGGCCCAACTACGCGCCGCGACCCGACAAGCTTGCCTTTCGCGTCGAGGCATCAGACCTGCGAGGCGCGTTCCTCACCGCAATTCGCGTCAACCCCACTCTGTCGTACGGCCTTTATCGGCAGACCACGGTCGAAGATGTGCAAGCGACCTTGGGGCGGCCGCTACGCCGTTCCGAACTCAATCTTCTTGCAGCCGATCCTTCTAATGCTGTCACAGATTATGTTGAGTTGCAGGTGGGTGATCGTGTCTCCCCAGCGCATGTTCTCGCCAGCGGCAGTGACGAACCCGATTTCGGTATGGATGTAGGTCTGTTTGCTGACAACAACACGGAGTTTGGTGCGGACTACGGATTTGGTCTGCAGCCATTTGGCAATCCGAATCTCCCCTACGGATCACAGGCTCCTATGCACATGGGCTTTTATCATCTCGACTGGATCACAAGGACGGCACAGCCTAGTCTGTTGCGTACCTATCCCGAGTGGCGTATCGATCTGTTTCGGGCGCTGGCTCGCCTTGCCTTCGATACGGGGCACGCCTACTGGGGCTGGCGATTTTCCGGTTGGGGTCTGCACTACATCGGTGATTTGACCCAGCCGTATCACGCGGAGCCGTTACCCGGTGTGGGCACGCCTGAGGCCCTCTGGTTAGTCGCTCGCGGCAAGACCGACGAGATCGTGCAACTGGTATCGAATCGACATGGGGTGCTTGAATCCTATCAATACCAGCGTGTTACTGATTTGTTGGCTATCAAAGACTGGAAATCCCCGGTGTTGTCTGCAATCGCGTCCGCAGCGCAAAACGATGAGGAGGCTTTTGACGCCTCGACTGTGCGCGACGTTCTCACTAGACATAGCGTCGAGGCTGGCGCACGTTTGGATGCGGTGCTCGTGGAGTACATGCCCGCTCGCTATGTGGCGGATCCGGATTTTGAGTGGACCGGCTCTGGGGAGGAATCGGATCTTATTGCCACCCTGGAACGTGAGAAGAGCCGTGAGGCGGTCGCTGCGCTGGATGCCGCCTTGGTTTTGCAACTGCGACGTTTCTCGCGCTTTGCGCGCATGTGGGTTGACGATGCCCGGCGTACCTATCAGCAGGCAAAGAGCCCATGACGCGCCGACGTACTATTGCTGACGCTCGCTGCCAGCCATGCACGAGTGGCCGTCCGTGACAAAAGCGTTAGGATATAGGCCTGCATTAGTCCCACCCCGGATTTTTATAGAGTTACTGTGATGGATATGGAAACATCCCTGAATGTGTTTGATGAGCCACTGGAGGTCTGCGGCGATGATCCGAAAACCGGCTTTTTTCGCGATGGCTGCTGCAATACGAACATGCAGGATGCGGGTTCGCATACGGTGTGCGTCGAGGTTACCGGAGAGTTCCTCGAGTATTCTCGTGATCGCGGTAATGACTTGATCACCCCCGTGCCGCAGTTTGGGTTTCCGGGTTTGAAACCTGGCGATCGCTGGTGCCTTTGTGCGTCGCGCTGGTTGCAAGCACATGAGGTGGGTAAAGCGCCGAGGGTGTATTTGAAACGCACCCATCGTCGCGCGCTCGACGTTGTACCCGCAAAAACGCTGCGCGAATATGCACTGGATTTAAGTTAGTCCAATGGCGTCCGTACTCTTTGTCTGCCTTGGAAACATCTGCCGCTCACCGACCGCGGAGGGTGTGTTTCGACAGGTTCACGAGCGTGAATCTCTGCTTCAGGAGCTGATAATCGATTCAGCGGGAACTGGCGGCTGGCATGTGGGCAAAGCGCCAGATCCGCGAGCGCAAGAAGCTGCACTCAAGCGCGGGATCGATATCTCGGGTCAGCGCTCAAGGCAGATACAGGCGTCGGACTTTGTGCGCTTCGAACATGTTCTCGCCATGGATGAAAACAATCTGGAGGAATTGCGCAGACTTTGCCCTTCGAGCGAGCACGGCAAGCTGCGACTTTTTCTCGACTTCGCGCCGGGCCTGACAACGCGCAGCGTTCCAGACCCTTACTACGGCGGTGCGGATGGCTTCGATACGGTGCTTGATCTCGTCCGCAAGGCAAGTGAAGGCCTGTATCAAGTCCTGTCAGGGTGAGCCCAAGCAGTACTGGCGTACGGACCAGCGAGCAAGCAGCCTCGGGGTTCTGTGTCTATCACTGGTGCTTACTCATAGATCGTCGATGGGATGTCCGTGCAGCGGTTTCTGCACGCGTCGCGGCGGCCCAACACTTGCTCGCCAGGAGTATTGCGACTAGGCTCCGCCAGACACAAGCTCGCTCACATACCGCTCTCACTTATCAGGAACCTCAGGCATGTCAGACTCACGCTCTTTCGATATTCTTGTTTTTGGCGCTACGGGTTTTACCGGCCAGCTAATCTGCGAGTATCTCCAGCAAACCTACGGTAGCGATGGCGATTTTCGCTGGGGTATGGCTGCCCGAAATGCGCGGAAACTGGCGGAAGTAAGGGCCGAGTTGGGTATTGGCGATAGCGTAGCGTCAGTGGTGGCGGACAGCAGCGATAAAGCTTCCATCGATGCAATGGCAGCATCTACGCGGGTATTGTTAACTGCCGCCGGCCCCTACCAGAATTACGGCTCGACCGTGGTTGAATCCTGCGCGCGCCTGGGCACGGACTATGTCGACTTGAACGGCGAACCGCTATGGATGAAGGAGATGATAGACGCGCATGATGCGACGGCCCAGGCGAGCGGGGCCCGGATCGTGTTCTCCTGTGGTTTTGACTCGCTGCCTTCAGATATTGGTGTGCATTTTTTGCAGCAGGAGGCGCGCTCGCGGGGTCTCGGTTTGCCCCGGGTTCGCTGTCGCGTGAGAGCGATGAACGGCATGGCATCGGGTGGCACGGTGGCGTCCTTTGCAGAAACCATGAAGGCGGTCAAGGCAGACCCCAATCTTTTTGCAATCCTCGCGAACTCCTTTGCCCTAACCGGCGATTTTCAGGGACCAGAACAACCGCCCGGGAATAAGCCTTACTTCGAAGAAGACCTGAACAACTGGGCCGGTCCTTTCATCATGGCATCTATTAATACCAAGAACGTGCATCGCTCCAATCTACTCCTGGAGCATAGTTACGGTACTGATCTGGTGTACGACGAGATGATAATGATGGGAGAGACGGAGCCGCAGGAGGCCAATGCAGGAATGGGGCTTGATATGTCGCTTAAGCCCGGAGAGGGTCCCAACAAGGAACAGCGCGAAGCCGGGTTCTTCGAGATCCTTTACGTTGGGACTAATGAGGACGGAGACAAGCTTACCGTCGAGGTCTGCGGTGATCGCGATCCGGGTTACGGATCTACATCGAAGATGATTGCCGAGGCGGCGGTTTGTCTGCTTAAGACGCCTAACGCAGGTGGTGGTTGCCTCACGGCCGCGCCGGTCATGGGCGATGCTTTGCGCGTGCGATTGCATGAAAATGCCGGTGTTACTTTCAAGGTGCTCGCGTAAGCACGTCTTACCGCGTGCCCACTCGTATGGGACTCGGGCAAAAGGCTTGAAAAAATGTTGGTAGCTTAACCAGGGACTTGATTGCATGCAGCGAATTCCCGATATAGGTTTTGGCCTTTGGAAAGTACCGCCGGAGCAGTGCGTTGAGACGGTATACCGGGCAATCGCCGCGGGCTATCGGCATTTTGACAGCGCCGCTGAATACGGGAACGAGGCTCAGGTAGGCAAGGGTATCGCGCGTGCGATCGCCGATGGTCTGTGCACCCGTGAGCAGCTCTGGGTGACGTCGAAGCTATGGAATACCCACCACGCACCTGGTCACGTAGAGGCTGCCCTGGGTCGGACGTTGTCTGATTTGGGGCTCGAGTACCTCGATCTTTATCTGGTTCATTTTCCGATTGCGCAGGCCTATGTACCCTTTAGCGAACGTTACCCGGCCGGCTGGTTGTTTGACCCCAAGTTGCCTGAGCAGGGCGTGCGATTGGCGCGGGTGCCTCTAACCGCAACCTGGTCAGCAATGGAGCAGCAGCAGGATTACGGTCTGACACGACGCATCGGTGTCTGCAACTACAGCAGTGGTCTGCTGCAGGATATGCTCAGTTACGCCCGTATAGCGCCGGCAATGCTACAAATAGAGGCGCATCCGTATCTGACGCAGGACAAGCTTCTGCGCCTGTGCCGATTGCACAACATACCGGTTACCGCTTTCTCGCCGCTGGGTGCTTTGTCCTATGTAGAGCTGAACATGGCTGAGATAGGGGACTCGGTATTGGAAGAAACTGTGGTGTGCGCGGCGGCGAAACGTTTGCAGCGCAGCCCCGCGCAGGTGGTACTGCGCTGGGGGATACAGCGCGGTACCGCGGTGATTCCCAAGACCATGAACCCCGATCGCATGCGTGAAAATCTGGCGCTACAGGATTTTGAGCTGAGTGAGGATGAGATGCACGCAATTACCGGGCTCAATCAGAACCGCCGCTTCAATGATCCCGGGGTGTTTGCCGAAGCGTCGTTTAACACGTTCCTGCCGATCTACGATTAAGGCCGCAGGTGACGCACATGCGGTGGTTACCCTGAGGAGAAATCCATCAAACGATACAGGCTTGCTAACTCACCGGCGGATCGCCCGAGCGGTAACTCAAGGAGTCCAGCCAGTACATGGCTGTGGCTTACGTGTCGGGCAGGGACGGTCCTGGCACTCGTCCTGGCGGGCTGCGGTGCAGAGCCTGACACTGTGGGGCCTGTCGATTGGCTGTTCAGTGGTGGCAGTATTTTCACCGCGACGGGCGATACGGCGGAAGTTGTCGCGGTACGCGCTGGTGAGATTGCGTATGTCGGGCCTCTCGCAGGGGTTGCAGCATTACTAGGTTCCAACACCCGTCGAGTTGATATAGGCGATGGCATGCTCGCACCGGGATTTATCGACTCGCATGCCCATCCGGTCGGGGTGGGTCTCGGGCTAACAGTCCATTGCGATGTCAGTGGCATCAGTGAGCGCTCGCGTATTCTGGAGAAGATTTCAAGCTGTGCGAGCCAGCGTCAGGGCGAGGCCTGGCTGGTGGGTCGCGGCTGGGCACTCGGTGCATTTGAACGCAGTATGCCAAGCGCTGCAGAACTCGATGGAGTTCTCCCGCCGGGCATGGGCGGGTATCTCACGGCCGAGGATGGGCACAACGCTTGGGCGAGCAGTGAGGCGTTTCGCCGGGCCGGTGTAGATGCCAATACTCCCGACCCGGCGGGCGGGACCATAGAGCGACTACCCGATGGAGCGCCGCAGGGCACATTGCGCGAACGCGCCATGTCCTCTGTATCGTCGTATTTGCCCGCGGTGAGCGAGGCGCAACAGGAGGTGGCCTTGACGGCGGCTCTCGCGCGTTTTAATAGCTACGGCGTCACGACGGTTGTCGCCGCAGGTATCGATGCGTCACGCGTCGGTCAGTACCAGCGTCTGAGAGACGCCAATACACTGACCACTCGAAGTGTCCTGGCGATGTGGGTAGGCTCCGATTGGGAGGAGGATTTTGCACTTCTGGAGGCCTTGTTGGAACGCGAGGACACGATGCTGCGGGTATCGCAGATCAAGCTAATGCTCGATGGTGTTCTGGAGAATCAAACAGCCCATATCAGCTTTGATTATCCGGGTTTGGGGCATCGCGGCAGTCGCTTTTTTGAGACCGAGGAAACGCTTGTAAAGTGGGCTATCGCCTTCGAAGCTCTTGGCTATCAGCTACACTTTCACACAGTCGGCGATGCGGCCATATCGCAGGGGCTCCGGGTGCTTGAAGCAAGCCGTGATGCCCGCGGTGCGGGGAATATCCGGCCGATCTTTGCGCATGATTATCTGGTAAAACCGACGGACTATACGGCGCTTCGGGATTCAGGTGCGTATATGCAGCTCACCATGCTCTGGGATCAGCAAAATGATTCCATGGTGAGTCTGAACAAGCCTTCACTGAGCGAAAAACAGTATGCTGAGTTAATGCCGGCAGAGAGTCTTATCGCTGCTGGCATCCCGGTTATTGGTGGGTCTGATGCACCGGTGGGGCAGTCGAATCCGTTGTCTTCCATACAGGTCGCAGTTACCGGGCAGGGGGTGCCCTATTTTGACGGTGGCGATATGTCGCCGCAGACACTGATGCCTGGAGGGCGGGTCTCGCTAGTCGACATGCTTCGCGCTTATACGATTGAGGCCGCGCGCGCAATCGGTATGGACGAATTAGTGGGAAGCATAGAGGTTGGCAAGCGTGCCGACCTTGTGTTGCTGGATCGCGATTTGCTGACGATACCTGCAACTGAGATCTATGGCACGGCCGCGCGCCTCACTCTGCTAAATGGCGATGTAGTCTATGAACGAAGCACGCCGGGTAGCAAAAACTAGGGTTGTCTCAAGCCTCGCGGACCCAACGACGCCACTGCATCTCCAGGCTTGATGCCCCGCCCGGGAAACTGTCCAGCACCTCACGCAGACTGCCTGGACTGCCTGGCAAGCTCAAGCGTGGATTGCAGCGTTGCGCGTGTGCGCGTTTAACGACCTGCTGCAGCGTTTGTTGACCTGGCCGTGAGTCGAGAAGAAAGGCAATCAATGACCAGGCGCTTGCGTACCGCCGTAGCGGGTCTTCGAGGCCCCATTCCTTGTGTGAAAGCTGCGTCAGTTCCTGCAAGGGTACCGGTCCTTGCGTCTGCAATAGTTCCAGGTGCAAACGATTGGGAGCGAACTCAGCGTTCTGCCAGCCGAGCTGCATGGTTTCAAAATGCTCTGCAATACCTTCATTCAACCAAGGTGGTGTAGAGCCAAGATGCCAGGCTGTGATCAGGTGAGACATCTCATGATACGCGGTGCCCAGAGCGGACCCCTGAAACGGTGGCGTGTACAGGACTAGCGCCTCGTTGCTGCGTACTCGATAAAATCCAGTCGTAGTCCAGCCATCTTTATTGGGTTTGCCATACGCCTGTGCAAAGCTCTCCTCATCCCCGAGAAAGCGGATGTTGATATGCGCTCTCACCATTTCCTCCCGGCCCAGCCACTCGCTCCATTGCGCGTAGCTGCGTCTGGCGCCGGCGCGTATAGCGCTCTCGAGGCTAGCGGGTAACACGGCGTTTTCGGCGCGAACGCTCACAAAGAAATCCGTATTGCCGATGGCTAACTGCAGCGGCTGCGCGTGTGGCACCGCGTCTTCGTCAGAAAAATTGCTCACACCCTCTGTATCTCGCCAGGAGTACACCGTGCGTTCCATGCCCGGGTCCGGGGCGCTGTCGAAAGGGCTATCGCAGCCAATATGGCCACGCAGGACGCTGCGGTTGCCATCTCCATGCGCTCGCTCATTGGAAGATCCCGGGATTTTCGCATCGCTGGTCGAAACGCTCGGAGTGAAAGCGGTCTGCGCTTTGCGCGCAAGCTCGCGCGCGCCATCGAGTGTACCTGGTGGGAGACCGCGGTACTGATGAAAGAGTCCCAGCCCGGCGAGGCCAACAATGCACAGGCCAATAGCACCTACGATGATTCTGTAGATCGAAGTCAAAACCTGAATCAGGTTAGATGGCCAGAGAAACATGGCTGTACAGGTTGTGTCTTAATCTCAGAGAACCTCCTGATAGTCGGCGCGGATCAGATCCATGCGCTTTTGCATGTGAGGCCAGAACTCCTTGTGGCTAAACAGATAGAAAGTCCTGGCTGCCATACCCTTTAAAATTCGCTCCACAAGGTCTTCGACGCTCATGCCCTCATGGTCAATGATGCGTCCGATCTTTTCAGCACCCGCATTGGGAACTGCCGCGACATCCGGGTTCGGATGATTGCGCATGCTGTCGGCGATACGAGTTTTTACAAAGGCAGGGCAGAGTACCGACACATCGATAGGGGTTTCTCGCAGTTCAATATCCATGACCTCCGAGTAGCCCACTACGGCGTACTTGGTCGCGCAGTAGGATGCCATGCCCGGGCTTGCCAGATGGCCTGCCATCGAGGCGGTATTGATGATGTAGCCGGGCTCACCGGCCGCACGCATGGCCGGCAGAAAAAATTCCACCCCGTGCACCACCCCCATCAGGTTTACATCCACCACCCAGCGCCAGTCCTCGATAGTCGATTCGCCGACGGGTGAGGGGCCCGCGACGCCCGCATTGTTAAACAAAAAATGGACAGCCCCGTGTCTGTCCAGCGTTTGCCTGGCAATCGCTTTGTAAGCTTGCGCATCCCGCACGTCCAAAACCGCGGTTTCTACCGCAATACCCTCTGCCCGCAGAGTCGAAGCAGCGCTGTCAAGCCTGGACGCTTCGATGTCCGCAAGCACGACGGTCATACCCCGTTGCCCAAGGCCGCGCGCCATGCCCAGCCCGATTCCAGACGCACCGCCGGTGATAAATCCGACGGTTTTTTCAAAGTGTTGCATGCAAGCTTCCTGGTGCGACTCGTCGAAGCACAATAGAGAACTGCGCTGTTGGGGTCCAGCCGCACGAACTTTTGAACGAGCGCCCGAGATAAGCGCAGGATCCATGGGGCGCCGGACAAATTATTGTAAAAACGTAGTTTTTCGGAAGAAAAGTGAAATTAATTGAAGAAAATGATGGGGAACCCGATACAAATGCCAGCGCTGCAAGTAGAATCTTGCCAGTGGACCGAGGAATATGTATGCACAAGATCCCGGATATCACCGTCGATTGCGAAGATATTATCGTCGATGAAGTTCGTACAACTAAACGTTTTCTGCGGCCTCTAACTTGGTCGGTGTTCTGGCGCTCCGTTCACAATGCGGACCTTCGGGGCTTAACCGTCCTGACCCGAGATGTGTGTTCGGGTGTTGGTGCGTTGGGGCAGCGACAGTTTCAGTTCACAATAGATTGGCGCGAAGATTTACGGCGTCGTCTCTTGTGTCACGACGAAACTATGGGAGAGGCAGTAAGCGACGCGGTCAGTGAGGCTGTAAGTGAGGCGGTAAGCATTGCCACCTCGACAGCTGCGAGTTTCGCAGAGTTCACGTCAGACTCTCAAAACACTACGCACTGATTCGCAGCAGGAACTTTTTTAACCGGTCGAAAGATCCCGGGAAGAACACTACTCCCTCCGTTTTTACCGCAAAGTGCACCGCAACTGCTCGCCACACTCTCTGATTTATCCTGAGCATGCGTATACTTTGCTCCAATTAATGTCCCCTTTTGCTGAGGATCCTGCTATGCCCAAACATATTTACCAATTGTTCGCTCTGGTCGTGGTTCTGCTGCTTGCTGCCTGTCAGCAGAAAGATGTGGACACTGATGCCACAGCTGCTGAGGGCCTTGAGTCTGTCCAATCGTCTGGCGCAGTGACGCCCGGTCAAAGCGCTGCGCTTGCTGAACTGGATACCCTGGATGCGGTACTCGCAGCGCAACCAGAAGAGGTAAGGGCGCGCTATGTGTATCGCCATCCGCGCGAGACTCTTGAATTTTTTGCTATAGAGGCGGGCATGACAGTCGTAGAAGCGCTTCCCGGTGGAGGTTGGTATACCAGGATTCTCGCCCCCTACCTGGGTAGCGGGGGAACTGTTGTAGGCGTCGACTACGATCCAGCATTGTTTCCACTCTTTGGTTTTTATTCCGCAGAGCGCCTCGCGGCGAAGGCAACTTGGGCAGAGGATTGGGTTGTTGAGGCCCAGGAGTGGTTTGATATCCCTGTCGCCGATATCGACGCATTTCAGTTTGGCAGTATGCCGAATCGCATGGAGGGCGAGGCAGACGCGGTTTTGTTGATCAGAGCTTTGCATAACATGGCGCGCTTTGAGTCTCAGGGAGATTTTCTGAGCACGGCCCTTGCCGAGGTGTACCGTGTTTTAAAGCCCGGTGGTGTAGTGGGCGTAGTACAGCATATGGCGCCGGAAGACATGCCCGACGCCTGGGCGGGTGGGTCAGCCGGTTATCTGAAGAAAAGTTTCGTTGTTTCCCGCTTTGAATCGGCGGGGCTTGAGTTTGTGGCGGAGTCGGACTTAAACACGAATCCTGAGGACAAGCCTACGGTCGACGACGTTGTTTGGCGTTTGCCTCCGACCCTCGCGACCAGCGGGGATGACCCGGAACTTGCGGCGCAACTCTCGTCAATTGGTGAATCGAATCGTATGACCCTGCTGTTCCGAAAGCCTGAGTGATGTATCTGAACGATGCCGAAAAGTCGCAGCGTAGACGATGGCTGAGCAGGAACTCGCATTACTGAGATCAGCGAACCGCCTCTTGAGGCTGCTCATCGCTCTGCCTTCAGCCAGCGACGCTATCGGATTTATTTTCCGACGAGTTGCCTGTCGACGCTTGCGGCCTGGGTCGTCCGTTTCCTCTTTGGATGGGTCGCCTGGGAGCTGACGGGCTCGGCGTTCTGGGTGGGAAGTGTAGCCAGCTTGATGCTGATACCCACGTTTCTGCTGTCCCCGCTGTTCGGAATTACCGCAGACCGGATCAATCCACGGGATGGTCTGCTGGTCACCATGGCTCTACAGGGTGTGGTGGCGGGTCTTGCGGCAGGCGTGGCCGCGCTGGATGCCTTGGCCTTGCCGGCGCTGGCCGCTTTAGCGCTCGGCTTTGGTGCTGTGACTGCCGCGCATACACCTATTCGCCTTGCGCTGATTCCACGACTGGTGGAGCGCGCGGCGCTTCCAAGTGCGATTGGCTACTCGGCGGTTATTTTCAACAGCTCTAGAATCATTGGGCCAGCTATCGGCGCGGCGTTCCTGCAAGTCGCGAGCATTACAGCCACCTTCGCCGGCGCGAGTCTGATTTTTGCGTTGGCGACACTCAACCTGGCGCGTGTGAAGGGTACAGCACGAAAACTATCGGCTGCACATAGGGGCTCTTTCTTGCAGCAGCTTCGCGGTGGATTTAGGTATCTACGCAATGCACAGGACATTCAGCTCGTGTTTCTGCTTACTCTGGCCAGCGGTGCTCTGGGGCGCACGGCCATTGAGCTGCTGCCAGCCATCTCCGGGCAACTGCTTGGTGGCGATGCGACAGCGCTGGCTACTCTCACGGCAGCGGCAGGTGGAGGCTCGATTGTGGGTGGGGTTATCGTGTCCCAGCAATCAGGTCGGCTCCAGCGTCTTTTGCAACTTGTGTTGGTCGGCATTGGATTGGCAGCCATGACATTGCTGTCAGCGCTGGCCTGGTACGATATCTGGACTATTGCACTGGCGATCGCCATGGTCAGTCTCTGCACAACCATGGTGGGCACGGGCTGCCAGGCACTCAGTCAGCTCATCGTGTCTGAAGAGTACCGCGGGCGCGTGATGAGTCTGTGGGTCGTGGTCGCGATGGGGACGCCGGCATTTGGCGCCGTTCTCGTCGGTAGCCTGGCCGATAGCTTTGGTTTTGCGACCGCCTTTGCAGTGCCTGCGAGTATTGCGATCGTCCTGGTGATCGTTGTGCTGGTGAGAATGCGCGGTGGGCGGGTAGAGTTCACGCGCTAGAAACGCTTGCAATACGCTGGCTGTCCGAGCAAGGATAGCGACCTCAAAAGCTGCTGATTGGAAACGACCCGATGAAACCAGAGACAATTGCACTGCACGCAGGTTATGACGGGGACCGCCAGAACACGCGCGCGGCAACGACGCCTATCTACCAGACCACCTCCTTTACCTTTGACGACACTCAGCACGGTGCGGATCTTTTTGATCTGAAAGTCCCCGGGAATATTTACTCACGCATAATGAACCCCACGAATGCGGTGCTGGAGGAGCGACTGGCGCAGCTGGAAGGTGGGGTTGGTGCGCTGAGCGTAGGATCGGGGATGGCGGCTATTCGCTACGCCATAGAAGCCATCACCGAGGCGGGAAACAATATTGTGAGTACCTCCCAGCTGTATGGCGGTACCTACAACCTTTTTGCGCACACGTTTCCGCGCCAGGGCATCGACGTGCGATTTGCTGATGGCGGCGATCTCGACGCGCTGGCGTCGCTGATAGACGAAAACACCCGGGCGCTGTTTTGCGAGTCGATCGGCAATCCGGCGGGCAATGTCGTTGATATACAGCGTTGGGCTGAGATTGCGCACGCTGCCGGTGTACCGCTAATTGTCGACAACACTGTTGCTACCCCTATGCTCTGCCGGGTGTTTGATTATGGCGCTGATATCGCTGTGCACTCTCTGACCAAGTACATCGGCGGGCATGGCACAACCATTGGCGGTGCCATCGTGGATTCTGGGAAGTTTGACTGGACCGCGCAGCCTGAGCGATTCGCTGTGATGAACACGCCGGACCCGTCCTACCATGGGGTTGTGTATACCGAAGCCCTCGGTCCCGCGGCGTATATCGGCCGTTGCCGGGTTGTCCCCTTGCGCAACACCGGCGCGGCATTATCACCGCACAGTGCTTTTATGATTATGCAAGGCCTCGAGACGCTGGCGCTGCGAATGGAGCGACATTGCGAAAATGCCGAGGCCGTCGCGAAGTATCTCGAAGCACATCCGCGTGTTTTACGCGTGAACTATGCGACGCTTGAGAACAGTCCGTACAAGGCCAACTGCGAGAAAATCTGTGGCGGCCGTGCTTCAGGCATTCTCAGCTTTGAGTTGCAAGGTGGGCTTGCGGCGGGCGCGCGTTTTATTGACGCGCTGCAGATGATTCTTCGTCTGGTCAATATTGGCGATGCAAAATCACTCGCCTGTCACCCCGCAAGCACAACGCACCGACAGCTAAATCCACAGGAGCTGGCATCCGCCGGCGTTAGCGAAGAGATGGTTCGTCTTTCTATCGGCATAGAACATATCGACGATATTATCGAGGATCTCGAGCAGGCGCTGGCGGCGAGCGTCGCAAAGCCGCTCTAGTCGCCGAACAAATGGCCTTTATTTTTAAGCGCTGTTTCTGTCTTAGTTTCTCAGTGCTTTTGATGATGAGTGATGCGTCGCGGGTTGTGGCGCAAGAGCGCGGCAGCGCGGTTCAGGGACCCACGGAGTCAACTGCGCGTCAGTACACCTATGCCTGGATGTTCGCTGAGGGCTCTGGTATGAAACCACGTGGTGGCACGAGTCGCGGCCCTGCGGTGACACTGGATGAGCGTGTTGCACCGCAGATCGCTGCCTTGCATGAGCCTGGCCTTGAAGCGCAGGCGCGCGACAGGCGCGCTATTCTGGCTATGGTTGGCGACTATCGCACCAGCTTTGATTTTATCGAAACCATCGGTTTCACGCCGGGCTATCAGCCGCGTCCGCCCTATCAAAGTTGGGGTACCGAGCGCGTCTATCTGGTCGCCGATGAGCCGGGCTTTGTCAGCTTGCAGCACATAATCGTGATGAATTTTCTCATGGATGATGGTGCCGTATCGGAGCCGATGGTGGTGAAGCACTGGCGACAGGATTGGCGCTACGAGGACGGTGAATTACAGGCCTTTGTGGGTCGCAACACCTGGCAGAAAGAACGGCTTTCGCTCAGCGCCCGGGCAGGACGCTGGAGCCAAACGGTGTACCAGGTCGATGATTCACCGCGCTATGAGGCGGTCGGGCGTTGGACGCATAACGACGGCGTGTCGATCTGGGAAAGTGAGGATCGGCGCCGGCCACTGCCGCGTCGCGAGTTCAGTGTGCGCAGTGACTATCAGGCGCTCTATGGTGCACACCGGATCAGTGTTTATGCCGGAGGTTGGACGCAGGAGGAAGATACGTTGAAATTGGCACTGGACGAGAGTAATCGGCCGCTAAAAAGCCAACCTTATCTCGCTCGAGAGGCCGGGCTGTCTCGCTACGAACGGATCCGCGACTTCGACTTTTCTGCGGGGGATAAGTACTGGGATTTAACACGGGAGTTTTGGGCCGCGGTTCGAGACTACTGGAGTCAACTGTATCAGCAGAAGGAGGGCTTTGAGCTAGCGAGTCGGGTAGAGGGGACGCCGATGTTTATGACCCTTTTCGAGCTGGCGGAGAGGCCATATGTCGATGATGCCGAAAGGCAGGCTGCGGTCGAACGCGCGATTGAGCCTTACATCATCAGGTAGAGCGGTTTGCGGTAGTAGGTCGAGGTTGCAAAGCGGGGTTGCAAAGTAGGGCCGAAAAGTTACGTGGTAAAGAAGTGGCAAATCGACGTTGCCGCTCGAGCGCGCAAAATTTAAGCCACGTTTCGTCTATCTATGGCCCTGCGTCGATCCTCTCGAATCAAAACGCCGTTCACGGTAATTGGAAACACCGCTTCTTCCCGGGGCATCCGTCTATCGTTATCAGAGCGATCTACCCAGTGACGATAGGGCGACAAGTCCGACTGCATTGCTTGCATCTCTTCGCGCAAATCTTCGCCAGTGATGTAGCGTTTGGCTGCTGCGGCAAACACATAGGCAGCGATTAGTGCCGCACCGAGGCCCAGAATGCCAAAGACGCCTAGTGCGAGATCCACCGGGATACCGAGTGCTTTTTACTTCTACCGTATTGCACAGCTTTAATTGTATCCATTTCGGGATGCGTCAAATCTGGGTGTGCTTCAAATATGATGCTGAAACACCGTTGGTTTAAGTACTGCTACTTTAAATACTGCTCGGCGTCATAGCATCCAAGATGAGCTATGAGTGTAACTGCTGAAATTCACCACGCAAGCGCTTCAGAGCGCTTTTTTCTTGGATGCCAGCCGGAGCTGTTAGTTCAAAAGCCCAGTTGTGCCCGGATGATTTGGGGGCTTGAGACTCATATTTCTGGGTTTCAGAATGCGTTGACCGGTCAGAAACGCAAATGGCCGCCCATAGGGCGGCCATAAAGGCGTGTTTCTAGTAAATGTTTCTGGCGAGGCTCAGCGGGCTCCCTTGCCGAAAATGATTACTTCAGCTGTCTGCAACAGAACCAAAAAGTCGAGGAACAAACTCTGGTGCTTGACGTAATAAAGATCGAATTCCTGCTTGTGGAAGGTATCTTCCAAGCTAGCGCCATAAGGGTAGTTCATCTGTGCCCATCCGGTAATCCCGGGCTTTACGCAGTGTCGCTTCTCGTAAAATGGAACAGTTTCGTTGAGGTCACGCACAAACTCCGGGCGCTCCGGGCGCGGGCCCACAAAGGCCATGTCGCCGGACATTACGTTAAGAATTTGCGGTAATTCATCAATACGGGTCTTGCGAATAAATTTACCAACCCGGGTGACTCTCGCGTCGTTGGCTGTTGCCCAACGCGCCTTTCCGTCGCCTTCGGCATTGACGCTCATGCTACGGAATTTGATAACCTCGTACAGACGCCCGTTCAGGCCAACCCGGCGTTGACGGTAAAGGATCGGTGCACCGAAGCCGTCCTCCATCCAAATCGCGACTACGGTGAGGAGCATGAACGGCCAGGCGATCATCAGCAGCAGGAAACTCATGCTGACATCAAACAGGCGCTTTGCGATGCCGTTAGCGTCGCCGCGCTTAAAGCCGTTGCTGAAGGTAAACCAACTCGGGTGGAGATGCTCGATAAGCACTTTTCCAGCTTCTTCTTCGAAGAAATCAATGACATCGAGAACACGGATGCCCATCGCCCGGCATCGCATCAACTCCTCTTGGGGAAGGCTGTTGCGTCGGTTCTCCAAGGCGACAACGATTTCGTCGATGTCATGCGCGCGCGCATATTCAGATAGCGGGCAGTCCAGGCTGAGCACTGGCTCACGGGTGACTTGCGAGGTTTCGTCCCCGTGCCTGATAAATCCGACGATTCGGAATCCTCTGCGGTCTGCCTTGCGGCGCATTTTGTCATTAATGCTGAATGCGACTGAACCCGTGCCCAGAACCAATACACGGCGCTTGAACTGCTCCAGATCGATGAAGCGAGTCCACAGCAAGCGGTTGATGAGCGTAGCGCCAAAGGCGATGGCTGCGCTGAACGCGAAGTTGCCGCGCCAGATATGAAAATCAGGCATAACATAGAAGACCAGCGTCATCGCAACTGTCATCAGGCCGAACGCGCCCGCTGTGCGCAGCAGGACGCCATTTACGCCCTCCCGAAGCCGCGGTTCGTAAAGCCCCATCGAGAACATGGACAGCGTCATGACTACCGCGAAAACGATAGCCTGAAGGGGAAAGTTCACCGCATTCGTGAAAAAGCTGCCAGGCTGATTGAGATAGTAAAGAGCAGCCCCCGCATAGCTTGCGGCGCCAAACAGGACCATATCAATCAGCGCGAGCCAATAAAAGCCTACGTTGATGTGGTGGTTAAATATTCGTGCTGTGCCTACCAGACCAGTCATGATTTTACCGTTCACTCTTTGTCGTTTGATTCGTCCAGTGCCTAAGTACTACACACTCGTGGGACGAAAGCCTCTCGTGTGGATCTGGACTTTAGCGAGCGACGCGCAGATTACACCCCTTTTGGGTAGGTTTTGTGACAAGGGGCGCAGAATTTTGCCCGATTGGCATCTGGAAGTCGATATGTTAGATGCCTGCCTGCCTGCCTAAAACCACAAAAATAGTGAGGTTTATCCCGTTGGAGGCCCAATTTATGCGGTTAGAGTTGCGCGCCCGCGCAAGGCATTTACACTGGCCGCGCTTCGCGTATTGTTCTCGCGAGCTTATTCACCACTTTTTCCACGCACTACGAGGTATTGCTTTTGCTCCCGCGACAGCCGTTTATCGGCGCATCGTTCTGGATGAAGTGCTTCCCATTAATCTTGGTCGCCCTCAGTGTGGTGGTATCTCCCCAAGCTGATGCAGAGACGCTGAAAACGCTGATTGCTCGTGTGACACCGTCCGTAGTTGGCGTGGGTGTTGCCTATCCGGCAAGATCCGCCATTGGCAAGCGGGCACCTCGAAGGCTTCTCGGCACGGGTTTTATCGTAAGCCATGGCAACCGAACCTTGGTGGTTACCAACGCGCATGTGGTTCCCCAGGAGCTCGACACCGAGAGACTCGAGAGTTTGGCTGTCTTCAGTGGCTCGGGGAACTTGGCCAGGCAACACCCGGCCGCGCTCGTTAAGCTCGACCTAGTCCACGACCTCGCGGTGCTTAGCTACACTGGGCCCGTGTTGCCTGCCATGACGCTGGCGGACAGCGCGAAGGTGATGCCTGGTGAGCGTGTCGCTTTTACAGGGTTTCCGATTGGTGCTGTGCTTGGGCTTTATCCGGTGACCCACGAGGGAATTGTGTCTGCTATCACGCCTATTGCGCGGGCAGTTGATCGCGGACGCGAATTGTCGGCGGTAAACGTAAAGCGCCTTCGTAGTCCATTTGATGTCTATCAGCTTGACGCCATTGCTTACCCAGGCAACAGCGGAAGTGCGGTATACAGCACGGAGTCGGGAAAAGTGGTGGGCGTGATGAATGCGGTCTTCGTTAAAGAGAGTCGAGAGACGCTACTGTCGAAACCTTCGGGCATCGCCTATGCAATTCCCATCGCTCATTTGCGTGATCTGCTGGACGGCCTTTAGTGTGCGCGGCGTTTCCCCGCCCTCCGGGGGGCGGCACTTGTACGATTTTACGCGGTAAGCGGGCGAACGTCAGCTAAAAACCTTAAACGTACCCTAAATGGAGTGTAGTGAGGATGCAGATTTGGCCCTGGAGTAAACCAGTCACCAGCATTCTTATCGTGTGCACCGCTAATGTATGCCGATCGCCGGCCGCTGAAGTATTCCTGACGGCACATTTGAAAGCTCTGGGCGTGGGCCGTCGGGTGGAGGTGCGTTCTGCAGGTACTTCTGTCGCCAGCCCGGGGATGCCACCGGACCCCCGCGTCGTTGCGTATGCGGCGAGCAAAGGGTTGAAATTTCGACGGAAGGGCGCCAGCCGTGTAAGTGACAGCCTCATGGCAAATGCAGACTTTGTTTGGGTGATGGAGGACGTTCACCGCGGTTCGATTCTTGAGAACTACCCCGGCTATGCCGATGTTGTGTCTCTATTTGATCCGTCTGGCGAAGCTGTGCCGGACCCCTACTTCCGCAGTCAGGCTGACGTAGAGTCGACGATGGAGCGCCTGGAAGAACTGGCGTTTGATCGCGCGACGTTTATTGCCAGCGAGACTGCTCGCTAGCGTAGTTACTGCATGCGGAATAAAGAAGTGAATAGAGTATAATCGTAGGTTCAGGCGTGGTTTGACCTGCTAAAAGCAAAAAAACAAAGTTTTATTAGGGCACAGGGATAAGTCATGCCAGATTCGGCAAAACGCCAAGGTATTGCTGCTCTTTTTATCGATTTCGCGCAATATTTTGAGTTATCGCTTGCGCTGACCGAGGAAGACAAGGCGGCGGTTTACGCTATTCGTTATAACGTATATTGCGAGGAGTTCGGTTACGAAGACCCGAAATTCTTTGAAGACGGCAAAGAGCACGATGAATTTGATGGGCAGTCTGTGCACTGCTTGGTCACGCACAAGTCGACGGGAGTGCCCGCCGGCTGCGTTAGATTGGTGTTGGCGAAAGACGGCGAGATGATGCCGTTCGAAAATCATTGTAGGGAATCGGTACAGCCCGATGTTCTCGCACGACTTGCCAGCGATCGCGGGACGATGGCCGAAATCTCACGCCTTGCCGTCGACGGCCGGTTTCGACGTCGACGGGGTGAAAAATCGAGTCGCTACGGCGACCCCGAAGCGATGCGATTTGACGTCCTGGAGCGGCGCACGTTCCCGCTGATTGCGGTATCGCTTTTTTTAGCCGCCGCGGCCGTAGCAGATCTTCGGCAGCGGCCGGGATGCTTCGCCATTATGGAGCCGTTTTTGCCTGCGATATTGTCCAGAACAGGCGTCCACGTGCAGCGTGTGGGTGAGGATTTCGATTTTCGCGGGACACGCGCGCCGTATTTTTTACAGATTGATGAAGCCATACGGGATGCGCCGGCCGAGCTGCTGATGTGCTTCGATGCGGTGCGCAATCAGTTCAGGCCTTTGCTTGAAGCCTGGAGCGACAGTGGCACGAGCTGACAGGCGAGCCGGGTTTGAGTTCAGGCGAGAAGTCATGCAGAAGATAGGGCATGAGTAAAGCTGCTACGCAATTATCGGAACGCCATCACACTTTTGCTTTTTTCCCGACAAAGGGTTCTTTAACTTCATGAACGCTGCGCTAACATCTTATGTTCAAACGGTGAATGTGCAGCGGGTGGTATCTACAGAATGAAAAGATTGGGTTTCGTTTTTGCAATCGGTTTTTTAGCTTTACTGGTCGGTTGCTCTAAACCTCTTACGACGCCGGAATTACTCGCAAGGGCTCAAGAGGCACTGGCGGCGGGCGACCTCAACGCCGCGGAAGTTGATATCAAGACCGTGCTCCAGGGTGACGCGGAGAACGCGACTGCGCGATTCCTGTACGGGACGCTGTATGCCGAGCGAATGAATCCTGTTGCCGCGGTTGAGGAGTTCGATCGTGCCGTACGCGTCGATCCCAACGAGCGACACCTGTTGGCGTATGCCCGATCTCAGCTCGCTGCGGGGCAGATTGATGAGTTCCTTCAAGCCTATGAAGATGGCTACTTTTCCTCCGTTGACGGCGGTTACGGTCTGGGGTCCGTTTTAGCGCGCGCCTATGTGGCGAAGGAAGATTACGAGCAGGCACGCGAGCAGCTTGCGCTAGCCGAGACTCAGCGTTTTGAAGAGGAAGCTGCGGGCGCTGCGGACCCGGTAAGCCAGGATTATCTGGATATTACCCGGGCGCTGTTCAAAGGTCTGGTAGACAAAGATGTAGAGGGAGCCGACGAGATACTGCAGGATGCTTTGGAACGCTCGCCAAGGCTAGCGGAAGCGTGGAGTTTGATGGGGGTGTTGGCGGGGTCAGAGGATCGCCTCGAAGAGGCCGCTGCAAGCTACGCAAAGGCCGCTGAGCTCAACCCTCGTCGAATATCTGACCGTGTCAACTTCGTCAATGCGAGCTTGCGAACAGGTGATATCGAGAGCGCCTCTGCCGAGCTCGCTCGCCTTGAGAAAATGCTGCGTAACTCACCTGCCGTGAACTACCTGCGTGGTCAGCTCGCTTTTGGTGAGGGAGATTACAAAACGGCGATTGACTCTTTGTCGCGGGTTCTATCGGTCATTCCAGATCATCCGGAAGCATTACTAATTTCGGGTTCTGCCAACGCGCGTGAGGGGAATCTATCGACATCCCAGCGCCAGCTCACCAAATTTCTTTCTCAGCAGCCTGAACATCTCGAAGCCAATCTGCAACTCGCCCGCGTTTGGTGGAAAATGGGCGACGCGGTCAAGACTGAAGACGCGGCGAGAAGCATTCTTAAGGAGCACGATATGAACGTACCAGCCCTCAGTCTCCTGGCGTTAGCCTTGTCTGCACAGGGACTGCATGCAGAGAGCGCAGATGTGTATGACGAGCTTGCTATTCTCAACCCGGCGTCCTCCGAAGCGCGCATGGCACAAGGCGCACAGAAGATGCTGGCGGGCGATGCTGACTCGGGCCTCGATGCCTTGCGTCGCGCGGTCGAGCTCGACGCCGATTCCGCGCCAGCTAGAGAGCGCCTTATCGCTGCATTGGTTGCCTCTGGCTACGCCGATGAAGCCTGGAGCGCATCACAAGACTATGTCAAGAGCCACGCGGACTCGCCGAATGCCCATATACTCGCCGGGCGTCTGGCCTTCAGCCGACAGGATGTAGCAACTGCTTCAAGCTTCTTCGAAAAAGCGCTGAGTATTGATCCCGGGAATACCCGGGCCAGTGAAGGTGTCGCAGCGCTAGCACTTCTCGATCGGGATTTCACCAGCGCTGAAGCTGCCCTGGACGAAGCTTTGGCGGCTAACCCGGGCGATGTGTCGACGTCTATCAGCGCCGCAGCACTGGCCGAGCGGCAGGGTAATGTAGCGAAGATGGAGTCGCTCTTGCAGGACGCCATGAAAACGCATCCGCAGGCGCTCGAGCCGCGCCTCGCCCTGGCTCGAAATGCGGTAAACAACCGCCGTCTCGAAGAAGCCGTGGCGCTGCTCAACGAAGTTCGTGAGGAGCATATTGGTGATTACCGGCTGCATCGCGTCCTGGCCAACGCATACATGCTGATGCCGCAGATGGATGCCGCTGGAGAGAGTGCTCGTAAACTGGTCGAGCTGCGCCCAGACGATGTAGATGCGCTTGCCTTGAGCGCGCAGGTTCAGCTTAGGTCGGGGCGTCCCGAGGCCGCTGAAGTGGAAGCGCGGCGCGCGCTCGGGTTGCGAGAGGGCGATGTTGCTCTGCGCAGGCTGTTGATAGGCACTCTGATGGCGCAGGACAAGCGATTCGCCGCCAAGGCAGAGATCGAGCAGTTACCCGAGGATGTGCAGGCAGAGCCGGCGCTGCTGGTATTGCGCGGTCGCCTCGCCTTTGCCGATGGTGATATTGCGGCGGCGGAGCAGTTGATTGGCGATGGTTTCGCGCAGCAGCGCAACTCCATGAACATGGTGCTTCTGTCCCAGGTGCAGTGGGCGGCGGGTAAGCAGGGACCGGTTATAGAAAGCCTTCAAGCGTGGCTGCAGGAGTTCCCAAATGATGGCATCGTGCGGAACACGCTGGCAACCAGGGCTCTGGAGATTGGCGAGAATGCTTTGGCGATCGATCAATACGCATATCTCGTTGACCAGTATCCCGGTAACCTGACTGTAACGAATAACCTGGCCTGGTTACTCCGAGAGGTAGATTCCGGCAAGGCACTGGCTCTGATTCAGGAGGCAGATGAGAAAGCCCCGCAAAATCCGCAGGTCAAAGACACCTATGCAATGATCCAAATGGTGCGTAAGGAATATACCCAGGCGCTGCGACTCAATGAGCAGGCCTTGCGGATGGCACCGGAGGATCCCGAAATTCGCTTGCATCGCGCGGAGATACTGCTAGCCGCTGGCCAGAAAAACGAGGCGCTCATCCTGTTGCGGGAGCTGGTTGCTGCGCCAGCATTTGCGGCTCAGCCGCAGGCGAAAGCCCTGCTTGACTCCCTGGACGCCTAGCACCCTGGCTATGCAGTGCGCGGGTGTTTTTGCGCCCGCGCAGCTAAAGTTTCGCTACGATTCTACGCTAACCTCATAGACCCACTGTCATCCTGGCCGGCCGTGGGACGATTTACTGTGGGCGTGCGGTCAACTTTAATGGGTGATTTGTGCTGTAATGCTTGAGCTGGCTGAGCGAGTGAAGTGCATTCCTCGCCCTGTCAGACACGCAGTAGATTGGCTTCTGTATCCTCAACAACGGGCCTGTCCACAGGAGGCAACCAGACCAATGAGCAGCGTCAGTCAACTAGTGAATCCGTTTCCACAGCCAGCCGTCACAGGATTTCTCCGATTGTGCGTTTTTTCGCTGGGCCTGGCCTGTGGCGCGTCTGCTTTAGCGCAGGAGGTAGTTGGGGCGGGCGATAGCGGGGCGCCTGATGCGCGCGAAATCGTTCGGCGCGTCAACGCCGTATCGACGGTCGATCAACTTACCCGCAAAATACTGTTTCGAACCACCGATAAGCGGGGTCGAGTTCGCGAGCGACAGACTGTCAGCTTCAGACGCCACTTTGATGATGAACGTCGCCTCGCTCTGTTCTTCACCGCACCATCAAATATTCGCGACACTGCGGTACTCACGCTCGATTACCCGGATACGACCGAAGACGACCAATGGCTTTATCTTCCGGCGCTGCGCAAGGTGCGCAGAGTGCCTGCTGCTGATCGGGGCGACTTTTTTCTCGGTACAGACTTTAGCTTCGAGGATATGAAGCTCGATGGCAGTCTGAGTACTGACGATTATGACTATTCGCTGGCCCCGGATGCGGGCCCTGACAACTATAGACTGGTAGCCACTCCCAAGACGGAAAAAATCGCGAAAGAACTGGGCTATTCGCGCAACGATATTCGTGTTGATGCACAGACCTTGGTGGTGATGGAAGTGGTGTTTTGGGGCTTGGGTGGGGAAAAGTTCAAGACACTCAGCGTTAGTGATGTTCGATCGATTAGCGGTACGCTTACGCGTCACTACGTGCGCATGCAGAACCATAAAACCGGGCATAGCACGGAGCTAATTGTGTCGGATGTTGACTATGCGAGCACAATTGATGCCTCGGTTTTTACACAGCAGTCGCTCAAACGCGGTGTGTAGATGATCTTGAGGTGCTTCAACAAATCCGCTTGCAGGGCTCGGATGGTGCTGCGTGCGCCGGGAAATTCCACCTGGGCGACCAGCCTCGCGCTTGCACTTGTCTTCGCGACGGCGAGTCTGGCTGCAGTGTCTGCCGAACTGCAGAGTATGCGTATAGGATCTCACGATGACTACACCCGAGTTGTTCTCGATGTCAGTGAGCTCGTCGAGCATCGACTTACACAGCAGGCAACGCCACCGGGATTTGCGATCGAACTTGATAATCTTGTTGTGCCTCCCAGGGTGCTGGCAGACGCTTTTGGCAACACTCCTATTCGAGAAGTGGTCTATACAGAGCTTGGCGAGGGCGCGGTAAGAATAGATTATGCGCTGGTGCAGGGGGACTTCGATCTGCGGCTTTTTTCTCTATCCCCCAATGCGGTAGCAGGACGTGGCTATCGAATTGTGATCGATATTGGCGAGGTCGATGCCGAAGTCGATATAGAGGAAGCTAGCACGTCAGCCGCGACTGACACCGGGGGATCGAGCGCGGATCCCATCAAGTACTCCGCTCCATCCGTCGATGCGTCAAAGGTGTCACAGGTCGCGCAGACGAATGGGGATACAGTCGTGGAAGACGTTTCCTCTGCAAAAGAGCCGACACTGGCTAAGAGCACGGCTAAGAGCACGGCTAAGAGCACGGCGAAAAGCTCGGCGAAAAGCACGGATGCGGCGATTTTGCCGATGACCCGAACGCCCGTGCGTGAGGAGGTGGTAGCTCGTTCGCCAATCGACATAGAATTCAGTGGCACCTGGCAGCACGAGTGGGCGTGGAATCTCGAAGATGAGCAATCGCAGAAGTTCGAGTCCTTCCTGGAGCCGAGATGGGATATCGGGTTTTCAGATAATGTCTCTGTCACCGCAATACTGCGTCTGCGCCTGGACGGGGTTGGTGATCTCGGTCCGGACGCGCGCCGGCCAGAAAACTATTCGGACGCGTCGGCGCCTTGGTTCAATGACGCCAAAAGCGAGCTTTCGCTGCGCGAGTTGTATGTAGATTTCCGCGCTGGTAAAACAGACTTTCGGGTGGGTAAGCAGCAGATGGTGTGGGGCCAGGCCGACGGTTTCAAGGTGCTCGACGTGCTCAATCCCCAGAGTTTTCGCGAATTTATACTCGACGATTTTGATAATTCGCGGATACCCCTTTGGGCGCTAAACGTTAACACGCCGATCGCCGAGAATCTGAATCTACAGCTCATCTGGATTCCCGATACGACTTACCATGAGCTAGCGGAAATCAATACACCCTTCGCAGTGACGACACCGAGGCTTGTTCCCCAGCTACCGGTCAGTGAGTTGGGTCAGAGCAGTAAGCCCAATAACCCCGTGCGCGATAGTGACATCGGTTTAGCCCTCAGCGCTTTTACCGGTGGGTGGGACCTGTCCTTGAACTATCTTTACCGGTATCTCGATAATCCGCTGCTGCGCGTTGAATTGACCGAGTTCCAGCGTCTTCGGCTCACCCCCGAGTATGCCCGGAGCCATCTTCTTGGAGGCACTTTCTCCAACGCTTTTGGAAACCTTACCTTGCGTGGCGAATTTGGCTACAACAGCCATAGCTATCATGCGACAAGCTCTCTGCAGAACAATGGACTCTTTGAGAGTGCCGAATTTACCGGCGTTATTGGGCTCGACTGGGCTCCGAGCGCGGATACCCTAATTTCCTTACAGTGGTTCAACAGCTACCTGATGGACTATTCGTCCACGGTAAACCGCGATAGAAATGATCAGCTGATCAGTGGCCTGTTCCAGACCGATTTTGCGAATGCAACATGGCGTTTCCGAGGTATTGTTTTATATTCGCCCAATGACGGGGACACGCAGATGCAGATGCGACTGAGTTACTGGTTAGCCAGCTCGCTACAGCTTGTTGTGGGTGCGGATGTCTTTGATGGCAATGAGCGCGGACTGTTTGGTCAGTTCGACGAGCAGGATCGGCTTGTGTTTGGCTTCGAGTACGGCTTTTAGGGGTCGCCTTGCCGCAGTATGCAACCGGGCGGCTGTGACTTCAGAGCGGTATAAATGCTGAGCAAGTTTAAAAAAATAAGGAGTAAGTACCGTTTATTCGACGAGCTATTCGACGAGCTAGGCGACGCGCTATGCCCTAAGCTGGTACTTCTCGAGCATTGAGTACAGTGTCGGCCGGGTGACACCCAGCAGCTCGGCTGCTTCAGTGATATTGTTCTCTGCAAGCGTCAAGGCATTAATGATCGCCGTTTTCTCTGCGTCCTCGCGAACCTGCCGTAGGTTCAGCGCTGCGGGACGATTCGCGCGCACGAGCCCACCCTCACTGCTGTTCTGGTCTCCATCAGGGCTCGCCGATTCCGGTAATTCCAGATCCTCAGGAGATACCAGCGTTCCTTCGCTCATTATCACGGCGCGTTTGATCCTGCTTTCCAGCTCACGCACATTGCCTGGCCACTCATAGCGCTCGATAGCCTCCATGGCCGCAGGCTCAAAGCCTTTTACGCCCGTACCTTTTTCTTTGGCAAAGCGCGAGAGGAACTCCTTTGCCAGGACTATTGCATCCCCATCGCGCTTCTTGAGCTCCGGGATGTTGATCGTGATTTCACTGATTCGGTAGTACAGATCCTCACGAAACCGGCCTGCGGCAATACCTTGCTCAAGATTCTGGTGCGTCGCACAGACAACTCGCACATCAACGGGAATTTCCTTTCTGCCGCCAAGTCTTTCGATGACTCGTTCCTGAAGAAAACGCAGCAGTTTCGCCTGCAGCTCCAGCGGTAAGTCGCCGATTTCATCGAGGAACAGTGTGCCGCCGTTGGCGTGTTCAATCTTGCCGATAGTTTGCTGATTGGCGCCGGTAAACGCGCCTTTCTCGTACCCAAATAGCTCACTCTCAATAAGGGTATCGGGTATCGCAGCACAATTAATGGCGATCAGCTTATTGCTCGACCGGGGGCTTAGTCCGTGAAGTGCCTGCGCGAAGCGCTCCTTACCGGTGCCTGACGCGCCCAAAAGAAGTGTGGTGATATCTGACGGCGCTATTTTTTCGATGGTGCGACACACTTTGAGCATCTGTGGGCTAACGGCGATGATGTCGTTGAGCGGCATGTTGCTCACGCTTCGTTGAAGCTGTTGATTTTCCCGCTCCAATTGATACACATGCTGTGCGCGATCCACCAGCATGGCCAGTAGTTCAGGGTCCGCCGGTTTGGTATGGAAATCATAGGCTCCGCCGGCTATGGCGCGCACCGCGTTTTGCCGATCATTGTCTCCGGTGACTACGATGACTTTGGTTTCCGGCGCAAGTGACAGTATCTCGGACAGAGAGGCAAGCCCCTCACTTACTCCACCGGGATCCGGCGGTAGGCCGAGATCAAGAAGCACGACGCCGGGTTCATGACGGCGCAGCGCAGCGATTCCGGACTTCCGGTCGCCGGCGCAGATGACTTCGTAGCCGTCAAAAGCCCAGCGCAGTTGACTCTGCAGGCCTTCATCGTCTTCGATCACCAAAAGAGGGGTACGAGCGTTGCTCAATGTCTGTCCATGAATGGCTATCTTGCGAGGCCGGTATCATAGCCCCCAGTATGGTCAGACTCCATAACAGTTACCGGAAGTGTGACTGTAAACACGCTACCTTCTCCGACGGTGCTGGAAACGGAGACCTCGCCACCCAACTGGCGCAGATAGTCCCTCGCTTCAAAGGCGCCGATACCCATCCCCGTCAGGCCTTTTGTGGAGTCGAAGGGCTTGAAGAGACGGTCGCGGATGAAATCCGCGCTCATGCCCACTCCGGTGTCGCTGATGCTCACGGACGCCACGTCGCCTTTTTTGCTGACGTCTATCAGCACCCGAGCCGTCGCCGCAGCCTCCGTGGACTCCTGGGCATTTTGCACCAGATGTGCAAACACCGTCGCGAGTCTTTCCGGGTCTGCGCTGATGTAGATTTCCCCGTCCGGCAGATGCAGCTCTGGTTGAGGCTTAACAGCTGCGCGCTGGGCTACCACCTCCCGCATAACCTGTGAGATGTCTAGAATGCCCGCAACCGGGTTGCGCATGCCGCTTCGCATTTGTTCCATAAGCTTTTGCATGCGGTTCACAGAGTTGTCGACAGTGCTGATCATGTCGTCGACAAATGCCGGGTTGTCCCGGTGTTTTTGCGCATTGGTGACCAGCAGCGATTGTTGTGCCAGGATATTTTTTAGATCGTGGACCACATACGCGGAAAGACGGTTAAACGCGTCGAACTGTCGTGCTTCAACCAGCGCACCGCTGGCTCGGTCCTGCGCGAGATAGCTTGCAGCCTGCCGACCCGCCGTTTTTAGTAGATCCCGATCTTCCCACATCACCGAAGACTTCAAGCCTGTCTTGCGCAGGATAATGATGCCTTCTAGGCTGGCTTGGAACAGCAGGGGCACAAGAAGCCAGTAGTCCGCTGCGGACGATATGCTTACGGGTATCTGCAAATTGTTGTAGGTTTGCGGCCGGGCTCGCCATTCCGCCAAGTCTATGACCCAGCCTGTGTCCTCCAGCCAGTCTCTAAGCAGTATCCATTCATCACGGGTGGGGCCGTCGCTGCTCGGATTCAATTGCCAGGAAGCACTGCGACTCAGCGATCCGCCAGCCTCGCGGGTGTATAGAATGCCTCCTTCGCTATGCACGATGGGCGCCAGATTCTCAATGATCCCTACGCCCAGGTCACCCTCGATCGCCGCAAGGCCTTCCGTGAACTTGAGCCATTCCTCCCGATAGTCGTAGCGGTTGCGAAAGAAGTTCTTTGACAGATACACACGCAGTCGGGCTCGCAAGGATGCTGAAAAAAGCAGGCCTCCCAGGAGCACACAGCTGCCGGCAAAAAAACTTACCTGCAGAACACCGCCCCAGTCGCCGCCGAGGTACTTAATCGCATAGCCGGCGAGCGCCATACCGACAAGATAGAGCCCAGAGCCAAGCAGAGTGACCGTATGAAAAACCACCTGACGCGATACATACACATCCATGTTCCAGTCACGGTTGCGCGAAATGGCGACCGCAAGACAAGGAACAACCATAGTGTTGACCAGCCCTCTGGCTTGCCAAAGTTCCGGTGTCAGTTCACTAAAGAGCAAGGCCTCGGCGTACATGAAGAAGTCGTAGATGAACAATATTCCGAGGCCGAGGCAGAGATATTTGAGGCCCCACTTTGCCGTACTACTGGCGTTGCGGTAGATCTGTTCGAGGAGAATGAGCCCCGCGATACTCAGGAGCAGCCACATGGTGAGCGTGGCGCTCAGCGCAAACTCCGGGGAGATCCAACTGCTTACCTCGCGCATGGGACGCAGGGCAACCACCAGAGCACCGAGCCCCAATGCAGCCAGGAACCAGCCCAGCCAGGGTTTGCCGAGCAGCTGGTTGTGGCTGCCAGTGCTTTGCAGGCCCGCGATTTGCAGCAGGAAATACAGCCAAGTTGCGTCCCGAACCAGTTCGGTAGCGTTGATCAGCGCCACCGGCGGGTAATCGAGCTGTGTGCCTGCGGCAACCGTGCCGGCCCACAACACGGTTCCCAGGCAGGCGCATATCAAGGATGGGCCGAGGGGCTTTACTTGCCACTGTCCAATCAATATTGCTGCGAGGGCCGCAAAACCTAAGGCCGCGCAGGCATGACTTACAAAGCTGATATCAAACATTACTTATATCTGTGATCTGCGCACGCCAAACCCATGGGGGTAGACACTATACTGCACAGACGACAACGCCTACCGGTAAACTGGCTCGGTAGACAACTAAACAGCTACTCTTTGGGAGCTGTGATGACAGTGAGACAAAAATGAAAGAAACAGTAGCAGTGGTCGGACTGGGCTACGTTGGTCTGCCCCTTGCGGTTGCCTTTGGCACAAAAGTGCCCACGATCGGCTTTGATATAAACGCAGCCAAGCTCGACTGTTATCGAGATGGGCACGATCCCAGTGGCGAAGTGGAAACCGAGCAGTTGCTGGCGGCGACACAGCTCGAGCTCACCAGTGATCCTTCGATGCTAAAAAAAGCCTCGGTAGTCATCGTTGTGGTCCCGACGCCTATCGACGCCGCGAAGCAGCCAGATCTCAGGCCTCTCAGAGCCGCCACGCGAACAGTCGCGGAGAATCTCAGCGCTGGAACCGTGGTGGTTTTTGAATCTACGGTCTATCCCGGGTGCACAGAGGAGGTTTGCGTGCCGATTCTGGAGGAGCATTCAGGTCTACCCTGGCTTGGCCGCGACATTATCGACCCCGCATCGCCTGGGTTTTCGATTGGGTATTCCCCTGAACGAATCAATCCAGGTGACAAGGAGCATCGGTTGGAGACCATCGTCAAGGTGGTATCGGGCGATAGCGATGCAACTTTGGAGCGCGTGGCAAATCTGTACGGCGCGATCATCGATGCGGGAGTTCACCGCGCGCGCAGCGTCAAGGTGGCCGAAGCCGCGAAGGTGATCGAGAATACGCAGCGCGATCTCAATATCGCTCTGATGAATGAACTGGCGATGATATTCGACGGACTGGGTATCGATACCCTCGATGTTCTTGAGGCGGCCGGAACGAAATGGAATTTCCTGCCTTTTCGGCCGGGACTCGTGGGTGGGCACTGCATCGGCGTCGATCCCTACTACCTCACACATAAAGCAGAAACAATTGGCTTTTATCCGCAGGTGGTGCTCGGGGGTCGAAAAACTAATGACAGCATGGGGAAATTTATTGCCGAGCAGACCGTTAAACAGTTGGCAAAGCGAGGTTTGCCAATTACGGGTGCGCGCGTTTCAATAATGGGTCTCACCTTTAAGGAAAACTGCCCGGATCTGCGCAATTCGCGAGTCCCGGATATTCTGCGAGAACTGGAGTCCTACGGGTGTGATGTTCTAGTGCACGATCCTCTGGCGGCACCCGAAGAGGCAGAACATGAGTACGGCGTGCAGTTGAGCGATGTGAATGTCCTGAAAGAGCAGCCGGTACACGCTCTTATACTTGCTGTACCGCATCACGAGTACGTTGCTATGCACAGTGAGGAGCTTCAGGCGCTGGTTGTAGAAGCGGGGGTGGTCGTGGATGTGAAAGGAATTGTAGATCGTTCAAGTTTTGCTACGGGTAAAGTAGCGCTCTGGCGGCTATAAACTCTTTCTGGGAAACCACTCCAATTTGTGACGTGGTGCGCTTGAGGATGTCATTAAACAGGGTCACTATAAGGCAAGCAGTGGAGATGTTGTTCGGTCTGTGACGGATATGCGCGGACTTTGGCCTCTCAGGTGAGGTCAGGTGAGGCCAAGCGAGGCTGAGTGAGGCCTAGGAGAGTGCCCGCGCCCCTAACGGATTCGATTCGAATGCCGCTATCTACACTAACGCTGGGCGAAAAGTAGTTATGTACCATCAGACTTACGGATTCCGGGAAGAGCCTTTCAGGCTCAGTCCCGACCACACGTTAGCGTTTCAGCATCGTGGCTACAAGAAAGCGCGCGCTTATATGGCCTACGCCTTCATGCGCGCGGAAGGTTTCGTCATGGTCACAGGCCGTCCAGGCACGGGCAAGACGACCTTGATAGGTGCCCTGGTCGAGGACTTGGCGAAGGAGAGAGTACATACAGCGAATCTGGTCTGCTCGCAGCTCGAGGCAGATGATCTGCTGAAAATGGTCGCCTATGAATTCGGCATAGACTTGAGCATTAGCGACAAGGGCACTTTATTACAGCATCTGTCGAGGCAATTGCAGAAATGGCATCGGGAAGGCCGGCGCGCCCTCCTGATCGTTGACGAGGCGCAGGATTTGTCGATCACTGCGATGGAGGAGTTGCGGCTCCTGACCAACATGCAGGTTGACCGCAGGCCTCTGCTGCAGATTTTTCTGCTCGGGCAGCCAGAGCTGCGCGAGCTTATACTCAGCCCGGCACTGGAGCAGGTACATCAGAGAATCGTGGCTGCTAGCCATTTGCAGCCACTGGAGTCCGATGAAACAGAGGCCTATATTCGGCACAGGCTATTGGAAGTGGGTTGGAAGGGCGATCCGGCGATTTCCAAGGCCGTTTATCCGCTGGTGTTCCGCTTCAGTGAGGGTGTGCCGAGACGCATTAATCTTATTTGTAGTCGTTTACTACTGCATGGTTCAGTGGAAGACTTGCATCGGATCGGCGCTCAGGATGTAAGAGAAGTGATCAGCGAACTGCAGGGCGAAAGTCTTGCGGTGGCGCAGTTCACGGAGGAGGACTTCCGCGTCGAAGATGTTTACGAAACGGGTCTGCAACCGGTACAGCCAGCAGAGGGTGCGTCCGGGGCTGCAGTCAGCGCAGGTGGAGCCACTAACGACGGGTCGTCCGATGGCGATGGGGACGGAGATTCTGACGGCGACTCAAACGATAAAAAAGCATCGTGGCGGCGCCGTGTGCGACGTCAGAACAGAACTAATTAAAGTAAATTTTGCTAGGAGAGGCAGCATGTTTGATCTGCACCAGATCGTGAAGTTCATGGCGCCAGTGGCGTTGCTTTCCCTGTTGGCCGGCTGTGGTGGCTATCCGACAGTTCCAGAGGGGCAGCGATTTAACGCGCCGGCATATAACTACGTCATTGGCCCTGGCGACCGCATGGAGATTTTTGTGTGGGGTAACGAGGAGCTGACGACCAACGGCATAGTCCGACCCGACGGCAAGTTTACGACCCGCCTGGTAGAGGATCTGGAAGCGAGCGGGAAAACGTCAACGGAACTGGCTCGCGACATCGAGCAGGCTTACGCGCAATACGTCCGGCAGCCAGTTGTCAGCGTGATTGTGAATGGATTTGTCGGTGTGCCCGAGCAGCAGATTCGTGTGGTGGGTGAAGCGGCGCAGCCGTCCAGCGTTCCTTACACGCAGCACATGACACTGCTTGACCTGATGATTGCCGTAGGTGGAATGACCGAGTTTGCGGCGGGCAATAAATCAGTACTGGTGCGTATGCGCAACGGAGTCCAGGAGTCCTATGGTTTGCGTTTGGACGACCTCCTGAAAGATGGAGATATTTCCGCAAACATGGCGCTAATGCCGGGCGACATCCTGATTATTTCTGAGGCATGGTTCTAGTCGTCAGTTTTTAGGGTCCACAGACCCGGAGGTTTTAGGGTCCAGAGACCCGGAGGTTCTAGGGTCCATAGACCCGGAGGGGAGTACCGTTGCAGGAATCGATCGCAAAAATTATGTCCTATGCCTTGGGCATATGGCGGCACAAGTGGCTGGCGCTGGGCATTGCCTGGGTGATTGCCGTTGCCGGATGGATGTATGTCTGGAAAATGCCCGAGGCCTATCAGGCGACGGCACGCGTCTATGTCGATACGAACTCGGTGCTGCGGCCGCTGTTAAAGGGACTAGCCATCACACCTGATGTGAAAGGCCGGGTACGGATGATGAGCGGGACCTTGTTCAGTCGTCCCAATCTCGAAAAACTCGCGAGGATGACCGATCTTGATCTGTTGGCGACGTCAGCCAAGAGCAAGGAGGCTATGATCAACCGTCTGCGCTCCTCGATCTCCCTGTCGGGGGAGCGTCGCAACCGGTCTCTCTACAATATAACCGTCACGCACCCGGACCGGGAAACCGCCCGCCGCGTCGCGCAATCGCTGATTACCGTGTTCATCGAGAGTTCGCTCAGCGAAAAGCGCGATGACAGTAGCGGCGCGCAGAGCTTCCTGGATGAGCAGATATCGGACTACGAGCAACGCCTAATCGAGGCCGAGAACCGCCTCGCGAAGTTTAAGCAGCAAAACGTCGATGTTCTTCCCAGCGCGGCGGGTGGCGATTATTACAGCCGCCTTCAAGAAGCCAAAATTTACATGCAGCAAGCTGAGCTAGAGCTTGAAGAAACCGAAAATCGTCGCGATGAGCTCCGGCGTCAGCTGGCCGGTGAGGGATCCATGGCGCTCGAGGATCTGTTGAAATCGGGCATGTCCACGCCGACTGATTCACGCATACAGCAAATGCGCATCAAGCTGGACAGCCTGCTGTCGCGCTATACCGACAAGCACCCGGAGGTGCGTCAATTGCGGGGCCTCATTGAGGAGTTGGAGACCCAGCGCACGGCGGAATACGAACAGCTCAGGCAGGATTATGGGGGCAATCTGAATCCCAATAACCCGCTTTACCAGGATGTGCGGACACTGCTCGCTGAATCGGAAGGCCGGGTTGCGGAGCTGAAAGTTCGCGTTCTGGAATACCAGCGCCGCAGTAATCAGCTGTCGGAGAAGGTCAATCAGATCCCGGAAATTGAAGCGCAGCTCAAGCAGTTGGATCGAGACTACAGCGTGATTCGTGGGCAGCATGAAAACCTTCTGAAGCGTCGAGAGTCAGCGCGGATATCACAGGACGTTGAGGACAACGCCAGCGACGTGACGTTTCGGGTGATCGATCCTCCTTTCGTACCGCTGCGACCCAGTGAGCCCAACAAGCTGCTGTTCCACGCAATGGTGCTTATCGGGGCGCTGGGTGTGGGTGCTTTTGTAGGGCTGGTTATCTCTATGCTGCGGCCGATAGTGGCCGATGCCAGAATGTTGGCCAAGAGCACGGGCTTACCCCTATTGGGCGTGGTTACTGATAACAAGGATAACGAGCAGGTAGTTCGCGACCGCTGGCGTCTGGCGGGCTTTGCATCCTTTGCGGGTATGCTGTTCATTGCATTTACCGGCGTTCTGCTCAGGACAGGAGTAGTGAGTTAATGAGTATCATCGAGAAAGCGCTGAAATCAGCGAAGCAGACACCTGCCCGCGATCAGGGCACCGATATAGAGAGTGTCGCGCGCAGTGGCGTGGCAAACGTCTCCCCAGACAGCTTCGCAGGTAACGATGGCAGCGCAATCGCTGTAGCAGCAGCTCGGGCCCTTGATACTCCAGGCGCCGAGTCCATGGGCGATGATGTGTCTGCAATGCAGCCGACAGCGCCATCGATAAGATCACAGCGAGTCGCGGCTTCGCAGATCATCCCGTCTTCAGAGGTTCTGCAGATTCCCTTTGCAGAACTGGCAAAGCAGGGATTTCTGACGCCGGCGACGCCGCGCAGCCGAATTGCTGAAGAGTTTCGGACCATCAAACGACCCCTGATTAAAAACGTGCGCAACAAAGGCGAGTCGGCCATCCCTTTTGCCAATCTGATTATGGTGACCAGTGCGCTGCAGGGAGACGGTAAGACTTTTTCGTCGATCAACCTTGCCATTAGTATAGCGATGGAGCAGGACACCACAGTGCTGTACATCGATGCAGACGTCGTCCGGGCTATTGCCTGTAAAACATTGGGCGTGCCTGACGGGCAACCTGGATTGATTGACTTGCTTGAAGATGATTCGATCAGTGTGCCCGATGTCATCATGCATACCAATGTTCCTAATCTGCGCATCCTGCCCGCAGGGAATGCCTCAGAGCGCGCCACCGAACTGCTCGCAAGTGACACGATGCATGATTTGATGAAGGAGCTGTCGGCACGCTACCCGGACCGCGTTATCGTGTTTGATTCCCCACCACTGCTGCTCACAACGGAGGCAGGAGTTCTGGCATCTTTTATGGGGCAGATTGTATTTGTTGCAGCCGCCGACATCACTCCGC
The DNA here is from genome assembly GCA_045105635.1 of Congregibacter sp. Taxonomy (GTDB): domain Bacteria; phylum Pseudomonadota; class Gammaproteobacteria; order Pseudomonadales; family Halieaceae; genus Congregibacter. The sequence continues at coordinate 47,140 of JBGCDU010000006.1, forward strand.
AGGCTGCCATACACGAGGCAATGGAGCATATCGGCGACGATAAGGCGGTGGGCGTGGTCCTTAATCGAGCCTCCCGTCGACGTTCAAAACTGTTGGGCATCGGTAGCTATGGATACGGTTACGGCTACGGCTACGGCTACGGCTACGGAGAGTCGCGAACCGATGGGCGTAAAAAGAAGAAAGACGAGGAAGCCCTCGCAGCCCGCAGCAATGAAGAGGTCGGGACTAACGCTGCGAAGAGAGCAGGAAAGAGCGCCAAAAAAGCTGCCGCGAAAGCCGCTGCCAAAGCCGCCGCATCAGAAGCGGTGGAGTAAGCAGCTTATGCTTCGTGCGCGACCATCTTTCGGGTTTTGCGGGCCCACTGCGCTGGCCGCTGTGCTGGCGGCATTGGCTGTACCGGTCTCATCCGCCGAATGGACCCAGCGGGCGTCGGTAGGCGTGGGGTCCTATTACACCGATAACGTCTGCCTGGCGCCTGATGACCAGGAAGGCAAGTTGGTGGGCACCTTTACCCCGAATCTTGCATTGAGAGGAGAGGGTGGCAGGGCGAGGATGGCCCTCCGGGGCGCCATTGAATACAACACGCTTGGAGACAGTGATTTAAACTGCCAGAACCGAGGCTTTGGTGGCAACCTCAGAAATAGAGAGCCCTGGGTGCCGCGCATTAATTTCGTTGCGTCCGTCGATGCGATAGATAAGTGGTTCGTACTGGAGGCCGACGCGGCCGCCTCGCAAAATCCAGTTAATCCATTTGCCGCCGGAGGCGATGAGAACCTGAATGCACTCGGCAATACCAATATCACCTACCAATGGGGCGCAGGGGCCAGGTTACAGCGCAGTTATGAAGATGCCTGGAGTGTTTTGCTGCGCTACAACTACAGTGAGCAATACAATACGGCGAACGTCGGCATCGGCGACAATACGCAGGATCTGATTACCCTGGACGCGGGCATGCTTCCGCAGTCGAGCCGCCTTTCGTTCCGCGTAGGTGGGGTTTACCGAGAGGTCGATATAGCCGAGCAACGCGGACTTCCGGCTTTCACCAACAGGCTTTCCCGCCTTGAGTTGCGCAGTTTCTTTGCCGTGTCCAGCAGTTGGGTGTTGAACGCGACGATCGGCGAGGAAGATAATGTGTTCACCTCCCAGTCAGATGAGATAGACGGTGGCTATTGGGACGCGGGCATTCGCTGGGCGCCCAACCCAAGAATCGTTGTAGGCCTAGGGTATGGCGAACGTTTTTTTGGCGAGGCGCCCCGCTTTGATATGACCTATCGACACAAACGTTCGCGATTCACTGCGTCCTACGCACGAGATGTACAATTTCCGCGTAACCTGCGTGCCGGAGACAGTGATTTTGATCCGGTAGATCCTCTAGAACCCGGTGTTGGTGAGCTGCCTGGCGATGGCATCGTGAACCCCAATACGCCAACCTTCGTCGGCAATGCCCCGGTTTTGACCGAGCGATTCAATCTGCGGTACACCTTTGCTGCTCGGAGAACCACAATGACCATTTCGGGCACGGAGTCGCTGCAAAGGCGGGTGTCAGATGGTCGCGATGGCGAGTTTCGTATTGCACTTGCATCAATCAGTCGTCGCCTCAGCCGCGCGTCCAGCGTGTACGCCCGAGTGCGTTGGCAGGAAAATCAGGCTCAGGGTGGTGCTATAGACGGAGAGTTCGCTCAGGGCCTGGAGACTTGGCAATACACGGCCGGCCTGTCACGGCGTCTGTCACCCAATACGGTGGTTGGTCTCCAATACAGGTATACAGACCAAACCTCGCGGCAGAATGCGAACTCCTTCGTGGAACAGCGCATAGGCGCTACCTTCAACTACATTTTCTGACAAAACCCTTGGTGCGCGCTGTTGCTTACCCGTGCAGGGAGTGGTCTCAGATCCACCCGCTAATGCAGCCAGTTTTCTTTGTTTAATTCTCAGTCTTCCGAGATCAACTGGCGTGTTGAAACGTCGGTGGCCCGACTTCGCTTGCTGGAAGTCGCTTGGCGCGAATTGCACCAGGGAGATCCAGATGCAACACCTTTTCAGACCTTCACCTGGACCATGCTCTGGCTGAGTAGCTACGAGTTCCTGGTGGATTCTCCCTGGATCGTATTGTGTTACCGGGACGAGCAACTTGTCGGTGTAATTCCCCTGTATCGACGTAAAGTCGGCGCTCTGGGTTTGGGGATCGGGATGCTGGCTTTCATCGGTAGCGGCGAGCCCGAGAGTTGCGAGAGCTGCGCCGAGTATCTGGATGTACTGTGTCTGGATGGATACAAGGATGTGTGCACAAACTGTTTTCACGAGGCCATCGTCGCCGCCCGAGGTGTTTCCGGTGTTGAATTTTCGCGTATGTTCGCCGAGCGAGTCGATGCGATGGCAGGGCCGTTGGGTAGGGACTTTACGATAAGCGAGCAGCGCCCCGCCGGCCGCAGATTCCTGGTGTCGACGGACGGAGCTCACCCCAATCTGCAGCTGTCGCGCCGCACGCTGAGTGCTCTGCGCAGAAAGAAGCGTCGATTTTTTGAGCTCCCTGGTGCTCAGCTCCGTTACGCTGAAAATGCGGATAGCCTGACGACGGTTTTTGATGCGCTTATTAGTCTGCATCAACGGCGCTGGGAAGTGGCTGGACAGAAGGGGGTATTCGACTCCGCGCTATTTACTACATTTCACCGGCGCTTCGCTCAGGATTTGCTGGACGATGCACAACTTTTGCTGTTCTGTCTTGAGGTGGAGGGGCGACCGGTTACGGCGCACTACTGTATTTTGAGCAAAACCACCTGCTTCTTTTATCAAAGCGGCGTCGATACAGAGGCCTATTCCAATTTGTCTCTCGGCAGCGTCGCCCACCTGATAGCGATTGAGCACAGCGTGGAAAGAGGTATCGCCTTTTATGACCTTATGGCGGGGGCTGAGAAAGGGTACAAGCGGCGTTTCGTAGAGCCTTGCGAGCCCTTGCTTACCCGGGAGATATACCGGGGCAGGGGGGGCATGCTGCTGAACAAGGCGAGTCGTCGCTTTGGGCACAGCGGTCTATAGCGTATCTGGAAACGCGGCTGCTTCAAGGTTCAGTCAGGTGTTATTGCTAGCTCCACAAGCCGCTGGAACACAGACTGGTAGTGCTGTGCAGCGTTACTCCAGCGAAACATCTGGGCACGCTCCAATCCCGCAAGCCGCAGACTAGCTCGTAGCGCAGTGTCGCTACTTAAGCTTTGCATCGCGTCTTTCAAAGCCTCCGTGCTCGCAGGATCAACTACCAGCGCGGCATCCGCTGCTACCTCGCCACACGCATGTGTGTTCGACGTTATTACCGGGCAACCACTTGCCATGGCTTCAACAATGGGCAGGCCAAAACCTTCGAAGGTGGAAGGGAAAACAAACGCCAGGGCATTGTGATAGAGCGAGAGGAGTTGCGCATCGTCGAGTCGCGTATTGATAACCTCAATGCCGTCTTCGCTGCTACGTGTGCTGTCGGCGGGTAACTTCAAAACAAGCCGGGGACGGCCCTCCCTCGGCAGTTCTCTATAGGCTTGGCATATCCGTTCTACGTTTTTGCGCGGCTCATCGTTAGAGACGTGCAGGAAGTAGTCAGCTTGCGCCAGAGCAGCGTTGGCGGTGAATTGCGCATGATTTACCGCATTGTGGCACCAGCTTATAGACGACGGATCGATCGGAAGCGCATCGAGAATACTTTCTCGGCTGCTCTCAGAGACTGTTACTACTGCGCCGTAACTGCCTTTGGCGCGACGCCAGGCCGCGATTTTTTTATTATTTAACCGCCAGCCCCGATACTGCTGGCGCAGCGAGCCGTAGTACTCGCGCAGCGGTATTGCCATGGGCGCGACACCATGCAGTGTGACGAGTAGCGGTGCCGTCAGTCCACAAAGCGCTTTGATCGGCGCATTCCCACCTCCAGCTCGGGGGTCCCAGATCGCATCAACGCCAGCCGGTACTGCGCTAGCGCTGTCAAATTTGATAACGGTTGTGCCCAGCATCTCAAGTTCCTGCGCGATATTGTTCGCGCAAACTTGAAAGCTCTCCGGGAGCCCGTCTGGGTAGTAAAGTGCTATTCGCATAGGCAGTGTTCTTGCTCGCGTTTTCTGATTGATTAACCTGCTTTGCCTCGACACGCAGTCGTTATGTTGCTGCTGCGTTTGTACAGCAAAGCCCTGTCGATAGCGATATCAGGGCCATAAGGGTTGCTTGTTGTGCCGATTGCTGCCGACTTGTTCACATTCTTCATGTATTTCTCTGCTAACTTAGGCAGTACAATTCGCATCCACAAACGGCGCCAGGTATAGCGGTCTAGACCTCCCGGCGACGATCACGAAACCACTACTTCTACTCAGGGATCAGGTTGTAGCTTATGCTGGAGGTGATACGCAAACTCTACGCTTTGTTGGACTCGTACTATAAACAGCGATTCATCTGGATTTTGCTGCTGATGGTAGTCACGGCCTTTTTTCAGACCGTCGGTGTTGCTTCGGTAATGCCATTTCTATCTGTGCTTGCGGACCGCGGAATGATCCAGGAAGTCGCCGCCCTCAGACTGGTTTACGAGGGACTGGCGTTCGAGTCCGAGCGCGCCTTTCTTTATTTTCTGGGTGTGTTGGCTTTTGGCCTGTTTTCGACCGGCACCGCGCTTGCAGCACTCTCTCAGTGGGTAGTCACTCGCTTCTCTCAGATGCAGGCTTATCAGCTCTCTCGTCGACTGATGGCGGATTATCTGCGTAGGCCGTATACCTTTTTCCTGCAGCGAAACTCGAATGATCTGGCCAAGACCGTGCTCCAGGAAAGTGGCAGTGCGGTGAGCGGAGCCCTGCTTCCCGCTATGCGGTTGATCGGGTTTATCCTGCTGGCACTGGCGATTGTTCTCCTCCTGATCATTGTTAACCCGGTGTTGGCGATCGGTGTTGCGGTCGCTATATCAGCAAGTTACGGGGCAGTGTATGTGTTGTCACGATCCTGGTTGACCCGCATTGGTCGGGATCGGCTCCTGGCGAACCGGCAGCGATTCACGGCGACCGCAGAGGCGTTTGCCGGAGCCAAGGAGATACGACTTCTGGGTAGAGAGTCCGAATACCTCGAGCGGTTTCGGGAGCCTTCACATCGCATAGCCCGTCACCAGGCGAATGCGACCCTGTTGAAGGGTTTGCCCCAGTATGCAATGGAAGCCATTGCCTTTGGCGGTGTATTGTTGGTGGCACTGCTTCTGATGGGGGACGAGGCTGGCATTGCTAGCGCGCTCCCGCTGATTGGGCTTTACGGATTGGCGGGCAAACAACTCATCCCTGCGGTTAACAAGATCTTCAGTTGTTTCGCAGACATCAAATACAACATGGCGTCGGTCGATAATGTGCTCGCGGATCTTGGGAACCGAGCGGGCTCTAGGCCCCTTCCAAACCTCGACGATGTGATCGAGCCTCTGGAACCCAAGGCGTTTATCGATGTGCGCGATCTGAGCTACAGCTATCCGAATACGGATAAGACGGCTCTAAGCGGCCTTAATCTCCGCGTGCCCGCACGCTCGACAGTGGGCCTGGTAGGTTCTTCTGGCGCAGGAAAAAGCACCTTGATGGACTTGTTGCTGGGATTGCTTGATCCCACAGGCGGTGGCATATGGGTGGACGAGCAGCGTCTGGACCCCGATTGCGTGCCTCGCTGGCAGGCGACAATAGGCTATGTACCTCAACACATATTTTTGGCGGATCAGAACGTTGCTGCAAACATCGCCCTTGGTGTCGCGGCTGAAGAAATCGACCACGATGCGGTGGTTTCTGCCGCTCGGCTCGCCAACCTACATTATTTTGTAACCCAGGATTTACCAGAGGGATACGACACCTATATTGGTGAACGGGGCGTGCGTTTGTCTGGAGGCCAACGGCAGAGAATCGGTATCGCCCGGGCCCTTTACCGGAACCCCTCGGTACTTGTCTTCGATGAGGCAACCAGCGCTTTGGACAATGCGACCGAGCGCAGCGTTATGGAGGCGATTCACAATTTGGCCGGTGAAAAGACCATTTTTCTGGTCGCTCATCGCCTGAGTACAGTGCGAAGCTGCGACTGCATCTATGTGCTCGATAAGGGACAAGTACTTGAGCACGGCACTTGGGATGAGCTGATGGAAGACGGCAAGCGTTTCCGCGCACTGGCAGCAGGTACCGCAGCCTGAGCTGAGCGTGGATGCATTGCTACCAAACCTCGTGTGCCGGCCATCGGGTGTACATATCAACCATCCATACAATTTTACCGAGCGATGATCAGGATTGAATAAGCCCAGCATCACAATTGCAATCTGCACCTGGAATCGCTCAGAGCTTCTGAGAGGGTGCCTGGAGGCTATGCTTGGCCTCAAGGTAGAGGCGGAGGTGGTCTGGAAGATACTGATAGTCAACAACAACTCGACTGACGAAACAGAGTCCGTGGTTGCCGGTTTTGTTGATCGTCTGCCGTTGCGTGGTGTTGTAGAGTCGAAGCAGGGTTTATCCAATGCCAGGAACCGGGCAGTCGATGAATGCGATACGGACTATATTCTGTGGACTGACGATGACGTACGCGTACCTGAAAATTGGGTTCAAAACTACGTGAACGCCATTCATGAATATGGTCGACCAGCGGTTTTAGGTGGAGACATAACACCGGATTTCGGAGCCCGCCCGCCGGCATGGCTGTCCCAGAACTGGCGACTTGTGGCGAATGCCTACGCCGTGCGTGAGGCCCCAGGGCATGGGGTCGCTATTGAGTCTGGTCATTTCCCGTTTGGTGCCAACTACGCCATCCGGTCTGATATGCAGCATCGCTACCGATACGATCCAGACCTCGGGCGCAAAGGGGGAGCGATGCTCTCCGGCGAGGAGGAGAGCGTTATTGCCGCGATACTGGCGGAACCAGGTACGACTGGCGTTTGGCTTGGCAACGCGGAAGTTATCCACAAGATTGAACCATTCCGGCAGCGCTTGTCTTATTTGCGCGCGTACTTCGCCGGGCATGGGGAGGTGGACTATCGTTTGCGATCTCGGCGTGGGTCTGATGAAACGGAAACGCCGCACGAGACGCTTGAAGAGCCAGGTATGCCTTTATGGATATTTCGCGCCTTGGCGAGCCAGTATCGTAGTTATCTGATTACCCGGTTTTTGAAACGGGATGCGAGTTGGTTGAGAGCTTACGCAAGGTACGCGTTTACTCTGGGCGAGCTCCGGGCACGCAGGAATGAATGATTCACTGTCCAGGGCGATAGTGGACTCGGAAGAATCGTCCCCGACATGGGTGATGGTAATTATTCCGTACTACCAAAGAGCAGAAGGTCTTCTAGCCGAAGCGCTTGAGTCGGTGTTTGCGCAGTCGACTATCGAACAGGGCCTGCGCCTCGATCTGCTCGTGGTTGACGATCATTCGCCGCGCGATCCGGCTATGGATGTAGAGCAAGTATCAGTCCCAGAAAATGTCAAATTGACAATGCTGAGGACCGCAGTCAATGGCGGTCCCGCAGCGGCAAGAAATTGCGGTCTTGGTGCGGTCCCTGCGGGTGTGACGCATGTTGCTTTCCTGGATTCGGATGAAGTGTGGACGCCGCTGCACCTGGAGAATGCGCTGCGTGCATTTGAGCTTTCCCAGGCAGGGATTTATTTCGCAAATTACACTCGGAGTGAGTGGCAGCGGGATAAATTCGCGGTGACCGGCTTTGGCAAGGGACATGCGCTCCTATGCCAGGATAAGGGCATTTATAGTTTTTCCGGCGATCCGCTGAATGACATACTTTTCAATGCCACCGTGCGCATTCAAACCTGCGTTGTGCGATGGTCTCAGATGTCGGCGTTCCGTTTTCGACGAGAGCTCGCTATTGGTGAGGACTCAGATTACGTCGCCAACGCAGTTACCGAGGCCGGTGTGGGAATGTGTTTTTGCATGGATGTCGAAACGATAGCGATGCGATCGGGTGTCAATGTGTCTCAGAATATCCATAGAGACCCGCCTAAGGAGCTGCTTATTCGCTTCGAAATGCTTCGCTACCAGAGCTACGTGCTCAAGACTTATAGTGTTCGCCCGGGAATTGGTGAGCTCGCTCAGGAAGCGTTGTTGGAAGCGCGGTACAACTTTTTACAAGCGGTAGCTGACGGTGCGCTGTCCGTAGCAGCGAAGGCGCGCGGTCTCGGGCGTGCGACTATTGCTGACGCGGGTTTTCTTCCCTGGTGTGTAGCGTTTCTAAGTCGAGTGCTTTGGCGACGTCTGACAGGGAAATCACCGCAATGAATTACCTGAGTAAGATTCAATCTGTTCTTGAGCCGCTTACCGAGGGCTACAACAAGGTCGCCTTATTTGATTTCCCCAGGCACGATAATGTAGGCGATCTCGCTATATGGCTGGGTGAAACGTACTTTTTTCAGAAAGTGCTGCACAAAAAAATAGTAGCGGTTGAGCACTGCAAAGCTGAAGTGCTACCGCCTTTGAGCCCCGATACGCTGGTGCTCCTGCATGGAGGCGGGAATCTGGGAGATATCTGGCCAGAGCATGAAAATTTCAGATTGCGGGTGATAGAGCGTTACCCCAACAATCGCATTGTCCTGCTTCCGCAGTCGCTGCATTTCAGTTCTCGCGAGGCACTCATGCAAAGCGCCGCGATTACGACCAAACATGGGGATTTCCATGTTTGTGTCCGGGATGCGGAGAGCGTGCCTGATGCAGGTACGTTAGCTTTCCCAGAGCGAGTGCATCTGTGTCCGGACATGGCTCTATCGCTGGGGACACTGCCACGCCCGAACCCTCCGTCCCGGGAATTCTATGCACTGCGTCGTATCGATAAAGAGGCAGCAGGTTTCGGTGAATTTCCAGAGAACCTTGAATCCGGTGACTGGATAGGCGCACCGGTTTCAAGGCTGGCATCGATTGTGGGGCGTGTGGACCGCTGGTTTACTCGATACCCGAGCCGATTGCGTTCCCTGTCCTTTGTACGCATCAGGCTTTACGAGATGCTCGCACGGGAGCACCTTAATCGAGGGGTAGCGCAGCTCTCCTCGGCTGAGGTGATTGTTACGGACCGACTGCACGCCCATATACTTTGCTCGCTGATGGGTATACCGCACGTCGTGCTGGATAACTCTTATGGGAAGATCGCGCGGTTTCGGCGTCAGTGGAATACTGGCGCTGGCCTTTGTTCACCCGCCCCGGACTGGGAGCAGGCGGCGGTTCTCGCTGAAGCCGTGCTCGCTGATGTGCGTCAAGAAAGCTCATGACTGCGTTATTTGTTTTTCAGAATCAGACCGGAGAGGTCGTAAGAGATGGAGATTTCACACTCGCTCCATTAGGTATCGAGGACAAGGGCCAGAGTTTGGTTAACCGCTGGCAGCTGTCCGTAGAGAATTCTGAGGATGAATTTACCCTGGAGCATACGGTCTCGAGTGAGTTTGCCGCCTGCGTGGTTGATCCGAACCATGGAGATCATGCGCTGTTGGCGGTGTTGTTCCACGTGATGCGGTATGGTCGATCGCTACATGTAGATGGCTGCGTATCGCCGAAACTTCTTAAAGGCGTAGAAACGCTGCAGGCAATATGGGGACGTTGGCGACCACGAATTTACTCGCCCGTACGTATCACAGCCAGTCGCGAAGAAGAGATGCAGAGCGGGCGCGCGGAACCCGGTTCTATTGTTGCTTTTTCTGGCGGGGTGGATGGTACGTTCTCAACTTTCCGCCATTACCAGGGGGCTGCGGGACGTAATTCTGTCAAGCCTGCAGCGGCTCTGCTGGTACATGGTATGGATATTCCCCTCGACCGAGCACAGGAATATCAGGGTGCCGTAGAACGCGCCCGGCGCATGCTCTCTTCTACACAGATTCCGCTAATCGAATTTTCTGTTAACTCAAAGTTGTTAAAGCAGGAATGGGAGCACAGTTTCTCTGTTCAGTTAGGAGCCTGCTTTCTGATGCTGCAACGGGGATTTACCACGGCCCTGCTGGGTAGCGGTGAGCCTTACGAGACTATCTTCTTTCCCTGGTCGTCAACGCCCATGACCGACCATCTGCTTTCCACTCCCAATCTCGATGTTGTAATCGACGGCTGTGGCTTCGCCAGGACTGAAAAAATCGACTGGCTGAGTAAACACACGGAGGTGAGCGACCAGCTCAGGGTGTGCTGGGAAGGCAAACAATTGGATCAGAACTGCGGCTACTGTGAAAAGTGTATTCGCACAATGCTGAACTTCTGGGCGTCGGGGAATGAAGTGCCACCGGACCTGTTTGAGCATAAGCTGAGTACCCAGGCTGTGCGTTCTGTGCACCCCAAAAATCCGGTCCAGGTTTCGGAGCTCAAGCACGTGATCAATCATGCGCGGCTCAACGGTTTGGAGAGGACCCCGATTTTTCGCGCGCTTACCGGTGTAGTGCGAAAGGCGGTTGTTAGGGCCGAATTTCAGCGTTTTGCGAGTCTCGCAAAAGCCGGTCTAAGGAGTATCTGAATTGTGGCTATCGTATTTGGCGTGCTTGACACCGATCAGTCGAGACGTGAACGAGCGATAGCCCATGCCGAGAGTCAGCTAAAGCTCGATCAGCGGCTCACCCTGCGCATTTTCAAGAGTGGTGATCTTACGATCCTCACGGCAGGCAGCGCATCAACACCATACTCAACAGCACTGGGCGAAGGGGGTGGTCGTGATGGTGGCGCGGCGTTGGTTGTCGGGGATTTCGAAAGTCCTGCGCCGGGTCTGGATGACCACGGAGCGAACCGCGTGTTGCAGTCTCCTGGCAAGATGGCGGGCGGCAATGGCTACTACCTGGCGGCGCACCTGGATGCCGGAAGCACACTTAGATTGGGTGTGGATTACTTGTCCTATTTCCCGCTCTATTACTGGGATCACGGTGGCTCGATGCTCTTTGGTACCTCGCCGGAGCTGTTTCGAGGACATGCGAGGTTTGATGCGCGTCTGTCAGCTGATGCGGTAACCGCCATGCTGATGTTTTCCCATCCGGTGGATAATTTTGCACTATATGAAGGCGTGTACCGAATACGACCCGGAGAGCAACTCGTGTTCACGCCCGACGCGGGCGTTCGAGCAATTCCCGCAGCCAGATGCACCGGCGTACTTCCCGATCCGACGCTAAGCTACGAGCAAGCCTTAGCCGCTGCCGACGTCTGCGTGGGTGACTATTTTCAGAAGCTTACAGGTCACAACGGTTTGGATTTTTTTGTGTCGGGAGGGCAGGACAGTCGCTTCCTGGCAGGCTATGTGGCGGAATTGCCGAATCAGGAGCTACTGCGCGCGGTGACCGTCGGTAATAAAACTGACAATGAGCTCGCCTTCGCTCGAAAAATGGTCGCAAAACAGGGCTGGAAGTATCGCATTCAGGATGCGGCACTGACCGACTGCAATAGCTACGCCCGACAGCTACTCGCTTATGAATCGATGGGTTACACCTTTGTAAACCTGGCGTACGAGACCGCCTGCGATACACTTACGGAGAGCGGCAAACCTTTTCTATCGGGCTACTTTGGGGATATGTCTCTGGGCGATCGGCACGCAAACGCGTCCTGGAACGCAGGCAGTGAGTCTTACAAGGGCGAGAAACTGATCGCGACCATGCGCAGGTTTGGTTTTGAGCCAGAGGAGCTTCGGGAGCTACTTTCCTGCGAGGCAGTCGACGAGAGAATTAACAATATTAATCAACTGCTTCTAAAGCAATGGGAGGGCTCTGGTGAGCTGGACTGGCAGCGAGGTTTTGTTTTTGCGATGCATAATCGCCAGCGCCATCATGTCGGAGGTATTACCTGGCGCCTGTCGCTTGGCGCCTGGCCGCTGCTGCCCTACGTAGATGCCAATCTTATTAAGCTAGTCACCCGGTTGCCAAAAACGTGTCTGACAGACCGCGTTATGCAAAGCGACATCATCAAGCAACGTTTTCCAAAGCTTGCGAGACTTCCCCTGGATAACAATGGCCGCAAGCCGGTTTATCTGCAGAAACCCGCGAGCGCAAAGTTCCGCGATGCTTTGCCTTCCCCCAGCAAGTTCCACTGGCGTATCCGAGAGTGGTTGCGCTCGCGCGAACGAGGGACGGAAAAACGCTATTACTTTCGCGTTTACGATTACAACTCCTCCGCGTGGAAAGGGATCCGGGGTCTTGCTACAACCGCATTGGAAAAACCATTGGAGCCGCCACTGAATGCTGTGGCAATAGCTGATGTGCTGGGTGATTCCACTGCGGAGGTAGAACTCGATGACGGGATAATCGACTCCGCCAAGTACAAAACCCTGGTCGGATTGACGCTTGGGGCCTCGGGTAATTAGTAGCTACTAACTACTAACGAGAAGCAAGTAGTGGTCGTGTAGAAGGCAGGATTGGAGAGCTTAATAGAGAAAATCAATGAACGCGCTGTTTGTTTTCAAGAATAAGTCCAGTGACATCGTAACTGATGGCGAGTTCACGCTTCGTCCATTGGGCATCGAAGACAACGGGCAAAAACTTATCAACCGCTGGGTGCTGTCGGTGGATGGATCCAAGGATGAGTTTACCCTGGAGCATACGGTCGCGAACGAGTTTGCCGACTGTCTGGTTGATGCTGATCGTGGTGATCATGCGCTGCTGGCGGTGCTATTCCATGTGATGCATTATGGTCGTTCACTGCATATAGACGGCTGTGTTTCGCCAACACTTCTCAAAGGTGTGGAAACCCTGCAGACAATATGGTCGCGGTGGCGCTCGCGCATTTACTCGCAAATACAAATCACGGCAAATCTTGAGACTGAATTGCAGGGCAGCCACTCGCGTCCCGGCTCTCTGATCGCTTTCTCCGGCGGAGTGGATGGAACTTTTTCGACGTTTCGACATTATCGGGAAGCAGCGGGGCGTAATTCATCGAAGCCTGGGGCTGCATTGTTGGTGCATGGTATGGATATAGCATTGCATCGCTCGAAGGAGTACGAAGGGGCGGTCGAGCGCGCGCGAGTTATGTTGGCGTCAACCGATATCTCGCTGGTGCAGTTTTCCGTGAATTCGCGATTGCTGAGACAAGAGTGGGAAGACAGTTTTTCTGTGCAGTTGGGCTCCTGTTTTTTGATGCTGCAGCGAGGCTTTGCGGCAGCACTGCAAGGTAGTGGAGAGCCCTACGAAGATATTTTTTTTCCCTGGTCCTCTACACCGTTCACCGACCATCTTATATCCACTCCCTGTTTGGATGTACGCGTTGATGGCTGTGATTTTTCCCGGACCGAAAAAGTCGATTGGTTGGCCAGAGAGACAGACGTTGTTGGTCTTCTGAGAGTCTGTTGGGAGGGCGCCCGGCTGGACGAGAACTGTGGTGAATGTGAGAAGTGTATCCGCACCATGCTGAACTTCTGGGCCTCGGCGAATGTAGTTCCACCAACGTTGTTTGAGCGCGGCTTGACGCTTGAGGCGGTGCGATCGGTGCGACCCAGAAACCCGGTGCAGATTGCAGAGCTTAAACAGGTGCTCAAGCATGCCCGGCGCAACGGTCTGGAGAAAACGCCGACTTTCCACGCGCTCACAAACGTCATTCGAAAGGCGGTAGTCAAAACTGAGTTGCAGCGTCTTGCAGAGGGAGTAAAAGCTGGCCTAAGGAGCATGTGAGCTGTGGCGATAGTGTTTGGTGTGTACGACGTCAATTCAACGCGGCGTGAGCGTGCGATCGCTAAGGCGGAAAGCCAGCTTGGAGACAAGCCGACGCTCTGTGCGCGGCGATTCTCGAGTGGTAATCTCACGGTAGCAACAGCCTCAAGCGCGACAACGCCCTATTCGTCGGCGTTTGATCGACCTGGCGAAAATCACCTTAGCAGTGCCGGTAACAGTGCAAACAACAGCGTGATTAGCGCGGCTGCGGCAATAGTCCTTGGTGATTTCGAGAGTCCTGCCCCGGGGCTGGATACTCTGGGCGCGAAACGCGTACTGGACCAGCCTGGCGATCTGGCCGGCGCCAATGGTTATTACCTGGCAGCGCATGTTGACGGTGATGGAACGCTGACACTGGGCGTAGACTTTATGTCGCTGTTCCCGCTTTACTACTGGGAACATCAGGGGGCCCTTCTGTTTGGCACGTCCCCGGAACTATTCCGAACCTTCGAGGGGTTCGAAGCCAGACTGTCCACCAATGGCGTACTGGCTGCCTTGATGTTTTCTCATCCCGTAGACAAGCTTTCTGTTTACGAGGGGGTGTTTCGATTAAAAGCGGGAGAGGGCCTTAAGTTCTGCACCGAGCATGGCTTGAGCCTTCAGGGAGCGCCTCGGCTGGTCGCCCGCGTATCCGAGTCCACACCCAGCTACGCTAGCGTGGTGACACAGGTCGATACGTATTTTGATGCTTACTTCAGGTCCATCGCGGAGCATCCCAGTATCGATTTCTTTGTGTCTGGCGGACAGGACAGTCGTTTCCTGGCAGGCTATCTGTCTGAGCTTGCCAACCAGGGATCGACCCGAGCAGTCACTGTTGGCAAAAAGAGCGATAACGAACTCGCCTTTGCCTGCAAAATGGTCTCCAGGATTGGCTGGCGCCATCGCATTCAAGATACCGGGCTCGAGGACTGCGCTGCCTACGCCAGGGAGTTACTGACCTACGAGTCCATGGGAGGCACCTTTGTAAACCCGGCGCACAAGACTGCCAGGGATATCTTTTCCGAGAGTGGAGCGCCTTTTTTATCAGGTTACTTCGGAGACGCTATTCTAGGCGATCGACAAGCGCAGCTAACTTGGGACGACACCTGTAGTGCGTACACAGGCGACAAGCTCCTTGCCAATATGCGCAAGTTTGGCTTTGAACATTCGCAGCTATCGGAGCTACTCTCCTGTTCTGCTCTGGATGAGCGTATAGACAGGCTATCGAATCTTCTTCTAACCCAATGGCAGGAAGCCGGGTCTGAAGATTGGCAACGGAGCTGGAGGTTTTCCCTCGACAACCGTGTCCGCCATCACGTCGGCCAGATTATCTGGAGGCTTTCTTTAGGGTCATGGCCGCTACTGGCGTTTACTGACGTGCCTTTGTTGAAGCTAATGGCAACGCTACCTCAAAGCTATCTGCGCGACAGAATCATACAAAGTGATTTAATCAAGCAGCGCTTTCCAAAACTGGCGCGACTTCCCCTGGACAATAACGGCCGTAAGCCGATTTATTTGCTTAAGCCCGCCAGCGTAAGATTCCTGGACGCCTTGCCTTCACCCAGCAGCTTTCACTGGCGAATCCGGGAGTGGCTGCGATCCCGAGATCAGGCCACAGAGAAACGCTTTTACTATCGCGTGTACGACTACAATTCGTCAGCATGGAAAGGTATTCGGAATCTGGCAGCAACAGCACTGGATTCACCGCTCGAGCCTCCCTTAAATCAGGTGGCGGTGGGCGATGTGCTTGGACAGCCCGACCTCGACATCGTCTTTGAAGACGGAATAATTGACTCCGCTAAATACAAGACGCTCGTTGGTTTAACGGTTTTGGCCTCCGCTGACAGAGAAGTGGACGTCAGTGAGGAAGACACGACGCCTCGGTCGTTCGATACTCACAGTGTGGGATATTCAGCTCCGTCCACAGTGCTTGATGCAAAGGAGTGACGCACTTCCGCTAGGTCATTAATCGCGTCGTAAGGATGTTGATAATCCACACGAAAACGATCGATGCAGCAGAGACGGCACCCAGTAATACTAGATTCATTTTTTTGACTGATTCGTCAAACACCAGCGGGTTAACAAGTTTGCTGTAGGTGACGACGATACTGGTGATCAGGTAGGGCACCAGTATGTAGGTGCGCGATATAAAGAAAATCGACGCCATACATCCAGCAAGGCATGCGGCCAATGCTGTCAGCGTAATCTGGTTGCGATGATCTGTCTCCTTGAAGGCCACGGACACGGCAACATACAGTCCTACCAGGAAGACGGCTAGATAGCAGACATAGCCGGCAAAGCCATTTTCTACGAATGCCAGCACGTAGCTGTTGTGTGTAACGCGACCGTGAACATCCCCCCAATGGCGGGCGCCGATGCCAAAAAATGGATACATCGCAAACAGCTCAAGTGCCAGAATCCAGGCATACACTCTCTCCATGGCGGCCGAATCACCGGAGGTGATACTACCAAGCCGAGAAGGTCCAAAGGTGATGAGCAGAAATCCCGCCGCCGATGCGAGTATCAGGCCAATCATCGAGCGGTGCTTGATGATAAAGAACGCGGCCACCGACGCCATCAGTGCAACAAAGGTACCTCGCGAATTGGTGAGATAGATGGTGTAAACCAGGATGCCAAGAATTACCATCCAGCACAGCTTTACCGACACGTTGGAGCGAATAAACAGTGCTTTCGCGAGAGCCAGCGGCGTAAAGCACACCAACAGCAGGCCAAGGTCATTGGGGTCCTGAAACACGCCGATCCATACCGCCTGGGGCGTATAGGTGTAGATAGCTCTGCCGCCGCCCTCTGGCAGTTCAATACTGCGACGCTGCAGCGCCGAGATACCTGCCCAGTTCTCGCCTACGGTGCTTTGCACATAGCACTGGTAGCAGATGAAAAGTACGATCGCCATCAGGAAAAGGATGAACCAATCAGCCTGTTTGACACTCTTTAAAGCGATTGGAACGAGCAGGTAGACCATGATGTTGGTCAGCATTCCCGGCATATAGCGACTGATTGTGTCTACCTGCGCGTGCGCGAGGTTGGAGATGATCATGAATATGAGGAATAAAATTACAAAGCCCCAGGTTCGGTCCATAACCAGTCGGGTTCTGTCCGTCATTGAAGCCCACAACAGAGCAACGGCACCCAGACCGTTAAGGATAAGATTCCAGCGCAGATCCATACCGGGTATCCATTCGGCAGGCCGAATCAGATACACGGTCAGTGTCAGTAGTAGAACTAGGAAACTCATGCGTCAATCGTCTCAGATCCGCGCAAGGGCGCAGGGTGTATGCATTGCGGAGCGTGCATTAAGCCGTGCGTGCTCGGGTGTGTAAAGCACATGACTGTGCTCCAGTTCATAACGTCAGCAATCCGTCTATTGTGCATCGTGCGCCTTAGACGCTGTATGGTTATTATCCACGACTTAGCCTTGTGCAAGAGAATGTTAGCCAAGTGAGCCTTTCATCAACGCATACTGGCGCTGCCCATGATAGTTCCAGCAACGGTCCCAGCAACGGTCCCAGCAACGGTCCCAGCAACGGTCCCAGCGACAGTGTCAGCAATAGTGTCAGCAACAGTGCCGGTAAGATTTCCGACAACAGTGTCAACGACTATCGTGCGCTATTTGTCGTCGGGTTGGTGTTCGCAGCGTTCTTTTTTGCGAACCCGGCGATTATCGCCGATTGGCGTGCTTTCAGCTTTGACGATGGCTCCTATTCTCACGCGTACATCATACTGCCCATTTGTGCGTATCTGTATTGGGATGCCAATGCGCGAAAAGAGCTGGTCTTTGCCGTAAAGCCTTGGATTCTGCCGGCTCTGGCGGTAGCGCTGTATTTGCTGTTGGTCGCCCGGTTGGCGCAGTTCGCGTTTCTGGAGCGTTTGCTCACGCCGGTACCGCTCCTGCTGGCGCTCGCATGTCTGTTTTCTGTGCGTTTTGCGCTGACGATTCCAGTGAGTCTGGTGTGGTTTATCACACCCGTTTGGGGTGTGTTTATAGCCCCGCTTCAGGAGGGGTCTGCCCGGGCTGTGGAAGCGGCGATGCGCGTGACCGGAATCCCCACTTTTGTCGATGGAAACTTTGTGCAAATCCCCTCCGGTGTGTTTGAAATCGCTGAGGGATGCAGCGGGCTTCGTTATGTCATATCGGCGCTCGCCATTGCTCTGGTCTATTGCCACCTGCACTTTCGACGTGCGAGATCGATGATAATTTTCACCCTGCTCGCCATCGCTGGAGCGATCCTGACAAACTGGTTGCGAATTCTCCTGCTGGTCCTGATTGGTCATTACTCAGAGATGCAGAGCGAGATTATCCGTGATCACAATATGTTTGGCTGGTATCTGTTTATTCCGCTGATGCTCATACTGGTGTTCGTGGGCGGTCGCATGGAGAGAGGAAAGGAGGTAGGTGCACTGCAGTCGATGCCGTCGGTGAGCGCTACGGCGGGCCATGTGGGCGAGACTGGTTTGCCTTGGGCGGGTCTTGCGCCTGTGATTAGCTTGCTGCTGGGTGTGTCAGGCCTGTTTTTCTCGGGCCTCAACACCGGTACATTTAAGCTTTTAGAAACGCCGGTGGCGATAGACACTTTGGAGCCGCAGTCCGAGGCTGGCAGCGACCCCAGCCCCATCCTTTACGGCGCCTATAGCAAACGCACGCTAAGCTCGGCCTCCCCCGACAGGAATCCGGGTGTTCGCGTCTACGAGTTTTCAGGCCTTGGCACACTCGATAAGCCCGACTTCTATCTGAATGAGATAATCCCGGCGGGATGGAAGTCTTGCGGTGACGCTCGCAGCGTCGGCGTCGCGCGCAGGATAGCGCTTTGTAAGACGACTGGTCGTGGCAAGAGGGCAGACCGGGCGATACTGGACGTGGTCTACAGTGTTGGCCAAGGAGCTCGAAGGGTGATAACCGGAGATGCCGGCGAGCTACGTCTGCTACGCTTGAAACAAGCGCTTCGGCTGTCTGCGGGTAGTTCTCTTTACTGGTGGTTCATGTCCTGCGACGAGCTTAACTGTGAGGCATTTGACGATTACTCCCCCGCTGAACGAGAGGCCCTGGGAGATCGCGCGTCGCCCGGTTAGCGCGGCTACGCCACGGTGTTCAGCGTATCCACGCAATCCTTGTGGCTTTTTAGTTGAGCCTGCCAACCCGGTAGCGCAGCTCTGCAATATCACCACTATCTACTGACAGGCGGCCCAGACTCAGCGCATTCATGTCGTTCCAGTGGTTGTGCTTGCCAACCGAGCTGAAAGCGAAGTCATAGCCCGCTTCCCCCGCAAGTTGCATCGTCTCTTGCGTAAATGAGGCCTCGCCGCCCACCGGAAAGGCCACAACATTAATTTGGCTGCCCAACTCTTTCTCCAACACGGCCTTCGATTCTCTGAGCTCAGCGCTTTGTTCCGACGCGGCCAGGTGGGACATGATCGGGTGATTTACCGTGTGAGAGCCGATGGTAAATCCGGCACGATTGGCCTCTCGAAGCTGCTCCCAGTTCATCATCAGCTGCTCGCCTGGAAGTTGCTGATCAGGTTTTAACAACTCTCTGTAGCGTTCTATCTTGTCGTTTATATTGGCTTTATCTTCCTTGAAAGCGCGCAGGACGTGACGAATAGCGCGTCGTTTTTGGCCGCGAAGATCGATTGTTCGACCATCCAGCACGAGCTCGCGAAGTGTTGATTTTCGTGTCCAGAATGCAATTTGATCCCACCATGGCAGGGTTCCCTCCACCATCGCAGTGGCTACGAAAAAAGTAGCATTCAGTCCACGCTCCGCTAGCGCAGGCATCGCAATGTGGTAGTTGTCTACATAACCATCATCAAAGGTGATAAGAGCCGCGCGATCGCTGTGAGTACCGTTGGCCTGCAGATCAGCGAGTGCCGACACGCTGATAACGTCGAATTCACGCCGAATGAAATCTACTATCCGTTCGAATTCGTTCGACGAGCAACTGAATACATTGGGGTCAAATGCGCTGTTCTGCGCATCGCCTATGCGATGAAAAGTAAAAACATACAGACCAGACGGACGTCGTGACCAGCGCAGTTTCGTTATCCCGCACAGTTCAGATGCCCGCACTTTGAGGCTATTGGCCGACAGATTCATCAGGTGTTTACGTCAATCGCTGCTGACGACTGGATTGTCAGGGTTATGAAAATGAGGTCGTGGCAGCACGAAATCCCGGTACTCGTTGGGGTTACCCGTATGTCCTGCCTCGGCAGCTTTTAATATGTTGTGCATTTCCCTGGCGCTGACATAGTGCAGCGCATACTTTTCCCCGTCGTTGTACTGGTCTCTCAGGTGAGCATGCATTTGCTTGACCGGGTCGCCCAACAGAGATGCCGCTTCTCGCTCCGGAGCACCATGCGTATGCACTTTCACAAAGATCCAGTCCGGTCTGCCTTGCACATGGATGCCGGTCTTCACCCAGGCATCTACGCGGTCCGGGGTAGGTGGGTTGCTGGAACGTATATCCGAATTTTCAATGCGCGGCATAAAGCCCAGCTTTCGATTCTTCCAGTTCAGGGTGAGGGGCCCGGTGATCAGGAGGAGGTCGCCAGACGCGGCTTTTCCAACGGCAACGGGTGTGCCCCGGTTGTGTGACTTCGGCTTATCCGGATCATCTGTGGCGTAGTACAACGAGTTGATCTGCTGCGGCTGGGAGTCGTGTGGCGCGGCGGGGAATGTAAAGTCCGCGTAGCATCCAGTGTCTCGCAACACGATGAGTTCGTTGTTTACCCCGCACCAGCGACCGTTGTGTGCGGAGTTGTCGAGAACCCAATTGCCGTGAATAAAAGCGTAGCGAAGGTCGCCGGTGAGTGGATCTATGGACAGAGCTCCAAAGCGGTCGTGTATTTCCTGCGCAAAATCCCGGAGTGTTGTCGTCAGATTTTCCGCGGTGTCATCATCGTGATGAAGGTGCACCTCGATTTCGCCGAGGCCCTGAACACAAATGCCCCTGAGTGCCTCGAGGTGTTCTGGTTCATACTCGTCAATCGGAAAGAAGAACGTATGTTTCGGATGGCATCCGTCAGAATCAGCAAACGCTTCCGCCATAGCTGGGTAGCCCTCAACCCAGGCCTGCACACGTTGCCGCTCGGTTTGCATGTCGACTTCTCGACCCCAGCGGGGTTCGTAGTGGTCGACGAAACAAAACATCACGTGCTTTGTACCGGCATGCGCTGGGACAGGTCGCAGCATCGACGCCACGTAACCTGGCAACCATCCGAGCATGTTTTTCTTGCTGGCGAAGAAAAGAAAGGCCGCAATCAGCAGGACCAGGGAGGTCGCTATCACCGACAATGCTATTTCTAAGGCCGACATCCTAATTCCCAGGTCCTGATTGAGCGTAGGCTGGCATCATAGCAGGAAGCATCTCGCTGGTAAGTCGTAAAAAGTGAATTGAATCAAGGTTTGAGCGGCTGGTGGCGTCCCGCTATGGCACATGTAGTATGCGTCGTTTATCTTGTCGCACTTCGGTGTGCCTTCGTGCACGCTGCAGCACTTCATAAGGCCCGAGTAGGGCATGCGTGAGTCAATGCAAGACTTCACTAGGAATAAGAATAGCTAATGGACTTGGTTCAGAGACTTTGGGAGAACGCCTACTTTCCGTTTTTTGAGGGCGTGCTCAAACGCCGACAAACACACAGTTTGTACAAACTCGCGCTGCAAACCCAATGGCTGCCGAGAGAAACACTGGAGGAGCAACAGTTAGGCTCGTTGAACAAGCTGCTGGCGCACGCCAAGCTGCGCGTGCCTTATTACCGAGACAACGCGTTGTTTCCTTCTACTATTACATCGCTTTCTGAGCTTGAGGACTTGCCGATATTGGGCAAGGCAGAAATACGTGTACACGGTGAGGGAATGCTGGCAGAAAACGCGGGCAAGGCCTGGTGGAAATCAACCGGAGGTTCTACGGGCGAGCCGCTGCGCTTTGCGCACGATCAGCTGAGCCACGAATGGCGTACTGCCATGTCTCTGCGTGGCTATGCATGGGCTGGGGCGGTCCCGGGAAGCAAGCAAGCCTACATATGGGGAGTATCCACCGCGGTGCCGGGTGCCGTTCAAAAGCAGAAGGAATTGCTACACAGAAAGATCGAGCGCAAGCGGCAATACAATTGCTTTTCCTTCACGCCCGAAGCGATGCAGGCATGCTATGAAGATCTGCAGCGCTGGAAGCCGGACGTGATTGTCGGTTATACAAATCCGACCTACGAGTTTGCCCGGTTCATAGAAGAATCGGGTCAAGAGCCTTTGAAAGTACGTTCGGTGCTCTGCGCTGCAGAGAAAGTGCACCCAACGCAGCGTGAGACCATTGCGCGCGTTTTTCGGGCAGATGTATTCGATACCTATGGTTCTCGTGAGTTTATGCTCATTGCAAGTGAGTGTGACTCGCACGAGGGCATGCACGTGAGCATGGAAAATCTCGTGGTAGAAATTGTCGATGCCGAGGGTAAGGCGGTAGCCCCTGGCGAAACGGGCAGATTGGTGATCACCGACCTGCACAACTACAGCATGCCCTTTATCCGCTACGAAATCGGTGATCTGGCACGCGCCAGCGACCATCGCTGTGCATGCGGCAGGGAGTCTCAGGTCCTTGAAGACATTGTAGGTAGGAGTCTCGATGTGGTGCGTACGCCCGAGGGGAGGGTGATCCCCGGAGAGCTGTTCCCACATCTGATGAAAGACTACCCGGAAGTGCTGCGATTTCAGGTGGTTCAGGAAGAAGACTATTCAATTAGTCTTGCACTGAAGCCCAATGGCACGATTCCAGATCATGTCGCTGCAAGTATTCGCGACAAGTTGGCGATGCTGATAGAAGCCGATGTTGCTATCGACATAAAAACCGTAGCGGATATTCCGCTGACGCCGTCCGGAAAGCACCGGGTCACTATTTCGAAGGTTGGAGCATAGCTTGTGATAAGGGCGATGCATGTCGTGCTTGGCCTGGAGATTGGCGGCCTGGAAATGTTTGTTATCGATCTATCAGCTGCCTACGCCGAATCTGTCGAGAGCATTATCGTGTGCCTGCGCGGTGACGGAGACGCGAGGCCCCGGGAGTTCGGGAACGCGCGCGTCATTTATCTCGACGGGCCCGACACGTTCTCCCTGAGTATGGTCAGGAAACTTCGTCAGGTAATCAAACAGGAAAAAATCGATGTTGTGCACACGCACAATATGGGGCCACATCTCTACGGCGCACTGGCGGCCAGAGTATCGGGCCGGCCAGTGATACATACCAAGCACGGGCGTAACTACCCCTCGCGGCGCAAAAAGGTGTTTTTGAATCGCGTGGCCACACTGTTTACACAGCGAATAATTGCGGTGTCTCGAGATTCCGAGAGAGTTTGCCGGGAAGTGGAGGGCGTATCCAGCGCAAAGCTGTGCACGATTCTCAATGGCATCGACGCTGACAGGTTTATTCCTCGGCCCGCAAGTGGGACGCTGAGGAGCGAACTGGGCATAGCCGAAGATACGCCGGTTGTGGCTATCGTTGCGCGCTTGTCGAGAATAAAAAATCATCCGCTGCTGTTTGAAAGCATACAGGAGCTTAAAACTCGCGGTGTAAAACTTGCGCTTTGCGTGGTGGGGGACGGACCCCAAAACACAAGTTTGCGAGAGCTGGTTGACGAAATGCAGTTGCAGACACATGTGTACTTTATGGGTGCCCGCAATCAGGTTGAGAATTTGTACCCGGAGTTTGACGTGTTTGTGCTCTCTTCGAGATCCGAGGGAATTTCCCTTACGCTGCTGGAGGCGATGAGCTGTGAGCTGCCGATTGTGGCTACCCGCGTTGGCGGTAATCCTGAAGTGGTAGAAGACGGCGTCACCGGCGCTATAGTGGGGGAAGACGCGGTTGAGATAGCGGACGCACTGCAACATCTTGTCCTCGGTGAGGCGGCTCCAGAAAGACGCCGTTTGCAGGGTCAAAAAGGTCGCGAACGTGTGCAGCGTTTCTTTAGCATGAAGAATACGGCGGCGGCTTATCTTAAGGAGTACCAGCAGCTGCTGGGCAGCGCATAGCCTCTCGGGGATAATGTGGTGCTGTAGTCGGGGCAAAGGAAACTGATCCTGCAGTCGGCAAAGCTCGACAAGGTTCGACAAGGTTCGACAAGGCTCGACAAGGCTCGACAAGGCTCGGCAAGATCCGCCCGCAGTGAATAGGGGCCGCCCAGCCCACGTTTTTTATGATTTTTCGCGAGGTAAAGATTATGCAAAAACCTGTGACGGTCGTTATCACGCCACGCGACCGCTATTCCCAGCTTGAAAAGTGCGTCTCCGATTTGTATGCGCACACGGACGAAAATCTTTTCGATCTCATTGTCCTTGACCTGGGTTATCCCAAAGCCGATCTGCAGATGGCAATCGACTATTTGCAGGGACGTTCGAACTACCGCGTAATTGATTACGGCATGATTATCCCCATGGACGCTATGCGTCGCGTGCGCGATGAAATTTGCACCGATTACGCAGTGTTTATGGACAATGACTCGCGTGTGCTCAGTGACTGGCTGGCGCCGCTGCTGGAAACGGCAGAAGCCACCGGGGCGGCCGTGATCAGTCCAGTGGTACTTGAGGCTTCTGGAGTTGATGAAGGCGATGATATCCGCACACATTTGTTCAGCACGGAGTTACGCGTCCTGGATGTAGAAGATGAAGCCTTTCTCATCGAGCACAAGACTTTTCGAAGAAGCCTGCCCGACGATCTCCCCAAAGAACCGACAGAAACCCAGGCCTTTGAACTCCATTGCGTGATGTTCAGGAATGACGCGCTACAGGAACTTGAGCTGCCCAGCATGACAATAAGAGAGCACCTCGATATTGGTATGCAACTGCGCGCGAAAGGTCTCAAACTCATTGTGGAACCGCGCAGTCGGGTGCTGTTTGATAATCTGGGAACACGGGCCAGACTCTCCGATTTGCGCTTTTTCAATCTGCGATGGAACGGGCAGATAACAGAAAAGTCCAGCCGCCTTTTTGAGCAGCGCTGGGGTTACAAGTTTTACTCTGAGGAAGCTATCTACCTGTGGGCGGACCGCCGAAGGGCCTTCCTGATCCTGCGTTGGCTTCACATACCGGTTTTTTTCGCTAACAAAATTGATCGAGTGTTCTCTTATCTGCGTCGCAAAATAGTGCCAGTTTGGGATCCCGTTTCGGACCCGGAGGGCAAATCTTCTTCGTTCTATGCGCGTTGTCCAGACGCAACGCCAAAGCAGCTCAATCACGCCGTTCAGTAACAGGCGCAATTAGGGGAGACACTACATCAAGATTCTTGTCGTTGTTAATTCTATGGAAAAAGGCGGTCGCACCAAGCGTATCGCAGAGGAACTGGCAGGACTGGCGAATCTTGGGCATACAGTGCAGCTGGTATGCTTTTCGCCTCCTCCCGAGTGGGTGCTGAACCAATACGCCGGGAGCGAAAAATGGGCGATACTGCCCAAGCGCGGCGGAAAGTTTGATTTCGCACTCCTTGCGAAACTAAGAGGCCTTGCAAAGGAGTTCAAGCCGGACATCATTCACGCTCACTGTGAAGCCTCAGCTCTCTACGCGGGCATCGCGAGTAAGCTCGTAAGGGTTAAGTGCGTCGCCACGGTGCATCGCTCTGAGACAAAATATTATCGTGCGGGATTCAAGCACAACCTCTACTACCGCTTTGCAGACGCCTTTGTCGCGGTGTCGCACGAGCGCAAAACCCAGATGTTCAGCAAGCTGGGGATACAGAAAAAGCCTATACAAGTGGTGCACTGGGGCATCGATCTCGATGCTCGCGGTGCAAACGACGGGACGCAGGCCGCGCGCGCTGAGCTTGGCTTGGGCGATCAAGGCGGCTTGGGCGATAAAGACGGCTTGGGCGAGCAGGCCATTCTGCTCTCGATTGGACACCTCGGAGAGATTAAAGGCCACGACGAAAGTATCACAGCGCTGGCAACGATACGCGAGCAGGGATGGGATGTTCGGCTATACATCGCCGGTGACGGTGCCGAGAGCGACTACCAAAGACTACAGGGGCTGATTAAGTCACTGGCGTTGGAGAATGCCGTTACCTTACTGGGGCAAATCAGCAATGTTACTCAGTGGCTCAATGCCTGCGATATCTTTCTTCTGCCCTCACGGGAGGAGGCTTTTGGTCTCGTTTTCCTGGAGGCGGGTCTATGTAAAAAGCCATGCGTTGCAACGCGGGTAGGAGGAATTCCGGAGATTGTGTTGGACGGCCAAACGGGCCTTTTGGTTGAAACGCAAAACCCGCAGCAGATACAGGAAGCCGTGCGTAGCCTGCTGGAGTCTTCGCAAACAATGACAGCGATGGGCGACGCGGCCTATGAGCGGGTGCGTAGTGAATTTTGTCTGCCGCGCAAGGTGGAGGAACTGGCGCAGTACTTTGCAGAGGTTTCGGACCATCCGTAGTTTTGCCTGTCAGCATCAGTGCTAGCGCAAGTCCAACACCGAGCCGAAGGTAAAACCTTGCGTCTGCCACTCCGGGAGCAGTGTCTCAAGCGTGCGGATACAAAGGTCGCTGTCGTCATGGAACAGTATGACATCGCCATTGTCTACGGGGTCCGATCGAAAACGCTGAATCTGCGTATCCACTGAAGCTTTTTGGTAGTCAAGCGAATCGTAGGACCAGTGCACAACTCGCACGTGCTGCAATTTCATCCGAAGCAATGAGCTCATAGAGAGTTGCCCCTGCGGAGCGCGGAAAACATGGCCGGTATCCGCACCCAGCTTTTGGATTTCAGCCTGACAGGCGGCAAGATCCTCAAGCTGTATCGGTAGGGATAGCTTGCGATAGTTTCGATGGCTGTCGGAATGATTACACACGGTATGGCCGGATTTGAGTAGGCGTCGTGCTACCTCGCTGTGTTTCCGCAGGTTCTCACCAATACAGAAAAAATTGCCGACGACGTTGTGGAAGTCCAGAAATTCCCGCAGCTCATCAGTCACGGATTCGTGTGGGCCATCATCGAAGGTAAGGTACAGACGCTTCTCAGAAGCCCTTCCACGAGTTGCTATCAGAGCGTTGGGGAGCAAACCCGCGATCTTTTCACTTCCGATGTTTAGCATGTTTACTCGGCGCCTATGGGCAGTTTTTCTCTGGCGGTCGATGGTAGACCCCTGCAGAAGTATCGGCAACATGGCGTGTAAACAGCTTGGGGCTCGGGCATAATTTACCCATGGGTCTGAGGGGAGGCGATAGGCACGATATGCGTGATATGCGTGATATGTGTGATGTGTGTGACATGAATGATAAAAACGGATCATGACTCAACGCTACTGGGTGGCAGTGGATAAAACGCCGAAAAGGTTGTCTAGTCCCATGGAAAGTTTCGACGATTCTGGCCGGCTGCCGGTGTCTCATGTGCTAACCCCAAATCGTGCCTGCGCGCAATGACCGAGGTAATGATCTGCATCATCACCTTTCGCCGACCTGAACAACTGCGTCGGCTTTTGGAGGCTCTGGCGCGTCAGTCCTACGGCGAACTCTCGGTCACGATCACCGTGGTAGACAACGATCCGGGAGGCTCTGCACAAGCGCCTTGCGACGGGTTTTCGGCGGAATCAGGCTTGCGGCTACAGTACAGCCTGGAACCTGAGCCGGGTATCGTGGCGGCGCGCAATCGCTGCGCGGCAGAATTCCTCAAATCAAACTGTTCCTACATGGCCTTTATTGATGACGATGAATGGCCGGCTGTCGATGACTGGCTCGTGCGGTTGGTGCGCTGCGCCGGCGCATATTCAGCGGATATCGTGGCGGCGGACGTAGTTTCAGAAGCCCGAAGCGAGGTTCCCGTCTGGGCCACAGAAATACTGTATGCGGCGTCCACGGCCTCGGAAGGGAGCGCTGTCGAGATTTTTTACACGGGTAACGTGCTTATATCCCGAACGGTGATCGAGAACTTGTCGCCGCCTTTTGATCAACGTTTCGCATTATCCGGTGCGAGCGACTATCACTTCGCTCTGCGCTGTGCCCGTGCCGGCTATAAGGCTGTCCATGCGGACGCAGCGGTTATCGAAGAGTTTCCCCTCGAGCGCGCGACGGTGCCCTGGTTTCTCAAAAGGGGATTCAGGTCGGGTGCAGGCTATACCCGCAGCCATCTTATTGAGGACGCGGTTTTGACTGTGATTCCCAAGTGCCTTGCCTTGGCGGGGGCGCGGCTCTTGATGGGTGCAGGACTGACGCTCGCAGGCGTACTGACCTTTAGCAAAACCCGCCTCGTAAAAGGACTATTCCGATGCGCATCGGCCATCGGTACGGTGGTGGGTCTTGGCGGCTTTACATACCAGGAATACCAGACTCTGCATCGATGAACCAGGCCTGCAGGATCCCGGGCCTGTTATTTTTCCAAGACCCCGATGGGCTGGATATCGTGTATATCTCCAAGCCTGCCAAGGGCAATTGACATCAACGGTTTTTGCGCTCCCATCGGAATAAAGAACAGTCTGCTGAAACCTTTGCCTCGATCCTCGGCCGATGCCGCCGCTACCGTGCCCGCGACAAGCAAGTGGTCGTCGATTAACGCCATGCCGCGTGTGAACATACCCAGCTCTATGGTCGGGTGGTGCTTGTGTACGATTCGGCTATTGGCTGAATCGCAGATGTAAAAATCGCCGTCGTAGGGCACGAGGTTGTGGCAGGCCTTGCCGATGTCCTCGCGTTTGCTGATCACTTCAAAGTCATGCGTAAGCTGCAGTAAAAAGCTGTTCCTGGATTTATCTATCCCGGCCGAATTGTGTGCGAGTACGTAAATGTAGTCGTCATCGGCATAGAGGGAGTTGAAGTGGTGGTAATCCTCGCTTGCTCTGGCTCGCGATCTGAGCGGCGTCGTTGACGGGTTGCCGGGCTCGTATTCAAACGCTACGGAGTAGGTCCACTCCTGCAAGATGGTGCCGTCGAGGTCGGTTTTCCAAAGCAGATTCTGTCGCGTGTTGGTTACCAGCAAATGGTTCTTGTGCAGGATGACTTGATGCACTCTTACCGGCACGCGCTCAAGGTCTTGCGCATTGCGGAAACTGAATGGCTGGACATCCTCAGCCCGATCTTCGTTCAAACGAAACGTGAGAGCAAAGCTGCGCTCGTCTTCAGCACCGTTCTGTACGTATCGCACGGTCAATATTCGCCCATTCGGAAGGGACGTGATACCAAAGAAGTTTCCATTTAACAGCCGACAGATCCTGCCGTCACTAAAGAGGTAGAGCCCGTTGCTCGCGGAGATTAAAAATGCTCTGTCCAGCTTCACCGGCAGGAAACCGCGCTTTGCGAGGGAGTCACGCGCCAGGTTCGACGTAAACCTCCTGACCCTTGATGGGAGCCATTGTCTTTTCAGCACCATTCCTGCGATTCCTTCACATTACATAAGCTAAAGCTAGCATCGCCGTCGGCATTGCCAAAAGCGCCGGTGTAACGAGCCCTGCTGTGCTTTAAGCTGTTGGAGTAGTCTGGCTTCGGTGCAGCTTGCGTCCGACTTTAGCAGTACATTCCGCCGGTTACGCTTGCTGCCGCTGGCGTAGCCGCCCCGCGCAATGCGCAATATACTCGGATACGGGGCCGCTGTGCTGTTCTGGGTGGCCAACGTTGCCTATTCCATGATCTGGCACACGTTATCCGCGTTGCAGACTGCATGTCTAGGTGCAATACACGTAAAATTCCTCGATCAAACCTTCTTACCGGCATAGCCGAGGTAGTTAGCCAGATGAAACACCACACATGGGACTCAGTCTAGTGTCCCAGCCAAGCACACCGAGGGTAAGCACTATCGTCCCCGTCTATAACGGTATGGGAACGCTTCAATCCACGGTTGATTCACTGCTGGCGCAGGAGTACCCGTCACATGAGATCGTACTTGTCGACGATGGTTCGGCTGATGATTCTCCCGAGCTCTTGCGGGAGCTGGCGGAGTCTGTGGATATCACGGCGGTGTTCAAACCCAATGGCGGTGTCGGGGACGCTCGCAATTGTGGTGTGGAGGCCGCATCGGGGGAATTGATTGCTTTTTGTGATCAGGACGATACTTGGGAGCCTGATAAGCTCGCTCTTCAAGTGCCGCTATTTGCAAATCCGGAGATCGGCCTGGTGTTTAGCGGTGTGCGAACTGTTTATCCGGACCGGGAAGTGATTGGTCTACCTGTGATGAAGCGGCCGTCGCTCGAAGATATGCTCGTAGACAATCGAATATCCTGCTGTACCGCGGTTACACGCCGGTCCCTGTTTGAAGCGGTCGGTGGTTTTGACGCGGATCGCGTGATGGCTGGTGTGGATGACTGGCACCTTTGGTTGCGTTTGCTGCAGCGCTGCGAGGTTGACAGCGTTCGCAAGGCTCTTGCCACGCATGTTATCCACGGTGATAACTATTCGCTCCGTGAATCGGCGATGCTGGATGCAGCCTTGCTGTGTCTGTCAAAGCTTGGATCTCCCGCCCATCAACCTCCTATTGCCGGGCCGCTCCTTCGGGATGCCGAGCGTCGCGTGTATGAGCACTACGGACAAAACCTTTTACACAATGGTGATTTCAAGCTTGCGGCGAATTGCTTTGTGAACGCCTGGAAAAAGAACCCTCGACGCCTGAGTAGTTTTCTCAAAGGTCTCGCGTTGTACGGCGCACCAAACCCTCTACTGGCGAATCTACAGCGACGGAAACGTGAACAATCCGCTGCGCGATCATGACTGACTCACACGCTGTGATCGTTCTCGGCATGCATAGAAGCGGTACGTCCGCAATGGCTGGACTGCTGTCTGAACTTGGCGTTTTTATGGGGCGCAAACTCTTTGCTGCGCAGCGCGATGTTAACGAAAAAGGCTTTTACGAGAACGCCGCTGTTGTGCATCTCAACGAGGAAATTCTGGATTCCCTTCCCGCATCCTGGGACCAGCCGATGTTGGTCGCTGCGGAAGAACTCGCGGAGGCGTCCGGCACCTCGGTTCGCCAACGTTGCCTGAGTGTCATGCGCAACGATTACGCAGGCAAAAAACTATGGGGCGTGAAAGATCCGCGCATGTGTCTGACACTGCCTTCCTGGGGCGATGCGATAGACGCCAGCGCAGATAGTAAGTTGATGCTGATAGTGTTGCGTCACCCAGGTGAAGTGTCTGCATCGCTGAATCGACGAGACGGATTTTCTATTGAGAAGTCGACCTATATCTGGCTGAACTACATCGTCTCTGCCTGGCTCTACTCGGCGGGGGAAGATCGCATGCTGGTATCCTACAAGGCCTTGATTGAGGACACGGGAGCTGTTGCGGAAGAGCTCTGCCAGCGTCTGCAGCTGCCGGCTGCTGCCGCGCAAAAACTTGATTTTGTCGATCGCACCCTGCAGAGAAATGTAGCCTCGGAGTACGGCGAAACAGCGTTGGAAAGCCTCGCATTGCGCATTTACGACGCTTTGACCGAAGCAGAAGTCGATGAAACGGCGATAAGCGGACTGGTAGATGAGTATCGAATGATGCAGGCAGCGCTACCCGGAGCCCTGATAGAGCATGCTCGCTCCGTGACTCGCTCGGAGGTGCATTTTCGTCGATTGTTTGAAGAAGCCTACTACTCCTGGTGGTGGAAGCTAGCGCGGCCGGTGAAAAGAGTGGAGGAGTTTATCCGACAGCGGAGAAACCCTTTGCCAGAGAGACGCTCGGTCAGTGACACTACTGCAAAACAAGGTCCGCCATGACCGGGCGGTGGTCGCCCCCAAGGCTGTCACCGACTGAAACCTGTGCCACCCGGATCGAATCGTCGTACAGGATGTGGTCAATTCTAGCGCCCAGGAGACGCGTCTTCTTGGTATAGCCCGTGCCGATGCCTGCCACGCTAAAGGCGTTGGAATAATCGGACCAGTACTCGCGGTAGATCGCACCCTTTGGTGTGAGATTAAAGTCGCCGGCAATAATGGTGTAGCGTCGTCGCTGCGGGTGCTGGGCAACCATGGCTGAGGCGATTTGGCTTTCGAGTTTTCTCAGTACGTATAGTCGAGAGGCTTTCTTTACGCCGGGAAGTAGTCCCCTTAAAAATTCCAGTTCGTGGCGCGGTGTGTTCAGATGCACGTTGTAAATCGCAATACTTGCTCCGTTCCATTGCAGATCGAAGCGCGCAATATAGTTTCCCCAGCCGCCTTTGAAGGCCTGTCTGGATAGTGATTCCATCTTGTCCACGGGATGGTGCGATATGACACAGAGTCTGCCCCCACATACGTAATGCATGTCATCCGGAAGATACGGGCCGGGCTCAAAAGCCTGTGTTTCCTGCACCAGCAAGGCATCGATCTCGTTGCGGTAGTACCAGTCTAGAAGGTCGTCCGGATGCACGGGGCCATTGCCAACGTTGTAGGTCGCTATGCGCAGTTGCGGCCCGCTATTGTCCGTGGCAAACGACAAGGGAAGCTGTAGATCGAGGAACACCACTCCGCTGACAAGACTTATCATTGCCAGCTTGACGAACTGTTTTCGGCTGCGGATAAAAAATATGACCAGCGGCGCAGGCAGCAACACGAACCAGCCCGGTATGAACTCCGTGATCGTTGGAATTATCGCCAGTGAGTCAGGCCATGGCAGGTAGAGCGCCAGCAGGCAGCCCAGAACAAACAGTGCGTACAGCGCCAGTCCAAAGGATCCGAGTCTGGATGTAAATGAAGAAGTTGCCACCTTAGGTGTCACGCTCTGAAGAAGTCATTTGTCGTCGTTGTTAGAGCGCGAGGTGCGCTTCCAGGTTCCCGACTGTGGCGTCGTCAAATAACGCCAGCAGCCGAGGAACAGCGCGGCATTCATGGTGCCGAACATGGATGCCGTACGCAGCAGTTGGCTCAGGACCCCGCTGCCGCCAATACGCAAACCCACAAAAACTGTAGCGCCGGCGATCGCCTCAAGGGCGAGCAGTACGTTGAACAGCGGCCTGCCCACCCCCGCGAAGCTAATCGTGACCATGAACACGAGCAAAAACGGGGTCAGCCAGCGCAATATTTTGTGCGAAAAGAAGCAGAACGAAGTCCAGCCATGCCTGGGAAGTATAAGTGGCCACAGTAGGGATAGGCTCTGATACGCGCCCGTTCCGATACGCACACGCCGGGTGAATTCGTCGGATATATCGGCTGGTGTGGGCTCTGTGGCGCAAGCCTCCGTATCAAAGACAATGTTGCCACCGCGCCTGAGCTTGATGAGTAGCGGAATTACGAAATCGTCGACAATCGTATTGCTGGGAAAGCCGGCGAAATCAGCTTTTCGGAAGGCATAAATAGCGCCGTTCGCGCCGAGTTTTGCACCCAGCAAACCCTCTAGACGTTTGATCTTGTTCTCGTAGCGCCAGTACGCGCTGTCCACGTTGTTCCCGGTTTCCGGGTCGAGAAGTGATAACTTGCCCGAGACTGCGATAATCCCAGGATTTGCGAGCCAGCGAACCAGCAAGCGCGCTACGTCGCTGGAGAAGTGCGTGTTGGCATCCGACATTATGATGACATCGCCGCGCGCCTCGGGCAGATATCTGTTTAGCGTTGCCGACTTGCCGATGTTGGGTGTGTGTTCCTCTGCGCGCACCCGGTTATCGTCAAAGCTGCTGGCGATAGCGAAGGTGTCGTCGGAGCTCCCATCCGAGGCAATCAGAATTTGCATCAGCTCCGGGGGATAATCCAGCGCCAGCAGATTTTCTATGCGCTGCCTGATCTCCTGTGCTTCATTGTGTGCGGCAATAAGGAATGTGACGCTGGGCAGCTGGTCCTCGACTAATGCACTCGGTGCGCTGTTGAAGCGTCCCAAGCGCGGAGCAATAACACTGAGAAGCATCGGATACAGCGCATAGCTGTATACGATGAGGCTTGCGGCCGTGAAGTAGCTGATTGAAAGGGCGTCCACTTTGATTCAGGCGCCGCCGCTCGGTGTTTCCGGCGACTTGCTGATTCCGACGGATGGACTGGCGTCTATCTGGCTTTCCGAGGCGGTTTCCGTCATGGTCCTGGTGTCACGGACTGGCAGTTCCCGCGCAGGAATACCGACGGCGGTCGCGCCGTTTGATATGGAGCGTGTGACCACTGCATTAGCGCCAATTTTTACGTCGTCACCTACATGTACGGCTCCAACAATTTTGGCGCCGGCGCCGATAAAAACACGGTTACCGAGCGCGGGTGATGTACCGCGCTCTGCGCCTATGGTTACCTGATGTTCAATCATGATGTCATCGCCGCCAACAACCGCGCCATTGATCACGACTCCCAAAGAATGAATCAGCACAAAGCGATCGCCGAAATTCGCGCCGCGGCCGATCACGCACCCACCAAGAATGATGCAGAGCTTGTTGAATAGCATCTCGAGCGGCGCCAGACGACATTCCCCGGACCACTGCATACAGCGATACATAATCATTGCCAGCGTGCCGTCAGCAAGGGCGGCCTTAATGCAGGCGCGTCGCTGGTTGCTGCCGTAAAGCCACTGCGCTTTGGCCCGGATGTCCCCAGGTATTTTCGACAACGCGCTCACAGTGAATTTTCTTCCTCGATCAGGGTCGCCCGAGCTGTTGAATAAGGCGTGGGCCGCACACGATACATCATAGCTTTTGTATTCGCTGGTCTATGCAGCGATTGAGTACCGCTGCGAGTTTGTTACCCGCTTCTTCCCAGCTTGCTGAGGGCACATTGGCGATGCTCGGTGCATGGCTGCTGTTGAGCATCATTTGTATGGCCTCGGTCATGCCCGGAG
This sequence comes from Congregibacter sp., assembly GCA_045105635.1. Lineage (GTDB taxonomy): Bacteria > Pseudomonadota > Gammaproteobacteria > Pseudomonadales > Halieaceae > Congregibacter. The sequence goes on from JBGCDU010000006.1 coordinate 81,395, forward strand.
CATCGCAGGGCGTGAACAGCTGGCATCCGGAGTGATTGGATATTTCTGGAATGCCACCGGTCCTCGATGCCACGTAGCGCCGTTCGCAGGCCATTGCTTCCAGCAGCACGTTGGGTACGCCCTCGTGCAGGCTCGGTAACACCACCAGGTCGGATGCTGCAATCCAAAGCGGCATTTGCGCATGCGGTAAAGATCCGTGAAAGCTCACTTGCCCAGAGATACCTTCTCTTTGCGCTTGCTGCTCAAGGGCGCCGCGCAGCGGGCCGTCTCCCACGATGTGGGCCCGGACAGGCGCGGTGCGATTTCGGGACAAACTGGCAAAGGCGGAGAGAAAAGTGGTGACGGATTTTACCGAGACCAGATTACCGATAAAAAGGAGACTGGTCTCAGTGGGGTCGATGCCTATTGATTGTCGTGCTTCGCGCTGATCACGCGGGTAGAAAAGCTCACGGTTAATGCCCCGGTAGACGACGCTGACGCGCTCCTCGGGAACACCCCCAGCAATCAGTTTCGCCTCAAGTGCGCGGCTTACGGGAATCACATGGTCTGCGCGCATCAACGTTCGCCAGGTGGGTTCTGCCCGTTCTGGGAAGATATCCAGTTGGTTTATGTCCGATCCCAGCACTTGTACCGCCGATGGGAGAGACAGCTTCTCGGCAAGTTCCACGGCGGCAAACCCATCCGGGTAACCCCAGCTTCCCACGATAATATCGGGTTGGAATTGCCGGGCGATGTCGAGCGCTTTTTTACGCATCGATTGCCAGAGAAACCATCCGTAGTGCTGGCGTAGAATCCTCGGTGGGAAGAGGTAATTCACATAGCTGATGTCCAGACCACCGTTATCGCTCGAAGAGGCCGAGGATCTGCTTTTCAGGGCGTCTGTCCAGGCGATGGGGCAGATAAATCGGGTGTCGAAATGTTCGCTCAGCGCACAGTAATGTTGCCGATTAAAGGTGCCTCGGTTCGGGCTTGCAGGGGTGGGCAGCAGGTTTGAGACTACCAGGGCTCGACGGCGCATTGCTTCTCGGGGCCTCATTGGCGCGAGACTCCTCGGCGCGAGTCTCTGCTGGTTTTCGGTCAGACGGTATCCTGAATTTTACATTATGCGGCGTAGGCAGTAACGATGGTGCGATTGCTGTCTCGGCACAATCTCTCAGCGCTGTCTCTCACCTCTATTTGTCAGCAGTATCCATACGACAGAAATTTCAGGGTAATCCAAGACGATCTTCGCCGAGAAAAGGATTACTCTCTGCGATGCTGTGGAGTGTGGCCAATTTCTGCAGCGCCGTCGAAAGAAGGTAAGCATTCTGTGAACCAGGTACCGGTGCCAGGCCAAATGTGGCTTTTTCGGGCGCTATGTCGGGCGCTATGTCGGGCAGTACGTCGGACAACACCTGGGGCGAAAGCCCGAGTGCAGGTCGTCCGGTGACCTGGCGATCGCGCAGCGATACCTTCCCTAGAGAGACGACGCCGGGCCCTGCAGAATGGTAAATGTTGTCCGCTGATTCAAATGGAAGCGCCGTGACCTGGGGTTTTCCCTGCTTGTCATAATGGTCTTCGTCATACTCGACATCGATCACGTGTGATTTTTTGTTGCGGCTTATAAATACGTTCCCGAACACTCTATTGTTGAGACCGCTGTGATTGAATATCAGTAAGTCACGCGAATCTTTGGCACCGACGATCAGATTCCGCTCTATGATCACCTGATCCGAGCCAATGGCGCCATCAGCCCGAAATACAGTGACGCCGGCGCTGCGCGTATTGGTGATCAGGTTGTGTCGAATGAGTACGCGCTCGGCACCATCAAGATTGATGCCTGCACCGCCCGATAGCCCAATGCTGTCTATCCAGTTATCCGTGAAGACCAGATCAGAAATAACGCCATCCGGCGCCACGCCCGATGCTCCGCCCATGCTGAGGTCCCCGTTGACGTGTATACCGCTGCCAAAAAACCCCTGGATAAACGTCCGTGTGATTCGCGCCTTATCGCCACTGTTAGCTAGGTAGATCCCGTGCTGTTTGCCAGCGCCGGTGATGTGTCCGTCGATTATTTCGAGAGAATTGGCATAGTCCGCGTAGATTCCCCATTTTCCTGCGTCCTCCACCGTGATCCCGCGCAGCTCAATGTCGTGGCTGTTGTTGACGCGCACGCCGGCTCTGACGGCCCCTTTTATGCTGATGCCGGTGATAACGACGTACGATGAGCGTTGAATTTCCAGCGTATCAATTTGACCGCCGGCTTGCGTCTCCCGGGCGATGATTGTCGGTCTCTGGGGGATCGCGGAAAGGTTGGTACCCGCCGGTCTTTCTGTCGTTGCAAGCGCACCGATATCAGCGCTGATTATGATAGGTGCTTTCTCACTGCCGTGAAGATCGCGAATTCGCAGGGGTCGGTAGTGCCCTCCATGCAGATACAAGGTGTCACCAGGCTCAAGTCGGCGCAATAGTGACGAGCCAAGCTGGCAGGGCGCCGAGCGGTAGCAGGGCGGTTTTGCGCTGGTACCCGCAGCGCCCTGCACAGATTTTTGCGGAGCATAGGGCGAATCTGTTGGTGCCACCCAGTAGTCGTTCGCGCCGGCTGATGCGGAGAAAAACAGCGCTAGGCAAAGAGCGAGGGTGCTTGCCCAGTCGGTCGTAAGGTGTGATTCCAGGACTCGGTACAAACGCTGTGGCATGGATTGTACATCTTGCACAGAGACTGCGCCTAGGGTTCTAGTGAATAGCGGCCCGGAGAGAGTAATCCGTCAGGGTCGAGGCCGGTCTTTATCATATCGACCATTTTCCAGTAGGGTGCTTGCGGGTTTACGAAACTTTGCATATCACTGATGGGTGCCCGATACGGTGTACAACCCAACTCGCGACCCGCCAGCAGTAAAGCCCGATAGCAGGCGTGAGTGCGGTCCGTGGCGCCAGGCTCTTTAGGGTTAAAAAGCAACGGTACCGTGCTGTCAAAACAGCGCTCAGACAGACTGGTCATGGTAATTAGGGGCTCGACGCTGTGTTCTGAACAGACGCGATGCACCATGTCGATAAATGCCCGTACAACGCTGGGATCCATGGGCACTAGCGGTGAATACCAGATAAGACCGCAGCCATCGGCCGCGGGGTTGAACGCCTGTCCATCCGGTGGCAATTCGCCACCTTTCCAGTAGGCCAGCGGCAGTGCGACGGTGCTGGGCGCTCCGGAGAGGATACTTAGGGTTTTTGTGAGCGTTCCGAATAGATTTTCGATACCGCGACCAAATTCAAAGGGCAGGAAGTGGCTGAGTCGGTGGTATCTCGCGACGCTCTGGGGGGAGAAAAAAAGCAGGCGTTTGACCTTGCCCGATAGCCGCCGTTTTACGGTCTTTCGAGCCGCGGCCGCGATATCCGCATTGCCGTAGAGGGCTCCCGCTCCCATCCAGGGCATCACCTGGTGGCGTTTCGCGGTACTTTCGAGGTAGTCCGCATCAACGATACCGTCGGCATTCAGGTGCTCGCCCGGGTAGGACTCCATCATGGAAATTACGCGGCGCGAGTTCATCAGGTTGATCGAGCCCAGTACTCCGCCGGCGTCGGCGAGTGTCTCAGATACGGCACTCACCACTTCTTCGAGATCGGAATCCTGTTTCACTGCAAAGAAAAACCCGTTGACGACATCCGGACGAGGCGCGAGGGCAATACTCATCTGGGTCACGATGCCAAAAGCGCTTTGCGTGAACAGACCGTCCATAAAAGGCCCCACACCCCACTTAAACAATTGGTCAACCTGTTCGCAGCCTGCCGCGGCGAGCGGTGGCTCGTACAGAGACCCGTCCGGGAGCACGGCCTTGAGTGACATGATTGACAGGAAGTGATCCGCGTGTGGCGTTATTCCATACCCTCGCTCCAGGGCGTTGCCCACGATACTGCAGGTTGGTCCTGCGCCGGTTACCGGGCAAAGAAAGTTCAGCGAATGCGCGTCGAGATATTCTCGTAGCGCCTGCTGCGTGACTCCCGGTTCAACAATCGCGATACCCGACTGTTGATCGACCGACAGGATGCGTTTCATCCCGGATAAATCGAGGACCACGCAGTTATCGACTGCCGGCAGGGAGGAGCCATATCCCCAGTTTTTGCCGGTGCTCACCGGGTAGATGGGAACTCTATGTTCTCGCGAAGCCTTAACCAGCGTTACTACCTGCTCGCTGCTCGAGACCTGAACCGCGCCGGCTATACGCTTCTCGATGTCAATAGTGGAAGCGCCGTAGCGCAGCTCTGCCTGTGTGCTGTCTAAAACAGCATCTGTTCCAACCGTCGTGGCCGCAATCTCGTTGAACAGCGAGAGTGCCATGGGGTCGACGTTTTTCATGCGATCTTCCATTTATGACGGATAGGAGGACGGAATTATGCTCGGTGGTCACCCCTGCGGGTGACGAATCGGGTTCTCTATAGCGACGAACGAGCTACGTAACCCTGTTTGGTCGCTCGTTCCCAGCAAACCCTGGGCACGATATAGAGTTTAGCGACATTGCGGGCTTAAAGCTGAGCAGAAATTCGGGATAGCGACATCGAAGAATAGAACCAAAGACAACAAAACCAAAAACAACAAAACCAAAGACAACAAAATAAGGACATAAAAAAAGTCCGCACCTTTCGATACGGACTTCTTATTAAGGGTAGATCTATTCGAACTAGATACACCCTACCTTCTTACCTACTCGCGATTACCGCTGCGAGCCCATGCCCCTGGGGACATGGAGTGGAGAAGGTGTCTTAGGCGCGACGCTTACGAGCAGCGAAGCCGAGCAGACCCATGCCCAACAGAGCGAGGGTAGCCGGAGCCGGTACTGCGTTCGGTCTTGCACTGATCTGGAAGTTAAACACGACCGTGCTTGCCTCCTGCTCAGGTGTTGTCAAACCGAGGCAACCTGAAGCTGCGCCAGCCTGAGCACACTCGTCGTCAGCCAAAACGCCAAGACCTGGCGCACCGATTTGCGTGAAGTAGGTAAAGCCGTCCAGGCTAAAGTCAAAGGTCAGAGACTCGGGCTCGAAGACGAAGATGTCATCACAAACCGTAACACTGGCAGCCGTACAGTTAGCTGCGATGTTCGGTGTTTCCTGGAACATGATCGGAATGGTCTGCGAAACCGTTGGCAGCGACGGTCCAGCTACTGGCGCGAGCGGAGTCAACGTCAGGGTAGTCAGGAACACTGCTGACTCAAGCGTAGCAAACTCACCAAAGATGGTGTTGTTAAAGTGCGTCACTTCGATGGTGTCTATTGCGGCACCGTTGGTATCAACCATTCCCATTACTGGAGACGTGCCAATTTGCAAGCCACTGCGAGACTCTTGCGAGTTAGCGCCATTAACCGGGTCTACTGCAGGACCAAGATCCGCGCCCCAGCTCAGCAGGTCAGACGACTCGTAGGTCAAGCCAGAGCCACCACTGAACACCGTGTCGCCCGGTGCTGTAGACCATTCACCTGTTACGGTAGCGGTCCATTGCGTAATCAAGTCTGCACTCGCGCCAACAGCGCCAGTGCCGAGTACTACGGCCAGTGCTGTTTTTGCTAATACTTTGTTCATTGTTTTCATTTGCGATTCCTCAAATGCATGGAGCTTTGTCAAAATCAAAGGTGTCTGTGTTTGATGCTTGCAGACTACTCTGACTCTAGTGCTGGGTTAAACACTGTGTAATTCGTCCCTGCCGTAATAAAGCAATCATCGGGCCATGTTTTTTAAGATACTGAAATAAAACAATATTATTGGTTTTCAGGATGGCGTGTGCTCAATTTTTCAGCGTAAATGTAAAGAAAGCTGACAGTGGAAAAGCGCCCTTCGCGCCGGTGTACGGGAGGCTCTTCTACGCTGATCCACATCTAACCCTCGTGTCCAGGCTCGGTCCGCCGCTAATAGTACATTTAAGGCATGGTTTAATGCGCTTTTTGCGCTGCGTCGTGCCTCGCATCCCGCGGGCGCCTCGCCCTTACTAGAACTGCTGAGTTGGGGAGAAAGTAAACTTGCGCCGGCTACATCTTATCGAGCTCGAGGACATGAATTGGTTGCCGCGCCCCATTAGGGACGGGATTACCGACTTTTTGGAATTCGCGGTCGTGAAGTCAAGGCTTTATGCCGGTGTCGCGCCACGACTGATGCGTGCCATTTCGCAGTCAGGCGAAACAGACATCGTGGACCTCTGCTCCGGCGGCGGCGGAGCATGGCTGGATCTTGTTGATCAGCTTCCTTCTCACGCCAATCGTGTGCTGCTGACCGATCTCTATCCCAATATTGAGGCTTTTTCAAAAATCAGAAATGCCACTAATGGGCGTATTCAGTTCAGTGACACGTCGGTAGATGCCACGGAGGTCAGGGATGATCTCAACGGCTTTCGCACACTGTTTTCGTCGTTTCACCATCTGCGGCCTGAGCTTGCACGTGAAGTACTGGCGGATGCGGTGGAAAACAACGCGCCCATCGCTGTGCTGGAATCGACGCAGAGGCACATCCTTTTGATTCTTTACATGCTGGTTACGCCGATTCTAGTGCTGCTAGCGACCCCTTTTATGACGCCGTTCCGCTGGTCGCGTCTCTTCTTTACTTACATCATCCCTGCCATTCCGCTGATCGTCGCGTTCGACGGCGTTGTTTCGTGTTTGCGGACCTACACGGTCGAGGAGCTGGAGGCGCTGGTGGCCACCCTGCCAGCCAACGACTTTGATTGGAGCATTGGCGTGCACAGACTGCGTGGTCTACCTGTCGGCGTAACTTATCTGATAGGACTTCCCGCTAGCTCCGGCGATCAGTGATGTGCGAGGAGCAATCAGGCAGGTCATCACCGGTTGAGCGATTTTTTCTGCGCTTGATCGCTCTGCGCTACGTGATCATTCCCGTGCTGCTGCTAATACCGGCAGTTTTCCTGACGCAACTGTTCAACCTGGAAAAAGACGTGCGCTCTGACGCGTTTATTGCGGACAATAATCCCGCGTTGATTTACCGGGATGTCATCAAGGAGCGCTTCGGTCTCGAGGATCCGATGCTCGTTGCAATCGTTGCAGAAGGCGATGAGGGGATTTATACAGCGGAAACTCTGGGCGCAATACGCAATTTTACCGACGCGTTGAATACGGTTCCCAATGTGGCGGCCGACCAGACTGTGGGGATGACAACGGTATCAACCATCGAGGGGACCTTCGACGGCCTGCTCGTCTCGCCCGTGCTTGAGGATGTTCCGGGGACCGCCGAAGCGATCGCTGCGCTGCGAGCCCGCGTTGCGGCTTTTCCACTATTTGACGGTAGCCTGGTCTCTAAAGATGGTGCGGCTACGCTGATTGTGGTGCAGTTGATTGACGGTCGCCTGAGCGAGGCTACCTACCGGGATCTACTGCGGCTTGTCGGGCAGTATGAGTTTCCTCCGGGCGTTACCGCGCACATTGCGGGGGAGGGTGCCGTCACGGGCTACTTAGGTGCTTATGTGGACGCTGACGCCGCGGTGCTCAATCCACTCGCGGCGATCATCATCCTTGGGATCATCGCCTTTGCCTTCCGACGCGGGGTTCCGCCTCTGCTATCGCTGTTTATGATCTGTGCTGCGATCTCTGTGGCCCTGGGCGCGATGAGCATGCTGCAGATCCCCTTCTACATAGTGACGAATGCACTGCCGGTTATTCTGATCGGAATTGCGGTAGCGGATACAATTCATGTTTGCAGTCACTTCTTTTTGCAGCAAACGATCGACGCCTCCCGGGATCGCAGTGAGCTGATTGTCGAGACCATGGCAGCGTTGTGGCGACCTATATCGATCACCTCGGTTACCACGATAGCGGGTTTCCTGGGGTTGTACTTCGCCTCAGATATGCCTCCATTCAAATATTTTGGTCTGTTCACGGCGCTGGGCGTGCTGGTTGCGTGGGTCTACTCTATTCTTGCGCTTCCGTGTCTGCTTCACATGACTCAGGCTCAGGTGCATCCGTCGAAGGTCGAGCGTTATCGCCGCGGCGAGGTCGGTCCGTTCTCTGCACTCATGACGCATGTTGGTCGCATCTGTACATCCAACCCGCGCAAAACCCTGCTCGCTTACCTTGTGATTGCCGCAGCGGGTGTGATGGGCGCCAGTCAGCTCAAAGTCGATGATGATCGGCTAAGTATTTTTCACCCGGACGAAAAGATATCGCTGGCAAACGAGGCAATACAAAAGCATATAGGTGGCACGGGAACGTTGGACGTGGTTGTGGAAACCAGCGAGATGGAGGGTATTCTGGATCCGGAAGTCCTTCGGCGTATCTCGCAGGTGCAGGCCTTTGGGGAGTCCCTGGAGGGGGTTTCCGGGAGCCGGAGTATCGTTGACTACCTCAAACAAATGAACAGCGTATTGAGCGATGATGAGGCTTACGCTGTGCCCGATTCCAGCGAGTTGGCAGCGCAGTACTTACTGCTCTATGGGTTTTCCGGAGACCCGGCGGACTTCAGTCAGCTGGTGGACTATGACTATCAGACTGCGAATATTCGCTTCGCCATCACGCCGGGCGATTATCAGAGCTTCAAACCGATTGTGGAGGCTCTGGATGCCTATCAAGCGCAATTGTTTGCCGGCAAGGCGACCACAGCGCTAAGTGGTCGTGTAAGCCTTGACTACCATTGGCTGCAGGCGATTGAGGGCTCGCACAAGACCAGTCTGCTGGGTGCGTTGCTGATGGTTTTTCTGGTCAGTTCCTTCAGTTTTCGATCCGCGCGTAAGGGGGTGCTGTCACTGGTCCCGGTGTTGGCCTCTGTGCTCAGCGTTTACGCGGTCATGGCGATTGCCGACATTCCTCTGGGGGTGGGCACATCCATGTTTGCTGCCGTGGCTATCGGCTTGGGGATCGATTTTTCTATCCACACGATATCCGCGTTGTCGCGTTCCCACGAAGAATCTCGCGTCGATATGTCTGGACAGGAGCGTGCGGCGGCGTTGGTGCCCGAGGGGACGTTTTTTGTTGGAACCGGGCAGGCACTGCTGCTTAACTTTCTGGCCGTGGCCAGTGGTTTTGCGGTACTGATGGTCAGTGAGGTATCGCCGCTGGCGGACTTTGGTCGCATTGTGCTCACCGCGATGGCGGTGAGTTTTATCGCAAGTGTAACTTTGCTGCCCGCCTGGTACGTGCTCCGGGCAAATCGCATCCCGGGGGCTTAAGGCTATCCCGGAATGCGGTTCGTTAAGCGTCTGCCCAACAGGGCTCTAGGGTGTTTTGCGGCGACGGCTCATGCCAAGTACGCCCACCAGAATTAACGCGAAGGTGGCGGGGGCTGGCACAGCCTGCGACGGTGGTCGCATACTCGTTACCCCAGAGATGCTCTTCAGCTTAAACGCGTTGGGTGTACCTTCCGCGTCTCCTTCCGGGTTTCCAAACATGTGGCCTTCAGACGCCAGCGATTCGATGTATGCACCGATTGCCCAGACTTTGCTGAAGATGTTTTCGGTCAGGGAAGCAAAATTGACCGGGGCGTTTTGGCCCACCGCATCCCAGTGGCCCACCACGGAATATCCGATGCTGGTGTTGGTGATGTCTTCTATGTCGGCCCCGGCAAGGGCGCCAACACCGTGCTCAGCTTTGGCTGAATCTCGGTAGAGCACGGTTACGTCAGTCACGTTGCCGCTGCGGCGGGCCTCTCTTGCATAGCTGAGATTAAACTCTTGCAGCGAAACGGCTTCGTCAAATTCAAACACGACGAATTCGTCTGGACCTTGATTGTCGATGCCATGCCAAGGCTGGCCCTCGTCATTTTCCAGGTCCATTGACAGCCCGCTCCAGTGCTTGAGAAATTCGTCTCCATTGGTCAGAGGATTACCCTGGCCATGCTCGTACCAGCCGGACGCTTCGGTGTTGAGGCCCTCGTCGCTCTCAAACGTGTAGGCACCATAGCGAGAGTCTGCGGAAAACACGGCGCCGTTGTTCTGGCAGTTGCCATGGGCATTCTGCTGGCACACAGAGTGCCGGTCGAGATGCCAGGTATGCTCAACGGTGCCTGCCAGGGCGTGCGGTATGTGAGCCGCCAAAATTGCTGTCGCTGTACTTAAGATCTTTGTGAATTTTTTATGTGACATTTGAGATTACCTGTGCTAAGCGGAATTCTCAATCCATATGCATAAAAAAGGCCAATTTATAATATATCTATTAAAATACAGTGACTTAAAAGTTTATGTGCGTAGAGTTCTTCGGTGTAGCGTAAAGAATTCTGACAATGTCTACCGGGAGAAACGTTTACTAGTCACGCAGACTCGTTTGAAGGGCGGTAGCTTTACTACGCTCGTCGAAGTCTCGACCGGTTTCGAGTGCCAGATAAAGCTCATTCAGAGCCTCTTTCTGGCGTCCAAGCTTTGCCAGCGCGACCGCGAGGTGAAAACGCAGAGTGGGATTGTCTGTCTCCCGACTGGTGGCCTCCCGCAGAAATGACAGGGCTTCGTCAGGCTTGCCGTTCTGAACCAGAATCCAGCCCAGCGTGTCGTTTACAGCGGCATTGTCCTGCGCCAGATCAACCGCTGCACGAGCATCCGCCAGTGCGCCGGGCTCACCCAGATTGAGTCGCGCGAGAGCGCGATTGTTAAGATGAGCTACGGAATTGGGGAACTGCTGGAGAACCTTGGTCAGTGTTAGCTCCGCGTCAGACCAGCGTTCCTGAGCGATAAGTAAGTCCGCTTTCGCAGCGAGTAGTCGAGGATCATTGCCACCCTCTTCCAAGTAGTCTGCGAGCGCCTTTTCTGCCTCCTTTATTCTGCCTGATCCGAAAAACGCACGATACAAACCCAGGGTTCCGTCCGCTTGGGCGCCAAGGCTCAGAGCCGATTGAAAGCGTTTTGCTGCGTCCTTGGGTCGGTCAAGACGCAGCCACGCTTCACCCGCCAGTAGTTGGCCGGTGGGGTCCTGGGGATACAGGACTTTGTATTCATCCGCGAGTGCGACCGTCTTTTCGAAGTGCTTCGCCGCGAGGTGCATGCGCATATTGGCTTTGAGAGAGCGCTGATGCTTGGCATTGCCTTTAAGGCCGGCTGCAAGGGATAAGATTGCTGATTCATAGAGCCCGAGGTCTGCCTGCAGCACAGCTATTCGGTACAGCGTTGGCGTGTCGAAGTCTGCATTGCGAGCCATTAGCGTGTAGACCAGCCCGGCCTGTTTTGCCTTGCCAACCGCAGCGAGTGTCTGCCCTAGCAGAGCCTGGCCTGCGGGGTCGTCTTTGCCCGCAACGGCCGCGCGCCGCGCGCTTGCTTCCGCGGCCTCCGTGTCACCGGTCGATAGATACAGCTCGCTGAGCATCTGCGCGTAGCGCATGTTGCTTCTGTCCAGCTGTGTTGTGCGTTCTGCCCAGCGAATAGCATCTGTGAATTCTCCCCGGGCCTTGAACAGTGTCGCCTGTTCAAACATGGCTCGTGGCGACTCCGGCGACAAATCCAGGGCGTAATCGATCCAGCGCTGTGCCTCGCCAAAATCATTCTCGCGCATTGCGATACGCGCAAGATTGATAGCGCTGGGTAAAAACGCTGGGTCCGTCCGCAAAATGCCTGTAAATGACTCTTTGGCGGCGTTGGTATTCCCGGCTTGCAGATAGGCAATGGCCAGAAGGTTTTGGTAGCCAAGATTTGACGGCGTCTCCAAGGTCAAACTCTGGAGGAGCTCCACAGCTTCCTCAGCGCGATTGGACCTGATATACGCCGTAGCTAGTTGAAAATCGACCCTGGTTGATCCCTCTGCCTGCGATTTGCGCACGGCCTCAAGTGTTTTTATTCCTGCCACAATCTCGCCGGTATTAATGAGGGATAGTCCAAGCTGGCTATCTGACTGGAGGACACCCGAACCCGCACCCTCAAGGCCAAGCAGAAGCTCGGCGGCCTTGTTGTGATGTCCTTCCTGTGCGTAGGCCGTGGCCAGCAGGGAGGTGACGCCGATGTCTCCGCTGTAGCGTCGCTGCAGTTTGAGCAGGACCTGTTTTGCGCGTCCCGGTTCTCCGGAGGAGAGCAGATTGACTGCCCGCAGGCGCTGGGCGCCCGGATCATCGGCATTCAGCACCAGGTAGGACTCGATGTATTGGTTTGACTGTGCGTACTCGCTACGACCGAAGTGCGCCAGTGCGCCGACCATCAGCAACTGCGGGTTGCTGGAGACCGTATCAGTCGGTAATCGGTTGAGCGTATCTATTACGGTAGACAGCGCTTTTGCTTCCGCATCGCTGTCTCCAATCCGCGCGGCAGCGAGCGCTGCAAAGTAAGCGCCTCGAGGTTCGTAGGGGAAGTTTTCCGCCGTGTAAGCAAGATGCGGAGCGGCCTCAGATTCTCGCTGCAAATCCATATAAATGCTGATCAGCGCAATACGCGCATCCAGATTGCGTGGCGACAGGTCAATCGCTCTTCGATAGGCGTCTATTGCAGGCTCCAGTTGTCCCGTGGCGTGCAAAATGGAGCCATGACTATTCCAGGCGCGCGTGTCCTCGGGGGCAAGGGCTATCAATTGCTGCGCTTCTACTGACGCCTCTTCCCAGCGTTTATCACGCAAGTACACCGTGACCCGGGCGAGTCGGGCGCGCATGTTGCCGGGGTCCATCGCCAGAGCACGGCCGATAGCCTCCTTGGCCGCGATCAGATTACCTAAAGCCGCGTAGGTTTGCGCTCGAGCACCCTCGACATCGGCACGCAACCACGACGGCACCGCGTCGGGTGTTATTTGCGCCAGCAACTCGGCGTGCAATCCCTCTCGCTGATAGGCCTCAATCAAGAGCGGAACCGTCTGCTGCGGATCGGCGCCTCCAAGCATGGCTTCACTGAGAATGAGCGATGCCTCCCAGGACGAGCCTTCGATCAACAGGGTCTGCCCCAGTAGCATCAGCGATGGCAAATGCTCAGCGTCCATTTTCAGCGCGTTTTTTAGCTGGATGATTGCGGCACTGGCGTCGCCTTCTACGACTTTGCTACTGGCATCCTCGTAGTATTCTTCCGCGGAATCGAAGGATTGCGCGAGTGAGGTCTGGGTTTGCAGTACTGCGGCAGTGCCCAGCATGAGGAGGCAAATCGCGCGCAGAGTTTGTAATGCGGCTGAGGCTCCGGGGCCCCGACGAGGGTTTGGGTGTATTTTCATGCGCCGATACTAAGACAGTTTGCAGTATCACTACGCCTGTTGTGTTTATCCTGGCATCAAAGCTGTGACCTGGTTCACTGTGCTGCCTGGGAAGCGGCTCGAGGCGCCGGCCACCCCGAGATTGCGCTGTCCAAACTTACACGTTAAATCGGAAGTGGATGATGTCACCGTCCTGCACGATGTAGTCCTTGCCCTCTAGACGCCAGCGACCCGCGTCTTTGGCGCCCTGTTCGCCGCCGTGAGCGATGAAGTCCTCATAGCCGACAATTTCGGCACGAATAAAACCTTTCTGGAAGTCCGTGTGTATTACGCCCGCAGCTTCAGGTGCGCTTGCGCCGACCCGGACGGTCCAGGCGCGCACTTCTTTTTCACCGGCTGTGAAGTAGGTGTGCAGGTTTAACAACTGATATCCGGATCGAATGACTCTATTCAGGCCGGGCTCCTCCATTCCCATTTCTTCCAGGAACTCCGCTCGCTCTTCATCCTCCAGCTCGACGATCTCCGATTCCAGCTTGTTACAGATTACGACGACTTGCGCCTTTTCCTGCGCTGCAATGGCACGAACTGTTTCGACGTGTGCATTTCCATCCACACCATCCTCATCGACGTTCGCGATGTACAGCGTAGGCTTGCTGGTCAGCAGGAACAGGCTGTTAACGATACGCTGCTCGTCGTCACTCAGCGCAAGGCTGCGCACTGGTTGGGCTTCGTTAAGCTGCGGGAGCAGCTTGTTTTCAAGCAGGGCTTTCATCGCTATGGATTCTTTGTCGCCGCCCTTTGCGGTGCGAATCACTTTGCTCAATTGCTTCTCGCAGCTCTCCAGGTCCGCAAGAGCGAGTTCCGTATTAATGATCTCGATATCTGCCGCGGGATCAATCGCATTCGCGACATGTATGACGTTTTCGTCGTCGAAGCAGCGCACTACGTGTGCGATTGCGTCGGTTTCACGTATGTTCGCAAGGAACTGATTACCTAGGCCCTCTCCCTTGCTGGCGCCCGCTACCAGGCCCGCGATGTCGACAAATTCCATGGTCGTGGCGATTTCTTTCTGCGGCTTAACTAACGCAGAGATTCTGGCCTGGCGGGGGTCGGGGACCGGGACGATGCCCGCATTCGGCTCTATGGTGCAGAAGGGAAAGTTTTCTGCATCGATGCCCGCGCGAGTCAGGGCATTAAAAAGCGTTGACTTGCCGACGTTGGGGAGACCTACGATGCCGCATTTGAAGCCCATAACTAATTCTCTCTGGATGGCGAGTGGAAAATCTCCCTCGCGCCCTGGTTGATTCGGGAGCGTTCGAGCCTAGCTCGGCGGCACCTTCCCGTTAAAACTGTGAAGCTGGGTCATCGCCTTGGTCCCATCGCCGGCGAGGAGGAGTGGCAGGGCTCGAATGGCCTCGTCAATGCTGCTGTCAATAGCATGGCGATCCTCCGCAGATGGTTTGGAGAGTACGTAGTCACTCACTTGCCTTGCTGATCCGGGATGGCCTATGCCAATCCTTAAGCGGTGAAAGTCCCGACGGTTACCGAGGGCAGGGACGATGTCCCTAAGACCGTTATGTCCCCCGTGACCGCCGTCAAACTTGAAGCGCGCGGCCCCCGGTGGGATGTCGAGCTCGTCATGAGCAATCAGGATTGACGCGGGTTCGATTTTGAAAAAGTTGGCCAGCGCCGCCACGGATTTGCCGCTGCGATTCATAAACGTGGCGGGGATAAGTATGCGTAATTTATGTCCTGAAACGAGCGTCTTGCCGACGTCACCAAAGTACTTGCTTTCGGGTTTTAGCACCGCATTCGATTGGCGGGCCAATTCCCGGACAAAATCCTCGCCCGCGTTGTGCCGGGTGCCGGCGTACTGTGCGCCGGGATTACCCAAGCCTACCAACAGCTGAATTGATGTATTCACCTGGCTGAGATTCCGTCAAGCTGCATATTGAATGAGAGCATAGGATAAGGTCTTTTTGGCGTATCGCTAAACAAAAAAAGGGACGCCATTGGCGCCCCTCGCGATTGCCGTGGACGGCGGCTTACGATTCCTCGCTGTCGGCCCCGTCGTCAGCTGGAGCGTCTGGAGCCTCGTCGCTGATCTCATCGTCTTCATCAGACCCGCCACGCTTGGCGGTTACGGAAGCCACTGCCATATCGTGATCTTCACCCAATGCGAGCGCAGTGGAGATGACGCCCTCGGGCAACTTGAGATCCGAGATATGAACGATATCCGCGGTCGTCACTTCCAGCATGTCGAGTTCGATATATTCCGGGATGTCCTTCGGTAGACACAGAATCTCAAGCTCAACCAGCAAGTGCTCGATAATGCCGCCCTCCACCTTCACGCCGTGACAGGACTCTTCGTTGATAAAGTGCAGCGGTACGCTGACTTTGATCTGCACATTGGCGTCTACCCTCAGGAAGTCGGCGTGCATCACTCGGTTCTTGGCCGGATGGCGTTGCAAATCCTTGAGGATCGCTGGTTGCACCTCGCCATCAACACTCACGTCAATAACCTGGGTGAAGAACGCTTCGTTCTCCAACGCTTTTTCCAGATCCTTGCGGATCATAGTCAATGCTGCGGGTTCTTTACCGGCCCCGTAAATGATGGCGGGTATTTGGTCCGCGTTGCGACGTAGGCGGCGGCTCGCACCTTTCCCCAGGTCGTTACGCAGTTTGGCTTCAATGGCCAGCTGTTCTGACATAGTGGTCCCCTTGTATTATTGGGAAATTAAGAGCGGTTTCGCCTGCGACCGGCTACTCCGTTCTATTGATTACGTTGTTTCTGTTGCCCGGCTTTGCCGAAACTCAAGAGAACAACGCGCTAATTGATTCCTCGTTGGACACGCGTCGAATCGATTCGGCCAGCAGATCAGCTATGGTCAACTGGCGTATCTTGCTCATCGATTTGGCCTCATCTGACAGAGGAATCGTATCGGTAACCACCAGCTCATCGAGCTGCGAGTTGCCAACGTTTTCAAGTGCTTTGCCCGACAGCACCGCGTGGGTGCAGTAGGCAGCCACCTTTGTGGCTCCGCGCTCCTTGAGGGCATTCGCCGCATTACAGAGCGTACCTGCGGTGTCGACCATGTCGTCCACCAACAGACAGGTTCTACCGTCCACGTTACCAATGATATTCATAATCTCGGTTTCGTTGGCTTTCGGTCTCCGCTTGTCGATAATAGCCAGTTCCGCGTCATCCAACTGCTTGGCGATAGCTCGGGCACGCACCACACCACCGATGTCCGGTGACACCACCATGACGTTTTCGTAATTGCAGGCCTGAATGTCGTCGTTAAGGATCGGCGAGCCGTATATGTTGTCTACCGGGCAGCCAAAAAATCCCTGAATCTGCTCCGCATGCAAATCCACCGTTAGGACGCGGTCCACGCCCACGGTTTTCATCATATCGGCGACAACCTTGGCCGAAATAGGTACGCGCGATGAACGCACCCGGCGGTCCTGTCTAGCATAGCCAAAATAAGGCACGACCGCCGTGATTCTGCCTGCCGATGCCCGTCGCAGGGCGTCGATCATCACCAGCAATTCCATCAGGTTGTCATTGGTCGGCGCGCAGGTGGGTTGCAGCACGAATACGTCCTTACCACGCACGTTTTCGTTAAGCTCAACAGCAATTTCGCCATCACTAAAGCGGCCGACGTCGGCTTTACCCAGCGACAGATACAGGCGACTGGCAACCTTCCGGGCTAGCTCCGGATTAGCGTTACCTGTAAAGACCATCAATTTAGCGGACACGATACGGCTTCCCCGTTCTCTTTCACGTGCGATATTCAAAGCTTATTCTGCCGGCTTTCATGCGGAGTGTCCCGGGGCGCGCACGTCCTCAGGCACGCACCTCCTCAGGAATGGCTGTCCGTACTCCGACTTAGTAACCACCTGACAACCAGATGTCAGGCTATACAACATTCGGTTTTTAAACCGCATAACCGCACAAGAGAGCGTGGATCGAGACTGCGCTGTGCTCTTACGCGTGACCAGCTACGCTTTTGTGCGCCTAAGCAACCAGCTACGCTTTTGTGCGCCTAAGCAAATAGTGCGCCCAAGCAAATAGTGCGCCTCACCAATAGAGCGCGAAACCCTCTGCGCGCCAAACTGGAAGATGGCTGGGGTGGGAGGATTCGAACCTCCGAATGCCAGGATCAAAACCTGGTGCCTTGCCGCTTGGCGACACCCCAATAATCCGCGGGAACAGCCGGGTGTTACACGTTATGCGCGTATCGGGCTTCGCCCCACCTCGTCACTTCCCAAAAAACATACTACACGGCCTACGTCTCACCTGTGCAGCCAGCTATCTCCGCCATCTGGCGTAGAGCGGGTGAGCTGTTCACTCCCCTAGCGACGAAGTTCTGCCACTGTGCGGGCAGTTCGCGCGCAATCTTACCGGCTTCTTCTTTACTGTCGAACGCTAAAAAAACGCTGGCGCCGCTGCCAGTCATTTTGGCTTCACCAAAATTTTCAAGAAAAATCAATGCTTTATCGATATTTCCAGATAGGCTTCGAGCCACTCTTTCACAGTCGTTGCGGGTAGGTCCCGTAAAAAAGGCGGCCATTGTGATGGCGGGGGTGTCGCGTGTCAATTCCGGGTGCGAAAAAATACCTGGGGTAGAGATATGGCACTCGGGCGTCACCACCAGATACCAGCGTTCGGGCAGCTCCAAAGGCGTCAGTTCATCGCCAATACCTTCGGCCCAGGCACTCTGGCCGCGAACAAAAACCGCAACGTCGGCGCCCAGTTTACTGCCAATTGTTGCGAGCTGATCAGCGCCTAAACCCAGTCCCCAGAGATAGTTCAGGGCCAGCAAAGTGGATGCGGCGTCCGAACTCCCTCCGCCGAGACCGCCGCCCGCGGGCAGCTTCTTCACCAGACGTATATCGACGCCTGGCAGGGCATCAGACGATGGGGGGGCTTCCAGAGCCAATAGTCGTGCGGCCCTGATCACAAGGTTATCTTCGCTTGCGGTATCTGCCAGGGTCCGCGGTCCTGTGCAGTTCAGTCGGAGCTGCTTGTCGCTGCGTAGTTTGAGATGCAGTTCATCGCCGTAGTCGAGGAGCTGAAACACGGTTTGTAGGTTGTGGTAGCCGTCTGGGCGTCGGCCGGTCACGTGCAGGAACAGGTTCAGTTTTGCCGGCGCCATGATTGAGAAGGTTTGCATAGCTAACAGTATCTCACGCTGTCGCGGCGGACTCGCAGTGGGGCGCTCTGTGCACAGCCGGGATGTGAGAGCTGTGCATGGCACTCACCCGTCCGTTATCTTATCCAGCTCCCATGCGCGCAGTACCACGGTGAGCATGAGTTCCGAATCAGGTGCAGTGAGTTGCAGGCGCAGAGGCATGGAAGTCCCTTTATAGATACGGTATTCGAGGTATTTTATCTGCCACCCCGCCTGCGTGATGGCAATCGCCAATGCATCATCGTGTTCCAGCTGATCGATCGGGATATCGGGGTCCGGAACGCCTCGCAACCAATAGTGAACTGACTGAATGGGCACGGGCAGTAGACGCTTGCCTGGCAACCAGGGCGCTGCATCGGCGGGATAGAGCCTTTCGATGCCGTCGCGGCGGACGCGTAATAAAGCGCCCTCATTGGTGATGCGCGTACTTGCAGCGCCCAGTGGGCCACTTAATCGCAGCGTGGAAGCATCTTCAAGCTGACTCCAGTGCAAGTTGGCGCTGCCGGCGTCTTCAGGAATTCTATAGGCTACTTTGCCCCGGACGCGCCACTCACTCCAGTTGCTGAGCAGCGACACCCGCTGCGCCCAGCGTGTTTCCTCGTCCGGTACCTCCGACGGAGGCGGTTCATCGGGCACGTTGCTTGATGGAGCGCCACCAGGTGCCGTTGTCTGGGTGGTACAGGCTGCGCTTATCGCTATTGCAAGCGCCAGCGCAGCGAGCCGAGTCCGCGCCGCGAGGCCATTGGTACGGGGCATCAGGACTCGGTGTCTGCGGGTCCTGCTTTGTCAGTATCTGCTCTCAGGCTGATACCGAGTCGATCCAGGGTCGCGTTGAGAACTAAGTGCTGAGGATTCTTGTTGATTGCGGCGCGCCAGACGATCATGGCTCCATTGGTATCGCCATGCATCCAAAGCACCTCGCCAAGATGCGCCGCGACCTCGGGGTCCGGGAAGCTGGTGTAGGCCCGGGTAAGAAACTGGATTGCTCTCTCCAACTCTCCCTGCCGGAACAGAACCCAGCCCATGCTGTCGAGGATCGCAGGTTCGTTTGGTGACAGTCTAAGCGCTTGCTCAATCAAAAGCCTGGCTTCGGCGTAGCGCTCTGTGCGGTTTGCAAGCGTGTAGCCAAGGGCATTCATAGCCGTGGCATTCTTTGGGTCGCGGTTCAGGATCGTGCGCAGATCGCCTTCCGCAGAAGGTATGTCCCCTTGACGCTCAAACAGGACGGAGCGGGCATACAGCAGATTGTCGGAATTCGGAAACTCACCGATCGCCCGGCTGAGAACCTCCAATCCCCGGCTGTCATTGCCGCTGTCGCCTAGCAGATTGGCTTCGACGGCAAAAAGCTGCTCGCGGCGCGGTGGATAGCTTTCCCGCAGTCGATCCATATAGTCGCCAAGCTCCTGCTCTCGCCCGGCTGCCAGATGCAGTTGGGCGATACTTACGGTCGCTTTGATGAGCTCCGGGCCATCGCCGACTTGTTGGAACAATTGCAGTGCTTCGTTTGTATCGCCGTCGCGCAAGGTAAGTTGCCCGAGGAGATAGTGAGCCTCGTCCGTTCTTTTGTCGCTCTGGAGAACCTGCCGGAGGTAAGCCTTGGCGGCGGTGGGGTCGTTTAGCTCCTGATTGAGCAGCGCCAGAGAAAACAGTAAATCGGCGTTCTGAGGAGCTTCCGCCGACAGGATTTCGAACTGCTCGCGTGCAGCACTCATATCCTGACCTGCCAGCAGCCGCGCGTACTGCAGCCGCAGCTGACTGCGCGTGGCGTCAGCCTCAAGGGCTTCCTCGATCCGCCGCAGGGGGTTCTTGGCGCCCTGTGCCAGGCGCAGCTTGGCCTCGAGAATCAGCGCCTGCTGCTGATAAGGCTGTAGCTCGAACACCGGGGCAAGGCGTGCTTCGACCACGGCAGGTTTGCCTACTTCTTCGGCCATGAGCGCATGCGTGAGGAGCAGCGCGACATTGTCGGACAAATCACCGTCCAAGAGTGCCTGAACACTATCGTCCAGCGCTTGCTGTTCCTTGGGAGACAGCGCCTTGAAGCGGTTGAGCAACACCGGAAACTTGGCGGCTTCTCCGCTGCGCGCCACCATGGCCAGATGCGGTAGCGCTTCACGGTTTCTTCCTTGACGCGCCAGTAGCGTGGCCAGGGTGCCGTTTGCTTCCACGTTGTCGGGCTCGAGCTCTACCCACAGGCGCACGGCGCGAAACGCTTCACGTTCACGTCGCAGATACTGCGCAAGATGCGTCGCATGGGCACTGACCGCGGGGTCCCTAAGCACATCCGCTTGTTGCAGGTAGACATTCAGGGCGGTGTCGAAATCCCGGCGGCGCAGCGCGAACTCGGCTAAGAGTAGCGGGTACACCGAGTTGGGTGGAATGGCTTTCTCAGGCACGGGTGCAGCGGTCAGCTCTTCGCGTGCGATATTGGCCACCTGGTCTTCTGTGGGCACGTCAATAACTGGCGTCTGCGCCGTATTCTGACTAGTCGTTGTGCATGCACCGAGGACGGTCAACAGAGCCAGCGGCAGCAGCCTACGCAGCCTTGGGACGTTCGGCCTCAATGATGTCATGCCGTCAGCGTCTAAGGGACACGCAAAAATGTTAAAGAGCAAAGTAGGTCGCAATGTGAGGGTCTCATGCCGATTTATATTAACGCCGATCGAGCACGTCACTGGTACTCGTTCGCTATGTTAGCGAAAAAACGCGGGCGCTGATTACTACATTTCCTAGTGTTTCTGACCGCATTGCGCGAAGCCCGTTCCAAACTGTTGCGTCGAAAGCGTGATAGGGCAGTGTCTGACCACTCTAAATGTCGGGCGCGTTGGCGCTCACGGTACCTGTCACTGCTATCTGGGACTCGATTTAATGTGGTCTCCAGAGTGTCGAAAAACTTTACACCTACTGCGGTCTCGATGGAGGCTGCACATTTTTGGCGCGCCTTAAGTCTCTGAAAGCGCTTGACTAATATTACTTCGAACCAAATATGGCGCAAATATTGCATGTCAACGCAAATGTTGTGGAGATGTGATCCAGGTCACAAAAATCAGACTTAATACTCGACCCTGGCTAGGCCCTTCTCCAGGTGGTCGCAAATGGCCTGCGATGGTGTGGGTAGTTTTGCCGAGCAGTGTTGCCGCCGGGCAGCGACGCTTTTAGAGGAGTCCGATTAGAGGAGTCCGATAAAAAAGTTAGTAGATCAAAGAAAACAAAACGTTGAAAAGCGGGAGGTAGCAACGATGATCAGAAAAAGAACGCAAAAATTCACTGTGGCAAGACGGGTTTTGAGGCCCGTGGGCGCCGTCACGGCGCTTGCGGCGATTACGGCCGCCGTCTCGGTGTCCGCAGCGCCCATTATATTGGAAGGCAATTTTGTAAGGACTCAGGTTAGCGATAACGGCACGCTCGGGAATGGCAGTAGCTTTCCTGGTTTAATCCACGATGAAACAGGCACAGGCAATTTCGATTCCGATTTTGACTATCTGCAGCCAGGGAGCCCCTTCGAGGGCTTTGGTGTCTTTTCCAGTCAAACCGGGCTTGGGGGCAACTTAAACAGTCTTGGGGGGAGTAGCGGCTCTATCGCGCAAGTCAGCATTACCGATCTGAGCGGTACAGACTTTGATAATCGGGTGTCCTGGTCGGGCATTCTGGACGGCTTTTTTGAGATCGTTCACGATTTTTTCTTTGACGACGATGATGAAAATATTGGCATTACGACCACGATTACGGCGCTGACTGATTTGGATAATCTGGCGTTTTCGCGCGCCATTGATCCTGATCCTGACGCAAACTTTGCAGGCGAATTCGACACGGGTAACGAGCGCGGACTGGATTTGAACGGCGACGGCGACTACACCGACGCTGGTGAGCAGGCTCCGGAAGATTACGTCAGTTCTACGGGTCTTGTTAGTGACTCGACGATTGCGATGTTCAGCAATGATTCGGCGACCCACAACACTGGAATAGTAGGGAATTGCTGCAGTGTGACCGACCCGGCTAGATATCTGGCTGGCGGTGACTTTGCGGTAGATCCCGCCGGTTTTGACTCGGAAGACGATAACGGTATCGGTCTCGGTTTTGCGCTGGGCGATCTCGGCGTTGGTGAAGCGGTGACAATCAGCTACTTCTACGTGTTCGGCGATACGCCGATTTCTGTGGATATTCCCGATCCCGATCCCGATCCCGATCCCGATCCCGATCCCGATCCCGATCCCGACCCCGACCCACCGTCAACGCGTGTCCCGGCACCTGCGACAGGTTTGTTGTTCGGACTTGGTCTGCTGGTGGCAGCCACTCGCCGTCGTTTGCGCGGCTAAGCGTTTAGGAAAAAACTGACAAGGGCCAGATTCTGGCCCTTTTTTTTGCCCGCAATCCCCGCAGCCCTGCTCCTGGTCCACTTAAAACTAGTTGACTTTTTGCCTGATAATTGTCGCTGAGGCTGTTAAAATTGGTTAACTTTGCGGGCGCTGCGTAGTACTGAAATCAGCATTGAAAGTTTGCGGGTCTTTGGCTGCCAGCCGAAGAGTTTTATGCGACACGCGCCCAAATCGCTCTGGAACGACTCAAAAGTGAATCTGATCGCCCTGGGAATTAATCATAACTCTGCTCACGTGGACGTGCGAGAGCGCGTAGCGTTTGCGCCGGAGCAGGTCGGCGAGGCGATGAATGATGTTTGCCGCGCGGCGAACATCGAAGAAGTAGTGGTGTTGTCTACGTGCAATCGAACGGAGCTTTACGCGGTGGCGCCCAAGGATGCCGATCCAACCCAGCAAGCGCTGGCGTTGGTCGACTGGATGGCGGGCTATCATCATCTCTCGACCGAAGAACTGAGTGGCGCTGCTTACCATCATCAGGGTGACGAAGCCCTGCGGCACATGGTGCACGTGGCCGCCGGGCTGGACTCCATGGTGCTTGGGGAGCCGCAGATTTTCGGGCAACTGAAGTCGGCCTACGCGGTAGCGACGGATGCAGGCACGGTCGGCAGCGAGTTGGGGCGCCTGTTTCCGCGCGTGTTTAGTATTGCCAAAAAAGTGCGTACCGATACGGCGATCGGTGAGAACCCGGTGTCCGTGGCTTTTGCGGCGGTCGACGTGGCGCGACGTATCTTTACCGATCTGGGCGACTGCAACGCATTGCTGGTCGGCGCTGGAGAGACGATCGAACTGGTTACCCGTCATCTTATTGAGGCCGGTGTAAGCAACATCGTGATTGCCAACCGCACACTAGGGCGAGCACGGGAAGTAGCCCAGCAATTTGGCGCGGAAGCGGTGCTGCTGGCAGAAATACCCGACCACCTGCCCAAGGCCGATATCGTGATCAGCTCTACTGGTAGTCAACTGCCTATCATTGGAAAAGGCACGGTAGAGTCGGCGCTCAAAGCGCGACGCTACCGGCCGATGTTGATGGTGGACATCGCGGTGCCGCGCGACATTGAGAACGAAGTCGGCGAGCTGCGAGATGTTTACCTGTACAGCATTGATGATTTAAAGCAGATCGTGGACAGCAATCTGGCGGCCAGACAGAGCGAAGTCCGCAAAGCGGATGAGATAATCAGCGCAGGTATCGCCAACGTCGGTGAAGAACTGCGTACGCTTGCGGCTGTTGACCTAGTCAAACAGTACCGCAAGTCCGCAGAAGAAGTTAGGCAGCTGGAGCTCGATCGTGCGCTGGCGTCTATTGCCCGCGGCGATGATCCACAGCAGGTGGTCGCCCAGCTAGCCCGTGGAATTACCAATAAGCTGATACATGCACCCACAGCGGGTCTGAAAAAGGCCAGTGCGGAAGGACGGCACGATGTATTGGGGCATGCTGTGCGGCTGCTCGGACTTCCCGTTGACGCATTGCAAACGGCCGAGCCGGCGACATCGGGAGCCGCGACTGAGGGTAATGCAGAGGCTGTAACGAAAGACAGTGTGATGAATGGCACAGAGGACGCGGGTTCCCGCGCGGTTGGGTCGCCGTCAAATGGTGCCGCAATTGATGCATCGGGGTCTGACGCTATTGACCCAGGGAAGTCGCTTGGACTCGACGCGCCCTCTGGCGAGCCCGCTAGCGATGCAGGCATCGTCCCCGCCAGCAAAAAGCGCAGAACGTCTGGCCCGACACTGCAGTGAAAGCCTCTTTGCTGTACAAGCTCGAGACACTCACTGAGCGTCACGAAGAGGTCAGCGCGATGCTCGGCGACGCCGAGGTGATCTCCGACCAAAATCAATTTAGAAAACTCTCCAGAGAATTTTCAGAATTGGAGACTGTGGTCCGTGCGTTTAGCGAATATCAGACGCTCCAGGGTGATCTCGATGCGGCGCAAGGCATGCTCTCGGACGATGATGCCGATATGCGAGAGCTCGCCCGAGCGGAAATCGACGAGGCCAGCGGGCGCCGTGATGCGCTCGAGAACGAACTGCAACTGCTGCTGCTGCCACGAGACCTTCGAGACAGCAACAATATTTTCCTGGAGATTCGCGCTGGTACCGGTGGTGACGAAGCCGCGATCTTCTCTGGCGATCTCTTTCGCATGTACAGTCGCTATGCGGAGCGGCAGAACTGGCGTGTGGAGCTGTTGTCTGAACGACCCGGTGAGCATGGGGGCTTTAAAGAAGTGATAGCTCGGGTCGAGGGAGTGGATGTCTACGCGGAGCTCAAGTTTGAATCCGGGGCGCACCGTGTCCAGCGTGTACCGGAAACCGAATCCCAGGGGCGTATTCACACGTCCGCATGCACCGTTGCTGTGCTTGCGGAGCCCGAGGAATTGGAAGCCGTTGAGATTAACAAGGCTGACTTGCGGGTAGATACTTATCGCGCCTCTGGTGCCGGCGGCCAGCATGTCAACAAAACCGATTCAGCAGTACGCCTGACACACTTGCCGTCAGGTATTGTTGTTGAGTGCCAGGATGAGCGCTCGCAGCACAAGAATCGGGCCCGGGCGATGTCGTTGCTGCAAGCCAAGTTGACCAGCAGCGCCGAGGCGACACAGGCGAACGAGCAAGCTCTGGAGCGCCGGAATCTTGTAGGCACCGGTGATCGCTCTGATCGTATTCGCACTTACAACTTCCCTCAGGGTCGTGTCACCGACCATCGCATCAATCTTACCCTGTACAAGCTGGATGAAGTGATGGCAGGTGATTTGGCTTCCATCATCGGTCCGTTGCGGCAGGAGCATCAGGCAGACCAGCTGGCGGCGCTGTCCGAGTAAGCATGCAACGTGTCTCCCAGCTGCTCACCGAGGGCGCGAGACTGCAGAGCGACGATGCACGTCGGGATGCGGAGCTGCTTTTAAGCGCCGCACTGGAGAAACCCAGAACTTATCTGTTTGCCTGGCCAGATGCTGTGGTCCCGGAGGCCGCAGCGCAGCGCTACGCGCATTGGATGAAGCAGCGCGAGCGCGGTGTTCCTGTCGCTTATCTTTTGGGGCAACGGGAGTTTTGGTCGCTTGCATTGCGCGTCAACGAGCACACCCTGATTCCACGGCCCGACACTGAGTTGCTGGTAGAGCAGGTGCTGAATGTGCCGCTGGTCCGGGCGGCTAAAGTGCTCGATCTCGGCACCGGTTCCGGTGCCGTTGCCCTGGCGCTAGCCAGTGAGCGACCCGACTGGCATTTAACCGCCACTGATATCAGCGCCGCTGCGTTGACGGTAGCCAAGCAGAACGCGCAGGAATTGGCCCTCGATATTGCGTGGCGGGAGGGATCCTGGTTTGACGCCGTGCGTGCTGAGACCTTTGCACTCATTGTAAGCAATCCACCTTATCTGGCTTCAGACGATCGGCATTTGACCGGAGGCGGACTGAGTTTCGAACCGCGTTCTGCGCTCGTCGCGGGTAACACCGGTCTCGAAGACCTGACCACGATTGTCGAGGGTGCTCCGGCGCATCTCGAGGAAAGCGGCTGGCTGTGGCTTGAACATGGCTTCAGTCAGGGTGCTGCGGTACGAGAGATGCTCCAGCGGCGGGGCTTTTCGACGATAGTGACGCGGTGTGATCTGGCCGGGCACGAGCGCGTCAGTGGAGGTTGCTGGGTGTTGGAATCAGGAGAAGCCGAATGCTGAGTGATTCTGAGCTCGAGCGATACAGCCGCCAGCTCATGTTGCCTGGCTTTGAACTTGAGCAGCAGGCGCGATTGCGCGCCGCCACAGTCCTGGTGGTCGGCTGTGGTGGTCTCGGTAACCCTCTCGCCCTGTATCTGGCGGCAGCCGGTGTTGGTGGTGTGATCCTAGCC
Source organism: Congregibacter sp. (assembly GCA_045105635.1). Lineage (GTDB taxonomy): Bacteria > Pseudomonadota > Gammaproteobacteria > Pseudomonadales > Halieaceae > Congregibacter. Next base: position 107,846 of record JBGCDU010000006.1, read on the forward strand.
GACGGTGATCAAGTGGAGCGCAGCAATTTGCACCGGCAGATTCTGTTCACCGAGGCAGATCTCGGTCATAGCAAGGCGGTGGTTGCCGCGCGGGTGATCGGCACCAGGTTTGTGCAGTGCACGACACGCGTGCTTGAGAAGCAACTGCGAGCGGAGGACCTTGTCGCCGCGGTCTCGGAAGCAAATCTGGTCGCCGACTGCAGCGACAATTACGCTACGCGCTTTGCGTTAAATCGCGCGTGCATTGCGTCGGGAACCCCGCTTGTATCGGCCGCGGCGATCAGATCAGAGGGCCAGCTGACAACACTCGATCCTGCTCGCGGTGGACCCTGCTACCGCTGTATTTACCCCAGTGAGGAAACTGGCACTGCGCTCGCTTGCCGGGACAGTGGCGTTATGGGGCCGGTAGTCGGTGTTCTCGGCACACTGCAAGCGCTGGAAGTGATAAAAAACCTGAGTGGCTGGGGCGAGACCCTGCGAGGGAAACTGTTGCTTTTGGACCTGTACACGAATGAGCAGCGGCTATTGCTGATCGATAAAAAACAAGCTTGTCCGGACTGCAGCTCGTAATATCGCTCTCCGCGCAGGCCTCGTGCGTTTTGGGTAATAATCACGGAAACCTGCGTTTGGCGAGGAGGTCACAGTTAGCGTGCAAGGCGATATGACCCGGGGCACCCGGCAAAAAAGGGGATAGTGTCAGTGACATCAATGATTCATGGTCTGCGCCGTTTTCACGAAGCGGTGTTAGGACGTCTGTCGCATCTCGACGGTCTTGCGCCGCTGGCGCTCAGGCTCTACCTGGTGCCGGTATTCTGGATGGCAGGCACACAGAAGTTGAGCAGCATCGACAACACTATCGAGTGGTTTGGAAATGCGGATTGGGGTCTGGGTTTGCCGTTCCCCACAGTCTTTGCCTACCTTGCAGCCTACACAGAGGCTATCGGCGCGCTCCTGCTTCTATTGGGTTTGGCGACGCGCTGGATATCCATTCCTCTGATCGTGACGATGCTGGTCGCCATTTTTGCTGTGCACTGGGATAACGGCTGGGCAGCGATCGCTGACTCCAGCGTTCCGGAGGTCGCCCAGCGTCTCGGCGCGGCTCGTGAGATCCTGAGTGAGCACGGCAATTACGAGTGGCTCACCGCTGAGGGTGGGCTTGTTGTTTTCAACAACGGTATCGAGTTGGCCACGACCTATTTGCTGATGCTGGTTTCGTTGCTGTTCACTGGCGGCGGACGTTTCTTCAGCGTGGACTACTATCTCTCACGTCGGCTGAATCGATAGCTTTTTACTGCGGATTAATTTTGGGCGAAAAATGCTAGACTTCGCGCCTTGAATTTAAGGTAGGACAAGCTTTGAATAGCTCTAATACAGCCCACTCTGAGAAAGACGTGTCCGAGAAAGACGTGTCTGAGAAAGACGAGACCGTTTCTGCAAACGTACTGTCAAACGGGGCCTGGTCCCAGGACCAGTTTGAGGTTCCGCAGCAAGAAGGCAAGTCACGCTTCCATGACCTGAATTTGCATCCGACGCTGATGCACGGGATTGCAGGGCTAGGGTTTGAGTACTGCTCTCCAATTCAGGCACAGGTGCTTCCGCATACGCTGCAAGGTCACGATGCGATCGGTAAAGCGCAGACCGGAACCGGTAAGACGGCGGCCTTTTTGATCACCATTTTTAATGATCTTCTTTCCAATCCTCTCGATGGAGAGCGATTTCTTGGCGAGCCACGCGCGCTGGTTATCGCGCCAACCCGGGAGCTGGTGATGCAGATTGCGGCTGATGCTGAAGAGCTCGGCAAGCACACGGGTCTGAGTACTGCGACATTAATCGGCGGTATGGATTATCAGAAACAGCTCAATCAGCTCAGCCGGGAGGTGGTCGATCTTGTCGTTGCGACACCCGGTCGTCTGCTCGATTTTACCGGCCGTCGGGATCTCGTCCTCGAACACGTAGAAGTGCTGGTGCTTGACGAGGCTGATCGTATGCTGGACATGGGGTTTATTCCTCAGGTCAAGCGAATCGTCCGACAGACTCCGCAAAAAGAGTATCGGCAAACACTGCTGTTCTCCGCCACTTTTACCGAAGACATCATTAATTTGTCGAGGCAGTGGACGACTCAGGCGGTAACTGTTGAGATCGAGCCGGATCACGTGGCCACAGACTCTGTAGATCAACGTATTTATCTGGCCAGCAGTGAAGACCGGTTTCGCATTCTGGTCAACTTGCTGAGAAGCGAGGATGCGAGCAGCGTGATTGTCTTCGCCAATCGTCGAGATCAGGTACGTCGTCTGTTTGAGCGCCTTCGCAAAGCCAATATTAGTTGCGGCATGCTGTCCGGTGAGATTGCCCAGGCAAAACGCACGAAAACACTTGAGCAGTTCAAGAGCGGTGCGATTTCAGTGTTGGTGGCCACCGATGTCGCAGGGCGAGGCATCCATGTCGACGGCGTGAGTCACGTGGTCAACTACAACCTTCCGGAGGACCCGGAAGATTACGTTCACCGAATCGGCCGCACAGGTCGCGCTGGCGCTACCGGCACGTCGATCAGTTTTGCCAGCGAGGACGACGCGTTTTTACTGCCAGATCTCGAGGCTCTACTGGGCGAACCCGTGCGCTGCGAGCATCCGCCGGAAGCGTTACTCGCCAAGTAAACTCTTGAGGTGCCCGGGTCAGTTACGCTCGTCAAGCACGCTCGTCTCAAGCACGCTCATCTCAAGCACGCTCGTCTCAAGCACGCTCGTCAAGTAAGCCCCGCTTGTCAGCTGTTTACCGCAACTCCTCCACGTATAAAATTGTCGCTCCCACCACTGCTGCGGGCACGACAATAAAGTTGAGGATAGGGATGCCTGCGCTTGCGGCCACCAGCCCGCCGAAGCCCAGGCTGGACAGACGTCGATCGCCAACCGCGAGGCGCACGTCCTTGAAGCTACACTGGTGGTTGTCCATCGGATAATCCACAAATTGCAGGCTCATCATCCAGGCGCCGAGCAAAAACCACAATAGTGGCGCGACCGTGTTGACCGCGGGAATAAAGCTGATTACGAGCACCAACATAGCCATTGGCAGGTAGTACAGCAGCTTCGCGACCTCCCGGAACAGACCTCGAGGCACGCTTAAAAACGCAGCGCCCAGTCCTTCGAGGCCAGCCACCGGTCGGCCGGTGATCAGTTCCTCGGCTTTTTCTGCGAGAAGCGCATTGAACGGTGACGCTATAAGCAGTGCAATGGCCGTAAACAGGTAGCCGGTCACCAGAGCTATGGTGATACCAATGAGTGGCCATAGTATCCACTCCAGAAACGACAACCACTCTGGAAGCCAGTTCAGCCAACTATTCACCCAGCCGACGAGCTCACCAAGTCCCCAGCTGATCAATGAGCCGAAAATCAGGACATTGATGGTTAGAGGAACGATGACGAATGGACGCAGCGTTGGATGGCTCAGCATCTTTGCGCCGCGAACGAGGCAGCCAGCGCCGTAAACGGGATCACCTTCCAATTTTTCACCTGATCTGTGACTCTAGTCCGATACGTAGTTTAACGCGTGTACACCACAGCTTCTGCGTTCGGCGACGCCTGCTGCGGTCAGACGAAGCGCCAGTGCGACAGACGACGGCGCTTTTGTCTGATGAATGGTCTGATAAATGGTCTGATAAATGGGCGGATGAATGGCCGGTTAAAACATCAGCAGGAAGGCCAAGCGAATGTCGCGCCGTGCGCACCTCGCTCAACCGACCACGCAAAAAATACGGAGGGAATGTGGAAGACAAGGATAAGGACTTTCTGCGTGAAATGGCCGATGTCACGCCTATGGCATCCGATGCGAGAGTGCGTCTGAATCGCATGACGGGTCTGGACGCCGCGGCGGAGCTGCGGCGTATGGCCGCCGTCAGCGACCCCGGCCGTGACAACAACCCCCTCGTGGATGAAGGCGTGAGTCCCTTGGACCCGTGGTATGTCCTTGAGTTCAAGCGGCCCGGCATCCAGAACGGAGTCTATCGCAAGCTCAAAAAAGGCCGCTATCCCGCCGAGGCACGGCTTGATCTACACCGGATGACTGTACAACGTGCCCGTCGCGAGCTGTTTGGTTTTGTCGGTGACTGCTTTGGACTGGGACTTCGCAGTGTTTTGATTGTTCACGGGAAGGGTGAGCGCAGTGCAAATGCAGATGCCGTCGGAATTTTAAAAGGTTACGTAGACCATTGGCTCCGTGAGTTGCAGCCAGTGCAGGCTTTTCATAGTGCGCAGCCATCCGAGGGCGGTACCGGAGCGGTTTACGTATTGCTTGCGAAGAGCGAAGAGAAAAAGCGCGAAAATCGCGAGCGCTTTATGCGGGGACGCGTCCCATATGAACAGGGTCAGAAAAACTGAAGTAGGCCGAGTCAGGGTAAGTCGGTGTGCAGCTGGTACAGGTACCAGTGAGCGGCGAGCAAGCCCTCTAAAGTGCGCCGTTTGCTCTGAGAATATCCGCATAGGCAGCGCCGTAGCGGTGCTCAGCAAGCAGCTTCAGCAATGTCTGGCCTTCCGGACCGACGACGTTCAGGTCTCGTCTGGCGGCGCAGAACATCGGCACAAAACGCGCGAAATCGCTGTCTCGCATACTTTGGTAGGCGCGCAGTAACAACTGGTAATCAGCCTCGGTCCCTTCTCCATCGCCCGGGCGCGGCGTGAGGAAGCTGGCCACGCGTGCGTCGTCCCACTGCTCGTCGAGTACTTTTTCTTTGTCCTTACGCATCGCCGGACTATTCCTGGTCTTGGGATTGGTCTGGACTATCGAGTTGCTCTACAAGCAAATCGCTAACCAGCTTTGGGTTCGCCTGGCCTTTGGAGGCCTTCATTATCTGGCCGACAAAAAATCCCGTCAGCTTTTTACGTTTGTCCGCTTGAGCGGCGCGGTACTGCGCAACCTGATCCGGGTTGTTGCGCACCACCTCGGCGACCAGTGACGATAAGGCGCCGCTATCGGAGACCTGCTTGAGACCGCGCTCGGCAATAATAGTGTCCGCATCGCCCTCCCGATTCCACATTGCCTCGAACACGGTTTTCGCAATCTTCCCCGATATGCTCTGGTCGGCGATCCGGGAAATCAATACGGCGAGTTGTTCCGCGCTAACGGGACTCTCCTGAATGGTTTGCTCGCTGCTGTTCAGGGCTGCGAGTAGCTCACCCTGTATCCAGTTTGCCGCTAGTTTTGCATCACCGCACTGGTTTGCGGTGGTTTCAAAAAAATCGGCGACCGCGCGCTCATCGGTCAGCACCGCCGCATCGTAGGTAGAGAGACCGTAGTCATTTTGAAACCGCGCCCGGCGATGGTCAGGCAGTTCGGGTAGACATCCTCTGATCTCTTCTATATCTGACTCGCTAAGGACCACGGGGAGGAGATCGGGCTCTGGAAAATAGCGATAATCGTTGGCCACTTCTTTACTGCGCATGGAACGGGTTTCGTCATTGTCCGCATCGTAGAGTCGCGTTTCCTGCACAATACGACCGCCGTCCTCCAGAATGTCTTCCTGCCGTGTTTTTTCGTAGTGAATGGCCTTCTCCACGAAACGGAACGAGTTGACGTTCTTGATCTCAGTGCGCGTGCCCAGCTGCGCGTCCCCGGCGCGACGCAGAGACAAGTTGATGTCGCAGCGCATAGAGCCTTGCGACATGTTGCCGTCTGATATCCCGAGGTAAGTGACCAGGCTATGCAGCGCTTTGAGAAATGCCACAGCTTCCTCCGCCGTGCGAAAATCTGGGTCAGTAACTATTTCCAGCAAAGGCGTCCCGGCGCGATTCAAATCAATGCCCGTCATGCCCTGAAAATCTTCATGCAGAGACTTTCCAGCATCCTCTTCGAGATGCGCGCGAGTAATTCCTATTTCTCGCTCGCCGGCGTCATCCCCGGTGAAGTGGAAACGACCCTGGCCGACGATAGGGTGCGTGAACTGGCTGATCTGGTAGCCTTTCGGGAGGTCTGGATAGAAATAGTTTTTCCTGTCAAACACCGAGTAGCGACCTATCTCAGCATCGATAGCTAACCCAAACATCACCGCGAATCGCACGGCCCGATCGTTGAGCACGGGGAGCATTCCCGGCATCGCCAGATCCACCGCGTTGGCCTGGGTGTTTGGCGCTGCGCCAAAACTCGCAGAGCTACCCGAGAAAATCTTGGACTGCGTCGCCAATTGCAGGTGTACTTCCAGCCCGATGACGGTTTCCCAGCTCATTGCCCTGCACCTGGCGCGGAGAAGGATGGAGATTTCTGGTGCCAGTCTGTTCGCATTTGAAACTGATGCGCCAGCGACAAAAGCTGCGCTTCGTGAAAATGCTGGCCGATGAGCTGAAGACCAACAGGCAGACCTTCACTGAACCCTGCGGGCAGACTCATTGCCGGCAGGCCAGCAAGATTGACGGATAGGGTGTAGATATCTTCGAGATACATCGAGGTTGGATCGTCTGTTTTTGCACCGAGGGAGAAAGCGACGCCGGGCGTGGTCGGCCCGGCAATAAGGTCTACATTCTCAAACGCCGTCGCAAAATCCTGGGATATCAGTCGGCGTACCTGCTGGGCTTTTCTGTAATATGCGTCGTAGTAGCCCGATGACAAGGCGTAGGTGCCGACAAGAATCCGTCGCTGTACTTCATCGCCGAAACCCTCCTCGCGACTGCGTGTGTACAGGTCATTCAGGTCCACCGGGTCTTTACAACGATGGCCATAGCGCACGCCGTCATAGCGGGAGAGGTTGGTGGATGCTTCAGCCGGTGCGATCACGTAGTAGGCGGGAATCGACAGCGCGGTGCGCGGCAAAGTAACGTCTACAAGCGTAGCGCCCATTTTCTCATATTCTTTCAGGGCAGCGTCGATCACGGTAGCAACACCATCATTCAGGCCATCCCCAAAATACTCCTTGGGAACGCCAATACGCAGACCGGCGACAGCTTCCTGAAGGTTCTGCACATAAGCTTCCGGCTTGCGATCTACGCTGGTGGAGTCGCGCGCATCGTGCCCGGCCATTGCCTGTAGCAGTATGGCGCAGTCTTCTGCACTGCGCGCCATAGGCCCACCCTGGTCCAGGCTCGACGCATAGGCAATCATGCCCAGGCGTGATACACGGCCATAGGTAGGCTTTAACCCCGTGATTCCGCAAAAAGCAGCAGGCTGTCGGATAGAGCCGCCAGTGTCTGTGCCCGTTGCAGCAACGACCAGACCGGCCGCTACCGCCGCAGCGGAGCCCCCGGACGAACCACCGGGGACGCGGTTGAGGTCCCAGGGGTTACGGCAGGGGCCGAAGAAGCTGTTCTCGTTGGAGGAGCCCATCGCAAACTCATCCATATTGGTTTTGCCGATGAGTACCGTTCCCGCCTGCCGCAGACGTTCCACGACCGCCGCATCGTAGGGGGGTACAAAGTTCTCGAGCATGCGCGAGCCACAGGTGGTGCGCAGGCCCCGAGTGCAAAAAATATCCTTGTGCGCGATCGGAATGCCAGTCAGTAGCCCCGCGTCGCCGCGCGACCTTCTCTTGTCCGCGTCTTCGGCTTGCGCGAGCGCCGCTTCACGATCCACGCTGATAAAGCTGTTCAGGCTCTTATCCAGCTCGCCAATACGCTGCAACGCTGCTGCGGTGAGTTCCGCGCTGCTGCTCTCGCCACTCGCCAGGGCGGCGGCGAGTTCCCGAAGGCTGCGTTTGTCGTGGTCTGTTGTCATTGCGTTAATTGTATTGTCGGCATGTCTTTAGATTCGGGCCAAAATTGCCCCGTCGTTTATTCCACGACCCGAGGCACCAGATATAGGCCATTTTGCACGAGCGGGGCGCTGGCTTGCAGCGCTTCTCGCTGGTCCGTCTCGTCAACCAGATCCGGGCGTAGGGCCTGTACGGCGTCGAGCGGATTGGCCATCGGTTCCACCGCATCGGTCGCGGCCGCCTGCAGCTGCGCGAACAATTGGAGAATCGCGTTGAAGCGCTCGGTGAGTGCAGGAAGGTCTTCAGCTTCGACGCGCAGACGCGCCAACTGCGCTATCTCGCGGATGGTGTCGCTGGGTACAGACATTCGTTCTCAGGGGGTAGTCTCTAGTGAGCGCGAAACCTTACAACATTTGTTCCTTGCCCAACACCCCTGCGGTTGATAACCTTGCGCCGCATACAAGCGCTGAGTCTGCCTCTTTGTGGTCCATTATTCCGACGTTTTCAAGTTTTAGTTCGAGTCTAAGCGCCCGCTTAGGAGTATGCTGCGGACTAGACCTACAGTCTTCGTCTGGATCGCGGTCCGATATTGTTAGAATCGGTTCTTCAGGCCGCATTGGGAACAAGGTTTGAGAATCCGGACTGAGAATGACTGAGAATAAGGCCTCCGTACGACGACTTTTCCGACGGCTGCAGTCATCGCGCACTTACCTCTCTCTTTTTGAGTCAAACCCGTACATGGCGAGAAACCCATGCTGAAAAAATTGCGTGGCATGTTCTCCAATGATCTGTCTATCGATCTTGGAACTGCCAACACTCTGATCTACGTGCGTGGACAGGGCATTGTGCTCGATGAACCCTCCGTAGTCGCAATCCGGGTGCATAACGGTCAGAAGACCATTGAAGCGGTGGGCACCGACGCCAAGCGGATGCTGGGACGTACACCGGGCAACATCACTGCTATTCGTCCGTTAAAGGACGGCGTAATCGCTGATTTTGAGGTTACGGAGAAAATGTTGCAGCACTTTATTAACAAAGTGCATGAAACGCGTTTTATCCGTCCCAGTCCTCGTGTGTTGGTGTGTGTCCCGTGCAAATCCACGCAGGTCGAGCGCCGCGCTATACGCGAATCAGCTTTGTCGGCGGGCGCTCGGGAGGTCCGGCTTATTGAAGAACCGATGGCGGCGGCCATTGGTGCCGGTTTGGAGGTCGATGAGGCGTCGGGCTGTATGGTGGTCGATGTGGGCGGTGGTACCACCGAAATCGCCATCATCTCATTGAACGGAGTCGTTCTCTCTGACTCGATTCGTTTGGGTGGAGACCGCTTTGACGAAGCGATTGTCGCGTATGTCCGCCGACACTACGGCACGCTAATCGGTGACTCCACCGCTGAAAAGATCAAACATGAAATTGGCTGTGCTTTTGCCGGGAGCGAACTTCGCGAGATAGATGTCCGAGGCCGAAATCTCGCGGAAGGGGTGCCGCGCAGCTTCGCGCTTAACAGCGATGAGATCCTTGAGTCGTTGCAAGATCCCCTGTCGTCCATCGTGCAATCGGTGAAGCTGGCGCTCGAGAAAGCACCGCCAGAGCTGGCTGCGGATATTGCAGAAAGCGGCATCGTGCTGACCGGCGGCGGCGCGCTGCTGCGAGATCTAGATCGACTTATCGCCTCCGAAACCGGGTTGCCGGTGGTGGTGGCGGACGACCCGCTTACCTGCGTGGCGCGGGGCGGCGGCATGGCCATGGAACGTATGGACCGGCATACGATAGACTTACTCTCTACGTCGAGAGATTAACCACGGGCGACACCTGCAACGCCCGTCACGGGTGCTGCCATCAAACCGCTATTCATTCAGGAATCCAGTCTCGGTCTCAAGCTACTTTATGCGCTTGCACTGATTGTTGTCCTGCTCGTTGCCGATCTTCGATATAGCGGTCTTTCGACCGCTCGATCCTTTGTAGACACACTTCTCACACCTATTTATCTGATAGCAGATATTCCCTCGTCCATCAGCGAGTGGCAGGAGGGAACCATTCGGTCGCGCAAGCGTTTGATGGAAGACAACGATCGCCTGCGCCGGGAGAATCTGGTGTTGCAGGGTCGCTCCCAACAATTAGCCTCCTTTGAGGCGGATAACGCCCGCTTGCGTGCTTTGCTTAACTCGACGGCGCTGCTGCGTGATGATGTGTTGGTCGGGGAGATCATAGGCGTTTCGCCAGATCCTGTGCGCCACCAACTGGTGCTCGACAAAGGCGACGAGGCGGCGGTCTACAATGGCCAGGCACTCATCGATGCCAAGGGTCTGATGGGGCAGGTCGTGGAGGTCAGTACGACCACATCCCGAGTTCTACTCATTACTGATCCCACACACTCTGTGCCCGTGCAGATAGACCGCAATGGTGTGCGCGCCGTTGCCGAGGGGATTGGCTCTCTCGATCAACTGGCTATTCATCATGTGGCGGCCACCACTGACATTCGCGTGGGTGATCTTCTGATTACATCGGGTCTCGGGGGCCGTTTTCCCATTGGCTATCCGGTTGCCCTGGTGTCGGCGGTTGAACGTAATCCCGGTGAGGCGTTTGCGCAGATCACTGCGGCGCCGACGGCGGCGCTGGATCGAGCAAGACATGTACTGCTGGTTTTCAGCGAAGCCGTAGAGACAGATGTAACAGTCGCTCGTGAGTGATCAATCCGAAGGATACGGGGTCATTCTCTGCACTATTCTGGTTGCGGCGGTACTTGCAGTTTTGCCGCTCGAACGCAGTCTGGCCTGGTGGCGTCCGGAATGGATGCTCCTGGTGCTCTTGTATTGGGCGATCGCACTGCCGCATCGTGTTGGACTGCTGACCGCTCTGCTGCTTGGGTTTTTGGTTGATGTCATGGAAGGTGCCAGCATTGGTCAAAACATGTTGTCATTATCTGTTGTAGTCACACTGTCCGGTTTGATGTACCAGCGCCTGCGGGTGTTTACGCTGCTGCAGCAGGCATCCGTGGTATTTGTACTCGCCGGGATTCATCAGTTGCTGGGTCAGTGGATTCAAGGCTTGCAGGGTGGCGGCGCCTCCAGTTTCAGCTTTCTTCTTCCCGCGGTCACCAGCGCGTTGCTCTGGCCTGTGGTGATGCCTGTACTGCGCGGCCTGCGTCGCAGTTACCACGTCAGCTAATGGCGCGGCAGCTAGTGCTTGGATCAGCCAGTCCGCGGCGCGCGCAACTGCTGGCAGAGCTGGGCGTGGAGTTTACTGTCTGCGCCGCGGACATTGATGAAACGCGATTGCACGACGAACCGCCGCGCAACTACGTCCGCCGTATGGCACGGGAAAAGGCAGCCGCGCTGGACACGGCAGGCAAAGCGGGGGGCTGCGTGTTGCTTACGGCCGATACAACTGTGGTGCTTGACGGAACAAGCTTCGGTAAGCCCCGAGACCGTAGCGACGCGGCGACGATGCTCCGAAGCTTGAGCGGCCGTGAACACGAGGTGTATACGGCGGTTGTTTTACTGTCAGAAGGAAGTATTTCTGAAGCCCTGGTCTGTACACGGGTCGAGTTTAGCTTGCTTTCATCGCCTATGATCGAACGCTATCTTTTGAGCGATGAGCCCTGGGACAAAGCGGGCGCCTACGCGCTGCAGGGACTGGCGGGCAGCTTTGTACGTGGCGTGACTGGGAGCGTGAGCAATGTCATTGGTTTACCGCAGGTAGAGACTCGCGAGTTGCTGGTCGCCGCGGGGCTCTGCACTTGGGTGGTGAGCGGGAAAACGAACTGATGAGGTGGGGAACAGCGGTCTGCCAGACGGTGTCCAACCCAGGTAGGCCCGCTTGGCTTACTGGAGGCATACTGGTGCGTTTGTTATGTTAATGCGCAACGCTTGCGTGCGAGGCTCGTTAGCGAGAGCCATTTGCGAGGTTCGAGACCCGGAGGATGTGCGTTGAGTGGTAACTCCACAGAAGTGACCGCCCCAGGATCCGGACTACACGCTCTGGCCCCCGTTGCATGGCGTGTGCTCCTATGCGCTGTGGTGCTGTTGGCAGTTTATCTGGCTGCGGGGCGTTACCTGATGAGCCAGATGCCCGCGCTGCGCGAACCGCTCCTCGCGCAGATCAATGAGCGCCTGCCTTTTACTGTCGAAGTAAGTCGACTAACAGGTCGCTGGAGCGCGTTTAGCCCCGAGTTACAATTTGCGGGGCTACGCCTTGTGCAACGCGATCCATCATTGCCACCGATCGCTTTGGGAAGCGGTAGCGTTCGCGTGGATGTGACGGCCAGCCTCGCAAGCGGAACCCTGCAGCTCTCGCGATTGCGCATTGACGGTCTTGAGCTTGATGCGCAATTGAGCGAAGACGGCACAATTGAAATCGCCGGTTTTAGCGGTGCGGGGGATGGTGGGTTTCGGGATTGGCTTGAAGATTTTCTGCCCAACGTTGAGAGCGTTGAGCTCGCCAATAATCAAATGCGCCTCACGCTCGACGCGCGAGAGATTGACTTCGCACTGGACCTTGTACTCGCGCGTGAGGGCAGTGCGCGTCGTCTTGAGGGGAGGGTGGATAGTCGCGAACTGTCGTTGCTGCTAAATGCCGAAGGGGTAGGCAATCCCTTGCGTCCGCTGTCCTGGTCCGGCGATATTTATGTCGATGCCCGCAGCGAGGATTTGTCGGCTTTCGCGGGTGTACTGGACACTCTGGATTGGCCGTTCCGGCTGGCGGGTGAGGCCAGGGCTGAATTCTGGTTGTCCCGGGCAAAGGGTGATTCGACGGCGCGGATGCGCTGGAACAGCCAGGGCCTTGAATTGGAAGAGCGTGAGGGCGCCTGGTCACTCCCCATCGACGCGCTGTCCTTTGAGGCGGCCCTTGATCAGCGATCACGCCATTGGAGCCTGATCACCGAGGATTTTCATATCGAGCGTGCGGGGCAGGCCCTTGACCTGCACAGGGCGCAGTTTGACTGGTGGGGCCAGTCCCTACGTATTCGAGCGGTTGATCTCAGTCTGTCGGCACTGCCGACACTATTGGCTGCGGCCCCCGGTTTACCCGAGGGCTTAAGGAGAGCACTACCAGATCTGGCGCCCCAGGGGCGACTGAGTAGTATCGAGCTGCGTATGGATGATCTCGCGCGTCCAGCCGACAGCTGGCAACTGCGCAGCATGATCGAAGATCTCAGCATCGATAGCTGGCGCAACGCCCCGGCACTCGCGGGAGTCAGTGGGTACCTGAATCTTGAACCAGGTCAGGGTAGTCTGCAGCTGGATGCGCAATCCGCAAGTATGCATTTTCCTTCCGTGTACCGAGAGCCACTGCGCTACGATGAAGCCCTGGGCGACGTACGTCTGAACTGGGATAGTGATGGTCTGCGCGTCCATAGCGGACTTATGTCGCTCGAAAACGCCGATGGCATTGCGCACGGCCTGTTTGCAGTTGACGTGCCCTTTAGCGAGCGCGTAACCGGTGTCGAACTTGAACTACTGATCGGCCTGCAGGACTCGAGGGTCGAAGCCAGCGCTCAGTATCTGCCCTTTAAGTTGCCCAAGTCACTGCTGGGTTGGCTTGATCGCAGTGCGGCCGCGGGTGAGCTTGCAAGCGCCGGTTTTGTTTGGCGCGGTAGCGTAAGACAAAACAACCAGTCGCATATGACCGTCCAGCTGTTCCTGGATGCGCGGGATGTGAGCCTAAGCTACGACCCAGCCTGGCCTGCTTTGCACAATGCCGAGGCTGAAGTTTGGGTGGATGACGGACGCGCGTGGGCCCGAGTAGATCGCGCTGAAAGTGAGGGCGCGGTGCTGACGGATCTTATGGTCAGTGTGATGCCAGAACCGGGTGCCGCGCGATTAGCCATTGCCAGTCATGTGGACAGCGATGCGTCGACCGCGGAGCTGCTGTTGCGTGACTCGCCTTTGCATGCGCTTACCAATGGTCTGTTCGCAGACTGGACATTGACTGGAGAACTCAGCGGCGATGTTGGGCTGCAGTTGAAACTGGGCTCCGATCCAGAGCCGCCGCAGGTGGATCTAGCGCTGGAACTGCAAGACCTGGGAGCGCACATCGCACAGCTCGGGCTATCCAGCAGCCGCGGACAGGGCCTTTTGCGCTTCAAGTCCGGTGAAGGCTTCAGCGGCAGTAGCGCGAAACTTGAAATGCTCGGTGGATCGATGTCCCTGACCGCCGCGGACGCGATCCCGGAAGGCCTGTCGCTGGCCATCGAGGGCGAGGCAGCGTCTGACGCCATTGCACTGTGGCTGCAGCTTCCGATGCTGAACTTTGCGAGCGGCAGCACCCAGGTTCTTGGAGAATTGCAGGTTTCTGCCACTGAGGGCTCGCGCTTGAGTCTGCGCTCAGATCTTTTGGGGATCACACTTGATGCGCCTCGCCCCTACGGAAAGATGGCCGAGCAACCGTTGCCTCTCAGTATTGATCTGCCACTGCGCGCTGCCCCGGAAATACGCCTTGCTCTGGGCGATCGCCTGCGTTTGCATTTAGGCCTTCAGGACGGTGAATTACAACAGTTGGTAGCGGCGGTAGGTGGCGGGATGCCGGATATCTCGGCCTGCGATCAGCGCTACTGTCTGAGTGGCACGATCTCTTCCGTTGATATTGCGCAGTGGGCCAGTTTTTACCAGCGCTACATCGAAGATCGCGATACCGACCCCGATAGCACGTCCAGTCAATCGGAAGTGCTAGCGAGCTCGCCGGGCGGTGGTACCGCAGTGTCCACAGCCGGTGCTATGACAGAGCCGAGTGAGTCGGTTTTTACCTATCGCATTGATTCTTTGAAAGTGGGCGAGCTCAAGCTCTCCACGCGCAGCTTTGGCCGTTCACGAGTGGATCTTTGGGGTAGAGGACAACTGTGGCAGGGTGCTCTGGAATCAAATTCGGTGCAGGGCAGCCTTACGCGTCGAAACGACGAGCTGCATTTGCTACTGGAACGTCTGGATCTCGACCGTTTCGCTGGCGGAGAGCCGACGGTATTGTCAGACCTGCGGGGCCTGCTTCCCGATATGCGCATCGACGTTCTGGAGTTGACGCGCGGTAGCGACCTTGTCGGCAGTCTTGGTTTCAACCTCGATATGTCGCAGGGCGATCAGTCGCTGTATGCCTCTGACATAAACGGCGAGTTGCTCGGTTTGCGTATCGACGAGTCACAGGGTGGCCTGCTGCGCTGGTCAGGAGCTCCTGGCGCGGAAACAACCGAGCTGGAACTTGATCTATTGTTCGACGATATCGGAGGTGTGCTGAGCGCCGCCGGATACGAGCCAACCCTTGAATCTGAATTTGGGCGGGCAGCGTTGCGACTGCAATGGCCCGGGGCGCCTTCCGCCTTCGCGATGACGGCCTCTTCAGGCTCACTCGGCATGTCTGCGCGCAACGGACGGGTGCTCGAGTCGCGCCCCGGGGCATTGGCTATGGTTAGCTTTTTGAACCTCGCCGAGGTGCTGCGAGGTCTCAGTCTGGCGTATATGTTCGATGCGGGCATACCGTTTATCACTGCAGATGCGCAGGTGTTTCTTCATCGGGGCATGCTGGAGATAGCAGCCCTGCATATCGACGGAGCCGCCAGCAGATTTGCCTTCAATGGGCTTTCCGATCTGGCCCGGGGCAGCATCGACGGTGAATTGCTAGTGACCCTGCCCGTGGCCAACAATTTGCCCTGGGTCGCCGCGCTGGCGGCGGGTCTTCCCGTCGCGGCTGGGGTGTTTGTGGTCAGCAAGGTTTTCCAGAAGCAGGTAAACCGCATGTCCTCTGCGGTGTACGGGGTGTCCGGTGATATTCAGGCGCCAGAGGTTGAATTCAGGCGTCTGTTTGATGATGAGCTCACGCCGATTCCTCCTGCAGCTGCTTCAGAAAACGAAACAGGCGCCGGCTAGCCTTCGGTCCGGCTGGCGAACCTGGCTTGCCCAGCACCTGATTTTTCTTGATCAGAGTCGTTTCACGGCTTGCGTCGCGCACCAGCTGGCGCAGCTGCTGACGGTCCACAAGCGGATATCGCTCCAGCACCGTGCTCATTGCCTGATCGCCCTCCTCGCAAAGTCGATCGCGTAGAGCCTCCAGTGCGTGGAATGCGTCTGTGTTTTGTTGCCTTGATGAATACAGATCGTCCAGTGCTCGCTGTATGGGTTCTGGATCAATATGTCGCATTAGCTTGCCGATGAACTGTCTATGGCGTCGTAACGCGCTATTACTGCGAATGCCTTGTGCCTCTTTGATCGTGAGCAGCAGGTTTTCATCGGCAATCGGTATTGTTGCCAGCTCTTTTGCACTGAGCGCGCAGAGGGATTCTCCCAGCGCCTGTAAGGCTGACATCTCCCGCTTCCGCGCAGACTTGCTCGGCGGCGCCTCCATCGCCTCCATCGCCTCGTCACCGACCCCCGCGGGCCGGAGCTCCTCGTCACTGCCTGTTTGTTCAGCCATATACTATTGTCGCAAGTCCAAGAAAGGCCAGAAAACCAACCACGTCTGTGACCGTTGTGAGAATGACGCCGCCGGCGAGCGCCGGATCGATGTTCAGCTTCTCCAGCGTCATGGGGAGCAGCGCTCCAGTTACTCCGGCGGTGACAAGATTGATCACAATGGCAGCACCAATAATAAGTCCGAGCATTGGGTCGTCAAACCAGAGAGATGCGGCCACCGCGACCACCAGGGCCCAGGTAACCCCGTTTAAGGCGCCGACAACAAGCTCGCGGCTCACCAGCCAGCGTGCGTTGCTGCGGTTTATCTGTCCCATTGCCAGCGCGCGGACCAACACTGTCAGTGTTTGGGTCCCTGCGATGCCGCCCATGGACGCAACGATGGGCATGAGCACGGCAAGCGCAACGACTTTCTCGATCGTTCCCTGAAAAAGGTTGATCACTGATGCGGCGATAAACGCGGTCATCAGGTTCGCACCGAGCCAGACAGCGCGACGTCGGGCGGTTTTGAACGCCGGCGCAAAGGCGTCGTTGTCTTCGTCGAGTCCGGCCATCGACATTAGCGAGTGATCCGCGTCGTCCCGGATGACATCCACAACGTCGTCGATCGTAATGCGTCCGACGACAAAACCTGCCTCGTCGACAACTGGCGCAGACACCCAATCATTGCGCTCAAACAGTCTCGCAACATCCGTGGCTGGTATGTCAGTCGCAATGGGTTTTCGGCGGGTGATCATCAGCTCGCGGACCGAGCACACCAGGTCGGAGACCAGCAGGGTACGAATGGGTAGCAGGCCCACGTAATGGTCATCGCGACTCACCACGATGAGCGTGTCGGTCATTTCTGGAATTTCGTCGTGACGACGCAGATAACGAAGCACAACATCAAGGGTGACATCGGCGCGGATCGTAATTGTATCCGTGTTCATGAGGCCACCGGCGGTGTCCTCATCGTAAACCATTACCTGTTCAAGGCGCGCTCGATCCTGTTCATCCATCTCCTCCAGTACTTGCTGCGTGAACGCTTCGGGTAGCTGTTGGAGAATATCGGCAACATCATCGTCGTCGAGCTCCTCGGTAATCTGCGCGACCTGATCCGGGGCCATGGCCTGCAGAAAATCCAGTCGAAGTTCTTCTCCGAGCTCATTGATAACCTCGGCTTCCTGCGCTCCTTCGAGCAACTGCCACAGAATATGCCGGTAGCGTGGAAGAGAAGTCTCCATGATATGGGCGACTTCACCGGGCTCCATCCCGCGGATGATACGGCGCACGTCACCGAGGGTGCCCGTCTCCAGTGCCCGGGTAACGCTGTCATGCGAGCGTTTATGTTCGTCCCGGAGTGTGCTCATTCACCTTCACCAAAGTAATCACTGAGAAGAGCCTGTATCGCGGCGTAGGCCTCTTGCTCATCGTCGCCGTCGATTTCGACGCGGAGAATTGTGCCTTGCCCCGCGGCTAGCATCATCACCGACATGATGCTCTTTCCGTCCGCCCACGTGCCTTCCTTGCACACCCGGATCCGACTGCCAAAGCGGCTCGCGCAACTGACAAACTTTGAGGCCGCGCGGGCGTGGAGTCCCAGTTTATTGATGATCGTGAGTTCACCCTTGATCATCGACGAGTGCTACTGCAGTTCCCGGTGCCGGAGTTGCACCTGCGCATACTGGCCCTGGAGATGTTTAAACAGTCGGTGCGCCATATAGGCTGATCTGTGCTGTCCGCCGGTGCAGCCAACGGCGACGGTTAAATAGCTGCGGTTGCTGTCGCGATAAGCAGGTACCCAGCGATCTATGAACCCGGCGATATCGTCGAAGAGCTGCTGGGTCATTTCATACTGCTCGAGATACTCGACCACTTCGGTATCCAGGCCAGTCTTATGCCGCAGGGGCTCTGACCAGTGCGGGTTGGGCAACATCCGCAGATCAAAGATGAGATCCGCATCTACCGGGATTCCACGCTTGAATCCAAAAGACTGCAGAAGAATGGTCATTTCACCCGCGTCGAGTCCCACGAGCCGCTGGCGAATGGCATCTCGCAGCTCATAAATTGTCATGGATCGAGTATCAAGGGTAAGTGATGCCCGCGCCGCCACCGGCTCCAGTAGTTCGCTCTCGAAAGCTATTGCATCTGCAAGAGGTGTTCCCTCATGACCACTCAGCGGGTGACGGCGACGTGTCTCACTAAAACGTTTTAGCAAGGTCGCGTCATCAGCATCAAGGAATAGTACGCGGTGCTGAACATGCCCAGGCAGCGATGCGAGCGTAGCCGGAAATGTGGCGAGATCCTGGGCTGAGTTACGAGCGTCTATGCAAACGGCAATGCCGCGGAAGTTTGGCGATAGATTTGCGCCGGTGTGTTCAACCAGTCCTCCGAGCAAGGATGCGGGCAGATTGTCGATGGCGAAGTAGCCCTCGTCCTCGAGCTGGTGCATCGCTGTGCTCTTACCTGAGCCCGACCTCCCGCTAATGATGATGAGATCCATCTAACTCACCCGTGCTGTACAGTTGAGGACCGTGGTGAACAGAGCCTCGGAGGTTTTGCAAGCGCGTAAATCCTCGCAAAAGTCGGTTCTCGAGAACATGCGGGCAAGGTCCGCGAGTATGTTCAAATGATCCTGCGTTGCCTCGCTGGGTACAACAAGGGCAAAAAGGAGGTCGACCTTTTCGTCATCCGGCGCATCAAAATCTGCACCACTGGAGAGCGTCATGAGCACGCCACTGGGTGCTTCACAGTCACTCAGTCGGCAGTGGGGTATGGCTATCCCGCCTCCCAGGGCAGTGCTTCCGAGCTTTTCCCGAGCAAGCATGCCGGCGACCAGCTCTGCTGGGTGAAACTTTTCCTGTTCTTGTCCCAGCATATCTGCCACGAGTTCGAACAATCGTTTCTTGCTGCCGCCCTGAATCTGACAGAGGCTTCGCTGGGGAGTGAGAAGACTGGCAATAGTGTTCATAAAAAACAGCGGTTTCCCGGGGTTGCATGCGCCTAATGTGGGCGGTGTTTTTCTTTGTGCTTGATAAGTTGTCGGTCCAGCTTGTCTGCCAGGGCATCTATGGCCGCATACATATCTTCTGAATCTGCTGCGGCAAACAAGTCTTTGCCCGCGATATGTACGTTAGCTTCTGCTTTTTGTGTCAACTTTTCGATGACCAGGACAACGTCGACTTTGGTGATCTGGCTGTAGTGTCGCTCAAGGCGCTCTAACTTAGCTTCGACGTATTCTCGCAGTGCATCCGAAACGTCAACGTGATGTCCGCTGATAGTTATTTGCATAGTCGTGTCCTCAGCATAGGTGCATTGTTGTTATTGCAAGCATGAATTTTTGACTCCGGGCATTAAATCAGCCGTTTTCGCTCGTTGGAGGGCGGAATCGTCAGGCTATCCCGGTACTTTGCGATTGTGCGCCGTGCGACTTGAATGCCCTGCTCATCCAGCAGCTGCGCAAGCTTGCTATCGGACAGAGGTTTGCGCGGGTTCTCCGCGGCAATCAGTTTTCGGACCAGCGCGCGAATCGCGGTAGATGAGCAGGCGCCACCGGCAGAGGTGGACACATGGCTTGAGAAAAAATATTTCAGCTCAAAAATTCCCCGGGGGGTGTGCATGTACTTTCGCGTGGTTACGCGCGAGATCGTAGATTCATGCATCTCCACCGCCTCAGCGATATCGTGCAGTACCAGCGGCTTCATCGCTTCCTCGCCATATTCCAGGAAGTTCCTCTGCCGGCGCACAATTTCGGATGACACTTTCATCATGGTTTCGTTGCGGCTCTGCAAGCTCTTCAGAAACCAGCGTGCTTCCTGCAGGTTGTCGCGCAGGTAGCTGTTGTCCGCGCTGTTATCTGCACGCTTGATAAGGCCCGCGTACTGGTTGTTGATTTTCAGTCGCGGTGAGGTCTCCGGGTTCAACTCGACGACCCAGCGACCGGCCTGTTTGCGAACAAAGACGTCCGGCACAATGTATTCGGTGTCGTCAGCGCCGATTTGTTTTCCCGGGAACGGATCGAGAGTCTGAATCAGTTTCAGCACACTCCGCAGGTCATCTTCCGGAAGCTTCATACGTCGCATGATTTGCGCAAAGTCGCCGTTGCTCAGTTGACTTACGTGCCGGTTGATAAGGATGCGGGCGGAATCCAGCCACGGGGTATCGGCCGGAAGCTGCTTGAGTTGCAGCAGGAGACATTCCTGTAGGTCTCTGGCAAACACGCCAATAGGTTCGAACTGCTGCAAAGCGTGGAGGACCGCGGTAACTTCTTCAGCCTCGAGCTCGAGTTCCTTAGGGAACAGTTCAAGGAGTTCCTCGATACTGGTTTCCATGCGGCCGTTGCCATCGGTGGCGTCGACGATGGCCATGGCGATCATGCGATCTACATCCGAAAGTCGCGTCAGGTTGAGCTGCCAGTGAAGGTGGTCCTGCAGTGATTCTGACGCTGAGTTGCGGCCATCGAAGTCATAGTCATCACCGCCGGGGTCTGCAGGCGCTGGGGCACTGGATGGAAGAATGTCTTCCCACTGGGTGTCGACAGGCAGGTCGTCGGGCATGTTGGACTCGAAATCGCTCTGCGCCAGCGCCGCTTCAGAGCTGTCACCGTCATCTGCGCTGCCTTCTGCGCTGCCTTCTGCGCTATCGAGTGGTCCGTCGCTGTTGGTCGTTGTCTGTGCGGCGTCGGATAATTCCTCGGCAGTCAGCGCATGCTCATCTTCAACCTCGAGCATGGGGTTTTCTTCCAGCGCCTGCTGAATCTCCTGTTGCAGATCGAGCGTGCTAAGTTGCAGTAGGCGGATAGCCTGCTGCAACTGCGGCGTCATCGTCAGCTGCTGACCTAGCTTGAGATGTAAACCCTGCTTCATGACTGGCGTATATCCGGATCGATCACTTTGTGACTAAAGATTAGAAGCACCCAGTGTAGGCGCGGTGGGGTAGGCGTGCAACGTCTTGGCGCATTTATTGCATTGTGTTACGCCATAGAGGGAATGACGAAGGGGGAACGGCGAAAAGGGAGAGGCGAAAAGGCGACGGAGTATAGGGGGCGGCGAAGCGGGAGCGATCGAGACAAAATGCGGGGACGGATCGCGGACTTACAGTCGGAAGTTCTCACCAAGATACACTTTGCGCACCTTGGCGTTGTCGAGTACTTCGGCCGGTGTACCCTCCGCGATGATGTGCCCCTCACCTACGATGTAGGCCAGTTCGCAAATGTCCAGGGTTTCGCGAACATTGTGATCGGTGATGAGTACACCGATGCCTCGGGACTGCAGGTGTCGAATGATGCTTTTGATATCGCCGACAGATATTGGGTCGACGCCAGCAAAAGGTTCGTCAAGTAGAATAAACCTAGGCTCCATGGCAAGCGCTCTGGCGATTTCTACGCGGCGGCGTTCGCCTCCTGACAGCGCTTGTCCAAGACTGTCTCGAAGATGGGCTACGTGGAATTCTTCCAGTAATTCATCGCGTCGATTGCGCCGCTGTTTGCGGTTGAGATCGCGGCGCGTTTCGAGGACCGACAGTAGATTGTCACCGACACTCATACGTCTGAAAATCGATGCTTCCTGTGGAAGGTAACCGATGCCGCGGCGCGCCCGCTGATGCATCGGAAGTGCGGTGATGCTCCGGTCATCGATCAGGATATCGCCTGCATCGGCAGCAACAATCCCGACGATCATGTAGAAACAAGTGGTTTTGCCTGCGCCATTTGGGCCCAGCAATCCCACGACCTGCGACGCCTCGACTTTCAGGCTGACATCCTTTACCACGGCACGGCCGCGGTAGGATTTGGCCAGGTTGCGCGCCACCAGTGTGGTCACGAGGTCTGCGGTCCTTGTTCTCGTAGCAGATGCTGTAATGGCTTTTGCAATGACGCAGCCGCCTCTATGCTCGCGCGACCCGTGTCGCTTTGCTCGCCGCTTTGTTGACCACTTTCCCGATTACTTTCCCGATTACTTTCCCTGTCACTTTCCCTATCACTTTGTTGCGGGTCTACTTCGCTTTCGCTTTCGCTTTCGCTGTCCTGTGCTTCGAGCGTCTCGGCAGGAATCAGGACCTGCACACGCGCTCCCGCATCATCTGCATCCGCATCGGCGAAGACCCGTTGCTCGGCCATAAAATAGTCGATTGACTCACCACTGACTACCGCACCATCCTGTTCGATACTGGCGTTGGCACGCAGCATGACGCGTTCCGTAGACTTCTCATAGACAATCCGCTTTGCCATGGCGGTGACAAAACCCTTGTCCAATTCGGGGCGCTGGCGCAGACGCGCCGGATTCCCGATCGCAACGATTCTATCCGCAGCCTCACGATCGTGAAATATGGTCAGTTTGTCAGCTTCGATATACAGGCTGCCCTGCGCCAGCACGACATCACCGCTGTACACCGTGTAGCCAGCCTTCTCGTCACGAAGTGCTCGCGCAGCGGTGATTTCAATGGCCTTGCGGCTGTCGTCTGGTAGCGCATAGGCCGCAGGACCGACGCTCAGGGTTGCGAGCGTAAGCAGCGCGACAAACAGCGGCACGGAAGCTTTAGTTTTCGGGAACATACAGCGTCCTGACATTCCCTTTCAATCGTGCCTGTTTCCAGTCCAGAATGGCATAGAGCTGGTCGGCACGGGTTTCGTGATCACCCTGGCGAACGCGCACAGGCGCCTCGCTGAGCGCGGTTCGCTTGGCAAGATTGAAGCGCATTGCCTCAGTCAGAAACTCAACTGAGTCACCGACATAGCGCAACCTGACATCCCCGCGCAGTTTTAGCACCTCATTGCGCTCTGCAAATTCGCCACGCTCGGCTTCGGCGACCCACTCACTGTCACCCTCATGGCCCCAGCGTCGCGGCTGCTCCAATTCGGTCACGGCCGAGTTTGTGAAGCGACGCAGTCGCAGGGCGTCAGTGCGGTCGAGCAGAGCGCCTGCGCTGTCGTAGTTGCGCATTGACACCCCGTACGCATAGCTGTCGGGTGCGATCACTGCCGGCTGTTCGGGTGACGTTTCCTGGAGCAACTGCGGTGGTGGCTCTAACAGAGCTGACACCAGTATTGCAGCACCCAGGAGCAGTGGAACGGATAATCGTTTTCTGACGCGCATCAGGCTAGTTGAATTCTGCTTCGAGCGCAGCGCGCTCGCCACGAGCTTCCAGGAGCGCGTCGCAGGCCTCGCGCACCGCGCCCGCGCCGCCATTGCGAGCAGAACACCAATTGGCCGCAGCGACTACTGCGCTATTGCCGTCAGCCACTGTTAGGCCTAACCCAGCGGCACGCACCGCGCTGAGATCCGGCAGATCGTCGCCCATGTAGGCGCATTGTTCCAGGCTCAGTCGACGTTCGGCGCAGAGCTCGCGGAGCGCCGCAAGTTTGTCCTCTCGACCTTGTACAACCTTGTTTATGCCGAGTTCTCCCGCCCGGCGTTCGACGATGCTCGAGCGGCGGCCTGTGATGATAGAAACTTCGACACCCACGCGTTGCAGAAGTTTGATTCCCAAGCCATCTTTTATGTTGAACGCTTTTAACTCTTCGCCGTCATTTCCGTAAAAAATCCGACCGTCTGTCAGCACGCCGTCCACATCCAGTACCAGCAACTTCAGGCCGCGCGCCAGGTCCGGATTCATGCGATGCCCGACTCGAGTAGGCCTAGAAGAGTGATCACTCCCGTGACTCGGTTATCGCTGTCCAGAACTACCAGGGCGCTGATATTGCGGTCCTCCATTTCGCGCATGGCCTCAGCGGCCAGCATGCCGGACCTGATCGACGCGGGTTCTTTTGACATGAGTTCCCCGATAGCGATTTGATTGATGTTCACTTGTCCATCCAGGGCGCGGCGTAAATCGCCATCCGTGAAGACACCGATAAGCTTGTCTTCACCGCGTTCTGACGCATTCTCGACTACGGTAGTCATACCCAGGCCTTTGGCGCTGATTTCGATCAGTGCGTCGGCGAGCAGCGTGTCGGCGCCGACGCGCGGAATCGCTGTTCCCTGGCGCATGACGTCATCAACTTTGAGGAGCAGCTTGCGGCCCAGGGCACCGCCCGGATGGGAAAATGCAAAATCCTCTGCAGTGAAGCCCCGGGCTTCAAGCAGTGCGATCGCCAGCGCATCGCCCATTACCAGCGCGGTCGTTGTGCTGGACGTGGGCGCGAGACCCAACGGGCATGCTTCGATTTCGACACCCGTATCCAGGTGTGCGTCTGATGCGAGTGCCAGCGCCGAAGCTCTGGCCCCGGTCATGCTGATGAGAGGAATCCCCAGTCGTTTGATCAGAGGCACCAGTGTGATGACCTCCGGGGTGCTGCCGCTGTTTGAGAGTGCGATCACACAGTCGCTGCCAGTGATCATGCCCATATCGCCATGGCTGGCTTCGCCAGGGTGGACAAAGAATGAGGGGGTGCCGGTGCTGGCCAGCGTCGCCGCTATTTTGCCGCCGATGTGCCCGGATTTACCCATCCCCGTAACGATTGCCCGCCCAGGTACCGACAAAATCAAACTGCAGGCGCGGCAGAAGTCATCGCCGATACGCGTTTCAAGAGACGCGACCGCCTCCGCTTCCATGCGAATGGTGCGCTGCGCTGATTGCAGGTGCCCCACAGTGTCTGTCATGTCAATTCAGATCGTGCGAAAAAGGCCGTAATAGTACAGCGCATATCCGAGGCATAACAGCGTGCCGGCCCCGCGGCCCAGAAACGAATGATCGGGCTTGGCCTGCTTGTTTCCTCGTCCAAGGTATACCAGCGCTGCAAGCAGCACGGTCGCGACACACATCGCACCGTAATCCCGAAACAGAAAGTTAGCCGGCAGTGCCTCTGGCGCCAGAAGTCCCGGCATTGCCATAACGGCGAGCAGGTTAAATAGATTAGAGCCGACAATGTTCCCCATCGCGATTTCTGAGTGGCCGCGCAGGGCGCTAGTGAGAGTGGCCGCAAGTTCCGGCAGGCTGGTGCCGACGGCAACCACAGTTAGTCCGATAACAAGCTCTGTTACGCCCAGAGACATGGCGATAGCGCTGGCGCCCCAGACCAAGGCTTTCGAGCTACTAACCAAGAGTGCCAGTCCTATCGCGAAGGCGGTCCAGGCGCGGGCTGACTGTAAGTGCGGTAACTCTTCGTCTTCTGCCTCTGCAGCTTGCGCCACATCGGAGTCCTTGGTCTGGGAGCGAATCATTTGAGTCATGATAAGTACCAGCGCGGTGATCATCATGATTGCGTCACTGCGTTCGAGTTCAACGTCCAGCAGCAGAATTCCTGTGCCTGCGGTGACTATCAATAGCGTGGGCAACTCAGTGCGAGAACAGCCGGGGTGAACTTGCATGGGCGCGATGAGCACCGTAAGACCAAGCACAAGCCCAATGTTCGCAATGTTCGAGCCCACGGCATTACCGATCGCGAGACCACCTGAATCTGCCAGTGCCGCAGTTATGGAGACCAGGATTTCGGGCGCAGAGGTTCCGAGGGACACAATAGTAAGGCCGATGATAACCGGAGACAGGCCTGCGTTCTGGGCGATGGATGCAGCGCCAGCTACGAATAGATCAGCGCTCCAAACCAGAATAGCAAAAGCAACAATAATCGTGAGCAGTGGTATCAACACGAGAAATGGGCGCTCAAGGGTCGAATCGCCCGGGCAGATCGCGGTTGCGTAATGATGCACCTGCGGGAGGTAACATGAACCAGGAGGGGATTTCTGCTGTCATACAATTGATAGGGCGCAAAGAGTGTAAACTTCATGCCCGATACGGGTCCGGTTTGCTTGCGGGTAGCGGAGTATAACCGCATGTATTAAACGAGGCAGCATGGACAGAGAAGTAGAACTATGAGGGAAAACGTTATGGACGCGCGCATGGAATCGCGTAGAAGCCGGGAAAGAAATAGCGAAAGAAGCCGGCAAAGCCGTACAAAGAATTGCTTTGCGATGATCGCGGGTGTCGCCACATTGTTTTTGCTGTCGTTTGGCGGTGCAGCGGTGCAGGCGCAGGAAAAACACGAGGCCGCGGACAGTGCGGAATCAGTGCTGCAGAAGACCACTGACCGTGTCTTAAAGGTTATCGAGGAAGCGCGGTCATATGTCGATGAGGACCCTGAGCGCTATTACTCTGCCGTGCATGAGGTGCTCGACCCAGTCATAGATTTCAGCGGCTTCGCACGCAGTGTGATGGGTGATTACGCGACGCGAGCGCGGTATCAAAGCCTCGACAAGGCCGGGCAGGATGAACTCAGGAGCCAGCTTGACCGTTTCAGCGAAACCATCAGGATTGGTCTGATACGCACCTATAGCAAGGGATTGCTTGCGTTTGGCGGTTCGCGGGTTGAGCTGGACAAGAGCGGCGCTAACGAGGTGTCGGGCAATCGCGCGACGTTGCGGCAGCTGATTTACAGCGATGCGACAGACCCGTACGTCGTCGTCTACCAGATGGCTCGTGATCGATCAGGGCGTTGGCGTATGCGCAACCTGGTGGTTGAAAATGTCAATCTCGGGCAAATCTATCGCAGCCAGTTTGAGTCTGCGGCTCGGCGCTATAAAGGTGATCTCGATAAAGTTATCGATAACTGGAGTACTGGAGAGGTCTGAGTTATCGGGGGACTGGTCGGTGCCGCGGTGTCAATAACGTAGTCTTGTAATACCCATGCGATACGTTTGCTGTGCTATTGCTATAAGGCTTTATTCGCCTGCGGGATCATGCAGGAGCATTGCAAACGCCTCAAAACGGCCTCATGAGGCCCTCATAGACCCTCATAGACCCTCATGAGAGCTCTGGTAAGAGCCTCGCCATAGCGCTGGGATTTCCCTACACTTCCGTCGCTTAAATGATCGGTACGATCAACAGACAGAGCTAGACATAGCCCGCTTGCGGGACAGGAGAATGGCGTGGACGCAAAAGCAGTAGAGGCCCTGGTACGCGGTGCTTTCGATGACGCGGAAGTATATGTGGACGGCTCGGGGGCCAATTACGACATCACGGTGGTTAGTGATGTGTTTGAGGGTATGCGTCCAGTGAAGAAACAGCAAAGCGTTTACGCTGCGCTGAACGAATACATCGCCGACGGAAGTATTCACGCGATCAATATTTATACACACACCCTCGCAGAGTGGCAGTCTCGGAGTGCCTAGTGCCGCACAACCCGTGAAGCAGCGGCAACTGAATGGGAGGCTGGCCGTTGGTATTGCTTTACTGGCAACGGCGCATGGGCAGCCGGGCATGGGCAGCCGGGCATGGGCAATTAGGTATGGATAAACTGTTGATCAGTGGTGGGAATCGATTGGAGGGGGAACTGCGGGTTTCTGGCGCCAAAAATGCGGCGCTGCCAATCCTGGCCGCTACATTGCTGGCTGACGAGCCCATTACTATCGGAAATTTACCGCACCTGCACGACATCACCACGATGATCGAACTGCTGGGTTGTATGGGGGTGGGCCTGACCGTCGGCGAGAAACTCAGCATTGAGGTTGACGCCAGCAGTATCAACCAGTTCGAAGCTCCCTACGAGTTGGTAAAAACCATGCGCGCTTCGATCCTGGTGCTGGGACCGATGGTCGCTCGTTTTGGTAGAGCTCATGTATCTTTCCCCGGCGGCTGCGCTATCGGGAGCCGGCCTGTTGACTTGCATCTGCGTGGTCTCGAAGCGATGGGTGCCCAAATCACGGTCGACGGCGGTTACATCAATGCGAGTGTCGACGGGCGATTGCAGGGAGCACATATCGTACTCGAGACCGTCACCGTCGGCGGCACCGAAAATCTGATGATGGCCGCCGTGTTGGCAGAAGGTCGAACAGTGATTGAGAACGCGGCCCGGGAACCCGAGGTGGTGGATCTGGCACTATGCCTGATTGCCATGGGCGCGAAGATCGAGGGGCACGGCTCTGACCGGGTCGTTATTGATGGCGTCGAGCGTTTGCACGGCTGTCAGTACGACGTGATGCCAGATCGCATCGAGGCGGGCACCTACCTGGTCGCCGCGGCGGCCACTGGTGGCCGTTTGCATCTGCGTGAGGCGCGGGCTGAACACCTCGAAGTTGTCCTGCAAAAGCTGGAGGAGGCAGGAGCCCGTATCGAGAGCGGCAGCGACTGGATCAGTCTGGATATGATGGGCAAGCGCCCCAAGGCAGTGAGTATTCGAACGGCGCCGTATCCGGGGTTCCCTACAGACATGCAGGCGCAGTTTACCGCCATGAATGCGATCGCAGACGGTACGGCTACGGTGACCGAGACAGTGTTCGAGAATCGACTGATCCAAACCCACGAAATGAACCGTATGGGAGCTGACATTACTATCGAGGGCAACACAGCGATAATCATTGGTCAAAAACAATTGGCGGGAGCACCGGTTATGGCGACTGATTTGCGCGCTTCCGCAAGTCTGGTTATCGCCGGGCTGGTAGCGGAAGGTGAAACCCTGATCGACAGGATTTATCATATCGACCGCGGCTATGAATGCATTGAAGAAAAGTTCCAGGCCCTCGGCGCCAACATCAGGCGTCTTGCAGAATAGACCGCAGGTACACCGCGGACCTACCCATACGAGCCTCCGATGAACAACGAGAAACTGACATTGGCCTTGACCAAGGGCCGCATTTTACGTGAGACCTTGCCGTTGCTGGCACGCGCCGGAATAGAGCCGCTTGAGGATCTTAATAAGAGCCGCAAGTTGATATTTCCGACTAACCGCGAGGACCTGCAACTGGTTGTGATGCGCGGTGTGGATGTGCCTGTCTACGTACGCTATGGGGCCGCCGATCTGGGGGTGGTTGGCAAGGATGTACTCCTGGAGCAAGGGGCCGAAGGTCTCTACGAACCGCTGGACCTGGGCATTGCACCCTGTCGTCTGATGACCGCTGCCCCGGTGGGGTTTGAGCGACCTCCCCGTCGACTGCGTGTAGCTACCAAGTTTACAAACATTGCCCGGGATTATTTTGCGCGTAAGGGCGTGCAGGTGGAATTGATCAAGCTCTACGGAGCCATGGAATTGGCCCCGAAGGTGCAACTGGCTGACATGATTGTCGACATTGTCGATACCGGGAACACCCTGCGTGCCAATGGCATGCAACCCGTCGATGAAATTGCGCAGGTCACATCGCGACTGATCGTCAACAAAGCGTCACTGCGCTCCCGTCACGGTGTAATCAATCAACTCATTGATCTTATAGACGGCGCGTGCAATCTCCCGGACGCGATGCGGCGATTCGAGACAAGCGCATGATGCGCAGACTAAACAGCGCAGACAGCAATTTCGCGCAGGACCTTGACGCGCTGGCGGTCCCTGCCGAGAGCGGGGACCGGAGCGTAGCGGCAACTGTTAGCGAGATTCTTGCCGACGTAGCAAAAAGCGGCGATACAGCACTGCTCAAGCATACCCGTTCGCTCGACGCCTGGAACGCCCTGCAGGTAACCGATGTCGAAGTACCAGTCCAGCGGCTGCAGCAGGCGCTGGAGGAAATACCTGCGCAACAGCGTGACGCCCTGGTCGCGGCCGCCGAACGGATTGAGACTTTTCATCGCCATCAGCTCAGTAGTGACTGGTACTTCGACGACGGTTTAGGTAACCGTCTGGGGCAGCGCGTCAGCCCGCTGGATCGAGTCGGTGTCTACGTGCCTGGCGGCAAGGCGAGCTATCCATCTTCCGTACTAATGAACGTTATCCCCGCCCGCGTGGCGGGTGTATCCGAGATTTTTATGGTGTCTCCCACGCCTGGGGGCGAGCGCAACGAACTGGTACTCGCCGCTGCGGCGTTAGCAGGGGTAGACCGTATGTTTTGTGTTGGCGGGGCCCAGGCCATCGCAGCGCTTGCCTATGGCACCGATAGTATCGGTCGGGTCGATAAGATTGTCGGCCCGGGAAACCGGTTTGTTGCCGAGGCCAAGCGTCAGGTCTTTGGCCGCGTGGCGATTGATATGATCGCCGGGCCATCGGAGATTCTGATTATTGCCGACGGCAGTGCAGATCCGGATTGGATGGCAATGGACTTGTTTTCCCAGGCCGAGCACGATGAAAGTGCACAAGCTCTGTTGTTGAGTCCCGATGCTGGTTATCTGGATGCGATCGACGCTGCGGTGCATCGTCTGTTACCAGGCATGCCGCGCGCGGCAATTATAGAGGCCTCCCTGAGTCGCCGGGGGGCGCTAATCAAAACGGGTGATCTGGCGGATGCCGCGCGCATCAGCAACAGTCTTGCGCCGGAGCACCTGGAGCTCGCCGTTAATGATCCAGAATCCTTGCTGGCATTGATCCGCGCGGCGGGTGCCATTTTTATGGGTAATCACAGCTGCGAAGCGCTTGGCGACTACTGTGCCGGTCCAAATCACGTTCTGCCCACAGCGGGCACAGCGCGATTTTCGTCGCCACTCGGGGTATATGATTTTCAGAAGCGCAGCTCGGTGATTCACTGCTCTGCAGCGGGGGCGGTGCCGTTGGCGAAGATCGCAAGCGTGCTCGCTGAGGGTGAGTTCCTTACTGCGCATGCGCGCAGCGCGCAAATGCGCCTGGAGACCGCGGACTAAACGCCCATGAGCCTGGCCCGCTTATGCGGCTGCAGTGTCGGAAAAACGGCTCCACAGCTGGCTCGAAGTAGACCTGTCATTGCCCCAGATTCGGGGCGCTGGGCACAATACCGACTATGGCTGTGAGTTCTGTGGCTCCCGCTTCGCGGTTTACCGTGATGCTCAGCTTTTCACCAGGCCTGAGCAGCGATACCTGGTACATGGCCAGACGCACGTCGTCGACCCGTTCGTTATTGAAGTGGGTAATCAAATCTCCCGGGCGCAGGCCCGCGCGGTCGGCCGGTCCATCGCGGACCACGCTTCTCACCTCCAGATATTGCCCTGCCGAGGTCGCAGGGATTGGCATGGCCTCAACGCCGAGCCAGCCACGGATAACCCTGCCGTAACGGATGAGATCGCCCATCACAAATTCAGCGAGATTGGAGGGAATGGCTAGCGAAATGCCGATACCCACCATACCGGTGTTCCCGCCTTCGGCAGAGGTATAAATCAGGGTGTTTATGCCGACGAGTGCGCCGCTAGCGTCTACCAATGCCCCGCCAGAGCTACCGGGATGAATGACCGCATCGGTCTGGATAAAGCCCTCATAAGCACCAGGGTCGAGCATGAATCGGCCCAGGCCCGACACGATACCCTGGGTCACGGAGTGGCCAAAACCGAGCGGGTTTCCTATCGCCAACACGACATCACCCACGGATAATTGATCCGAATTCGCTATGGTCACGGCGCTTAGGCCCTGCAAGTCCACGCGCAGCGCCGCCAGATCGGTTTTTTCATCATGACCAACGCGTTCCGCGGGAACCGAGCGACCATCGCTAAGCAATACCTGGATGGCATCGGCCTCAGCAACGACATGCCAGTTAGTGAGGATGTAGCCGTCCTCGCTCATGATTACGCCTGAGCCCAGTGAGCGCTCTACGCGCTGCCGCGCTGCGCCGTTTGGAATCGACATAAAGCCATTTTCTAGGACCCGGCTGCTCTGCGTGGTGACGCGGGCGGTGTAGATATTGACCACCGAAGGCGTGGCGTTGCCCACCGCTTGCCGGTAGTTGGGGGTTTGCCTGGCGTCCGGGTCGAGAGCGGCGCGAGGGAGTACCCATTGGTTTAGCACCAACAGCGCTCCCAACACGCCAGCGACAGCGGGCCAAGTAGCAAAGTTCAGAAAAGCGCGCATGCGCCCTCGTTGAGTAATTTAAAAACCCATTGTATATGATGGCCCGCCTCTAAACAGGATCCGTGGAGGACCTATGGCCGTCGCATTAAGCACGCTCGTGAGCCATTGCAGCAAGGAATTGAACAGTGACAGCTTCGATGACTATTGTCCCAACGGCCTGCAGGTGCAGGGTAAAGGGAGAGTGCAGAAGCTGGCCGCCGCCGTGACTGCCAATCAATCGGTGCTGGACGAGGCGGTAGACTGGGGGGCCGACGCGCTCCTTGTTCATCACGGTTACTTCTGGCGCGGCGAAGCGCAGCCGATTGTGGCGATGAAGCGGCGTCGACTCGGCACCTTGCTGGGGGCAGATATGAGCTTGCTGGCCTATCATCTGCCGCTGGACGCGCATCCAGTGCTGGGCAATAACGCGCGCTTCGGGAGTCTCCTCGGTATTCAGTCGCCTGCGCCTCTGGCGCCCGGCGATGCTCGCGCCGTGGGGAATATCGGGACGTTGCCAGCTCCCGTGACTCTCGCGACCCTGTCAGAAAGCGTTCACGCCTTGACCTCGCGAGTGCCGCAGCTGATAGGCAGCGAGTCTCGCGTGGTGTCAAGGATCGCATGGTGCACCGGCGCAGCGCAGGGCTACCTTGAACAGGCCGCCGCCTGCGGTGCTGATGTGTATATTTCCGGAGAGATTTCAGAGCCCACCGTGCACGCTTCGCGGGAGTTGGACATCGCGTATCTGGCTGCGGGACATCATGCGACCGAGCGTTACGGCGTGCAGGCCCTGGCGGCTGCGCTCGCGGGCGAGTTTGATCTGGAATGGACCTTTATCGACTGCGATAATCCCGTTTAAGCGCTGCTTATTCTGCTGTGTCGCTTTGCTGTGTGACTCTGCTGTGTAACTCTGATTTGTAACTCTGATTTGTAAATTTGCTCTGTGCCGTTTCTCTGTAACGCTGCTCGATCACTCAACGCGTTTTGCGGTTTCTTCTGGAGGTACGTTCTGCCCCTCAAGCCCAAAACGTTCGTTGAGTACGCCGGGATCGTCTGAGGACAACTTTGGAGCGTAGTCCTTTGGTGCTTCCACCATGACGCTGTCCGAGTCTATGGGTATGTCATCAGCACTGGTGGCTGGGGCTGCCAGAGCAGTGAAACCTTGGGCCGCCTCTTTGTCACAAAGATCTGTTGCGCCGTTGGCCAGATGTTCGTACACATCTCGGTAGGTCGCGGTCAGCATCGTGAGCTTGCTTGCAGTGTCAGCGAAGTGCGTGTTCACCTGGTTCGCATATCGCTCCTGCGTGACTTTTGCTTCCTCCAGTTGGCGTTCCAGCTCCCGGGTCTGCTGCACATCGGGGGACGCACGGCGACCGGTTAGAAAACCGATCAACATTCCAACCACCGCAGCGGCTGCAGCGGCAAAAATCACTTCTTCCATACCGGTGTTCACAGTGTTGTCCTCAGCGTAAAAAAAGAGGTCGGAAGTATAACGTCGTCAGCGCCAAGTGACATAGGTAGATTGCCAAAAGGTCGGGCAGGCAAGTAAGGTGTCGCGCCGCCACGCTGAAGAAGAGGGGGGCGCTTGAAAGCGTCCGATTTATGCATTGACGCCCTGGGAGCGATATCAATCCGATTTGGGTAAAGAGGACTTCAATCACGATGTGGCGCAAGAGCAAGCCGTTCGTCAATTGCAGGACCTTTACGAGCGCGTGCTCGCCAGGCGAGCGCGGGATAGCGGCGTGCTAAATCGCTTCAAGCGCCGTTTTTCTGTGAGTATCGAGCCAGAGCAAGGGCTCTATTTCTGGGGAGGCGTGGGCCGCGGTAAGACCTACCTGATGGACGCCTTCTACGAATGTCTGCCGTTTGAGCGCAAGCTGCGCGTTCACTTCCATCGATTTATGCAGCGAGTTCACCGCGAGCTTGCGCTGCTTGAAGGCGAAAAGAATCCTCTTGATGTCTTTGGGGATCAGTTGGCTGGCGAGACAGAGATCATCTGTTTTGACGAGTTTTTTGTCAGTGACATCGCCGATGCAATGATTCTGGGGAAGTTCCTGGAAGTTATATTCGCGCGCGGCATCAGTCTGGTCGCGACGAGCAATATCGCCCCGGACGGCCTGTATGCCAACGGTCTGCAGCGGGCACGCTTTTTGCCCGCGATCGACCTCTTGAAAGCGCACACGCAGGTGTTGAATGTTGATGCGGGGACTGATTATCGCTTGCGAACGCTTCAGCAGGCGCAGTTATATCATTCACCGCTTGGGCCTGATGCTGATGCGAGTTTGCAGCAGAGCTTCGAGCGTCTGGCCCCCGATATAGCGCAGCACTGGCAGCCCATAGAGATTAACGGGCGTTACCTGACTTGCCGCCGGGTAGCCGATGACGTGGCCTGGTTCGAGTTTAAGGAGCTCTGCGATGGGCCTCGGTCTCAGAATGACTATATTGAGCTCGCAAGGGAGTTCCATGCCGTTATTCTCTCGGGTGTCCCCGTACTGGGTGCGAACCAGGAGGATCAGGCGAGACGCTTTGTAAATCTCGTTGATGAGTTTTACGATCGGCATGTGAAGCTGGTTATAGCCGCCGAAGCGCCGGCTGCAGAGCTGTATCGAGGCACGCGCCTGGTGTTTGAATTTGACCGCACGATTTCACGATTGTATGAAATGCAGTCGCATGAATACCTTGCCCTGGAGCACCGTCCATAACATGGTTCGAGCCAGCAAAAAAACCTTGCAGGGGCTTAAGCGAAATGGTGCTTGCCATTGGGTCTTCAGATAAGTAATATTCGCGCTCTTTTTTTGGCCCCTCCTGAGGCGAAAGCAATGAAGACCTATAGCGCCAAAGTTGGTGAAGTCAGTCACGACTGGTTTGTCGTGGACGCGACCGATAAAACGCTTGGCCGTTTGGCCAGTGAGATAGCGCACCGTCTGCGTGGCAAGCATAAAGCGGAATTCACGCCGCATACCGACACGGGTGACTATATCGTCGTTATCAATGCCGAAAAAGTGGCTGTCACCGGCGCCAAGCGTACCGACAAGATGTACCACCGGCACACCGGGTACCCCGGCGGACTCAAGTCCATGTCGTTCGAGAAGTTGATAGAAAAGGCACCGGAACGGGTTCTTCAGGGTGCCGTGAAAGGCATGTTGCCGCGCAATCCATTGGGCCGCGCCATGTTTCGTAAGTTAAAAGTGTACGCTGGCGATGCGCATCCGCATGCGGCGCAGCAGCCACAGCCGCTACACATCTAGGAGTGACGATGAGCGCAACTCAGTATTACGGCACCGGTCGTCGCAAAACGTCGACAGCCCGTGTTTTTATTCGCAACGGAGCGGGGGACATAACCGTTAACCAGCGGCCTCTGGACCAGTATTTTGGCCGTCAGGTTGCACGCATGATCGTTCGTCAACCGCTTGAGTTGGTTGATCTTGTGGGAAAGTTCGATATTAAAGTGACGGTTGAAGGCGGCGGTAGCTTTGGTCAGGCCGGCGCAATTCGTCACGGCATCACGCGGGCTCTGCTCGAATATGACGAATCGTTGCGAGGCACTTTGCGTTCAGCAGGCTTTGTAACTCGCGATGCCCGGGAAGTGGAGCGTAAGAAAGTGGGTCTGCGCAAGGCACGCAAGCGTCCACAATTCTCCAAGCGTTAATGTTACTGCGGCGACAGCGCCGCAGAAAAAAGCCCGCGCCGTTTATCGGTCGGGCTTTTTTTTTGAATGTAATTTGCCCAAGTTTCGAGATAAATCAACGGTTTGCCATGGAAAAAGCGACAAGGTTCCTTGTTTGCACAGGGTAAAGTCTTTACCATTCCATCGCTTAAAATTTAGCTTTGTTTTTGCCGTAAGTTTTTGCCGAAAGTTTTTTACGAGAGTGAGCGCGCCACGCGCGCCTGATTCCAGTACATTCGGCGTATCAAAATCGAGTAGACGCTGACAGGAGACCCACGTCATGTCCAGTGCCACAACAGCCAACGATTCCGCTGAAGAGGTCGATGAGCACAGACGCCGTTTTTTAACGGTAACAACCAGCGCGGTAGGCGCAGCGGGAGCTGTGGCCGTAGCCGTCCCCTTCATTGGGTCCTGGAACCCATCGGCAAAGGCCAAAGCCGCCGGAGCACCGGTAAAGGCTGACATCAGCAAAGTCGAGCCCGGACAAATGGTGGTTGTCGAATGGCGTGGTAAGCCGGTGTATGTCGTGAACCGCACAACGGAAATGCTCGCAGATCTCGATAATGTAGACAGTCTCCTTAAAGATCCCGAATCAACGGCTTCCAAGCAGCCCGCGTATATCACCGGCAAAGGAAGAAGTATTCGTCCTGAGCTACTGATTGTCGTGGGGCTATGCACGCACCTCGGCTGTGCACCAAAGTTTCGCCCTGAAGTTGGCGCGGCAGATCTTGGCGGTGATGAGTGGATGGGCGGGTTTTTCTGCCCTTGCCACGGATCCAAGTTCGACCTAGCCGGGCGAGTCTATTCCGGTGTTCCGGCTTCGGCGAACCTTGAAGTCCCACCTTATTCTTTTGAGAGTCAGAGCGTCGTAGTTATCGGCGTAGATGCGGAGGCAGCCTGATGGCGAACGTGCTGATTGGACTGCGTGATTGGGTAGACGAGCGTCTGCCCATTACGCGTGCGTGGGATACGCATATGGGCAAGTACTACGCGCCCAAGAATTTTAACTTCTGGTACTGCTTTGGCGTTTTCTCGCTGCTGGTGCTGGTTAACCAGTTGCTGACTGGCGTCTGGCTGACCATGAACTACACGCCGAGCGCTGAAGAGGCTTTCGCATCCGTTGAATACATCATGCGCGATGTCGACTATGGCTGGGTGCTTCGCTATATGCACTCCACCGGAGCATCGGCGTTTTTTGTGGTTGTCTACCTGCATATGTTTCGCGCACTCATTTACGGCTCTTATAAGAAGCCGCGTGAGTTGCTATGGGTCTTTGGTATGCTCATTTTCGTCATACTGATGGCAGAAGCGTTTGTGGGTTATGTGCTTCCCTGGGGGCAGATGTCCTATTGGGGCGCTCAAGTGATCATTTCGCTGTTTGGTGCCATTCCCGTGTTTGGAGAGGATCTCGTTACCTGGATCCGCGGAGATTATCTGCTCTCTGGAGTTACGCTAAACCGTTTCTTTGCACTGCACGTGGTGGCCTTGCCCATCGTGTTATTGGCGCTGGTGGTTCTGCATATTCTGGCGCTGCACGAGGTGGGTTCCAACAATCCGGATGGCGTGGAAATCAAGAAAAACAAGGGTCCTGACGGCGTGCCCCTCGACGGCATCAAGTTTCACCCGTACTACAGTGTCCACGATATTCAGGCCATAGCGGTGTTCCTATTTGCTTTCTGCCTGGTTATGTTCTTTATGCCGGAAATGGGCGGCTTCTTTCTTGAGTACGCCAACTTCGAGGAGGCGAATGCGCTCAAGACTCCTGACCACATTGCGCCAGTCTGGTATTTCACGCCATTTTATTCGGTGCTGCGTGCGGTACCCGACAAGGCTCTGGGGTCACTGGCGTTTGCGGCTAGCGTCGCTATTCCTTTTGTCCTTCCGTGGCTGGATCGGTCGCCGGTCAAATCCTGGCGTTACCGCGGCAATCTCAACAGAACCATGTTGGTACTGTTCGTCGCTTCGTTCCTGATCCTGGGCGTGCTCGGCGTGAAGTCGCCAACGCCGGAGAGGACGTTCCTGGCGCAGATATGCTCGATCTTCTACTTCGCGTTCTTCCTCCTGATGCCGATCTGGAGCAAGATGGATGAGGCCAAGCCGGTTCCTGAGCGGGTCACAATGGATGGTGGTATTGGGCCCGCAGGATCTCTCGCCGGTCTGGTGCTGATTCTGGCGTTGACCATCATTCCGTTGAAGGTTGTGGGCGCGGACGCTGCTTTTGATTGCGGCGCTATTCCCTGCGATCAGATTGAATTGGATATCAGCGATAAAGAATCCCTGCAAAAAGGCGCTCAGGTCTATATGAACTACTGCATGGGATGCCATTCACTGCAGTATTCTCGCTACAACCGTGTTGCGGAGGACCTGGGTATTCCTGAGGACATGATGCACGGGAGCCTGATTTTCGACCCTGAGGTGAAGGTCGGAGCGCTGATGGAAAACGCCATGGACAAGGATCGAGCCAAGGTGTGGTTTGGCGCTGCGCCCCCGGACTTGACGCTGGTGGCCCGTGCAAGAAAACCCAACTGGCTTTACACCTACCTGCGCGCATTTTATCAGGATGACACTCGTCCATACGGCGTCAATAACCGGGTCTATGCCAATGTAGGAATGCCGCATGTGTTGCTCGAATTGCAGGGCCTGAAGGCCTGCGCGGCTAGTGACGATCACGCTGAAGATGGCGCTGATGCAGAGCATCATGACGCGTGCAGCGAGATGTCCGTTGTTCGGGAAGGCCTGATGGATGCGGAAGAGTTTGATGGGACGATCTATGACCTGGTTAATTTTCTCGCATATGTGGCTGAGCCTATGAAAGCGGATCGGCAGCGTATCGGCGTATACGCGCTGATGTTTATTGCGGTCTTCTTTATATTTGCGACATTGCTGAATCGAGAGTATTGGAAAGACGTACACTGATCGGGACGTGGTTGCGCGAAACTGAGACCGCGCACTGGCTTTTATGCGGCGCCGGTGAGCTTATATAGATGTGAGTCGGAGGTAGCACGTACAGTAGTTGGCACAGCGTTACCGTGCAAAGAGGCCGGTGTCCGTTGCTGGCAATTGAATGTTTATAACGCACTGCCCCGGTGACCTACGGCGCTTGCTTTCGAGCAGGGCTCATTCGCATTGCCAGTGTGTTACAGGCATTCGAGTGTTGAGGCTTATTCCAATATTTGAGCGCCAGCATCTGAGCCGTGCGGCAGAGATGTTTGCTGAGGCGGTATAATGACGTGAATCTTCGCTGATTCTACGTATCCGACAAACACTTTGCGGTTCTTAGTGTATATATCCCACGATATGACCGAATTGACGGCGTCTAGCCTCGTTTATGTCGTATCATTCGCCCTATTAGCGAGCACCTTAGCTGACACGCTCGCTGTCAACGAATAAAACAGGCCCCCATAGACTCATGATTTTCTATTCTGATCCGACATCTCATTACAGCCACCGTGTCCGTATCGTCCTCGCGGAAAAGGGCGTCACTGCTGACATCATCGATGTCGACCCGGCTCATCCTCCCCAGGAAATGTCGGAACACAATCCTTACAACTCATTGCCTACACTGGTCGACCGGGAGCTATCGCTCTACGAAACCCGCGTAATGATGGAATACCTGGACGAGCGGTTTCCGCATCCGCCGCTACT
This sequence comes from Congregibacter sp., assembly GCA_045105635.1. Taxonomy (GTDB): domain Bacteria; phylum Pseudomonadota; class Gammaproteobacteria; order Pseudomonadales; family Halieaceae; genus Congregibacter. The sequence continues at coordinate 146,833 of JBGCDU010000006.1, forward strand.
GCCTGTTTACCCGGTGGCGAGAGCCGAGAGCCGTCTTTTTATGCATCGCATAGAACACGATTGGTGCACACTGATCGATTCGATTCAAAACTCGCGCAGCGATAACGTAGTTAAGCGTTCAGTCAAGGAATTGCGCGAGGGCATCATGGCGATAGCGCCTATCTTCGCCGAGAAACCCTTCTTCATGAATGAAGAATTCACCCTGGTGGACTGCTGCATTGCGCCGATTTTGTGGCGCCTGCCCTCGCTGAGCGTTGATATCCGGCCCAGCAAACAGTCCAAGCCGCTGTTCACTTACATGGATTCTCTGTTTAAGCGCGAGTCATTTCAGCAAAGCCTGACCGAGCAGGAACGCGAGATGCGACTGTAGATCCCGAACCGCGCCGCTAGCCTCCGAGCTTTACCGTGAATTCCAGTAGGCCTTACTTACTTCGTGCACTCTATGAGTGGATCGTTGATAACGGTTGTACTCCGCACGTGATTGTCGACGCGACCATAGACGGTGTAGATGTTCCGGAGCAATACGTCAAAGACGGGCAGATTGTTCTGAATCTGTCACCTTCCGCGGTTATCGAACTCCAGCTGGCCGATGATTGCGTCAGTTTCAACGGTCGTTTTGGCGGCCGGCCTACGGATATATTTATCCCGATGGCAGCTGTGCTGGGAGTCTACGCGCGTGAAAATGGGCAGGGCATGGCTTTTGAGGTGGAGAAGGATGATGGTCCAGGCCCGGAGGATGGAGGTGCTACGCCCACACCGCTGCATCGTGCCAGTAAGCCGACGCTCAAGGTTGTAAAGTAAGTCGGGTGCAGCGTAAGGTAGCTGTGCAATCCAGAAGTGCAATCCAGAAGTGTAGCAGCGGCTGTTTGCCATTGGGTTCAGTCAATGTATTCGAATAAGCGAACGACCCTCTGAACTCCGGATACATCAGCCGCTTCCGCGGCAATTCGATCAGCTTCGTCGCGAGTCACCATGCCGAGTAGGAACACCACGCCGTTTTCCGTGACTACTTTCACTCTGAGCCCGGGTGTTGATCTCGCTGCAAGTAAAAACGTCTTTACCTTACTGGAGATCCAAACATCAGACCCCCTCGTGACGGTAGAGCTGGGGGCCGCGACCTCCAATTCATTATAGATACGACGCACGTCGCGAATACTTCGCACGACGTCATTGGCCTTCTGCCGCAATGCTTCGACCGGGACCTGCCCGGCAATCAATACGTACCCGTTGTAGCTCTGTATGACCAGGTGGGACTGGTCAAAACCCTCGTCGGCGGCGTGCAGGTTTACCACGGCTTTTGTCTCGATAGACTCGTCGGCAAGGCGCTGATAAAAAGTCCGCTCGCCAGGGTCGTCCACAATAGCGTTGGAATCCACCGCGGCGAGAAACGAGCCGCATCCTTGCAGGACCGCAAGGCACAGCGCGAAGCCAGCAAAGCTGCTTGCCGCGAGCATACGTGCCAGGATGGCCTTGCTACCTTTTTTGGTGGTCAGGGTCTTGGGGTTGTGAAAGTCATGCGGGCGAGGAAATCCTGAAAAGTCAGTTGAATCCCTGGACGCGCTGCGGATCGCCATCATCAGAATATTTACTCTCCAAGCATGCTATGTCTGATTTGTTCTGCAAGGCTATGACATGCCATGAGCATTAGCTCCCGGCGCAGCATGGCGTTCTCCGCGCGCAAAGCGACGGTGAGCCCAGCATTCTCCTCCATCGATTCGGACAGCAAAACCGCCGTAAGGTTTCGCGCTGACGCAAAGCGGGCGCAGAAGTGGGCAAGTGGGGCCTGGTCGGACGAGTCCATGCAGAGCACGACATCGCCGTCTCGAGAGAGTGTCTTGAGGGCGATCCACATCTCATCATGTGGGTCAGGTGCCCGATCGGATACCAGGGGCACGGCCGGAAGAGGAGGGCTGCCATTGGTCGGTGAGCGAAGCGTTGTAGCGACATAGTTGGCGAGGGCCGCATCTTGACCACAACCGACAACGAGGACCTTACGGTCGTCAAGCACGGCCTTCATGATGCATTCAGCGGCGGCTTCAAGTCCTGGCGCTAGTTCGTCCACCGCGCCGGCGATACAGTCGATGCGCTGGTGAAACGTCTGTGCAATCTGGTCGTAGTTGTTTGACATTAACGCTCACTGTAAAAAAGCGGCTTGTATCCACCGCGCTTGCACGGCAGGAGAATCTGGTCCGGGTTCCCAGCTGATAACGTCAAAGCGACAGGGCAGTTGGCGCCAGCACGGGTTTCGCTTCAGGAAAAGCGCTGCGCATTTTGCCAGTTTACACTGCTTCGCGCGATTTACAGAAGCGGCAGCACCGCCATAGCGGAGACTGCTTCGGGCCCGAACCTCGACAAAAAGCAACTGGTGCTCGTTATGCGCGATCAGGTCGATTTCCCCGGCTTTGCAACGGTACTGTCGCGTTATGATGGTAAAACCGTAGTCGCGAAGCAGTCGTTCGCTACGCGCTTCGAAATCGTTGCCGTTGAGCATTGTCTTACCTACGATGCTTGATGTTTCCGGATGGCGACACAGGATGCGTCGCTGCTGGAAAAGTCTAGATCATCGTGGCGTCAGCACGCCTCGGTCGAATTCAGCCGTTTTTAGTCGACGCAATAGCGTGCCCCGGTTACCTTCGGCGGCGTGCAACTCAGCGGTATAGCCTTCGTATACCGGATTTGCAGCGCTCGACATGCGCCACCAGCGCCGTGCTACTGCAAACGCATCGGCGCCCAGTGCGTTCAGTGCAGCATAGCTCCCGGAATCATCGTTGCCGATCAAGCTCGTCAAGCCGTCGTCGGTCAGGCGCCAGGGCATCGCGAGGAGGCGCACGTCGCCGAGGTCCCGGTTTTGCGCGGGGTCGTCACTTCCACTATCGGCAGTAGAGAGTGCGTAGACCGTAAGATCGCCGGCATAGTGGTAGTTGATCATTGGTTTCAACGCCCGTGCCTCGTCTGTATTTTTGCTCAACAGAAACACGGCATCCAGATCTTCCCGTCGACGACCGCTGGTCTCGACCCGAGCGTCAAACAGTCCTCGTACCGCAGCACTTCGACTAGCGCTGCGATCCAGCCCCAGGGCGTTGCGGATGGAGTCGGAGTGCGTGCTGGGGTTTCCGTAAAGGGCCTGGCTGGGGACTTTGCCACCTAACTCACGCCAGCGTTGATCGAGCGCACGCTGCATGCGATCGCCCCAGACGCCCTCAGGGCGCACTAGCAAAGCGCGACGCATCCCGTCAGCGTAGGCCCGCTCTGCCAGCTGTCGGGCCTCGTCTTCCGGCGCCAGAGACAGCAGCAAAGCGGAGGCGGACGCCATCTGCTGCGTTTCCGGCCTGTTCAATGCGAGCAGTGGTGTAGGTAGTGTTGTCTGTGCGAGCAGCTCAGCCACCTGCTGCTTCCCCAGGGGGCCGATGACAATGTCCGCCCCGCGTTGGCTTGCCTCTACGTAGGCGGCGCTGACGCTGTCGTGACGTCGGCTGTCTACGATATCGATGCTCAGCGTGTTTTGTTGATCTGCGTAGTAGGCGGCCAGAAATCCTCGGCTCACCGCGTCGCCGGCTTTTTCCAGCGAGCCAGACAGCGGCAGTAGCAAAGTGATTTGGGTGGTTTGTGCGTCGCGCAGCGCGGCCTCCAGCAAACTGTCTGCGTAGGCAGTGGCGGCATGCTCCGGGTGCCGCTCTCGCCACACGGTAATGGCGGTCGCCGCGTTCTGTGCACTATCTTCGTTGCTGGCCGACGCGAGTGTCAGCCAGGCTTGCAGATCAGGGTCGCCACGACTACTCAGATTGGTCGACTGATCTGGGCTCAGAAGCTGCGCTGCCCGCCAGAGCGCGGCCTGGCTGGCCGCCTCGTCGAGCATTGAATGGCCGCCCGCGCGGAGTAAGCGATAGCTGTTCCACACCTGAGCCTGTGCGTCGGCCGCCAGTGCAGCAAGGCCGAGCTTGTGTAGCAGTAGCTCTTTATGCAGCGTGCCGGGGAGCGCCGTGCGGGTCAGTGAATCTATCAGCGCATCGTGCACGTCTACATCACCCTTCAAGAGCTTGATTCGGGCGTCGTAATAGCGTGTCCACAATGCGGTCGCTGTCAGTTCACTGGCCACGGTGCTGATGCTTTCTTCCTCCACAATGCGTTCTGGGAGAAGTTCTACGGAGGCTTTTGGAAGCGCGAGTGTAGCGGCAAGCCAGTCGCCCGCCGCGAGCGCGATGCGCGTCGCCTCAAACAGTTCAGCGTCGACATCAGGAAGGAATTCGGACGCGTCGAGTTCCTCGGCCTGGGTGTCATTCTCAACGGGCGGCGCCTCTGGATTGATCCCCCCGGGAAAGCTGCCCGGATATTCCGCGCGATTTGGCGGGGAATCGGGCGAGCTACCGCAGGCGACAACGAAAAGGGGTATCACTACCAGTGTCGCGACGATTCGCCAGCGGCCGGAGTCGATCAGCATGCTATCCTCAATCTCTTGCCCGTCGCTCTGTATGCGGCGACGCTTCGCAGTGCATTTATGCGCGTATACGTATAAGACCAGTATTATAAGGGAGCCCTACGCGCTTGGAACCGGCGCTCTACATCGTTGCGACCCCCATCGGTAATCTGGGTGATATTACTCGCCGTGCGCTTGATGTGTTGGCAGGCTGTGATCTGATCGCGGCCGAGGATACACGGCGCACGGGGCAATTGCTTCGTCACGAGGGAATTGACACGCCATTGCTTGCTTATCACGAGCACAGCGGCGCGCAGGTTGCAGCAAATCTGGTGCAGCGTATAGCCGTGGGCGGGAGTATTGCGCTGGTCTCCGATGCTGGCACTCCCATGATTTCCGATCCAGGATATCGGTTGGTACGTGCGGTGCAGGAAGCAGGCCACGCTGTGGTGCCGATACCGGGAGCCTGCGCTGCGATTGCCGCGTTGTCCGCTGCGGGGCTTCCCAGTGATCGATTTAGTTTTCAGGGCTTTCTGCCCAGCCGCGCAGAAGCGCGAAAACGACGGCTTGAGGCACTCGCCGTGTCGCCGGTAACGCTGATTTTTTACGAGGCCCCGCATCGCCTGAAAGCGACCCTGGCGGATATGCAGGAGATTGTCGGGGGAGAGCGTGAGGCGGCGATAGCGCGAGAAATTTCGAAGGCTTACGAAACCATACGTCGCGGTGCTGTTTCGGAGCTGTGCGTATGGGTTGGCGAGGATCCGAATCAGACGCGAGGAGAAATTGTACTGCTGCTGGGGCCTGCGCCCAGTAAGACAGAACTGGTTCTCGATCATCAATTGGCGACCCTGCTCGAGTCAATGGCCGAGCATATGCCGGCGCGCCAGGCTGCCAAGCTGATAGCTGCCTACTCCGGGCTGCACAGTCGACAACTTTATGCTTACTTGCTGGAGCGACGCGGCGAGTAGTTCTTGCAAGCTTCGTTACGGCTGGCTACTCTGCGCTCGGAGTTGGCTAGGCGATCGCTGTGTGGCGTGTCTTTGACGCGCACATCATGGAGGAAAGTCCGGGCTCCATAGGGCAGGGTGCCAGGTAACCCCTGGGGGGCGCGAGCCTACGGAAAGTGCAGCAGAAAGCAGACCGCCTGCGATACTCCCCGGAGTAGGCAGGTAAGGGTGAAATGGTGCGGTAAGAGCGCACCGCGCGACTGGTAACAGGAGCGGCGATGGTAAACCCCACCTGGAGCAAGACCAAATAGGAATCCATTAGCTGCGGCCCGCAGTGGATTCGGGTAGGTCGCATGAGGCAGGCGGTGACGTCTGTCCCAGATGAATGATCGTCCACGACAGAACCCGGCTTATCGGCCGACTCCTTTTCTTTAGGCGCATAGTGCAGGCGCATAGTGCAGGCGCATAGTGCAGGCGCATAGTGCGGGCGCATAGTGCAGGCGCATAGTGGGTTGGCGGGTGTATCCCTTGTTTGCGGATACAACGGATGAGCCTGCTTGCGTGGTAAAGGGGTAGTTACCCTTTATTGTAGTGCCCGCATGGCCTGCCCGCCCTGCGGACTCCATGCGCTAGAATTAGGGGTCGCTCGCTGCGCAATAAGGACGATCTATCCTTGGCGCCGACAAAACCCGCAGACACGCGATTAACGATTGTTTCAGCTGCCGCCGTCTCGCCTGAAGATATCGCCCGCTTACCGCTTACCGCTTACCGCTTACCCAGCGACGCCGCTCGCGTTGCTGTGCCTCCATGCTCCGGTTTTTGCGGTAGTTGTCGTAGCTGCTGAAGAATTAGGCCGGTCTAGAGCGCGCCGTTAGACGAATTTCGACTAAAGCAGCGGATATCGATAATTAAATACGCTTTAACTTAATGTAAACACTCAAGATAGTGTCATACAGTCATGTTTTTGCGATTTTTTACCTCCTTCCTGCCGCGCATTCTGATGCCTTGTGTTGTTCAATGCTCACTCCAAACCCCTGAATTAACAGGCTTTTTTAGACGAATCATCTTGACTTGTGGTTTTTGACCGCCCTATAGTGTCGCGTAGTGGTGATTTGTGGAGTTTTCTGGCTTTTTGTGGGAGAAGTCAGAACGAAAGGGGTTCAAAGCAGTGTTTCGTGGTGTGCAGCACATCAATATGGATGCGAAGGGTCGTTTAGCGATCCCAGCACGCCAGCGCGAGCCGCTTTTGGAGCAATGCGGCGGCGAAATCGTTGTCACCATCGATACGCAATACAAATGTTTGTGCATTTACCCGCTGCCTGTCTGGATCCGAATCGAGGAGGACCTGCAGAACTTGCCTTCTATGAAACCCGCTGTAAAGCGTTTTCAACGATTGATCCTGGGTTACGCCTCGGATGTCGAGTTGGACAGTAATGGCCGCATGCTGTTGCCGCCCGCACTGCGTGAATACGCAGAGCTAGAGAAGAAGTTGGTGTTGGTGGGGCAGATAAGCAAGCTTGAATTGTGGAGCGAGGATCTTTGGGTGGCGGAGCGCGACAAGGCGCTGGAGCACGTGGCGAGTGATGAGCCCCTGCCCGATGAGTTACTGACGCTGCAACTCTGAATGAAGGCCACACATGACACAGTCCTTTTGCACGAAGCGGTTGATGCGCTGGTAGGCAACCCCGCTGGTTTGTATGTAGACGGCACGTTTGGTCGTGGGGGCCACAGTCGCGAAATTCTGCGTCGCCTGGAATCCAGCGCGCATCTTCTTGCGGTCGATAAGGATGAAGAGGCTGAGCGCGAGGCGCTGCTGCTTGCCGCAGACGATCCTCGGTTGGTGTTTCGCCGGGACAGCTTTGCCGCGTTGCCCGCGCTGCTGAGCGGCAGCGGTCTGGGCCTGGCCAGCGGGATACTGCTGGACCTGGGCGTGTCCAGTCCCCAGTTAGATCAATCTGAGCGCGGGTTTAGTTTCCAGGGCGATGGTCCGCTAGATATGCGTATGGATCGCAGCCGAGGGCAGTCGGCTGCGCAGTGGCTGGCGACTGCCGATGAGTCTGAGTTGGTACAGGTACTACGGGACTATGGTGAGGAGCGGTATGCGCGGCGGATTGCTGCCGCAATCGCTGAAGCTCGCACAGCACAGCCCATTACGCGGACGTCGCAGTTAGCCAGCGTGGTGAGTGCCGCGCATCCGCGTTGGGAAAAACACAAACATCCGGCAACCCGCGCATTCCAAGCCATCCGCATTCGTATCAATCGCGAGCTGGATGACCTTCGCGATTTTCTGGCCTCTGCACTATCGCTGCTGGAGATTGGTGGGCGATTGGTGGTCATCAGTTTTCACTCGCTCGAAGATCGGCTGGTCAAGCGCTTTTTCCGCGATATGAGCCGTGGGCCGCAGGTGCCGCGCAATATTCCTCTTCGGCACAGCGAAAGTACGCCAAACCTGCGGCTGCTCGGTAAAGCTCAGCGGGCGTCCGCCGCAGAGATTCAAGGTAATCCACGCGCGCGCAGCGCAATTATGCGCTGTGCAGAGAGGCTGGCCTGATGAGCATCGCGTTGCGGAGTGTATGTGTTCTAGCCATGCTATTGGGTGTCGTGCTGTCCGCTTTCGCAGTGATCGCGAGCACGCACCAGACCCGCGCTCTGTATGCGGGTCTGCAGGATTATGAGGCTGAGCGTTGGGATTTGGAGGAGGAGCACAGTCGCCTGCTTATCGAGCAAAGCACGTGGGCTTCGCATAATCGTATTGAGTCTGAGGCTGGCGATGCCCTGGGGCTGGGGATTCCCAGTCATGCGCAAACAAGGCTGGTGCCTCGGTGAGTCGCTCCCTGGCAGCACCGGCGCATCGCTGGCGCACCTACCTCGTAATTGCGCTGCTGTGTGTCATGTTCGCTGTGCTGGCGCTGCGCGTGCTTTCGCTGCAGGTTCTGGATATGGGCCGCGGCGCCGAGTTCCTGAAGGAGCAGGGTGCGAATCGCATGGTGCGCACCGCCGAGTTGCCCGCCTACCGTGGTCTGATCACCGACCGGCGAGGCGAACCGTTGGCAGTGAGCACGCCGGTCATATCATTGTGGGCGAACCCGACGATCCTCACTGGTAGTGAGCGCCTGGGCGAGCTGGCGACGGCTCTCGAGGTGCCGCGGGAGCAGTTGGCTACACGTTTGCAGCGCTACTCCGGTCGCCAGTTTATGTACTTGCGGCGCCACCTTGTGCCGGATCAGGCGCGCCGGATACTTGCCCTCAACATTGACGGTGTTCGTGCGGAGCGGGAATATCGGCGCTTCTACCCCTCGGGCGAGGTGGCAGCGCAGTTGGTGGGCATGACCAATGTCGATGGCGACGGCGTCGCCGGGCTGGAGCTTGCCTACAACGACTGGCTGCGCGGACAGTCCGGGAAGAAACGTTACATCAAGGATTTGCACGGTGACGCCGTGCGCGACATCGGCGTTATCGAAGCCGCAAAGCCGGGCCGGAATCTACAGCTCTCCATCGATTTGCGCTTGCAGTATTTACAGCATCGAGAACTCAGTCGCGCGGTCAAGGTCACAGGCGCCGAAGCTGGGGTGATTGTTACTATCGACAGTCACAGCGGTGAAATCCTGGCCAGCGTGAGTCAGCCGGACTTCAATCCCAATAATCGCAGTGCTGTCAAGATGAGTCAGACCCGTAACCGCGCGATGACTGACGTGTTCGAGCCGGGCTCTACCATGAAGCCGCTTACCTTGGCTGCAGCGTTAGAAAGTGGCCTGTATACCCCCGATACCGTAATCGATACCAACCCTGGCCGAATCCGGGTCGGGCGCAAGATGCTACCTGACCCGACCAACTATGGCGAAATCAGCCTCGCGCGCGTGGTCGAAAAATCCAGCCAGGTGGGTATCAGTAAAGTGGCCTTGGAGCTGGGTCCTCAACCAATCTGGGATGTGTTTCAGCGCTTTGGCCTGGGACAGCCCACCGCGACTGGTTTTCCCGGCGAGAGTTCAGGCTTGCTGCCACAGCGGCCAAAATGGCGCCCCATCGAGTTGGTCACCCTTGCGTTTGGGTACGGACTCAACGCCACGCCACTACAGATTGCCAGAGCTTATGCGGTATTTGCTAACGGCGGATTTCTTCCGGAGCTGTCATTGCTGCGACGAGAAGGTCTGATCGAAAATCGCCAGCGGGTGATCAGCGCCGAGATAGCACATGCTGTCCGCGACGTGCTGCAGGCGGTGACCGGGGAGAATGGCACGGCCGGCAAAGCACGCGTACCGGGATATTCGGTGGGCGGGAAGACCGGCACGGTGCACAAGGTTGCCAACGGCGTCTACCAGGACGATCAATATGTGGCGCTTTTCGCAGGTATTGCACCGATAGAAAACCCGCGCTTCGTTACCGTTATTGTGCTGGATCGGCCGAAGGGCGACCGCTATGGCGGCGGGGCGGCTGCCGCTCCGGTGTTCGCCCGAGTCGCAGGCGAGACACTCCGGTTACTGGGTGTTGCGCCGCAGCTTCAGTCACCCGTGGAGCCCGAAGAATTGGTGGCTGCGCTGGCGGGGCGTGACGAGCCATGATTGTCGCTGCTGATACGCGTCCGGCGATGAACCTGCCTGCACTGCTTGCCGGGTATGTAGATGATGTGCCGGATGTCGAAGTGCTTGGGCTTTGCATGGATAGTCGTCAGCTGCGCCCGGGTGACTTGTTCGTGGCTTTGCGTGGGCACGACGTCGACGGACGGTCTTATCTGTCACAGGCCGCCGCTGCGGGTGCGAGCGCTGCGATCGTGGATGGCGCATTGACGTCAGAGGCACATCTTCCCTCAATTGTGATCCCGGATCTGCGCGAAAAGCTGGGATTTCTGGCGGCTCGATTTTATGGTGAGCCAAGCAGGCAGCTACATATAACCGGGGTCACGGGCACCAACGGTAAAACCACCGTGAGCCAAATGCTGAGTCAGTTCATTCGCGCTGCGGGCTACGACTGTGGTGTTATCGGGACCCTGGGAGCGACGCTTGATACTCGCCCCGAGGACGCTGTCAATACGACGCCCGATCCGATCTCCCTAAACAAACTGCTAGCCGCATGGGCTGGGGAAGCAGTGCCCTTTGTGGCGATGGAAGTATCCTCGCATGCGCTGGTGCAGGGGCGTCTGCGAGGTATCGAGATTGATTCGGCGATTTTCACCAATTTGACTCGGGATCATCTCGACTACCACGGTGACATGGCGGCTTATGGTACTGCGAAAGCGCAATTGTTCCGGTCTCCGGGTCTCCGTAAGGCGGCGATAAACGTCGATGACCCTTTCGCGGCCACACTGCAGGCGCAGATGGCCCCCGAGGTGCAGGTGCTCCGCTACGGTCGAACGGCTTCAAAGCTTGATGTAAAGATCAGTGTGCTCGAGCAGGACTCTTCGGGTCTGCGATTGCGGCTGGAAAGCGACTGGGGGAAGGCGACATTGCGCTGCCCACTGTTGGGTACCTTTAATGCCCTGAATCTTGCAGCCGCAGTCACCGCTGGCATGCAGGCAGGGTTGCCGTTTGACAGCGTAGTGGCGACCGCCGAAAGCCTTGTGGCGGTGCCCGGGCGTATGGAACCGATCAGATCAGGCGCCGCGCCCCTTGTGGTGGTTGATTATGCGCATACGCCAGACGCGCTACGCCAAGTGCTCCGCACTTTGCGTGAGCTGTGCACGGGGCGGCTAATCGCGGTGTTTGGCTGCGGTGGCGATCGCGATGTCGGGAAACGTGCGCTCATGGCCGAGGCTGTGTCCGAGGCCGCGGACTTCGCGGTACTGACCAATGACAATCCGCGTAGCGAAGACCCGCAGCGTATTCTTGGCCAGATCGCCGCGGCAATGACGGGCGAGTTTGAGGTCTGCGAGGATCGGGCTACCGCCATAGAGAGAGCGATCAAGAGCGCTGACAAGAACGACTGCGTGCTGGTCGCGGGAAAGGGACACGAGGATTATCAATTGATTGGTGATGAACGTCTGTCCTTTAGTGACAGCGACGTCGCCCGCAGGATTGTTGCGAGGCTAGCAGCATGATGACGTCGATCAATCTCGCTGAACTGTCTTCTATCCTGGGGGCTGTTCTGTCTGCGAATGCCTCTACGTTTGCGGATGCCCCCGAATGTGCAGGCATGGCGCCCATACAAGCTGTCGAAATTGATTCGAGGCGCGTGCAATCCGGAGATTTGTTTATTGCCGTGCCAGGAGCTCGAGTTGATGGACATGATTTCGTCAACAAAGCTGCTGCTCGCGGAGCGATAGCGGCGGTTGTGGAGCGCGACGTAAGTACGACGCTGCCATGCTTGAAAGTCTCCAATAGTCTGACAGCACTGACGCAGATCGCCGCGGCGAATCGGGAGATTTTCAGCGGCGTACTGGTGGCGATAACCGGTAGCTGTGGCAAGACATCGGTCAAGAACATGTGCCGCTCCATTTTCCGCAGGCAGGGCATCACTGTGGCCACGGCGGGTAACTACAACAACGAAATAGGCGTACCACTTACCCTCGCAAAGCTGAACGACGACACGCAATATGCCGTGGTGGAGATGGGCGCTACGGGGCGCGGCGACATCGCGCATCTATGCGGATTGGCGCGACCCGGTATCAGTACCGTACTGAATGCGATGGAAGCGCATCTCGACGGCTTTGGCAGTGTTGCCGACGTGGCTGGCATCAAGGCTGAGATTTACGATGGTCTGGATTCTCAGGGGTTCGCGATTCTGAATCTGGATCAACCATGGGTTCCGCTGTGGCGCGAACGTATCGCGGCAAGTGGCGCACGCACGCTGAGCTACTCGATCAACCATGAGGCTGACATCACGGCAAGCTCCGTGCAGTCGCTCGGTTTGCAGGGCAGTCGATTTACGCTGAACGCGTCCGGGCAATCACGTTCACTGTTACTGCCCTTGCCCGGGCAGCACAACATTGCGAATGCGCTGGCGGCAGCTGCGCTGGCCTCGGCGGCGGGCGTTTCTTTTGATGCAATAGTTGCGGGTCTGTCGGATTGTGATGCAGAGCCGGGCCGTTTGCACAGCGAGACGCTGTCCGGCGGCACGGTGCTGATTGATGATAGTTACAACGCTAATCCCGGTTCCGTGCGCGCGGCAATAGACTTGCTCGCAGAGACGCCCGGTACTCGCACGCTCATTCTCGGTGAGATGTTGGAACTAGGGGATGAAAGCGCCAGCAAGCACGCAGAGATGGGTGCGCGAGCCAAGGCGCAGGGAATACAGCTGTTTGTTTCGGTGGGTGAGGCTGTGAGTCCAGCCGCGCTTGCCTTTGGCGAGGGCGCGCAGCAGTTCCCTGATCGGGATTCCCTGAGTGCGGCATTGCCCGAACTGCTTGAGGCCAGCGACAGCATTCTTGTTAAAGGCTCGCGCGGTGCAGCAATGGAAGCGGTACTGCAAGATCTGCGCGCAATTGCACAGCGGGGTGCTTCATGCTGATTCTTCTCGCAGAATATCTGGCGCAGTATGAATCAGGCTTTCGCGTTTTCGGATATCTCACCCTGCGCGGCATCCTTGCCGCAGGCACAGCGTTGGCGATATCGCTGCTCGTGGGCCCGTACATGATCCGACGATTGAACTACCACCAGGTCGGCCAGGCGGTGCGCACAGATGGTCCTCAAAGCCATCTGGAAAAATCGGGTACGCCGACTATGGGCGGTGCACTTATTCTGGTGGCAATTGCGATCAGTACACTGCTGTGGGGTGACCTGAGCAACGCTTACGTCTGGGTGGCGTTGCTGGTTACCGCCGCTTTTGGCGCTGTGGGCTGGGTTGACGACTACCGCAAAGTGGTCGAACGCAATCCGCGCGGTTTGCCGGCGCGTTGGAAGTACTTTTGGCAATCGCTTGCTGGACTTGCCGCCGCGGTGTTTCTCTATGTCAACGCCGACGACCCGGTGACAACGCAGCTCTATTTCCCATTCCTGAAGGACGTGGCGCTCAGCATGGGGCCTATGTTCATCGTGCTGACCTACTTTGTGATCGTGGGGGCCAGTAATGCAGTTAACCTCACCGATGGTCTCGACGGACTGGCGATACTGCCGACGGTACTGGTTGGAACAGCGCTGGGGCTGATTGCTTATCTGACCGGCAATATCAATTTTGCCCAGTATCTGCAGATACCCTACGTGGCGGGTAGTGGAGAGCTCGCCGTTTTCTGTGGGGCGATCGCCGGATCCGGTCTTGGGTTCCTGTGGTTCAACACGTATCCCGCGCAGGTATTTATGGGAGATGTTGGCGCGCTCGCACTGGGTGCTGCCCTGGGTACGGTGGCGGTGATTACCCGGCACGAGATTGTGTTCTTTATCATGGGCGGCATCTTCGTGCTCGAGACCGTCTCGGTAATTCTGCAGGTCGCTTCGTTCAAGCTTACCGGGCGACGGATTTTTCGCATGGCGCCTATCCATCACCATTATGAGCTCAAGGGGTGGCCTGAGCCCCGCGTTATTGTGCGCTTTTGGATTATCACTGTAATGCTGGTGCTGTTTGGCCTGGCGACGCTGAAGTTGCGCTAGGGATGACCGACATGCGCAATTCAATCCCGGATCTGATCAGCAGCACACGCCGCAAAGTGGTGGTTGGCCTTGGGCCTACCGGCTTATCGGTGGCTCGTCATCTCTATCGGCGCGGCGAAGAATTTGCGGTCTTTGATACTCGCACAGAGCCCCCCGCACTCGCCACGCTGAAAGCCGAAATGCCCGAAGTAAGCGTTCTACTCGGCGAGGGTTCGCTGGCAGTTCTGGATACAGCCGGAGAGCTGATTGTGAGCCCCGGCATCTCGCCAGCAGAGCCCTGGCTGCAGCCCGCACTTGACGCCGGTGCAAGGCTTAGCGGTGACGCCGACCTGTTCGTGGCCGTGGCCACGGCGCCGGTCGTCGGGATTACCGGATCAAATGCTAAATCCACCGTCACAGAAATTCTCGGCGCCATGGTGCGAGCGGCGGGCCGGAAGGTTGGGGTTGGGGGCAATCTGGGCACACCCATGCTGGATCTGCTCGATGACAGTAACGAGCTGTATGTTATCGAACTGTCGAGCTTTCAGCTGGAGCGCGCGGGAAAACTGAATCTGGCGGTGGCGACAGTGCTGAACCTGAGCGCGGATCATCTTGATCGCCATGGCAGCATGCAGCAGTACCACCGCGCCAAGCACCGTATTTTTGACGGTTGTGACTGTGCGGTTGTGCACAGCGATGATCCGCTTACGATCCCTCCACAGTTGGACGGACGTCGACAAATCAGCTGGCGTCTGCGTGAGCCGGAGCTGCACGGCTTTGGGATCCGCAGGGACGATTCCGGGAGAGAGATGCTGTGCTCAGGTTTTGATGAGCTGCTGGCGGTAGATGAGCTGTCACTGCCCGGGCGTCACAATGTTGCAAACGCGCTGGCCGCTCTCGCACTTGGTACGGCCTTAGATTTGCCCCGCGAGGTGATGTTGCAAGTCCTGCGCACGTTTCCGGGATTGCCGCACCGCTGTGAGCCGGTGCCGGCTTCGGCGGTCGGATTCTGGATCAACGATTCCAAGGCGACCAATGTCGGCGCCGCGATGGCGGCTATCAGCGGCCTTGGCGAGGCGTCGCGACTGATCCTCATCGCAGGTGGCCGCGACAAAGGCGCGGATTTCAGGCCTTTGCGTGCGGCGGTTGCAAAACACTGTGACGAAGTGCTGCTTATTGGAGAGGCGGCACAGGACCTTGCGGCGGTGCTCAAAGACGCCTGCAAAGTAACGATTGCCGAGACCCTGGAGGTCGCCGTTGCGCAGGCTGCTGAGCGTGTCTCGCCGAGCCAGACTGTGCTGTTCTCTCCGGCCTGCGCAAGCTTCGACCAGTTCAACAACTTTGGGGAAAGAGGCGACGCGTTTCGTCAATTGGCAGGCGCCGAGGTGACGTCATGACCACTGCCCGCCCAGCCATGCCAGGACCTTTTAGCGTGTTTGACCCGCTGCTCCTCGCGCTGGCGGCTTCTTTGCTGCTGATCGGCCTCATTGCTATCAGTTCCGCTGCCGTGGGTTACGCCGAGGCTAGCTATGGCAATATGTGGCACCACAGTCTGCGGCACCTCACCTACATGTCGCTGGCACTCGTGGCCGGATTCCTGTGCTACCGCATTCCAATAAAATTCTGGAGCCGCAGCGGCTGGTTGTGGCTTCTATTGGCTAGTCTGTTGCTGATTCTTGTGCTGGTTCCCGGTGTCGGTCACAACGTCAACGGCAGTCAGCGCTGGCTGCTACTTGGGCCATTGACACTGCAGCCATCAGAGCTTGCCAAGGCAGCGATGATTCTCTATCTGTCCGGCTATTTACTGCGCCAGGGCCAGTCCTTGCGCGAGAGCTGGCAAGGTTTTTTGCGACCGGTGATGATTTTAGCGCTGGTCGCGGTGCTGCTGCTGGCGGAGCCTGATTTCGGCGCGACGGTCATATTGCTCTCCACCGCCGTGGGCATGCTGTTTCTCGCGGGTATGCGCATCAGGCACTTAAGCCTTATTGTTATTTCGATGTCGGTGCTTGGGGTCCTGTTGATTCGGGCCGCGCCGTATCGGCTGCAACGAATGATTGCTTACACAGACCCCTGGGCTGATCCCTACGGATCGGGTTTTCAGCTGATTCAATCGCTCATCGCATTTGGTCGCGGAGAATGGCTGGGGGTTGGCCTTGGCAATAGTGTGCAGAAACTGTTTTATTTGCCCGAGGCGCACACCGATTTTGTTTTTTCAATCTGGGCGGAAGAGACCGGCTTCGTCGGTGCAGGCCTGCTGATTGCTCTGTTCCTTGCTTTGGTGCTGCGCATTTTCTACATCGGTCAGCGCGCGGAGGCGCTTGGTCAGCATTACAGCGCCTATTTTTGCTTCGGCGTGGCGCTGATGTTTTCTGGTCAGGCCTTTATCAACATGGGCGTCAGCGCCGGCCTGCTTCCTACCAAAGGCCTCACTCTGCCGTTGATCAGCTACGGCGGTACGAGCCTGATAACGTCCTGTGCATTACTTGGCATCGTATTGCGCGTTGCCTACGAGCTCGGCGAACTCGAGAGTGCGCCCAAGCGGAGGCGAAAAGCATGAGCGGCGCAATGCCTCTTGCGTTCATGTTGGCCGGAGGTACCGGCGGACACGTGTACCCGGCGCTGGCGGTGGCTCTGGAGCTGCGCGAGCGCGGCTTTACTCTGCGTTGGATTGGTACTTCTCGCGGTCTTGAATCGCGGGTGGTGAGCGCGGCGGAGATCCCCCTGCACGAGCTCCCGATGCGGGGTCTGCGCGGCAAGGGTCTGTTGCAAAAGTGCTGGGGTGCCGCACTCCTGATGTTGTCCACGGTGCTCAGCCTTTGGATCATGCTGCGCTACCGACCCGCGCTGGTGGTCGGAATGGGGGGGTATGCCTCTTTCCCCGCCGCTATAGCCGCCTGGGTGACCCGGCGGCCATTGATGTTGCAGGAGCAGAACGCTGTGCCTGGTAGTGCAAACAAAGCGTTGGCAACTTTTTCCAGCGCAATCGCCACTGGGTTTCCCGCCGTGCTGAGCGACTTTGCGGTCACTCGATACCTTGGGAATCCCGTGCGCGCCGATCTCGTTGATGTCGCCCAAAACAGCCCCTGGCAGCGTCGTAATGAAGGCCCACTGCGCGTGTCGGTCATGGGCGGCAGTCTCGGTGCGCGACCGCTGAATGAGGCGCTGCCGGGTATTGCCGCCGTTTTGCAGGATCGTTGCGTATGGCGCCATCAATGTGGTCCCCAGCATGAGGAAACAACCCGTGAGGCCTATACCGCAGCCGGCGTGCGGGACTGTCAGGTTGAGGCCTATGTTGAAGACATGGCCGCGATGTACGCCTGGTCGGATCTTGTGATTTGCCGCGCCGGGGCGCTGACCGTGGCAGAGCTGGCGGTCACAGGCAGGCCCGCTATTTTGATTCCGCTGCCTTATGCCATAGACGATCACCAAACGGCGAATGCCGCGTTTCTGGCTGATGCGGGCGCTGCGGTGCTATTGCCCCAGGACGATATGGCCGCACGCTTGCACAGCGAGATACTCAGCTTGCTGGATGACGTCGCACTGTTACCGGCCATGTCGGCTGCGGCCTTGCGACGGGGAAAGCCCGCCGCTACGCAGGACATTGCTGACTATGCCCAGGCGACTGCACAATGAACAGCGGTAACCTCAGGGGTTCCGCGGAAATGCGCCGCGTACGCCGTATCCACATGGTGGGCGTTGGTGGCAGCGGTATGAGCGGTATTGCCGAAGTGCTAGTGAATCTGGGTTTTGCGGTGAGTGGCTCAGATTTACGAGAGGGTAGCGTTACGCAGCGCCTCACGAAAATGGGGGTCAGCGTCAGCGTAGGTCACCGGGCTGAGCTTGTAGACAATGCAGATGTGGTGGTGATTTCCAGCGCTGTTCGCGCCGACAACGTCGAGTTGCTCGCCGCGAAGGAACAGCGTATCCCGGTCGTGCCCCGCGCGGAGATGCTCGCCGAATTGATGCGCCATCGCTATGGGATTGCGGTCGCTGGTACGCACGGTAAAACGACGACCACCAGTCTCATTGCCGCCATTTTTGCCGCGGCCGAGCTCGACCCCACATTCGTTATCGGTGGTCGCGTGAATAGCACAGGCACGCACGCGCAGCTCGGTGCCGGGGATTTTCTGATTGCGGAAGCTGATGAGAGCGATGCGTCTTTTCTGCATCTGCAGCCTATGGTCACCGTGGTGACGAATATCGAAGCTGATCATATGGAAACCTATGGCGGCGACTTCGCGAGACTGCGTCAAACCTTTGTAGAGTTCCTGCATAACCTGCCGTTCTACGGATTGGCAGTGCTATGCGTCGACGATCCAGTGGTTCAGAGTCTGGCCGAAGATCTGGGTCGTCCGCTCCTGGGCTATGGTCTGAGCGCCGTGGCGGAGTATCAGATATGCGATATCCGTCCTGAAGGCTTGCGCACGCACTTTACGGTGCGACGACCGGAGGATTACTCGCCTCTTGCTGTGACGCTCAATATGCCGGGCCGACACAATGTTCTGAACGCAACGGCGGCTATCGCTGTTGCGACTGACCAGGGGATCGACGATGCCGTGATCTGCGGTGCATTGGCACGCTTTAGTGGAGTAGGTAGGCGCTTTACCGTTTATGACGAACTGCGTGTGGGCGAGAAGACCGTCTGCCTTGTCGATGACTACGGTCATCATCCTACCGAAGTGGCTGCAACCCTGGCTTCTGCGCGGCAGGCCTGGCCGACCCGCCGCGTCAGCATGGTTTATCAGCCGCATCGCTTCACACGCACCCGGGATCTCTACGACGATTTCGTCGACGTATTATCGGATACGGATTTACTGATTTTGCTGGAGGTTTACTCCGCCGGCGAAGACCCGGTTGCCGGGGCCGATAGTCGTTCCCTGGCGCGAAGTATTCGGCAACGCGGCAATATCGATCCGTTGTATGCCGCCGATGTCACCGCCGTGCCGGCTCTGCTGGCAGATCTCCTTGAAGATGGCGATGTGCTGATTACACAGGGTGCCGGCGATATTGCGGCGCTCGCACAGCAGTTACGAACCCTGGGTGGCGTCTGTGAGTAATCGGCAGGAGATACGAGAGTTACGCATCGCGGTGCTGTTCGGCGGTAGGTCAGCGGAGCGAGAGGTGTCTCTGTCGGGCGGTAAAACAGTACTCAGTGCTTTGCGTGATGGGGGCTATGCGCCCAAGGAGATCGATACCGCCGAGCCCGGCTGGTGGAAAGCCCTGGAGGGCGTCGACCTCGCATTCAATATGCAGCATGGCAGTGGTGGCGAAGACGGTGTGACTCAGGGTCTGCTGGATAGCATGGGCGTAGTGGGGACCGGCAGCAGCGTGCTCGGTTCTGCGATTGCCATGGACAAACTGCGCAGTAAGCAGCTCTGGGTTGCGACGAATCTGCCAACCGCTGATTTCGAGTGTATCGATGCGTCGACGGATTTTGCCGAGCTCCTGTCGCATTGGGGCGCGGCGTTTGTGAAACCGGCGCGGGAGGGCTCCAGTCTTGGCATGAGCCGCGTACATTCAGCCACAGAGTGTGCCGCGGCGTACGCAATGGCCGTGCGTTTTGATAGCACTGTCATCGCGGAGCGCTTTATTGACGGGCCCGAGTACACGGTCGCTATTCTTGGCGACCGGGCGCTACCTGCGATTCGCATAGAAGCGGCCCGGGAATTCTACGATTACGATGCCAAATATCTAGCCGACACTACCAGCTACCATATACCCGCCGGACTGAATTCCCTGGATGAGCAGTCCCTGCAGCAACTTGCACTACAAGCATTTGCGGTGCTTGGTTGTTCCATCTGGGGTCGTGTAGATGTTATGCGCGACGCGGCCGGCAACTTTTTGCTGCTGGAAGCAAACACAATCCCCGGGATGACGGACCACAGTTTGGTGCCGATGGCGGCCAAGGCGGCTGGGCTGTCGATGGCAGAGTTGGTCGAAGAAATCATGTGGTTGTCCTGGCGAGCTGCACAGCTGCGAGCGGGAGAGGGCGCCTGATGGCCGTCTCGCGTCGCAATGCCCGGCGTCAGCCTCCGACGACGCGTGCGCGATTGCGTGGGATGGTGCCTGCCATGCGAAAAGTCGGTCAGTCACTGGTCAGTTTGTGTGCCATGGTGCTGCTGATCGCGTTGGCGAGCATGGCGTTCGAGGCATTGCGCGGGCTATCCGTTGAGCGCATTGTCGTGACGGGAAAACTTGAACACCTGCGCCAGGAGGCGGTTCGCGAGGCGCTCACGCCTGATTTGGCGAATGGCTTACTGCTGATGAATCTCAGTGAGCTCAGAGACAAGCTCGAAGCCCTTCCCTGGGTCTATCGCGCTGAGCTTCGGCGGCGCTTCCCCGACACTCTCGAGGTCTACGTGGTCGAGCAGCTGCCTATTGCGCGATGGGGCGATGGTGCGTTCCTCAATCATCAGGCATTTATCACCGAAGTCACCGACGCTGCCCGCTGGCAGGACTTACCACAGATTCGCGGTCCCGAGGGCAGCGAGGCGCGCCTGATGAACGATTACCAGCGCCTGCTTGATCAGCTTAGGCCATTGGCACTCACGCCGGTCGCCCTGCACGAGGACGAGTTTGGCCAGCTGCGAGCGCGGCTTGATAACGGCCTTGAACTGCATCTCGGTGATCATGATTTTGCTCTGCGCGTTCAGCGCTTCCAGCAGCTTTGGCGTCGGGAGTTGCAGGATGCTGGCAGCCCCATAGCGCGCGTAGACATGCGCTATGACGGTGGGGCGGCCGTGACTTTCGCGCACACACCGCAACTCGCGGTTGTAACCACAAATTCCGGGAGCAGGTAGGCGAGCAATGGCAGGGGCTAAAGACAGGCGAATGATTGTCGGACTCGACATCGGGACTTCCAAGGTGGTGGCTATCGTTGGCGAGGTCGCCGTCGATGGGTCCATCGAGGTGGTTGGCATTGGCTCAAACCCGTCAAAGGGCATGAAAAAGGGCGTTGTCGTCAATATCGAGTCAACGGTGCAATCGATTCAACGCGCGGTAGACGAGGCCGAGCTCATGGCCGGATGTCAGATTCATTCGGTCTATGTGGGTATCGCGGGATCGCATATACGCAGTCTCAACTCGCATGGAATCGTCGCGATAAAGGATCAGGAAGTTGTCTCACAGGATCTGGAGCGGGTGATTGATGCGGCGCGGGCAGTGGCAATTCCGGCGGATCAAAAAGTTCTTCACGTTCTGCCTCAGGAGTACGTGATTGACAGTCAGGAGGGTATCAAGGAGCCGCAGGGCATGTCCGGTGTGCGACTGGAGGCCAAGGTACATCTCGTTACCTGTGCGGTGAACGCTGCTCAGAACATTGAAAAGTGTATTCGCCGCTGCGGGCTTGAGGTAGAGGACATCATTCTCGAGCAGCTTGCATCAAGCTACTCGGTGCTGACGGACGACGAGCGCGAGCTCGGGGTCTGCCTGGTGGATATCGGCGGCGGCACTACTGATATCGCCATCTTTACCGAGGGTTCCATCCGCCATACCGGTGTTATTCCAATTGCTGGCGATCAGGTGACGAATGATATTGCGATGGCGTTGCGTACCCCGTCTCAGCATGCGGAGGAGATAAAAATCCGTTACGCCTGCGCGCTCACACAGCTGGCGGGCGCCGATCAAACGATCAAAGTGCCGAGCGTGGGCGATCGCCCGCCGCGGGACCTGTCGAGGCAGTCACTGGCCGAGGTGGTTGAGCCGCGCTACGACGAGTTGTTCACGTTAATTCAGGCTGAGGTGCGTCGTTCCGGATTTGAGGACCTGATCCCATCGGGAATTGTCCTGACTGGTGGCACCTCAAAAATGGAAGGCGCCGCAGAACTGGCAGAGGAGATATTCCACATGCCCGTGCGGGTTGGCTATCCGCAGAGTACCGAAGGACTGGCTGACATCGTGCGCAATCCGATCTACGCCACGTCGGTCGGCTTGCTGCAATACGGCGCCAGCCACGCAGGCGAGGCGCGGCGAGGGCGCAGTCCGCGCTTGTCCGAGGGCAACTGGGTGCAACGTGCTGTGCAGTGGTTTCGGGACAGCTTTTAGCAAGAAATTTTTAGGGAAGAAACGTCACTGGGAAGTGACATAAACCAAGGGGAAGGAAGCTATGTTTGAACTTATCGACAACGTACCGCAGAGCGCTGTCATCAAAGTGATCGGTGTGGGCGGCGGCGGCGGCAACGCCGTCAAGCACATGATCGAAAACAATGTGGAGGGCGTGGACTTTATCTGCGCCAACACCGATGCGCAGGCGCTGTCAGATATCGACTCGCCGACAGTGCTGCAGCTTGGTGGTGAAATTACCAAGGGCCTGGGCGCGGGCGCAAACCCTGAGATCGGCCGGGCCGCCGCCGTTGAGGATCGCGAGCGTATCGCCGAATCTCTGCGTGGTGCCGACATGGTGTTTATTACCGCAGGCATGGGCGGTGGCACGGGCACCGGTGGCGCTCCAGTGGTTGCTGAAGTAGCGCGAGAGATGGGTATTCTCACCGTCGCTGTAGTCACTAGACCGTTCACATTTGAAGGCAGAAAACGGCTCACAATCGCCGAATCAGGGCTTGGGGAACTTCAGCAGCACGTAGACTCTCTAATCACCATTCCGAACGAAAAACTGCTGGAGGTTTTGGGGAAAAATACCAGTCTCTTGGATGCCTTCAAAGAAGCGAATGATGTACTGTTGGGCGCTGTTCAGGGTATCGCAGACCTGATTATTCGACCCGGCATGATCAATGTTGATTTTGCTGATGTGCGCACTGTTATGTCCGAAATGGGAATGGCCATGATGGGCACAGGCAGCTCCCGCGGGGAAAATCGCGCGCGTGAGGCGGCGGAGAGAGCGATCAACAGCCCTCTGCTGGACGACATCGATCTGGAAGGTGCTCGCGGCATTCTTGTCAATATTACCGCCGGGCTGGACTTGTCGCTCGGAGAATTCTCCGAGGTGGGTGACACCATTGAGGAGTTTGCCTCGGAAGAGGCAACTGTTGTAGTCGGGACAGTGATTGATCCCGCACTCAACGATGAATTGAGAGTCACGGTAGTTGCTACGGGATTGGGTAGTGCCATATCCCGGGCGAAGTTGCAGGTGGTGGAAACACCTCGGGCAGCTCGCAGTGAGGCTTTGGAGGGGATGCAAGACGAATCTGCGCTTGAGTCTGGTTCTCTGGCGGCTCCCGACTACCGTGATTATGAAAAACCGCCGACGCGTCGTGCCGTTGCCAGAGGCAATGCCGCAGTCGCAGCAGCAGAGAAGGGGGATGATTATTTTGACATCCCGGCGTTTCTGCGAAGGCAGGCCGATTGATCGACCTGTCTGCGGCCACAGCGGAGGTTTTTGCAAGGCTTGATGAGCGAGGCTATATGGTGGAGGCTTGACGAGCAAAGCTTTATGGTCGAGGCCCGGGTCTGTGTGAGCCGGCAGCGGTGAAAACAATTGCGAGAGCAGTTGTGGGATGCGAGGAACGGGTGGAGTTGCGGCGCCAAAGCGTTACCAGAGTTATGTAACGTGACGGACTGGAGACTTCGTGGGTGAGACAGGGAGGTTGTATGATTCGACAGCGGACGTTGCGCAACGCCATCAAGGCAACAGGCGTTGGTTTGCACACCGGCGAAAAGGTGTATCTCACTTTAGCTCCTGCGCCGGTCGATGCGGGTATTATTTTTCGACGCGTAGATCTCGACCCCATCGTTGAAATTGCGGCGAGCGCCGCTAACGTGGGTGATACCACGTTGTCGACAACCCTGATTCATCAGGGCCACCGCGTATCCACGGTGGAGCACCTTCTCTCTGCAATGGCCGGTTTGGGCATCGACAATGCCTACGTCGATGTCAGTGCCAGCGAAGTGCCGATTATGGATGGCAGCGCGGGACCGTTTGTGTTTCTCATTCAATCTGCGGGGATTGAGGAGCAGCCAGCGCCGAAGAAGTTCATTCGAATCAAACGTCGGGTGACGGTTGAAGACGGAGACAAAACAGCCAGCTTTCTTCCCTTTGATGGCTTCAAAGTCTCCTTCACAATCGATTTTGATCACCCGGTGTTTCGTGATCGCACTGCGCATGCTGAAATCGATTTTTCCAGCACATCATTCGTGAAGGAAATCAGCCGAGCACGAACCTTTGGTTTTATGCACGAAATAGAATACCTCCGCTCTCAGGGCCTGGCCCGAGGAGGTAGTGTTGACAACGCCATTGTGGTCGACGAGTACCGTATTCTCAATCAGGACGGTCTCCGCTACGACGATGAATTTGTAAAACACAAAGTTCTCGATGCTATTGGCGACCTGTATCTCCTGGGCTACAGCCTGATTGGTGAGTTTAGGGCGCACAAATCGGGGCACGCCTTGAATAACGCCTCTCTTCGGGCGCTGATCAGTCAGCCCGATGCCTGGGAAATGGTGACCTTTGACGATCCTTCCAAAGCACCGATTTCCTACGTCACGAGTCCCACCGCTATCCCGGCGATCTGAGTCTGGAATCTGAGTCTGCGCGCCAATCGGGGCTCGGCTCTGCAATGCTTGTGCGGTTGTCTGCGCTAATGCCGTGTTAGGCCCACTAGCCGATGTGTTGACGCCAGCCCTCGAATGGAAAAGCAGCCTCTGCTGTGCGACACTCTGCGTCGTTTTAAAACCCTCTCGATAGCGGCTCAGCCTGGCTCCGTGTCAATGGTTAAAACGCTGCTCGTTTTTTGCGTATCCATTGTTTCCGGTACTTGGGCCCTCAGTGCTTGGGCTCCCAATGTCTGGCGGGATTGCAGACTTGTTTTTTTGCTCGGCCGCCCGCATATCTGAAGGGCTCGTTTCGACGAAATTAACAGGCGTAGGCTTTACAACGTCGCAAAACGTATTAATTAGCTGCGGTGCCTTGGGCTCAACGATGGGCTCAACGATGACTTCAACGACTCCAAGGCGCACGCGGCCCAAAGAAATAGCTGAATGATCAACTCTACTCTCAAGAAAGTGTTTGGTACGCGAAACGATCGCGAACTCAAGCGTATGCGCAAGGCGATTCGACAGACCAATGCACTGGAAGAGGAACTCCAGGCACTGAGCGATGAGGAGCTGGCCGCCAAGACGCCGGAGTTTCGCGAACGCATCGCCAGCGGCGAGTCTTTGGACAAACTCCTCCCGGAAGCGTTCGCGGTTGCCCGTGAGGCGGGTAGGCGCGTCATGGGTATGCGTCATTTTGACGTCCAGCTTATGGGCGGTATTTCCCTGCATGAGGGCCGCATTGCAGAGATGCGCACCGGTGAGGGCAAGACCCTTGTGGCCACGCTACCTGCCTACCTCAATGCGCTTACCGGCAATGCCGTGCACCTCGTTACGGTTAACGATTATCTGGCCAGTCGCGACGCGCAATGGATGAGCCCTCTGTACAATTTTCTGGGTCTGAGTGTGGGCGTTGTGCAATCCGGGCAGAGCTCTGAGGAGAAGCGCGAGGCTTACCGCTCGGACATTATCTACGGCACCAACAACGAGTTTGGCTTTGATTATCTGCGCGACAATATGGCGTTCTCGATTCAGGATAAGCTGCAGGGCGAACTCAGCTTTGCCATTGTCGATGAAGTCGACTCCATTCTTATCGACGAGGCGCGCACGCCGCTGATCATATCGGGAGCAGCGCAGGACAGCTCCGAGCTCTACAAGCGCATCAACAATCTCGTGCCGCTGCTGAAGCCAGATACGGAGGGTGAGGAAGGGCACTTCACCGTGGATGAAAAGCAGCGTCAGGTGGAGATGACCGAGGCGGGTCACGAATTTGTTGAAGAGCTGCTGGTGAAAGAGGGATTGCTTGAGGAGGGTGACAGCCTCTACGGCTCAGGCAACCTCGCGCTGCTGCACCATGTCCACACAGCGCTTCGCGCCGATGTCATGTTCCAGCGCGATGTTGAATATATTGTGCAGGACGGTCAGGTAGTGCTGATCGATGAACATACGGGCCGCACCATGCCCGGCCGCCGGCTTTCCGAGGGCCTGCATCAAGCTATCGAAGCGAAGGAGAAAGTCTCGATTCAAAACGAGAGCCAGACACTGGCCTCGACCACGTTCCAGAACTATTTCCGAATCTACAACAAGCTCGCCGGAATGACCGGCACCGCCGATACGGAAGCCTTCGAGTTCCGTCAGATTTACGGTCTCGATGTCCTTGTGATTCCAACCAACAAAGAGATGGTTCGCAAGGATATGAATGACCTTGTATACCTGACCCGCGAAGAGAAGTTCGACGCGATTGTCGACGACGTGCGGCACTGCATTGAGATTGGCGCGCCAGCGCTTGTGGGTACGGCTTCGGTAGAGACCTCGGAAGAATTGTCTACGCGGTTTCGCAAGGCCGAGATACCGCACAAGGTTTTGAATGCCAAGTACCATGAGCAGGAAGCGGAGATCATTGCGCAGGCCGGTCGGCCCGGGGTGGTGACGATTGCGACCAATATGGCTGGGCGTGGTACCGATATCGTGCTGGGCGGCAACCTCGAGGCCGAGCTGCGTCAGGCGGGTGAGCTCGACGAATCGAAGACTGCAGCGCTGCGCGCCGAATGGCAGCAGCGTCAGACGGCCGTGCTGGAAGCCGGTGGATTGCATATTCTCGGTACGGAGCGTCATGAATCGCGTCGTATTGACAACCAGCTTCGAGGTCGCGCCGGACGTCAGGGCGATCCCGGCGTATCACGTTTTTACTTGTCTCTTGAAGACAATCTGATGCGAATTTTTGCCTCGGATCGCGTGAAAAACTTTATGCAGGCGCTGGGTATGGAGAAGGGCGAGGCGATTGAGCATCGCATGGTCTCGAATGCGATAGAAAAGGCGCAGCGCAAAGTAGAGGGGCGCAACTTCGACATACGCAAACAGCTGCTGGAATACGATGACGTCGCTAACGACCAGCGCCAGATCATCTATCAGCAGCGCAACGATCTGCTGAGTGAAGCGGATGTTTCCGAAACCATCACCACGATTCGTGACGATGTAGTCAACACGGCCATCGATAGCTTCATTCCGCCTTTGAGCGTAGAAGAACAGTGGGATGTCCCGGGGCTTGAGCGACATTTGCAAGCCGAGTTCGCAGTCGAGTTGCCAGTGCAGCAGTGGCTGGATGAGGATGATCGCCTGCACGAAGAAGCCATTCGCGAACGTGTCGTCGATGAGGTTCAGAAAGCCTATGATGCGAAGGCGGAGGCTCTGGGTGCGGACATGCGTCGCGTCGAGAAGCAGATCATGTTGCAGGTGCTGGATACCCTCTGGAAAGAGCATCTGGCCACCATGGATCATCTGCGCCAGGGTATTCACTTGCGCGCCTATGCGCAAAAAAATCCGAAGCAGGAATACAAGCGCGAATCTTTTGAGTTGTTTCAGAGCTTGCTGGATAGCCTCAAGTACGAGGTGGTCAAGTTTCTGAGTCACGTACAAATACAGCGCAATGATGAAGCCGCATTAATCGAGCAGCGCCGCCGGGAAGAGGCCGAAAAAGCCAAACTGGCCTTTCAGCACGCTGAGGCAAGCGCCATGCCCGAACACGACGCCACCGCAGGCCCGGCCGGGCCCGCAGACCAGGCCCCGGTGCAGCCGTTTACCCGAGAGCAACCGAAAGTCGGACGAAATGAGCCCTGCCCCTGTGGCAGCGGCAAGAAGTACAAGCAGTGCCACGGCTCGCTCTGAGCTGATGAGCGAGACTGATCTGGAGAGCGGGCTGGAGGTCGGGCTGGAGAAAGGACTCGAGAGTTGCGCCCCGTTGCCGGTGCAGGGGGTTTCGCTGGCCGCGGTTGAAGCGGGCGTGCGCTATCCCAACAGACTCGACCTCGTAGCGATCAGCTTTGCTCCGGCAACACGGGCAGCCGCGGTGTTTACCCGCAATGCCTTTTGCGCGGCGCCGGTGACCGTGGCCCGGGAACATCTGCACAGCTGCGGCTTCGCGCCCAGGCTGCTGCTGATAAATACCGGAAACGCCAATGCGGGTACCGGCGATGCAGGACTGCGTGCCGCAAAAGAATGCTGTCTTGCAGCAGCGCAAGAGGCCGGTCTGCGCGCAGAAGAGGTTCTTCCGTTTTCTACGGGCGTTATCGGCGAAGATTTACCCTCAGAACAAATATGCGTTGCGCTTCCCGGTCTTTTAGATGCACTGGCTTCCGATGCCTGGGCCAGCGCGGCTCAGGGTATTCTCACCACCGACACGCGCCCGAAAATCGCGTCGCGGCGTTTCTCGGTTGGCGACAACAGTTATGTACTCACCGGTATTGCCAAAGGCGCGGGCATGTTACGACCCGATATGGCGACCATGCTTGCCTTTTTTGCGACCGATGCGCCACTGTCCCAGTCGCTGTTGCAACACGTGCTACGCAGGGCCGTAGACGCGTCCTTCCATCGAATAACCGTGGATGGCGATACATCAACTAACGATGCGGTGCTGCTAGCAGCGACCGGCGCTGCGGGGGGAGCTGTCTGCGACAGTGAAGACGCTCCGCTTGCAGTCGCTTTCTTTGCCGCACTGGAGTCATTGAGTATCGAGCTGGCGCAAGGACTAGTGCGAGATGGAGAAGGCGCCAGCAAGTTTGTACAGATTGATGTGAGCGGCGGCGCTAGCGAGCAGGAGTGTCTTGACGTCGCCTTTACCGTGGCCCATTCCCCCCTTGTGAAGACGGCGCTGTTCTCCAGCGATCCCAATTGGGGTCGCATATTGGCTGCTATTGGGCGTGCAGGTGTGAAGGGTCTGGATGTGCGCGGGGTGAGGGTCGCAATCAATGATCTGCCTATTGCAGAAGCCGGTTGCCGGGCCGCGGAGTACAATGAAGAGCGGCTTTCCGAAGCGATGCAGCGGCGTGATTTGTGTCTGACTATCGACCTGGGTCGTGGACACTGTGCAGAGCGGGTCTGGACTTCGGATTTTTCCTACGATTATGTGCGAATCAATGCAGAATACCGCAGCTAGCACGTCCGGTCGGGTGCATGTGGCCGTTGCGGTAGTTCGGAATAGCCTTGGGCAGGTGCTCATCACGCAGCGTCACGCCGACGCGCATCAGGGCGGACTTTGGGAGTTTCCCGGCGGCAAAGTAGAGTCTGGGGAAACTCTCGAGCAGGCACTGCGCCGCGAGCTGGCAGAGGAGCTGGCTATTGATGTACGCGTCCATCGGCCTCTGCTGCAGATCACCCACGATTATGGGGACAAGCTGGTACTTCTCGATGTGTGTGAAATACTCGGCTTCGATGGTGAAGCCCGGCCCTGTGAGGGCCAGCCGATGCGCTGGGTGGAGTTAGAGGCGCTGCCTGCCTACGACTTTCCCGCAGCGAACAGAGAAATCCTTGCGGCGCTTTTATCGGCGGGCGAGCAAGACTGCTAGGTTGGTTTGGGTTGGGTTAGGTTGTTTTTGTTTTTGTTTTTGTTTTGAGGAGAGCCCAGCATCAGAGATCAGCTATCCCTTGGCGCGCGCCGCAGACAAGGATAAAAGCTTGGTGTGTAACTGCGTAACCTGCGGTTCAAGTTCCTCCAGTGATCCGCTGTTATCCAGTACGGTGTCAGCACGTTTGAGCCGCTCATCCCGCGGCATTTGTGCCTGCATTATTGAACGTACCAATGTCTCACTGTTGCCATCCCTGTGCGCCGTTCTGCTGATCTGCAGGGATTCGGGAACGTCTACTACTACGACGTGTTCGACGAAGTCAGCCTGGCGACCTTCGAGGAGCAGTGGTGAACTCAGTACCACGTAGGCCGCTTGTACTGCCTGCAGTTGCTTTGCGATACGCTCGCGAATTAGCGGGTGCGTCAGTGATTCCAGCCAGCGACGCTCGTCAGGGGTGGCAAAAACAATTTCGCGCAGAGCGCTGCGGTTAAGACTGCCATCGGCGGCAATCACGGTCTGTCCAAAGTGCGCGGCGATGGCGAGCAGTGCCTCACTGCCGGGTTCAACGACTTCCCTGGCTACGACGTCGGCGTCCACTATGGTGACGCCCTGGTCTGCCAGCAGATTGCTTACCGCGGTCTTGCCGCTGCCAATGCCACCGGTTAGGCCCACACGCAGCGGTTGCGTTGACGCTTGAGTCACATCGAACTTCCAGGGAGCAGGATGCCGGATAGGCGATCACCCCAGAGCAACGCGATCCAGCCGGCGATGGCGAGGTAAGGTC
The DNA here is from genome assembly GCA_045105635.1 of Congregibacter sp. Classification (GTDB taxonomy): domain Bacteria; phylum Pseudomonadota; class Gammaproteobacteria; order Pseudomonadales; family Halieaceae; genus Congregibacter. Next base: position 176,796 of record JBGCDU010000006.1, read on the forward strand.
CGAACGGCAGTGGTTGCGAGCGGCTTTTGCCGCGCACGGTAATGATCAGGATGCCCAGGACAGCGCCGGTAGCAGAGGAGAGTAGAATCACCACGGGCAGGCTTTGCCAGCCCAGCCATGCTCCGAGGGCGGCGAGCAGCTTGAAGTCGCCGTACCCCATACCCTCCTTACCGGTCACCAGCTTGAACAGCCAATACACAGACCAAAGCAGGAGATAGCCAAAGACGGCGCCCAGTACCGCATCCTCAAGGGCCACGCTCCCAAAGAAAAGATTGAACACCAGGCCTGCCCAGAGTAGTGGCAGCGTGATGTCGTCCGGAAGCAACTGCGTATCGATGTCTATGCCGGACAGCGCGATCAGGGTCCACGTCAGGAACAGGTAGGCGGGCAGCGCAACACTCCACCCAATCTGCGTACCCACCAGCACACTGGCCACGGCTGTGAGCAATTCCACGGCCGGGTAACGCCAGCCGATCGATCTGTCACATTGCGCGCAGCGCCCGCGGAGCAGGAGAAAGCTGACTACGGGAACGTTTTGCCAGGCTTTGATAGGGCTTTGGCAGCCGGGGCAATGCGAAGCGGGGAACGAGAGCGAAAAGGTGTCCTCAGACTCTTCGGCTTTAAGCTCCAGAAGCTCACGACAATCCCGAGTCCAACTCCGGTGCATCATCTCCGGAAGGCGCAATATGACGACATTGAGAAAGCTACCGACAAGCAGACCCAGCACTGCCAGAAAAGCAAAAAAATAGCTGGGGTACTCGGCGGCGAACGCCGCCAGAGAGTTTGTGTCAAACATCAGGAATTCACGCCAATCAGTGAGGCGAGCGCTCTAACCGGGAGTCGCTTCGCGGGTCATTTGAGCCTAGATAACTGAGCCGAGCATGAAGATTGGCAGGTACATGGCAATCATCAGCCCTCCGACGAGTACGCCAAGGATCGACATGATCATCGGTTCCATCAGCGAGCTCAGACTGTCGACGGCATTGTCGACCGCGGCTTCGTAATGCGTGGCGACTTTGTCCAGCATCTCATCCAGCTGTCCTGATTCCTCACCGATAGACACCATTTGCAGGAGCATATTGGGAAACAGGCCAGTGCTCTTCACCGACTGGTAAAGCGGTGAGCCGGTGGTCACATCGTCCCGAATTTGCAGGATAGCTTTCGAGTACACCGAGTTACCCGCGGCGCCCGCCGTGGATTCCAGCGCCTCGACTAGCGGAACACCGGCGTTGAATGTTGTAGCCAGTGTTCTAGAAAAGCGCGCGACCACGGCATCACGCACGATGTCGCCGAATATCGGCAACCTCAGCATGATTCGGTCCAAGGCTTCCCCAAAGGGCTTTGAGCGCAGGCGCAGCTCTTTAAAACCGTACACCGCCGCTACGATGCCCGCGAGTATGATCAGCCACCATGCCTGCATAAAGTCGGAAAGACCGAGAACGAACAATGTGAACTGCGGCAGATCGGCGCCAAAGCTGCTGAAGGTCTCTGCGAATTGCGGGACGACCTTGACTAGAAGTATGCCCGATACAACCAGAGCCACCACGACCACCGCGGTCGGGTAGGTCAGCGCTTTTTTGATTTTTGCTTTAAGTTCTTCGGTTTTTTCTTTGTATGTGGCGACTCGATCCAGCATGGTTTCGAGCGTACCTGCAGATTCTCCGGCGCCTACCAGTGAACAAAAAAGCTCGTCAAAATGGCGGGGATACTTTGCCAGTGAAGGCTCGAGTCCACTACCCGCGGCGACGTCGTTTTTAATGGTGGTTACGAGCTCTCGCATGGATGGATTTTCGAGACCGTCTGCCACGATGTCAAAGCTTTGCACCAGAGGCACGCCGGCCTTCATCATCGTCGCCAACTGGCGTGTGAAAATTGAGATATCGGAGGCTTTGATTGGTTTTTTTCGGGCACTGAACATGGGTTTGGACTTGCGGCGTACGGAGCGGGGTATGATGCCTTTCTGCCGAAGCTGAGCTCGAGCCATCGCCTGGGATGCCGCGGTAATTTCGCCCTTGGTTTGACGACCGTTCTTGTCGGTGCCACTCCAGGTAAAGAGTTCGCTGGTTGCCGTGGTTGCCATGATCTTTCCAATGTCTCCTGGGTCAACGGGCCGGTATCCGATTCCAAACTTGGTGCTCTCCGAACGTTGACCGCTATTGCTTAGTTTTGTTTGACGATGCCTGTCAAATTAATATGCAATAACTATGCCGAATGTACTCGATCTTTGTTGTCAATCAATCGGTCGTTATCCGGTTAACTTCTTCGAGACTAATCATACCTTTCGCGCATTTACGCAGCGCGGATGTCCGTAAATCAGCAAATCCATGCGCGCGAGCCTGACGCGAAATCTCCAGCGAGTTGCCGTCAGCCATGATCATATCGGCTATTTCCGGCGTGATTTTCACCACCTCATAAATGCCGACCCGGCCTTTATAGCCATCACTACAAATGTCGCAGCCAACGGCCTTCATAATAGTCGCGTTTTCGAGCATATCGTCCGTGAAGCCCTCTTTTAGAAGGATGTCCCGGGGTATCTCATCGGCGGGCACGCAGCACTCACGACAAAGCCGTCTGCCGAGGCGTTGCGCAATGATCAAGCTCACTGAGGTTGCGACGTTAAACGCCGGGACGCCCATATTGAGTAGTCGGGAGATTGTCTCGGCGGCGCTGTTGGTATGCAGCGTCGACAGCACGAGGTGGCCAGTTTGTGCCGCCTTAATGGAGATTTCCGCTGTCTCCAGGTCTCGAATCTCACCCACCATAATGATGTCCGGGTCCTGACGCAGGAAAGATCGCAGCGCCTCGGCAAAGTTCAGACCCACCTTGGCGTTGACGTGAACCTGGTTGATGCCGGTAAGGTTGATTTCGACCGGGTCTTCTGCCGTTGAAATATTGCGCGTTGGCTCGTTAAGGATGTTCAGGCCCGTGTAGAGAGATACGGTCTTACCGGAGCCTGTGGGGCCGGTGACCAGAATCATGCCCTGGGGCTGGGAGAGGGCCTTCATGTACATGGCCTTCTGATCTTCCTCGTAGCCGAGTGCGTCGATGCCCATCTGGGCACTGGTGGGATCGAGGATTCGCAGTACGATTTTCTCGCCGAACAGCGTGGGCAAGGTGTTGACGCGAAAATCGATTGCGCGATTCCTGGACAGCTTCATCTGGATTCGCCCGTCTTGCGGCATTCGGCGTTCAGAAATGTCCATCTGCGACATTACTTTCAGGCGTGCGGACAATCTCGGAGCCAGGTTGCGCGGCGGTCTGACCACTTCGGATAGCACGCCGTCAGTCCGGAAGCGCACGCGGTAATCTTTTTCATAGGGCTCGAAGTGGATGTCTGATGCGCCCTGTTTGATCGCATCGACCAGCACCTTGTTGACGAAGCGAACGATCGGGGTTTCATCGACATTGCCAGAGTCGTCGTCCTGGCTGCGGTCTTCATCAACTGCAGCGACATCGATGTCGTCCAGCTCCGATGACTCCAGATCATCCAGGCCGCCGCCAATATCGTCCTGGGCCTCAGACCATTCGGAAATCGCTTTTTGCAACCATGTTTCATCGACCAGGATGGCCTCGGTGTTGAGGCCCGTGTGAAACTTTATCTCGTCGAGTGCTTGCAGATTGGTTGGGTCTGACACCGCAATGAACAGGCGTTTGCCGCGGCTATAGAGCGGCAGCGCGTGGTGCTTGGCCACTAGCTCCGGCTCTACCACGCCTTGAGGTAAGAACTGCGCGTCGAAGGCGCGTATATCGAAACGCGGTGCACCAAATTCCTGGGAGGCAATTTCAACCAGGCGGTGGCTGTCGATTTTGACCTGATCAACAAGGTAGCGAACAAAAGGGATGCGCTCATTGGCTGCAGCTGCCTGCGCCTTGGAGGCTTCGTCCGCGTCCAGCAGACCTTCGATGACCAGCCTGCCGGCGAGTCCCGAGGGTTTACTACTGACTCGTTCGTTCATACGTCACTGCCTTGAGCAAGACTGACCCCAGTCTTGTAGCTAATCGCGACCGCCCCATTGCCGCTGCGTTGCCGATAAGTTGTCGATACGTTAGCGATACGTTAGCGCTACGTTAGCGAAATGCGCAGGGTCCGGAATATATTATCTAACGTTGAAGTATACAGGGCTGCGTAGCGTGTCTGTAGTGTCTAAAAACACCGTTAAAAGTGCCTAAACTGACAAATATTGTCACTTCTTGGCAGCAATTTGTCTGTGTTGTGCGTAGGCGCACATTTCTATTTGTTTGTAGTGCGGCAGCGAAATCAAAAATTATCATATAAAACAACAGTTTGAAAAGACATTTCTAATTCTGGCCCGGAACATGCTTTGTGTATGTCGAGTCACGATTTATGTCCGACGAAGTTGGTCGTATGTAAGCAACCCAACCGCTAGTAGTAAACAGAAATTTGTTCAACATTTGTTCAATAACAGTATAGAAACGCATCCAGGAGAAGGAACATGAAGAAGCAATTTGCCCGTCAACAGGGTTTTACACTGATCGAACTGATGATCGTTATTGCGATCGTCGGCATTCTTGCAGCGATCGCGCTGCCTGCGTACCAGGATTACAGCGTTCGCGCTCGAATGTCGGAGCCGATGGCTCGCCTGGCAGAGGCAAAGACCAGCATTGCTGAGTACTATGCTTCTATTGGCACTCTGCCTACATTAGCGCAGGCTGGCCTGAGTACTCAGGTGACGCAGATCGTCCAATCGATCAACTATACAGCGACTAGCACCGAAGCAACTATCGCCGCCGTCATACATAATTCTGTCATGCCTTCGACGAGTGCTGACGCAAGCTTTGAATTGTTTGGCACGTTGACTCCGGCCAATCGCACCATCAACTGGACATGCCGAGCGTCAGCGGGTAACCCTGTTCCGCTGAACTATTTGCCGGCGAACTGCAGGAACTAAGCCTCGGTAGCCGAGTCAGGGTACCTTTCAGCCCGGGCATTGCCCGGGTTTTTTTTTGCCGGCGGCGATAGCAGCTGAGACAGGAGTTAGTCGGATTGCAGATCGCGTTTATCAGTATTCGCTCCTCCAGGGTTGCTGCCGTGCAAGTGGTGCTGCTGAGCGCGCTCCTGATTCTGGCGTTACTCGTTTATCTGCCGGGGCTCAGCGGCCCCTTTTTATTCGATGACTACGCAAACATTGTTAACAACCAATGGCTTCAACTGCGAGCGAATACGCCTGTTGACTGGCGCTCTGCGGCTTTTAGTTCACAGGCGAGCGCATTGCACAGACCTGTGACAATGCTCTCGGTCGCATTCCAGACACCGCAAGACGGCGAATTGACCGCCGCAGTACTCAAAATGGGCAATCTTTTGGTCCACCTTTTCAGTGGCGCTGCGCTCTTCCTATTTGCGCGCCTGCTGACCCAGACCCCGCGCTGGCGGCTCGGTGATCATGAGCGACTATTTATGCCCCTGTTGGCCGCCGCGATCTGGCTGCTCAGTCCTCTATTGGTATCGACGGTGCTATACCCAGTGCAGAGGATGGCCCAGCTTTCCACGCTGTTCGTTCTCATCGGTCTGTGTATCTACCTTCACTATCGCATTCAGTGGGTAAAAGTACTGCCCAGTGTCGACAGCTTGCTGGCGTGTACTTTATGGCTTGGCCTTGCCCTTGTGGCAGGCATTTACTCCAAAGAAAATGCCGTTGTACTGCCGTGGTTGATTGTCATTATCGAGTTCGCTTTCTTCCGTGGCTACGTCGCTGGTCGGGACGTCGCTGGGTACCGGATTGCAAGTGGCGTGTTATTTCTCGCTCCGTTAGTTTGTTTTGCAGCATTTGTCGTGCTGGGCTACGACTGGATCAATGCGGGTTATGTGGCCCGGCCCTTTGACCTGGAACAACGCGTTTTGACTCAGGCGCGCCTACTGTGGTCTTACATCGGATGGTTCTTGTTGCCGCAGACATCGAGTCTGGGTATGTTCCACGACGATATTCCCGCATCGCTTAGCCTTTGGGCACCCTGGACCACGGCGCTGGCGGTCTTTGCCTGGTTCCTTGCGCTGTCTGTGGCGCTGCTGTTGGGTCGTCGATTGCCGCTGTTGCTGTTCGCGCCGTTTTTTTACCTCGCCGCCCATAGTCTGGAGTCGAGTGTACTCGCGCTGGAACTGGTGTTCGAACATCGAAATTATTTACCGTCCGTAGCAATCGCAGTGACCGCAGCCGCCACGCTCATGCGCTTGGCACGGCTTGCCGAGCAGCGAGGGGTGTCGCGCGTCCTGGCGGCATTGCCCGCCTGCGCGCTGCTCCTGTCGCTCACCGCGTCGACTGCTGTGCGTGTTGCTAACTGGGCCTCAGAACCCGTCCTTGCGCGGGCTGAGGTCGAGAATCACCCTGATTCCGCGCGCAGCGCTGCACTGTATACCACTGCCATGATCAATGCGGCCAAAACGAGCGCAACGCAGGCAGAGCGGCGTGAGCGGCTTGCTTTGGCTAGGCATGAACTGGAAGTTCTGGAGCAAAAGCATCCAGGCAATCTCGCGGCGCTAGTTATGCTCTACATGACAGACGTGCAGTTGTTCCCGCAACTTGGGGGCGCTGATGAACGATTGGCGGCTATTGAGTCTAGTATCAAGAAAAACGCAACACCGTCGGCAACGGACTTCGCTGCTCTGAATGTTTTGGTAGATTGTCAGATTGTCAACGGCTGCGAAATCCCCGACGTCAGGTTGCAACAAATTCTTGCCCTGTTCGAGTCACGGTTTTCGAGGCCCCATGCGATAAACAAACTGCGCTTGAGCCTATTGAAGAGTGCCGACACGAGCGGGGGCCGGTATCTACACGAGCTCGAGCTTACCGCAAGGGAGTACGACAAGGATATTGAGCTAGCCTACATGTTAGTGGAGGCCTATTTGAAGCGTGGTGACTATGGCTCGGCCCACGGGGCGGCAATCGACTTGATGCGCCGCGACGGCGAAAGTCTGCAATTCCCGGTGATCCGGGATGTCTTTGCCATGGACAAATCAACGCAATGAACGCGTCGCAACCCTATCGCAATGCGCTGTTCGCTGTGGGAATGCTCACACTGATGACGATGTTCATGACCTGGGCATATCAGCCCTTTGTTGATGCGGATTACGACAGCGCTTGGTGGGTTCTCACCACGCTGCTAGATAACCCTCTTAGTAACACCAACGCGATTAGCTCCCAGGCAGCATTGGCATTATTGCTCGGCAGCACAAGTGTAGTAGTCGCAGTGACACTCGCCAGCTCATCCGGAGGACCCGCGCACAGAATAATTGTGTCCACGCTGTTTGCACTGCTGTGGATGACCTCGCAATGGCAACTGGTGGCGATACAAACCTACGGTGCGCAGGCATATATGCTCTTGCATGTACCAGCATTGGCGACGGGCCTCAGATTCGCAAAGAGCGCTAGAGCAACCTGGTTGTGTGTATTGGCAGCGCTGCTAGTTAGCTTGGTGATTCAAGCACTGATTGAGGGCCGCTGGGCGCTGTTATCTCCAGAGCATCTCTTTTTGCCTGAGTCGGCGGAGCTGTTACCGTGGGCATTCCCAGGCGCATTTTCAGCGCATCTCGAGCTGGGTTCGATCTGGTTGTGGCTGCACCTTTGCATACCTCTTATCGACGCCCTGCTCGAAAGGCTGCGCTCGGCTATGATTCCGCTCATACTAACGCTCGGCTGTCTTTCCCTAGTCAACGCGGCCAACGTTGCGGAGCAGGTGCAGGTTCGTGCCAATCCGCGCCTCGCGTTGCTGTACTCTCTTGCCGCCACGGAAAACGAACAAGCCCCGAACCCTCTATTAGCCTGGTTGGCGTTGGAGCATTTTGATTCCATCGGCGGCGCGACACAGTTCGATCAGTATCGGGCGGTGCTAGCCCGGACCAACGTGAGTGACAGCTTGCCAGAGGCATATCGCGTTGCAGTGCTCTGCGTAAAAGGCGAGGCGGCCAGGATCCCGAAGCAAATGAGCATCGAGCCGGAGCTGGTGCTGCGCTTTCTTCATCGCAACCGCAGGTGTGGCGAAAACGCTGATACTTCGGGAACCTAAAGGCTGACCGAGTGATTGTATTTCGGGTAGTCCGGTATCATGCTCGCTTCCCGAAGATGGAAGGTCGGTGAGGTGAGTGGAGCAATGACAACGTCGGAGAGTGCCGGTAAGCGGATTACCATAGCGATACCAGCCAAAAACGAGGCGGCTACGCTGGGGCAAGTGCTGCTTAAATTGCGCAGCCTCAACCCGGATTGCGCGTTGCTGGTCGTCGATGACGGTTCCAGCGATGGTTCTGGTCAGATTGCGCGTGACGCCGGCGCGCGCGTAGTGACGCATCCCTACAGCAAGGGCAATGGCGCGGCCATAAAAACCGCCGCTCGAGCCGCCGACAGCGAAGTTCTGGTATTCATGGATGGTGATGGGCAGCACGATCCTGCCGATGTGCAGCGGTTGCTGGATCGATACGAAGAAGGTTATGCCCTCGTCGTGGGCGCCCGAGCAGGGCTCAAGTCCCAGGCCAGCGTAGCTCGCTGGGGTGCAAACGGACTCTACAACCGACTAGCAAGCTGGATGGTGGGGCAACCCATCGACGACCTTACCTCGGGTTTTCGGGTAGTGAATCGACGCAAATTTCTGAGCTTTCTTTACCTGTTGCCCAACGGCTTCAGTTATCCCACGACCTCGACTATGGCATTTTACCGCGCGGGGTATTCCGTGGGATTTTTGCCCATTAAGGTCGGTAAACGTATTGGCCGCGGTCACATTAGTTTGCTCCGAGATGGGATGCGATTTTTGCTGATCATTTTCAAAATTGGCACCTTGTATTCACCGCTGAAGGTGTACTTTCCTTTTGCTGTGGTGACGGCGGGTTTGGGAATGCTGAATTATGTCTCCACCGCAATGATTCGTGATTCCTGGCGTTTCACGAATATGAGCGCATTGTTGATTTCGTCCGGCGTGATTATTTTTCTGCTGGGCCTGCTGTCGGAGCAGCTCACCAATCTGCAGTACAAAGATGTTAGCGATGATGATTAGCGCGACGGGGCTAGTTTGAGATCAGCGACGAGTCGCTACCCCTTTTGTTTCAACTTGGTTAGACGCCACTCTGACGCCACTCTGACGCCACCCAGACGCCACCCAGACGCCATCCAGACGTCACCCTAAAGAGGTAGGGTGCCAGCGAAGCCTGCGTCCTAAGATACGCGCCGCTGATTACCACTTGAGGAGCATGTGATGCTTGTCGGAGTCCCAAAAGAAATCAAAAACCACGAGTACCGTATTGGTCTGACGCCGGATGGTGTCGGCGAGCTTGTGCATGCGGGGCATGAGGTGCTGATCGAAACACAGGGCGGTGCCTCGATCGGTTTTCATGATGATCAGTACCTCGCCGCGGGGGCGCGTATCGCGCCCGATGCACAGACCGTTTTTGCGCAAGCCGAGATGATTGTGAAGGTCAAAGAGCCGCAGCCTGATGAGTGCCGCATGCTCAGGCCCGGGCAGTTGCTTTTTACCTATCTGCATCTTGCGCCGGATCCGGAGCAGACGCGGCTGCTTATCGAATCGGGCGCTACCGCGATTGCCTATGAAACCGTAACCAGTGCGCAAGGTGGCTTGCCGCTGCTGGCGCCGATGAGCGAGGTGGCTGGGCGCATGGCGATTCAGGCGGGGTGCCACAGTCTTGAAAAAGCGCAGGGTGGCAGCGGTACATTGCTCGGCGGCGTGCCGGGAGTCGAGCCGGCCCGCGTGCTGGTCATCGGCGGTGGCGTGGTGGGAGTCAACGCCGCGCGCATGGCGATGGGTCTGGGTGCTGATGTGACGATTGTTGATCGCTCGATTTCCCGACTCAAGGAGCTAGATACGCTGTTTGAGGGGCGCATGAAGACGCTTTACTCAACGCGCGAGGCAATCGAGCGTCATGCGGTTTTGGCCGACCTTGTCGTGGGCGCGGTGCTGGTTCCCGGGGCAGCGGCACCCAAACTGATCTCTGCCGAACTGGTGTCGAGGATGAAGCCGGGTTCAGTGTTGGTTGATGTGGCGATCGATCAGGGCGGCTGTTTTGAGACGTCGCGGCCAACCACCCATCAGGACCCCTGCTACATCGTCGATGACGTTGTGCACTACTGCGTTGCGAATATGCCCGGTGGTGTCGCCCGAACAGCGACGCTGGCTTTGACCAATGCAACTCTGCCGTTTGTATTGGCGCTGGCTAACAAGGGCGTACGTAGCGCACTGGACACAGACCGTTACCTGCGCGATGGCCTAAATGTTCACGCGGGCCAGGTCACCTATCAGGCCGTTGCGGAGGCGCTTGGCTACCACTACGTGCCGCCGATGCAGGCGCTGACGGGCTAGAACCGGCTGGTACGGCCAGTACGGCCGGTAAGAGAGAAGCTTTCGCTGTCCGTCTTTACGCCCGCTGTTCAGTCCGCATCGCCGCGCGCAGACCTTTCTTTGGCTTCCCGGCGCCGCGCATGCAGCACGGGTTCTGTGTAGCCGCTGGGCTGCTCAGTCCCCAGAAAGATGAGATCGCAAGCGGCTTGAAATGCGGTGCTGTTTTCGAAATCAGGCGCCATATTGCTATAGCCCGAGTCCGCGGAATTCTGGCCATCCACGACCACAGCCATGCGTTCCAGCGTCTGTCTTACCTGGTCCCGGCTGCATACGCCGTGTGTCAGCCAGTTCGCGATGTGCTGAGAGGAAATTCGCAGCGTCGCCCGGTCCTCCATTAGCCCGACATTGTTAATGTCGGGTACCTTGGAGCAGCCAACGCCGTCATCAATCCAGCGCACGACGTAACCGAGTATGCCCTGGGCGTTGTTATCGAGCTCCCTTTGTATTGCCTGTGCATCGAGCCCCGCAGCACCGCGCAGAGGAATCGCCAGGATGCTGTCTACGCTGGCTGGTTTTCTTGTCGCCAGGGTCTTTTGCAGCGCTGCGACGTTCACCGCGTGATAGTGAGTGGCGTGCAGCGTAGCCGCAGTCGGTGAGGGGACCCAGGCGGTGGATGCGCCGGATTGTGGATGGCCAATTTTGGCCTCCAGCATGCTCGCCATCAGGTCCGGCATTGCCCACATCCCCTTACCTATTTGCGCATGCCCCGGGAGGCCGCAGGCGAGACCGGCATCGACGTTGAAATCTTCGTAGGCGTCAATCCAGATCTCGCTTTTCATATCACCTTTGGGCGTCATCGCACCGGCGTTCATGCTGGTGTGAATCTCATCGCCGGTGCGATCCAGAAACCCCGTATTGATGAACGCCACCCGCTCGCTCGCGCGGCTGATGCACTCCTTTAGATTCACCGTGGTGCGGCGTTCTTCATCCATGATGCCCAGTTTGAGCGTGTTTTTAGGCAGCGCGAGGCATTCTTCGACCCGGGTAAAGAGATCGACGGTAAAACTGACTTCATCGGGGCCGTGCATTTTTGGCTTTACAATGTACACGCTGCCGCAGCGCGAATTGCGCATCTCACCGTGTGCTTTCACGTCGTGCAAAGCAATCAGTGAGGTTAGCATCGTGTCCATGATGCCCTCGGGAATTTCCCTGCCCTCGCGGTCGAGAATGGCATCGCTGGTCATGAGGTGGCCGACATTCCGAACAAACATAAGGCTGCGACCCGGTAGGATGAGCGTGCCGCCGCTCAGGTCGGTATAGCGTCGATCCGGGTTTAGCGTTCGCGTGACGGTGCTGCCGTCCTTGCTGAAGTCTACGCAAAGGTCTCCGCGCATCAGTCCCAGCCAGTTGCGATAGACAACCGCCTTGTCCTCGGCGTCCACCGCCGCGACGGAATCCTCACAATCCTGGATGGTGCTGAGAGCTGATTCCAGCAGCAGGTCTTTTACACCGGCTTTGTCGGTTGCGCCGACCGGGCTGTCATTGTCGATCTGTATTTCGACATGCAGTCCATTGTGACGGAGTAGCACAGCCTCGGGAGCCGAGGCACTACCCCGATATCCGCGCAGCTGTTCGGCTTGCGCGAGCGATTGATTACCCTGTGGCAGGCTGACCTGCAGTTCACCGTTCGCAATGACGTAGGCGGTGGCCGCATGATGACTGCCCGACTGAAGGGGAAAATAGTTATCGAGAAAATCCCGGGCCCAGGCAATCACGCGGTCACCGCGCACCGGGTTGTAGCTGCCACCGCGCTCCGCGCCGCCTTCTTCCGAAATAGCGTCAGTTCCATACAGCGCATCATAGAGACTGCCCCAGCGCGCGTTGGCCGCGTTTAACGCATAGCGGGCGTTCATCACTGGCACGACGAGCTGCGGGCCCGCGAGTAGCGCTACCTCCGGATCGACGTTATCGGTAGTCACTACAAATGGCTCAGGCTCAGGCAGCAAATAGCCAATCGCCACAAGAAACTGTCGATAGGCGACTTTATCGTAGTCCGCGCCGGGGTGCTCCCGATGCCAGGCATCAATCTGGCGTTGTAAATCTTCACGGATCGCCAGCAGCGCTTCGTTGCGTGGACGGAACTCCTCCAGGATCTCGGCCAGGGATTCCCACACGTGCTCCGCAGGTATACCCGTCCCTGGACAGATATCGTCTTCAACGAGCGTGGCAATGATGGGCGAGACCTGCAGTCCGGCGCGCGAGACCCTGGCTGTCATTTCTGTATTCCTGTGTTGAGTCCATTTAGCAAGGCGCGATTCTAATCCGCCTGCCTAAATTCCCCAAGGATATCGCTTTGATCGCGAGCATTCATGAGGTGAATGCAATTAGGGGAGTGGATTCTCGGCAACAATCTGTCTGGCGGTTTCCACGATCAGCTTGCGCAGCCATCTGTTCCCTGGATTGTGCTGGAGGAGCGGGCTCCAGGCCATCTTCAGCTCCAGTGGAGGGATGTCCAGCGGCGGATCGCGCCGCACCAGTCGAGGATTATCAGTTTTCAGCAGAGCTGCGCGAGTCGGCAACGTCACGATCAAATCGTTGTGCTCTGCCAGGGTCATCGCCGCCTGATAATGCCGTGTAAAAACTCTGATCTGACGTTTCTTGCCCAGACGGTTGAGCGCGACATCAACCCAGCCAAGGCGCTGCACATCGCCCGGGTTGACGCCCACGCCCACGCCCATGCCCGTCTTGCTCACCCAGATGTGGTCTGATTTGAGGTAGCTTTCCAGGGTGAAATCGTCAAGTACCGGATGGCTAGGGCTCAGCAGGCAGGAGAAACTATCCTCCCACAGGGGGATCTGATGAAACGACTGGGGCATATCGTCAAAACGGTTGATTACCATATCGACCTTACCGCGCTCCACATCAAGAAAGCTCACGTCCGATGGGGTCATGATGTCCAGCGTGATCCCCGGCGCCTGCGAGCGCAGCCTGGCCAGCACTGCGGGAAACAGCGTCGACTCCGCGTAGTCGCTGGCCATGATCCGAAATACTCCCTGCGCCTCTTCGGGCCTGAATTCCGCACGGGGCTGTACCGCCCGGTCAATCTGCGCGAGCGCATCACGCACCAGTGGCTCGAGTTCCAGCGCTCGCTCGGTGGGTGTCATGCCCTCGGATGTGCGCACCAGCAGAGGGTCATCGAACAGCGTGCGCAGACGCTTCAAGCCATTGCTCATGGCAGGCTGAGATAAATTGAGGCGCTGGGCGGCCTGAGTCACATTGCGTTCGCGAAGCAGGGCATCCAGATAAACCAGCAGGTTGAGGTCGATGCGGTGGAGGTTCATGGGGGTATCCTTTGTGCACAGCTGGCGCAGTATCGCGATGATGTGCACGCTCTGCCAAGCCTTTATACTTGCGCGCCCCCGATCATTTGCAAATACCGCCAATGCGGGCGGGCAAGTCACCGCTGATGGAGGTGTGGGTTCGTCCACCGTCCACGGATATTGTTAAAGACCAGTAGAGGCAAACTTTATGTATCGAGCGCCGGTAGAGGACATGTGCTTCCTGATCGACGAAGTTCTGTGTGTGGAGCAGACCCTGGGGTCGCTGACACGCTTCGAGGAGCTTGGCGTCGGCAGTGAGCTAACCACAGCGCTATTGGACGAAGCCGCCAAGCTTTCCAGTGACGTGCTGTCTCCGCTGCGTCGCGTGGGCGATACGCACCCGGCGCGCTGCGAGGATCAACGAATCATCTTGACGCCGGGTTATGCCGAGGCGCTACGGCAGCTGGCGGCAGGGGGCTGGTTTGGTGTCTGCGCGGATGCTGAGTACGGCGGCCAGGGGCTTCCCGAGCTCTATGGCACCGCGGCTTCCGAAATGTGGAACGGTGCCGATATGGCGTTTGCCTTGGCACCATTTTTGAGCAGCGGCGCGGCGCTGGCGGTGGCCGCGCATGGCAGCGAGAAGCTGAAGGCCAGCTATCTGGAAAAGCTGCATACCGGGGAATGGACCGGCACCATGAACCTGACTGAATCCGGCGCCGGTTCGGATCTTGGCGAGATCAAGACCCGCGCCGTACCCGAGGGCGACCACTATTTAATCAGCGGACAGAAAATCTACATCACCTGGGGTGATCATGATGCGACGGATAACATCGTGCATCTGGTACTCGCCAAGCTGCCCAACGCACCCGAGGGTTCCGGCGGCATCTCCTTGTTCCTGGTGCCCAAGTACCTGCTGAATAGCGATGGCTCTCTGGGTGAGCGCAATGACGTCTACCCGGTCTCTACTGAGCACAAGCTCGGTATCCACGGCAGTCCGACCTGCGTGATGGCCTTTGGAGATGACGCGGGCGCGATTGGTTATCTGGTAGGCGAGGAGAATCGGGGGCTCACCTGTATGTTTACCATGATGAATGAGGCGCGACTGAAGGTTGGTCTGCAGGGCCTTGGTGCATCCGACGGTGCCTATCAGCAGGCCTTGGCGTACGCCCATGAGCGCGTCCAGGGTGGCGTGCCAATCGTCCAGCATGCGGACGTCAAACGCATGTTGCTGACCATGAAAGCGCTTAATGAGGCCATGCGCTCCTTGGCGTACAGCGAGGCTGTGACTATGGATTTGGCGCATTACGGCGGCGCGTCTGAGCGCGATGCGCAACAATCGCGCATCGATTTGATGATACCGGTGATTAAGGGTTGGATGACGGAGTTGGGGGTTGAGCTGACTTCGCTTGGCGTACAGATCCATGGGGGTATGGGTTACGTGGAGGAGACCGGCGCTGCGCAATACCTGCGCGATGTGCGTATCACGCCGATTTACGAGGGCACCAATGGTATACAGGCGGCTGATCTGGTCGGACGCAAGCTGGGACGCGACGGTGGGTCAACAATGGCGGAGATCCTGGCGCTGGTTAGATCCGACGCGCAGGCGCTGGTGTCGAGCGATGGCGATCTAGCGCTTATTGGACGTCATTTGCTCGATGCGGTGGCCATTCAGGAGCGCTCGGTCGCGACTATTCTCGAGATGCTGACCTCTCAACCCGAGGCCTCCCGCGCCGCGGCTTTTGACTTCATGATGCAAACAGGTTTTCTGTTTGGTGGCTGGCAGCTCGCCCGCGGTGCTCGGGTGGCGCAGGACCGATTGGACGCCGGCTCGGAGAATCAGTTTTACATGCGAAAAGTCGCTACGGCGACGTTTTACGCGCAGAGTATTCTCACTCGCTGCGCGGGGCACGCCGCTACGGTGTCCAGTGCCGGAGGCACTTTGCAAACTTATCCCGTGGATTGGTTGTAATGAGTGAGGAGCAGGCCCCGCAAACGTGGTCTACGGCGGACTTGGCGGACACCGCACCGACCGCACGAGCGCTCATTTTGCCGTGGCAGGACTTTGGGGCAAAGGAGCAATTCAGCGGACAGGCGGTGACCATAAAGTGCTTTGAAGACAACTCCCTCGTCAAAGCGTTGCTGCAGACCTCAGGCAAGGGTCGCGTGATTGTCGTGGATGGTGGCGAGTCTCTCCGTCGAGCGCTGCTGGGCGATCAGCTGGCTGCACAGGCGGTGAGCCGTGGCTGGTCCGGGCTTGTGATCGCAGGTGCTGTGCGCGACGTGGAGATTCTGCAGCACATCGATCTAGGCATTAAGGCACTCGCCGCTTGCCCACAAAAAACCGAGAAGCGTGGGGAGGGGCAACAGGACATTCCCATTGAAATCGGCGGTGTTGTTGTACGCACGGGCGAGCATGTCTACGCCGACAGGAATGGTGTTCTGGTGAGTGGGTCCGCGTTGGTTTGAGGCGCCAGGCGGGCACGGACTTCAAAGCGCAGCATTATTCCAATGTAGAGAAGACGCCTCGGCTCATTCAGATGCGGCCCTAGACGAACAAGGCCTCAAGCAAGTCGCATAGAAAGGTCCAATGCCTTGCAGTCTTTAGTTATCGCTCCAATCGAGATGTAGTCTACCCCGGTTTCAGCGATGGGCCGCAGCGTCGCCTGAGTGACATTGCCGGATGCTTCCAGTTCCACGCGGCCCTGTGCTAAACGAACTGCAGCGCCTAGCTGCTCGAGATCAAAGTTGTCGAGCATGACGCGTTCGCATTCGGCTTCAATGGCCTGTGCCAATTCATCGATATTCTCGACCTCAACTTCTACCGGTTTACTCGGGGCATTTTTCCGCGCGCGCAGCACCGCTGCATGAATGCCGCCACAGGCCATGATGTGGTTTTCCTTGATCAGGAAGGCATCGTAAAGCCCCATTCGATGGTTGTAGCAACCGCCGCAGAGTACCGCATACTTTTGCGCCTCGCGTAAGCCGGGAATCGTCTTGCGCGTATCCAGCAGCTTCACGCTAGTACCTTCGACGATCGCGGCATACGCAGAGCACAGTGTGGCGGTGCCGGACAGGGTCTGCAGGAAATTCAGCGCCGTTCTCTCACCGGTGAGCAGGCCTCGGGCCGGGCCGTGCAAGCGCAGTAGTTCATCGCCCGCATTGACAGCTGCGCCATCCTGAGCCATCCATTGCAGTTCAATACGCTCGTCTACACCGGCGAAAACCGCGTCGACCCATTGCTGACCACATAGCACACCATTCTCTCGTGTGATGACCGAGGCCTCGGCGTTTTGATGCTCGGGCAGTAGTTCCGCGGTGATGTCGCCGCTGCGAATATCTTCTTCCAGCGCCATCTCCACCACTTGCTGTACAACGGCGTGAGCAACTTTATGTGCGGGTGCATTCATCGGTTCTCCATGGGTTACGCATGTGCGTCGCCTCTGACGTGTATGTTAGCAGCGCGCGCCTGGCGGGGAAATCGCGAGAGTCACGGACCTTGATCACAGGCGTCACTGCTCGGACAATGGCGTGATGCGAAGGGAAAAACAAGAAAGTACCGATTCGAGAGGGGGCTTGCTGTCGGTGCGTTGGTGCCCGTCGCCGAACTTCAACGAGCGGCCCTACAACGGCACGCCGGAGCTGATCGTTATACACAATATTTCGCTGCCTCCTGGGAGTTTCGGTGGCGGTGATATCGAGGCGTTCTTTTGCAACACGCTGGACTGCAGCCGCGATCCCTACTACGCGGCGTTGCGTGGTATGCAGGTCTCGGCGCATTTTCTGGTGGACCGTGCCGGCGCAGTGACCCAGTTTGTGTCCTGCACAGACCGTGCCTGGCACGCAGGAGTTTCTAGCTGGTGTGGACGTGTTGATTGCAATGACTTCAGCATTGGAATTGAACTCGAGGGCACAGATACCGGAGCTTACTCAGACTCGCAGTACGAGTCGCTTGCGCGCCTGGTCTCGGCACTGCGCAGCGCTATACCCACGCTCTCGGCGGGAGCCATAGTGGGGCACAGCGATGTTGCGCCGGGCCGAAAAACTGACCCGGGCCCCGCGTTTAACTGGGAGCGATTTAGGCAGATATTGAAGCATCTGAGCACAGAAGCCCTCGAGGTAAACGGTTTAATTCGATGAATTCTCTGACGGCACTGCGCTGGTATGCTCCGCCTGGCGACAGTTAAGCGGATGTCCGCCGCAAGAAGGGCCGGGCGAAAAGTGGGGCTAGGGTTAAGGACTAGGCTTGAGCAAAACAGTAGCGTGTGAATTGCCGGGTACTGTAACGGCGGAGGATCTCGTTGGGAACTCCTGCTGGGAGTGGTTTGTGGTGGTGGCATTTCATCCACAGACTGACCGCATTGGGCATTTCGCAGCACTGCCGTGCGAGGATCAACCCCTGACAATCGGGCGTCTGACGCCCGTGCACAGCCCGGAGCTCAATGTTGCTGCATGCATCGAGGATCAGTACATCAGCCGCGAAGCACTGGTGCTTCAGCCCATGCAGGGTTCAAAGGATTGGACACTGCAACGTCCGACTGGTAGCTCCAGACTGCAAGTCGATGGCGAAAATCTCGTCGAAGAACGGGTGCTGCCATTAGTGCAAGTGAAGTCAGGGTTAGTGGTTACGCTGGCACAGCGCGTGGTGCTGCATATTCGTTTACAGCCTCAGCAGATATGGCTGGAAAATCCACCACACGCCCTGCGCGAGGTGCTCGGTGTGAGCGCTGTAATGCGTCAAGTCCAGCAAGCGATCATGCGCGCGGCAAGCACCTCAGACGACGTTCTTTTGCTGGGCCCTACCGGGACCGGAAAAGAGTGCGCCGCTCGCGCGATACACGCCTTAAGTGATCGCTCCGGGGCAGCCTGGGTCGCGGTTAACATGGCCGCCTTGCCTGCAGAGATCGCGGCGGCAAGTCTCTTCGGCGTGCGCCGTGGAGCTTACACCGGGGCGGACAGCCATCGGGCGGGATTCTTTCAGCAGGCACGTGGGGGCACGCTTTTTCTCGATGAGATTGGTGATACACCGGAATCCTTACAGCCCATGTTGTTGCGCGCTTTGCAGGAGCGCGAACTGCAGGTTGTAGGCGGCGCGGTGGAATCGGTTGATTTGCGCGTTATTGCGGCGACCGAGGACGATCCAGACAGCTCGGCAACTCGCTTGCGAGCGGCTTTACGTTTCCGGCTCGCGGGACAGGAGCTACATTTACCTACCTTGGCAGAGCGCAGCGAGGACATCGGTTTGCTCGCGGCCAGTTTCTTTCGCCAGGCAGCAAACGCCGCTGGCGATGATTGGCAGCCAGACTTAGCGGACGCAAGAGAGCTCGCCCGTTGGGTGCGCTTCTTTGAGTGTCTGTTGCTTTACGACTGGCCCGGCAACGTGCGCGAACTTCAGCAAGTGGTGCGCCAGGTCAGTATCGCCAGCATTGGGCAGCTGAGCGTTTCACGGTCGCTGCTGGCCAGACTCAGCGCAGCACCGGTCGTCCTGGATGCGAGGGTGGATACGCAGTCCGGGGAGGTCCCGGGTGAGGAGGTGCGCGAGACAGACGCTCAGGAGAGGCGTCTTGCCGATTTGTCGGCGGGCGAGTTCCAGAATGCCTGGAAGGCTGCTGGCTATGAGGTCTCGGCCATGGCGCGGAGTTTTGATGTGTCGCGGGCTACAGTGTATCGCCGACTTCGTGCCATCGAGGGTTGTCACCTCGCCGCTGACATTCCTATGCACGAAGTGCTAGCCGCGCTTGACGCCTGTCAGTGGGATCTCAGCCGTGCATCTGAGCAGTTACGGGTTTCCGAACGAGCTCTGGAGACGCGCCTGCGCGCCGCCGGCGTGCGCGCGGCGTTTACCGGAGGCGCATGATGCGTCCTGCCCGGTCTGGCGCGCGACTTTCTGTATCTGGGTTCGCGGAGAAAGCATGCTGAGAGGCCTGGCTCAGTACAAAGTTCTGCAGTGTCTTGCCTCGGGTAGTCAGGGCAAAGTCTTTCTTGCTCTCGACACACACCTTTCGCGTCGGGTGTGTATCAAGTTGTACAAGCTGGAAGGCAGTCTGGGAGATCGACGACGCGCAGTACTGGAAGCCTGGCAACTAACCCGAGTCGAGAGTCCGCTTACCGTGAACATTTACGATGTGGTGGCGCACGGCAAGAGCCTCGCTTTGGTTACACGTTACGTACCCGGATGCACGCTGGCAGATCTGCTGAACACCGGTGCCGCGCTATCTGCTGCACATGCGGTGGCAATCGCCTCCGATATTGCGACGGCGTTGGCCAGCCTCAGAAAAGCACATTTGGTACACGGCGATCTGAGTGCGCGCAACGTATTGATCGACCTCTCGGGCCGCGCAATCCTGACCGATTTTGGAGTTGCCAGTTGGACAGATGAGATTCCGTTGGGTCGAAGTCATGACTCCATGTCTCCGGAGCAGAGTCGAGGGGATCCGATAGACTTTCGTAGCGACTTTTTTTCCCTCGGTTTATTGTTCTACCAAATGTTGTACGGGAGGCATCCTTTTTTCCGCAATGGCGCTGTGGACACGCTGCTACTTGCCAAAGGTCTCTGCGGGAACGATACCGTCGAGGAGCTGCACACCGGGACCGCTGATCCGATCAAGGCACTGCTCCTGTCGTTGCTTGCAGGGAAGGCGGGCGACCGACCGCAGAGTACCCATGAGCTCCGTGAGCAACTGCGGCGATTGCGCTCGCTTCTGCCGGCAGCGGAGAGTCTGCGTCCACTCGTTCTCGCAGCCCAGGCTAAGCAGCCTCGCATTGATGAGTCGCTGCGCTTGCCCATTAAGCTAGTGAAGCTGCCGTTTCGTCATCATCTGCGAGCCTGGCTCAGGCGTTACTGGAACTCTGGTTCCCTGGGCGCTCGTGGACTGCTCCTCGCGGCGCTAGCGGTCCCGACTGTCACCCTGATTTTGTTTGCACTGCGCCCCGGGGTTTGCCTGGAAGTCGAGCCTCCGCAGATACGGGCCTCGATGGCCTTGCGAGAGATGTTGCCAGGGAGTGATCATTGGCATGCACTGTTAACCACCGCGCTGAAGTCGTCGACCGATACGGCTTTGATACTGGGAAAAGGCGCCTCGAGTGATTCACGTTTGGCACTGACGTCGGTCGGCATTCAGGATCAGTGCACGGCACAGCGAAGCCTGAGTTTGTTGATCGAGTGCAATGACGCAAGCTGCCTTTTTCAGACTCGAGGCCGCACGCCGGAGGAATCCCATTTCAGCGAGTTAACACTGCAGCTGGGAGCCGGTTTGCAGGCTATGGAAAGTGCCGTGCAGCAGCTCGTGCAGCAGCAAGCGGCATTTCTTACTGACGCCTAGTGGCGTTAAAAAAACACAGAGGAGACTGAAAGGTAGGTATAGATACGACTAATTTTTGCAGTAAATCGACAGCCCCAGACGGCTGCACAGCATCTGATTCAGGGGCAGCTCGACATCAGATCTCAAGGTTCGCCGAAGCAGTTCAGCGTTGAGATAGGCAATTTCCGTTTCTCGACCTGCCAGAACATCTTGTAGCATAGAGGATTGATTATTCGCCGTTGCAGCGCAGACACGCACGGCTTCTGTTAGCAACGCCCCGTCGCCCTGCCAAAGACCGAGATTTCGCAGCACCGGTTCGGTCTCCGCACAGAGGGCGCTCAGCTCGGCATTTGCAACACCATCGTGCAGTAAGTCGCCATTCCGGCATCGCATAGTGGCGGTCAATGGATTGATGACGCAGTTGAGTGCGAACTTGCGCCCGAGAGCCTGGTCGATGGGGCATTCCCAAGTCCACGCGGCGAGCCGGCCCAGGCTGTCGGTAAACCATGCGGGAGCCTCAGTCGCTGTGTGCATGAGCCCCATGCGTGTTTGTCCCTCTGCGGCGAAGATTACCGTATCGCTGGATTCTCGATAGGCGGCGGCAGTGCTTACCGCTCTGTAGAGGCGCAGCTCGGGATACCGCGCGCTGAGCGCTGTTTCGTAACCGAGTCCGTTTGCGGTTGTTGCCACCACCGCGTCCGGGCGAAGGTAGGGTACGGCGAGGGCCAGCGCATGCTCGAGTTGCCCTGCCTTGGTCGTCAGCAATAAACGGGACACGCTACGCGGTGCTACATCCTTCAAGGGCCGCGCCCTCAGGCGATACGACCGGGAGCCGTCGCGCAGCAAGCGCTCGGTGCTGCCGCTGCGATGATGAACGAGAACCGCGGCATGATCGGCCGCGCGCAGTCGTTGGCAAAGAAGTGTGCCCATTGCCCCCGCGCCGAGCACGTGCCAGTTATGCGTTACCTGCATGAGCGAGCCTCAGCGGCAAGAGATGCGGCAAGGCGATGGTACAAGGTTGCACACAGTTCCTTATCGAGTCCAAACAGTTCATGCCAGCAGGCCTCTATGCATTTATAAGCAAGGCGATGTGCAGCGTAATCCTGATTTTCCTGTGTTTGAGGAGTGCGCCCGAGATAGAGCTCCAGGAGCGTCTGTGCATGCTCGTCTGTCATTTGCGAGGCGCACACTGCGAGATCAAAACATGCATCGCCGGTTCTGGCGTATTCCCAGTCAAGCGCCAGCATCCTGCCCGCGTGCCACACGCGGTTGGCGTCCAGCAGATCATTGTGACACAGCACGCTCGCCTGCTTATGCCGGGAGTTGAGGGTGCTGGAGACTCGCTCGACTAATTCGGCGTGATACTGCAAGAGCTCGGCGAGCAGACTTCCGGGTGCAAGCGTGCGACGGTAATCGTCGAGGAGATGTTCCGGCTCCAGTGGTGTGCCTGCGCGAGGCAGTGCGTGGATCCTGCGCAGCAGCGCGGCGATGTCTCTTGGGTTGGCAACGGGTCTCTTTGAGGGCGTATATTGCATGAGCAGAACCCCTCGAGCAGGATCTGACCAGAGGAGCTGCGGAGCAAAGCCGCTGGCCGCCGCCGCGCCATGCACCATTGCCTCGCGCTCGCGGCATACGCCGGCCGGCGGTTTTTCACGCCCCAGACGCAATACCCATTGGCCAGTTACACCTTTGAGTAAGGCGATGGTATTGCTCTGACCACGACCCAGTGTTCCCAGCAGATCGGGCGCTGCGGGTTCACCTTTAGCCCAGTCCGCATAGCCGGCACAGACTTCACGAATCAGCGCTCGCTCGCGCTTGGAGAGGTGTTGCGTTGATAGTTTGCTCGCCATTGTCTCCAGGCCAGCAAGGCCAGTGCCGTGTATAGGATATAGAGCGCACCGGATGCTATCAGTCCTGCTTCCAGGTAGAGGGCAGCGGTCGCAGCATCGATAATAATCCAGTAAATCCATGCGTCGAGCCTTTTCTGGGCAACCATCCAGGTGGCGATGACGGCGCCCCAACTGGTGCTGGTGTCCAGCCATGCCTGGCCGTCGCTGAGCGCGTCTCTGAGTAAAAGTGTGCCTGCGACGGCGGTTATACAGAGTGCCAGGATTCGCAGATGGTCAGTAACGCTGTCGCGGGTGATATGCAGCGCCCCGGCGCTCTCCGGTGCGCCCCAGCGTCTCCAGGCAAACACGGCGATGCCGACGTAGTAGACCTGCAGTAGCGCCTGCATGGGTAGATTGGCCTGCCAGAATATCAGCAGAAAAATACTCGAAGCAGCGCCTCCGGCAACCCAGGCAATGCGCTTCTCGCGCATGGCAAGGATCAGGTAGAGTAAACCCAGCCCCACCGCAATCCCCTCGATAGCAGGCGTCAAAGACGCCATTCCAGGCTGAGGCCTGCGGTTCTGGGTTCGCCAAACTGCACATACTCCTCTGTCACATAGTTCTTGCGTGGGTCATTCCCAAAGCTGCCAAAGCCGCGGATGAAGTAATCATCGTCGAGAAGGTTTCGCGTCCACAGGGCCACCTCCCAGTTTTGACGCTGATAGGCAAGGCGCAGATGCACGAGACTGAAATTGCTGGAGCGCTCGTCGTGCCGGTCCGAGAAGAAAAAAGCATTGCGTCCCTCCCATTCGATGTCCGCAGTGAGCTGGGGCGTGAAGCGGTAGGAAAGACCCGTGGCGAATTGATAACTGGGAGAGTGCGCCTGCTCCCTGCCACTCAGGTCACGGCCATCGGCGTTTACGTAGTTACCGAAGCGCGTGCGCAACAGGCCGAGGTTCAGGTAGCCGCTTAACTTGTCGCTCAGAGTAGCGCGCAGTTCCCATTCCAGCCCAAGGTTGGAGCCCGACGCAGCATTGTCTGTAAAGTCGACAAATGCACTGCTTCCATCGCCCCGCGGAATAACCCGGGAGCCGCGCACTTGCTGGTCGCCTCTGTCCATATAGAACAGGGTCAGTGCAGACACGATATTGCCTTCCATGAACTGCTGCTTGTGTCCCAGCTCGACGTTGTAAAGCACTTCCTCGTCAAAGAAGCGCAAGGATGCAAGGCCGGCAACAGCGTCTGACTGGTCTTCTGGTAACGCCAGGATTGATGCGTTTACACCGCCCGCGCGGTAGCCGCGAGACACCGACCCGTACAGCATTCCCAGGACCCCAGTCTCGTACTTCACTGCGATTTTACCGCCCCAGAGACTGTTTTCTGGTTGTCCGGTAATGCCGAGAGAGTCCGCATAGCGCATAGATCTGTTTGCCAGGCGCAAGCCTGCACTAATGCTCCAGGTCTCGTTCAGGGCCAGATCGAGTTGCCCGAAAGCCGCCACTGTCTCTGCTTCAAATCGACTGCGAAATTCCTCATTTAAAAAGGTGTAGCGGCGTCTCAGCGCTTCGTCATCCTGCAGCGCATATAGCCCGGCAACCCAGTCCAGTTCGCCCAGGGCCAGCGCAAGCGGCCTCGCCGAGGACGCACGAAGCTGAGCGCTGTAACTGCGTCGATCACGCAGATACTGGTCGAAGGATGAGTACTCCAATCCAGGCGCGATACCGACGAAGCTCCAGTCCTCGTCGTAGCTGTACTCGGTATCGCTTTGCGCAGCGCTCGCCCTGAATTCCGTGAGCACGGCGTCGCCTGCTACTTGATAATGAATGCCTAGTGCCTCAGTTTGCTGCCGATCGCGCCCGGGCATGTCGGACAGCGTTGTGCGGATATTGTCGAGTGAAAACGCATCGTAGCCGTTATCTATATCGATAGATGTGATGCTGATATCCAATTGTTGTCTCTCGTCTACTAACCAGCGCAACTTGCCGCGCAGCAGCTGCTCGTCACGCTCGTTAGTATCGTCGCGACCCAGAAATTCATTATTGATGAATCCATTGCTAAGGTGCTGGAATGCGGCGAAGCGAAGCAGCAGGGTGTCGTCGACAAGCGCGCCCGTAACACTTGCGCCCAGATCCCTGCGGCCATAGTCGCCAGTGGTGGCGCGCACCGTGGCGCCCAACTCATTGCTCGGTTCGCCGCTGCGTACATTGATAAGGCCTGCGAGCGCATTCGCTCCATGCAGAGTGCCCTGTGGGCCGCGCAGCACCTCAACCTGGTCAATGTCGAACAAGGTGGCTGCGCCACCCAGACCGCTGAAGTCTATGCCGTCGATCAACAGGCCGACCGAAGGATTTAAAGGTTCTACAAACTGGCTGCGTTCCCCGACACCGCGAATCTGATAGTAGCGTGCCCTCGAGCTACCCCCCGCGAGGTTAATGTTCGGAGTGAGCAGCAGTAACTCTTCCAGGTGAGTTGCGGAGCGGCGCAGGATAACGGACGCATCTACGATGCTGCTGCTGGCTGCCTGCTCAAGCCAGGGTGTATCGCGGAGCTCGGCGGTCACGATGATTTCTTCTATGCCGCCAGCTCGCTCGCCCGCGTCTATCGTTTGCTGTGCCTGCGCAGTAGACGCGACGCAGAGCGCCGTTATTGCGGCGCGCAACAGTCGGCCTGTGCGTTTTACTGACGCAAAATTAGCGCAAAGCTCGGCCCGGTATCGTGTGGTTTGCCTTGGGTACACAGTCTCTCTCCTGTTGGCGTCGTGGTGAGCGCGTGGTATCGCGCGTGTAGCGGGCCGGAGTGGACGAGCCTGGACGAGACCGATTTTTCGGTGTCATAGAGAGAGCGACTTCTTTGAATGGCGCTTGCCGCCCTCGGAGCTGGCAATGCTCAGGCGGCGGTGTAACTGCGCTTCTTAGGGCCATTGAAGTGCCGTTCAAAGGCCATTTAAAAGCAATGCAGCGCCCGCCAAGACGATGACTCTCCCTACGCCGGTATTGTCCGGATCAGGTTCTAAGGGTTCAGATGTTGCGCTCTTTTGCGGTTAGCTTCTGTATAGCGGCCGCAAAGCGCGCGCTCCGTCTCAGGCCCATGGCCACCCCCGGTTTGCCGCGAGAGTATAGTGGCCTTAAACTGGTGGCACAATTCCTCTGCTCCACCGGGTCTCGCTGCCGGGGCTCGCAAATGGTGGGCAGGCCTGAACTCTAGCGTGGACGACCAAGTATGAGTGACAAGCGTATGCCGGACGCGCCGGTCACCGACATAGAAATAACTTCTCTCCCTGTGGTATCCGATACCGTGTCCCTCGACGGGCGCGAAGTGATTCTTCGGGCGCACGTATTGCAATGCCTGCGCCAGGCGCAGCGCAATTTGCTGTCATTTAAAACGGTTTCAGCAATGGTGAAGTACCTGCTGGAGGATTTTCCCGCCAGTTTTGGTTCCGCGCAGGGAGAGCTGCGTCTCCACGATCCCGAGGATGCGCTGGCTACGCTTCTGCCAGTACGAAAACTGTTTGGCGCTTCGTTCATTCTCAGCAAGGACAGCTACGAGTTGTACAAACTGTATCCGGATACGCCCGATACCTCGTTGCTTACTCTCGATGATCAACGCATGTTCACAATCTTAGCTGGCGCCGGAAAAGCCGCCGGGGCAGTGATGATGCCTCTGTTTGATGGCAACCGGCTTATCGGTAGCTACCATCTGGCGCTGGTGGATGGCATGCAGGACTACGGTGAGGCGGAGCGGGAAGTGTTCGCCATGTTGGGTCAGCTGATTGCGTCGGCGCTGCTTCGCGGAGTGGAATTTCAGCGCGCGGATCAATTGACCATGATAGATCCGGTGACTGAGGTAGGTAACCTGCGTGCTTTTCGTCGCAACATGCACCGCGAAATACTGTGGGCGCGTCGTGTCAATCAACCCGTGGTGTTGTTGTTCATTGCGCTGGATGAACTGGACGAGCTGTGCCGCAATCAGGGTGAGGTCGCCTGGCATTTTGTGCAACGCCGTGTGTCGCAGCGTCTGTGCTCTGATTTGCGCGCAACGGACTATGTGTCGCACGTATCGACAACGCACTTTGCGGTTGTTCTGCCCTCCTGTAACGAACCGCAAGGTTATGACATCGGTGAGCGCATGCGCAGCGACATCGATGAATTCTCCATCGATGATGGGAGAGGTGCGGTGCTTCACTCGAGCCTGAGTATCGGGCTGGTCTGCTGGGTCCCGGCACAGCACCCCATGAAGTCAACGGAGCGACTCGCCATGCAAATGGAGTCGGAGGCTGAGGCGGCAATGCAAAAGGCCGCGCGCGCGGGTGGTAACCGCGTGTCTGTCGCCCGGCTCGGCCTGCTGATGCTCTGACTTTGTACCGTGCGATCTACAGCCTGCGTGACGGCGTGGTGCGTGATCTCGAGTGCTGTCGTTTTGAACCTGGCTGCGCTGGCTGAACGCACGATGTCGCGGCAGATTTGTGCGCGCTCCATGGTAGACTAGCGCCTCTTAAATTTGGCGATAGCAGGGACGAACAGATGGCGGATCAGAAAGCCACAAACGTACACTGGCACGAGGGAGACATCACCCGCGAACACCGACAAAAGCTGCTCGGGCATCGCGGCGCGACGATTTGGTTCACCGGGCTGTCTGGCAGCGGCAAGAGCACAGTAGCCGTGGAGCTGGAGGGCGTCTTGCATGAGCGAGGAGTCCTCTCCTACCGGCTCGACGGCGACAACGTGCGCCTTGGTATCAACAAGAATCTGGGTTTTTCCGCCGAGGATCGTACGGAGAACATTCGCCGCATAGGTGAAATCACCAAGCTTTTTGCCGATAGCGGTGTGATTGCTCTTTCGAGTTTTATCAGCCCGTATGTTGCCGACAGGGATACTGTGCGGGAGCTGCATCAGGCGGCGGGAATAGACTTTATTGAGATCTTTGTGGACTGCACGCTCGCCGCCGCCGAGGCTCGCGATCCGAAGGGGCTTTACAAGAAGGCCCGAGCGGGCGAAATCAAGAACTTTACAGGTATTGATGATCCCTATGAGGCACCTAGGGCGCCGGAAATACATTTGCACTCAGACCAGCAGACCCTTGAGGAGGAGATTGAGGTCATCCTCCGTGAGCTGAGTAGTCGCGGAATTATTACTGCATAAGTGCATTGCTAGCACCGATAAAGCACCGATATAGCACCGATATAGCAACGATATAGCACCGATAGAGCACCACTAGTGATGCGAATGCCGCGCGATCAGCGCCCAGTGGTTGATCGCAGACAGCACGAATATTGGATACATCATGGCGGCACACCGCCCAGAGGACGTGATTATGATTAAACCCCACGGATCAGCCGAACTGCGGCCCTTGTATGTGCACGACGACGCGCAGCGAAGCGCGCTGGCCTCCGAGGCCGAAACGCTGCCCTCAATGTTGCTTAATTCGGCGGCGGCGGCAAACGCAGTCATGTTGGGCGCTGGGTATTTCAATCCGCTAGTTGGGTTTATGAATCTCGATGACGCGCTGACCATCGCCGACACGTTGCACACCGCCGCGGGTTTATTCTGGCCGGTACCGATACTGAACCTCACGCGTGACGAGAGCGTGCTTGCGGGTTCGCGCATTGCATTGCGTGATCCTAATGTTGATGGTCATCCGGTGCTTGCGGTCATGGACGTGGCAACGGTGGAGGAGGCTAGTGACGAGCAGATGCGACACATCGCCGAGAAAGTGTTTCGCACGCTGGATCCGACGCATCCCGGGGTGGCGACGTTTCTGGGTCTGGGAAACCGGGTTGTGTCTGGATCCATCAAAGTTCTGAACTTTTCGTATTTCGCAGATGAGTTTCCGGAAACCTTCCGCACGGCGTTTGATATTCGCGCAGGGATCATTGAGCGTGGATGGGAAAAAGTCGTGGCATTTCAGACACGCAATCCCATGCACCGTGCGCACGAGGAGCTGTGTCGTATGGCCATGCAAGACCTTGAGGCTGACGGCATACTTATTCACATGCTGCTCGGTAAGCTGAAGCCAGGTGATATTCCTGCGGATGTCCGGGACGCTTCTATCCGCAAGATGGTCGATGTGTACTTCCCGCCGAATACGGTCATGATCACCGGCTATGGCTTCGATATGCTTTACGCGGGTCCAAGAGAGGCCGTTCTGCACGCGCTGTTCCGTCAGAATTGTGGTTGCACCCATCTTATCGTTGGACGGGACCATGCGGGGGTGGGGGATTATTACGGCGGCTTTGACGCACAGACAGTGTTCGACGAAGAAGTACCGGCCGGCGCACTCGATATCGAGATTTACCGAGCGGACCATACCGCGTACAGCCGCAAGCTCGATCGCGTTGTCATGATGCGTGATGCCCCTGATCACGACAAAGACGACTTTGTTTTGCTCTCTGGAACGGCCGTTCGCGAAATGCTCGGAAAAGGAATTGCCCCGCCTCCGGAATTTTCTCGCCCGGAAGTTGCCAAAATATTGATGGATTACTACCAGAGCCAGGAATGACGCGAATACAGGCGCTAATCCGATGCGCAGGGTCTGAGCTGCGGTTTACGCTGGGGTTCACTCTGGCGTTCACTCTGGCGTTCACAGAAGTGTCACAGAGTTGTCATTAAATGATGGCACCTCGGCTGCGGCCGAGCATAGAAAACGGGCTGACTAACAGGGAGTTGTCGTGAGGGCCGATTCACATCAAAGCCTGGGCTCCACGGTGGCGAATACGGTTCAGTTGGACCGGGCTGTCGCGGGTCTGCGCGCTGTTTTCCGCTATCTCTCGCGACCTGCTGTGCTTCCGATTCTGCAGGCGGCTATTGCCGTACTGCTGGTCCTTTGGCTTCTTAGCTCGCTCTGGCGAGCCCTCTGGAGCTTTGTACCGGTCGCGCCGCCCTTGGCTGTAGTGGCCGTCCTCAATCCGGTGAGCTCCGCGCAGCGCGATTTGGCGAGTGTGCTGGTGGATATTGACGCGCTGACCTCAGCGCAATTATTCGGGCGACCGGGCACAACCTTGAGTCCTGAAGAGTTGGCTGCCGGGAGCGGCCGCAGCCCGACAATGAGTGAGTCAGAGGCTGCCCGCAAACTCGCGGGCATAGAAGACGGCGCGCCAGACACAAGGCTTCCGCTTGTTCTGCGCGGGGTTGTTGCTTCCTCGGACGCGGGTTTGGGGCAGGCAGTGATCGAACACAGTAAACGCCAGGATCTTTATCAGGTGGCGGACGAACTTCCGGTGAATGGGGAAGTGACGCTGGCCAAGGTTCTGCCTTCATTGGTTGTGATCGACAATGGCGGGCGCTACGAGATCTTGCGGCTGTTTGAAGACGATGGTTTGTCTGCGCGAAACAAAGCCAGCATGCCTTCTTCTCAAGCCCCGGCGGTTCAAGCCCCGGCGGCTCAAGCCCCGGCGGTTCAAGCCCCGGCGGTTCAAGTCCCGGCACTGACTCGAGCAGCGGAGCAGACGACAAGTGGGTCTCTCGCAAACGCGGATGATGCCGCCGAAATCGCGGCCCGGTACCGGGATCAGCTCTATCGCGACCCGCAATCGCTGTCTGATGTTGTGCGTATCAGTCCCGCGCGCGAGGGCGATCGGTTGGTCGGTTACCGCCTGGCGCCGGGCGCTGTTTCGGGTGAATTCAGTGCACTCGGGTTTCAGATGGGCGATGTGGTGACAGCCGTGAATGGGTTGTCCGTGAGCGAAGCGTCGAACATTCCAACTCTGTTTTCAGCGATGCGCTCCGCAGATGCCGCTTCGTTTGATATACAACGTAAGGGAGAGACCGTGACATTGACGGTGGATATTGGCCAGTCACGACAGGGTGTTATGCGGTGATTGCCGGGATACTACTTTCGAAAAGACAAGGGCCGAATAGTGCGCGCTATCGTCTTCTGCATGGCTTCTCGCATGGCTTCTCG
Organism: Congregibacter sp.; assembly: GCA_045105635.1. Taxonomy (GTDB): domain Bacteria; phylum Pseudomonadota; class Gammaproteobacteria; order Pseudomonadales; family Halieaceae; genus Congregibacter. The sequence goes on from JBGCDU010000006.1 coordinate 207,432, forward strand.
CATGGCTTCGTGCCTAGCTTTCTGCATCGTTGCCAACATAGCGCCCTGCAACGTAAGACCCCCTGCAGACTGCGACTTGTCTTGTCTTTTCTGCTCACAATGTCGGTCGTGTTACAGCCGTTTGCCGCGATGCAGAGTCGGGCGCAGGACTTTACGGTCAATCTTAAAGATACCGATATCCAGGAACTGATCAAGTTTGTTTCCGAGGCGACCGATACGACGATCGTCGTCGATCCCAGTGTCAAGGGGAAGGTCAAAGTGGTGTCGTCTCGCCCGGTAAACGCGAGTGAACTATACGATCTTTTCCTTGCGATTCTCGATGTACATGGCTATACCGCAGTGCGCTCTGGCGGCGTTGTGCGTGTCATTCAAAATAAGGATGCGCGCTCCGCGGCCGTGCCAGTGGCTGACGACGCCCGCAGATTCGGAGGAAACGACGAGTATGTCACCCAGGTGCTGCGCCTGGACAACGTTTCTGCCGCAAAACTGATCCCGGTACTGCGACCGCTGGTACCTCAACAGGCACACATGGCCGCGTACGCGCCCAGCAATGCCATTATTATTTCGGACTCAGCCGCAAACATCAGTCGCATCCGCGACATCATCGAGCGGATTGATCAGTCCGCCATGCAGGAAACCGACGTCATAGGGCTAAAGTACGCCGTGGCCGCCGACGTGGTGACGATGCTCGAGAAACTGAACGCGACCGAAGCGAAGAAAAGCGGTGGAGAAGTCGATGTGCTGCTCGTGCCGGACAAGCGTACTAACAGTGTTCTGGTGACCGGCGACGAATTGCAGCGTGCGCGCATACGTAATTTGATTGCCTACGTGGACACGCCGTTGGAACAAACCGGTAACGTGAAAGTGATCTACCTGGAGTATGCGCAGGCCACGGAGATTGCAGAGGTTCTCACCCGGGTGATGCAGAACATCAGCAGGCTGGATACGAGCGAGGGAAATGCCAAGCGCGCGACCGGTAACAGTTCGACCATTGAGGCCGATGAGGGCACCAATTCACTAATCATCACCGCAGACGCAGACGAAATGGCGGCATTGGAATCGGTGATTGAACGCCTGGATATTCGACGCGCTCAGGTGCTGGTGGAGGCGATTATTGTTGAGCTCGAGGTGATAGATGGTCAGGAGCTTGGCTTGCAGTGGCTGTTCGCCAACGATAGCGGCGTGTTTGGAAGCAGTATTGATACCTCGAATCAACGCGCTTCGAACATTGCCGGCGCGATTCTTCCTGGAAGCGATGATGACGGCAGTGGTATCACCACCGGAGATTTTGACGTGGGGGCGCTCGCCGGGGCCTTGTCTCAATCCTCGGGTGTCTCACTGGGTTGGGGCGTGGTTGACAACGATTTGAGTATGACAGTGATCCTGAATGCACTGGAGCAACAGACCAACGCTAACATTCTTTCTACGCCCAGCCTGTTAACACTGGACAATCAGGAAGCGATTATTACTGTCGGGCAACAGGTGCCTTTTATCACTGGCTCGTTTACCAATACCGGCGCGAATAACGGTGCGCAAAGCCCATTTCAGACGATTGAACGTGAGAATGTTGGTATCACGCTAAAAGTAACCCCGCAGGTAAATGGAGGAGACTCCGTGGTGCTGGATATTGAGCAGGAGGTGAACTCACTGACCGGAGCCAATCTGCTGGCGTCTTCCGCCGCGGCCGACCTGATTACTAATGAGCGGAAAATTCAGACCAAGGTACTGGCGCAGGACGGTCGGGTGGTCGTGCTCGGTGGCCTGATCAAGGACGACGTGCAGAACTCCGAGCAACGCGTCCCGCTGCTCGGGGACATTCCGTTTTTTGGGCGGCTTTTTCGCAACGACTCTGTCACGGTCACAAAAACCAATTTGTTGATCTTTATCCGGCCGACAGTTATCCGCGATGAAAAGGAACTGGCGGGAGCCACGGCGCTAAAATACCGCTATATCCGGGATCAGCAACTCCTGCGCCGCGAGCGTGGATTAATGTTCTTCGGTGACGATGAGGTGCCCGTATTGCCAGACTGGGCATCGCAGATCGAGCAACTCGAGGAAATTCGCGAGGATGTGCGTACGCCCGTGGAGCAGCCATGAGCGCAGAAACAGCCGTGAGCGCAGAAACAGCCGATAGCATCGGTTTAGCTAACAGCGCTGAGCCCGCAATCGCCGAAGAACTGCTGGGCGCCCCAGGTAAGTTGCCCTTCACCTACGCAACCGCGCATCGGGTGGTGATTGACCCGGATCACGCGCAGCGCATCTTGCATGAAGGCTCACTAAAGTCCCAGGTTCTCCTCGAATTGCGGCGGCGTATCGGTGAGGGGTTTGAGCTGCGTTCTCTGTCGTCTGCTGATTTTCAGACGCAGCTATCGCGTGCCTATCAGCGCGACAACAGCGAAGCGCAGCAAATGGCTGCAGACATAAGTTCGGATGTCGACCTGAGTCGTCTGGCCGATGAGATTCCCGACGCAGGGGACCTCATGGATGCGGAGGATGATGCGCCAATTATTCGGTTTATCAATGCCATCCTCTCCGAGGCGGTGCGTGAGAAGGCGTCGGATATCCACATAGAAACCTTCGAGGAAAACCTCAGTGTGCGCTATCGAATCGATGGTGTGTTGTCGGAGGTACTGCGGCCGAAGCGTATGCTGGGGCCACTCCTGGTGTCGCGCCTGAAGGTAATGGCCAGACTCGACATAGCCGAACGCCGGGTTCCCCAGGACGGTCGCATATCCGTGCGCATTGCCGGGCACGCGGTCGATATTCGCATGTCCACCTTGCCCTCAGCTTACGGTGAGCGCGTGGTGCTGCGTTTGCTCGACAAGCAATCTGGCCAGCTCGAGCTCAAGCAACTGGCCATGCCCGCTAATGTGCAGCAGAACTTTCGTCAGGCCTTGCGCAGTCCGCATGGAATAATTCTTGTCACCGGTCCTACGGGATCCGGTAAGACCACAACGCTGTACGCCGGGCTTTCGGCTATCAATGAGACGGCCCGTAACATTATGACCATTGAGGACCCGGTGGAATACATGCTGCCCGGTATCGGGCAGACGCAGGTGAATCCCAAGGTAGAAATGACCTTTGCGCGCGGTCTTCGAGCTATCCTGCGCCAGGATCCCGATGTCGTCATGGTCGGAGAGATTCGCGACCTGGAAACTGCGGAAATTGCGGTGCAAGCGTCGCTGACCGGGCATCTTGTGCTCTCGACACTGCACACCAATACGGCTATCGGTGCCGTGACGAGACTGCAGGATATGGGGGTCGAGTCCTTTCTGCTTTCCTCCAGTCTGATTGCGGTGATGGCTCAGCGTCTCGTGCGTGTGCTTTGTCCTGAATGCCGCCAGCCGGAATCGCCGACGGAGCAGGAAGCAGCTCTGCTGGAGCTGAATGAGGCGGAGCGTTCCTCTACCCAAATCTTCCGGCCCAAAGGCTGTCTGAGCTGCAATCACAGTGGTTACCGTGGGCGCAGCGCGATTTACGAGTTCATCGAAGTTGACGAAGCGTTGCGCGGGCTTATTCACGATGGCGCGGCCGAGCAGGCAATGACGGCGCAGGCGCGACAGTCCGCGGCAAGCATCCAGCACGATGGTCGCCGGCGGATCCTGGCCGGTGAAACCAGTCTGCAGGAAGTTTTGCGTGTCACGGCTCTGGCCTGAGCTCATTCGCTGTGGCGGCCTTTCGTTATAGAGCACTTAATCCCGCAGGAAAGCTTCAAAAAGGCGTTCTTGAGGCGGATTCCGAGCGCCAGGTCCGCGTACAGCTGCGCGCCCAGGGAATGCGTCCTGTTGAGGTGCAGGCTGCGAACCGCGGCGCCACCGGGACCATTGGCGAAAAGCAGCCGTTGTTGCGTCGTTTGCTGCCAACTCGCGTTAGCACGGCGGAGTTATCACTGCTGACCCGGCAGCTGGCGACGTTGGTGCAATCCAATATGCCTCTGGCTGATTGTCTTCAGGCAGCGGCCCAGCAGACGCGGCGCGCGCGCAGTAAGGCCATGCTCCTGCAGGTGCGCTCGCGGGTGAGTGAAGGACACACGCTGGCCTACGCGCTGGGCGAGTATCCGTTGGTGTTCGGTGAAATGTACCGGGCGATGGTCGCGGCAGGGGAGCACGCGGGTTTTCTTGGCCCGGTGCTGGAGCAGCTGGCCGATTACACCGAGCGTCGCCAGCACAGCAGCCAGGCGCTGCGTATGGCGATGATTTACCCGATTATTCTGCTCTGCGTTGCCCTGGTCGTGATCATATCTCTGATGGTGTTTGTGGTCCCGGAACTGGTGGGGATTTTTTCACAAAACAGCCTTGAACTGCCGGCGCTCACGGTGGGGCTCATTGCGACCAGTGACTTCTTCCGACAGTACACGGCATGGTTGCTGATAGCGGCTGTTGCGCTGCTTGTGCTGAGCAAAAGATTGCTCAAAAATCCGCGCAGGCGTCGCAACTGGCATGGTTTTCTTTTACGACTCCCGGTTTTGTCGGGGCTGATCGTGGCGGTGGACACCGCGCGGTTTGCATCGACGCTCAGCATTCTGATGGCCAGCGGTGTACCGCTGCTCGAAGCCTTGCGCATAGCTGGGCAGGTGCTGGTCAACTTGCTATTGCGCGAGGAGAGCAAGCAAGTGGCTCTGCAAGTGCAGGAGGGCAGTACTCTGAGCCATGCCCTGGCATCCGCGCGGCATTTCCCGCCGATGATGGTGCACATGGTGGCAAGCGGAGAGAGCAGCGGCGCCCTGGAGGACATGCTTGAGCGTTCAGCCTCGAATCAGGAGCGCGAGCTGGAGATGACCCTGGGTACCGCGATGAGTTTGTTTGAACCGCTGATGGTAGTGGTCATGGGGGCGATTGTGCTGGTGATTGTACTGGCTATTTTGCTGCCAATTTTTGGTCTGAATACGATGGTGAGGTAACACAATGCAATTGCACGAAGTACGCCGAAAGCAGAGCGGCTTTTCGCTTGTAGAGATACTGGTGGTGCTGGTGATCATGGGTCTACTGATCAGCATCGTCGCGCCGACCGTGCTGAATCAGGCCGATGGCGCGCGCGTGAAAAAAGTCCAGGCAGATTTCAAGGCGATCCAGACCGCCCTGAAAATTTACCGCCTAGACAATTTTTTATACCCCAGTTCCGAGCAGGGTCTCGAAGCGCTGGTGAGCCCGAGCCAGATCGAACCGCAGCCGCGCAATTTCAAACAGGGTGGCTACCTGTCCGATGTACCCCTGGACCCCTGGGGTCGTCCCTATCTGTATCTCAGTCCTGGTGAGAGAGGTGAAATTGATATTTATTCCCTCGGTGCCGATGGTCTGGCGGGGGGCGAAGGCCAGAACGCAGATTTAGGAAATTGGAGAGACGAAGGGTATTAAGGGAATCCCGGGACGATTGTCTGAACATTGTGATCGAGCATTCGAAATCCTGCAATTCCGCGCTAGACTTTCCTCTCGGCAATGTTGAGCGCGGCTTTAGTCTGGTCGAACTCCTGGTCGTGGTATTGGTTGTTGTAATCATTGCGAGCCTGGTGACCTTGAACGTGGGCTCTGGCACCGGTGACCGCGAACTCGAGCGGCGCGTTCAGACCCTGCGCGCGACCGCTGCGTACGCACTGGATGAGGCGCAGTTCAGTGGCGCGGATTTTGGATTGCTGTTTGTCGCGGATTCCAATGACGGTGGGGATACCATGCTTACGGTGCACTGGCGCCAGCGCCTGCCGGCAGGGTGGCGCCTACCTGTCCAGTCCGTGGAGTTTTTCTCGCCCCTGATTTTCCCCGCAAGTGCCAGGGTGCAGTTGCTACTCGGAGACATCGAAATTTTACTTGCGGATGCTGCAGCGGCATCGCCTACCTCAGGCGTGGCGCCACAGTGGTTGCTGTTCTCCAGTGGCGAAACCCAGCCAGGCGAGCTTATTTTCCGGGATCGCGATAGCGGCGAGATATTGTGGCGCCTCAGCTGGGATCTGCTGGGGCGCTTCGAAATCTTTCGTGGCGAGCGCAGCGACAACGAAGCAGCAGCAACGCAGAACTTTGTCAGCTCCAGGGGCGGGGGCTGATATGTCGCGTAGCAATACCGGTTTCACGCTGGTCGAAGTGATGGTCGCGTTGATGATTGTGGCCTTGACCCTGCCCGCATTACTGTTTGGTCTCGATCAGCAGATTGATGGCACCGCGTATCTGCGCGACCGCTCTATGGCCCAGATGGTCGCCAGTAATCGCATGAGTGAACTACGTCTGTTACTGGGCCCAGGTGGTCGTAGCTTGACTGGGCGTCTGGCGGGCAGCGAGGACTTGGCGGGGCGTACCTGGTACTGGAGCGTGCAGACTCAGACCACCGAAGTACCGAATTACTCACGGGTCGAGGTGCGTGTGCAGGCGCTGGAGGAGGATGACGCGCCAGCGCTCGCGACGCTGGTGGCTTATTTGGCGGTGGGCCTTAACGGTGAAAGTGGCCTAACGAAAGTCGACGTGCAGCGCAGCGTAGGACCTCAATCAGCTGATGTGACTGACCATGGTTGAACGTGGCAATCAGGGGTTTACGCTCGTAGAGGTGCTGATCGCGCTTGCTATTACGGTACTGGTTGCCGGGGCGGCCTACAGCGGAATTTCTGCGGTGCTCTCCGGTGCAGAACAGCTGCGCGAATCGGGCCAGCGCATGGTGGAACTCAATCGTGCGTTTTCTCTGCTAAGTCGAGACCTGCGATTTATCGTAAATCGGGGTGTACGCGACGAGTTTGGTACCTTGCAGCCAGCATTGTCCGGCGGGCCACTGGCGTTTTACCCACTCACGCTGACTCGCGCAGGCTGGCATAACGGTCAGGAGCTGCCGCGCAGCGATCTCCAGCGCGTGCATTACTACCTTGAAGATGGTGCTTTGTGGCGGGCATATTCTCCGGTACTCGACCGGGCCAGCGATGCACCACTGCAGCAGATACGCTTGATTGAGGGTGTCGAGAGCATTGAGTTGCGCTTTCTTGCGTCTGCAGAATCGCTTGAGGCCGATCGGAGTCTCGTTGTGGATACACGCAACTGGGCGAGCAACTGGATCGCCGACCCGGGTTCCCCGGCGGCTCTGGTGCCCCCGGAGGCCATCGAGATGAGATTGCTGTTTGAGGATCTCGGTGAGGTGAGGAGGTTTTATGTCCTGCCGACGGCCCCATAGTCCTAACTCGCAGCGTGGAATGGCCCTGGTGGTCGCTTTGCTGGTGTTTGCCATCTGCGCCAGCCTGATGGTCGCCTTGCAAAGTGATTTCGATATCAGCTACCGACGCGCGGCGAACAGTTTTGTTACGGAGCAAAGCTGGGAATATCTTTTAGGTGCTGAGGATCTGGCGAGGCTGGTATTGCAGCTCGATCACGACGCAGATCTCGCCCGCGATGGACCGTCGCGTGACGACCTCAGCGAGATTTGGGCCCAAGCCCGAGATCCATATCCTCTGGATGACGGGGCGTGGATGAGTGGGGAGCTGGAGGACCTGCAGGGGCGTTTCAATCTGAATAATTTGGCGGAACAGCCCGGTGATGGTGAGGGCGTGAGTCGTTACAGTCTGCAGCAGCGCGCTTTTATCCGTCTGCTGCAGGCTCTGGAGACGGTTCAGATAGACCAGATCGAGGCGATTACGATTATGGAGTCGATCGCCGATTGGGTCGACCCGGATGACGAACCGCGGCTGAATGGCGCTGAGAGCAGCTATTATGTCAGTCTGACGCCCTCGTATCGGCCGTCTAACCGAGCCATGCTGAGTATTAGCGAACTGCGCGCGGTGGCGAATGTGAGATCCGATGTTTACCGGGCGCTGCGGCCCCTGGTTACCGTGTGGCCGCAGGCGGGCTCGCTGATTAACCTGCACACGGCGAGGGTGCCTGTGCTGCGCGCCTTGAATGGAGATGACAGTCTGCAGCCGCTGTCGCTGGATGATGGCCTGGCACTGGAGCGACAGCGGTTGGAATTGGGTTTTGCGGACAAGCAGGACTTCCTGGATTCGCCGGTGCTGGCCAATGCGAGCCCGGAAGCAATTGCTGGACTCATTACAGAGTCATCGTCGTTTTTTTTGCTGCGTTCACTAGTGGAGTTTGCCGACCGGCAACAGCGCTTGTACAGTGTGATGCAACGGCAGGATCGTCAGATCAACGTCCTGCAGCGCAGTAATGTCGGGCTGATTGACAGTCTTATGGATGCGACTTACAACCGGCCCACTGATGGCCCTGGCCCGCTTACGGAGACATTGCGGTGAGCGAAAACCAAACCTTTCTGCAATTGCGCGGTGAGACGCTGCTTTGGCTGCATCCTGCCAGCGGGGCCGGTGGCTCCGATGACAGCGATCATGCTCGGATCGAACGTGACCTTAGCGAACCTGCGCACTGGGATGAACTGCGCGCACAGTTGCAGCGATCTGAGCACCGCGTAGTGTTTGCGGTTCCCGGAGACGACACTAGATTACTCGAGCTCGATGTGGCCCCCGAAGAACGTCGCCACCTCAATGCCTCTTTACCGTTCATGCTCGAAGACAGCTTGAGCACTGATATCGAATCCTTGCACTTTGCCAAGCTCGCGCTGGATGCTGATCGCTTCGGCGTGGCGGTGGTCGCCATGGAATTGATGCATGCCTGGAGCGATCGGCTGGGCGAGTTTGCAGGGCTCCTTCCCTGGATCCCCGAGTCGCTGCTGTTGCCCTGGCAGGAAAATGAGTGGTGCCTGGTTGTCGAAGGGCCGTCGGTGCTGCTGCGCTACGGGCAGTGCCTGGGCACGCGCATCGAAGCGGTGTTGCTGCCGTCCCTGCTCAACGCCCTGGTTACGGAATGTCCGCCGAAAAGAATACTGGTGTATGGCAAGGACGAGAACGAGGACCGCGGTCTGCTTGAGTCGGTTCTCCTTGCAGGTGTCCCGGAGGCAGCAGTGGAATGGCGGCGAGGTGGCCTGGCGAGTGCTGCCATGCTGTCTTCTGATGCTGAGGCGTCGCTGAATCTTCTGCAGGGAAGCTTTGCACCCCGACTCCCCTATACCCGCTGGTGGGATGCCTGGCGGGCTATCGCCGCGCTCGTGCTGACTGCTGTCGTGTTGCATTTGTTGTCCGGCTGGTTGGATTACCGGCAGTTGTCCCGGGAGGACCTGGCGCTGCGCGGCGAAATACAGGCGGTGTATCGCCAGTTGAATCCTCGCGGGGCAATTTCAAACGTTGAACGTCAGTTGAATCAGCAACTTGCCGAGCTGCGAGGTGATGATGGCGGTGGCTCGTTCACCGGTCTGCTGGCACCTTTGGGCGAGGTGATGGCAAGCGATGAAGAAACGCTATTGGCCAGTCTAAATTACAGTCGCCGGACTCAGGAGTTGCGGGTGAATCTGCTCTCCAGCAGCTTCTCCGCGGTGGAGGGCGTGCGCGAGGAACTGGTTAAAAAGGGACACTCCGTGGACCTGGAGAATTCAACTCGCAGTGGTGACCGTGTGCGCGCACGTTTGCGTATCGCGGCGCGCCCGGGAGTCGGTTCGTGAAGGCCTGGTTTTTGCGCTTTCCCCTGCGTGAGCAGCTTGCATTGCTCATCATGCTGACGGCGGTGGTTTTGTATGTGCTGTTTGTTTTGCTCATCATCCCGCAGGGACGCGCGCGTATGGCGCTGGCTGAAAGCAATGCGGCAACCGCGGCCCAGCTTTCGCGCGTCGATGTTTTGGCCTCACAGATCAGCGCTTTGCGCGCGGGAACGAACACGGGGTCGAGTCGAGCGCGGCCCGGGCTATCTGCGCTGCTGAACGACAGTGCCATCCGATACACGCTGCAGATCAGCCGATTGCAACCCAATAGCCGGGGCGCGGTGCAGCTGCGCATAGAGACCGCTGAACTGGATGCACTATTGCGTTGGATACATCACCTGGAGACCGGCGAAAATCTGCTTATCGAGGAGCTTTCTCTGAGTCAGACGAGCAATGCCGGGGTGGTTAGCGCTACGCTGCGAGTCGCGGGAGCCACCTGATGCGCAAGATCTTTGCGGTGTCCCTGACCGCGCTGATTGCAGTGCTGGTGCTGGCCTTGCCGGGGGCTCCGGCGCGGCTTTTGCCACTCTTGCTCGATGCGGATCGTGTTGCGCTCAGTGGTGTCAGCGGGACGCTTTGGAACGGGCAAGCAGCACGGGCCGTTGTACAGAGCACCGCCGGGCCGGTTCATTTGGGTGAATTGCGTTGGCAACTGCGGCCAATGAGCGTACTTCTGGGTTCGCCGGCGTTGTTGTTGTCGATGGATTGGGGTTCTCAGCGAGGCACCCTGAGGGCCAGACTGCGGGGCAATCGAATTGAGTTACGCGATGTCGACTTTACACTCGAGGCTAACGTAGCAAAACAGTTTTTGCCCGTTTCACTCGACGGCAGACTTGAGCTTCTGTTCAAAGAACTGCATGTCAGCGAGAATTTGCAAGATCTGGTCGCTGATGGTCGTGCGGTCTGGAGGAATGCCGGTTGGTTGGCGTTCGATGGCAGGCGCCCACTCGGCACCTACGCGGCCACCTTTTCACCGCTGGGTGCTGGAGATGCTGCCGATGCAGAGCCGAGCGGCGTCGCGGTAGAGGTCGCGACGCTCGCTGGTGACGTCGAGGCCCAAGGCAGTGGTCGGGTGCAGCAGAAGCGCTATGAGCTTGAACTGTCAATTTCTGCTGACGCGATGGACCGGCAACTGGAGCAAGCACTGGCACTGATTGCTACTCCCGTAGAAAATGGCTACCTTCTGCGCCTCGATGGCGTACTTAACAATTAACCCGGTGTGCCGGAAACAGGAAATAAGTGGAGAATCAATGCATGAGCGAGCAGTCGTTTCGTAAATATGAATGTATCGTTTGTGGACTTATCTACGATGAGGCAGAAGGCTACCCCGACGACGGAATCCCACCCGGGACGCTCTGGGCGGATGTCCCCGAAGATTGGTTATGCCCGGACTGCGGCGTCGGGAAGGAAGACTTTGAACCGATATAGCCAATGTCTGATTGATGACGTCGCGTATCCATGCGATGGCTCCAGAGTTCAAAGGCGTTCGTAAGCAATGACCAGCGTGATCAATAAACTCGCGTCCGAGCAACAGCGGGCCAAGCTATCGGCTATTCGAGCGGTCATGCAAGTGCGAGCGGTAGATGCGTTTTGTGTGCCCCGGGCCGATGAGTATTTGGGCGAGTATATTCCGCCGCACAATGAACGCCTGCACTGGCTGACCGATTTCACCGGTTCAGCGGGCATGGCCGTCGTGCTGCAGGACAAAGCGGCTATGTTCACCGATGGCCGATACACCGTACAGGTGCGCCGCCAGGTGGACGGCTCTTTGTACCAGTACCGACATCTGGTGACTGAGCCGGCTTTGTCCTGGCTGACGGAGGAACTGTCACCGGGTGCCAAGGTTCTTATCGATCCGCGAATGTGTACTCTAGCCTGGTATGACCAGGCGAAGACTACGCTGGGTGCTGCGGGCCTCGAGATTATTTTAAGTATCGACAATCCGATTGACGCGTGCTGGTCCGCGCGGCCGGAGCCGCTGGTAGCGCCTGCGTTGCTGCTCGGTGCGTCGTTTACCGGTGAGACAAGTATCAGCAAGCGCCAGCGCGTCGGGAGCATGCTGCGTGATGCGGGCGCGCACTATGCGCTGATCTTTGCGCCCGACTCAGTCAGCTGGTTGTTGAATGTCCGCGGGCGCGACGTCCCCCGTCTACCGGTGCTGCTAAGTTTTGCGGTCCTGGGGGCCGACGGCGAATTGCAGCTCGTGGTAGACCCGCGACGGGTTCCGGACGGCTTTGACACACATGTCGGCCCCGGCGTCACTCTTGTTGACGAGGCCGATGCAGCGACGCTTCTCGCCGCATTTTCCGGAAAGACCGTGCTCGCAGACCCGGACACCGCCAGTGCCTGGACGCAGCTGAGCTTGCAGCAGGGGGGGGCGCAATTGCTCTCTGCCCCGGATCCGGTGCTGCTTCCCAAGGCCTGCAAGAATCCAGTCGAGGTCGAGGGTGCGCGGCGCGCACACCGGCGCGATGCGATTGCCGAAATTCGCTTTCTCGCTTGGCTGGATCGCGAGGTTGCCGCGGGGAAGTATCACAATGAGGCCGTGCTGTCAGAGCGTCTGGGACAGCTACGCAGTGAAGTCGAGCTGTATCATGAGCCCTCTTTCGATACGATTTCCGCGGCCGCCGCTAACGGTGCCATGTGTCACTACAATCACCTGAACGCCACCCCGGGGGATTTGCAGGCTGACAGCCTGTATCTGGTCGACAGCGGCGGGCAGTACTCCGACGGCACTACAGACATTACCCGGACTGTGGCGATTGGCACTCCAAGCGACGATATGCGCAATCTGTTCACACTGGTCCTGAAAGGCCATATCGCACTGGACAGCGCACGATTTCCGCCGGGTACCACTGGTACACATCTCGACATCCTAGCCAGGCAATTCCTGTGGCAGACGGGCAGAGACTATGATCACGGCACCGGCCATGGCGTTGGTGCCTTCCTGAGTGTTCACGAGGGCCCCCAGCGTATCGCCAAAGCCTGGAATGCGACGTCACTGTCACCGGGAATGATTGTCAGCAATGAGCCGGGCTATTACCGGGACAATGAGTTTGGAATTCGCTGCGAAAACCTCTGCGTGGTAGTGGATATCGATGCGCCGGATCAGGAAGTGCCCATGCTGGGCTTCGAAGCGCTGACGCTGGTGCCCTTCGATCGACGTTTGATGGAGCTTTCTCTGATGAGCGATGCTGAGCTCGACTGGGTGAATCGCTATCATGCGCGGGTGCTTGCCGCTGCCGCCGATCTCCTTGACGATGTGCAGGACCGGGAGTGGTTGCAGGCAGCAACGGCAGTACTGGAACGTTCTTGAGACCTAGTATTTCGGGGCTAAGAAATCGGCGGCTGAATGGCCTTGGCCTTTTGTGTAGACTGCTTTAATAAATCAAAATCGGAGCTATTCCATGGCATCAGCCAGCGGTGCGGGTTCGCACTGGACGTCTCGTTTTGCCTTCTTGATGGCCTCCGTAGGCTTTGCTGTCGGTCTGGGCAATATCTGGCGCTTCCCCTACGTCACAGGTGAGAACGGCGGTGCGGCCTTTGTTCTGATCTATCTCGGGTGCGCTTTTCTTATTGGTGTCCCGATTCTTATGGCCGAGCTGATGATTGGTCGGCGCGGGGACGCAGCGCCGCCGTTTGCAATGGCAAATGTGGCGCGAGAGAGCTCGCGCAGCACGCAATGGCAATGGGTCGGTGGGATGGGACTGCTGGCGGCTTTTACCATCGAGATCGTTTATGCGGTCGTTGTCGGGTGGGTCCTTTGGTACCTGTTTAAAGCGATTACTACGGGTTTTGTCGGTATTGATGCGCTGGCAGCCGAGAGTCAGTTCACGGGCATGCTCGCGGACAACTGGGGGATGCTGTTCTGGACGCTCGCCGGTTTGGCGATCACGGGAATCATTATCTATGCCGGTGTCAAAAATGGCATTGAGCGCGCGGTCAGCATCATGATGCCGCTGATGTTCGTGCTGCTCGTCGTTTTGGCCGGTTACAACTATTTTGCCGGGGGATTCTCTGAGGCGGTGACCTGGCTGTTCACGCCGGACTTTAGCAAGGTGACTGCAAAGACCGTTCTGGCCGCCATAGGACAAGCGTTCTTCTCAATCGGTGTCGCCATGGGCGGCATGATGACCTACGGATCTTACCTGCCGCGCAATATTTCTATCACCCAGTCGGTATTTATTATTGTGGTCGCCGACACCGCGGTCGCCGTCCTCGCCGGCCTGGTAATTTTTCCGGCTGTGTTTAAGTATGGTCTGGACGCGGCAGCCGGTCCCGGTTTGATTTTTCAGACCTTGCCTGTGGCGTTTGCACAGATGCCCGGCGGCTATGTTTTCGCGGTCCTGTTCTTCCTGATGCTTTCCGTGGCGGGTGTTACCTCGATGGTTGGTCTGGTCGAATCGGTGAATGCCTGGATTGAAGAGAAGTATCAGATATCCCGGCATCGCAGTGCGGTCATCGTAGTGGGTTCCGTGGCCGTACTCAGCGTGCTGAGCATCCTGTCCTACAACGTTCTGGACGAGTTTCGCGTTGGCGGTATGAACTTTAATGCGCTGATGGACTATTTCTCGAATCAGATACTGCTTCCTGTCGGCGGATTGCTCATCGCAATTTTTGCCGGCTGGTTTATGCAGGGAAAGTATTCGCAGGATGAATTCACAACGTTGGGGCAGACGGCTTACAGCGTCTGGCGTTTCCTTATTCGATACCTGGTACCGCCGGCGCTGCTGGTTATCATTTATAGCGGCTTGAGTAACTAGGTATGTTAGCGACCCTCAGTGATTGGCTTTGGAGCACCGTCCTTGTTGTGATGCTGGTAGGCATCGGTGTTTATTTTACAGTGGCTTCGCGCTTCGTACAGTTCCGCTATTTTGGGCGGATGTTCTCGGTCCTGGGATCGGCGATGCACCACGAGAAAGGACAGGTCAGTTCCTTTCAGGCCCTGGTTGTCAGCGTTGCTGGTCGCGTGGGCGGGGGCAATATTGCCGGGGTCGCTGTTGCGATAACCCTGGGTGGGCCCGGCGCCGTGTTCTGGATGTGGGTCATCGGTCTTATGGGCATGGCGACCAGTTTCTTCGAGTGTTCGCTGGCCCAGTTGTATAAACGACGTGAGCCTGACGGCAGTTTTCGGGGTGGTCCTGCGTATTACCTGACTCGGGGGATCAATCAGCGTGGTCTAGCGATTGTTTACTCGCTGTTGCTGCTTATTACGTTTGGTTTTGGCTTCAACGCTGTACAGTCCTACGTGGTCGCGACTTCGCTACAGGAGTCTTTCGGCGTACCCACCTGGATCAGCGGCCTGATGTTGTCCACGTTTCTGGGCTTTGTCATCTTTGGCGGTATACAGCGTATTGCGAGCGTTGCTGAAATCGTTGTGCCGGTGATGGCGGTGAGTTACTTCGCCGCAGCCTTATTGGTGATTGGTCTAAACATACAGGAAGTTCCCAGTGTGTTTGCACAGATCGTGCGCAGCGCCTTTGGTTTTGACTCGGCCCTTGGCGGGGGTATCGGCGTTGCGATTATGCAGGGCGTAAAGCGCGGTCTCTTCAGCAATGAAGCTGGCCTTGGTAGTGCGCCCAATGTCGCTGCGGTGGCGGCGGTTCCGCATCCTGTGAATCAGGGAATCGTGCAGGCGTTCAGCGTATTTATCGACACGCTGGTGATGTGCAGTTGTACCGCTTTGATTATCTTGCTGTCCGATGTCTATCAGCCCGGTGTTGAAGGCGTGTCGGGTATTGCGCTGACGCAGAATGCCCTTGCCGAACATCTCGGGGCATGGGGCGGTACCTTCGTGAGTATTGCGCTGGTGATGTTTGCGTTCAGTTCGATCATGTACAACTACTATCTGGGTGAGAATAGTCTGAATTTTTTCAGCGACAACAATCGAAATCTGTTTATCGCTTTTCGCGCCGTGGTGTTGGTGCTGGTGTTCTGGGGCGCTGCGCAGGATCTGGGCACAGTGTTTGGTTTTGCCGATCTGACCATGGGACTGCTCGGTGTCGTCAACCTGATTGGTTTGATTTTTATGTCCCGGCTAGCGCTGCGACTTCTGCGAGATTACGACGACCAGCTGGCCGCGGGTAAAACGCCCGTGCTGGATACGGCAGATTTTGCCGATCTTGATATTGATCAGGCAGCGTGGCCGTCTGTGGAGCCCAAAGCGCCCGCATCCGATAACTAGCCCAAGACAAGCATCATCAGACAACGGGCTAGAGCACTGGAGCCATCAAACGGGCTGCCGCGCAGGCCAGGGGAAACCAGAACGGCTTCGCGAGGAGTTCTTCAGCGGTGACCCGCCGTGAGTGGCTAAAGTCGTCCTCCAGCATTTTTTCCACTTCGTCGCAAAATACGGTGTCATGCACCAGCGCCGTGACTTCGAAATTCAGTCGAAAAGAGCGGTTGTCGAAATTTGCCGTGCCCACACCGGCGAGCTCGCGATCCAAGAGCAATACTTTTTGATGCATAAACGCCGGTTCGTATCGGTATACGGCGACCCCAGCTGGGAGGAGCTCCTTCGTGAAGGACCAGTTGGCCATGCCAACGACCGGTCCGTCGGCACGGTCCGGAATCATGACGCGAACATCAACGCCGCGCAGGGCGGCGAGCTGCAGGGCCGCAATGATGCCCCGATCCGGAACGAAATACGGGCTCGCAATCCAGATGCGCTCACGCGATTGACTGATAATCTGGTGATACATGAGACCCGCTTCCTCGAACTCACTGGCCGGGTCCGATGGGAATAGCAAGACGGAGCTGCTACCCGGTGCCTCCCGTTCCAAATTCCAGTCGATGCTGAGCTGTTCTCGCCGAGCCCATAACCAATCTGTGGCAAAAATAAGTTCGGCGCCGATGACTGCAGGTCCTTGAAGCTTCAGATGCGTGTCTCGCCAGCCCCCCCGTTTTGGGTTTTCGCCGAGATACTCGATGCCAACATTGTGGCCGCCAATCCAGGCGTAGGTGCTGTCCACAACGACCACCTTGCGGTGATTACGAAAATTCAGCTGAAAACGATTGCGCCGACCCTGCGTGGTATTGAATGCGGCGAGTTTTACACCAGCATTCTGCAAGCTGAGGCAGAGCTCGCTGCGACCAAATCCAGCGGAGCCCAGCTCATCGTAGAGAACGTGTACGTCGACACCTGCGCGGGCCTTGGCTGCGAGCACCGAGCCAAGACGCTGCCCAAGGGCGTCGTCCCTGATGATGTAGAACTGGAACAGTATGTAGTGTTCCGCCCCTCGAAGGCCCTCTTCTATACTGTCAAAAGTCGCCTTACCGTTGATGAGCAGCTGGCAACTATTGCCGCGGACTGTGGGCATCCTGGCGAGAAGGTTCAGGCTTCGGTAAAAGGCGGCATTGGCGTCGCTGGCACGAAACTCCAGCAGTTCGTTACGCGTATCTTTGAGCTTGGCTTCGGCCAGTGCTTCGATTTGCTGTCGTTCTCGCGCATAGCCATCAAAGCGATTGCGCCCAAAAACGACGTACAGTGGGACGCTGAGATACGGCAGGGTGAGGAGAGACACCAACCAGGCGATGGAGCCCTGCGCTGTGCGCGTCTTCAGTACAGCGTCAATGGCACTGACAATCGCCAGACCGTAAAAAAGCACGACGATAACGGCAATTATTTCAGGGTTGAGTGAGATATCCATGAAGTTTTCGGCGTAGCCCTCGTGATAGTTTTCCGCGCTAAGACATGCTACTGGGCTTCGACGGATGGCACGGCGATATTTGATTCAGCCTCTTCGAGCGCTCTTCCGTCGGGCACAAACTGTATGATCCCGATTGCGAGCAGGCAGATGCTGATCAGGGACCACTTAATCCAGGGTTTCACTCGCCGTTCAATCTTCCATTACCTGGCTGCCCCGTAACTAGGCGTTGTGCAAGTTTATCATGCCCCAGAATTGCGCATTCTTGGGTTGGGCGTATACTCCAGCGCCTCTGCAATCCGGGTGTACAGGATATGTTCGACGCGCGCTATGCGGCCATAACAGATCGGCTGACAGAAGAGGACTCCAACGTCTGGATGGTGCATGACCGGGCGCTTGCAATGCAGCGCAATGGTGAGGACGTAATTTTACTATCGGTCGGTGATCCGGACTTCCGCACGCCAGAGCCCATTATTGACAATGCCGTGAGCCATTTGCGCGTAGGGCGTACGCATTATTCTCCCTCTCTCGGCGAGATCAAGTTTCGCCGTGCCGTTGCGGATCTCGAAACTAAGACGTCACCGCATCCCTGTTCCTCTGATGAGGTGGCCATACTCCCGGGCGCCACGGCTGCCATCTACGCGGCGCTCAGCTGTCTGCTGAATCCGGGTGATGAAATTGTCATTCCCGAGCCGATGTATGTGGGTTACACCCCTATTATGCGCGCGCTGGACGCAAAGGTGCGTACGGTAGCTCTGGATGCAAGGTCGGAATTTTCACTGGATGTGCAGGCCGTAAAAGACGCGATAACGCCGCAGACACGGGTGCTCTTCCTCAACACGCCGGGCAATCCTACGGGCAGTATTATTCCAGCGTCGGATATCCGTGAGTTGGCGAAGTACTGTCGCGAACGTGGTGTCTGGCTGCTGTGTGATGAGGTTTACTCCATGTTTTGCTACGAAGGTAAGCACATGTCTGCGCGCGCCAGTGCTGAGCATATTGACAACGTCGTTATGGTAGACGGCCTGTCTAAGTCGCATGCCATGAGTGGGTGGCGTATGGGCTGGGTGGTGGCGCCCGCGGAACTTATTGAAAGGCTCGGGTGTTATGCCGCGGCGACGCTGTTTGGCTGCCCGCAGTTCATTCAGGATGCGAGCGCCTTTGCACTGGAGAATGATCAGGAATACGTGCAGCGAATGGGCGACGAGTACCGGGCGCGGCGAGACTATGTACTCCGGCGTTTGAAGAAGCTTGAAATGCTTCGCTGCGCCCGGCCCAGAGCCGGTATGTTTATCATGTGCGATGTTTCCGCAACGGGTATGGATGGTAAGGCGTTTGCCGAGCGACTGCTCGATGCGCAGGGCGTTTCGGTTATTCCTGGCGACGCTTTTGGTCCTTCGGCCCGCAATTTTGTGCGCCTGGGGCTCGCGCAGGACCGGACGGTACTGAAGCGGGCCTGCAAGCGTATCCGCCAGTTTTGTGATGAACTGCCTGTTTCCGCGATGTCTACTGGGACTCGCTGAGTGTCACCTTTGTGGAACGCTCCTCATTCTGGAATTGCGTCGTTACAGTCACTACGTCCCCAGGTTTGTGCTCCTCCATGATGGATAGATAGTCGTCGTGGTTGCTTATCTTACGGCCATTTATGGCAGTGACGATATCGCCGAGCTGGATGTCGCCCCGCGAATTCCGCCAGGCACCGCGAAGACCCGCCGTATCGGCCGGCAGTCCCGGGAACACTCGCACAATGGGTAATCCGTTTATGCCGTAGCGGCGACGCCAGCGATCGCTGGCGAGCTCGACCCCCATAATCGGGCGCAGAATCTTGCCGTAGCTTATAAGCTGCGGTACGACCTCACGCACGGTGTTCACGGGTATGGCAAAACCAATCCCGGCGCTGGCTCCGCTAGGGCTGTAGATGGCAGTGTTAACGCCAATCAGCTGCCCCAGCGAATTCAGCAGCGGGCCGCCAGAATTCCCTGGATTAATAGCCGCATCGGTTTGTATGACGCCGCGAATCTGTCTTCCGCTGGGCGCGCGGATCTCGCGCCCGAGCGCACTGACCACGCCCGTCGTGAGGGTGGTGTCCAGGCCAAAGGGATTGCCGATGGCCAGTACTTTGCGTCCGACGGACAGCTCCGTGGAATCTCCCAGCGGCAGCGTTACAAGGTCGTCCGGTGGCTCGAGTAGTCGAATCACTGCAAGATCTTTTTCCGGTGCGATACCGACAAGCTCCGCGGGATAGCTCTCTCCGCTTTGCAATGTCACCTGCATGCCGTTGGCATCGGCAATGACATGAAAGTTGGTCACCACGAGTCCACTTTCGTGCCAGACAAATCCGGAGCCAGATCCGCGAGGCACTTCCATCACATCCCGGGAAAAGCGGCTGCGGCGGCGCAGGGTAGTGGTAGTCACATACACTACAGCCGGACTCGCCTTGCTAAAAATCTCCGTGCTGTTGGCTTCGTCCTCGGTGGCAAAGCTTAGGTAGTCCGGTTCCGCATTGCCAGCGCCAAGCAAGATAAGGCAAATAGTGGCCAGAAACCCCGCACCGAGTAGGCCGACGAGACTGCCTCGACGAATACTCGACAGCGCGCGCGCAGTGGACTTCGAACTCAGCCAGCCAGTCATCTTTTAGTACCCTTGCATAAGCCTTATTACTGCTTTGCCGAAGCGTCGGTGAACGCATCCGCAAAGGCCAATATGCGCTTGGCATTTGCACCGACGTCACTTACGCCGACCCGGGACACGGAGCGTAAATCAACCAAGCTACCGTTTTCGTTGCTGCGCACACGAATGACGATATCGTCCTTGAAATTCATAAGGGGTGTTGTGTCGACGGCCTCAATGAACCCCGCATTGCTGTCTTGTCGCGTGATCTCCCAGTCAAGCTTTTGCGCAGTGATCAATGCCAGGTTGTAACTGCTCGCGTAAGCGCGAAAACTCTCGATAGTTTGCACCGTCGGATAGGCTGTCAACTGCTGCACCATGCTGTCTGGCTTGATGTCCAGGCTATTGCTGCCTTGGCCTCGCAATGCGGGCGCGGCCTCGAACATGGGAGGATCGAGGGTATCGGTGCTGATGTCGTGAATGGGTGGAATGCCCAGGCCCTGGAGGCCCAGGACTACGACGATCGAGCCGGGTATCGCGGGGAGCGCGCGTTTCAGGATGACACCCCGCTCAGCACTCCAACGCGGGAACAGGCTCATGATGGCCATGACCGCGAGCGTGATCACGCTGAGCAGGGAAGCCAGAGCATACACGGCAAGACCCGGCTTCCAGTTACCACTGCGCACTATCACGATAGCGACCGGCAAAAGCGCAAGGAATGCCCAGGCAGCATATCCGGGCCATCTGATCCAGCGGCTCGTTGTTTCAGTCATGTAGCTTTCCTTATCGGGGTCGGGTTTATCGTTCGCCGCGCGCAGCGCCAATCCAATGTGGATCGACTACTGAGCACTGCCTGTTAATTGCATAGATCTCTGGCAGTGGACCGACCTGATCGGAGTCAATCCATCTGACCCTGTTATCAACTTAAGCATCGCGACGCAGCGCCTCAATACGAATGTCGAGTGGTGGATGCGAGCTGAAAAGGGCGCGAAAGCCCTGCTTCATTTGGTCATTGATGCCAAAAGCGGTCAATTCACCGGGCAGATCCTGCGCGCTGTCCTGATTACCTCGCAGTCTTTCCAGCGCCGCAATCATATCGCCGCGGCCTGCAAGGTTCGCGCCCGCTGCATCCGCTCGAAACTCTCGCCAGCGCGAAAACTTGAACACGATCATGCTGGCGAGAATTCCCAACACCATTTCTGCGATGAAGGAGACCACGTAGTAGCCAATACCGCGGCCGCGCTCCGTCTTGAACACTACGCGATCTACGGTGTGTCCAATAATGCGTGCAAAAAACATGACGAAGGTGTTTACGACACCCTGGATGAGCGTCAGTGTCACCATGTCGCCGTTCGCGACGTGGCCTATCTCATGCCCGATAACCGCGCGTACCTCATTCGCTGGAAAGTGCTGTAGCATCCCGGAGCTCACAGCGACCAGCGCATTGTTACGGTTCCAGCCGGTGGCGAAGGCGTTGGGTCCCTCGGCGGGAAAGACGCCGACGTCAGGCATCTTTATGCCCGCCTCCCTGGCCAACTCCGCAACGGTGTCTAGTAGCCACTGCTCGTCGCGCGTTCTCGCTTGTTCAATGAGCACCGTGCCAGTGCTGCGTTTGGCCATCCACTTTGACAGGAACAGGGAAATCATAGAGCCGCCCATGCCGAACAGGCCACAGAAGATCAACAGGCTCCTTAAATCGAGGTCCACGCCGTTGTTGGCGAGGAGTCTGGTATCTAAGCCGAATATCCTAAAGACCATTCCCAGCAATAGAATCACGGCAAAGTTGGTGGCCAAAAACAGGGCTATCCGCATCATGGCAAACTACCTTCTAGTATGTGAATTCTCGGCGATCGAAAATGGGGACGACCGGCGTGTTTTCAAGTTGGCTGGCTAGCGATCAAAATTATTGCAGGAACTGCTGCAACCACAATAGAGAATTACGCACATAAACTTAGACGGCTGCGGCGGCATTGAGTTCACTGGAGTCGTCGCCGGTGCATTCAGCCTGACGATTCTCGCTCTGCTCGGGAGACATCGGATGTTCCAGGTCCGTTCCGCCGCTGGCCTGTTTGTCGGCCTCCATCTCCGCCTCCTCTTCTGCCTCAGCAGCAGCTGCGGAGCGCGCTGCGGCCTGCTCTGAAAGCGTCGGCGTAAGGTGTTCGCTGGCGTCGATTAGCGGGTCTTTCTTCTCGTTGAGCTGCGCCGGATGAATGTCACCACGAAGCTCTATATCTTTGGCGCTGAGTTCGACTAACTGATTCACTGCTTCGTCGTGATGCTTCAATTTTAGGAGTCGCTGTGGCTCTCTGCCATCGACCCATTCGCCGGATCGAGTCCAGTATTGACCGAGTTGGTTGCGAATAAGGAAAACGCCGTCGCTCATCGTATCTTACGTCCTGTCTATCGTGATCAAATCGTGATTGTAACGTCTCGCTGTAAGCGGCTTGAGAACTTATCTTTCGATAATGCTTAGTCCCGGTTGGAGCTTAGTCCTGGTTGGAGCTTAGTCCTGGTTGAAGCTGAGACCTTGTTCAATAACGCTCGAGTCTGGTTTTAATCCTCGAGCAGGAAATCTTTTGCCTGGTTAATTTTTGCCGCAAGATAGTCCGAGCCACCGCGATCGGGATGTAGTTTTTGCATCAGTTTCCGGTGCGCGTCAATAATCGCCTGCCGATCTGCATCTTCATTGAGGGCGAGCACATCCAGCGCCTCCTGTCGGCTCATGGAACCATTGGAGCCAGATTCGTTGCGATGACTCTGCGTACCCGTATGCTCCTGTTGCTGTGCATCCTTGAAGCGTTGTTCCAGGTAGCCATCCAGCAGCTGTACGGATTCAGCATCCTGCTCTTCGCAGTATTCACGCAGGCTGAGTAATTGCTCCCTAGTCATTTCATCAAGACGCCAATCTTTGAAGGGTCCCTCGACGACGTCCCCGGACAGTGCGCCGGATTCGTGGTCCAGATGCATGCGCAGCACAGCGGTGCTGACCGTTGACTGCTGCGTGTTACCGCCCGCATTGCTCTTCAAGCTGCCCAGCAATGGAAACAACCTGAGCAGCAGGGGTAGCGACTGTCTTGCTGCTACAAGCAGGCCAGTAATAGCCGCGCCGACCCAATGCATTTTGCCCGCTAGTGTCAGGATAATGACGAGCACGACGGCGGCACCGATGCCAACTTTCATATATTCACTGCGGCGCCGGTGGGGTGGCATGACCGAAATGCGTTTCAGCAGCAGATAAAAAATTGCGGCCACCGCAAGCAGCAGGATTAGTCTCGGCATAGCAGTCTCATAGCAGTCTCATAGCTGGATCATCTGGTTTTCATCACACTCTTGATTATCGCGGTATCGTTGCATATTGCACTATGCTGACTTTCTCGGTGTCAGGAATTCAATTGCTTCAGCAAACGCTGTGCGCCCGCTGTCTGGCTGCTCTCAAGAGCCGCGCGCCCACCGGCTGCGTAGCGCGCAACGGCACCCAGCAATTCACTCAAACGCTGAGCGCTGTCATGGTCAAAGCGTTCGTAGGCACCGCCGCTGATTCTCGCCATCGTTTTAAAGCAGTCTGCCGCCCGCGGGTCATTGCCTTCCTGGAAAAGAAACAGAGGGAGACTATGGATGCGGCATTTGCCCGCCAGTTCCTGCAGCGCCGCCGGGCTCTCTTCCACTGCGTCGCCAATGAATACAAGGGCCCGCGCACCCGCGTTGCCTTGGCGTTTCAGCGCAGTTCTTAACAGTCGGGCTATTTGTGTACGCCCGGCTTCGCAGTGTACACGGCTCATGCGACGCGCGAGTGCCTGTGTATCGCTCTGCCACTCACCGATCCTTAGCTCATTGATACCTCGATAAAACGCCAGCTGTATCGACAGGGAGCCCACATCAGCCGCAGCAGCGAACATATCTGCCTGCACGGAGCAGGCAAGATCCCAGGTAGGTTGGCGACTGGCTGTCGCGTCTATCGCAAACATCAGGCGCGCCTGTCCCGACTTGAAGCGCTGGAGGTTTTTGGCATGCTGCAAAAACGCGCTCACGTCACCGGATTTTGACGGCTTAGCAGGGGGGCGAGGCATGGTGATAGTGAACCGACATGAGGCGTAAATGGTATACCCTTGGCGGGCTGGCTCCAAGCGAGCATCCAAGCTCGGGATATGCTTGGAACACCTTGGCTTTGTGTCGAATCACGCATCGCAATACGCTGGAGGGCAACGGTGAAGCTTTTTAACTTACGGAAAAAATACGCGATTCCTGGTCCGCAGGACGCACTCCCGGGGAGGGACACCATGGTAGCAATCGCAAATCAACATGCGGTGTTGGACACGCCTATGCGCGGCCCTTTCCCCGAGGGCATGCAGCAGTTGGTCTTTGGTATGGGGTGCTTTTGGGGCGTTGAACGTCTGTTTTGGCAAATGCCCGGCGTGTATACGACGGCAGTGGGCTATGCGGGCGGCCATACTGCAAACCCGACCTACGAGGAAGTCTGCTCCGGGCGCACAGGACATACGGAGGCGGTAATTGTGGTATTTGACCCAAGCAGGAGCAGCTGTGCGGCTCTGCTCAGCGTATTCTGGGAGGGCCATGACCCGACTCAGGGCATGCGTCAGGGCAATGATCTGGGCACTCAGTATCGCTCGGCGATTTACACCGCGGATGAGGAGCAAATGGCTGCAGCGCTCGCCAGCCGCGATGCCTTTCAGGCGCAGCTTACAGCGTCGGGCTACGGACAGATCACTACGGAGATTGAAGCTGCCCGGGAGTTCTTCTATGCGGAGGACTACCACCAGCAGTATTTGCACAAAAACCCCGGTGGCTACTGTGGCCTCGGAGGGACGGGCGTTAGCTGTCCGGTTGGTCTGGGAGCTGTTTGAAGCCGGTTTTGGCTTTGGCTTGGACTTGTGAGTTGGCGCTTTGCGCTTGATTCAACGCTTTGCGCTTGGGTCAGCGCTGTGCGCGGGAGCCAAATGACTGACGATTCAGCAGATACGGTCCGAGTGCACACTGCAGAGCCGTCTCCACGCGCAGTATCCGGGGGCCCATATTGACCGGGAACGCCCCAGCTGCGCACAGCAACTCGCATTCGAACGGGATGAAGCCGCCCTCCGGGCCTATCAGCAAAAGTGCGGGCATCCGGGGGCGCGACGGGAAGTTCGCCGGAGCGCCGGGATCCGCCAGCAGCGCCGTCCTGCCTAGACAGAGCCCGGGCAGCGCATCTTCTGCGAACGGGCGAAATCGGGAGTGCAGCTCTACGCGGGGCAGCACGGTATCCATTGCCTGCTCAAGGCCAGAGCGCAAGGCCTCGCGAAGCTTTGAGTTCTCAAGCAGAGGACTCTGCCAGTAGCTTTTTTCCACCCGGAAACTGTTGATCAGGTGAATGTCCTTCACGCCTGTTTCGGCAAGAGTGCGTAGAATGCGGCGCAGCATTTTTGGGCGAGGCAGCGCTAGAACAACCGTAAGTGCCAGCGGGGTTGGCGGCGCATCGTCGACGGCGATTTGCAGCACCGCCTCACTGCGATCGATGGATATGATTTCACCGCTTCCGCAGTTGCCATTCAACACGCCCACGCGAAGCTGATCGCCCTGCTTGAGTTTGAGGATTCGGTTGATGTGCTCTAGCCGGCGGTCCCGTAACACCACATATCCATCGTTCTGGACCTCGCTGGCCTCGACAAGCAGTAGATTCACGCCGGTTTACTCAATCCAGAGATCATACTCATCCGCGCGCGATACGGTACCGGATACCCAGTCCCCAGGCAGGAAATCCTGTGCCCCGGGCATGTATACCTTGCCATCTATTTCCGGCGCATCGGCGCTCGAGCGACCGATCGCTCCGTCGGCATCGACATGGTCGATCAACACCTCAATCTCGCGTCCCACTTTACGCTGCAGTCGCGCTGCGCTGATCGCCTGCTGCTTGAGCATAAAGCGTTCGTGACGCTCCTGCTTCAGCTCTTCAGGGACCGGGTTCGGGAGTTCGTTCGCCGCAGCGCCCTCTACCGGGGAGTAACGAAAGCAGCCCACACGGTCGAGCTGTGCTTCGTCTAGGAAGTCCAGGAGCTCTTGAAACTCGCCATCGGTCTCACCAGGAAAGCCCACAATAAAGGTGCTGCGTAAGGTGATATCCGGGCACAGTGCCCGCCAATTCTCGATGCGCCGCAGTACCTTTTCAGTGGCAGCTGGTCGTCGCATGCGTTTCAGAACGCTGTGACTCGCGTGCTGAAAGGGAATGTCGAGGTAGGGCAGTATTTTGCCCTCGGCCATCAGGGGAATCACCTTATCTACGTGAGGATAGGGATACACGTAGTGCAATCTGACCCAGACGCCCAACTCGCCCAGCGCAGCGCAGAGGCTCTCCATGCGTGTTGAGAGTGGTCGTCCCTGCCAGAACCCCGTCCTATACTTTAAGTCTACGCCGTAGGCGCTAGTGTCCTGGGAAATCACCAGCAACTCGCGCACCCCGGATTTCACCAGCGCCTCAGCTTCGTCCATCACGGAGCCGATTGGCCGACTGACCAGGTCGCCGCGCATTGCCGGGATAATACAAAAGCGACAGCGGTGATTGCAGCCTTCGGAAATCTTGAGATAGGCGTAATGGCGAGGGGTCAGGCGCACGGTCGACGCGGGTATTAGATCAGTGAACGCGTCTTTTGGCGGCGGTGCCGGCACATACTCATGTACTGCTGCGACAACTTCTTCATATGCCGCCGGTCCGGTCACCGTTAAGACTTTAGGATGTTCAGCGCGGATGCGCTCGGCATCCGCGCCTTTACCCATGCAGCCGGTCACGATAACGCGACCGTTCTCAGCGATGGCTTCGCCTATCGCCTGCAGCGATTCTTCCTTGGCGCTGTCAATAAATCCACAGGTATTCACCACAACCAGTGAAGCGTCCTCGTAACTACCGACGATGTCATAGCCGTCGAGTTTCAGTTGCGACAATATTCGCTCCGAGTCGACCAGGGCTTTGGGGCAGCCGAGGCTGATAAATCCTACGGTGCTCGGTGCCTTGGCTTCGTCTGCGGGAGTATTCATAGTCAAAGTCTGGTCTGGATCAATGTTAAAAACGCGGGCAGGGTAGCATGTCGGGCACGAGGAGTAGCTGTGGCAACGCACGAGATTGCAGCTTAAAGAAACACGGCCGTGGGCGTATTACCGGCGCGCAGGAACATGCCCGGCACATGTGACAGAAAAGTGGGAGAGCGGGATGACGGTACAAACTGAGCGCCTGGGTCGGATCTGGCGAGTCGCGATAGACCGGCCTGATTGCCGCAACGCGGTGAATGCGCAAACAGCCGCATTGCTGGCCGAGGCGTTCCACAGCTTTGATGCAGATGACTCGCTGGACGTCGCGATTTTGCATGGCACTGGCGGGACGTTTTGCGCCGGCGCCGATTTAAAAGAGGTAGCATCGGGTCAGGGCGGTAACCGTATGCGCGCCTCTGGCGATGCTCCAATGGGGCCGTCACGGCTGCAGCTGGGCAAACCAGTTATCGCTGCGGTCGAGGGGCATGCGGTCGCGGGTGGTCTCGAGCTCGCGCTGTGGTGCGATTTGCGTATCGCCGACCCGGCCGCGGTGTTTGGCGTTTACTGCAGGCGCTGGGGTGTCCCGCTGGTCGACGGGGGTACTGTAAGACTCCCGCGAATTGTGGGTCACTCTCACGCGATGGACATGATTCTGACCGGAAGGTCTGTAGCGGCAGACGAAGCGCTGCGTATGGGTTTGGCCAATCGCTTGTCGGCGCCCGGCAAAGCGCTGGATGCCGCTATGGAGCTGGCTGAGCAGCTCTGTGCTTACCCCCAGGCGTGTATGCGTGCCGATCGGCTCAGTGCGCTCTCGCAGTGGTCGCTGCCCGAGGATCTCGCCCTGGCGCAGGAGTATGCCGGTGGCGAGGCCGTCGTGGATTCAGGTGAGACGCAAAACGGTGCCGCGCGTTTCAGCAGCGGGCTTGGGCGACATGGGGATTTCGGCGCAATCTAGCGGTACGCAGGGAATTCGCTGCCTGCCTGGCAGCGCGCTGCTGATGGTCTAAAGCTTCAGGCGACTGCGCGGGCTGTGGGTTCGCACAGGAACTTCCTTGCGCAGTAGGCTCATAAGTGACAGGCAGTCATCTCGGTTTAAGAAGTCGCCTACGGTGACTGTCTCCTGCCGGTTGTGCACGACCAGGCGCGGGCCTTCCCATGGGTGTTGCTCCGGCGTGATCGCCAGTGCAGCTTGATCGCGGTCGAATCGCCAATGCCTTTTGGGTGCATAGTGACCCTTGTCGATGCAGACACTGTCATTACTCAGGGTAATCACGTGGCGGTATTCCAGCTTCCAGTTGACGTAATAAAGAGCCGCGGTGAGTGCGATCAATTCTGCGCCGGCAAATGGCAATATAGGCCAGGCTCCCAGCGCCATGAAGCCAAAAGCGGCTCCCAGAGATGGAACGGCCAGGGCGATCAGTACATACTTATTAGTCCGCCAGCTTGCTGAGTGGTTCGGCTTGGCGACGATAACGAGCGACGCGTCGCTGCGGCTGCTGCTTACCACTGCTTGATATCCTTTTTCTTATCGGCGTGAATGCAGCAGTGATTCTAAAGCTATCTGATCAGCTACCCAAGTGTGTCGAGGCGTAAACCGGTAGGTGTCGAGTGGCCGTGTTGTTGATGGATCGGGGATGGAAGAGGTGTTGATACGATGAAACAGTTACTCGAGGTCGCAGAGATGGAACGCTTCTCCGGCGTGATTCTGGATTGCCGGTTCTCGCTTACGGACAGTGATTTTGGTCGAAAGAGCTATAGCGAAGGACATATCCCCGGGGCTTTTTACCTCGATCTTGAACGTGATATGTCGGCGCCGCGCGAGCGACATGGGGGCCGGCACCCGCTGCCGGCATCGACGGACTTTGCAGGCAAGCTGGCAGCGATGGGCATCGATCGGGACACCACGGTACTGCTCTATGACGACTCGCGGTTCGTCTTTGCAGCGCGCTGCTGGTGGATGATGCGCGCCCTTGGGTTTCGCACGCCGCTGCTGCTCAACGGCGGATATAGCGCCTGGCTGGAGGCGGGAGGTGTACCGCAGTTGAGTGCGCCTTCTGCAGTGCCCTATGCCGTTGCAGATGTCCCAGCACAGTGGCCGATGTGCTGCGATCGGCACCAACTTGTTGCGTTGCAGGCCGAGGGCGCTTGCCTGGTGGACGCGCGCGAGGCGGTTCGCTATCGCGGAGAGCACGAACCGATAGATCCGGTTGCGGGACATATTCCCGGGGCACAAAACCTGCCCTGGCAAGGCCTGTCGGGCGAAAATGGCAAGCTCCTTGAGGTTTCGGTTTTGCAGTCAAGCTGGGGGGAGCTCGCAGATGCGCGTCCACTAATCGTGTACTGCGGCTCAGGCGTCTCCGCCTGCGTGAACATTTTCTCCCTCGCTGTCATAGGGCGCGAGGATGTCTGGCTTTACGGTGGCAGTTGGAGCGATTGGTGTAGTCATCTGTGACGGCAGCCAACCGTTCTGGAACGGTGCCGGACTGTGGCCTGTCAATTCAGTGTTCTCAAAAGGGTGCGAGAAGCTGATACGACTGGCGTGGAGCATAAGTCGGGGCGCCAGCCCCATCACACGGTTGGGCGCATAGAGATCACAGCCCAGTATGGGATGGCCCATCTCCCGACAGTGTATGCGTAATTGATGTGTGCGGCCGGTCACGGGGATCAGTTCCAGGTAGCTGCAGCCATCGCGTCTGTCCAGCACTCTGAAGTGCGTAGTCGATTTCTTCCCGGTTTCCATGCAGATTTTTTGTCGTGGCCGGTTTTCCCAATCACGGGCGATGGAGCGTTCGATTCGACCCTCGTCTGCCGCAACTTCTCCGCACACCCAGGCGTGATACCGCTTGCGGACAGCACGCTCCTGAAACAGCCTGGACAAGGCCGCCTGCGACGCCTTGCCACGGGCGATCAGCATGATGCCTGATGTGTCCAAATCCAGACGGTGCACGATAAGCGCATCCGCAAAGCGGCGCTGAAGGCGGCTGATCATGCAGTCGCGGTTGACCGGATGTCGGCCCGGCACGGATAGGAGCAAATCAGGTTTGTGGATGAGCAGTAGATGTTGGTCGGCAAAGATAACGCGGACGGGTTCCGGGCTGTGCGGTACTCGATAGGGTGGCTCTTCCAGCTCTTCCAGCTCTTCCAGCGTTTGCGGCAACCCGACGGCGGACGCATGGTCCTCTGCGGGCGGAGCCCTCACGGAGTACTTTTACCCAATGACTTTTGATAGGCCCGCACGGCGGCGCTCATGCCGATGCGTAACGCATCTACGGTGAGAGCGTGTCCAATGGAGACTTCCTGTAAACCCGGGATTTGCGAAAAAAGTGGCAGATTCTCCAGGTTCAGATCATGTCCTGCATTGACGCCGAGTTCTGCATCTAGCGCTGATTCTGCGGCCGTGCAGAATGCCTGGAAGACCGCGTCGACGTTGCAAGCCTTGTCCACTGCGACGGCGTAACTCTCTGTGTAAAGCTCCACTCGATCAGCGCCAGCCGCTGCTGCGATCGACATTTGTCCCGGCTCTGGATCCATGAACAGACTGCTGCGCACACCCAGTGATTGAAGCTCTTCTAGAATAGGCGCCAGCCGGTCCGCCTGCACGCGCATATCAAAGCCGTGATCCGAAGTCAGCTGTTCGTCACCATCCGGCACAAGTGTGCATTGCGTTGGACGGAGTTCCCGGATGAGTGCCATAAACCCCGGATAGTCGCTTACGCCTGCTCGATTGCTGGCGCGTGGCCCTGCAAACGGGTTGCCTTCAATATTGAATTCGATGCCCGGGTGCTGAGCGAGAAGCACCGCGAGCTCTCGGCAATCGTCGGCGCGGATGTGGCGTTGATCCGGGCGGGGATGTACGGTGATGCCGTCGGCGCCCGCATCGATACAGACTTGCGCATGATGTGGCACGCCGGGTATCTGAGTGTCCCGGGAGTTTCGCAGCAGCGCGATCTTGTTAAGGTTGACCGAGAGCGCGATCACAGCAAGCTGGCGCTCTCAACTTTTAAGATGATGACCGGGTCTACCGGCACGTTGGCATGTCGACCCTTCTGTTGCACTGGCGAGCCGGCAATGAAATCCACCACGGACATGCCGTCGACGACCTCACCGAAAACCGTATAGCCGACATTGCCCGGACTCCAGTCCAGGCGCAAGTTTGTACGCTGATTGATAAAGAACTGAGAGCTTGCGGAGTCCGGGTCCGAGGTGCGCGCCATGGCGACAGTGCCTCGCACATTGTGCAGACGATTCGCAGATTCATTGACTATCGTGTCGCGGGTTGGCTTTTCCTGCATGTCAGGCGTCATGCCGCCGCCCTGAATCATGAAATTGGGGATTATGCGGTGGAATATGGTGCCGTCGTAGAAACCATCCTCCATATACTCAAGGAAGTTCGCCACGGTCACCGGGGCTTTGTCACGAAAAAGACGCAGGGTGATGTCGCCATAGTTCGTGCTAATTTTTACCTGGGGATTGGGTAGCGGGGTTTCACTTCCCGTCTGGGCAAACGTATCGGCGGTCACCAACTGCAAGGTCACGGCGAATGCCAGACCAAGAGATAGCCGCCGGCTTGCGCTCAGACCGGTTCCCAGTTCCCCCCATGAAAAAAACCTCGATGCGCCGGAGTAAACAGCGGTCGGTAAGAATCTTATTGCGCGGCTGATCATAAGTACGCTCCCGTCTAGTCGCATAAGGTGGTTAATAGGTTTCGGCACCTGCGGTGCCACTTAAATGCAGTATCTGGTTGTAAGCGACGAAGCTGGCGTCGCGTCGCCGGCACGCTGCCTGTGCTTTGTTGGCTCTCTAGGGGCACTGCGCCTGGCGCTAAGCCCAACTTGAGCTATTGCGACGCTTGGGCCAGAGGCGCGGCACGACCAGGGTGATGACAACGCCGAGGACAACGGCAAACGCACCATCAATAAAGGCACTGCTCTGCACGCGATCGTTAAGACGCAGATTGTCTGCCTGCAGCGTATCCAGCTTGGTCCGTATTGACGCCGCTTGCTCGACCAGACGGCGATTGTTCTCGGCGGTCTCCATGGCGCTGCCCGATACTTGTCGCAACTGGGCCAGTTCCTCAGTGATCTTCTGAAGTTCCGCAGAGGTGTCGTCCAGCTGCGCCTGCAGGTCAGCTTCTGCAATCTTGGCGTCGCTCAACGAATTGCGTAGTTGAGTCGCCTCGCGTTCCGCATCTTCAAGTTGGCGAGCCACCGCGGGGAGCTTAACCTGCGCAGGCGGTTCGCTGGCCAGGTACTCGGCCTGCACCCAGCCCACCGTGCCTCGCTGGGTCAGCACCTCTGCCCAGTTGCCGTCGGTCGATCGACGTTGTTCTACCAACTCCGTGCCAGGAAT
The DNA here is from genome assembly GCA_045105635.1 of Congregibacter sp. Classification (GTDB taxonomy): domain Bacteria; phylum Pseudomonadota; class Gammaproteobacteria; order Pseudomonadales; family Halieaceae; genus Congregibacter. The sequence goes on from JBGCDU010000006.1 coordinate 239,555, forward strand.
GAGTTTCCCCAGCCAGCGATAATTGGAACCGGGGCCTGCGTGAAGTACCACAAAAACATCGTCGCTGATGTAACGAGGTGTTTGGGCATTGACCGCAGGAACAAGAAAGAACAGCAAAAGCAGCAGGGTCCGAAACACAGGCACTCCTAGTATGTTGAGTCGGATAATCGACAGGTTGTAGAAGAATATTCGTGGCGCATGCGCAGTGTACGGCGAGCGGGATTGCATATCGACCGACAAGCTACTGATGGCTTGAATGATCCGCTCACTTTCCGCGCCGCTTTTCAGGGGAGAACAAGTTTGAACGGTTTGACCTCGAGGCTCTTGAACACGCCCGCCTTGCTATAGGGGTCCGCCTCGGCCCACTCGCGCGCATCTTCCAGCGAATCAAACTCCGCTACGATAAGGCTGCCGGTAAATCCAGCCGGGCCCGGATCCTCGCTCTCGATCGCGGGATGCGGACCCGCGAGGAGCATACGGCCCTCTTTCACCAATTCGCGCATGCGCGCGAGGTGTGTCTCGCGGACCGACATGCGCAACTCGAGAGAGTTGGGGTGATCTTCGCCCATAATCGCGTAATACATAGGATGGTTTCTCCTCTTGTTAAGCTCAGTCGGCGTCCGTGCCCGTCGCACTCTCCTGCGTTTGCAGGTGCGGACTGACCATTAGTGCGGTCAATATCGTCAGGGCGAGGGTAAAGCCGATAGCAGAATAAAGCTTGTAACTCACCCAGGTCGCCTCACTAAAGCGGTAGGCAACAAAGATATTCAAAGCGCCGACGATTGTGAAGTTACCCACCCAGACCCAGTTGAGCCGACCCCATACGAATTTCGGCAGTTCCAGCTGCGCGCCGAGGGTGCGCTCTAGTAAATTGCGGTCGCTGAGCAGTTGGAAGCCGGTAAACAGGATAGCCAGAGCCCAGTTGAAGATGGTCGGCTTCCATTGAATAAAGGTTTGATCGCGCAGGATAAGGGTCAAACCACCAAAGACACCGACCGCGACCAGCGTCCACAAATGTTTCTTTTCCCACTTTCCAGACATGAGCCTTGCAACCACGACCTGGATTGCTGTCGCGATAATAAGTACCTCAGTGGCGCTGAAGATACCGTCAACGTTGTATTCCCAGGCACCAATCTGCAGTGTTTCACCGTCCATTTGATAGACGATAAAAAAGAGCGCAATGGGCAGGAGTTCAAGGAGTTGAGTCATATGAGTTTACTGCGGCTAAGGCGGTGCTAGAATGCGGCCCGGTCGTTTGAGGGCAGCATTGTAAAGCAAAACATCGCGCGACGCGGAGACGGCGTTCATGAGTCAGTTTTTTCAAATACATCCGGACAATCCGCAAGCCCGATTGATCAGTCAGGCGGCTGATATCGTGCGTGGCGGAGGCGTAATAGCCTATCCGACCGACTCAGCCTATGCCCTGGGTTGTCCGATTGGCGACAAGAGTGCCCTGGACCGTATCCGCCGCATTCGACGCCTCGATGATCGCCACAATTTCACCCTTGTTTGCCGTGATTTGTCAGAAATTGCGACCTACGCGCGCGTGGACAACAGTGTGTATCGTCTTCTTAAGCATCACACTCCCGGACCGTATACATTTATCCTGCGTGCAACCTCCGAGGTCCCCAAGCGCCTGATGAACGGCAAGCGCCGGACTGTGGGTCTGCGTGTGCCGGACAATGCGATTACCCAGGCGCTGCTGGCGGAGCTGGGTGAGCCTTTGATGAGCGTCACTCTGATCATGCCGGACGATGAACTTCCGCTGATTGACCCCTACGAAATCCGCGAAATGCTTGAGCATGAGGTTGATTTGGTCATTGATGGAGGCTACTGCGGGATGGAGGCGACGACGGTGGTCGATTTCGTTGACGATGTTCCGATGGTGTTGCGCGCGGGTAAAGGCGATCCGGCGCCGTTTGAAGATGCCTGAGTTATACTGCCGCGGTGTAAAAGTGGTGTGACTGTGACCGACGAAAATACTGCGCTTGTGTCTGAAGACCGAGCTGAGCCTGAGGCTGATCCGGAAACTCAATCTGGGACTGAGGTCGATAGCGTGGGCGGCAGCGCTGTCACTAACGCGGTCGATGCCTTGCCTCAACCTGCGCAGGGCGAAATGCCCTTCGCCGTAGTTATGGGTAAGGCATTTACTGAACTCCCGAAAGATCTGTATATACCGCCGCAGGCGCTGGAGGTATTTCTTGAAGCTTTTGAGGGGCCGCTGGATTTATTGCTCTACCTGATCAGACGCCAGAATCTTGACATTCTCGAAATCGATGTGTCGCGTATTACCGAGCAGTACATGCAGTATGTCGAGCTCATGGACGCCATGCAGTTCGAATTGGCGGCAGAGTATTTGCTCATGGCCGCCATGCTGGCCGAGATTAAGTCGCGAATGCTGTTGCCCAGGGCCACAACCGAAGAAGAGGACGAGGAAGATCCACGCGCTCAGCTCATCAGACGCTTGCAGGAATATGAACGTTTCAAAAAGGTGGCCGAGGAAATAGAAGAGCTGCCGCGGATGGAGCGCGACAACTGGGTCGCGAGTGCTGCGCCGCCGCCGATTGAACGAGAGCGACCTGCGCCGAATGTTGATATGCGCGAGTTGCTCACGGTGCTTTCGGATGTATTAAAACGCGCGCAGATGTACGAAAGCCACCATGTGCAGCGCGAGGCGCTGTCTACCCGGGAGCGTATGTCACAGGTACTTGAGCGGCTTCAGGGGAAGCAGTTTGTGCCCTTCGTATCCCTGTTTTCCGCCGCCGAAGGCAAGCTCGGCGTTGTGGTCACCTTCCTGGCAATTATGGAACTTATCAAGGAGTCGCTGGTTGAAATCGTGCAGACCGAGAGCTTTGGTCCTATTCACATCAAGGGGCGTGCGGAATGACAGAGACTAGTGGTTTGGTGCAGATTCTTGAAGCTTCGCTGCTGGCAGCCGGCAAACCCATGACCGTGGCGCAGCTGGGAGCGTTGTTTGAGGATCATGAGCGTCCGGCGACTGAGGATATTCGCAAGGCTCTGGCTGACGTCGGTGAGCGTTGTGACGGACGCGGTTTTGAGTTGATCGAGGTGGCGAGCGGCTACCGTTTGCAGGTACGCGAACAGTTCAGCCCCTGGGTAGGTCGACTGTGGCAGGAGCGTCCGCAAAAATACTCACGGGCACTGCTCGAGACACTTGCTCTCATCGCCTACCGACAGCCGATAACGCGTGGAGAAATTGAGGAAATCCGCGGCGTCGCAGTGAGTACACAAATCATTCGAACACTGCATGAGCGCGACTGGATACGTGCGGTGGGGCACCGCGACGTGCCGGGTCGTCCCGCGATGTACGCGACGACGCGGCAGTTCCTCGATTACTTTAACTTGAAAACGCTGGACCAGTTACCGGCGCTCGCGGACATTCGAGACCTCGAAACGCTCAATGCAGAGTTGGGGTTCAGCGAGCCTTTACCGGAGAGTCTACGTGCGGAGATCGCGACGGACGAAGGCGGTGCGCCAGCAGAAGACGAATCCGATGCGGTGGCAGGTGAGTCCGAACAAGCCAGCCCTCAGTCAGAGAAAAACCATGATGCTGTAGACGTAGACGTAGACGTAGACGTAGACGTAGACGAAAGCGTAGAAGTAGATACAGATCTGGCTGATGTCGCTGAAGACGACCATCAGCTCGAAGAGCAGCCTGCCCATGTCGAAAATCGATAAATCGGAGCCCGCGGTCAGCGACCCGGCGCTCGTTAAAGGCGAGAAGCTGCAGAAAGTCCTTGCCCGTAATGGTGTTGGCTCCCGTCGTGAAATGGAGCGCTGGATTGAGAAAGGCCGCGTCCGCGTCAACGGTAAAATCGCGCAGCTGGGCGACCGGGTCACGCAGAAGCAGCGTATTGACGTCGATGGCATTGCGCTCGACGCCGCCGACTCGAGTAAGACCCGCTGCCTGCTGTATCACAAGCCCACTGGCCAGGTCTGTTCCCGGAAAGATCCCGAGGGCCGTCGCTCTGTTTTTGATAAGTTACCCAAGGTTAAGGCCGGGCGCTGGATTTCCATTGGTCGCCTGGATTACAACACTTCAGGTCTGCTGCTCTTTACTACCGATGGCGAGCTAGCCAACAAACTTATGCACCCCAGTGCGGGTATCGAGCGGGAGTATATGGTCCGGGTCATGGGCGAGGTGACCGAGGAGAACCTGCAGGCAATGCGGGACGGCGTCATGCTGGAAGATGGCGTGGCGCGCTTCACCGATATCCAGCCGGGCAGCGGCGATGGGGTTAATCGCTGGTTTTATGTGGTATTGATGGAGGGACGGAATCGCGAAGTTCGTCGCCTTTGGGAATCGCAGGGCTTTACTGTGTCGCGCCTGAAGCGCGTGCGCTATGGCGAGTTGCTCATTCCCTCCAAGATAAAAAAAGGTCAGACGCAGGAGCTTGCTTCCGCCGAAATCAAGACCTTGTATCGAATGGCTGGTCTGCCCGTGAAGGGGGCGCAGGCGCTGTCGCAGGATGATGAAAAACGTCAGAAGCGTCAGGCGGGCAAGCGCGCTGCTCCCGGATCAAGGAGCCGGCGTGGCCGACGCGACGGTCATCCCGATGGCAAGCCTCAAAGCTCGCGGGACGGCAGGGGCAAAAGCCGCTCAGGCCAGGCCATGGCCGGTGCGGATAAACCTTCGAAGCCAGGTCGCAAAAGCGCAAGCAGAGCTGGCAAGAGTTCTGGCAAAATCAGTAAAACTCGACCAGCCAAGCACGCCTAGCTGCCTAGCTTGAGGTCGTCGCAAGCGTCACTGAGCATCGAAACTATAACCGCATACGCCGACGCTTTTATCATCCATGAGATAGACGTACGTTGGCATTATGTCTTCAGGTGAGACGTTCTTGCTGGGCGGTTCGGCGGGATAGGCGGCACGGCGCATTGCGGTATTGGTTGCGCCGGGATTGATACAGTTCACCCGGACATCGCTGGTATTTTCCAGTTCGCTGGCGAGTACCTGCATCATACCCTCGGTCGCGAATTTAGACACTGCATAGGCACCCCAATACGCTTTCCCTCGGCGACCGACGCCTGAACTGGTGAAGATCAGAGAGGCCTTCGGCGCTTCGCGTAGCAGCGGCATAAGGCCTTTTGCGGTGAGGAACTGGCTGTTTACGTTGACCTGCATGACGTCTTTCCACGCGTTCCATCCAGCCTGTTCCATTGGCCTGCGTTCACCCAGAATGCTCGCGTTGAGTAACAGACCATCGAGAGAGCCTATCTGCGATTCGATGACCCGAGCCAGTTCAATAAATGGCTCCTCCTGATCCTGCGCCAGATCGAAGGGCACGGCCGCTGGCTGAGGTGCTCCTAATGCGTGGATGTCATCGTAGACTGACTCGAGCTTCTCAACGTTGCGTGCCAGTAAAACAAGCGTTGCCCCCCGGGCAGCATATTCCAGCGCGGCACTGCGACCGATGCCGTCGCTTGCGCCGGTCACCAGAATGGTTTTTCCAGCCAGCGCTTTGCTCTCTGGAATGTAGTCCGCCGGGATTTTCGCACCGATATGTCCGGGGGTTGATGGGCTCTGTGGCGCACCGTCGAGCGAATCTTGTTGCGTATTGTCAGGTGTGGTCGGCTGCATACGTCTCTGCGGGTCTCCGGGCGTGTCGAGCCCTTTTAGGTGTCAGTAACGGTCAGTTGTCAGTAACGATCATGTGTCGAAAAAAAGTAGGCTTGGCAGCTGAGTGCTGCTGCTGGCGATTTGATCAGCGCCCCAGGCCTCGGCGCTGTCGCCCGGCTCAATGTATCCGTAGGCCGCCGCGATAGTGTAAAGCCCCGCGCGCTTCCCAGCTTCGATATCACGGATATGATCGCCGATATAGACGGCCTCGTGGGTCGCACAGCCGAGATCGCGACAGGCTTTGTGCAGGCTCTCGGGGTGCGGCTTGGGCTCCGCAACATCTTCCGGGCATATGACACTCCCGGCCTTCAGGGACAAGCTGTGGAGCAGTGGCAAGGTGTACTCCCGCGGTTTATTGGTGGCGATTCCCCAGGCGATATCCAGTGATTCCAGCGTACCGAGTAGTTCGCGCATGCCCGGATAGGGTCGTGCAAACTGCCCAAGCACACCCGCGTAGAGCTCGAGCAGGCGCAGACGTGCGGGCTCGAATTCCTGTTGTGACTCCTCTAGGCCAAGCGCCAGCTTGACCAGCGCTCGCGAGCCGTTCGATACGCTCGAGCGTATTCTGGATGCAGCGAGCGGCGCTGCCCCGAGCTCTCGCTGCAATTGCTGTACGGCAGGCACAAAATCGTCCGCGGTGTCGACCAGAGTCCCATCCAGATCAAAAATCACCGCGCGCAGCGCAGCGCCGGGATGGCTCATTCAGGCTTGCTCGCATGCACCATATAGTTCACCGAGACATCGTCTTTCACCAGGCGGTAGCGTTTGTTTAGCGGGTTGTAGGTGAGACCCGTCATCGCATGCATTTCCAGCCCGGCATCACGAATCCATTGTGCTATTTCTGACGGGCGAATGAATTTTTCGTATTCGTGGGTGCCGGGGGGTAGCAGCCGCAGAATGTGCTCGGCGCCGACAATGGCAAACAGAAATGCCTTTGGATTGCGGTTGATGGTCGAGAAGTACAGCGTGCCCCCAGGCTTTGTCAGATCGGCGCAGGCCTGTATAACGGCGCCGGGATCCGGGACGTGCTCGAGCATTTCTAGACAGCACACAATATCGAACTGCGCTGGCATCGCTGTCGCAAGCTCTTCCGCGGTGCTGCGGAGATAGTCTACTTCGACCCCGGATTCGAGCTGGTGAAGCCGTGCTACAGACAATGGGCCTTCTCCCATATCGATGGCGGTGACGGACGCTCCGCGCTGCGCCATGGACTCCGCAAGAATGCCGCCGCCGCAGCCCACATCGAGTAGATTCTTTCCAGCGACTGGCGAGTGCTGGTCAATCCAGTTCGCGCGCAGGGGATTGATTTCATGCAGAGGTCGAAACTCGCCGTCGGGATCCCACCACCGCGCCGCCAGGGCGTCAAATTTAGCTATTTCTGCATCGTCGACGTTCAGGGTCTGGTTCATTTTCGGCATCCAAAGCGTTCATGAGTGAGCCGCTAGACTCCCTCGGAAATTTTATCTCGCCAGTATCTCGCCCTGGTGAGGATCTCGGCCAGGTCAAGCGTCAGCAACCGACGCCCGCGCATTAGCGGCTGCCCGGCTACCCAGCTGTGCGTTACCTCGCCACCCGTGCAGGCGTAAACAAGCTGCGAGAGTGGATTATAAAGCGGTTGTGTAGCGGGACCAGACAGATCGACGGCAATAAGGTCTGCCTGCTTGCCGACGCGAATGCTGCCAATCTCTGCTTCAAGCCCCAGAGCTCTTGCTCCTCCCAGCGTGGCCATATGCAGAGCGCTGGATGCCGGCATTACAGTGGCATCTCCAGTGCTTAGCTTGGCCAGCAGCGCTGCGCTGTGCATCTCGTTGAACAGATTCAGGTCATTGTTACTGGCCGCGCCGTCAGTCCCCAGTGCAACGTTTATACCCGCTTCGAGTAGCCGGTTTACCGGGCATGTGCCGGAGGCTAATTTCATGTTGGATTGCGGGCAGTGCACTACCTGAGCCCCGGAGGCTGCCAGCGTATCGATATCCTGCTGGCCCAGATCGGTCATGTGCACGCACTGCGTGCGCGGGCCGAGCAAGCCAGCTTCAAGGAGCGTATCGATGGGTCTTTGGCCTTCAGCCTCCACGGCGGCAAGTACCTCGCCGGTAGTTTCGTGCAGATGTATCTGCACAGGCATATCGAGCTCGGCTGCAAAGGTGGCGACTTTTTCGAGGTTACTGCGGGACACTGTGTAAGGCGCATGAGGGCCAAACGCTACCTGCAGTCTGGACTGGTTTTTATAATCGTCGCGGAGTTCCAACGCTTTACTGATGTAGTCTTCTGCACCGCTGCCCCACAGTGTAGGAAAGTCGAAAATCGGAGAGGCGAGCTGGGCGCGCATCCCTGTGTCGATACACAAATCGGCAACAATGTCCGGATAAAAGTACATGTCGCTAAAGGTGGTGGTTCCTGAGAGAAGCATCTCCGCCATGGCAAGGCTGCTGCCGTCACGCACAAACTCTGCGCTGACATGGGCATTTTCCGCAGGCCATATGTGCTGCTCCAGCCAGGGCATTAAGGGCAGATCGTCTGCGAAGCCACGCAATAGAGACATCGCCGCATGCCCGTGTGCATTGATCAATCCGGGAAGAAGCGCGTGTTCTGGAAGGTCCAGGCTTTCCTCGCACTGCCAGGTCGATGCCTCCTCAACCCGCGGCAGTCCCACAATTCGGTCGTCCTTGATTGCAATCAGTCGGTCTTCGTATATCGGAGCCCCCGGCTCCATAGTCACTAACCAGCCGGGCTTGATCAGAAAATCAGCCTCGGGAAGCTCCGGGGATGGAGGTACTGTGGGTGTGTTGGTCATCTCACTCTCGTTCGGTGTACGCCGCTTGCGCTATGCGGGCCTTTTTGCGCGTTCCGGGGCCCGAGCGCAAGTATAACGCCCCGCCACAGATCCGACCGTGCCAAGAGGTTTAAAGATAGTTGAGCGTAGCCTTGAGGCCCCTGCAAAAGGTATACTTTGCGCCTTGTTTGAGGCGTCGCGGTGCGGCCCGCGACAAAGACCGCGGCGCAGCTCCTGGAGAGGCCCGCTTCTCCTATTTCAGCAGTTTCAGGGCAATTTATGGGTGATTTAGCCAGAGAGATTTCTCCTGTCACCATTGAGGATGAACTCAAGCAGTCGTACCTCGACTATGCGATGAGTGTCATCGTCGGACGTGCACTACCCGATGTGCGCGATGGGTTAAAGCCCGTGCATCGCAGAGTATTGTTTGCGATGAACGAACTTAACAACGACTGGAACAAGGCCTACAAAAAATCTGCGCGTGTTGTCGGTGATGTAATCGGTAAGTACCACCCGCACGGTGACTCGGCGGTTTACGACACGATCGTGCGTATGGCGCAGCCTTTTTCCATGCGTTACACGCTGGTCGACGGGCAGGGAAACTTCGGATCTGTCGATGGCGACTCCGCGGCTGCTATGCGCTACACCGAAATTCGCATGTCGAAGATCGCCCATTCGCTGCTTTCGGACCTGGATCGCGAGACCGTCGATTTTGTAGACAATTACGACGGCACCGAGCGGATTCCATCGGTGTTACCGACCCGTGTTCCCAATTTGCTGGTCAATGGCTCAGCGGGAATCGCCGTTGGAATGGCGACGAACATACCGCCGCATAATCTGAAGGAAGTCATCAACGCTTGCCTGGCGCTGATCACCGATCCTGAGATCGATATTGATGGGCTAATGCGCTACCTGCCCGGGCCTGATTTCCCTACGGGGGCGATTATCAATGGCAGAGCGGGGATTGTGCAGGCGTACCGCACTGGACGCGGACGGATCAAGGTTCGAGCCCGGGCGGAGGTCATCACTGATGAGAAGCGGAGTCGCGATACGATCCTCATTCACGAGCTTCCCTACCAGGTCAACAAGGCGCGGCTCATCGAACGTATTGCCGAGCTGGTCAAAGAAAAGAAAATAGAGGGCATCAGCGAACTGCGGGATGAGTCCGATAAGGACGGCATGCGCGTTGTGATTGAGCTTCGTAAAGGCGAGATCGGTGACGTCGTGCTCAACAATCTCTACGCTCAGACTTCGTTGCAGAGCGTTTTCGGCATAAATATGGTGGCGCTGCTGGACGGCCAGCCAAAAATCCTCAATCTCAAAGAGATTTTGCAGGCATTTTTACGCCACCGTCGCGAGGTGGTGACCCGGCGCACCGTGTATCTGCTGCGCAAGGCGCGTGAGCGGGGCCATGTACTCGAAGGACTGGCCATTGCGCTGGCAAATATCGATCGTATTATTGCGCTGGTAAAGGCATCACCGAGCCCCGCGGAAGCACGTGAGAGCCTGCTGGCGGCACGCTGGTTGCCAGGTGACGTGACAGCCATGCTGGAGCGTGCCGGTGCCGAAGCTTGTCGTCCGGATGAGCTCGGTGAAGACTTTGGTCTGCACGACGGTGAGTATCGTTTGTCGCCGGCTCAGGCCCAGGCAATTCTTGATCTGCGCCTGCACCGCCTTACCGGTCTTGAGCACGAGAAGTTATTGAAGGAATATCAGGATCGACTCGAAGAAATTGCCGATCTACTGGATATTCTTGGCGATCCCGAGCGTCTACTGTATGTGATCCGCGAGGAGCTGGAAGAGATCGTTACGGAGTTTGGTGACGAGCGCCGCACGGAAATTCGCGATTCCGAGGAGGACCTTACGGCAGAGGACTTGATTACGCCCGAAGACCGGGTAGTGACGCTTTCTCACGGTGGTTATGCGAAGACGCAGCCATTGGCTGAATATCAGGTTCAGCGTCGCGGTGGTATGGGGAAAGCCGCGCTCTCGGTCAAGGACGAGGATTTCGTTGAGCACCTGCTCATTGCAAACACGCACGATACGCTGCTGTGCTTCAGCAATTTCGGCAAGGTTTACTGGCTGAAAGTCTATCAGATTCCAGTTGCCGGTCGCGTGTCTCGCGGTCGTCCGATGGTTAACCTGCTGCAACTCGACGAGGGGGAGCGTGTTACCTCTATACTTCCTCTGGAGGAGCAAACTGAAAACCGCTTTATCTTCATGGCCACTGCAAATGGTTATGTAAAGAAGACAGACCTGGCGAGTTTTGCGCCGCGTTCCGCTGGGTTGAGGGCTATTGTCCTCGGCGAGGACGACGTGCTGGTCGGTACTGCGATCACCGATGGCGACTGTGATGTGATGCTATTTAGCAGCGAAGGCAAGGCGACGCGCTTCAGTGAGGATACTGTGCGGCCTATGGGTCGTGCCAGCCGGGGTGTGCGTGGTATCAATCTGGCAGACGGACACAGCATGATCTCGCTGCTCATCCCCGACGCGAGCGGCAGCGTGCTTACGGTGAGTGAGAACGGCTATGGCAAGCGCACGGCGGTCGATGACTTCCCGGTCAAAGGGCGGGCTGGCAAAGGTGTTATTGCTATGGCTAGCTCCGATCGCAACGGACGGCTGGTGGGCGCACTGCAGGTCTTCAGTGGTGACGAATTGATGCTGATCTCCAATCAGGGAACCCTCGTACGTACCGTGGCAGACCAGGTGTCCCAGTTGGGTCGAAATACCCAGGGTGTGCGGATTATTCGCACCAAGCCGGGAGAGTCGCTGGTACAGGTAGAGCGTATCGTTGATACGGGAACCGGCGATGATGTCAGTGTTCTGTCAGATGATGCAGCAGCAGAGGATGACAGCACGCCGGATCCAGCGGAGTGACGCGCGTTTACAACTTCTGCGCCGGTCCTGCGGCGTTGCCCGAGACTGTACTTGAGCGTGCTGCCAGCGAGATGCTGGACTGGCACGGCACGGGCATGTCCTTTATGGAGATGAGTCATCGCTCCCCGGATGTTATTGAGACAGTCGATGAAGCTGAGGCTTCCTTGCGTCGATTGCTCGGCATTGGCGACGAATTCGCGGTGCTCTTTATGCAGGGAGGCGCGTCCACGCAGTTCGCTGCTGTGCCCATGAATCTGGGAGCATCAGGTCAGTCTCTTGCATACGCGAATACCGGCCAGTGGTCCAAAAAGGCGATGGCTGAGGCGAGCCGCTATGGCAAGGTTGAAGAAGTGGTCTCGGCCAGCGCGGATATACCGCGTTTTATCCCGGAGCAATCGACGTGGAGCAAGCCTGAGGACGTCGCGTATCTGCATATCACCCCCAATGAAACCATCGACGGCATTGAGTTCCACTGGGTCCCAGAGAGCGATGCGCCGCTGGTAGCTGACATGTCATCGACGGTGCTGTCACGGCCTATTGATGTCGATAGCTATGACGTTATCTATGCCGGGGCTCAAAAAAACATCGGGCCTGCGGGACTGGTCCTGCTGATTGTGCGGCGCGAACTGTACGGGCGTGCGATGTCATCCTGTCCTTCCATGCTCAATTGGGAGGTCATAGATAAGGCCGGGTCGATGCTCAACACGCCGCCAACTTACTCGATTTACCTCGCCGGATTGGTGTTTGCGTGGCTTGAAGCCCAGGGCGGTCTGGACGCCGTAGCGGCGAAGAATCGCTATAAGGCTGAAACACTGTACGCGGCGATTGATGGCACGGACTTTTATTCGAACCCCGTTGCGCCTGGCAACCGCTCATGGATGAACGTGCCGTTTATCCTTGTGAACGCGGAGCTGGATAAGCCCTTCCTCGCCAGTGCCGATGATGCGGGGCTGCTCAATCTGAAAGGTCATCGCTCTGTCGGTGGCATGCGTGCAAGCATTTACAATGCAATTGAGCAGGATGCGGTAGACACACTGGTTGATTTCATGCGCGATTTCGAGCGCCGTTACGGCTAGATCATATGACAACTGACTCCGACGCAGACACGCGGGATCTTGCACAAGTGCGCAATGACATCGATGCGATCGATGCGCAGATTCAAGCGCTCATTGCTGATCGTGCTCGCTGCGCCCAGCGCGTTGCGGCAATCAAGCTTGATGACGTGCAGGCCGCGCGGTCGCGTGGCGAGCCGGACAATGAGGTGGTGTACTACCGTCCTGAGCGCGAGGCGCAGGTTCTGCGGCGCATCATGGATCGCGACGAGGGACCCCTCGATGGCCCGACGGTCGCACATGTTTTTCGAGAGATTATGTCGGCGTGTCTGGCGCTCGAAAAGCCGTTACAGATAGCGTATCTGGGCCCTGAGGGGACTTTTACCCAGGCGGCGGCATTCAAACACTTTGGGCATGCGGCCATCTGTGTTCCTCAGATTACGATTGATACCGTGTTTTCTGAGGTTGAATCTGGAAACTGTAATTACGGCATTGTGCCAGTCGAAAACTCCACGGAAGGCATGGTGAGCCATACGCTGGACAGTTTTATCGACTCGCCGTTAAAAATAGCAGGTGAGGTCGAATTACGCATTGGTCATCACCTGCTGGTGGCTGCGGGCACCGAAGCTGAAGACGTCACAAGGATCTGCGCGCACCAGCAGGCGCTGGCGCAATGTCGCACCTGGTTGGACACGCACTGGCCGACAGTAGAGCGTATGACGGTAAGTAGTAACGGTGAAGCGGCGCGAATTGCCACACAGAGCCCTGGAGTCGCCGCGATAGCGGGAGATCTAGCGGCGGAGGCTTACGCACTAGAGACGCTCGCGGAGCACATCGAAGACGCTGCCGACAACACCACGCGCTTCCTGGTGATCGGACGCAGCGAAGTTCCTCCCAGTGGACAGGACAAGACTTCAATCGTCGTCTCCAGTCGCAACAAGCCCGGGGCCCTGTTTAAACTACTTGATCCTTTCCGCCGCCACGGGGTGAGCTTGACCCGTATCGATACGCGTCCCTCGCGCACGGAAAAATGGGCCTACGTGTTTTTTATTGAGTGCGAAGGCCATGTGCAGGAACCGGCACTGACCGAAATTCTGAGAGAGCTCGAGGAGCAGTCGATACTTCTGAAAGTACTTGGCTCCTATCCACGTGCTGTGCTGTAGAGGCGCGAATGAGCCTGCCACAAGCGCACGCGGTTGGTTTCGCTGGATTGGGTTTGATCGGCGGGTCTCTGGCTCTGGGTTTACGCGAGTCTGGATTCGCCGCTTCGGTTACCGCCTGGGATAGAGACCCGGCCGTGCTCGAAGAAGGTCGCTCACTGGGCGTTATCGACGTCGCAGTCAGCAGTTTTGCTGAGCTGCTGGACGCGGTCGATATCGTAGTAATCGCGGTGCCGACACTCGCTTGCGAAGCATTGCTTTTGGAGGCCTTGCGGTCACCCGGTCGCGCTCGGTGTGTGACCGATGTCGCCAGCGTGAAGGGACCCCTGTGCGCCGCCGCCGCCTGTTTGCCGCTGGCGCAGAGGGCACTGTATGTCCCCGGACACCCGATCGCAGGATCTGAGAGTTCGGGTGTTGCGGCGGCGCAGGGCGGCTTGTTCCAATCCCACAGAGTGATTCTGTCGCCGTCTGCGGACACCAAATCCGAGGCACTGGCGCTGGCGCTGGCAATGTGGGCGTCCGTAGGAGCGGATGTGCAGCAAATGTCAGTTAAAGAGCACGATTCGATTCTTGCCAGAACCAGTCATTTACCGCATGTTTTGGCCTACGCTTTGGTTGATGCGCTTGCGCAATCTTCCTCTCGGGACGATATTTTTCGTTTTGCGGCCGGTGGATTTCGCGATTTCACGCGCATCGCATCCAGTAATCCGGAGATGTGGCGTGATATCGCCATTGCCAACCGCGATGCCTTACTCGATGCCATCGACGACTTTTCCCGGCAGCTGACCAAATTGCGGGGGGCAGTGGATGCGGGTGATGGCGATGCGCTGGAACACACGTTTCGCGCGGCGAAAGAGGCTCGCGACGAATTTTCACGGGCGCTGCAAGAGCGCCAGGCGGGGGAATCAAAGTGAGCAGCCGGCCAGACCGATGAAATACACCCTTGGAAGAAGAGCGTAGCGTATGGAGTTCCTGCTGGCCCCTGGGGGCTGTGTTCATGGTGAAGCTCGAGTGCCGGGCGACAAGTCCATGTCGCATCGCTCGGTGATGCTCGGTGCACTCGCCAATGGCGTGACCAATGTCAGCGGTTTTCTTGAGGGCGAAGACGCGCTTGCAACGGTGGCGGCGTTCCGAGCCATGGGTGTTCAGATCGAAGGACCAAAAAGAGGTGCCTTACAAATCATGGGTCGGGGACTGGGTGGTCTCAGTGAGGCTGCATCTGTACTGGATATGGGTAACTCAGGAACGAGCATGCGTCTGATGGCGGGCATCCTTGCTGGACAGCCGTTCGCCAGCACCTTGACCGGTGATGTTTCGCTACTTGGGCGGCCAATGCAGCGCGTGATTACGCCGCTGTCACTGATGGGGGCAAACATCGAATCCACAGGCGAGGGTTTGCCACCACTTAGACTAAAGCCGGGCCCGGGACTGCGTGGTATTCACTATGATCTTCCGGTTGCGAGTGCGCAGGTAAAGTCTTGCGTATTGCTGGCGGGGCTGTTTGCCAAAGGTCAAAGCTCGGTGACCGAGCCTGCGCCAACTCGGGATCATACGGAGCGAATGCTGCGAGGCTTTGGCTACGCAGTAGCGCGAGAAAAAGGCGTGATCAGCTTACGCGGCGGTAACGCGCTAGACGCCTGCGATATCGACGTTCCCGCCGATATCTCTTCGGCTGCCTTTTTTCTAGTTGCTGCGAGTATCGCGCCCGAATCGGAGCTGCTGCTCACGCATGTGGGAGTGAACCCCACGCGCACGGGGATTCTCAGCATCCTTCGCCTCATGGGCGCTGACATTCAACTAACGAACGAACGCGAGGTCGGCGGAGAACCCGTGGCGGACATCCTGGTGTGTTCTGCGCCACTGCACGGTATCGACATTCCCGAGGAGTTGGTGCCTCTGGCGATTGACGAGTTTCCGGTACTGTTTATCGCTGCGGCCTGTGCGACGGGCACCACGGTCCTGCGCGGCGCCGCGGAGCTACGCGTAAAAGAAAGCGATCGCATAGCCAGCATGGCGGAGGGTCTGGAAACGCTTGGTATTAATGCCCGGGTACTGGACGACGGCATGATCATCGAAGGCGGAGAGATAGGCGGGGGGACGGTGCGTACCTTCCACGACCACCGAATTGCGATGGCATTTTCGATTGCCGCACTGCGGGCTCAGCGGGAAATACGCGTACTCGACTGCGATCATGTTTCGACCTCATTCCCCGGTTTTGACTCTCTGGCCCGCGGTCTTGGTTTACAGATTGCCGTTCAGGAACCTGAGGAATGAGTGCGCCGGTCATCACGGTGGACGGTCCGGGTGGGGCAGGTAAGGGAACCTTGTGCTTCAGCCTTGCTAGCACGCTGGGCTGGAGGATGCTTGACAGTGGCGCGCTGTATCGGGTGGTGGCGCATGCTGCCTTGAGCAGAAAGCTGGCGTTTGACGATGAACTGGCACTCGCGACCATCGCCGGCTCGCTGAATGTGAGTTTCCTGCCTGCCGCCGGTGGTTTGACGCGCGTAGTGCTCGATGGGGACGATATCAGCCTGCAGATTCGAACCGAAGCCTGCGGGGCAGCGGCGTCCAATGTCGCCGCGCTGCGCGGCGTTCGACAGGCCTTGCTTGAGCGCCAGCGTCAGATGGCCGTGCTTCCTGGTCTGGTGGCCGACGGACGCGACATGGGGACTGTCGTTTTCCCCAATGCAGCGCTGAAAATCTACCTGACCGCCAGTGCCCGCGCGCGCGCGGAGCGCCGCCGCAGGCAGTTGAAGGATTCAGGCGGAGGTGATACCCTCGCGCGCCTTCTCGAGACCATCGAGGAGCGAGACGAGCGTGATCAAAATCGCAGCGAGTCGCCACTCATACCTGCTGATGACGCAATCGTTGTCGACAGCACGGACGTGGCAGCTGACGTGGTGCTTGATACCGTACTCAAGGCCGCCCGAGATCGACATCTTGTTGATTAGGCGGGCTTTTTACAGTCTCTGAATAAAAATGCACGCTGCAGTTTCATAAAGGCATGTGCAAAAAGGCCGATGGCAAAGCATTTAATCCAGCAGGGTTTTTGCCGAGGTGTTTGATTAATAGGACCCGTTTCGGCTGGAGGAGCGGTGGGCGCGTCGCGCCAACCCATACACAGGTAAATACGTAATGAGCGAATCGTTCGCTGATCTTTTTGAAGAAAGCTTAAAAACCGTCGATATGCAGCCCGGTGCCATTGTCACCGGTGTAGTAATAGATATCGATAATGAGTGGGTCACCGTGCATGCGGGCCTCAAATCTGAGGGAGTCATTCCTCGGGTGCAGTTCTTGGATGCCGCTGGTGAGTGCAAGCTCAGCATTGGTGATGAAGTGCAGGTTGCGCTGGAGACGGTTGAAGATGGCTTTGGTGAAACCAAGCTCTCCCGTGAAAAAGCCAAGCGCGCCGAATCATGGAAAGATCTCGAAGCCGCATTTGCTGCTGAAGAAGTAGTCAAGGGCGTGATTAATGGCAAGGTTAAAGGCGGATTTACGGTCGATGTGAATACGATTCGCGCCTTCCTGCCTGGTTCTCTGGTCGATGTCCGTCCAGTACGCGACACAGCGCACCTCGAAGGCAAAGAGCTGGACTTTAAAGTCATCAAGCTCGACCAGAAACGGAATAACGTCGTCGTTTCTCGCCGCGCTGTTATGGAAGAAGCCAACAGCGTTGAGCGCGATGCCCTGCTTGCCAATCTGCAGGAAGGCCAGTCAATCAAAGGCGTGGTTAAGAACCTCACGGACTACGGCGCTTTTGTAGACCTCGGCGGTGTCGACGGTCTTCTCCATATTACCGATATGGCGTGGAAGCGCATTAAGCATCCTTCCGAAATCGTGGAAGTGGGCCAGGAGCTGGACGTCAAGGTACTTAAGTTCGATCGTGAGCGTAACCGCGTATCACTGGGTCTCAAGCAACTCGGTGAAGATCCATGGGTCGAGATCACTGGTCGCTACCCAGAGGGTAGCCGCGTGGTAGCGAAGGTCACTAATCTTACCGATTACGGTTGTTTTGCCGAGATCGAGGAAGGTGTTGAAGGTCTGGTGCACGTCTCGGAAATGGACTGGACCAACAAAAACGTTCATCCATCCAAGATCGTTCAGCTGGGGGACGAGGTTGAGGTGATGGTTCTGGACATCGACGTGGAGCGTCGCAGAATTTCACTGGGCATCAAGCAGTGTCAGCAAAACCCGTGGGATGCCTTCGCAGAGTCCGCCAGCAAGGGTGATCGAATTTCGGGTGTGATCAAGTCTATTACCGATTTTGGTATCTTCATCGGTCTTGATGGCAACATCGACGGTCTGGTGCACTTGTCGGACATCAGTTGGAACGAAACTGGCGAAGAAGCGGTTCGAAGCTATAAGAAGGGCGACGAGATCGAGACGGTAATATTGTCTGTAGATCCTGAGCGAGAGCGTATCTCCCTGGGCGTCAAGCAGCTTGAAGATGATCCCTTTAGCAACTACGTGGCTGTCAATGATCGCGGCACCATCGTCACCGGCGAAGTCGTAGAAGTCGACGCGAAGATGGTCAGAATCAAGCTTGCAGAGGAAGTCGAGGGTATTCTCAAGGCATCCGACATCAGCCGTGAGCGTGTCGAAGACGCGCGCAGCGAGTTCAAGGTAGGCGACTCGGTCGAGGCTAAAATTGTCTCCGTGGATCGTAAGAATCGCGGGCTGACGCTGTCTATCAAGGCCAAGGACTACGAAGATGAGCAGGAAGCGGTCAAGTCGCTCAAGGATCAGGAAGAGTCGTCTTCACCTGGTACAATCGGTGATCTGATCAAGGCGCAGATGGGCGGTCAATAGGCGGCCCGAAACGCAGGAGGTAGCGCTCGCCGGCAGTTGAAGCTAAAGAGTAGTATCAAAGTAAGAAAAGGGGCCCTCGCGGGCCCTTTTTTGTGGGCGCTGTAGACGCTGTTTTTGCGCGCCCTCTCACGGTAAATTCTCCATAAAAAATAAGGCGTTGCGTGGCATCATGGAAGCGTAGAGAATAGCGGCACTAGCAGCAGCTCCGACAAACAGAACGGCGAGATAACTGGCCCAACATGACCAAGAGTGAATTGATTGAGGCGATCGCCCTCAAGCAGGCGCAGCTGTCCACCAAGGACGTAGAGCTGGCAGTCAAAACTATCATTGAGCAGATGTCGCATTCGCTAAGTAGCGGCGGACGCATCGAGATCCGTGGGTTTGGCAGCTTCTCGCTGCACTACCGGGAACCCCGCCGCGGGCGGAATCCAAAAACGGGTGATGCAGTAGAGCTGACCGGCAAGTATGTGCCGCACTTCAAGCCCGGTAAGGAGCTGCGCGACCGCGTGAATCTTGGCCTGCAGGCAGGTCACTAACGTTTGTGGCGGGGGCTGGATCTTACGACTATCACGCTAAAAGGATAGCGCGCTGATGGGATTTATTCGCAAGCTAATAGCGCTTTTGCTGGCCGTTGCAATGGCTGGAGTGGGCGTGCTCTTTGCGCTGCAAAACACGGATCCGGTTCCTCTAGATGTGTTGTTCATGACCCTGCCTCCGCGCAGCGTTGCGCTCTGGGTTTTGGGCGCTTTGGCTCTAGGAGGGCTCCTCGGCTTGCTGTTGTCTGGTTTTGCAATACTGCGTTTACGCGCACGGTTGATGACGGCTAACCGGCAGACCCGAAATGCTCAGGCTGAGGCAGACCGTTTACGCGCGACGGGACTGGTTGCTCGTGAATGAAGCCCTGGTTTTTGGCTTACTTTTTTCGGCGATAGCGTGTGGGTTCTGGCTGGGTCGGCGCGGACGGAGCCCGGCGGTCCAGGGTACGGGCAAGCTGCCGACGCAGTACTACCGAGGACTAAACTACCTGCTTGACGGGCGGCCCGATGGTGCGGTGGATCATTTTATCAGCGCCCTTGAGGTCAGCAGCGAGACGCTAGAGACGCATATTGCGCTGGGCAATGTACTGCGCAGACGCGGCGAAGTGGCTCGTGCGATTCGCATTCATGAAAACTTGCTGGCACGGCCGGATCTCCCTGTCGAACAAATGCATATCGCACACCTGGAGCTTGCCCGCGACTACATCACCGCCGGCTTGCTGGATCGAGCGGAGCGCCTGCTTCTGGATTTAGTGGCCGAGTCTGACGAGCAAAGGGATGTCAGTCGCCAGCATCTGATCGAAATCTACCGCTCCGAGAGTGAATGGCGCCGGGCGATTGACGAGGCGCATGCGCTATTACCTCGAAAAAGTCTTCTGCGCGCCTCTACTCCCGGTCCACTGCTCAGCGGTCAGCCTGTGCAAAGCCAGATGGCGCATTTTTACTGCGAGCTGGCAGTTGAGCAGCTGGCAAAAAACGACGTAAACGATGCCCGGAGCATGTTGCGACGCGCGCTCGAAAGCGATCCGGGCTGCGTGCGTGCGTCACTCGAGCTCGGCCGTCTGGAGGGCGCGTCGGGTGATCATCGCGCGGCCATCAAAGCGCTAACACGTGTCATTGAGCAGGATGCTGATTTCCTGCCTGAGGCCATTCCTACGCTGCGAGAGTGTTATGCCGCTCTCAACGAGGAGAGCGAGTTTTCAAGCTACTTGCGAAGCTGTCTTGATCGACATCCTTCGACTCCGCTGGTGATTGCGGTCGCCGACGATATTCTCCGCGATCAGGGTGCCGGCGAGGCGCGCAAGTTTCTCGCATCGCGGCTTGCGCAGGTGCCCTCATTGCGCGGCTTACTGCGTCTCATCAGGCTGCAGCAGCCCGAGCGTGCTAGCGCTGAAAAAGACCTCACCGAATCCTCAGTCAGTATGCTTAGTGTGTTGCTCGAGAAGCTGATTCGCGAGCGACCGGCCTACCGCTGCGAGCATTGTGGTTTTTCGGCCAAGCACTTGCTGTGGTTCTGTCCCGGGTGTAAGTACTGGGGCACTTTTCGAACCATTCGCACCACCGAAGCAGAATAGCGGCAACACTATGACAGAGTCTCCGGTTATCGTAGCGCTGGATTTTCCGGACGCCGATTCGGCACTGCGCTTTGCCGGCCAACTGAACCCGTCGGCTTGTCGACTCAAGGTTGGCAAAGAATTGTTTACTGCGGCGGGCCCGGCATTGGTCGAGAAGCTGCAGAATCTTGGGTTCGAGATATTCCTTGACCTCAAATTCCATGACATCCCGAATACCGTGGCCGCTGCCTTGTGCAGTGCCGCGTCCCTCGGTGTTTGGATGGTGAATATTCATGCAGGGGGCGGTCGGCGCATGCTGGAGGCATCGGTGGCTGCCTTGGCCGGTCTATCTCAGCCGGCTCCTCTACTCATAGGCGTCACGGTGCTGACCAGTATGGATGAGATGGATTTCTCTGAGCTGGGCTATCGCCGATCTTTGGCGGAGCAGGTACAACATTTGGCATTGCTTTGCCTGGACTGTGGTTTGTCGGGAGCTGTTTGTTCGGCACGGGAAGCCGCAGCGCTCCGGGATATTTGCGGCGACAGTTTTGTTCGCGTCACGCCAGGGATTCGGCCTGCCGGGGCGTCGACTGACGATCAGCGCCGTGTAGTGACCCCGGTCGATGCGATTCGAGATGGGGCAAGCTACTTGGTCATTGGTCGTCCGATCACACGCGCTGTGGATCCGGGTGTCGCGCTGCACGCGATCAACGAGAGTCTGGGCTTACAGATACTGTAGACATGCTTTAGAGATAGCTGAGCCACCATGTAGCCCGGCTGTTTGGTCTTTTTCGCGCATCACTCTCGACGCAGTGTGATCCACTGCTAACCTCCATGGGCGAGCGCAATGAGCGCGCTCGTGACTCTTCACGCAAAGACAAGGAGGTCCTGCTGTGAACTTAAAGGCTATTCAATCTCAATTCAAAACCAATTCCTGGTGTATACCCATACCGTCTCGATCCGCGGTGTTGCGTTCTGCGCTGTCTCAGTCCCAGCTCGCCAGATCTTCTTCGCCGTTTCGGCGTTGCCGCAAACTTAGACGGCGTCCATGGATCACTGCAATGGCGCTAGTCCTGGCACAGGGATTGAGCGTTGCCGCTCCACTGACGATCGCACAGGTCGAGAATCTCGAGCCCGTCGAGGAGCGACTTGATGGCGGCGTCAATATCAACACCGCGAGCGCCGCAGAATTGGCATCTGCTCTGGTTGGCGTGGGTACTAGCCGCGCCGACGCCATTGTGCGCTACCGGGAGCAATTTGGACCGTTCGAATCGGTCGACGAACTTTCTGAGGTGAGCGGGATCGGCGCTTCAACGGTAGAGCAAAATCGCGTATCTATCCGGATCGAATGAACCTTAATCTGGGGGCCTCGTCCCCCTTTTCCTAGTTCATCAGGACGCTATGAGTTTTCTTGGTGAGTGCTATGAACAGGTCCATCAAGCCGCTCCATAAAAAAGGCGAGATGTTCCTTCCACGGCCCCGGATGAACCTTTGTTTTCTCCCGCGCAACGCGCGCCATCTCGCGCCCGCACGTAGTGTATCGTTGAGCTGAGTGACGCAGACAATTGCGCAGGTGATCGCGCAGACAATTGCGCAGACAATCGCTCAGACAATCGCAAAGAAAATAGCCGATACAATGGCGGTGTATTGAGGAGGAGTAACGACGCGTGGAGTGCCTGGTTACAGGAGCGAGCGGATATTTAGGAAGGACACTGGTTCCGGCGCTCGCGGCCGAGGGCCATACTGTTATCGCGCAGTATCGTTCCGGGGAGCCCCCTGCGTGTGCACAGTCGACCGTCAAGCTTGAGTTTCCCGAGGGTATTTCGAGGCTTCAACTCAGCCGTGTTGACCTTGTGTATCACCTCGCGGGGATTGCGCATCAGCAGGCCGATGAACGCAGTTATGTGCGCGTTAACGTGCAGGCAAGCGTGCAGCTCGCCGAGCGGGCGATCGAAGTGGGTGCGAAACGTTTTATCTATTTGAGCAGCGTGAAGGCGGCATCGCCGCCGCCCTCAGGGACCGGTTACGCGGGCTCCAAAGCCGTAGCCGAAACGCAGCTTCGGGCACTCTTCACTGACACTGACACCGACACGGAGTTAGTGATTGTGCGTCCATCTTTGATCTACAGCGCGCAGGCACCGGGACATCTTGCCTGGCTTCGGCGCTGGGCAGCGCTACGCATGCCGGCGCCGCCAGCAGAGGGCGGCAGAAGCATGATCGCTCGACAGGATCTTGTAAAACTTCTCTGCCTGCTTGCGTCTCCAACTGTCAAAACGCCATCGTTAATAGTAGCGACCGACGGTGAGCGCTATAGCGCGCGCCGGCTGCACTGTGCTTATGCATCCAAATTGGGGCGTGAGCCTTTCTTGCACGCACTCCCTTCTCCGCTGTGGCGGGGCGCTGGCAGCATGTTGGACCGACTCCGGAGGGAGCCAGTGGGCAGCACCTGGGAACGTCTTGCGGGCGAAGAGTGGTACCAAAGCGAAGGGTTGGAAGACATCGGTTTTCAGACTTCATCGACTTTTGAGAGCTGCCTTGACGAGGACTCAGCGTGCTGCTGATTGTGTCCCTGCTTGCCTTGGGTGCGACCGTTGTGGCTACCCACTTTTATGTGCCGCTGGCGCGGAGATTGGCATTGATAGATGCGCCCAACGCCCGAAGTGCGCATTGCAACGACACACCGAGCTCCGGGGGAATCGTGCTGGTTGGCGTTTTGCTCCTAAGCCTGGTCTTGCTTCAGTGCATTGACTATTTGAGTGCCAGCCCGGAGTTTTACGTCATGCTGGCCACGCTGGCGGTGGTTTGTGCGACCGGCGCAGTCGATGACTGGCGGACTCTGCCAGTGTCGGTTCGATTGCTGGTTCTAGCCGTGGCGGCCATTGTATCGGTGAGTTGCTACGGCCCGGCCCTTCCCTGGCAGGGAGATGCGCTGCTGCCTGGGCTCATAGTGCTGCCTGTATTGACCCTCGGCCTGACCTGGCTTTACAACCTCTACAATTTCATGGATGGCATTGATGGAATCGCAGCCCTACAAACGCTGCTGTGTGCTCTCGGCATTCTGCTTATGGGCTACATCGGCGACGCACCAACTGAGTTTCTTGCGCTTGCCGCGATGGTGGTGGGGGTTTTCGTAGGATTTCTGTGGTTCAACTGGCCCCCCGCCAAGCTGTTTATGGGCGACGCAGGTAGTCTTAGTGCGGGGTTTCTCATAGCTTGGCTGGGTCTATGGGGGGTACGCGATGGCTTCTTGCCGCTCGCTTCGTGGTTGCTGCTGATGAGCCCCTTTATCTTGGATGCCACCATTACTTTGGGGCGGCGCGCATGGCGTCGTGAACGTATTACCGAGGGACACAACCAGCACTTTTATCAGGGTTTGCATCGAAGCTTTGACGGTGACCGGAGAGTGATTGTCGGGCTGCTGTTGCTTCATCTGTGCTGCCTGCAACCCTTGGCACTACTGCAAACTATGCCAATAGGTCCAGTATGGACGTCCATGTGCCTCGGATTATTCCCGCAACTCTTTCTCATAGCGAAGCATTGGCGTTTGCAGTAAGCTGTTGTAAAAGAAGTTGACAGTGCCAAAGAGCACGTTGACATGCGCATGACCAGCGCGGAGTGATAAAAGCAGTGACCAAAGCGACCACCAATGCGACCAAAGAATGGGTAGGCAGGGGGCGTTCTGCATTTCGTGCAGCACTCCCATTCTCATTCCAAAACATGCAGGTTTCCAGGAACGTCAAGCAAGGCTTGGTCCTTGCAGTCGATATGGTGCTTGTGGCCTTGTCGATGGGCGTTTCTTTTGGCTACCCCGATACCAGCTATTGGAAGCCGCCCGGATCCGTAGAGCTGTTTTGCGCAGGCATTGCCCTGATTGCCAGCGCCGCGATATTCCTGCGCCTGGGCCTCTACAAGGCCGTGATTCGCTTCATGGGCCAGCAGGCGATCTGGACGATTATCCAGGCCGTGAGCTACTCCACCCTGGCGCTCGGTGCCGCTATTTTCTTCACTCAGGCCAACGTGCCCCGTTCCATGCCGTTTGTGTACTGGGCGCTGGCCATGTGCAGTGTCGGTGGTGTACGTCTGGTAGTTCGTGCTGGCTATCAGGCACGTCTGCGCTCTAGTACCAAGAACGTCCTGATTTACGGTGCTGGTGACTCCGGACGTCAGTTGCTCACCGCCCTGCATCATGGTGATCAATATCGAGTCGTTGCGTTTGTCGATGATGATCCCAGAGCGCAGCATTCAGTCATTAACGGACTTCAGGTGGTGCGCGGGAAAGATCTGGAAAAACTCGTTGAAGAGCATGCGATTACCCAGGTGCTGTTGGCCATCCCATCGGCCACCGCAGAGCGACGTCGGGAGATCATCAATTCTCTCGTCGGCCTGCCAGTGCACGTGCGCACAGTGCCCAGAATTAGTGAGCTCGTGGGTGGCGAGGCTGCTGTCAGTCAGATTCAAGATATCGATCTTGACGATTTACTGGGTCGTGACCCAGTGCCACCACACCCAGAACTCATCGATCGATGTATCACCGGCAAGGTGGTGATGGTTACTGGAGCGGGCGGATCTATCGGTGCAGAACTGTGCCGGCAAATTCTTGAAGCCGGCCCCAGTGAATTGATCCTGCTCGACAACTCGGAATATGCGCTATACCGGGTAGAGCGCGAGTTGCGAGAGCAGCAGACACGACGGGAAACCCACATTGATGTCGTATGTTTGCTTGGGTCTGTGCGCGACCAGCATCGCATGGAGACAATTTACCGGACCTTCAAGGTGCAGACCGTCTATCACGCTGCGGCCTACAAACATGTGCCGATGGTGGAGCATAACGTCGCCGAGGGCGTGGCCAACAATGTGATTGGCACCTGGCACGCCGCCGAGGCGGCGCGACTTGCCAAGGTAGAAACTTTTATCCTTATTTCCACCGACAAAGCGGTGCGGCCCACCAATATCATGGGGGCGTCCAAACGCTTTGCGGAGCTGATCCTACAGGGCCTGGCAGGCGAGGAAAGCGACACGCGCTTTTGTATGGTGCGTTTTGGTAACGTTCTCGGTTCTTCGGGTTCAGTGGTGCCACTCTTCAGAGAGCAGATTGGGGAACACGGTCCTGTGACGGTGACGCATCCCGAGGTATCTCGTTATTTTATGAGTATTCAGGAGGCAGCGCAGTTGGTCTTGCAGGCCAGCGCCATGGGAACCGGTGGTGATGTATTTGTGCTGGATATGGGAGAGCCGGTGCGTATTGTCGATCTTGCCAAGCGCATGATTCGCCTGAGCGGGCACGAGGTTGGCACGGGGCGTGATCGCGACAGCGCTGTCGATATTGACTTTATCGGACTTCGACCGGGTGAGAAACTGCACGAGGAGCTGTTACTCGGATCTTCCGTCAGCGGCACGGGTCATCCTATGATTATGCGCGCTGAAGAAGAATGTCTGGCGCTGGAAGAAGTGAGTGAAGCCCTGAGCCAGCTGATGCGTTTCTGCGATGGTATGGACTGTCAGGGCATTACCGAAGTTTTGCGCGAGGCTGTGAACGGCTTTGATACACATGAAATTCGCCATGACCACGTCTGGGTGAAACAGGGCAGGGCTGGCAAGCGTCGCGTGGTTATACCTACGCCTGCGGTCGAAGCCGCCAACGTCGAGAAATTATTTCCCGATGTCGTGGTCGAGTCACTCTAGTTCGATCAGTCAGTCGGTGTGCTGCTTGAAGCTATGTTCAAACGACTTGAGGGCGGATAGCATCAGTTGCGTATCCTTTAGTGCGCTAGCCTGGTCGTAATCGTGGCTCGAGCGCTCAATTTTCTCTGCGATCTTCCGCATTTCTTTGGCGCCCATATTAGTGGACATTGATTTGATTGCGTGGGACTGAGATTTTACTTCCTTCTCGTCACGCTCTTTAAGTGCAGTAACCAGTGATATATGTTTCTGTTCAAACTGATCGCGAAAGCCTGTCAATAACCGCTGCAGCAGGTCGGGGCTATCGCTGGTCTCAGCCATGCTCACCAGGGTGGCCACCACCTCAAGATCAAGCGTCGTTGTGCCAGGGGCATCGTTAGCGGATTCTCGCTGTTTTGAGGTGTTGTCGCTCTGCCGGTCTGGCTGGAAGTCCCCGCGGGACAGATTTTCAAGAACCTCGCTTAACTCTGACAGGCTAAAGGGCTTACGCACCAGGCCGTCCATGCCCGCGTCAGTTGCCCTCTCTATGTCGTCTGGGTCACCAGCCGCTGTTAAAGCAATGATAGGGGTCCTTGCCTTGCCAGTCTCATGCTCGTAGATCCTGATTTGTCGCGCGGCTTCATAGCCATCCAGAATAGGCATTTGGCAGTCCATCAAGATGGCGTCAAAACGCTTGCTTTTAGCCTGTGCAACTGCGTCCGCTCCGTTGTCCGCGATGTCGGCCGTCACTCCAATATTGCTGAGCATCTGCGCCGCTATCAGTTGATTGACCGACACATCTTCTACCAAAAGAACGCTCTTTATCTTGTCGAGTAATTTCCTGGTATGTTCGCCTGGCTCCTTGTTCTCGAGCTGTGCACTGGAACGTCGCATAATCGATTGGAAAAGTTCGAGTTCGTTGTAGGGCGGGAGCACTACTTCCAGTCCGTCGATGTCTGGATTGGGTTTGGAATCGCGTGCGAGAATGGAAGCACCGGGCTGCTGTGCAAGAGCCCCCAGACTGTTTGAATCCAGCAATTTTTGATCGACAAGAAAGCTTGGAGCACCGATTGTGTAGTCCTGCATTTCTGCGATCGCGTTGAGTCGTGTCAGATCGACACCGTGCAGGCGGAGTCTCGACTGCACTGACATAAACAACAGATCGTCCTCGGTAACACAGAAGGCATTGGGTAACTCTTTGATCTCTGGCGCGGAATCATCGCGTATTTTCTGGCAGACGATACTGGCAGTGAATGTAGACCCTTCGCCAAGCCGGGACCTAACGCTGAGTTCACCACCCATTAGCTCTACCAGCTCTTTCGTGATCGACAAGCCCAGGCCTGTTCCTCCAAATTCTCTCGTGGTGCCAGAATCCGCTTGCGTAAAAGCGTCGAAAATTGAGTCGAGATTATCTTCTGGTATACCGATGCCACTGTCTTCTACGCTGATATTGCATCGAATCGCCCTGTTCGCCTTGCTCTGTGGCTGCTCAAGAACAGTCTCGCACCAGATCGTCACATTGCCGTCTTCGGTGAATTTTATCGCGTTGCCAATTAGGTTGATGAGGACTTGCCGAAGCTTCCCTTTATCGCCGAACAACAGAGCCGCATCGCAGTGCTTCCACACAATATAAAGCGTGCTATTGCGCTCTGCTGCGGAACGAATAAGCAGTGTTGTGACGTCTTCAATGACGGTGCGCACATTAAACTCAGAAGCAATGGCTTCCAGTTTTCCGGCGTCCAACTTGGAGTAGTCAAGTATGGAATCAATCATCTCGAGCAGTGATTTCCCGCTCTCGTTCGCGGTTCGCGCATAGGCTCGCTGCTGCGCGCTCAGACCTGACTCCAACAACAGTTCGTTCATGCCCAGCATGCCGTGCATCGGAGTCCTGATTTCATGGCTCATCGCGGCCAGGAAGTTGGACTTGACTTTGGCGGCTTCCTCAGCGTCCAGTCTGGCCTGCTGCAGATCTATTGTTCGTTCGCGCACTTTCTCCTCGAGCTCCACTCTTCGCGCCAACGCGAGCTGTTCCTTTTTTTGCTGATTCCGGAATACTGAATAGACCGCAAAGGCGAGCAGGCTAAAGTAGACCGCAAAGGCGTAGTTGGTCATCCAGAAAGGCGGCGTTATAACCAGGGATATGCGTCTTTCGTTGCTGGTCCATATTTGAGAGGCATTTGTCGAATTTATCCGAATCCTGTAGTCGCCATAGCCAAGTCCGGATATAGAGACCTGTCGCGCGGTACCCAGATCTATCCATTCGTTGTGCAAGCCATCGATCCGATATCGGTAGAGCAACTTGTCTGGATCTCGGTAGTCCATCGCCGCAAACATCAGTGAGGCGAATTGGTAGTCGTAGTTCAGTGTTATGGAAGACAGTCGTGAATAAGGGTCTTCAAAAAACATGTTTTCGTTGAGCAATTTAAAACTGGTTAGCTGAACTTCAGGCTCAAATCTGTCTCTGTCGTAGATTCCCGGGTTGATTGGGTTGAACCCGTCTTCGCCCCCAAAGAGAAGGGTGCCGTCCTGCGTCCGATGACTGGCCCCTTGCGTGAACTCACGTCCCTGCAGACCACTGGATTCGTCGAAAGTAAAAAGGTCGTCTGCTGCACTGTTCACAACGCTGATGCCAGCATTGTGAGAAACCCATTTGTTGTTCTCATCATCGACCAGAATGCCGTAGATGTCGGTACTGGGCATTTTCAGGGCGTCAGGAGGGCGGCGTATAGTCGCACTCTCTTTTTCAATATCGCTTGCTTCAATAACATGCAGGCCGCCGCTTCTCGTGCCGATCCAGATGTTGCCTTTCTTATCTTCCGCTAGTGAAAAAATATAGCTCTCATTGATGTCCACGTTATCAGTGTCATCGTCGGTGAATCTGCGGAAGGTGCCGGTAGCAGTGTCGAATAGGTTTACGCCGCGTTGCGTTCCCACCCACACTCTCTGGGATGAGTCTATGAGCATGCTGACTACGCGATCATCACTTATGGACGATGGCGAGTTAGGGTCATGTCGCATGACGACGAAAGTGCTCGTCGCTGCATCGAATATGTTGAGTCCACCGCCGAAGGTGCCGACCAGGACACGACCGTCGGCTAGGGTGTCGAGCACCGGTATGCCTTCGAAGGAGAGCGAGCCATCGCGCCCATCGGCTTGATACTGCGTTGCTGTCAGCTGCTCTAAATCTATTTGAAAGAGGCCCGAGCGAATCGTGCCAGCGTAAATATGGGACTCGTTTGCGGCCAGGGACATGATCGTCTGTTCTTCTAGCATTAGGTCCGGTGGTGACTGTAAAAACCAGTTTTGTTGCGCGTCAATCGAGGTGGTGACTTTTGCCAAGCCTCTTTCGGTCCCGATCCACCAGTCACCGTCCGCGTCTGATTCGATGGCGTAAATTGCACTGGATAGAAGTCCGTCGTCAGCAGTAAAAGTCTGAAAGCGTGTGGGTTTCCCCTGTGCCAGGCCAAAATAAGTCCCCAGCCACATCTCACCTTCCCGGGTTTGTAGAATTGAAATAACCTGCGCACTGGGAAGCGCCGAGTTGTAAGACGTGATCTGGGTCACTTTGCCGCTGGTGTCATAGACCGCGACACCGGCGCTGGTACCAAACCAAAGGTTGCCGTCGCTATCGACAGTCGCGGTATACACCTCACTCACATCGTCGAAATCGCCCGTATCGTGAATCGGATGTCTTTTGAGCGTCCTCGACCTGGGGTCGTAGATGAAGACGCCTTCGGTCGTGGCTGTGATTAACAAAGCACCGTCATCCAGCTGCGTAAGAGAGGAGAGCCGCGTGAGGCTGGCGATAGCGTTGTCTTGCGAAGAGACTGGAAGCGGCTGCACATCGCCCGTTTCCGTTTGCATTCGATAAATGCCGCCACGATCTGCGGCAATGTAAAGATTACCATCCTCGTGCTCTACAAACGCTTCTATCGCTACCTCCGGATTTTGCTCCGGCAAAAAATAGTGCGTGAAGGTCTCGCTGTCCGTGGCCATATGGCTGAAGGCGGCGCGATCGCCATAGCCCACCCAAAGCCCGCCTTGTTTACTGGGCTCTAGTCGCAAGATGTTGTCTGACAGCGGGTGTCTGTTGTCTATCGCTTCGCCGGTGGTGATCGCCCGGAAGGTAAACGTGGATTCGTCGAGCAGGTTAATCCCACCAGATTGCGTTGCAATCCATAGAGAGCCTTCGGCGTCCTCAGCAATATCCAGGGTCAATTGATGGCTCAGCGATGTAGGGTCACCCACAACCGTGGTAAATGATATTACCTCGTAGCCGTCAAAGCGGTTGAGACCCTCCTGGGTTAGCAACCAGATGAAGCCCTTACTATCCTGAAAAATAGTATTGACGGTTTGCTGCGTCAGCCTGTTTGATGCAGGAGAAAGCTCGATTGCATACTGGTCTGGGCGAAAAGCACTCGCACGGGTGCTGCATAGCAAGACCGCGATCAGCAAGGTTGACAGCAGCCATTTCAAAAAGGACGTATCGTTATGTTTATTCACCTGCGCATTTTACTCGGAGTTACACCTTCGAAACGAGCCCGCTTATCGCGATAATGAGTGCTATAGGCTTGGGTCTGATTGCGGGTGTCATCTACTTGCTGTTGTCGCGGGAGGTCAACTTGCGAGCTATCTCTGGCATACTTGGACCATGGAAAATTACGACGTATTTAATGGTGATGCCGATGGCATTTGCGCTCTGCTGCAGCTGAGAGCCGCCGCGCCCAGCGAGAATACGCTGATTACCGGTGTAAAACGTGACATCGCTTTGCTGTCGCGCATCGCCGATGGCCCCGCAGCATCTGTCACGGTACTTGATGTCTCGCTGGATAAAAACCGGGAGCCCCTGAACAAGCTGCTTGCTGGCGGCGCTAGTGTATTCTACTGCGATCATCACTTTGCCGGGGAGATTCCTGAGCATCCCTCCCTGGACGCGCTAATAAATACCTCAGCTGATGTATGCACCAGCCTGTTGGTTAACGGAAGACTGGGCGGCGCTTTTGCCCATTGGGCCGTTGTCGGCGCATTTGGTGACAACCTCGAAAAGAGTGCTAACGCCGTCGCGCGCACTCTTGATCTGGATACAGACACCCTGTCTCTTTATAAGCGGCTGGGTACCTATATTAACTACAACGGCTACGGCGCAACGCTGGAAGATCTGCATTTTCATCCAGCCGAGCTGTATCAGCTGATGTGCGGCTACCCGGATCCGAGTGGTTTTGTGGCGGAAGCGGCCAGCACCTTCGCGCGGCTCGAAGATGGCTATCACGGTGACATGGGTAGTGCCGAGACGCTCACCGCGGACTGGGAAGAAAGCCATGCCGCTGTGTTTCGTCTACCCAACGCCCCCTGGGCGCGAAGGGTCAGCGGCGTATACGGTAACTCGCTGGCAAACAATGCTCCGAATCGTGCACATGCAGTGCTCACAGAAAAGGCTGCGGGCGGATTTCTGGTGAGTGTTCGTGCTCCCCTCAATGATAAACGGGACGCAGACACCCTGTGCCGACAATTCCCGACGGGAGGCGGCCGAGCCGCCGCAGCGGGCATTAATGAACTGGCCGAAGCAGACCTTCAGGCGTTTATCGACGCATTTTCGTCTACCTATCGATAGCGGTAGGAATAGCGGTAGGAATAGCGGTAGGAATATCGGCAGCAACAGCCGGTCAGATAACCTCTGAACCAGCAGCTTATTGGAGCAGTCAGACAGTGGACGAGGACGCGAGCACGCCCTCGAGGTACTCAGCACAGCGTCGTCGACACACCCACATGCGCTTGAGCGTAGCCTCTGCAGTGAGCGCTCTGAAGCTCAGCCGTGCTCAGGTCTCTACATCGTCAACGGTGAGCTGGCCGCTGAGCCGACGCCGGACATGCGACCAGGACATCCCGGCCGCGAGCAGCAGCGATACCAGAACCAACGCGATCCAGGTCAGCGCCCCTTTTGAGTCCAGGCTTAGCATTCCCAGATCGATAAACAGCCACATCAGACAGCCGAACAGCACGGCGCCCAGGCTGACGCCAATAATACCCAGCGAATAAAAGGTCGCGCGCAGGTAGATGATCCAGGCAATCAGTAAAAATATGCCGGCCAGAGCAGGTAACGGACCTATGGAAAATCCATCAGACAGCAACCAGCCGACAAACGAGTAAGCTGTCGGGTTGTAGGTCGCAAAAACCAATACCAGCGCAAAAAGCCAGCGTATCAGGAAGCCGTCGAATCCGAAGGAATTGGCCATAGAGTCTCTCCGTTTTTGTGGTCGTGGGTACCAAGCGGCTGTAAAGCTAGAGCAATCGGCGCTTTGAGGCAAACATCTGCTTTAGGGTGCTGGAATTGTATAACGCTGGTGGACAGCTTCAATCTTTCGCAACAGCGGTTTCTCCAGCTTCACGTCAACGCTGGCGATGTTCGCCTGCAACTGCGCGATGCTGGTGGCTCCAATGACATTACTTGTGGTGAACTGCTGTTGATTTACAAACGCCAGGGCCATTTGCGATGGATCCAGCCCGGCCTCGCGCGCGAGCGCGACGTAGGCTGCGGTCGCCGCCTCGGCTTGCGCATTGTTATAGCGCGAGAAGCGATCATAGCGCGTCAGTCGTGCGTGCTCGGGTCGGGCACCGTCGAGATATTTACCCGAGAGCAGTCCGAAAGCGAGCGGTGAATAGGCCAAAAGGCCGACGGATTCGCGAATCGCCATCTCCGCAAGGCCTATTTCGAAGCTTCGATTGAGCAGGTTGTAGGGGTTTTGTATCGACACCGGGCGTGGCATATCGCCCCCACTGGACAGACGCAAGTATTCCATAACGCCCCAGGGTGTTTCATTGGATATGCCAATGTGGCGAACCTTCCCCGCGGCGACCACTTCTCCCAGTGCCGCAAGTGTTTCTTCTACAGCAATACTTTCCATGTCCTTGTGACGGTATCCAAGCTGCCCAAAAAAATTGGTGATGCGATCAGGCCAGTGCACTTGATATAGGTCGAGGTAGTCGGTTTGCAGGCGGGAGAGAGTCCCATCAATCGCCTCCAGTACATGTTGTCGACTAAGCCTTGGCCCGTTGCGAATATGTTCCATTCCCGGGTTGAGATCCCCGCGCCCCGTGACCTTGCTGGCCAGCACGATATCTTTGCGTCGTCCCGACCGCTGCAGCCAGCGGCCGATTGCTCGCTCGCTGTCACCCTGGGTCTCTGAGCGCGGGGGGACCGGATACATCTCGGCCACATCCACAAAATTAACGCCGTGATCCAGGGCAGTATCAAGCTGCTCAGAGGCCTCGGCGAAACTGTTCTGTTCTCCAAAAGTCATGCTACCTAGGCAAATCAAGCTGACGTCTATGTCGGTGTTACCAAGTTTTCGGTATTGCATGAATAATGGT
This sequence comes from Congregibacter sp., assembly GCA_045105635.1. GTDB lineage: Bacteria > Pseudomonadota > Gammaproteobacteria > Pseudomonadales > Halieaceae > Congregibacter. Next base: position 272,982 of record JBGCDU010000006.1, read on the forward strand.
TCCTTTGCGTTGATGGCCCGAACTGGGGAAATACGGTAAGAGCACTGGCTAAGCGACAGCCCGATATCGGTGTTGTAATCATGCAACAACTGGAAGTAGCTGTCGCATACACTAGAAGTGGCTGTCGCATAGCCGGATAATAGCCGGATAATAGATGGTCTTTTCTCAGCCCGGAACCCGACTTTGTTCAAGCCGACACTCGTGATCAATCGTCACCGCAGTAGACCGCTGCGGACGAGAGCCGTGTCCGCGTGCGGGGTTTTGAGTCTTGTAGTGCTCAGTTGTATCTTCCCGGAGCTTAGCTCCGCCCGGGAGTCGGACCTGCAGCTGGAAGAAACGCTGGTCATAGGCCGCCGGGATTTGTCGACTCCTTTGACCGGGTCCGCCTCCGCAGAGACGCTGGACGCGGCGAGTCAGGTATCACTTAATCGTACCGTGGGTGACTGGATCGATCAGGAGCCTGGCGTGAGTCTCAATGGGCAGGGTGGACTGCTGCAAGCCTATAGTATCCGCGGTTTTAGCCGCGCACGGGTGCGCACGGAATTGGTCGGGGTGCCCATCATCACGGATCGGCGTGCAGGAAATTCGGCGTCCTTCGTGCCACCAGATTTACTAGGCGAGGTGGTCGTCGAAAAGGCCGCGTCCTCGGTCCTGTATGGCTCCGGTGCCATGGGAGGTGTTGTCAGTCTGGCAATGCCTTCTGTAGACGGGGCTTCGCTCAGTGTGGAAGCGCGTAGTAACGACGAGGGCGTGGCGATGACCCTCATGGGTGGTGATTCAGAAAGCCTTGCCGGGGGTCTTGCTCTGCGCCGTGCCGAAAACGCCAAGGACGCGGATAATCAAGCGCTGAATACGAGCTTCGAGCAGATCGCAGGTTTTTTACAAGGCCGGGCGGACCTCGGGTCCCTCGATCTGCGTTATAGCTGGGTGCCCAGCCTTGGTCGGGATATAGGCAAAAGCAACCGGGCTTTTCCCGACGATCGGCGCAGCAGCTATCCTGAGGAGATCCATTCGGTGGCGCAGATGGAGCTGCGCAGTGGCGGAGACTGGCTTCTGCGCGCCTACCATCACTATCAGGATTGGGAGACGGATGTGCTGCGTGTGGACTCGCGACGCAATCTCACGACCTATGCGGCTCACACGGTGGGCGGGCTTTTCTATGCACCGTCGAGCGTGCTCAGTGATACCGGTTCCTGGGGGTTAGAGTGGGTAGGGCGGCGCGGCGTTTCAATTAAGGACAGGGAGTTCACCGCCGATGACACGCTACTGATTGCGCAAAGTGTGGTGGATGCCGATGAGGACAACCTGGGCATCTTCGCTGACCAGCTTTGGACATTCGGAGATCTATCGCTGAGCGGGGGTTTGCGCTTTGATTTTGTCTCTCAGTCCAGCCTTGACAGCGAGGACAGTGACAGCCAGTTGTCTGGCAGCATGAGTATCGACTACGCGCTGTCTTCGAACTGGAGAATAGATGCTGAAGTCGCTAGCGGCTACCGATTCCCCAGCGTTAGTGAGCGTTACTTCAGCGGAACGACACCGCGTGGTGACGTGCAGGGTAATCCGGAACTGAATCCAGAGACACGTCGCAATATGGAGGTGGATCTCCATTACACACCGACGACCGCTCGATTTAGTGCCAGCGCCAGCGTCTACTACAGTGATCTTGATGACTATATCGAGCGCTTTGCAGTGTCTGAGGAATTACTGGGTTTCCGCAACCTGGAGAGCGCCAGCATTCACGGTATAGAGCTGGATCTGCGTTTTGATACAGGCGCATTCAGTCACCGGTTCAGCTATCAGTGGCAGGAGGGAGAGGATGATGCGGGAAATACGCTCTCCGATCTGAACCCTTCGACACTGCGATACTTTCTGTCCTGGGAGCGGGACGATACGTCGGCGTATAGTGATTTTAGCTACCGGCAAAGCCGCGATGAGTTTGGTGCCGGGGAACTGCCGCTGGAAAGTGCCTTGATCTGGAATGCACGTTTGCGTCAGCGCTGGACTCATCGCTGGAGCGGTGAGTTGTTTCTGACTAATATTTTGGATGAGGATTACCGGTCCGCCGCGGACGATCTCGCCCCGGTACAACCCGGTCGCGTTCTAGGGCTGCGTATTCAATGGCGACAGGGCTAGGTGCTATAAAAGCGTAGCGTGCGGGAGGAGAGGGTATGAGATGAGACGAGAGTGTTTTAATTCCTCTGTTTTCTATATCCCGCTTAGGTGTGGAGGGAATACCAGCGACGCCTGCCCATGGAACCAGGGTGGATGTTTTTCCATTACCGCCGCAAACAGTGCGCTGCCCAGCAAAAGCGTCAACCAGCTGCGCAGGGCCCGATAGGGAGAGCACTCGAACCAGTGCTGGTCGACGCCGGCAAACTGACGAATAAATGGAAACACCGCCACATCGGCGAAGCCCATGTTGTCTCCCGACAACCACGGACTAGCGCTGAGTTGTCTGTCCAGGGCCTGCAGAAAACCTTCTGCCTGTGATCGATACCAGGCGGCGTCATGCTCCGGGAAACGGTCCGCATACTTGTACTTGTCCAGCCAGGCTTTAAAGGAACCGTCGTTTTCGCGTATCCACGCTGCGCTTGTCGGGCTTAGGCTTGGGGCTAAGATTGGAGCTGGCGTAAGATCGGGGTCATTCGCGCACGCAGGCAACCAGGCCTGCGGATCGGCTTGCTTCAAGGCCCACAGCATTACGTCGATGCTCTCATCCACGACGCTACCGTCCGGTAGTTGAAGCACAGGAACGGTACCTTTTTGCGATGCGGCGAGCATATCAGCAGGCTTGTTCTTTAGCATTACCTCACGCAGTTCAACGCTGACGCCCGAGGAGGCAATCGCCATGCGTGCACGAATGGCATAGGGGCAACGTCGAAAAGAATACAGAATCGGTAGCTGAGACATGGCGGCGAGTATAATCGATCGTCACTTTTTGCAGGCTCCACTTAGTTTGGCGTTACAGGACACTTAAATTTGCATCGCTGCGCATTTCTCACCCTCGAAGATCCAAGCAATTTTTGTATTTACGATCATTTGCTGCTCGGCCCGCTCGCCGCTCTGGGCTGGGCTGTTGAGGAAATCCCCTGGGACCGACCTGGCGTGGAGTGGAGCGCTTTCGACGCCGTGGTAGTTCGCTCAACCTGGGATTATCAAAAGGACCCAGACTCATTTCTCGAGGTGCTCAGGTCGATTGAATCCCGTACGCGTCTGTATAATCCATTGTCTGTTTGTCGCTGGAATCTCAACAAGCGTTACTTGCAAAGCCTCTGTGAAAAAGGGGTTTGTATCGTACCCACTCAGTGGTTGGACAAGCTTACGACCGGCGCTATCCAAGCCGCATTTACCAGCGCGGGCTGCGATTGTCTTGTTGCAAAGCCACTAGTCGGGGCAAATGCCGATGACACCTTTGTGCTGCGCGCCAGTGCGCCGGAAGCTTGGGGTGCGGCAATTAGCGTCTTCAAACAGCGTGCACTCATGCTCCAGCCCTTTGTGGAGTCGATCCATAGCGAAGGGGAGTATTCCTTGTTTTATTTTGGCGGGGAACTGAGTCATGCGATAGTAAAAAGGCCGGCGGATGGTGACTTTCGGGTGCAGGAAGAGCATGGCGGCGTTATTACACCGGTAGATCCCGCGCCGGATATCGTCGAGGCGGCAGCTATTGCCCTCGGCGCTATCGAGGAAATCCTGTTGTATGCTCGAGTGGATCTCGTGCGGCTCGCAGGTGGTCAGCCGGCATTGATGGAGATGGAATTGATCGAGCCGTCACTTTACTTCGAACAGTGCGTGGGCAGTGCCGAAAAATTTGCGCGTGCGTTTGTTGAGATGGCATCAGCGTGACGCAGCGCGAGCCCCACAGCGATAACACAGAGGCCTTTGCTAATACGGTCGTCGCGGCAACAAAAACCTGGATTTATGCGCTGGTGGTGGATCTGAATCTCTGCCCATTTGCCCGTAAAGTGCTGGAAAACGACAGTGTGCGGTTTGCAGTGACTGAGGTAAACCAGGAGTCGGAGCTGCTGGCAGTCCTAGATACAGAGCTGGAACGTATGCACTTGAATCCCGAAATCGAAACCGCTTTCCTGATTCACCCGCGGCTGTTGCGGGACTTTCACGATTACAACCAGTTCCTGACGCGCTGCGACCGGCTTCTTGTCGCAAAAGATCTGGAAGGGGTATTTCAGATCGCCAGCTTCCATCCTCACTACCAGTTTGCATGCACTGACACGGAAGATGCCGAGAACTACTCGAATCGCTCTCCGCATCCCATGCTGCATATTCTTCGTGAGTCGAGCGTCGCACAGGCGGTGGCCAGTCACCCGGACGCCGACGGAATTCCGCACAGAAATATCCAGACCCTGAATGCGCTGGGCGCCACGCATTTAGAGGCGTTTTTGAGGAAGACCCTGAATGCCTAAGTCCTCGGGGTCTCCAGATGTCATTATTGTTGGTGCAGGTGCCAGCGGTCTTATGTGTGCGATCAGTGCCGGGTATCGCGGGCTCAGGGTGCTGGTGCTAGAGAAAGGACCGAAGGCGGGCCTTAAGATATTGGTGTCCGGTGGCGGACGCTGTAATTTCACCAATCTGTATGCAGATCCGCGAGAGCAATTTCTATCGCAAAATCCTCACTTTTGTATCTCAGCCATGAAGCGATTCTCGCCCGCCGATTTTATTCAGATGGTTGAGACAGCGGGTATCAGCTATCACGAGAAGAAGCTGGGGCAGCTGTTTTGCGACGACAGTGCGAAGGACATCGTCGCCATGCTATTGCAGCAGTGTGCCTATGCGGGTGTTGAACTGCGGCTGCGGCAGGAGGTCAACACAATAGCGCCGGCAGAGAACGGCGGCTTCGTTGTGGATACCGCAACAGAACAATACACCGCGCCAAAGTTGGTAATTGCATCCGGGGGGCTCTCGCTGCCTAAAATCGCGACCGACCTGGCTTTTCGCACAGCGAACAACCGTGCCGTGCGAGTGGTACCTCCTCGAGCTGCATTGGTGCCACTCACTTGGAACGCATCCGACAAGGAATCCCATGAGATGCTCAGCGGTATTTCATTGGACGCGGTGGCCAGTTGCGGTACCGTAAGCTTTCGGGAAAATATTCTGTTTACACACCGCGGTCTTAGCGGCCCGGGTATTTTGCAGATTTCGTCTTACTGGCGTGAGGGGCAGGCGATCGAAGTTAACCTGCTTCCTGATGTGGATGCTTCACAGTGGTTACAACACGCGAGGCAAAGCAATCCGCAACAGCGGTTGGCGAACGTACTCAAAACGGTGCTACCCAACCGTCTCGTCGATGTGATGAGAGTGAGCTGGTTCGACGATCTCAAAATCGGATCTTTTTCGCCACCCGAGCTGCAGCAGATCGGACGGCGAATGAATGCCTGGATGTTTAAACCCGGAGGCAGTGAGGGTTATCGCACGGCCGAAGTGACCCTGGGAGGCATCGACACCGAGGAGGTGTCGTCTCGCAGCTTTGAATTGAAACGCGTGCCGGGACTGTTTGCGGTTGGGGAAGCCCTGGACGTGACCGGTTGGCTCGGCGGCTACAATTTCCAATGGGCCTGGGCATCAGGGTGGTGTTGTGGGCAGCACCTGTGAGCGATCAACGCCTTAGAGGTCCAGAGATTTGTTTAAATCCGCACGCAGTTTGCTTGCCAGGTCGGTAAAAATTCGGAAACTGTCGTCGGCTGCGAGTCGTTCGTCGATTAAACCTTCGAAAGCTTCGTTTTCGATTTTTTGAAGTGCGTCCAGCAATTGCTCGGGCTTGGTATCCGAACGGCGCCTGCGGAGATCGATTACCCTCACATAAAAGCCATCAATGCGATCCTTGCGACGCCTGGCGCGCCAGCGGCCCAGGGCCACCAAGCCAGTTATCATCAAACCGAGCATGTACACGAGGAAGTTGAGTGTCTCGGCATAGCGTTCCAGGAACCCAGGTTGATCGCGCTCAAAATACTGCCGCGCGCCGCGATGTAAAGGAAATGCAAAATCCGCATTGTCGAAAGATTGACTAAGCCAGCGGAATAGCCCGGGCTCCGTGGCAGCAAATCGCGCCTTTTGTTCCAAAAGCGTTTTTGTCAACGCGTAGATAGTGGACGGCTCCACGGATTTGCTGGCGACCAGCAGCATATCGACCGCTAAGGTGTCGATGCCTTCCTGATTGCCGGGCAATTTGTAGGTGAGCGCCGGAATACGTATGGGTTGTAATTGAGGAACCAGAAAACTAATCCCGTCGATGTAAAACTCCGCGCCTGCGGCGTCAAATGTAGTTATTGAGAACAGAGTAAATCCGTCGGGTAGCCAGCTCACGTTTGCCGGATTAATCGGGCCTACGTATATGATGATATCGGGTATTTCCGCATCTCCCGCCCGCCAGGTCTCAAACTCAGGTGGCAGGACCTCTGCCCGCTCAAACAAAAGTTCTGCGACGATGTGAGCGGTGCTTGACCCGTTCGGGAACTGCACCCGGGGTAATCGGCCTGTCTCGATGAAGTCAGCTACGTTGAAATCCTGTCGGGCGGCCATGTGAACGACACCACGGTACAGCGGCAACACGGTTCGCACGCCGGTTTGAAACCCCCGCGTGTTTTCGACAATAGCAAGATCTGCAGAGCCATCGGCGAGTGATTCGAGAGGGTCGTCGCCCTCCTTGCGAGTCAGGTCAGGCCGAAGGCGAATGCCGGTTTCTTCTTCGATGATTGACGACAGAGCCGGAAAATTAAGCGTCTGGCTAAACGGGGCATGAAGCCGCAATAGCTGCTCTGCCAAGACTGCCGGGGGAAGCCAGGTCAGGGTGAACGCCAATCCTAGCTTGCATATATCTCGAGCGAATCTCATGCCACCGAGTGTATCCTGAGAAGGGGCAACGACTCCACGTTGCTTACAATTGAGGTGTTGCCTTATGGGGGGGGCTTGTGAGGGATTGCTGGTCGGTGATTGGAGCATTGCTCAAACATCCCACTTATCGCTTTGGCTGCGCGTCCACAAATTACCGCGCCCTGGATGCTGGCCTCACTACCGGTCCAAGCGTTAGGATGACTCGCTTGCGTCGAAACAAGGGTGCGTCGATTTTTATTAGATCTCGATCTACTTCTATCGACTTAGATAAATCTTCACAGACATTTTCGGATCCTACAATGCCCAGATTTTTGACCAACACGACGATCGTGCTCGCTTTTCTTGCACTGTCGCAGTTTTCCTCCGCCCAACAGGAAAGCAGGGAAGATGCGCAAATTTTGCCGCAGTACGCAGCGGAAATCTCCGCGCTTAAAAGCGATGCAAGAGTACAAGCAGCGATGCAGCATATTCTGACCATTGAGCCGCAGTCGCGTGCGGATCTGATTGAGCTTACCGAAATCCCGGCGCCGCCTTTTAAGGAACAGGCTCGCGCTGCCCGGTTTATGGAGATGCTGCGCCAGGCAGGGCTTACGGATGTGCGCATCGATGAGGTAGGCAATGTTATCGGTCGACGGCCGGGACGAGGTGACGGCAGGCTAATCGCCTACGCGGCTCATCTCGACACAGTGTTTCCCGAAGGCACTGATGTAACGGTGAAATTCAAGGGTGACAAACTGTATGCGCCGGGCATCGGTGACAACACACGTGGACTGGTGACGGTGCTTGGCGTACTGCGTGCCATGCAGCATGCCGGTCTGGAGACAGACGCTGACATTCTTTTTGTGGGGAATGTGGGCGAGGAGGGCCTGGGTGACCTCCGCGGCGTGAAGCATCTGTTTCGTGACGGCGCAGAAAAAATCGATACTTTTATTGCCGTTGATGGCGGAACCTCCGAACGCATTGTGTACGGCGGCGTAGGATCGCATCGCTATCGCGTGACATTCCACGGTCCCGGCGGACATTCCTGGGGCGCTTTTGGTCTGGCCAATCCGCAACATGCTCTGGGTCGCGCTATCGCGTTGTTTGATGGGAACGCGACGGCGGTGACCACCATCGGCGAAAAGACCAGCTACAACGTCGGGCGTATCGGTGGTGGTACGTCGATCAACTCCATACCCTTTGAGGCATGGATGGAGATTGATATGCGCTCCGGGAGCCAGGACAAATTGGACGACATCGACGCGGTCCTGCAGGAGTCCATACAGCGGGCTCTGCAGGCCGAGAATGAAGGCCGTCTGGACGGACCGGAGCTCACCGTTGACATCAAGCGCGTGGGAACCCGCCCTGCGGCTTTGGGAGATCCCAGCTCTGCGCTTGTGCAGCGAGCAATGGCGGCTACAGTCGCTCTCGATGTCGTGCCGTCCCTGCGAATATCGTCCACGGATTCCAATCTTCCCATCTCCAAAGGGATTCCTGCGGTGACCATGAGCCGCGGGGGTGTTTCCGATGGCGCGCACTCACTGGATGAATGGTGGCAGAACGTCGACGGGCACCTGGGTATTCAAATTAGTCTGCTGACAGTGCTTGCGGAAGCCGGACTCACTCAGTGATGCACAGATATCGCCCTACGCTGCGGTAGCGCAGTCCGGATAATCGGCTGCAAGCCCATTGCGAGAACCGCGGCATCAATGCGCTATCGGGGGCGATTGCTGCGGTTTTAGCCCCCGTCTTGCCCCGCCGGGTTTCGCACTGGAATCTCATGCTGTCGAATCACCAGCGCTGCGACCAAAAGCATGCTCAGCATGCCCAGACAGATTTTTGCAGCCGCGTTGTAGCTGCCCAAATGATCGACTGCCAGGCTAAATGCCGCAGGTCCTATAGCGCTGGAGAAAACTGATATAGACGCGTTAAATCCGCTAACCGCGCCCAGATGTAGCGGCCCGAAAAAGCGGATAAACGCAAGATTTGCTACGACGGCCCACAGCCCGCCGCCGATGCCAAAGCCGGCGGCGAGTACCCAGTAACCCCAAGGCTGGTTCAGGTAAATAAGTCCGACGGCGCCCACGCTCAGTGCCGAGAGCATCATGACCAGAAACGGTTTCAGGGTCATGTGGTCCACGAAGAAACTGGCGAGTAAATTGGTCGCCGTGGAGAATAATGCAGCGGGGAAAAAGTAACTGAAAGCGACTTCGGGCCTAAACCCACTTTCTGCAAAAACTGCGGCGACATGGAAAGTCAGTGCCGTGCCAAAAAGTGCGTGCATGCCGAGGCTCAGTGCATAGATCCAGAAGACGGCAGTGCGTCTGGCTTCGTCGACGGTTTTTGAGACGGCTTCCAGAGGTTGTTTGTGAAGCGGGGAGTCATCCCTGCCATCCGGCTCGAGACCACAGGAAGCCGGATTATCTCGGATAAATATCAGTGCTAATGCCGCAAAGCCGAGACCTACGGTGAGCCCCATAAACCAGAGTGCGCCGCGCCATTCAAACTGGCTGATTAACAAGGCGATGGCCAGGGGTGCCACCGCAAAGCCGAAGGATACAAATACGCTGCGAATGCCGCTGACCAGGCCGCGCCGTCGCACGAACCACGGCAACAGCACATTAGACGAGCAGCTTGTGAGCACGCCCTGTCCGAAGAAGCGTACGCCAAAAAAGCCGAGCAGGAGCAGAATAAAGGTGATGGTTGCGGATCCACCCAGCCAGTGACTCAATAGGTCCACACCGCTGAGCAGCAGCACCATTGCTCCTAGTGCGGCGGCTGAGCTCGCTATCATGACTCGCCCTCCCAGGCGGTCGTACCATCGCCCCGCGCGCGTGAGAAACAACGATGACGCGACCGTCCCGACGAGATAAGCCATGGATACCTGCGTGCGCGACAGCTCCAGCACGTCGATGAAGGTGTCGGTAAATACAGCCATACCCATGGTTTGCCCCGGTATGCTGAAAAGATAGCCGGCTGTAGAAAACAGCCAGACAACCCAGCCGTAGAAAATCGGCGAGCGCCGCGGGTCAAACGGCCACGTAACGGGAATTAACAAAAGGGGTAACCTGAAAAATTCGAAGGGTATATAAGAAGCCCGGAAACTGCCAGAGATTCGCGATTGCTGCTTTAATTACGCTCGTTTGTTTAACAAAGGTCCTTAGCGAGCAGCTTGCGCAAGGTCTGCCTCTGCTGCAATGAACCCAAACGCGGGCCAAGCGTCGCTAGTCCCTATGTATTGCCGCATCATGGTAAGTGCCCGAGCCTGCTCGCCGTTGTAGAAAAGCCAGTTCGCCAATCCGTACATCGTCGCTGCATCCTGCGAGCTATTGGACAGCTCTGTTTGCAGTGAATCAAACGAGACCTCACCTTTATACAATAGGCAGAGCTTAAAATAGGCGATATTCTCGATGATATCGAAATTTGCGCGCACTACATCAAGCGCTTGAGCTGCCTCTGTTGCTCGGCCCAAACGTCGCTGAATCATGTAGATCCAGTGGGTAGTCGACACGATGTTGTCCGGATGTTTCCCCGTGTTGAGCGCTTCCTTATAGGCCCATAAGGCGTTTTCGAAATCGTGCTGTAGGTAATACGCCAGGCCGAGGTGGTACCAAATATTGCCATGCGTAGTTGATACGGGAATGTTACGTGCGTTGGGTGCCCCGTCGGGTTCGATTGCATTTTGTGTGCCGTCGATGAGATCGACTGCTTTACGAAAATCGCTGATAGCCTCATCAAACATTCGCAGAGAGATGTAGCGATGGCCTCTATGTCTGTACATACGAGCGTCTCCCGGGTGCTTCTGAATACCGTCTGAATAGATCGCAATAGCTGCCCGGTAGTCACCGGTGTAGGCCATGCGGCGCCCGTACCAAATAATCGCATCTGCGTCGTTTGGGGTGGCGCTGTAGCGTGCCTTTGCGTCAGTCAGATTTTTTAACAGTGTGTCGCGCACTTGCAGGGGAGCGTGTAACTTCTCGCCCAATAAGGATATCGCCTGCGGTTTTTCAAGATCACCGAAGCTTGACAGGGGTAGTACGGCGAGAAGCAAGCCAAGTAAGAAAGCGCGAGATGTCATCTCAAGGTCCCCGTTTTAAAAAAGTAGAACAGTATAATCAGCGAATCTGCAGGGCGTATGTCTCGCTGATTATATTCTCCCGGTGTCTGCACTTGTTATCGTTTCCGTCACCGCGCCGCTAACCAACCTCGGACTACCTATGTCATTTTCTCCCCATCCTGCTTTATGTTGTCCATTGGATGGTATGGCCCTGGCGATGCAAAACGGCAGCCTGTGCTGCGACAATCGCCATAGTTTTGATGTTGCGCGCCAGGGCTACGTAAACCTCCTCGGTGCAAAGGACAAGCGCTCCCGGGATCCGGGCGATAGCAAGGCGATGATTGCCGCACGGCACAGGTTTCTTGAGTTAGGCTATTACCAGCCTGTTGCGGATCGTCTCGGCGACTTGTTGCTACCTTATATCAGCGAGCATGCGCTTATTGTTGATGCGGGTTGCGGGGAAGGATACTACCTGCAGCAATTCAGAGAACGTATTCTAGACGCCTGTCTGCCTGAGCCACACATGCTCGGGTTCGATATTTCCAAATGGGCGATGCAAACAGCGGGACGACGCTTTCCGGCCACCTGGCTGGTCGCGAGCAATCGCAATATCCCTTTGGCGGATGCGTCTGCAGATGTGGTGATGGATATGTTTGGCTTCGCAGATTTTGCCGCTTTTGCATGCGTGCTAAAACCCGCCGGATTGTTGCTGCGGGTTCAGGCGGGTGACAGGCACTTGCTTGAGTTACGCGAGCTGATCTACCCGGAAATCAAAACGAGGCAGCAAGCTGCTGCGGACCCGGCAGCATTTACACTCATCGAGCGAGTCCAGGTAACGTATGAGCTTCCGTGCCTCAAGCGCGAGGCTATTGGCGATCTACTACTAATGACGCCACACTTTTTCCGAGCATCTGCTGGGGGTAGAGAACGTGTTGCGGCCCTGCACGAACTCACGCTTGGCGTGGACGTGTGGATCGATATTCTGCAGAAAACCTGATCACAGCCATTGCGGATAGCACAGTCTCGACCGTTATCACCGTCGATGGCCTCGCGATTTTGACGCGGATCTTTCCTAATGAGGCCGAGAATGCGGCATACTCCGCCGCCTTAGATTTCGCCGTTTAGCAACATAACAGGACCTCAGCAGACCTATGATCCAATCTATTGCCGCTCTATTGGCGGACGAACTCTCTGTTGCCGAAAAACAGGTTGTTGCCGCTGTCACACTGCTTGATGAGGGCGCTACGGTGCCGTTTATTTCGCGTTATCGAAAGGAGTTGACTGGAGGCCTTGATGACACGCAGATGCGGCTTCTGGAGGAGCGTTTGCGGTATCTGCGAGAATTTCAGGAGCGCCGCGACGCCATTCTTGCCAGTGTGGGTGAGCAGGGCAAACTCACACCGGAATTGGAGTCGTCGATTCGCGCCGCACAGACGAAAAGTCGTCTGGAGGACCTTTACTTGCCGTTCAAACCCAAGCGGCGTACCAAGGCAATGATCGCTCGGGAAGCAGGACTGGAGCCTCTCGCCGACGCTCTGTATGAGGATCCGGGACTCGACCCCGACAGTGTCGCGCCGGATTACTTTAACGCAGAGGCTGGGTTTGACACGAGCAAAGCGACCCTCGATGGCGCGAAACAGATACTTATGGAGCGTTTTGTGGAGGACGCAGAGCTTCTCGATCGCGTGCGCCGTTTTCTGCAGTCCGAGGGTTTGCTTGCATCGCGGGTGATCCCCGGCACGGAGGCCGAGGGGGTTAAGTTCAGCGACTACTTTGAGCATACGGAACCCCTCAAGTCAGTGCCCTCCCACAGAGCACTGGCTATGTTCAGAGGGCGTAACGAAGGCGTTCTCATGTTGGATCTGCGCCTGTCCGCGGATGAGTCCGCTGCGGATGTTCACCCCTGCCAGGGGATGATTGCAGCGCACTGGAATGTTAGTGACGAGGGACGTCCTGCCGACAAATGGCTGGCCGAAGTTGTGCGTTGGACCTGGTCCGTGAAGATGTTGTCGCACATACAGACCGACCTCCTGATGGCGCTGCGCGAGAGAGCCGAGGCGGAGGCCATCAGCGTGTTCGCGAGCAACCTCAAAGATCTGCTGCTGGCAGCACCTGCCGGCCCGAGGGTGACTATTGGTCTCGACCCGGGATTGCGAACCGGGGTAAAGGTTGCCGTCGTGGATGCCACCGGGAAGCTCGTCGATCAGGCGACGATTTTCCCCACCCCTCCGCAGAACAAACTGCGCGAAGCAGCCGGTACCCTGTTAGCCATGATCAGGCAGCACGGAGTGCAGCTGATCAGTATCGGGAATGGCACCGGCAGCCGCGAAACAGACCGCTTTGTCGCCGAGATGCTGACAGCGCAGCCGGAGCTGAATGTGCGCCGGGTAGTGGTTAATGAGGCGGGAGCATCGATCTATTCGGCCTCCGAGCTGGCTGCTCGGGAGTTCCCGGATGTAGACGTCACCATTCGTGGTGCAGTCTCGATAGCGCGGCGTTTACAGGATCCTCTCGCCGAACTGGTGAAGATTGATCCTCAATCCATCGGCGTCGGACAGTATCAACACGATGTCAGTCAGCTGAAGTTAGGTCGACAGTTGAATGCTGTGGTTGAAGACTGCGTGAATGCCGTTGGTGTCGATATAAATACCGCCTCCGGTCCGCTGCTCGGCCGAGTATCGGGACTAAGCCAGCGGATCGCCGACAACATTGTTTCTTTGCGTGATGCCAAAGGTCGTTTTTCCAATCGCAAAACACTGCTGGACGTGGTCGGTATGGGCGCAAAGACCTATCAGCAGTCAGCGGGCTTTTTGCGAGTTATGGATGGTGACAATCCCCTTGATGCGTCCGCTGTGCATCCAGAGTCCTACGCTCTGGTAAAGAAAATAGCGGCGCAAAGTGGACGCGAGCTTGGCGGCCTTATTGGAGATAGCACCTTCTTGCGTGCGGTGAACGCGGCGGATTACGTCAGTGAAGATGTCGGCCTGCCGACGGTGACCGATATTCTGAGCGAACTGGAGAAGCCTGGGCGCGATCCCCGGCCGGAGTTTAAAACCGCAAAACTGCAGGAAGGGGTGGAGAAAATATCAGATCTGAAGCTGGACATGATCCTCGAGGGTACCGTGACCAATGTCACCAGCTTTGGCGCATTCGTAGATGTTGGTGTGCACCAGGATGGTCTGGTACATATTTCGGCCATGTCCGAGAAATTCATCAAGGATCCCCGGGAGGCGGCCAAGGCCGGTGATATTGTTCAGGTTAAAGTGATGACTGTGGATATTCCGCGGAAACGCATTGGGTTGAGCATGCGGCTGAGCGACAGTGCATCGGTTGACCCTGTGCGCCGCAAGGGAGGTCAGAAGACTGCCAAGGAAGGTCGCTCGAGCGCGGGTCGAAGCGGGGCCCAGACGGAGCAGCGGGGCAGGAAATCAAATGCTAAACCCACAGGCGCGCGCTCGTCTGGTGCGGTCAAAGGATCTACAGATACACCAAACAATGCCTTTGCTGACGCCTTCGCAAAAGCTCGGGATAAACGATAGGGGAAGCCTGGTCAGTGAGTGCGGTCAGTCAATGACCCCAGGCATCTCAGATGGTTTGCTATAGCGTATCGTCATACAAGCCGCAGCAGAGCGTAGCCCACCGCCGCGATATGAAGCAGCGTCAACAGAACCGACAGCGTATGCAGTTGTTTGAACAAACGTGTTTCACCCGCATCCGTGGCCCGGTTGATAGCGGGCATCAGTTGCTGCCGCGCGGGAATGCAGGTCAGCGATACCGCGAGTAGTAGTCCCTCACTGACAGTGTCGATGCCCAGATGCAAAAGAGCGGCAATAGCTGCTGTGACGATGACAAATGCGTAAAAATAGGGAAACGCCGCACGCAGTAGTAAACCCGCCTGCTCTGCGGGCAGGGTTTTGAAAAGAAACGCAGCAAACGCAAATGAGTAGAGCATCATGCCGCCAAAGAGTAGCGCGGTGAAAAGTAGGGCCAGGCTTAGTTGCATAGTTAGTTGCATAGTATGTTGTCTGCAGCTTGTGTGGGACTAGCTTGATAAATCGTTTGGTAAGCTGCCCGGTACCTTACCTGGTAAGACGCAAAGATTCGCGCAGTGTGGATTGGTACGCGCAGAGCTGCAGTGAGATCATGTTGTTTATGGATTGACCAGCTAAGATCCCGTATCTGTAAGCGAGAGACAGCGTTCTGGGCTCGTGTATCTCACGTAGCATGCGTAGCGCCTGGCCACGGCGTGCCGCAAAGCAGCAGTCTAGGAGCAAAAGATACGCTATGCTGACGGCCCATCGCTGGCCTTGCGGCCTACTATGGCACACTCTTTTTTATGACGCCTGTTTTTTACCGTGCATGAGGAATCCCTTGACTAGCCGTTTCCTGTGTTTTGTTGTGTTTTTATTGTCACTGGCCGTGACTTCAAGCGTGCATGCGCGTGACGCTCAGGTGTATCCATCTGAACGCTCTGTCAGCGAAGGCGACGAGACTTATGAGCTAACGCTTACCGGGCAGGCCAAACGCATTTTTCTCTTCTTCAATGTTTACGAAGTAGCGCACTATGTGCAGACGGCCAATCGGGCGTATCTTTCGCTGGACAACGTCCTGGATGATGGGGCAGCCAAGGCCCTCGCGATTACTTTTTCGCGCAAGTTGGGCCGCGAGAAAATCCGCGAGGAACTCGACAACAGCCTACGGCGCAACGCGCGAGCTGAGTGGCTGGCCGCGGCAGAACCAACTATCAACGCCTTTATGAATGCGATAGACCGGGATGCGCTGGATGGGGACCAGCTGGTTTTTTATTGGCTCAGCGGTGGACGCATCTTCGCCGAATTTAACGGCGAACGGGCTTTTGCGGTGACGGACACAGCGTTTGCCAAGCTGATCTGGTCGATCTGGTTTGGGGAAAAGCCAGCTTGTGACCGGGAGGCACTGCTGGCGAGCTCAATGTCCATAGGTGATCAGTGATCTCTGGCAGTGAAACGGCACAGAGCAGGCCGCTATCGCGCGAATGTTCTGACGACACCTGCGCCGGCCTCTCCGAACCCAATTCTGCAGATACTGGGCAAGTCATTGCATGGCAGTCGCTGCCCGTGCTCCCTTTCGGTGATGGTGATGGTCTGCGTGAGGCTATCGCGGCGCGACGACCCGCGATCATAGGTGATCTCGCCGCGGACTGGCCCGCGCTCCAAAGCTGGACGCCGCAGCGACTTTCCTTACGCTATGGCGAGCGCACAGTACGCGTCTACGATGCTAGTTTCGGATCCCCGGGACGGGATTACATGGGTAGCATAGATCGCATGACGTTTTCCGCGTTTCTTGAAGAGATTCAGGCCGGGGGACGCGATTTACGCATGTTCCTTTACAACCTGTCCCAGCAGATTCCCGAACTGCTTGACGACGTTCATTTGCCGGAGGTCGGCCTGCGCTTTTCACGCCGATTTGTGTTTAGCTTTTTCGGCTGCCGCGGGAGCACCACGCCGCTGCACTACGATATAGACATGGGCGACGTGCTGCACACGGTGATTCTTGGGCGCCGACGAATCCGTCTCTTCTCACCTACTATGTCCGCGGCGCTTTACCGCCACCCGTTTACGGTGCGCAGCTATGTCGACCTCGATGCACCAGCCCTTGAGCGCTATCCTGCGATGGTGCATGCCAACGGGTATGAAGTGATGCTTGAGCCTGGCCAGACTCTGTACATGCCCAGTGGTTGGTGGCACGAGTTTCATTACCTCGACGCGGGAATGGGTGTATCGCTGCGCGCGCCGTCGCCGCGTTGGGCGGAACGTGCGCGGGGATTGCAAAAGCTCCTTGTAAGCTCCCCGGTCGATCGTCTCGCCAATCGTATCGCGCCCAAGCAGTGGTACAGTTGGAAACGCCGCCGCGCCGATAGTCGCGCGATCGAGTTTACAGCCGCTGCCGAATCCGCGGTGGGGTTGGGAGACACGGCTGCGGGCAGCGCTCCCGATGGCACTATTGCGGGCACTATTGCGGGCACTAAAGCGGGCACTAAAGCGGGCACTAAAGCTGGCATTACAAGGAATACACCATGAAAACCGCTAAGGCAATCCTGGAGCACGGACGTTTCCAGATACCTTTTCGAAGTTACGGAGATAGCCCGAGGGTTTTGCTGTGCGTGAGTGGGATTTTGCAGACTATGGCGGTGTGGCGTGCCGTGGCGAAGCGATTTTCTCCGGACTTTACGGTTGTAGTGTTCGATATGCCCGGCGTCGGTCGTTCGGAGATCCTTTCTGGGGAGGCTCACGTCACGGTGCAGGAACAGCTTGAGATTGTTCACGCGCTTGTGCAGCGCATCGCCCCGCTCGGCGATCTGACGCTGGCGGGCAGCAGCTGGGGAACGGCGATCGCGGCGGGTTACGCGGCACAGCGACCCGACGCGGTACAGCAACTTGTACTGAGCAGTTTCGGCATGAAGCCCAATGGAGAGATGGAAAACTTGATTGAGCATGCTCAGACGCTGTACGACGCGCGGAACTACGCAGCCGGGGCAGATCTAATTATTCGCATGTTCGGTCAACAGATTGGAGCGACCTACAAGCGCCAGATTGAGTCGCAATTTGCCAATCTGAGCGATGCCAATGCCGACGCCTTCCATGCGCACTGTCGCAATATCCTGAAACTGGGCAACCTTCAGGATCTGATCGACCTGTCGCAAATTAGCGCGCGCACGTTGATTGTGAACGGATCCGAGGATCAGATTATTGACCTCGACGATATGTGGGTGGCGGAAAAGCTCATCCCGGATTGCGAGTGCCTGCTGGTGAATGGTGTTGGCCATTTCCTGCACTTCGAGCGCCCGGAAATTCTCGACGATTATGCCGGTTTTTTGCTGGGTCGACAGATCCCGGAACAAACCCGGATAGTAGAGCGAATCGCTTCGCTGTAGCGCCCCGGCCTCTGAACTAGCCCGCCAGAGCGATCTTCTCTGCGGCTTCCTGCTGTGCCAGATACTCGTCGTAAGTACCCTGGAAGTCTACTAGCTCGCCATCCTTGATATCGATAATGCGCGTAGCCAGTGACGATACAAATTCCCGATCATGACTGACGAATATCAAGGTGCCATCGTAGTGCTCAAGCGCCAGATTTAATGACTCGATGGACTCCATGTCGAGGTGGTTGGTCGGTTCATCCAGGATCAGCACGTTTGTGTCCATCATCATCAGCTTGCCAAAAAGAAGACGGTTTTTTTCACCGCCGGAGCAGACTTTCGCTTTCTTTTGAAAATCATCCGACGAGAACAGAAGCCGACCCAGGGTGGCTCGCACGATCTGGTCGTCGTGACTGGGTTTGCGCCACTGGCTCATCCAGTCAAACAGATTAAGCGTGGTATCGAAGTCTGCCGTGGGGTCCTGCGGGCAGTATCCCAGGGTCGCGCTTTCGGCCCATTTTACGGCGCCGCTATTGGGGGTAATTTGATCCAGGAGGCAGCGTAGGAATGTGGTTTTACCCGCGCCATTTTCGCCGATCACAGCAAGTCGAGCACCGGCTTCCAGAATCATACTGCCCTTGTCGAACAGGGGGCCCTCGTCAAAGCCATGGCTGAGTTTATCGAGCACCAGGGCCTGTCGATGCAGCTTCTTATCCTGTTTGAAACGAATGTAGGGACTCATGCGGCTCGACGGCTTGATGTCCTCAAGCTTAATTTTCTCTATACGCTTAGCCCGGGAGGTTGCCTGCTTGGCCTTGGATGCGTTCGCCGAAAAGCGTGATACGAACTGTTTTAAATCGGCAATTTCTGCGCTTTTCTTGGCGTTTTGAGACTGCTGACGTTCGCGCACTGCCGTGGATGCGGTCATGAAGTCATCATAGTTACCGGGGTAGATGCGCAACTCGCCGAAGTCGATATCGGCCATGTGGGTGCACACCGCATTGAGAAAATGCCGGTCGTGCGAAATGATGATCATCGTACACTTGCGTTGATTGAGCACGGACTCCAGCCAGCGAATCGTATCGATGTCCAGGTTGTTGGTGGGTTCGTCGAGGAGCAGAATGTCCGGATCCGAAAACAGGGCCTGAGCCAGCAGCACGCGTAGTTTCCAGCCCGGTGCTACCTCGCCCATCAAGCCGTCATGCAGGTCTTGAGCAATGCCGGCGCCAATCAAAATTTCGCCCGCACGGCTTTCTGCCGTGTAGCCGTCCATCTCCGCAAATTGAACCTCGAGCTCTGCGACCTTCATACCGTCTTCTTCTGACATATCCGGGTCAGCATAGATGCGATCGCGCTCCTGCTTCACGGCCCACATTTCTTCGTGGCCCATCATCACAGTGTCCAGGACTGAATATTCCTCGAAGGCGAATTGATCCTGGCTCAGTTTACCCAGGCGTTCATTGGGCGAAATAGACACATTCCCGGCCGTTGGCACGAGACTGCCATCCAGAATTTTCATGAACGTTGACTTGCCGCAGCCGTTCGCGCCTATCAAGCCATAGCGATTTCCATCGCTAAACTTGACAGAAATGTCTTCAAACAGCGGTTTTGCCGCAAATTGCATCGTGATGTTGGCAGTAGAGATCAATTGACGTGTCCTGACACAGGCAGCACCGTGGCCGTTGGGGCACAGTGCTGTCGTGGTGTTATGAGTTCGGGAGAGCGCGCACGGTAATCGAACTGGCTTGTCAGGTCGAGGACAGTGGCTGGCAATAATTCCAATTCGCTACGCGAAACCGTACTGGCCCCGCAAAGCGTTACTGCAAAGAAAGGCTGGATAACAGCCGCGGTGCCTAGAAGTCGAAACCAACTTCAATGCCGTAACGCGCCTGTGCGCCGGGGGAGAAGAATGAGCCGCCAAACTCCGGCGCTGGAATAACCTCTGCCAGAAACTCCTCGTCCAGAGCATTGTTTGCAAAAGCCGTTACGCGCCAGTTATCACCGCGCAGCGTAGCTCTCAGGTTTAAGATCTCATAGGCCTCGCGTTCCGTGCTGGCGAAATTGCCCGTGCCAAGAAACTGTGAGGTTGGTACGTCCAGACCAAAGCCAAGGAACAGGAATACGTTTTGTGTCGGCACGTCGTTCTCCTGCACGGTGGAAAACCAGGTCGGCCCGACCATGCGGTAATCAGCGCGCAATGATAGCTCCAGTCCGTTATCCATGGGGAAACTGAACTGCGTACCAATATTTGCCGTGTAGTCGGCTGTGTAGGGTGATTTGCCGCCTTCGGTTCCCGGTCGCGCGGAGTTTTTGTTAATTTCGCTGTCGTTGACGTTGCCCGAGCCGTAGATGCTCCAGTTATCGGTAGCGGCAAAGCTGAATGCCGCCTCCACACCCATGATTTCTACTTCGTCAATGTTCGACACCACGCGCAGAATGCCAAAGGGACCGGCGAAGAATTCGAAGAACTGCATATCCTCAACTTCTGTGTAGTAAGCCGCGGCGTCCAAAGTCAGTCGTCCTCCAAACAAAACGCCTTTGGCGCCAACTTCAAAGGCGCTGGAGGTTTCTTTATCGAATTGGTCGCCAATGTTCAGATCGGCATTAATAAGGGGAATGTTAAATGTGCCCTCGATAGTGGCCTCACTGCCCTGATTATTGAAGCCGCCGGACTTGAAACCAATACCCCAATTGCCGAAGAAAGCCCACTCGTCAGAGGCGGCATAGGCGAGGCTGATCTTGGGCTGGACCTGTGAATAGGTTTCGGACTGGTCTTCGAGTGGCCCGAAGTCGAGGCCGACGTTCAGGGGGACGTTGCCGCCGCGCAGGAATTGGTTGCGCGCGTTCGGGTCTACCTTGTTGGTCACGTCGCGTTCCTCGCGATCGTAGCGCAGCGCGCCAGAAAGCGTCAGTGCGTCGCTCAGTGCGTACTCAAGGGAGCCGAAGACTGCAAACACCTCGGTATCGAACTGGTCCCATGCCAGCTGCTCAGTCGGATTGGATGATTGGCGCCCGTTGAGTTCGTTGCGCAAAATACCCTGGCCCCGGTCGTAGCCGATGCCGACGGACACTTCGCGCTCAAGTTGCAGGTAATAGCTGCCAACCGACCAGCGCAAGGCCTCGTCACCGGCGGAGGCCAATTCAAATTCGAAGCTGATGTCTTCCTGGTCACGACGTTGGTACTGCGTGCCGTCACAGGCCGCGACGCTGAAAGCGCCCAGGGTGGATGCTTCGGGCGTGGGGCCGAGGGACAGAGGCGCCAGGAGCGTATAGCCGTCTGCAAACAACTGCTCGACGCTGGCCTCGCACTCCGGGGCATCGTTAAAAAAGCCAAAGGCTGCGACCGCTGCATCGACGGTGAAATCCTGTTCAACGTTGGAATACAGACCCCAGGCCGTCAATGTAGCCCAGCCCAGATCCTGATCAAACTTCACAGATAACTCCGTGGTTTCCTGCCACGACCGCGAGGGCAGGTTGGACTCGAAGATCGGCGGACGGTCGTCCGGATCCTCGTCGAACGCCGGTGCTCCGAGCCCGGCCGCCGCGTTCGGTAAGTTAAAGGTGGTGTTGTAGCGGATGGCACCGGATTCCAGGTCCGAATAGCGGACTTTAAAGTCCAGTGACGCAGTATCTGACAGGTCTACGACGAGTCGTCCATTCAATACGGTGGTTTCCAGCGGATCAATAGTCGCGCCAGCGGCCTCGGGGAACGGTCCAACATTGCGATAGAAGCCGTCGCTTTCGCCGTAGTCGAGGGACAGCAGGCCGCCTACATTGTCGGTGAGTGGTCCCGATACGGAAATAAAGCCAGAATTGGTGCTGTCATTGGCCACAATGCCTTCACCGCGCACCGTGAATTCTTCACCCGGCTTGCGTGTGGTCATGACGATAGCACCAGCGGCGGCATTGCGACCGTAGTAGGCGCCCTGAGGACCCTTCAGTACCTCGATTTGCGTCACATCGCCCTGATTCTGCGCCAGTATCGCGGTGTTGGTCTTGAGAATTCCGTCGACCACCAGCGCTACACTGCTTTCCCCATCCCGGGCACCATTGACGCCGCGGATGTTGATTTGGGTGTCGCCTGGTTCGGCGGTGCTGGTGACGACCGTCACTCCGGGTGTGAGGTTAATGAAGTCCTCGATGGTCTCGATGCCCGCATCCTCAATCGTAGATTCGGTGAGTACATTGACGGTGGCGGGCACGTCCCGCAGGTTTTCTTCAAGACGCCGGGCGGTTACGACCACGGTTTCGAGAGGACGGTTCTGCGCCTGGGCCTTGCTCGGCGAGGCTCCCGGCATCACTTCCATGCCCGTGGCAGCCAGTGCTACTAGCGCGAGATGCAACTGTGTTTTGTTTTTGGTAATCGCAAACATGGAATACTCCCTCCCCAGGGCTAACTATCACGAGCTGCAAATTAACGCAGCATTGTCTCGTGATTCGCATCAAGCAACATTGCGGTAGTAAGATCAAGGTGAATATATTGCATAAGAGCAGCAGTGGGGCATTCGCGGCTGCACAGATCACGTACTCCCAGGAGGTTCTGGATGACCCGTATGGTAAAGCTCGCTGCAGCGCATGTGACACCCGTGTTTATGGATGCAAAGGCGAGCGCGGAAAAAGCGACTCAATGGATCGAACAGGCCGGCAAGGATGGGGTAGAGCTGCTGGTTTTCCCCGAGGTGTTCCTGCCCGGGTTCCCCTACTGGATTAATTGCTATCCGCCGCTGATTCAGGCCGACATGAATACGCGCTATCAGCGCGAATCCGTCACCGTTGACGGCCCGGAAGTCGCCATGTTGGTAGAGGCCGCTCGTGCGGCCGGTGTGTCGGTGGTCATGGGCGCCAGCGAGCGTCGGATCGAAGGGCGCACTTGCCACAACTCAGCGATATTTATTACCCCGGGAGAGGGCGTCGTCGGCGTTCACCGTAAACTGCAGCCGACCTTCGCTGAGCGCTACATCTGGGGACAGGGTGATGGCTCAACGCTGATTGCCCCGGATATGCCGGTGGGTCGGGTCAGCGCGCTGTGTTGCTGGGAGCACACCATGAATCTTGCGCGGCAGTCCATGATCGAGCTGCAGGCCGAGATTCACGCGGCGCTATGGCCAAGTTTGTCTACTCTCATGGGCTTTGACGCAATCGCGGACCTGCAGATCGAGGCGATGATGCGTAACCATGCGCTCACCGGCGGCTGCTTCGTCGTGGCTGCGGCAAACCCGGTCGGTCAGGACGTACTCGACTTCCTGGACGCTGAGTTGGGCCCCCAGGAGTTCCTGAGCGCAGGCGGCGGTTGGAGCAGTATTATCCACCCGTTTACGCCGAGCCTTGCAGGGCCGCACACGGGAAGCGAAGAAATGCTGGTAACCGCAGACGTTGATCTGGACGAAATTCATGGGGTTAAGCAGTGGTTGGATGGAACCGGGCACTATGCGAGGCCGGAGATACTGAAGCTGGTGGTGGACCGTCGCGTAAAGGCCACTGCCGAATACATCGATGAATGAAAGCGTGTAATCAGTGCGGCAAGTGTTGTATCGCTTATGGCGATGGAGGTTTGTCCGCCAGTCCTGCAGACATCCAAGGCTGGGAGGTCTTTAATCCTGCCATCGCCGAATATGTTGTGAACGGTGAAATCTGGATGGACCCGGTCAGTGGTCAACGTTTGACTCGCTGTCCCTGGCTGGAGGAAGTCACGATAGAATCTGACCCTGCCCCGGTGAGGTACGGCTGTCGCATTTACGCTGCGCGACCGGAGGATTGCCGACACTACCCAACGTCGATTGCTGAAATGTATCGCGAC
Organism: Congregibacter sp.; assembly: GCA_045105635.1. Taxonomy (GTDB): domain Bacteria; phylum Pseudomonadota; class Gammaproteobacteria; order Pseudomonadales; family Halieaceae; genus Congregibacter. The sequence goes on from JBGCDU010000006.1 coordinate 296,556, forward strand.
GACTGCGAAATGCTGGAGCTGCGTGATCTCCATAGGCCTCATGACGCGCAAGTTGCGCTCGATGAGATCATGGCGGATAGCCGACCGGCGCTAGCTTCGAATTTTGAACAAGGTAAGGTGACTCGATGAAGCGCGAAATTGGCCGCTTCCACACTTTGAACGTGCTTGAGGTCGGCACGCAAAGCGCCATTCTTGATGGTGAGGATTGGGGGCGATTGGCGCTGGAACTCGAGCATTGTCCAGTGGGTGTGATGCCTGGGCACCAACTCGACGTATTTATCTACCTGGGCCCCGACGGGCGTCCTACGCCCACAACACAGCGGCCTAAGGCGGAGCTTGGCCAGGTGGCCTGGCTAGAGGTTGTGGATGTGAGCCATGTGGGCGCCTTCGCTGATTGGGGCCTGGAAAAGGATCTCTTTATTCCTTTTGCTGAACAGCAGCACGGACTGACCGTCGGTGCCCACACGCTGGTTCGGGTCTATCTCGACAATCAGGGCCGTTTGGCGGGTTCCACGCGCATTGATCACTGGATAGATGAGACTTCACAGAACGTAAAACGCAATCAGAAAGTGAGTCTGATCATTGCAGATAGAACAGAACTAGGATTCAAGGCGATTATCAATCATGAATGCTGGGGGCTTTTGTACAGTAATGATCTGTACCAGAGAATTCGCAAGGGTCAGGTCATGGATGGCTATATCCAGCGAATACGCGATGACGGCAAGATCGATCTAGCGCTTAACCAGCCCGGGTTTAGCCAAGGGAAGATAGACGATATTTCCGCCAGAATTCTCGCAGCGCTGCAGGAGAATAATGGCTTCCTCACTCTCACTGATAAGAGCGCGCCGCAGGAGATTTACGCCACATTTGCTGTCAGTAAAAAGGTATATAAGCAGGCGCTGGGGGCTTTGTACAAGCAGCGAGTTATCGCGCTGGAGCGCGGCGGCATCCGATTACTCTGATTTTTTTCTTCACTTACCCTTCCAATTCCGCTGGGCTTTGTTATCTTACGCGCCCTCTCGGCGCACTTCGGTCTGCGTCGCACCTACGCCGCACACTCTGTGACGGCTAGTAATCCAAGAAATCCCAGTCTGGACCGAGTCAAGACGCTATTAGTGTTCACTAATGCGCGTATTGGTCAGGCGATCTGTTAGACAAAAATCAGGAATGAAATCACGTGTTATTTAAAGACCTCGGCCTTTCGGCCGAATTGTTACGCGCAGTGGAAAAACAAGGCTACAGCGAAGCAACCCCAATACAGGGGCAGGCGATTCCGCTCGTACTGCAAGGCAAGGATGTCCTTGCCGGCGCGCAGACGGGTACCGGTAAAACCGCAGGATTCACCCTGCCATTGCTGCAGTTGCTGCAAGACAATCACAACGGGGGCCAAAAGAGTTTCCCGAAGGTACTGATACTGACTCCCACCCGTGAGCTTGCAGCGCAGGTACACGAAAGCGTTCGAGACTATGGCCAATATCTGCCATTTCGCTCGGCGGTTATTTTTGGTGGCATCAGCATCAACCCGCAAAAACAGAAGCTTATCAAGGGAGTGGACGTGGTTGTTGCAACGCCCGGCCGCCTGCTTGACCATGTTCAGCAACGCAGTATCGATCTGTCCAAGGTGACAACGCTGGTACTGGATGAGGCGGACCGAATGCTGGATATGGGGTTCATTCACGACATCCGACGGGTGTTGAAGGTGATACCCAAACAGCGTCAGACCCTGCTTTTCTCAGCCACTTTTTCCAGAGAGATCAAGAAGCTCGCCGCAGAGTTTTTGAACCAACCTGCGGAGATTCAAGTTACGCCACAGAATACGGCTACGGAACTGGTTAGCCAGATCGTGTATCCCGTGGACAAGAAGCGTAAACGTGAGCTGCTGTCGCAAAAAATCGGTGAGGAGAATTGGCAGCAAGTGCTGGTCTTTACTCGCACAAAACACGCGGCCAACAAACTGGCTGAGCAGCTAAACAACGATGGTATTAGCTCAGCGGCAATCCACGGAAACAAGTCGCAGGGTGCCCGCACCCGAGCGCTCTCCGAGTTTAAGGCGGGCACTGTTCGAACCCTGGTTGCCACGGATATTGCGGCGCGCGGCATTGATATCGACAAGCTACCTCACGTGGTCAATTTCGAGCTTCCGAATGTCGCCGAAGACTATATCCACCGAATCGGACGCACGGCGCGAGCGGGCCAGGAAGGCCACGCCATTTCGCTCGTCTGTGTCGATGAATTGAGGCTGTTGCGCGATATTGAGCGGCTTCTGGGCAAGGACATCGACAAGATCAATCTGCCGGGCTTCGACATTGACCCAAGCATCAAAGCTGAGCCTATTCAAAACGGCAGAGGTGGCGGTGGTCGTGGCAATGCGGGTGGTCGCGGTAGATCCCAGGGCGGTGGCCGTCCAGGCGCTGGCGGTGGCAGGCATGCCCGAGGAGGTGCTGCAGGCAGGCCCGGGAATCGCTCGAGCAGTGGGAACCGCTGAGCCCAATAGTTAATACCACGCTATAGTCGGTACCGGAGTTATTGAATCGTCAAGAGCAAAATCGGGATTAGTCAGCATGACAAAAATCGCTATCGTTTACTTCAGTGACTTCAAGGGTAATACCGAGTCACTCGCACGCGCCATAAAGCGCGGCGCGGAATCGGTACCTGAAACCAGTGTTGAGCTTATTCACACGGATGACGTCGACCAGCATTGGCCGACGCTGCACGCGGCAGATGCGATCATTTTTGGGACGCCGACCTACATCGGCGGTCCGGCAGCGCGCTTCAAGGAGTTTGTGGAAAAGCTAGCCGGTGAGGTCTGGCTCAAGCGAATGTGGGTGAACAAAGTCGCGGGCGGTTTCACCGTGTCGGCTGGTCGCAGCGGCGATAAACTGGCCTGCCTTCAGCAGCTGGGTACTTTCGCAGCGCAGATGGGGATGCTCTGGGTGCCGGTGCGGATTACCGGCGGTCACTACTCATCCCAGGGTAGTGAAAGTGACCTCAACCGCATTGGTGGATACCTTGGTGTGATGGCGCAGGCCAACATTGATGAGCCCGCGGATGTCGCCCCGCCGCCGAGTGATATTGCAACAGCGGAGATGCACGGCAATCACATTTCCAACGTAGCCCGGCAGTTCAGTCATGGTCGCCAAGCGTTTCCAGCGGAGTACGACGAATATCAGGGGCAGGCGCCGAGCGCGACACCGCTTACGCTGAAGGAGCTAATGTGAGTCTGCCGGTGGCGTGAGTAGATTGCATTGATTGAGAGAGAAGAGGACTAAACGGCGATGGACTTTGGTTTGGCACAGCGTCTGGCTCATTGCATGCGGTTATTTGTGATGCTGCTGATTGCGGGAATGACAGCAAGCGGTTTTGCAAACGAGTCATCTGACAGCGTTTACGTTCACTCCGATAGCCCGATGCTGGACGTACAGAATGCGCTGGACGAAGCAAAGGCTAGTGACAAGCTCTTGCTTCTTGTGATGGGAGCCCAGTGGTGTCATGACAGCCGGGGGCTTGCCGAGAAGTTTGAGGATCCTGATGTTGCCGAAGTACTTGCGGAGCACTACCAGACCCTATTTGTTGATGTGGGTTACTACAAGGATTTACGTTTTATCAGTCAACGTTTTAACCAGGCACATTATTTTGCAACTCCCACGGTGATGATTATCGACGCCGATACGGAGCGTTTGATTAATGCCAAGGACATGCATATTTGGGGTTCAGCAGATAGTCTGCCTGCGGCAAAGTACCTGGATTACTTTACGGCTTATGCGAGTAAGCCGTTACCGCTGTTTGAGTCTGTTCCCGAGAAGCATGCCGCAGCGTTGACAGCCTTCGAACAACAGAACGCGCAAAGACTGACGCTGGCCTATGAGCGATTGGTGCCCGCCATGCAACTCGAGGACCGCACCGGCGAAGTTCGCGACAACTTTTTGAAGGAATGGCGCGAGGTAAGGGCTTACCGAACAAGCCTACAAAAGGATATTCAGTCTATTCGCGAACAAGCTGTTGACTCGCCGGAGAGGCCCTTGATCTTCCCTTCCTATGAACCCTTTAGCTGGGATGCCAGGCCTTAAGGCTGGGGTGCCGCCGTCATTTGAGCCGCCTCCCTGACGTAGTGCGCGGCTTGCTCATGCGTAGCGAACCAGGCGCCGCCTTTGGCTTTGATATGTTTTATCAAGCCTTCTAAAGCCACGATGCGAGATCGGTGACCTATAACATGCGGGTGAAACGTCATCAAAAACATTGTGCCTTCTTCCCAGGCTTTATCAAATTCATCAATCCACACCTGCATGACATCCCGTGGATTCATGTAGCGATTACCAACCGGATTAAATAGCGGTGCATCATCCAAAATCCATTCCACGGGTAGTTCAACCAGGCCCGTGGCCTCGCCATTTTGTACGAGCTCATAGGGTCGATCATCATGCATAAGCGAGCTCTCGTACAAAAAGCCCATCTTGCGCACAATACTCAGGGTGGCTGGGCTGTGGTTCCAGGACGGCGCCCGATAGCCCACAGGCCTTTTACCCGCAATCGCCTCAATTGTATCGGTGGCCTGCCTGAGGAGGCGTTCTTCCGTGACGGCATCCAGGGCCGAGTTTCGTTCATGAATCCATCCGTGGACCGCGATCTCATGCGTGTCAGACGCGTTAATTAGCTGCGCCTGTTCCGGGGCTATTTTCAGACTCCAGGCCGGGAAGAAGAACGTGGCGGGGATTGATTCCTGATTCATGAGTTTTACCACGCGCGGTAGCGCTACTCTGTGGCCGTACTGGCCCCGGGACAATGGCCCGATGCTCACCTCGCCGGTTCGCAGACCCATCACTGTTTCGTTATCGACATCAAAGGAAAATAGGACCGCAACTTTTGAATCGTTAGGCCAGCTTTCGGGATTAAGGTCTCTGCCGGCGCGGACCTGATTGACCGCATTCAGCACAGTTTGCTCAGACCAATCCCATGGGGTATCCGGGTTTTCAGTTTCGACGCTCGTGTCGGCGGACACGGTAAATAGCGAAAATGACAGTAAAAACGGAGTGCACATTGCGGCACAAGATCGGGCAATGAATGTGAGCGACATAAAAATACTCCAAAAGCTTATTTGAAGACTGGAGCCGCTCAGGCCCTCAGTCTGTTGGATGCCAGACGACCAGCTTACAGGAATGTTTTCCAAGGTTTCGTACTGGCAAAAGTGATGCGCGTGACAATGCACACGACAATACACACGACAATGCACATAACAATGCACATAACAATGCACACGACAAGGCGCCGGACCAGCTGGTATTTGGTCGCATTGTAGGTTCTCAAACACAGGAATATTCCGGCTACACGCCACAGGAGCATTCGCATCGCTCCTTACGCCTCCTCGTAATCATGCAATGAGCATATCCTTTGACACCGGGTCTACACCAGCCCGCACATCGCGCGGACGCTGCATTAGAAAGGGGCTTGCAATCGCGGACTTTTTTCCCCGGTGCACTGTGATGTGGTACTGAAAATTCGGTGAATTTCTCTCGGAGATCCTCCGAAAACCCGCGATTTTTTAGCCACTATCGCCGCTAAGCGGCGAGCCGTTCCCCAGGTGCGACGGAGTGATCCACAGGACGATTGTTCTGCACCTGCTTTCAGCGAATCATGTTCTACGCTCAGCGCTATCGTGTTGTGGCGAATTCTATGCATTCAAAAAAGGACGAAATTGTGAAAACATCTGCTCATCTATGCTTGGTCTGTCTGCTGTCCCTTGGAGTCACGGGCTGTATCTTTGTGGATGGCGAGCATGTCAGTCGAGAGGACTGGTCCCGTAGCCAGCGGGATAACCGAGAAATGATCAGCCAGCTGGCTATAAATATGCAGCGCAGCGAGGTGCTTGAGAAGCTAGGCACCCCCGCCGATTCGGAAGCATTCACACACCAGGAAGAGGAGGTAAGGGTGTTGTTCTATCGGACTCATTGGAAACACGGTGATGGCGAGACTACTCGCGATGAGACCACACCGCTGGTTTTTAAAAATGATCGTTTGATCGGCTGGGGCGATACGGTCTATGCCAACGCGCTGCGTTGAGATTCAAGTCGACGCCGGACACTGATCGGTCATATCGTGATCCGGACTTTTCTCGCGCTGTCCTCGAGGACCTTTACCGTTATCCGCTAAAACACAATGGTGTGGCTTTTATACTCTGTGCGTTGACCGGTTTCCTTGGCGGTCATCGCTTTTATCTGGACAGGCCTGCAACGGCATTGGCGATGACCGTTACCCTGGGCGGAGGCTTGATCTGGTGGATAGCGGATCTGTTTTACCTTCGTACCATGGTGAGCGCGTTCAATGCGGATCAGGGCGAACGCAAACGTAATGGGCAGCCGCCAAGAGCCTTGTCTTTCATGCCACCCATTCATGGCATGACGCTGCCACCGCGCCCGGACTGGATCCATAAGCGCGCAGGCCGCAGGCGCAGTTATGGTGACATTCTTGTACTTGCCCTTGCGGGTTTCTGCGTCGGCCTGCTGGCATCTACTTCGGGGAACTTCGAGACTGTAATAGCCGTTGTCGCGCTGAGCGCAATAACGCTGCTTGGCGCTCGCTGGGACGCGCTTGCGAAAGTACCGGTCTTGCGCAATTTTGATCGCTGGAATCACCGCCTTCGTCTCTATTACTACGTCAACGACCCCGGGGGACCCTTAAAGCTTCTCTTGCGCCCCTTGGTCGGTCTAGTTAGCGCGCCATTTCGCAAACGCGCTCGCGCCGAGGCATGGCTGTATTTGCAGTTTGGGCTCTGGTTTACCGTTATTTTTACTGGTTTGGACGTCTTACAGGCCGTGAGCATCAATGCCGAGGGCGTCGAAATTCATGTTCTGGAGTTCCTGGGCGATGTAGCAATTACCTTGGTATCGATCTACGCCTTTGCCGCTCCGATCGGTGCAATTCTGATAACGCATGTGTTGCTGGAGAAGCGCGACCTTACGGTGTGGGCGCTCACTGGCGCCACGCTTGCCGCAATGCTGTTTGGCATCAGCGTCAGCGCGTAGCCACAGAGTCGGCCTGAAAATTAGCACGCGTAAGTGTATGCTCTGCCCCGTTTTCATGCATCGAGTACCCCCTAGAATGAAGTCTACATTGCATCGTCTTGGCTTTTTGCCCGCTCTCATTGTGTGCGTATCAACGCTCGTCGCCTGTGAGGCGAAAACTCAGAAGGAAATTACCGTGACCTCAAAACCATCAGCTCAAACACCGCCGGTCGCGAAGATCGAAAACGTTGCGGAGACGTATTGGGGTGTCACCGTCGATGATCCCTATCGCTATATGGAAGACGTTGAAGATCCTTACGTGGTCGAATGGTTCGAGGGGCAGGCAAGCTATGCGCAGGGGTACTTTAGCGCGCTGCCCGATCGCGATGCGCTTTATCAGCGATTAATGGAGCTTGATCAGGGGGCACCCTTCAGCACCTCTTCGGTCAAGGATATGGCCAATGGAGATGTGTTTTACCTGCGACGTGAGGCTGGCGAGAATCTCGCTAAGCTGTATGTGCAGAGCAAGGGAGCCGAGGCTCCGCGTCTGATGGTTGACCCCGAAGCGATGAGTGCCGAAGGCGAATCGCACTTTTCTCTGGAGTCCTACCAGCCCTCCTGGGACGGGCAATACGTGGTTTATGGTCTCGCACAGGGTGGTTCCGAGGAAACGACGTACCACATTATCGAAGTGGCCACTGGAAAAACGGTTGATGCGCCGATCACCAATATTGAGACCGCTTACAATCGCCCGCAGTGGCTGCTCTCAGGGGAGGGATTTTACTACAGTCGTCGCCGCGATCTGCCAGAAGATGCGCCAGCGACGGAGATCTACAAGCAAACATCGGTCCGCTTCCACAAGCTGGGCACGGATCCGGCCGACGACCCCGTGGTGGCCGCCTACGGAGCTTCCGGTCGTCTTCCGCTGAGTGATACGGACTTTCCTAGCATTGTGGTCATGCCCGGGTCGGACGACGCGGTCCTTAAGGTCAAGCACGGTGACAACCGGGAGATTTCCCTGTTTGCCGCGCCGCGCTCCTCGCTGCTGTCCGGGGACATTCCCTGGGTGCAGATCAGCGCCGAGGCCGACATGGTGACCGACTTTGCTATGGAAGGCGAAGACATCTATTTGCTGACGTCCAAGGACGCACCGCGGGCGAAGTTGATCAGGACCTCGCTGCTGGAGCCTAGTCTGGTAAATGCGGCCGTGGTAATTCCGCCCGGTGATACTGTGCTGAGTGGTCTGGCCAAAGCGCGCGATGCGCTGTACGTCGATGCCAAACGAGATGGCGTGGCTACGGTGTTGCGTAAAACAGCCGACGGGCAAGTAGAACTTCTCACTCCACCTCGCGACGGCGCGAGTTATCTGTCTGCGGTGTCGCCCATGCTGGATGGCGTGCGTATCTACGAGTCGTCCTGGATTCAGGGTGGTGTGCGCTATCACTACGATCCTGAGACTGGCAAGTTCACCGACGATGGTCTGGTACCCAAGGGTGAGTTTGATGCGCTCGAGGGCTTTGTTGCGAAAGAGGTGAGAGTTACCTCCCACGACGGCACGCAGGTGCCTGTATCGATTATTCACCGGGCCGATCTTAAGCTAGATGGGAGCAACCCGACCATTGTGTACGGCTACGGCTCCTATGGTATTTCCATGGACGTGGGGTTCTCGACAATCCGCATGGCCTGGCTCGAGCAAGGAGGCATATACGCTATCGCCCACGTGCGCGGAGGCGGGGAGTACGGCCCGGAGTGGCATTACGACGGTCGAATGGAGAACAAACCTAACACCTGGCTCGATCTTATTGCCACGGCCGAATACCTTGTGGACGAGGGTTATAGTGCGCCTGAGCACATGGCCCCCATGGGCGGCTCGGCCGGTGGCATCCTGGTGGGCCGATCCATTACTACACGGCCGGATCTCTTTGGCGCTGCAGTCATACAGGTGGGCATGCTGGACGCGATCCGTGCAGAAACCACGACCAACGGTGTGCCCAATATCAAGGAGTTCGGCACGGTGACAGAAAAGGCCGGTTTCGAAGGTCTGCTCGCCATGAGCGCCTATCACGCCGTGGAGGATGGCAAGCGCTACCCGGCTACGCTCCTCACACACGGCTTTAACGATCCCCGCGTGAACCCCTGGATGTCCGGAAAAATGGCAGCACGGCTGCAGGCCGTGAACGGCGTTGAGGCGCCCGTGCTGTTGAGAATAGACTTTGACTCCGGACACGGCATTGGCTCGACGCGCGAGCAGGTTTTGTCGCAATACGCGGATGTTTATGCGTTTTTGCTGCAGCAGTTAGGTGATGATAGTTAGGCAGCTGCCACACAGGCGGTACACTTGATTTTTGAGCGGATGCTACAACGAAGCGGAGCAACTACATGCGTATTTCATTTCTCTCCCGGCGGGTTTTGCCTGTCGCATTGTCTGTCTTTTCGGTGTCGGTTTTTGCACAGATTGATAAGGCTTCTGTCGTGTCGGAATTGAACGACGACTACGAGCGCTACCAGGCCATCGCTCACACACTATGGGCCAGTCCTGAGCTTGGCTATCTCGAAGTTGAGAGCGCGCGACTGTTGCAGGAAACGCTTGCCGCGGAGGGCTTCGTCATCGACAGCGGGGTGGCCGGCATGCCCACTGCGTTCACAGCCTCATACGGTTCTGGTGGTCCGGTGATCGGGATACTGGGTGAGTACGATGCCCTGCCCGGTATGTCGCAGGCAGCTGTGCCCTACGAGGAGCCGCAAACGAACGGTGCTCCAGGGCAAGCCTGCGGGCATCACCTGTTCGGAACGGGCTCCCTTGCGGCCGCGATTGCGGTAAAGAACTGGCTGGCTGGCACGGGCACTGCGGGCACTATCCGTTTCTATGGCACACCGGCCGAGGAGGGTGGCTCGGGCAAGGTGTACATGGTGCGAGCGGGTCTGTTTGAGGATGTCGATGCGGTGGTTAGCTGGCATGCGGGAGATGCCAACACTGCCAATCCAGGTACCAATCTAGCGACCATTTCAGGGAAGTTCCGGTTCTCGGGTCGTTCCGCACACGCGGCCGCCGCGCCGGAGCGTGGTCGCTCTGCGCTTGACGGTGTGGAGGCGATGAACGACATGGTGAATATGCTGCGTGAGCACACCACCGAATCCACGCGCATTCATTACGTTATTACCGATGGAGGGAATGCGCCCAACATCGTGCCCAAATCCGCAGAAGTGTATTACGTGGTGCGCCACGAGGATGTAGACGAGGTGCGCGCTGTCTGGGCAAGAATAGTGCGCACAGCGGAAGGTGCAGCAATGGGTACAGAAACAAGCATGGACTACGAAATTATTGGTGGTACCTATCCCCGCTTACCCAATGCGACGCTCGCTGGCGCCCTGCACGCCAACTTGTCCACCGTGGGTGGCGTCGACTATAGCGACGCAGACATGGCGTTTGCGCGAGAGCTCCAGGCCACGCTGAATGGCAAGCTGCCGAGTATTGATTCAGCGGGTGTGGTCAAACCTATGGTATTTACCAAGGGTAAGGCCTCGGCGGACACAGGTGATGTGAGCTGGAGCGTCCCCATGGCCGCAATGCGCGCTGCGACATGGGTGCCGGGCACGCCGGCGCACAGCTGGCAGGCGGTGGCCGCCGGCGGTACGCCCATTGGTTACAAGGGAATGATGGTGGCGGCCAAAACCCTGGCCCTCAGCGCTATCGACCTGCTGACACAGCCAGAACTCCTTGCCGAGGCCAAGGCTGAGTTCGAGGAACGTACAGGCCCTGACTTCGAATACGAAGCGCTGCTTGGCGATCGGGAACCGGCCCTGGACTATAGAAAGTGACCGCGGCCGGTTGCTGGATTGATCACCGAATCAGGTAAAAGGATTCCTGACGCCCAAGGATCCATTCCCAGCCGTCCTCGGTCAGCAGCGCGTCTTCTTCCATGGAGAACTTGATCGGCTGGTTATCCCACTCTGGCACCGGGTGCACCACGTTAAGCTCTACGGAGTGCCAGGTATTGGGCTTGAAGGTCAGCTCGCCCCTGACGGGAACGCCACTCTGGTAGTCAGTCATCCCCAGGGGGACGCCAGCAGCATGCCCGTGATAACCGATGGAGTGCCAGTAGATCGTGCCATCGAGACCCTCCTTTTTAGCCTGAGCCAGCGAAGCGGCCAGGGCCTCGTTACCGGTGCGTCCGACCTGGGATTGCGCACGAGTGATGTCCTGCAGGCGCATGGAAGCGCGCAGGCCAGCCTGTAGTCCGGCGGGTGGTTCGACTTCGTCGGGTCGCAGGACGTAAGCGTTGTGCTGGGTGTCAGTGGCAAAGCCGAGGTACTGAATACCAAAGTCCGTCCATAGCATGTCACCACGCTGGATGACCGCATCGCCGCTGAAGCGTCCTTCTTCGCCTTGCCGCTGTATGCCAACTGACGGGTGAAACCAGCCTCCCAGTCCGTATTCCGCGACTTGCTGCCGCATCCACCAGCGCACGTCGTCGGCTGTGGTGACGCCGGGTACGATGACTTCGTTGGAAAATGCACGTCCAATCACCGAGTGTGCGACGCGCATAATATGACGGTAGGCAGCGGTTTCTTCTGGAAGACGTGTCTCCAGCCATCCAACGACCAGCATTTCGGCACTGACGATCCGGTCCGTGTAGCCCTCGAGGCCAGCGAAGAGTGAATCCCGTTGCACGGCGGTCAGGCCATCTGCATGATTCCAGCGCTCGGACATGTTGATGCCGATTTTGCGGGGATTCCGCTCTTCAACCAGCTCGCGCAGTCCTTCGAACTGTTTTTCGTTGTGCGTTGGCACTACGGTGTAGAGGTTCTGATAGTTGAAGCGACCCACTGAGAGCGTCTCAACGCCCAGTTCTTCGCCACGATCGTGAAACACCAGAATGGTTCTGCGCCGCGAAGAATAGGTTTCGAATGGTGCCAGCGAGCGGAACACCGGGTCGTCGTTGTACTCGCGAGAAACGATGATCCACATGTCGATGCCTTCGCGGCGCATGATTTCTGGCAGGATCGTTTTAAAGCGCGTCTCAAGCCAGCCGCGCACTAATTTGGCTTGCTCGCGGTGTGTAAGAATGCGTTCCTCGGGAACGAAAGAGGAGCTCATAGGTACAAGATAGGGGCGCTCTGCGGGGCTTTGAGAATCGCGTGAATGGCCTGGCATCGGCACAGCCAATAAGGTCAAGGCGCACAACAGGAGCGCGACGCTGTGTTGTGCGGTTAGCGTCGGGCGTGTTGCTAAAAATGGTCGGTGTACTATTTTTGGGAAAGTCATCGGATGGGCTGCCACATCAGGTCGTTAGAAATCTCGCAGCCGTTATACCAGTCACGCTCCCAGACCTCTAGGGTCTCGCCGTTGTCCTCGCGCTTTTTCCTAGCCCAGCCTGCTGCAGTAGAGCAATCAGCGCAACACATCCAGAATGCGGCTGTATTTCAGGGCGAACTCGCGGCGCGGCTTGCGAAAGCCCATTTCGTCGACTTCGTTGTACACGACAAAAAGACCGGCATTGGCCCGCTGTAGTACCGAGAAACGCAGATTCATGCCGACCCGATCGCTACGATCGTCGTACTGAAACAAAGCCTGTAGCAGTACCTTTGGCGTAAAGGAATAGGACACGCGCAATTGACCTGCATTGATGGTGAAGGCGCTGCCCTCGCTCGGTAAATCTATGCGATTGTAGTTCCAGGCCAGCTCCGTAGAGAAGGTTTCGCCGATGCGGTAGCGCACGGTGGGGCGCAGACTCTGGCGTTCGCCGTTGAAGAACCCACCGGTAACGCTGGTTACCTCGGCGTACAGCGCTCTACCCTCGTTGGATTGAAAAACAAGCTGGACTTCTGAGTTGTCGTACTCGCCGACCGGTACTTCGACGCCAGTAGTGAGCTCAAAGGGCTCTTTGACTCGCTCGTAGGTGAAATTCATCCCAGTGTGTATTTCGAGGCTAGAGCGCCACTCAAAATGGTTGTCGAGATGCAGGAACCCGGTTTCCTGCTCGCCGTCGAGATCCCACCACCCTCGATAGGACACGTGCGGGCGTAGCTCGAGGAGTCCGGCGACATTGTCCGGTCGGTAGCGATAGAGAACACGTCCTTCAATCTTGCGGTAGTCATCTCGATTCAGAAATCCGACCTCCGGATTGAAGTCTTCGGAGACTTCGGTAAACGCTAAGTTATTGGACCACCGAGGTGAGTCGTAATCGACGCGCACATTGTAGGCGTAATCGTCCCCGGTCAGCCCCGGCGTGTCCGTCTTGCCTGCCCAACCACTGACCGTGCCGTAGTCACCAAAACCCAGACGGCCATCGAAACCGTAGGTGCGGTTGTAATCATCCTGCCCCTCGGGGAGCAGGCTGCCGTCTCCGTCGCGGTTTACGAACACCGCGCCAAAGGACGAGCGGTTTGCCAGCTCTCGGTTGACGCGTACGACGGAGAAGTCGTTTTGCGGGGCTTCGCCCGGGACATCCTCGGTTTGCATGTGCAGCAGCCCGACGTTGGTGGACTGGCCAATCTTTCCGGACAAGCGCGCACCGCCCACGATCGGCGTGGGGGCCCCAAGGGCATCGATTCCGACGCGGCGGCTAAAGAAAAATTCGACCTCCTGCGGCGTGCCAACAGTGTACTGCCCGGCGTTCTCAAGAAAGAACGGCCGCTTCTCGGGGAAGAACAGGCTGAAGCGATTGAGATTGACTTGCAGGTCATCTACTTCGACCTGGGCAAAGTCAGTGTTGTAGGTCAGATCAAGAGTCAGGCTGGGGGTTACCGAGTATTTTATGTCGACGCCAAACTCCTCGCTGCGATTGGTGCCCTCGATGTCCTCGGATTCAATTCTTGCCAGCGCATAGGGCGTGACCAGCAGGCTACGCTGCGGTGGCGGCTCAACGCCCGTCAGGATGCCCGCATCATATACGCGCAGTATCGAAAACTGTCGATCCAGCGGAGCCCAGAACACGATCTCATTGTTGTTGCGGCGTATGTTGCGCTGGAAGTTTATCCCCCATTCCTGCCTGTCGGCGCCGCCATAGCGCAGCGAGCGGAAGGGGATCTGAAACTCCGCAGACCAGCCGTGCTCGCCAATCGAACTCGCGACCTCCCAGGGCGCATCCCAGTTCAGGTTGAACCCCGATCCACTCGCGCTGGTGAAGCCCGTCGATTCCTTGACGAGCTGGCCGTCGTACTGCATGCCTGCGGGATTGGTACCGAACACCAGGCCATTTTGCCGGTCCTTGAATCCGTCAATGATCATGCGGAAACTGTCCGAGTCGTCCAGGGATGCGTCGCGGCGACTATCCGACGCGACGATCGCATCGGGGTCTGTGTCGTGGGCGATCACCGCGACGTAGAGCGTGTCGTCGGTAAAACCGACAAACACCTCAGTGCGCTGGGAAGCGGGCCTACCCTCATCAGGTTGAATTTGTCGAAATCCTGTTGCCGGGCGCATGCCACTCCATGCCTGGTCATCAAGTACCTTGCCATCGAGCGTAGGTATGATGCTGAGCCGCTCGGCGCGAAGGCTGGGGCGATCTCCGGGAGCGGCATGGAGTCCCGGCACGATTGCCACTGTTGCCACTATCGGCGACAAGGCAGTCAATATCGTCGCGAGCACGGCACGCATAGTGGTAGGTCGTGTGCAGCCAGGATTTCGCCGGGGGTCTTGTTTACGGTTCTGTATGAGGTTTTGCATGAGTTTACTCAAAGCCTTCGCTGCCGCCTGCTGACACAGCGGTATTCCATTCCTCGATCGTCGCAGGATGCTTCTGGTACTCCATCACCATTTTCCAGCCATCCGATTTAAGCAGCAAGGCCTCGAAGTGTATGTAGGCCTCATCCATATCTGCTGGATCAGCGTTGTCTCCAGTGGGTCCCGCGCGGAAATGGAACATGCCGTGTTCATGCGCCGTAGAATCACTGAAGAGGCGACGCGTGATGCGAAACTCCACCTGTGAGAAAGCCCTGCCTGCCTGGGTCTCCAGAATGCCCGGTTTCCATCGCTGTAACGCGCGCGCGATCGGGTAGCTCGTGCCCAGATGTTCGCTCACCAGTACCGCGTCCGGGTGGTACGTCGAAACTACGCCGTCGAAATCTCCCTCGGCCAGATACTGTCGAACGCTACTCCAGTAGGCATCGAGCTCGCCTTCGATTGCAGCGTCGTCGGCGCATATTGGTAGGCAGTGGAGTATGGTGGCGGTGAAAAGGCCAAGCACCGAAAGCGTCATTTTCATCATTAAAACCCTACCTGCGTAAGATGCGTAGAGACCAGCTTAAAAGAGTAGTCGGGTACATAATATACCGTTCGCGATCCGCGTATCTGCTGCACCGCCGCTGGATTCGCGAGTCGAGTGCATCCGCCCAACCACTACCGCTGAGAAGACACAAATTTATGCCAATAAGAACCGCGTCCGCCATGTCTTTGACCCTGGGACTTCTGAGTAGCGGTCTCCTGGTCCAGACCACGCTGGCCGAGCAGATTTTGCTGAGCGCCGATTACAGATAGATACTGTGAGCGGCGAGCTGGTTGCTAACCCAGCGGTGCTAACTAGCGACGGCGTTATTGAGGCCGTCGGCACACGCGGCGAACTCAGCGCGGAGAAGGGCGCTCGGGAAATGTATCTGCGAGGTAAAACACTGCTCCCGGGCTTCATGGATATGCACGTTCATTTGGGTTCCCCTCCAGGCCAGGCGTCCTTCCTTGAAAGCCGCCTACAGTCGGTGCCGAGGAAGACAGTCAACGCCGTGGCAAACGCGCAGACGACGCTCATGGCGGGCTTCACATCAGTGCGTAACGTCGGCTCGGCGGCTTTTACAGTCATAGCAGTTCGCGATGCTATCAATGATGGTGACGTGGTGGGTCCGAGAATTTGGGCTGCAGGTGCATCATTGGGCATTTCCGGCGGACATTGTGATGATAACTACTCGCCACCGGAGCTACAGCTGAAAAGCCAGGGCGTTGCCGATGGGCCCTGGGCCGTGCGCCAAAAAAGTGCGCGAGAACATCTAGTATGGGGCAGACACCATCAAATTTTGTGCGACTGGCGGCGTCTTTTCACGTGGTACAAAAGTAGGCGAGATCCAGTATTCCCGGGAGGAAATGGAGGCGATCGTGAGTGAAAGTCACTACCGCGATCTGATTGTTGCTGCGCACGGCACGGACGGCATAAAGGCCGCGATTCTTGCCGGCGTAGACAGTGTGGAGCACGCCAGTATTCTGGATGCGAAGGTGCCCAGGCTTATATTGTGGCGGTCGCGGGCAACCCATTGGAGGATATCCGTGTGACCGAGTCGGTATCCTTCGTTATGAAAGCTGGCGTTGTTTATAAGGACTTGTTGCGAAAATCCTCTCACATCGGCTAGCTGTGCAAGGCAAACGAGTCGCACAGGAGACGGATGTCAGGTAATCCCTAGGGGATGATGGATAGCATATCGATGTTTTTATGCGTGGATTTACTGTCGCAGGCAATACGCAAGCGATGGTCGCCACGCGGCAGCCCCCTCTGCTCAAACACTTTTACGTAGTACTGCTGGGAGCGGAATTTAGGATTCTGCCCAAGGTGCTGTGTATCGGGATCAGCCTTGTTAGACAGGTCGACGAATCGCGGCTCCATGTTATCCAGAATGACCTTAACGGTTCCCGCGTCTGCGTTCCTGAAGGCGTAGTACTGCACCGCCGTGCCCGTGAAGTTTATCTCTGCAAGGCAATCTGACTGACCGGAGGTCAGGGTTGCTCCCGATGCATTCCATTGTTCTTCGGAGGTCACAAAACCCGTGTATTCCCAGCGTGGGTCGTTGTCTTCAATGGTTTCCCACGGAACGCGCATTTCTTGTGTTGTCGCGGTCTCAATATCACCCTGCATCGGCGGAATTAGCCAGTTGCCCGCGACAAGTCGACCGCCCATGCCATGCACTACCACTCTGTCAATGACTTTCAGGCCGCGGGACGCCATGTCCGTAAAATTATCGGCCGCTGCCGGAAAATTGTAGCGAGTCCGGGAAATAAAGTACTCGTCCGAGAAGTCCCGTTTGTCAAAGTGTTCTTCGAGTCCTGCATAGCCGTAGAGTAATCCCAGCATTCCGCCCCAGGTAGCGGTAGGGTTGTCGGCATCCCAACCCGCTAGCGCGCCGATGCGAATAGTCTTTTTGTAATCGCCCTCGCCGTAGAGCAGGCTGACAATGGACGACGCGAAGTTGATGCCCGCATCCCAGGGATACTTGTAGTTGTAACCGGCGGCCCGCTTTACCTGGTAACGCTCATACACCTTGTCGCGGGTTTGCTCCCAGTCGTCTTTATCTGCATTTGCGTCGTACTGGGCCTTCACGAAGTCATACATATCGGCGATGTACGAACCGTTGGGTATTCGCTTGCGAGCTTCCTGGGCCATCCAGATCACTTGCTCTGCGCGCGACCATTGTGGATCAACCAGAGGAACGAGAGAATGCATAATGACGTAGAACTCGGCCGCCCATTCAGAGTGCAGGTAAGCCGTGGTGCGAATCGGCAAATGCGCCGTTTGCAGCGCGACATCCGGGCGTGCGGGAGATAGAGCGCCAAAAATCTCAGTGGTCAGCTGCGCATCTATCATGTCCCACATGGGATTGTTGTGCGGTAGGGATGTCTCCGGCGGCAATGCCCCATTCTGCATCTGTCCCAAAGCAGCCAAATTTGAGACCCACAGAAGTGGCAGGCCGATATGCTTTTGCCAGGCGGAGGCTATTTGTTTATCGGTGAGGATGTAGCTGGCGTTTTTCTCCAGGGCACTCTGGTAGACATACTCAATATCCGTATCATCGTCTGATCCCCAAGGAGCGCTCTCCAGCACATAATCGACGATTTCACCGTCTCGCCCGATCTGCATCTGCCAGTCATCGTCGGTAAAAAAGGGCGGTATGGCGCGGGTGTTTTCGGTCGGGAGGCCGGTCCAGTTGGCGATGGAGCTTCCCAGCCAGAATCCACGCAATCTGTCGTGGTACGCAGATCGGTCAATCACAATCTCGCCGCCAGCCCAGGTATCGAGCGGTGTAGACAAGGTCGCCAGAGTGGCAAGGAGTGCTGCCAGCGGAGCCTTCATCAATGTTCCCTTTTTGCCCAAATACTATTCGTGACGAATGCGATGCGTGCCAAATATCGTGCGCAAAAGTCGACACTCCAATGCCGGCTCACAGTATGAACAGCTGGCCCTGTGGCGTCTTGCCCGGAACTGGCAGCGTCAGGATGTCATGTAGAGGATCGCAATCGCATAATTGGCAAACACGACCGAGAGAACCTTAAACCAAGCGGGCTTTGCTATTACCAGTACCATTAAAAAGCCGCCCAGGAGCGGAATGGCAATTGATGGCAGCGCCGGATAGCCGAATATCGTGACATTGACGTATGGACTCATGCAGAAGTATCCCAACATGGATCCGGCAGATACGCGTCCGAGCGAGTGGCTGTGATCAAGGAAATCCAGTTCTGAATCATTGCTAATGTCATAGTCTTCTGTAGGCAGCGAGAGCTCGGCAGCGCCGTAGACAAAAATAGCACCGATAACCAGAGCGAAAAAATCAAGAATCGACCAGTCCGAAAAAGAGCGAAGCTCCCAGCCCACCCACCACAATTGCAGAATGAACAGCATCACACAGGCGCTCCATACCGCCGTTGCCCAGTGAAAGGTAACGCGCGTGTGCGCTCGAATCAGTCCCGCGACGGAGCTAAGCAACCGAGTGATCGCCAGGCCGAGAATAATGGAGATCGCGATAAAGACGTATTCGTGTTGAGTCATGGCGGGATTCTGCCTCTATTAAAGCGCTTATACGATGTTGCTGACAGGTACTTTTACAATGCACGGGTGTAGCGCCGGGTAATCTAGTCGATCTCTGCATCGACTCCGAGTAAGGTTCTGAGCAATACATTTGCCCCATTAGTGACCTGCTGTGGAGTGGTGAATTCAGCGGGTGCGTGACTGACGCCGTCTCGGCTCGGAACGAAGATCATGCCGATCGGACTTATTGGTCCCAGGCTTTGCGCGTCGTGGCCCGCTCCGCTGGGCATACGCTGGTGACTGAGTCCAAGTGAGTCGGTGCTGGCCTCAATAATCAGGCGGATGCTCTCGTCCGTTGGCGCGGCCATGGATTCGTAAAACTGATGGAAGGTAATCGTCGTGGCGGTTTCGTTGGCGAGCGTTTGGCTGGCTGCCTCGATGCGGGTAAACAGCGCGGCCACTTTTTGCATACTCAGGTCGCGTATCTCCAGACTCATGGTCGCCTTGCCCGGGACCACGTTCGGCGCGCCGGGGAACGCGTCTATGCGGCCGACGGTGCCTACCTGCGTGCCCGGCACATCCGTTATCAGGTCGCGGACTAATGTGACGAAGCGTGCGGCGGTGTAAAGCGCATCCTGACGCTGATCCATGGGCGTTGTACCGGCGTGGTTGGCGAAGCCATCGACAGTGACGTTCCAGCGGCGAATACCAACTATGCCCTCGACGACGCCGATGGCGATGTTCTTGCGATCCAGGATGGCGCCTTGCTCAATGTGCAGTTCAAGGTACGCGGCAATGTCGCCGACGCCGCGCTGTACGGAGCTAATGCTGTCGGGATCGCCCCCTAGATATCGCATACCTTCACCCAGTCTACGTTCACCGAGGCTTGGCAATTCGAACTCTTCCGGCCCGACGGCGCCCACCACGGCGCGACTGCCGATTTTGCCGGCTTCTTCGTTTGACCAGACCACAAACTCGACGGGATGCCGGAGCGATACCTTCTTATGATGAAGTGTGGTGGCAACTTCTATCGCCGACATGACGCCAACAATACCGTCGTAGTGACCGCCGTTGGGTACCGTGTCGATGTGCGAGCCGGTAACGATAGGGGCTAGCTTTGGATTGCCACCTCGGCGGCGACCGACAAGATTGCCGGCGGCGTCGATGCGCGTTTCAAGTCCTGCCTCACGCATAAGGTTTTCTAGGTATTCGAGCGCAGTTTTGTTGCTCTCGCTGTAGGCAACTCGCGTTGAGCCGTTATCGCGTGTGCCGCCGAATGTTTTCATGCGAGACATGGTGTTGTTAAGTCGTTTGCCATCGACGCTTAAGTTCGACTGAGCAAAGCTGGGAGTGAAAACGGCCAACTGGGGAATGGCCAAGGCTAGCATTAAGGCGGGTTTCATGAAGAAGCGCATGACGATTCCTTGGAGGATTGAACGAGCGTAAAGCGTAAAGCAAAAGCCGCGGCGAGGTTGGTTTGGAGAACCGTCGTGCGGAAATCGGTCAAGGTCGAGGTGACTGATAAGCCTACCGAGGTCTGCGGCGGAGGCATATTGAATTCAATGGTATGGCGGTGCATAATTTCGAGGCTCAAATTTTCGCCGTACGACAATGTTCATGAAACAATCTGAGGCAACAGTATGAAGTCATCTCCCATGAAGTCATCGCTATCCGCAGTGGTTTTGGGCGCGTTATTAGTTTCTCAAGGCACTCTGGCCGGCAGTACTCCAACCCCGACCGCGGTGACCGCCGTGCCCGTAGACTCCCCCTGGGTAATTTCTGGTTTGGTTTTGGCCCTTGCCGTCGTGGGCGCACGCCTGCTGAAAAATCGCCGCAAGTAACGTGAGCGATTAGTGGGCGCGTAGAACGTGCCCTGTTTGCGACCGTCATACGCCACGACTGTCGTCATGGTTTTTTATGACTGAAATTTTGCAGCAAAACGAGAGCTGGATTTATTTCTGGGCGATTGTGGGCACTTTTTCTGCCTGCACTATCGCAGAAATGATTGCTCCCCGGCGTAATGTGACCGCGGATTTGGCGTTTCGCTGGGTCAACAATATTGGCCTGGCTGTTGTCACCACATTTATTGTCAAGGCCGTTTTGACTGCCGCAGGTGTTGTGACCACGTGGTGGGCAGAGAAAGAGCAGATTGGACTGCTGCAGTGGCTGGCGCCCGCATGGTGGATCAGTTGTCTACTGGTGCTGCTGCTTCTTGGACTGGCCGACTATCTCTATCATCGTTTGTTGCATGCAGTACCATTCCTGTGGCGTTTTCACGCGGTGCATCACAGCGATACGGATTTCGACGTGACCACCACATATCGCAATCATCCTCTTGCGGCGATTATTCTTCTTGGCTTTAGGCTACCCGTCATTGCAGCCCTGGGGGCACCAGTGTCAGCACTTATTTTCTATGAGCTTATTCGGGTTACCCAGGATTTGTGGAGTCACAGCAACATTAAATTGCCGGAGAGGGTAGACAAATATCTTCGCTATATAGCGGTCACACCCGACTTTCATCGCATACATCACTGTAGCGACAGGCAGTACACAGATAGCAATTTTTCGAGCACCGTGCCGTGGTTTGACTATTTGTTTGGCACCTACCGAAATCGGCCCTACGACACTCATCCCACGATGGAGATCGGTATCGAGCGATTTCGTGAATTAGAAGAATCACGCCTCGATCAGCTCCTGCTGATGCCCCTGCGCGTCTCGAACGTCACGACGGGCCCTGATGTGGATGCTACCAAGTCGGGCCCACTTACCGGGAGTCCAGGGCAATAGTCGCTCCCGTTTCGGAATAGTATCTGGGTGCGCGCGCGTTATCGCGTCCTCAAGGCCGGCATCGATTTGTTCCTGCACCGCACCGTCCTTCGCAAGACCACCGGCCGTCTGAGTTTTCGGCCAGGGCGATTAACACGTTTTAAACCGCGTCCAGGCCTTCAAACTCATGCATCCGCGCGCAGCGCGAGCGGATTTCCCCAGCTGTCTGCGCTCCGCGAAGGAAAAGGACACCAAGCACTGCTAGCTCTGGCCGTGAAAAAATCGAAATTCTCGGACACGCGGATATGCAGTTTGTGGTGGTATTTTGCCATGCGATTGCGATCGGCGTTCCAGGTGGATACCAGTGTCTTATCGATCAGATTGTCCAGTGCGGCCATCACAATGCTAGGAGAATGTCGTAAGTATCACCACGTTCACCACATCAGATCATCCGGAATCTCATAGTCCTTGTACCAGTCACGCTCATCTGCCTGCAGTGTGTCCGCTGTCTCTTGCGCACAGGAAATCAACCGCTGCGCATCGCGCTCCGCTATTTTGCTCGCGACTTGCTCGGGAATCAGTTCAAAGCGCTCTTCGATTCGTGCGACCGTAATTTTTCCTGCTGCGAGTAGTTTCTGCTGCAAAGCCGTGACATAGAGTTTCTTGATTTTCTTGTCGCAGGTGAAGTTAAAGCCGATCTCGCCGCCACGGCGATCGAGTTTGTGATTTTCGATCAGCTGTATGATCTGCGCCTCGACGGCCTTACGATTCGCCTCCTCATTCCGAGTCTGATTCAGTGCTCGATCCCGAGCGCCTTTTTGCTCGCGGGCCTGCTGCGCCGCCAGCTTTACTTCGTCAACCACGGGTACTCCGGATTTGTGCGAAGTGCGCTTTTGTTTGCGCTTCTCCTTCTCTAGCTTTTTTGCTTTCTTTGTGTCGCTCAGTCCGGCATTGAGCAACTGATCCTGCAGAGATCCTGCCATGCTAATTTCCTCTGTGGGGCGTGTCGGCCAGCAGCGCGGCTTTGTACTTTCGTCGGCCCTATTCTTTCACAACTACCGGTATGAGTGGGTCTGCAGAGTTGTCGTCGCCGAGCCGTGCCTTGCTTGAACGGAAACGAGTGCTTGCCTGATCCGAGAGTGCAGAGCTCTTTGCTGCATAAGTGTTAACTTGTATGAGTTCGACGACAGGTTTTCGCTATACAACTTATGACAGAGGCCACGGCAATGCTAAAAAATGAGTCATCACTTTTTGCGACAGGAGTTGTGGCTTGCTTGACGCTCACCTGTGGCGTGCTCCTTGCCGCGAGCATAACGATATCCCGCCCCGCGTATGGCGCTGACGACCATGCTGCCATCCGCACTGCGGTGTTCGATTACTTCGAAGGCATCAACGAAGTGAGCCGGGTTCGACTAGAGCGAGCATTTGATTCGGATGCAGAGCTCAAGAGCGTGAACGCGTCCGGTGCGTTGGCGGCAGAGCCCATAGCGGATGCCATAGCGCGCTGGATGCACGGAGATGCCAGCACACGACGGGGTGAAGTGCTTTCCGTCGACCTGTTTGGTGACGCGGTGGGCGGGCAGTTTGCCCGCGTGGTGTTTGACTTCGACGGCGCCTATATCGACTTGCTTACGCTTGCAAAGCTGCAAGGCCAGTGGAAGATTATCGATAAGGTGTTTGTTCGAAAGTAGCCTTAGGTATGGCTACGCTATGGCCCATCCCATGATCGCCACACCAATCATGCCCCGGAACATGGGCCCCACAATACGTCCGCGCTTAAAGCCTCTGATCGTCGACAGCAGCAGCGCGAGACCCAGGATCAAAGCGGTCCAATCCAAAATTCCATTTACGCCGGCACCTTGGCCAACACCGCCAAAGAACTCACCAATCGCGGGTGGTATGCCGGCGAGAAAGCTGCCGACACTTTCCCCGATCGACCGCAGAAAGCCGCCGGAGCCTGCTGTTTCGTTCATCAATATTCCTCACGTTTTTTATCAAAGTATAGGTCCAGCTTTTGCTCCGTCGCATGGCTCGATCATCAAGCTGGAGTGAGCATAGCTTACCTGAAGCCGCCTTCGCGTAAGCTTTATCTACCCGACACCCAATCTCCGGAGGAGAAAGACCATGGAACCTGCCGACTATATCCTTGGATTAAGCCATGTTGGCATTGTTACCGAGGATTTGGACGCGCATGTAGCGCGCTTAGGGGCTATCTTTGCCGTGCCAGTAGGAGAGGTGACACGAGTTGAAAACAGTAACGCGCGCTTTGCATTTTTTAGCGTGGGTGGTACGCCTTATGAGGTCATTGAGCCTGTTTCCGATAAATCTCGATCCACACTGCTCAAGACTAATGTTGGCGTCAATCATGTCTGCTATGAAGTTACTGATATCGAATCAGCCGTTGCCGCAATGCGCGGCAAAGGCGTTCGCCTTGGGCATGTCACACCGGATGGGATTGTGGACTCTCCGCATTTTCGAATGGCGTATTTCAATGCTGACGACTGCGCAGGAGTCCTGCTGGAATTCAAGGAGTTTCTGCAGTCCTAGACCCTAAGCGTTGAGGTGTTTGGCTACCGCCCCTGATATTCTTTATGTGCGTCAGATTGTGTTTCGAGCATGTCTCAGTAGCATGTCCGCTTTGCTTGAGATATCTTCGGCTCGCGACAAATTTTTGGGCATGGAATGTGAGTTTTCTCGGGGAGTTAAAGCGACGGAACGTCTTTCGGGTGGCCGGCGTCTACGCGGTTGTTGGCTGGTTGCTGGTACAGGTCGGGGCCTCTCTCGAGGAGGCGGTAGGTCTGCCCGCATGGTTCGATGGATTTATCGTCTCACTGCTGGCGATTGGCTTTCCCATTGCCTTGATTTGTGCCTGGGCCTTTGAGTTAACGCTTGATGGTATTAAGCGCACGGCCGCGATCGATGCAGATGAGAGTATTACCGCACAAACCGGCAGTAAACTGGATATGGTGCTGGTGCTCGCGCTGCTCGTCTTCGCGGGCGCCATGTTCGTGCCTAAGTTTCTCAACCCCAATCAGCTGCCTGAGCTTACCGGGGAAAGTGCTGAGGCGAAGGCCTCTATCGCCGTCCTTCCATTTGCGGATCTGTCACCAGAGGGCAACCAGGAATACTTCGCCGACGGTATTTCCGAAGAACTGCTAAATGTCCTGGCCAAGGTCAGCGGTATGAAAGTCGCGGGTCGAACCTCATCCTTTGCTTTTAAGGGGCGCAATGAAGATTTGCGAGAAATCGGCCGGGTGCTGGATGTTGCACATATCCTCGAAGGATCCGTGCGTTCCCAGGGCAACAAAGTGCGCGTGACGGCGCAACTTATTCAGGTCACTGATGGATTTCATTTGTGGTCCGAAACCTACGATGGCGATCTGAGCGATATTTTCGCCGTGCAGGATGACATTGCCAATCGCATACTGATCGCCATGAAGAGCCAGCTCAAGGTCGAGCAGGCACCTAGCCTGACGCCCGTGCAGCGTACCGATGTAACGGCTTACGGCTCGTTTCTGGAGGCCCGAGACCTGATTTTTACCCGTGATCCGCCTGGCATGGAGCGGGCACTTGATCTGCTTAACCAGGCGATCGCGATTGACCCCGCCTATGCGCCGGCTTACGCGGCACGCGCCAAAGCTTTGGCTTTGCTATCCGATCGACCTGGCTCCTACGGCAAGCTTCCGGCAAAGGACTCGTTGGAGCGGGCCACAGCAGACGTAGAGCAGGCGCTTGCTCTGGACCCGGATCTCGCGGACGCCTACGCGGTGCGCGGCATGATCAATAGCGATACGGGTCGTGCGGACTATGCCATCACTAGTCTGCGCCGCGCTATTGAGTTGAGTCCCAATTCCCTCGATGCACGCAACTGGTTGGCTCTGGCGCTGGCAAACGACGGACGCTTGCGCGACGTAGCGGCGCAGTTAGAGGCATTGGTGGATATCGATCCTCTTTATAAGCCGGGCGTAAACAACACGATTCTCTACAGCATGGATATCGGCGACAAGGACACGGCGAGGCGTGTAGGGGAGCGCTATATTGCCGCCACGCGGGACGAGACCGAAAAAACACTGATGCGTAGCCTGCTGCTTTCCGGGCTCGATGGGAAGCTCGCTGAATCAATCAAACTGCGCGAGAGCGTGCCTGAGATTGGCGTGAACAGTCTCGATAATTCAAGTCTACGGTCGGCCTATTACGATCTGGGTGTGCATGACGAATACACGGGCACTGCGGAAATATTGTCCGTTTTTAAACCCTGGGAGTTTCTGCGTCGCGCGGACTATGAGAAGGCCAAAACTTTAGCGCGTAGCGCAATCGCAGACAATCCAAACTTCTACGCGGCGCACGCGGTTTACATTAGCGTATTGGCTGAGACCGGTGAGGATCGGGAACTGGTGGATTATTTTAAGCGCGAGTACAAGGGTGATCTTGAAAGCTACGCGACGCGGCTACGCCCCGGGGTTAATGCTGATCCCCCACCGTACCTGGAGTTGGCTATGGCCTTGCGCAGCGTGGGCGAGCAGGAACTGTACGAGGAGGCTATGCAGCGTATGCGCTTTTCCATTGATATTTTTCGTGCAGGGGGGGATGTATCGTTCGGTCGCGATCTGGACGAAGCCAGATACTGGTCGATTCAAGGTGATAGTGACAAGGCCCTGCAGTTTCTTGAGCAAGCCTATGCCAAGGTGTCTCCTTTTGAAGTCATGGAATTTGCATCACGCTCATACGAGTCCTTACTCGCTGAAACCCGGTTTATCGCCCTGCGCGAAAAAAACATCGAAAGAATCAATCAGGAGCGTGCGATTTTGGAGTACCCGCCTATAACGACGGCATTTTATGACCGCTACACCGGCATGCGGTGAGCGCTTGGGCTGAAAGACTTAGCTGCGCGGCGTGACAGCGCGTGATTTAAAGCCAGCCATATCGGCAAGCTTTCGAAGAATGTTGAAACCACCGTGCGCCAATCCGTGGACAAGATGGGATCTTTGGATGGCCACGGTGACTTTGTCAGAGAAAGCTTATTGCTGCACCCGTTACAGGTCCCTATGACAACTCTATATGCTTAAAGCAGTGCCTGGGAATTTACGAAGTAGAGCTTTTTTTCGCGAGCTGGGGGTGTTTAAAAAGGGATATCTTCGCCAAAATCCGAGGGAGAAGGGTAATGCTCTTCTGACGATGCATCTGGCGCAGCCAACCCGGCTGCATTTTCCGCAGCAACCACTTTCCAGCCTTGCAGGTTGTTGAAATATCGGCCGTTGTACTCCCTGCCACGGATGTCGAAGGTGACCGTTACTTCTTGCCCGGGCTGAAGTGCTTCCAGTAGGGCCGCCTTATCCTGCACAAATTCGAAATTGATTTCTTGCGGATATTTACCGTCCTCAACAATGATCACCATTTCACGCTTGGTGAATCCACTGTCAAAGGTTTTTGCTTCCTGAATGAGCTTTATTTTTCCTGTTAAATCAAATGCCACGTAACACTCTCCGGATAGGCGGTAAAACTTGGCTCCGCCTTTTAGGCTGGGATGGCCGCGCTTTTCTGGCGGCACATGACGAATAACGGGGCATAACGAATGTCGACTACGCAGCCTTTTCTTCTCTACCCGACTCCTCCGCTGAACCTGAGTCTTCCTCAGTCGCAGGCAGCTTGGCTTTCACTTCGTCTAACTCAAGTTGCAGTGCCGCTTTTTCGCCGCGGGCCTCTTTAAGGGATTTCTGCAGTAATTCGTTGGCCTGGGCCTTCTCGGCAAGCTTTTTCTTGCTGGCATCCAGGTTCGAACGCATACGAATGGGGTCGTACTGGGTCAGCTCCTTGATTTGTTCGCGCTCTTTGGCGAGGTCTTTTTGCAGGGTTTTTACCCGCTGCTTGAGAGTTGCGATCTCTCCCTGCAAGTTTTCGCTGCGATTAAACAGCTCCCGGTTCCGCTGCTCGACCTTCTGGATGGTGGTGGCTTTACTAGAAAGTTCCTGGATGGTTTCCAGCTGCTGATCCAGGGAAGCTTGCAGTTGCTTGCGCTTTTCACCGTACTCAATCTGCT
The DNA here is from genome assembly GCA_045105635.1 of Congregibacter sp. Classification (GTDB taxonomy): domain Bacteria; phylum Pseudomonadota; class Gammaproteobacteria; order Pseudomonadales; family Halieaceae; genus Congregibacter. The sequence goes on from JBGCDU010000006.1 coordinate 324,074, forward strand.
CACGTTTATAGCGTTCTATTTCGGCGTTGGCCGTATCCAACTTGTCCTGGTACTCCGCGCGAAGGTTCTCTTCCAGTTCGATAATTTTTTCAAGTTTGTTGATGGTCAGCATGTATTCTGTCTCTAGCCTCTGGTTCCTGAAGTAAGCTGCCCGACGCCGGGCCAAGCTGTATCGCCTGGCGCTGCTAAGTCATCGCTGCCCTCGGGCAAATAGCCGACAAAAAGTCGACTGCAGCGTTGACTGGGGCGCTACTTCGGGCGTAGCGCGAGGCACAATGAGTGCCGCCCTCGTGTTGTCATAGCACTTGGTGAAAAACCTGATGCGTATGCCGGTGCCACTCGAAGCAACAATGTCGTAACGACGTATCAACTGTGACGTCACAATAAAAAAGGGCCACATCGCTGTAACCCTTTGATATCCAACACAATATGGCTCCGCCTGCTGGGCTCGAACCAGCGACCCATTGATTAACAGTCAATTGCTCTACCAACTGAGCTAAGGCGGAAATGCTCTCCTTATAAAGGAGGGGCGCGATTCTAATCAGCCTCCGCTCGGGAATCAACACCATTTATACTATTGGGTTCGAGTTCTACGAGTTTTTCCGCGCATGACCAAGCCGTTCAGAGTTGAATCGTCCTTCCAGCCCGCCGGTGATCAGCCAGCGGCTATTGAGGCGCTGGTCGGTGGAATAGAGGCTGGGCTTGCCGCTCAGACCCTGCTTGGGGTTACGGGTTCGGGCAAAACCTTCACCATGGCGCACGTGGTGCAACGACTGCAGCGACCAACGATTGTAATGGCGCATAACAAGACCTTGGCCGCGCAGCTTTACGGTGAGTTCAAACAGTTTTTCCCGGACAACGCCGTCGAGTACTTTGTTTCCTACTACGACTACTATCAGCCTGAGGCGTATGTGCCGTCCTCCGATACCTTCATCGAGAAAGACGCCTCGGTCAACGAACACATCGAGCAGATGCGATTGTCGGCAACCAAAGCGCTTATCGAGCGCAAAGATTGCATCGTCGTCGCGACCGTGTCGGCAATCTATGGTTTGGGAGACCCCAAGTCCTACTTCAAGATGGTTATGCACATCTCCCGAGGCGAGGTGATTGACCAGCGACATTTGCTGAGACAGCTGGCGGAGCTCCAATACAAGCGCAACGATATTGATTTCTCTCGCGGTACTTATCGGGTGCGCGGCGATGTGATCGATGTGTTTCCAGCGGAGGCGGATGCCGAAGCGGTTCGCATCGAGCTGTTTGATGAGGAGGTCGAGAGCCTCAGCCTCTTCGATCCACTGACCGGCGCTGTCATCGCCAAGGTCCCGCGCATAACCATCTTCCCCAAGACGCATTACGTGACGCCTCGGGAGGTGATGATGAATGCGATTGGAGAGATCGAGCTCGAGCTGGCCGAGCGCGTTGACCAGCTTAAAAGCGTGGAGAAACTGGTCGAAGCCCAGCGATTACAGCAGCGCACCCGCTATGACATAGAGATGATTCGCGAGTTGGGCTATTGCCAGGGCGTTGAGAACTACTCGCGCTATCTGTCGGGACGGGCGCCGGGTGACCCTCCGCCGACCTTGTACGAGTACTTGCCCGACAACGCGCTGGTCATCATCGACGAGTCTCACGCGAGTATCCCGCAAATCGGTGCGATGTATCGCGGCGATCGCTCGCGCAAGGAAACCCTGGTCGAGTACGGGTTTCGTTTGCCCTCCGCGCTGGATAATCGACCGCTCAAGTTCGAAGAGTGGGAGCAGCTCATGCCCCAGGCGATCTTTGTCTCGGCGACGCCCGGACCCTATGAAGCCGAGCATGCGGGTCAGGTGATTGAACAGGTAGTCAGACCCACAGGACTGATTGATCCGGAGATAGAAATACGGCCAGCGTCCACGCAGGTCGATAATCTGCTGGGGGAGATTCATATCGTCGTGGGTGAAGGTGATCGCGTGCTGGTGACCACGCTCACCAAACGCATGGCAGAGGACTTGTCGGAGTATCTAAGTGAGCACGACGTGCGGGTGCGCTACCTGCACTCGGATATCGATACGGTGGAGCGAGTCGAAATCATTCGCGATCTACGCCTGGGGGTGTTTGACGTGTTGGTGGGCATCAACCTTTTGCGGGAGGGTCTGGACATGCCGGAGGTCGCATTGGTGGCGATTCTCGATGCCGATAAGGAAGGCTTCCTGCGTTCGGATCGTTCGCTGATTCAAACTATTGGCCGCGGCGCGCGCAACCTCAAAGGTCGCGCGATTCTGTATGCAGACAAAATTACCGGATCCATGCAGCGCGCTATGGACGAGACTGATCGCCGCCGACGCAAACAGGTGGCGCACAATAAAGCTAACAACATTACGCCCATTGGTGTGACGAAAAGCGTGCAGGATATTATGGAGGGCGCTCGACGCATGCCCACCAAAGCCAAAGCGAAGGATCAGAAGGTGGCCGAAGAAACGCTGGCCTTCAGTCAGGAGCTGCTTAGATTGTCACCGGCCGCGCTTGCCAGACGCCTCGATCAACTCGAAGGCCAGATGCACCAGCATGCGAAAAACCTGGAGTTTGAGCAGGCCGCCGCGCTGCGCGACCAGCTTACGGAAATTAAACAGCAGGCGTTTATCAGCTAGCCAGCCGGCAAGCGAAGCGAGAACACCACGCCGTCTGCCGCTGGCAAATCCGCGGCCCGCAAAACACCGCCATGTGCCTGGGCAATCGTCCGAGCTATGTGCAGCCCCAGTCCCAGATGCGTGTCCTCGTTATTTCCCGCGCCGCGTAGGCTGACCATGGGTTCAAACAGTCGTTCGCGCAGCGCAGCTGGCAGTGTCGGTCCTCGATTGCAAACTTCGATAACGAAGTCGCCGCCGTCGGCGTACAGTCGCAATTCGATCACCGATCCTGCAGTGGCAAAGCTCGCGGCGTTTTCAACCAGCTTGTCCAGTGCCTGCGCAATGAGCTCTCCGTTGCTGTGCAGCGTAAACGCGCCGTCCGCCAGCGAAAGCTCAAATTCATTCTGCGGGAAACTTGTACCGTAGGCATTCACCAGGTCACGCATCATATTGCCCAGCTCCAGCGTTTCGTAACTCGTGCCCTCCAGACTCTCTTCGATGCGCGATGCCTCGCTCATGGCCGTTACGATTCGCTTTAAGCGTGACAGGCCTTCCTGAGCGCGCAGGACATAGTCCTGTTGCTCAGTAGATGCACTGCCGACGTTCTTGTCGTTGAGCTTGTCTTTGAGATTGTCGTTGAGATTGTCTTTAAGATTGTGGTCGAGATTCTCGAGTGAGCTGCCAACTACGGCAATCGGGGTGCGCAGCTCATGCGACAGCGTGCGAGCAAGGCCACGCAGATAGGCATTGTATTCGCTGATCTGGCGCAGCAGGTCGGCGTAGCTTCGAGACAGCTCTCCGAGTTCGTCTCCAGCCTTGCTGCGGGGAAACTCTTCCGGTGTCTGGGTCTGAGCCGCGACAGCCCTGGCCGCATCACGCAGGCGCCGAATGCGCCAGCTCAGGAGCGTGGCATAGGACAGCAAGCCAGCGAAGGCCAGCAGCAGCACCAGCGCGCTGATGCCAAACACCCGCGAGCTCGCGCGATCAGTGAGCGCGAGATAGCGCTCGGTCGTTTCGCTGACTTCTACAGAGCCCAGAACGCCGGCTGGCGTGAGTATCTGGGCGATCGCTTGAACACGGGGTTTGTCTCCGCTGTCGCTGTCGATCGGTTCATTTCCACTCATCACCGCACGGTAAAGAACGCGTAGCAGCCAGAATACCGGGTCTTGCGCGTCGTCTCTGGCGTCCCTTGTGCCAATATCGGTATTGTTAAATGCCACAGTGGAAGAATACTCGTTTCTACCCACCACCCAGTCTTTCGCATCGTGAATCTCAATGCGGCGGCCGGGCTCCTCGAAGGCCCGCAGCCAGTCGTCGAGTTCTGCTACCTGATAAACCAGCCAGGGCGTTGTGCCGGAGAAATAGCTGCGGCTGTCATACCGTAGCTGGACGTTCCCGGATTCCTCCTCGCCCTGCGTGTCGATCACCGCGATCGACAGGCGCTGGCAGCGTGTGTCCAGCGGCAACTGGAATTCCACGGCATAGCCGGTAGCCCGTTCCCGCCATGCGCCGCGAATGGACTGGCTGAATCTATCCCGGCGACCGTCGATCGCCCGGGCCCGGATCAGCCCTGGAGCCTCGGCCGACAACTGGTACCGGATGTTTGCTCCAAGCGCGTCGACGCAATGCAGTAGCAGATGGTCTCCAGGCTGGCTGGGCGTGCGATAGCGGAGCGTGTCATCTTCAACTTCAATGAGCATAAACAGCTTGTCGCGTCGGCTGGCTGCAAACAGTTTTAGCCCGGCGGGTGTGTCTGGAAGAGCGTTGAGGTGGGGCTGTTCGCGCCAGTCGTCGTCATACCCATCGGCGATGACATCGCGCCGGGATGGTGTGAGGTACCAGTCCGGCACCTCAGTGGTCGGCTCACGGCGGGCAGCTACCGGGTAAAGCAGACCTTGCTGCTCACGCAGTGCCGAGGCTATCGCGCGGGCTGTCGCATCCGTGGCCATGCTCTGGCCTTGCCGCAGCGTGGACTCCATTTCCCGTAGGTACTGACAGCCTGCCCACGGCAGACTCAGCAAGAGCAGACTAACTGCCAGCAGCTGGCTGCGCAGGCTCATGTGTCGAGCCAGCGGTAGCCCATGCCGTAAGCGGTTTCTATTGCAGCGAACTGATCATCTACCTGTTGAAATTTGCGGCGTATACGCTTGATGTGAGAGGTAACGGTGCTGTCGTCGAGCACCGTATTGGCCGCCTCCATGAGCTGCTGACGGCTTTTTACGTGGCCGGGTCGGCGCGCGAGAGCTTCGACAATCCAGTATTCCGTAACGGTCAGGCCGAGGGCTCGCTCGCGCCACTGGACTTCCATGCGGTCCGTGTCCAGTGTTAGAACTCCACGGTGCAGTATGGACTCCTCATCACCGCGACCGCGAAGGGTATTTGAGCGCGCCAGGAGCGCGGAGACGCGCACCTGCAGGTGCAGCAGGCTGATATTCTTGGAGAGATAGTCGTCGGCGCCAAGACGAAATCCCGAGACCACGTCAATGTCATCGTCCCGGGCGGTCAGGAATACGATTGGTAGCTCCGCGGATTGCGCGCGCAGTTCCCGGCACAGCTCAAAGCCGCCCTCGAGATCACTGCCTAGGGAGATATCGATAATCGCAAGATCGGGTAAGCCTTCGCCAAAGGCCCGACTGGCGGTCGGTCGATCGATATAGTGACTCACGCGAAAACCGCGTTGCCTCAGGGCATCGCAGTAGTTGGCCGCAAGGGCGGCTTCGTCTTCGACGATGACAATATGCTGAGGCATTTTAAGGGTCTGCATACCGGGCCTTGGTTTGCCGCTGTCGGCGACCAGAGCGTCGTCGACAGCGCGGTTGAGTCTGGCCCGCGCCGGATCTAGCGAACCAGCAGCACGCGGTTGGTGACCGGGTACAGCCATTCAACACCGCGCTCGGTCAGGACCGCATCGTCCTCCAGCGGAATTCGCAGCTTTTTGCCGCCCCATTCCGGGATTGCCGTGTACGCGAACAGCTCAATGGAGAACAGGTTGCTCGGATGAATGGTGTACTTCATGCGTTCCGGGTTGAACCAGGCGATGGACGGGCCTATGCCGTGGCCCAGATTGCCCACGGAGTGACAGCCAATAATGACATCGACGATCGCCGGATCAGTCGTGGGTTGATTAAAGGTCTCCATTACCGTGAAGCCCGCGGCGTTGATCTTTTCGTTCAGCAAGTCGTAAGTTTCGCCGGCGGTCTTGCCTGCTTTTATGTTGGCCTTGATGATGTCGCGGACGGCGCGACCGTTGTCAAACGCCTTCTGGATACTCGCGGGCAACTCAGTCTCACCGTCTTGCAAAATGTAAGCATGACGCTTCATATCCGTGTAAAAGTTGAGGTAGCCCACGCCCCAGTCGATGGCCAAAAAATCGCCGCGCTGAATGACGTGGTCGTCCGAGAGCGCAACAAAACCATCAGGGCCGGTGATGTAGACCGATGGCATGCCGAAGGAAGTTCCCAGATTGTTCGCAAACTGCTGTTCGCGCATCCACCAGGCGACGTCCGCCAAGGTGGTTTTTCCCGGTGTGATTACCTCGTTTGAGAAAGCGCGCTCAGCGATATTGCGGGACATTTCGCCTGCGCGGGCAAAGGCCGCAATCTCTGAAGCGACGCGCCGAGAGCGAAAATCTGATGCCAGTTTCTGCGCCGATACAAAGCGCTGTGCATACTTCTCGCCCAGCATCTCCGACAGGTGCAGGAATGCGGTGTAGGTCAGCCCGTCGGCACCGCCGATGTGCTCCGCGTAGTTCAGCGCGATGCTTTGCGGATCACGCTCAGCCACAAAAGCGGCGAGGTCAAACGCACCCTCGGTCACGCTGTCATAGGCACCGTTCTCCTCAATTAGATGCGTGCCGATTCCCGCCGCAACGCGCTCGATTCTCTCGCCGCCTTTATCCGTGAAGATGTAGTAGCCCCAGCCTCCGACATAGCCTTTGCCAAAGTCTTCGGTCAATGGGTCTTCATAGCCTTCGCGATTGACGGTGATCCACATGTCCACCTTGTTCTCGCGCATGACTTCCGGGAGGACCAGGTCGAATTTATCCATACGGATCTGGTTCATGGTTTCCCAGCGGCGCTGCGCTTCACCGGCAGCTTGCGCCGAGAGCGAGGCCAACACGAGCGCGATAGCGGCTGTGACGTGCGTCGCTGTGCGTACCATGCGACGCAGTGTGGGTAGTGCCGGCCTTAGCCAGATACGCCGTGAGTAGGTCAGAAAGTTCAGCATGTCTCGGGTCCTGCCGTGTCAGTCAATGGGTGAGTGTCGTTGCACGCGCTTTGTGGCATGAGGCTGGCGAACAGCTACGACTCTAGCAGCCTCGACGCGATGGCGCACGGCTTGCACCGCGCTATTTTGGGCTTTGCCAGAATTCGCCATAATTGAACTGTAATTTGCCTTTTCTATGCCCGATCCCAGCCTGCTGAGCGGGTTCTCCTAATGCGCATTCACCGCTTCGGGAGCACCCTAGATGCACGATTATCCACACGAGCCACACCAGCAAGCGACGCTACAGCGATTGCTGCAATTTGACAAAGTAGAGCAGGAGCGATTGCTACGCAGGCTTGCGGTCGCGATAGTGCTCATGATGTTTCTGCTGATCCTGGAGGCATCGCCGGCGGCGCGGGCCGATGTCGGCGCGGAGCAGGGTGGTCCGGTGATGCGTCTGAGTGCCGGTGCAGAACCCGCGTCAAATGCATTGCAACTAGAGTCGCATCTGCAGCTCAAGGTCTCTGGCTTGTTGGCACGGGGGACGCTGACGCAGCGCTTTCGCAATAACAGCGCCGAGTGGCGAGAGGCGGAATACCTGCTGCCACTTCCGCAGGACGCGGCGGTGACCCGTTTGGAGTTGCAGGTCGGCGAGCGAACTATCCTCGGCGAAATCCGCGAGCGTAACGCCGCGCGCCAAGTCTACGATGCGGCACGTAAAGCCGGACAGCGCGCTGCGCTCTTAGAGCAGCAGCGACCGCACCTGTTTACCACGCGCGTGGCCAATGTGCCGCCGGGTGAGGAAATCGCCGTGCGTGTGGAGATGGTCTTGCCGGTTCGCTATCGAGACGGTGAATTTTCCCTGCGCTTCCCGACCACGGTGACCCCGATTTACATCCCGGGTTTGCCGCTGCCAGATGCCGAGAGCGATGAGAGTGCGACCACGCCCTGGTTGCCACTGAATGGCTCCGGTTGGGCCGCAGCGACCCATGCGGTTCCCGACGCGCCACTGCTGACGACGGACCAGTACCTCGAGGCGGGCGACGATCACACGCCGCTCAATCCCCTATCGATACAGATAACACTGCAAGCTGGTATGCCGCTGGCGCAGGTCGAGGCGCTTTACCACGACCTGCAGGTAGACCGCGTTGACGGTGGTTTTGATCTGTCACTGCGTGATGGGCGCACGGAAATGGACCGGGATCTGGTACTGCGCTGGACGCCCACGGCCACTAGCACCCCACAGGCGGCGGTGTTTCGCGAAGCATTTGATGGCGATGAGTTTGCGCTGTTAATGCTGCTGCCACCACAGGCGGCCCTGCCAGCGTCGCGTCTTCCGCGCGAGCTGATATTGGTCATCGACGTGTCCGGCTCGATGCAGGGAGAGCCAATTCGTCAGGCCAGAGCCAGCGTGCTGCATTCGCTGACGACACTCCATGAGTCCGACTACGTCAACATTATTGCCTTTAGCGATCATCACAAAGCGCTGTTTCGGGAGGCCCGCCGCGCGGATGCACAGACGCTGGCCACGGCAGAGCGCTTCGTTCGAGGTCTCGACGCCAGCGGTGGTACAGAAATGTACCCGGCGCTGGAAACCGCATTGGCACTTCCTATGCCGAGTGCAGCCAATATGGAGATGGATGATGCAGGCGAAGTGAGTGATGCAGATCCACTGCGCCAGCTGATTTTTGTGACTGACGGCGCGATCGGCAATGAAGATGCTTTGCTCTCGCTGCTTGAGGCAAAGGCGCGGAATACGCGCGTATTTACCGTCGGCATTGGCAGTGCTCCCAATAGTTATTTTATGCACCGAGCAGCAGAGGCAGGGCGCGGGGAGACGGTGTTTATTGCGCGCCCCAGTGATGTGGCCCCGCGGTTGAATGCTCTATTTGAGCGTATTGATCGTCCGTTGGCGCGGGATCTGCGTGTGCATTGGCCTGCTTCTGCTGAGGTGTTTCCCCTGCAGATTCCAGATCTCTATGCACGTCAGCCGCTGATGCAGGTGGCGAGATTCACCGGCCCTGTTAGCGGCGGGACTATTCGCGTGCAGGGTCAGCTCGCCGGACGAGCCTGGGAGCGACAGATAGCGCTGCCGGAAACGCAAGCCGACAACGGTGTGGCCCAGCACTGGGCTCGGCAGAAGCTGGCGGCAATTATGCAGGCCGGCAGGCGAGGTGCACCGCGCGATGTGCTCAAGGAGCGGGCACTGCCGGTGGCACTGCGCTTCTCGCTAGCCTCGCCATTTACCAGCTTTGTTGCGCTGGAAGCGCAGCCCGTGCGACCGGCAGAGGCCAGGGTTGCTGCCGCCAAGCTGCAGCAAGTTCGCCCCCAAGACCAGGCTGCGACCAGTATTGCCTTTGCGCAGGGCGCGACCAGTGGACCCGTCAAACTCTACCTGAGTCTGTTCTTTGCGTTTGTTGCCTTGATCGCCCACGCACTGAATCGATCGGAGCCCTAGGCATGTTGCCCCGCAAACTGTCGATTGTGTTAGCGCCGCTGTTGGCCGTGCTGGCCACGGTGCAGTTTGCCGGGGCTGCGCTGATCTACGCCAAGGCCTGGCTCGCGCCGGTTCTGCTTGAGGCTGCTTATGCTCGCGGTGGCACCGAGGGCGCTGCAGGCAAGCCGTGGCCCTGGGCTGATACGCGCCCGGTTGCCCGCTTGCAGGTGGCGGGGCTGTCGATCCAGCGCCTCGTGCTCGAGGGGGATAGCGGCAATACGCTGGCCTTTGGTCCGGGAATGGCTGCAGGTCCAAGCCCTGGAGAGCGAGGGATGGTGATGATTTCGGCGCACCGTGATACGCACTTTCGTTTTCTTCAAAACACGCTGCGTGGCGATGAGCTGGCTCTGGAGTACCACGGTCAGCAGTATCGTTATCGGGTGCTTGAGACGGTGATCGCGGATGCTCGAGCGGGAGAGTTGCGAGCGCCCCTACCGGAACAGGGTTTGTTGCTGGTGACCTGCTACCCCTTCGACGCCATTATTCCTGGAGGCCCCCTGCGCTTCGTGGTAATCGCAGAACAGATCTCTGGCGGTACTACTTCGCTTTAAATCCGCTTTGCGCTGCGGCAAAATGCGCGCCCCACGGTGGAGTGACGTGCTCCGCCGGCATCACGTGGCCTGTCGTATGGGCCACCACTGAAGGAGCAGCTTATGCCAGCCATTACTCTTCCCGACGGTAGCCAGCGCCAATTTTCCGAGGCGGTTACGGTTGCCAATGTAGCCGCCGATATTGGCCCCGGCCTCGCCAAAGCCGCACTTGCGGGTATCGTTGATGGGCAGGAGGTCGACACCAGTTACCTGATTGACCGAGATGTGCAGCTAGCGATTATTACCGAGCGTGATGACGCGGGCCTGGAAATCATTCGGCACTCCAGCGCGCATTTGCTCGCCATGGCGGTGCAGGACCTGTATCCCGGCACGCAGGTGACTATCGGTCCGGTGATTGATGACGGCTTTTACTACGACTTTGCCAGTGAGCATCAGTTCACGCCGGACGATCTGCCTAAGATCGAGCAGCGCATGACTGAGATCGTTGCAAGTGATCTTCCGGTTAAGCGTCGGGTGATGGACCGCGACGAGGCGGTCGCGACTTTCGAGGCGATGGGTGAGCAGTACAAAGTGCAGATTATTCGCGACCTGCCCGCCGGCGAGGAAATCTCGCTTTATCAGCAGGGTGAGTGGATGGATCTTTGCCGCGGCCCCCACGTGCCGACTACCGCCAGGCTGGGCGCTTTCAAACTGACCAAGCTGGCGGGCGCCTACTGGCGTGGCGATTCCAGCAACGAAATGCTGCAGCGCGTTTACGGCACGGCCTGGGCAAATAAGAAACAGCTCAAGCAGTACCTGCACCGCATCGAAGAGGCGGAAAAGCGCGATCACCGCAAAATTGGCAAAAAGCTGGGACTGTTTCATACCCAGGAAGAGGCGCCTGGCATGGTGTTCTGGCATCCGCCAGGCTGGACCCTCTATCAGGTGATCGAGCAGTACATGCGCGAGCAGCAGCAGCGCCATGATTACCAGGAAATTAAAACCCCGCAGCTGGTCGACATGTCCCTGTGGGAGAAGTCCGGCCATGCCGACAAGTTTGGCGACGACATGTTCATGCTCAAAGCAGAGGAGCGCGAGTACGCTGTAAAGCCGATGAACTGCCCCTGTCATGTGCAGGTGTTCAATCAGGGGCTGCGCTCTTATCGCGATCTGCCGCTGCGCCTTGCGGAGTTTGGCAGCTGCCATCGCAATGAGCCCTCGGGCTCGCTGCACGGCATTATGCGCGTGCGCGGCTTTACCCAGGATGACGGGCATATTTTCTGTACCGAAGACCAGATTCAGTCCGAAGTGTCATCCTTTATCGATTTTCTGCACGCGGTTTATGCGGACTTTGGTTTCTCCGAAGTGATCTATCGCCTGTCCACGCGGCCGGCACAGCGCGTGGGATCTGACGCGGATTGGGATCGCTCGGAGAAGGCACTTGCCGAGGCGCTGGATGCGCAGAATCTCGAGTGGCAGGAGCTGCCGGGCGAGGGTGCTTTCTACGGCCCGAAGATTGAGTTCTCACTAAAAGATTGCATCGGCAGGGTGTGGCAATTAGGTACAATACAGGTGGATTTTTCGATGCCGGGTCGTCTGGACGCGCAGTACGTCGCGGAAGACGGTTCGCGACAAACGCCGGTGATGCTGCATCGCGCTATTCTCGGCTCCTTCGAGCGCTTTATCGGTATTTTGGTCGAAAATTTCGAAGGCTCATTTCCGGCCTGGCTGGCGCCGAAGCAAGCCGTCGTGCTCAATATCACGGAAAAGCAGGACGAATATGTGCGTTTTGTGGAAGATTCCTTGAAAAACAAGGGTTTTCGGGTTTTTTCGGACTTGAGAAACGAGAAAATCGGCTTTAAAATTCGCGAGCACACGATTCAGCGCATTCCCTTCCTGCTCGTGGTGGGGGAAAAAGAAGTCGAAGCCAAGACTGTGGCCGTCAGGACACGCAATGGTGAGGATCTCGGCAGCATGCCCATCGAGGCATTTGCAGAGCATCTTGCCGGCGATGTGGCCCGTTACGGCCGCGCAGCCAGTGGCGAATAAACCTTCTGTGACGTGGTAAGCCGATCGCTCGTTTTTCGGGAGACTGTCTCGACAATCGCGACAATCGCGACAATCTCGATACCGACGCGACCGGCCCAGTAAAGCTCGACAGATAGTGAGCGTAATAGTGGAGAACAGCGATTAGCAAAGAAAGCGGTAAGGGCAAAAAAGCCGTCATTAATGACGAAATCATGGCGACAGAGGTTCGCCTGGTGGGTGCCGAAGGTGAGCAGGTGGGCGTGGTGTCCATCGATCAGGCGAGAGCGGCGGCGGAAGCGGCCAGCATGGATTTGGTGCTGATTGCGGATCAGTCCGACCCGGTAGTCTGCAAGATTATGGACTACGGTAAGCATGTCTTCGAAGCCAAGAAGCAGAAGAATGCGCAGAAGAAGAAGCAGCGGAGAACGCAGCTTAAAGAAATGAAGTTTCGTCCAGGGACGGAGACCGGAGACTACGAGGTGAAGTTACGTAACCTCACACGGTTTTTGGAGAACGGGGATAAGGCCAAAGTCACCATGCGTTTTCGCGGACGTGAAATGGCCCATCAGGAAATCGGCATGGATCTGCTCAAGCGAGTAGAAGCCGATCTGGCAGAACTTGGTAGTGTCGAGCAGTTTCCGAAGATGGAAGGTCGACAAATGACCATGGTCATAGCCCCGAAAAAGAAGAAGAACTAGCGGCCCGTGAATGCCCTAGGTTCTTTATTACCATGAGGGAGCCGGTGAGTGTCTTGATGAGCGATCCGACTCCACACTTGATTAAAATGCGGAGTACGCAAAATGCCTAAAGCAAAAATTCACAGCGGAGCGGCTAAACGCTTCAAAAAAACCGCGGGCGGCTATAAGCGCAAGAGCGCTAATAAAAGCCACATCCTGACCAAAATGACGACCAAGCGGAAGCGCCATTTGCGTGGAACCTCACTGGTTCACGATAACGACAAGGTGCTCATCGACCGCATGTTGCGGGCGCGCTAGGACATTAAGGAAAGGAGAGAGATATGGCTCGTGTAAAACGTGGCGTCGTCGCACATCGTCGACACAAGAAAATACTCAAGCAGGCCAAAGGCTACTACGGTGCGCGCTCGCGTGTATTCCGCGTTGCCAAGCAAGCGGTTACCAAGGCGGGACAGTACGCCTACCGTGACCGTCGCCAGCGCAAGCGCCAGTTCCGCGCGCTTTGGATAACGCGCATTAATGCGCAATCCCGAGCCAATGGTCTGACGTACAGCAAGTTGATCAACGGGCTAAAGAGAGCCGAGATCGGTCTGGATCGTCGCGTCCTCGCGGACCTGGCAGTGCATGACAAGCCTGCTTTTGCAACGATCGTGGAGCAAGCAAAAGCGGCCCTCGCTGCTTAGGGCGCTTTTTAAAAAGCGCTTCTAGGCACTTGTAAGAGGCGCTATTTGAAGAGCCTCGCCGCGCGAGTGGTTGGCTTGCAACACGAAAAACCAGAGGGAAAGGGCTCGGCTCTTTCCCTTTTTTTATGGGTGCGATCGAAGCATGGAAAACCTCGAAATACTGGCCGATGAAGCCCGGCAGGCCATCGCCGACGCCGTTGATCTGCAGCGGCTCGATAACGTGCGCGTCGACTATCTCGGTAAAAAGGGTAAGTTGACAGCGTTACTTAAGGGGCTGTCGTCCCTGTCCGCTGAGGAGCGGCCGGCCGCGGGCGCGCAAATCAACGTGGTCAAGCAGGAATTACATGGACTGGTCGGCGCGCGTAAGGCTGATCTTGAAAAGGCGGCGATCGATGCGCGCCTGGCCAATGAGTCTATTGATGTGAGCCTTCCGGGCCGGCAAGTACCCCGGGGTGGAATCCACCCCATCACGCGAACGATTGAGCGTATTGAAGAATTTTTTGCAGCGGCCGGCTTTGCGGTCGCCGATGGTCCTGAAATTGAGGATGACTACTATAACTTTGAGGCGCTGAATTTCCCGCCTCATCATCCGGCGCGGGCAGAACACGACACCTTCTTTGTGGACGATAAGACGGTGCTGCGCACACACACCTCACCCGTGCAGGTGCGGGTGATGGAAAACAGCGAGCCGCCTTTGCGGATCATCTGTCCGGGACGCGTGTATCGCTGCGATTCGGATTTGACGCACTCGCCAATGTTTCACCAGGTCGAAGGCTTGCTCATCGACGAGCACTCGAGTCTTGCGGATCTGAAAGGTTTGATAGGTCAGTTTCTGCAGGTGTTCTTTGAGGCAGAGCTGGAGGTGCGTTTCAGACCGTCCTATTTCCCGTTTGTAGAGCCCGGTGCCGAGGTCGACATCCAGTGTGTGCACTGCCGTGGTGAAGGGTGTCGAGTCTGCAGCCATACGGGCTGGCTCGAGGTCATGGGTTGCGGAATGGTGCACCCCAGAGTCTTCGAGATGTCTGGCATCGACCCGGACCGGTATTCGGGATTCGCATTTGGTATGGGCGTAGAGCGTCTGACTATGCTGCGCTATGGCGTCAACGATTTGCGCCTGTTCTTTGATAACGATCTGCGCTTCCTGGCGCAGTTCTGATGACCGCAACGCGGGAGAGATCACGTGAGATTTAGTGAACAGTGGCTGCGCGAATGGGTCAGCCCGGCACTCAACAGTGAAGAGCTCGGCCATCAGATCACCATGGCTGGATTGGAGGTTGATGCTATTGAGCCGGTAGCAGGCGAGTTTAGCGGCGTCGTCGTCGGTGAGGTAATTGCGGCTGAGCAGCATCCGGATGCAGATAAGTTGCGGGTATGTAAAGTCAATATTGGGGCAGCAGAGCCGTTGCAAATTGTCTGTGGAGCGCCCAACGCGCGCGTCGGTTTGCGGGCGCCGCTGGCTACGGTCGGCGCCGTATTGCCCGGCGATTTCAAGATCAAGGCGGCCAAGCTACGCGGCGTCGAATCCCAGGGCATGCTCTGTGCCGGCCAGGAATTGGCGCTGTCCGAGGACAAGGATGGTTTGCTTGAGCTTCCTTCGGATGCGCCGGTGGGTACATCGCTGCGCGATTATCTGATGCTGGACGACAAGGCCTTTGAAATCGGTCTGACGCCTAATCGCGCCGACTGTCTGAGCATTGGGGGTATTGCTCGCGAGGTAGGCCTGTTGAATGAGTGCTCGGTCAATGCGCCAGCCGACGAAGCGCATGCCGTAACTACGGAAGCCGCGCTTAAGGTGGATTTGCAGTCGCCTGAGCGTTGCCCACGCTACCTGTGCCGCGTGGTCGAAGGGGTCGATTTGAGCCGTTCATCTCCGACCTGGTTGCAGGAAAAGCTGCGTCGCTGCGGACTCAGGAGCATCGACCCTGCGGTCGATGTGACCAATTACATCCTGCTGGAACTTGGTCAGCCCATGCACGCTTTTGATCTGGATAAGCTGCAGGGCGACATTACGGTGCGTCAGGCGCGCCAGGGCGAAAAACTCCTCTTACTGAACGACCATGAAATTGCTTTGCAGCCCGAGAACCTGGTGATAGCGGATCAGCATGCTGCCCTGGCGCTCGCGGGTATCATGGGCGGCGCCGACACGGCGGTGGGAGATGGCACGTCGCGTCTATTGCTCGAAGCAGCATTTTTTGCCCCGGTCCCTTTGAGCGGGCAGGCGCGAAGCTTTGGTCTGCACACAGATTCCTCCCACCGCTTTGAGCGCGGTGTGGACTATCAGTTGCAGCGTCGCGCTATGGAGCGAGCAACAGGGTTGCTGATCGCTATCGTCGGTGGAGAGGCGGGTCCTGTCACGGAAGCGGTGAGCGATGCGCATCTGCCAAACCCCGAGCCGATTCGTTTACGTGCCGCCAGAATAGAGCGACTGCTTGGCATCGTTATAGAAGACGCGGTAGTGGAGCGCATACTTGCGGGCCTGGGTCTCGAGGTGCGCAAGGTCGACGACGGCTGGGAGTGCCGTGTACCGAGCTGGCGCTTTGATTTGCGTATAGAGGCGGATTTGCTGGAAGAACTGGCGCGGGTTTATGGCTACAACCATTTGCCGGTGACGCGGATTCGCGTCGATGTGGAGTTGCCGGCAGTGCCGGAATCGCGATTGAAGCTGCGTCAGTTCCGTCAGTCGTTAGTGGCTCGGGACTACTTCGAGGCAGTCACCTACAGTTTTGTCGATGAGGAGATTCAGCAGCTGCTCGATCCCGACGTTGTGCCCGTGGCGCTGAACAATCCGATATCACCTGAGCACGCAGTGATGCGCAGTACGATCCTCTCGGGCTTGCTGCGCGCCGCGCAGTACAACGTCAAGCGACAGCAGTCACGTGTGCGACTGTTCGAGACCGGTCTGCGTTTTCGGCCTGCTGATGAGGGCTTGCAGCAGCGGCAGGCAATGGCCTTGCTGGTCTATGGCGCGGCAAGCGCGGAGTCCTGGAGCGCGGAATCTCGCGCGGTAGACTTCTTCGATCTAAAAGGTGATATCGAGGGTCTGTTATCGCTGACCGGTGATGCCGACGCCTATCGTTTCGAGCGTGCGGAGCGCACTGGCCTGCATCCCGGGCAGACCGCGGTGTTGCTTCGCGGCGACGCGGAGGTGGGCTATATCGGTGCATTGCATCCTACGCTACAAAAGAAGCTGGGTTTTGATGCGGCGGTCATCGTTGCTGAACTGGAACTGGACTCGGTGCTCTCAGCGGCTATCCCTGAGTTCTCGCCCGTGTCACGCTTTCCGGCGGTGCGTCGGGATCTTGCCGTTGTCGTTGACGACACGGTGGCGGCCGCGGTGCTTCTCGCAAATGTTCGCGCTGCGGCAGGTGTTTACCTCACAGACTTAACGCTCTTTGATGTCTATCAGGGCAAAGGCATTGATCCTAATAGGAAAAGCCTCGCGCTTGGTTTGACTTTTCAAGACCAAACGCGCACCCTTGATGATGATGAGGTCAATAGGTGTTTGCAGCAAGTGATTGATTCGCTGCGAGAAAATTACGATGCGGAGCTTCGCGCTTAGGGCGCGGCCAGGGTGACCGTCATGAGCGCGCTGACCAAGTCCGAAATGGCCGAACGGCTGTTCGAAGAACTCGGGCTTAATAAACGTGAGGCCAAGGAGATCGTCGAGCTGTTTTTCGAAGAGATCCGTGTGTGCCTCGAGAATAACGAGCAGGTGAAGCTGTCC
The DNA here is from genome assembly GCA_045105635.1 of Congregibacter sp. Taxonomy (GTDB): domain Bacteria; phylum Pseudomonadota; class Gammaproteobacteria; order Pseudomonadales; family Halieaceae; genus Congregibacter. The sequence continues at coordinate 341,043 of JBGCDU010000006.1, forward strand.
GGTTTCGGTAACTTTGACTTGCGCGACAAGAACCAGCGCCCGGGGCGCAATCCAAAAACAGGTGAGGAAATTCCGATTTCGGCGCGCCGGGTGGTAACCTTTAGGCCGGGGCAAAAGCTCAAGGCCAGAGTCGAGGAATATGCTGGAACCGAGTCACAATAACGAACTTCCAGCGATTCCTGGAAAACGCTATTTCACCATCGGTGAAGTCAGCGACCTCTGCGCGGTCAAACCTCACGTGCTGCGGTATTGGGAGCAGGAGTTTCCCCAGCTCAAGCCGGTCAAACGCCGCGGCAATCGCCGCTACTACCAACGCGAGGACGTTCTCACGATACGTCAGATTCGCGCACTTCTCTACGACGAGGGGTACACCATTGGTGGCGCTCGCCAGCGCATGACCGATGAGAAGACTCGCGGCGTACATCCCTCCAAAATCACCGCCGTGATCCAGGAGACTATCGACGATCTTGAGGAACTGCTGGAGCTTCTCAAGCCAGACTCTTGATCAGGGTTTGACAGGTAGTGTCAAGGCTGTTGTGCATAACAACATCCCCTAGCCCCGAAATCACCGTTCACAAATTTGTAAACCACGCTTGCGGATTGCAGTGTGGTCCCCAAGCTCAAGTTTGCGTATGCGCTGCCGCTATCTACCAATTAGGGTAGCCGCGGTTAGGTGTGCGGCTGGCATTTGCAAACAGGAAAACAGATATGTGCCGGTTGCGGAAATTGTCGAAGGAGACGTGGCTGACGTGCGTTGTTGCCTCACTGTGCCTGAGCGCCGCGCCGACAGCATATGCCAATGTCTGGGGCGAGCCCTGGGGGTCTTTCAGCTGGGTTCCTGCGTTTGCTGTGCCGGTCCCGACCATGGGCATCTGGGCCTTGGGTACCGTGGCCGTCGCTACGGCGCTTTTGGGCGTCTCGCGGTTTAAGTGAGCGCGAGAGTGCCCGTCAAAACGGGTCGACAAAAAAAGTCATCGTGAATTCTGCGGATTTAATAGGGGGAAAGATGTTTGGGGTTTTAAAACTCGCAAGTCGAAGCTGCGTGTTTGCTGTCGGCGCTATGATGGCAATTGACGTCGCTGCTCAATCGGTTCGCGTGCCGAACGTATTTGTTAATGGCGCTCCCGCTGACGCAAATGCGGTCAATGAAAACTTCAGAGTGCTGGCCGAAAGCATCAACACACTTTCTTCATCTTCCGGACCTACTGGTATCGCCGGGCCCGCGGGTCCGATAGGTGATCAGGGTGAACCCGGTCCGCAGGGAGAAAGGGGTGAGCAGGGCGAGGCAGGACCTGCCGGCGCGAAGGGTGAAAAGGGTGACCAAGGTGAAAAAGGTGACCAGGGCGATGTAGGACCTGTTGGCCCTAAGGGCGATACCGGTGAGGCGGGGCCTCAAGGTGATGCAGGCCCGCAAGGCGCAGTTGGCGCGACCGGACCCAAGGGGGAGTCCGGGGCTGACGGAGAAGCAGGTGCCACGGGGGCAAAGGGAGACAAGGGCGATACAGGCGATACAGGACCCAAAGGCGATACGGGGCCGGCTGGCGCTACCGGTGCAACTGGACCAGCGGGGCCTCAAGGTGCAACCGGTCCTCAGGGAGCCACTGGCGCTACGGGTGCCACCGGTCCTCAGGGTCCCACCGGGGCAACGGGTCCCGCGGGGGCTGATGGCCAGAGCATTACATTCGCCGTGGGAACAAAAGTGTCACTGCCTGGTGATGTTCGAGCCGGAGCATCAGTGCTCGTGCGCGCAGTGGACAAAGGAACGTCGTTGGTGCAGATCGGTACCGAAGATGGGGCACTGATTTACGTGCAGATAAAAGGCGAGATAGTCGGTGCAAAGGAGCACTCGGATCTTTCTATGGGGATATTCCTTGCCGTATTTGATGGTAGTGCCTGGAACATTTTGCCTTTTAGTCCATAGCTCGGGTGGTATCTTTATGGTTCCCGGAGCGAAATGTGCAGTATGCTGACGCGCCGCGCGCTGCAAGCATTGTACCCAGACACACCTCGCGTATAATGCGCGCCTCCGCGTGATGCGGGTTTCTTGTTTCGGGGCGTAGCGCAGTCTGGTAGCGCACCACACTGGGGGTGTGGTGGTCGCAGGTTCAAATCCTGCCGTCCCGACCAATTTTTTATACGTTCGTGGGCTAATCTCCCCCCTCAATCCGTAGCAACCCTAAGATATCAGCAGCGCTTCAATCCATGCTCGTCGGTATGACCTTCGGTACGGAGAAACGCGTCTAAACGGGTAACACCGTGCACTCAAACTTAGCCACGCGGCGTGAGAGTCGCTTCCGAGGAACTGAGTTAGTGGCAGACATCGAGGAAGAGGCGTCGCTGGCAAGCGCTGGATGTGGTCCAGCGCTTCAAGGCAGCTACGTGGCCGACGGCGAGTTCGCCGCAGCGGGCGACGCGCATCTGTATGAATCCCGGATGTTCTTGTTCACGCTCGTGGCGGTCACCAGTCTTGGCCCGCTCTCCACGTCATCGTTTATTCCAGCGCTGCCAATGATCCAGGGAGACTTTGAGATCAGTGGCTCGGTCAGCCAATTGACTATCTCTGTGGCCATGCTGTGCATGGCTGCAGCCTCAATGTTCTATGGCGATTTAGCCGATCGTTACGGTCGACGGCCGGTGCTGCTTGGTGGCGTGATGCTTGCCTTCGTAGGATCATTGGTGTGTGCGCTTGCGCCGGGAATCGTCGGCGTCATTGCCGGACGCGCCATTCAGGCTGTGGGAGCGACCGCGGGATTTGTGCTGGCGCGCGTTATTGTTACGGACGTTTACGGAGAAAAGCGCGCGGGCAGCGTCCTGGGATACGTGACCGCGGCAATGACGCTGGCGCCTATGCTGGGTCCACTGCTCGGCGGTTACCTGGCGCAATACGTTCACTGGCGCGCGATATTTGTGGCGATCGCCGGGGTTTCTGCGGCGCTGGGCTTCACTTTGTATCGACTGCTACCCGAAACGCGCCCGAGTATGGTTGAGCGGGATGGCGCGTTGATTCCCTGGCGGCGGTTCGGTGCATTGCTCAAGCGACCTGATTATCGCGGCATGGTGGTCTATGGGGCTGCCATGCAGGGTGCATTTATGGCGTTTATCGCCGCCGCGCCGTTTATCGTTACGCATGTCTATAGCTTGCCGGTGAGCGCTTACGGTTGGTACTTCATTGTTGTCCCCGCGGGTTATTTTCTCGGCAGCATGATCGCTGGACGCTTTGCTGAGAGGCTTGGCAACGAACGGTTGGTTTTACTGGGTGTGATCGGGGCTGTTCTCAGCGCGAGCGTTGCGCTGTTAATTGCATTAATCAGTGACTTTGGACCCTGGGGTTTCTTCCTGCCGACGGCGCTGCTCGCGGTTGCGCAAGGTGCGGCTCTCCCGGGGTCACAGGTCTTGATGCTGCAAGCGGCTAATCCGCATCGTGGCTCGGGATCGGGATTGTTCAGTTCGCTGCAATTGATGAGCAGCGCGTGTGTTGTGCAGTGCGTAGCTCTGGTTATAGGCCACGGTGCTGCGGGTGTGACAAGCTTGATGCTTATCTGCGTTGTCATTGCATGGCTCTCGTTGTTGCCGGGTCGACGAGCGACCCCGGAAATGCATCGCTCGTCCGTAGTTACGAAGTGAAAGTTACAAAGTGAAAGTTACAAAGTGAAAGTTATAAAGTGAAAGCTGTTCGGTGAAATTCATTTGGGAAAGACTGTTCAGTAAAAGTGGACGCTAAGTAAAAACAGCCCGCATAAATTGTTACGATTGCTGCAAGATTCTTAAACGTAGAAGATAGCGGTATGGCGGAGCAGTACGACAGCTTGAGCGATGATTTACGAGAGTGGATAACCGAGCAGCATCTTTTCTTTGTTGGCACTGCGGCGTCTAGTGGGCGGGTGAATGTCTCGCCAAAAGGCCAGGACAGCTTGCGAGTGCTGAGCCCGACCTCGCTACTCTGGCTTAACTTGACAGGTAGCGGCAACGAGTCCGCCGCGCACGTTCTTGCGGCCAATCGAATGACTATTATGTGGTGCGCATTTGCGGGCAAGCCGAGGATTTTGCGAGTGTACGGCAGCGCTGACGTGGTGCATCCGCGGGATCCCAAGTGGGACGAATACGCTGCGCTTTTGCCTCCGGCACTCGGTGCCAGGCAATATTATCTGATGAACATCGATCTCGTGCAGACATCCTGCGGTTTTGCCGTGCCATTGATGGAGCACAATGCAGATCGTGATGTGCTCGCGCGCTGGGCTGAAAAGAGAGGCCAGGATGGGATCGATCAGTACTGGGAAGAGCGCAACCAGCTGAGCATCGACGGATTGCCGACCGGAATTCTGACGCCCGAGTAGCGGCGCAGCGTCTGCGTCACTCGTGAACACGATCCCAATATCGCCTACCTGGACTTGTCCGTGAAGTAGGTCTAGGGCACACTCTTGAGCCCTGAATAAGTCCCGATTTCTCCTATGACCGCACTTGCTAAAGCGTTGCGCACCGGCCCTTATAAATACCAGCGATTCATCCCACCGCTGCCGCGGCGTTTTCAGGCCTATACCGTGGGCACCTCAAAATCCGGGACACACTCGCTTTACGCTATGGTCTCGTCTCACTATCGGTCCGGGCACGAGGCGGAATACGCGGATCTGATCCACGCCATACTCGATCTTGAGACCGGAGCACGTTCGCCCGAGGACACCCGTGCCTGGCTGCGTCAGCGCGACCAACAAATGTGCCTTGAAATGGATTCCTCAGCACTCAATGCTCACGTGATCGGCGAGTTGGCGGAGGCCTTTCCAAAGGCGCGTTTTATCCTCACGCTCAGGGACTGCTACTCTTGGTTGGATTCCGTGACCAACCACATCGTTACGCGACCGGGAGATCCGGTCTGGCAGAAACTGAAGGAGCGGCCCAAGCGCCGAGGTACCGACGAGTACACGCCTGAGGAAGCGGTGTTAAAGGAGCACGGACTCAGCACGCTGGACCGCGCTCTGTCGCTGTGGGCGGACCATAACGCGACTGTTATCGAGAAAGTACCAGCGGACCGCTTGCTGGTAGTGCGCACTGAAGATATTTCGTCATCTGTGGAGCGCATTGCAGACTTTCTCGGCGTGAGCGTCGCGTCGCTGCAGGCTACGCGCTCGCATGCATTCAAGCGCCAGACGTCCGTGGGTCTGGCTGCGGCTATTGATCGCGATTTTCTGGAGTCCCGGGTGAATGAGCATTGTCGGGATCTGATGGACGAATTTTTCCCCAAGCTCAAACGCTTTGAAGACGCGGTCGATGTATCGTCGGACAGCGCAGCGCAATCGGCAGCGGAAGGTACAAAATAGTGCCGGCTTATAGATTTCGATTTGCTATCTCTGCCGCGAAGTCTGCGACCAGAACGGCGACCAGAACGGCGACCAGAACGGCGGCCAAGACGGCGGCCAAGACGGCGGCAATAGCCGCGTTTTTCACCGGCGTCTGCGTGTTGGGCGTTGCGGCTCAGGAACAGCAGCCGCCACGGCCCGCGTGGGTCGGACTCTCTGCTGATCAAAAAGCCGAAGTATTCAGCTTTGCCGAGGGCTACAAGGACTTTATGAGTCGTGCCAAGACCGAGGTCAGCTTTGTGGCCGAAGCGGTTATCGTCGCCGAGGCGGCCGGATTTAGCGAGCTCACCTCGGACTCCGCGATGACACCGGGGGCGCGCTATTACGATGTGAATCGCGACCGCACCATCACCCTCATGGTAATAGGCTCCGAGCCGATGGGTGAGGGGTTCAGAGTAGTGGGCGCGCACGTCGATTCTCCGCGTCTGGAATTGAAGGGCAGGCCTGTTTACGAGTCTGAAGGCTTTGCGCTATTCCAGACGTACCGACACGGCGGTATCAAGAATTATCAGTGGGTCAATTTGCCGCTGGCTCTGGTGGGTCATGTCGATAAGAAAGATGGCACCCGGGTATCGGTATCGGTTGGGCTTGATGACAAAGATCCGATTTTTTTGATTCCCGATCTCTCGCCGCATGTCGACCAGGATTACCGCGAGCGGCTCAATCGCGACGTTATCATGGGAGAAGAGCTCGATCCGATTGTTGCCTCGATACCTGATGAGAACTCCTCGCTCTCCAACGCGGTCCTGAGCTATCTAAAAGACAGCTACGGTGTCAGTGCAGATGATCTGGTCTCGGCGGAGCTTGCCCTCGTGCCTGCCATGGCGCCCCGGGATGTGGGCTTTGATCGCAGCATGATGGCGATCTACGGGCAGGATGATAAGTTGTCGTCGTATACGGCCCTGCGTGCAATCCTGGAGCAGGATGTGCCGCAAAATACCGCCCTCGCCTTTCTTGTTGATAATGAGGAAGTCGGCAACGTCAATAATACTGGTTCGAACTCAGATTACTTGGTGAATCTCATGGCCGAGCTGCTCTATAGACAGCAAGGAGAGGACTACAATGATCTACAACTGCGGCGAACGCTGAGAAAGACGCGCGTAGTTTCCTCGGATGTGAATCCCGGTGTGCACCCGCTGCATCCGCAGGTCTGGGAGGCCGGCAATGCGCCGCGTTTAGGCTATGGGGTCAATATGAAACTCTACGGGGGAGGCTTTAATGCCAACTCCGAGTATCTGGCCTGGAATCGCGCTTACCTGGACGCTGCGAACGTGACCTGGCAAACGGCTACCTACAAGGGCCGGGCGTCGGGAGGCACGATTGGCAACTCGCTGTCGCGGCGTAACATGGAGGTGATTGATTACGGCGTGCCCGTATTATCTATCCACTCTACCTATGCGCTGAGTTCCAAGGTCGATGTACACATGCTTTATCGCGCCATGGACGCGTTCTACCGCTATACAGACTAACGCCACGCCGACAATTCAGGTGCGCGACGCTGTGGCGTGAATCAGATCCGCCATCGGCGCCAATAATGGCGTTGGCAGATCGTGTGCCATCCCCGGGAACACTTTCAGTGCGCAGTTGGGGATGTGCTCGGCGGTATCGATCCCGCATTCGACCTTCACCAGACCGTCATCTTCGCCGTGTATCACCAATGAGGGTGCCTGGACTTTTTTCAGCAGCGCTCTGCGATCCTTCGCCGCTATGATGGCGGCCAGTTGCCGGGCCACGCCCTGCGGCCGATAGCCCCCGCGCGCGACGGAGGCTGCAGCCGACTCCCACAGCTCTTCGTCACTTTTTGGATAGCGCGGGCTTTGCAAAGCGCGTCGAACGCGCACATTGCGCTCGATGATCGATTGCATATCCTCGGGATCACCTGGCTGAAGCACAAGCGCTTCGGTTGCCGCTTTGTCCGAGCGGGGCAGGGCGCGGTTGCCGGTAGTGGACATGATGGAAGTCATGCTGAGCGTGCGCCCCGGGTAATGAGCGGCGACCAGTTGCGCGAGCATGCCGCCCATGGATACGCCAACCACGTGCGCGGCTGTGATGTGCAGCGCGTCCAGCAGGGATACGGCGTCGTCCGCCATGTCGCGCAAGCGGTACGGCACCAAGCTGGGCAGACGCAGCATTTTCAGGGCGACCAGCGCTGGAATGTTGGGCGTGCGTGCCTCGTCAAAATGTGTAGACAGGCCAACGTCACGATTGTCAAAGCGCAGCACGTGATAACCGTGCCCCACCAGATGATCGCAAAATGCGTCTGGCCACGCGGTTAATTGGGTGCCAAGACCCATAATCAGCAGCACCGTGGGTGCGGCGGGGTCTCCGTGTGATTCGTATTCAATTTGGATGTCGTTGGCGGCTACCTGAGGCAATCTGATGTTCTCCGAAGTTCGGTGCATTTGGCGGACTGGTAAGAGCAGCGAGATTCTACAGGGAGGGAGCGAATCCGCGAAGCGCTGGCATGCGTCGCGGTTAGCTCACTTGTCCGGGCTCTGGTTTGATCAGGCAAGGGCGCGCAACTGCGCGAAAGGCAACGAAAGGCAGCGAGAAACTTAGCCGTTCGGATCTGGGCAGTTTTCTTGCCGCCGGGTATCGTCCAGCTGCGAGATTTTCCATTGTCCCTCAATGCGTTTCATAACGAAGACATCGACCCCGCAATGATGCAGAGTGCCGTCGACATAGATTGTGTAGGGCGTCCAAGCCATAGCGAGATCCCCGTCAATCATGATGGTCTCGTCGTAGGTGACTTCGTCGAGATACGCGCTGGAGCGGCTAAGCTGCTCGATCCAGCCGGTTACCGCTTTGTCGCCAAGGCGGGCTTGCGGTAAAAATAGCGACTCCAGATCAGCGGCATTCTTCTCGCGCATTGCGTCAAACAGATCAGTAACCACGGCGAGCACTGCTGCTTGAGTTTGAGCTTGGGCCTCGGCGCTAACTTGGAACGACTGCAATCCGCTTATCGTAAGGCATAACGAGAGAAGATATCGCGATGCGCGGAAGCGCGGCGTTCCTTGCAATCCTGATTTCGATGCTGGCATTTTTATTCTCCTACCGGTTAAATGCTGTGGGAATCGATTAAGCTTCACTTCGAATAAATAGAACGTTAACGCGGTCGGGCCAATATGCTTGACCCCACTCAGAGAGGCAATCGTCTATGAATCTTTTTCAATGCGGTGCTGTAGCGGCAACTGCCTGCGGCATGCTGTTCACCTTCGTCAGCGCCGCGCAGGCGGGCACGGCGCTGGTCGGCGGTCGACTTATTGATGGCTTTGGCCACACACCCATCGCCAACAGCGTGATCCTGGTTGAGGACGGTGTTATCCAGCAGGTCGGCACGGTTGAGACGCTGAGTGTCCCGGTGGGCTATGAGGTGGTGTCCACAGAGGGCATGGACGTGCTACCCGGTCTTTGGGAAAACCATGCGCATCTGATGCTGACCGGGCACGCCAATTACGATCATTGGCACCCAACTTACATGGATCGTTTTGCATCCGAAATTATGCCCGCAAGCGCCGTGCAGCTGCTGCTGGCGGGAATTACCACGGCCCGTGATCTGGGCGCGCCGCTGGATGCCTCGATTTCGGTTAAACGTCGTATTGAGTCCGGCGACATACCCGGGCCGCGACTGTTTGTCTCGGGTCCGTTTATTCAGCACAAGCCTTATCCCGGTACTGAAAAGTATCGCTGGGGTGTAGACAGCCCGGCAGACGGCAAGCGCAAAGTGCGTCAGCTCGCCGATGCGGGCGTCGACATTATCAAGCTGATTGATCAAGATCGTATGACGCTGGAGGAAGCGCAGGCAGTGGTCGACGAGGCCCACGCGCAAGGTCTCAAGGTGGTCGGACACTCGCACCGTCCCAACGAGATCCGCCGTGGCCTGGAAATAGGCATAGACAACTTTGAACACACCGGTCTCACCACCGCGCCGGAATACCCGGCGGATGTGATGGACATGCTCAAGGAGCGCACAGCGACCGGCCGGATTGCCGGTGGCCCTATGTTCTGGACGCCAACGGTAGAGGGTCTCTGGAATTATGACCTGACCGTCGCGAACCCGGAAAAACTGGACAGCGAATGCTGGCACCGAGGTCTTGAGCCCTCGACTATCGAAGATATCCGCGACTCCATTAGCGATCCTGGACAGTTGGCGTACACGCAGCTCACGCCGATCCGAAAGCCGACGCTAAAGCGCAAATTTGAACAATTGCGTGAGTCTGGCGTGGTTATGCTGGTGGGCACCGATAGCGGTATTCCGATGAAATTTCACTGTCAGAGCACCTGGAATGAGCTTGATGTTTGGGTCAACGTAATGAACGTCGATCCCATGAAAGCTATTCGCAGCGCGACCTACTGGGGCGCAGTCATGATGGGTGTCGAGGACAAATGGGGTACTGTGTCCAAGGGTAAGTACGCAGATATCATCGCGGTGAAGGGCGATGTGCTGCGGCATATCAGTCTTCTCTCCCGCGTCGATATGGTGATGAAGAATGGCGTGGTCTACAAGCAGAACGGTGTAGCCGTGGAGTCTGCGCTTGCTGGGGCGATGACCAGCGACTGACAGCGTTCGGGTCTCAGAATCGAGTGCCCTCTGCGTTACTCGATAAGTAAGGTTATATTTAGCACTATATGCATTTTGTTGCCTATAGTGCTGAAGTGGCCACTACTCTGGCCGCCTAGTCGTAGCCCTCCCGGCGTTGTCGTGACAACAGAACGCGGGGACTAAAGCCCGTCACCAGCATTGTGCCGGCGAGTACCAGCCCCGCACCAAGCAGAGTGTGCCAGCCGATCGCTTCGTCCAGAAACAGCCAACCCCAGAGCACGCCCCACAGCGGTATCAGGTATCCCACGGTCATGGCCGATGGGGCGCCAACGGTGGCGATCAGGTGAAAGTACAGAAGGTAGGCGACACCCGTGCACAGTACGCCCAGCGTCAGTACCGCGGCGACCGCGCCGGCCGGCCATACCTCTGGTACCGGAGAATAGGGCAGGAAAGGCAATACCAGCAGCGTCGCCGCCCATAGACTGCCGTGGGCATTGGCGTAGGTTTCGACCTTCTCGGCATACTCCGCGTAGCTGCTGGCTATCCCGTAGCAGATAGCGGCCATGATAGTAATCATTGTGGCGAACAAGGCTCCGGACTCGACGTTCAACCCGCCGAGCCCAACCAGTGAAGCGACCCCAGCCATACCCAATATCAGGCCAAGCAGCGCGCGGCGGGTAATCGCTTTCCCACGCCATACAAAGCCGACGATCAGGCCCCACAACGGCGCGGTGGAGTTGAGAATAGCGAGCATGGAGGCGGGCAGCGTCTGGGCCGCGTAGGCAAACGCCGAGAACGGCAGAAAAGTGTTGCACGCCCCGAGAAACAGGTAGTGCCGCCAGTGGCGACTCACCCTCAGGGGCTTGCGCAACATTTGACTCACTAGCAGCAAGACCAGTGATGCGCTGAGCAGTCGCAGCAGTATCAGCCAGGTCGGGCCAAGGTGCGGCACGGCGATACGCATAAACATGAACGAGGAACCCCAGATTGCCGCTAGTGCCACCAGCTGCAGGAGTTGTTTTCCATTCATTCAGTCTGTTCCCAAAGATGTAATGCGATTTTTCGCTCTTGTCCCCAGCGGTAATGCCCCCACTCGCCGGTCTGCCGGATCACACGGTGACAGGGAATCAGATAGGCAATGCGGTTGCTGGCCATGGCCGAGCCGACGGCGCGACTAGCTTTGTGTGCCTCGGCCCTGGCCGCGAGATCGCCATAGCTTAGGAGTTGTCCCGCGCTCACTTGTATCAAAGCCTCCCAGACCTTGACCTGAAAATTGGTGCCGCGCAGCAGCAAGTGTAATTTACCGCGCTCAAGCGGAGTCTTGAAAATCTGCGCCAGCATGGTCGCGGCTTTGACGTCCTGTGCCAGGTGGCGTGCACCGGACCAGTCTTCGCGATACTGGGCAACGACCCACGGCTCGCGGCGGTCATGCAGACTCAAGTGGCAGATGCCACGCTCGCCCCAGGCTATGAACCCCGGACCAAAGGGCGTATCACCCCAACCGTGTTGGAGCTTTAGTCCGCCACCGGCGCTGGCGATTTCGCCGGGCGTCATGGCGTCGCAGCTTACCGTTAGGTCGTGCAGACGACCGGGACTTGAGAGCCCTGCATCAAGGCTCGCATCGAGAACCGAGGCGCGCTGGCGCAATACCTGCACCGCGTGCCGACGCGTCAGCATCTGTAAAAAGCGTTTGGGAGAGACGCCCGCCCAGGCACTGAACACACGCTGCAGATGTGATTCACTGACGCCCAGTGCCTGCGCCAGTGCCGGCATCTGTGGCTGATCCTGCTGATGTTCGCGGAGATGTCCGATAGCCCGCGAGACGAGCTCAAAGTGGCCCGCTTGCTCTGTTGCGGGGCCGGTCTGTCGAGGCTCCGGACGTGGCTGAGGCCGGTGTATGTGGCTGGGCTGCTTGGCTTGCGCGATCATTAAAACATTTCCGGGCTGAAGCGATGGCGCAAGTATGCGGGCCTGGCCGATGCAAGCCACCCGATTTCTGCTTTGAGCCTGACTTACGCTTTGGGAGTAAGCTTATCGGACAGGTTTTTGCTGGTGTACAGACCGCCATATCTGCACGTGTTTAAGGCCACGCAACTTAGCGTGAATCGGCCCGCAGCGCCAGACTGTGCTAACCATCAAGCCCGACACGCACTGTGCAGAGCAAACTCCCGACTTGACCCGTCCACATATTCCTGTGACCGTTCACTTCTCTTGGCAAGCTGTGTGGCTTTAAGGACACGTGATGGTTACTAACCAGAATAATCGCCTTCTCCTTGAACTCGAGAAAATTCGCCGTGATATCAATCGGGAGATTATGAACCCCGAGATATCCGAGTTAAGTGTCGATGCCATCGTTCCGATCATAACCATGACCGCGCGGGCTCGACTGTCATATTTACAGGAGTTGATCACGATTTCGACGCTGTCGCCGCAGGCTGTCTCAGATGAGCAGATCGTCAAATTGGCGCAGCAGCGCGAGGCCTACGATGAGCTCTGTGCGGCGGCTAACGCTTTGGAAGCCGCAATCGAGAAAGGGTACCTGGATGTCGTCGGTGGTGAAGAAGGTGATGACTAAAAACGCGGCGCACGAAACATCGGGGGAGCACCCGCAGTTTCCGCATTTATTCTCGCGGCTGGATCTGGGTTTTACGACCCTGAAGAACCGTATTCTTATGGGCTCCATGCACACCGGCCTCGAGGAGATGGGCCCAACGGGCTTTGCGCGCATGGCGGCTTACTACGCCGAGCGCGCCAGAGGCGGTGTGGGTATGATCATCACCGGAGGCAATGCGCCGAACGATTCCGCTGCTCTCGCCCCCGGCGAGTACGGCGCGTTTAACAGCGATGAGCATATTCCTCTGCATCGACTGGTGACTGACGCGGTACATACGGCTGCGAGCGATTGCAAAATCTGCCTGCAAATTCTGCACGCGGGCAATCTTGCCTACAGCGCCGACCCGGTAGCGCCATCGCCAATCGCCTCGCCGATCAATCCCCGAGAGCCGCGTGAGCTGAGCGCCGAGGATATTGAATCGACGATCCAGGACTTTGTGCGCTGCGCCGAGCGTGCGCGCGATGCGGGCTACGACGGTGTGGAGATTATCGGTTCGGCCGGCTACCTGGTAAGTACCTTTCTATTGGAAAAAACTAATCAACGCGTGGATGAGTGGGGCGGCAGCTACGAAAATCGCATGCGCCTGCCGGTGGAGATTGTGCGCCGCACGCGCGAGGCGCTGGGCGCGGACTTTATCGTTATCTATCGTATCGCCGCCATGGAGCTGATGGAGGACGGAAGTAGCTGGGACGAGGTGGTCGCGCTGGGCAAGGCCGTGGAAGCGGCGGGCGCGACCATCATGAGCACACACTTTGTCTGGCACCAGGCTAAAGTGCCGACGATTTCGACGCGTGTGCCCCGGGCCGCCTTCGCGAGTGTGACGGGCCGCCTGCGCCGCGAGTTGTCGATCCCGATGATCACCAGCAATCGGATCAATATGCCGGCGGTGGCGGAGCAGGTGCTGAGCGAGGGTCACGCCGACATCACCTCCATGGGCCGTCCAATGCTGGCCGATTCGCAGTTTGCCCGCAAAGCTCGAGAAGGCCGGGTCGACGAGATCAACACCTGTATCGCCTGCAATCAGGCCTGCCTTGATCATGCTTTTCGGGGCAAGACCGTGTCGTGTCTGGTCAACCCGCGTGCCTGTCATGAGACCGAGCTGAACTACCTACCCACAGGGAATCCGCAGCGCATTGCGGTGATCGGCGCTGGGCCGGCGGGCTTGGCTTTTGCAACGACAGCGGCTGAGCGCGGGCATGCGGTAACGCTGTTTGAGGCAAGCGAGGAGCTGGGCGGTCACTTCAATCTGGCGATGCGGATTCCGGGGAAGGAGGAGTTCGAGGAGACGATTCGCTACTACCAGCGTCAGCTCGAACTCACCGGGGTGACGGTGCGTCTGGGCGAGCGGGTGGAGGCTGCGCAACTTGCCGCCGATGACTGGGACCAGGTAGTTGTTGCTACGGGTCTCAGCCCCAGAAATCCCGAGATCCCCGGGATTGATCATCCCATGGTCATGGGCTACGAGGAAGCGATTCGCGGCACGCGACCGATCGGACGCTGCCTTGCGATAATCGGCGCAGGCGGCATTGGCTTTGACGTGGCGGAGCTCGCGTCGCATGCCGGCGTGTCTGCCGCGCTGGATCGCGATGTGTTCGCAAAAGAGTGGGGGATAGATTTTGACCATCACCCGCGCGGCGGCGTGGCCGGCGTTGAGCCCGAGGTTGAGGTGGCCGATCGCAAGATATTTCTGTTGCAGCGCAAGCCGACATCCCCTGGTCGCGGTCTAGGCCCGACGACCGGTTGGGCACACAAGCTGGCGCTGAAGCGACGCAAGGTCGTGATGTTGCCGGGCGTACGCTATGACCGCATTGATGACCACGGCTTGCACATTACGGTCGACGACGAGCCGCAGCTACTGCCGGTCGATACGGTGATTGTCTGTGCGGGCCAGGAATCCGAGCGCAGTCTGTTTGACATCCTCAGCAGTGAGCGCGATGGGGTGCACCTGATTGGCGGTGCCGATGTTGCCGTAGAAATAGACGCCAAACGGGCGATCAATCAGGCCTGCCGCCTCGCCGCCGAGCTTTAGTCTGCATGCATTTCCTCGAGCAGGTGCTCGTCTGCTGAGTGTGGTGTTATAAAGGCCCGGCTCAGGGCATCCGTTTGCGTACATCCTCGGCGCGGATGGTTCCACAGACTCTACGCTCGACCACGCGCAGGAATGCTGGCCGCTGGTTTTTCTTTCGTCGTTTTGTGAAGGGTTTCTCAACGGTATGTGTGTCTGAACTGGCGATCTTTTACCGCGATTGAATGAAAATTTTTGATGAGCGCTTCTATCTCAATGACAGCTAGATCACGGGTACTTTTTCAATGAGCGATCTGCACGTCTGGGAGATTGCGGCGATTATCAGCCTGTTCATCTGGAGCGGCTTTGTGCGCTCGGGGCTGGGCTTTGGTGGTGCGCTGTTGAGCCTGCCGTTTCTGCTGATGATTCGCGATGAGCCGCTGTTGTTTCTGCCGGTAATATCCATGCATCTTCTGTTTTTCTCCAGCCTGACGGTCTGGCAAGCGCATCGCAAAGATGCTGCGCGGGGACAATCGGTCACTACCGTTAACTGGGAGTTTCTGCGCTACGCGCTACCCTTAATGCTGGTGCCCAAGCTTATAGGCGTAGCCGGTGTCATCAGTTTGCCCGGTTCACTGGTGACTGGGTTTATCTTTGTGACGGTCACCGTGTATGGCCTCAGCTACCTGCTCGCCAAACCTTTCAAAAGTAATAGCCGCGGGCTTGACGTGTTCTTTCTGATGCTTGGTGGTTATGTCAGCGGCGTATCCCTGATCGCAGCTCCGCTGGTGGTTCCGGTTGCAGCGAGCCGTGTGCCGCGAGAGCAATTGAGAGACACGCTGTTTGTGCTGTGGTTTGTGCTGGTGGGTCTCAAACTGCTCGCGTTTGTGGTCACAGGGGTAGATCTGCAGTTGCTGAATACGCTGTGGCTACTTCCCTGCGCGGCAATTGGCCACGTGTTGGGCCTCAGGTTTCACCGCTACAGTCTGAATGCGGACACCAAAGTGTTCTTCCGGTATGTTGGAGGGGCTTTGCTGATGGTAAGTGCGGCGGGTCTGCTGAGACTGTGGATCAGCGGTGCGGCGGGATGAGTGCGACGAAAGGGCTCGTTTTATGCGATTCATTGGAACTGGTTGAAATTATTTTCGCAGATTTTTGAACAAAGATTTAAAAGAGCTGGCTGACTTGAGCGGTTTTTCGGTCTACTCTGACTGTACACAGAAGATCCATTTGGAGGTGCTCCCCATGAGAGCAATCATGCTGTTTGTATGTCTGTTCCCTGCCATAGGTTTTGCGCAATCGCTGGGTATGGAAAGTGATTGGCTCGAACTGGTCAAAGGCCACCACGAAAACAAAATGGGTATCGACGTGATGGATGTAACGACCGACCCAGAGACCGGTGAGCAGATGATCAAACTGTCGATACCCAAAGAGTCAATGGCCGAGTCAACGCGTGATAGCGATGATATGGAAGAAGTAAGGGTCATCGGCAGGGCACCGGATAAGGCCGAGCCGATAGACCTGTTCCCCGAGTTGGAGACGCAGTGGATCGACGACTATGACAATGGCCACTATGGCCTGCTGGTGAAGTTCAAAAAGCGGCAGGCGATTCCCTTTCGGCTGTTCATGTCTTCCGGGGATGGATTTCTTGATAACTCGGTCAAACCTTGACAGTGTGGGGCTCGATACCTATCATCCCGCTCCTTCGCGCCCGTAGCTCAGCTGGATAGAGTACCTGGCTACGAACCAGGCGGTCGCACGTTCGAATCGTGCCGGGCGCGCCATATAAGCTACACAAAATAAAGGGTTACAGAGTCTCATGCTCGTAACCCTTTTTTTATTTCCGACGTTTTTCCGACAGCCTGTTTTTGGCCTTGAATAATGGCCAGCGCAGGCGTTTGTGCGGTACCTCGATCCGTAATCGTTTCTGCGGCGGCTAACAGTTCTCCTAGCTCTGCTGCCGAGTAGTGGTTGGTGATGTCGCCATTGGCGTGGCCCATCAAGAGTTTTCGGGTTTCTAGCGCTACACCGGCTGCACGAAGCCGCCTGCCAAAGGTATGACGCAGATTGTGCACGCCCTTCATTACCTTGGGGTCCTCCGGCAATCCCGCTTTTTTCCACGCCCGGCGCCAGGCCGAGGTACGCAGCGTACGAAGGCGCCTATCGCGGTAGCTGAACACGTAAGGACTACTGTCCTTGCCACGTCGCGCATCGACGATGCGGCTAGCGATGTTGATTTGCACCCAAAACTGACCCACTGGGGGTGCGGACAAAATCTTGGACTACTTTGGAGGTAGTCCATGTACTCATACGAAGAGCGCCTTCGGGCGGTGAAGCTTTATCTGAAGCTTGGCAAGCGTTGCAAGGCGACGATTCATTGGTTGGGTTATCCGACCAAGAATGCCTTGAAGGCATGGCATGACGAATTTGCAAGGCGTGGTGATCTGCGCGCAGGGTACTCACGCTCAAGGCAGAAGTACTCGGACGAGCAAAAGAACGTGGCGGTTGAGCATTGGGCAAATCATGGGCGCTGCTTCGCCTTTACCCTGAGTGCGTTGGGCTACCCCTGTCGCCAAACACTTACCGCGTGGGTTCACGAGCGGTATCCGCAAGTCAGGAACTACGTCGTTGCCAAGGCGGGTAAAACCACCGCTTCATCTTCCCTCAAGCGCCTCGCAGTCTACGATCTGTGTACACGCACAGGCAGTGCACAGGAGATTGCAGACAAGTTGGAAGTTGATCGAGTGACGCTGTACAACTGGAAGCATCAGTTACTTGGCCGAGAGGCTCCAGCATTAATGAAACGTGAAAAATCCTCACCAGCAACTGCCGATAGGCACGAGCTGGAGCGGCAAATCGAAACGCTCCAGCGTGATGTCCGCAACCTGAAGCTTGAACACGACCTTCTCAAGAAGGCGAATGACCTCTTAAAAAAGAACCTAGGCGTCGACCTGCATCTCCTAAGCAACCGGGAGAAGACGGTGCTGGTTGACGCCCTGAAAGCAGACTATCGCTTAACGGAGCTACTTAACGGACTCGGCTTGGCACGCAGCTCTTACTTTTATCACCGGTCGCCGATGCGGGTTGCTGATAAGTATGCACAAGTCCGTTGCACCATAACCGAGATATTCGAAAGCAATCACCGGACCTACGGTTATCGCCGCATACAGGCTTCGTTGATCAAACAGCAGGTATTTATCTCGGAGAAGGTCGTGCAGCGTCTTATGAAACAAGAAAGCCTTCACGCGGTAAGGCCCAAGCGGCGCGGATATCGTTCGTATAGCGGCGAAATAAGTCCCGCTCCGGGAAACATCATTAATCGTGATTTTAAAGCTGCGACACCCAACGAAAAGTGGCTCACGGACATCTCGGAGTTCCAGATACCCGCTGGGAAGATTTACTTATCGCCTATGATCGATTGTTTCGATGGCATGACCGTAAGCTGGTCGATCGGTACCAGTCCCAATGCAAAGCTTGTGAATTCTATGTTAGATGCGGCAGTTGAGACGGTGCCCGACGGTACCCAGAAGCCGATCGTTCATTCTGATCGGGGTGGTCACTACCGCTGGCCAGGTTGGCTATCTCGCGTTTCTTTCAATTGCGACATATAAGTGCATTTATCTGTCGCGATCAAGCTATTGCGACAAATAAAGTGTCGCGATTGCCGGACCGAGCTATGGGGAGTTGGTGAGCTGCTTGCGGGAGATTTGCGGGCGGCTCGGCTCTACGGCTCCAGGGCCAAGATCAAACATGATCGCATTGCGCTATACCCATAAACGGCTCGGAATTATCTTCATCAGGTAAACGTTCAGATTGGAACTTCTCCGTACTGCATCGCCCACCAGGTTTATGCTTGGTATCGCGGTATGCTAGCCTTACCGCGGTGACACAGTTTTTTCTCAAACTTGGCCTTTGGCTGCGACAGTCTTGAAAACGAATGCCCTGTAAGTACCAATCAACGTTTACCTCTTGGGAGCGTCCTTCCGGCTCAACGACAGTCAGGCCTAACACCATTATTATAAATTCAGAGTAGGAGATCCTTCCGGATGCCGATCTCAGCGAAGAGCTGGCGCCGAATGCCGGCTTTTTTTGCAGTGCTCGCTCATCGCTGCTTGCTTCTTGGGTCTACCGTCGTCGTGCTTACGCTGGGGTCTGTGCATACTCAGGCACAGGTAAGGATTTTTACCGATCTACAAGCATTTAATGAGGCGACTTTAGAGACCGCCGAGGTGTTTGTAACCAGTGCCGATAATATTGCGAAAGCGGATGAGGAAGGATCACCCCCGGGCAGCAATCGAGGGGTCGGTACCGTACAGGCCCCTGGCACGCGCACGCTGACCTTCGACCGAGACAATACCGGTCTCGAGTTCGACTTTACTTTTATCGCTCTCAACTCTGAGAATCTCACTTTTGATGACGACGAAGGCGACGGCAATCTTCCGAACTTTGACGACGCGCTATCGCCCGGCGATATCGATAACAATGAGGATGACGACTGGAGCTTGCGAACTTCTGTGCAGTCAAACCGCCTTCGCGGCTTTGGCTTTTTCCTCCAGGACAACAACGGTACGAGCGGAGAAACTATTCGCCTGTTCACTTCCAGTGACATTTTGATCGACGAAGTCACCGTGCCCGGTGGACTACCCGTTAACAGTTTCATTGGCGTTGTAAGCGAGACGCCGTTCGTAGAAATCCGCTACGACGAGGGTGCTGGCGGCGACGATATTGCGGTCAAGGATTTTCACTTCGTCGTGGATCGCACACCAACAACCTCTGACATTTTCGCTGCGACCCCCGTGAACACCACAGCCTCGCCTCAAGCAGTTTCCTTTCCGCTGGCAGGTTCAGAGTTTTTTGCTGTACGGACCGTGGAGTACCAGATTGTAAGTCCACCCTCGCATGGGGAACTAACCGACTCCCAGGGCCAAACGATTGGGAATTTACGCATCGGCCAAGACATCACGTATACGCCCGACATTGAATTCACGGGCATCGACACCTTTGAATACCGGCCTATCGTTGCCAATCAGTTTGGCGGTCGAAACGGCACCATTGCTGTGGCCACCGTTACCGTGTTCGATGCGTTTCGCAGCGTAGCGCTTCAGCTTGGAGATGACATCGACGGAGAGGCTAGCGTCGATTTTTTCGGCGAAGCGGTCGCATTATCAAAAAGCGGAAGCACACTGGCCGTAGGCGCGCCGCTTAACGACGGCAACGGTGACAACGCCGGCCATGTCAGGGTGTTCAGCAAAACCGGCGCGGCATGGACACAAATTGGCCCTGATATTGATGGTTCAGCCCCATCGGACGAGTTTGGCTCCGCTGTCGCGCTCTCCGCCGTGGGCACTACTCTCGCGGTGGGTGCCTCGAAGGATAGCGGCGCCATTACGGGTTATGTGCGCGTGTTTGACCTGCTTAGCGATAGCTGGGAACCGCTTGGAGATGCTATCAGCGGCCACACGGGGCTCGAACCCGACGAAAGAGTCGCGTCGATCGATCTCTCCGCCGATGGCCGCACAGTCGCGATTGGTCTTCTGAACCCGGGAGCGCGAGAGGGTCGCGTACGGATATTCCGCTGGAACGGCATGTCCTGGGCTAAGCTCGGTGAAACTCTCGACGGGGAGAGGCGCAATGATGAATCGGGTAGTGCGATCGCGTTATCCAGTGACGGTTTGACGGTTGCCATAGGCGCATCTTTGAACGACGGTGGCGCCAATGACGACAACACTGGCCCCTTCAACCCTGCCAGCCGTGGACACGTCCGCGTGTATCGCTTTGATGGGGAGGCATGGCAGCAACAGGGCGACGATATTAATGGCGACGCCACGCTCGGTGATGTTGCTCGATTAGGCTCTGCGGTCTCACTGTCGGGTGACGGCGCCGTCCTTGCAGTAGGCGCGCCACTAGCCAATTCACCCTCCAATGGGCGATCTGGAGGAGTGCGGGTTTATTTCTGGAACGGCTCAGGCTGGGAGCAGCGGGGAGGTGATATTTATGGATCGGCACTGGAGGACCAGTTTGGCAGCGCCGTCTCTCTTACGAGCAATGGAAGCATACTTGCTATCGGCGCAGTTCAAAGCGAGTTTGAAGGTGGCCTCGAGGAAGGCACCGGCTACGCGCGGATCGTCCGCTGGACGGGAGCAAGTTGGGTGCCTGTCGGTGAAGACATCATCGGGGACGCGGTCAGTGATGAGTTCGGTGGCGCGCTAGCCTTATCCGGTGATGGGCAAACCCTGGCGGTGGGTGCCGCTCTTCACGAACAATTAAAACGCGGGCATGTGCGCGTATTCGACCTCTCTCTTTCGGCTCTGGATGACGAAGATGCCGATGGCCTGAGCAACCAAGAGGACGATTGCGACACGACTCCCGCCGCAGAGGTTGCAGCCATCAACCCTCAAGGCTGCGGGCCATCAGAACGGGACGGCGATAACGATGGTGTGAATGACCGCGACGATCTGTTCCCCGACGATCCTCTCGATTTCGCCGACACTGACGGCGACGGTCTGGGAGACAATCGCGAGGCACAGCTCGGCACGGACCCTCGATTGGCGGATACCGATGGCGACGGGTTCACCGACTTCGACGAGCTAGAAGCAGAAACCGACCCACTCTCGCCCGCGGACGTTCCACCACCGTCGGGGCTGAACATTATCTTGCTCAAGGCCGCGATCGATTCGACGCCAAATTAACGCCTGGAGTTCCCGGGACCAGATACTCAACTTTCACAGCACACGTGCGGGTAAGGGTCGAGCTGCATTGTTCGAGGCTAAACGCTCAACGGTCCGCTTTTTTTGGATTCGATGTATACAACACGCCGCAACCTGGCGACTGTGAAGAATCTCTTTTGACACCGCTAGGATGGGGTCTCTTGCCTGGCTTCTTAGGCGACGGCAGAGAGGTCCTCACTGGACGTAGTTGGGGGGAGGCAAATATAAACCAGCGCAGATAGGCCCAGCCAATCTGTGAACATGGGTAGATAGGGTTAGCGGTGCAGCCAGAGCTTGGCCGCCAGCAGCGTCGTTGCCGCGGTACCGGCCAGCGCGAGCAGCACCGAGGTTGCCGCAAAAGTGCCAGTCCCGGTGAGCGTCGTCTGGATTGCAATGTTGGCCCACTGTGCAGGCAGTAGCGCTAGAAAATAATCCGGCAGCACGGCCGGGAGAGTCGAGGCTATGAGCATGGATGCCTCGCCGGCGACTACAAACAAGACCATCAATCATCCTCGATAAGACAAGGTTTTCGCAAACAGAGCGCCTCGCGCGGCTAAGCTGCAGCTGGCGATAACCATAGCCAATCCAGCTGACTAAGGAAGCGACAGCGCGGGCATGCCTAACGTAAGTGCCAACCTTATCAAGCACGTTGCATTCAGCATTGCCAAACGGACGCCGATCCAGAAGTGTCCTACGGTCGCGCACGAGCGGTTGCGCGCGCTTGTTCAGGAGTGACGGGATAGGATTGGCATTCCTAACGCCGCGAACAGGATTCTGGATTAAGTGATGGAAACGTCGACAGGTTTGCAGGTCCTGTCAAGAGCCTGCCCCGCTTCATCGGGTACAAAATCAGCGCAGGCGCCTACTCCCGATAGGCCCGTTATCCGCCCTATACCTTACGCCACTTTTCTGGCTGCAGCGGCCCGGTCCAGATCATAGGTCGCCTGGACGTTCATCCAGAGTTTTGGCGAGGTCCCCAGCGTGTCCGCGAGGTCCGGTGCAGCCTCTGCCGTGACGCCACGCTTTCCGCGAATCAATTCGTTGAGTCGCGCCTTGTTCCAGCCAATTTGCCGGGCGAACGCAGCCTGACTCATGCCCTGGGGTTTGAGAAACTCCTCCAGCAACATTTCGCCGGGATGAAATGGTTTTTCGGTTGCCTGTCCACGGTCTTCACTTATCTGTGATAGTCCACTATCTGTACATCGTGTGACTGTCCACCGCTCCAGCGGAAAACTAGCCGCCATTGATCGTTGATGCGGATCGAGTGAAACCCTCTCCGATTGCCTCTCAGGGCCTCGACCCGAATGCCAGGTGGAACTCTCAGATCCTGCAGGTCCGTTGCATCGTGCAGGTAGAGAAGTTTGCGCCTGGCGATTCTGCGAAGTTCATTCGGAAACGATCTGGTCGTTTTGCGCTTCCTGTCATAGAAGAGGTCTTCAGCGAGTGCATTTCCAAAGGATTCAATCGCGTTACCATGTTATCGGAAATCGATAACGCCGGCGACGGTGACTCTCTAGGTGGCTTTTGCGGTCGGAATCTGCGGGAGATTTGCGGGACGTGTCGTGCATTGGCGTGTTTAGCCGAATCAGCGTGTTCACGTTCGACGAAACGCGACCAAAGGAGCGTTTTGGGCGCGGGAGCGAAGCGACTGCGGCTCGCAGACCCGGGAATCGCCCCCAGGTGATTCGAGCCAATCGTGCCTGACTCTCGCGCAAGCGGTTCTACACAACAGTTTTCGGGTTTCTAGCGTTACAACGAGACTGTAAAAAATCTGTGTAGCTGCCGTGTGGATGGCCTTAAGGGTTTCTCTGACGTTATCGGCACGGCATTCCCAAACACCCGGATCCAACTATGCATCGTGCACATGGTTCGCAACTCGCTGAAGTATGTACCGTGGAAAGACTACAATACGGTCACGGCTGATCTGAAGCAGATCTACCAGCGGACGCCCTCGATGTATTCGATTTTCATCGCGTCGCTCAGAAAGTGTTACCCACAGCGCACTACGGCTATTTGGCGACCGGAACGGACGCACAAGAGACATTGATCGCCAATCGTAACGCCTTCGAACGCGTTTATCTGCGACCAGTGCGAATGGTTGATACTTCCAATGTCCGTCTCACGGATAGCAGGAAAACCCATGTTTAGCGATACCGAGGTGACCGTTGCCGACATGGACATGTCGAGCATGACATGGGCTTTCCTCGAGCGATTAAAGGCAGCGACTACTATGAAGGTTGTGGTTAAGGGTATCGTCACGCGTGAAGATGCCGCCAACTGTGTGAAGCATGGGGCCGACGCGGTTTACGTATCAAACCATGGCGGTCGTGCAGAAGCGAGCGGCCGCGGGGCGCTCGATAGTTTGCCGGAAGTAGTTGAAGCCGTCGATGGTGCTGTACCCGTTATCATTGATAGTGGCTTTCGTCGAGGCACCGATATCTTCAAGGCGTTGGCAATGGGCGCGAATGCCGTCTCCATTGGCCGGCCCTACATTTGGGGCTTAGCAGCTTTTGGACAGACTGGCGTCGAGAAAGTACTGGAAATGATGGATGCCGAGTTGTCGATGGCGATGACAAAGATGGGCGCAAATACGATTGTCGATATCGGCCCACAGCACATCGGGCTTCATCGTATTTAATACGGCGCCCTATGGAGTTACGCCTAACAAGCCCCCGCTTTCCGCGTTGCGCGACGGTTAAAACGCGCTCGGTCCCCAGCAGGGGCGCCCTCTCTTGATGCTTCGCTTTTCGCTACATCAGGAATGGTATGGCAAGCCTCGGCCATCGATCGCCAAAGCGAGACACACCATGGGCCGCGCCTGGGACGAACTTGGGGACCAGCTGAAACCGGGTATGCGTTTTTCCGAAGTCAGCGCTCTCGGTAAATAGATTCTGAAGAAGCTGGGTGGCAGCTATGCCGTGTCATTTACACACGATAGCGTAGGCCTGTATCACACGGATTCTGTCGATCAATCGGGCATTGGCTTTGCCTGGCAGGATCGGATCCTTGGGCCCGGCATGATAGTAAGTGTGGATTGCCCGCTTCTTGAAGCAGGCATCGGCGGCTCTGCGAACCTCGTAGATCTGATGTTGATCACGAAAACGGGTAGCGAGGCGATCAACGCCGTGGGCGATCAAGTCATCGCCGTTTAGCCAGCGCTTGCCCAGGCACCTATCTTTCCCCCCGGGGCACCCCGACCTGCCCCCGTGAAGCGCTATGGAAAGCATCGACTAGCGCAGGGCAGCGTATCAAAAAATGATCCGCCGCTCCCGGGTTGGCGTATAGAGCGCACACAAACAAATGGTACCGCCGCTTGGCGTTGCGTCATCAGCAAGCAAGGATAACTGCAACGTTATGCAGGCAGGTCAGGACCATCACCGCGCTGCAATAGCAGCAATCGTAGTTGTCAACTTCGTAACCGTATCCGGCTTCGGCTTGATGTTTCCCGTGTTTACCAGTTTTGGCGACCAAATCGGCGCGAGCGCGACCCAACTCGCCTGGGCCATCGCGGCCTTCTCCCTGGGACAACTTTTTGCGGCACCGGTGACCGGCCGCCTTTCAGATCGTTTTGGACGCAAACCGATACTGGTATGCGGACTGCTGCTAGGTAGCGTCGCGTATTTTCTGCACAGTTATGTCGATTCTCCCCAGCTTCTGATTCTGGCCCGCTTTACCTCGGGCCTGGTGTCCGGTGGTTTTGCCGTGGCGTTTGCCGTCGCTGCTGACATATCGACCCGTAACAATCGCGCACGTGTAATGGGCATTGTCGGCGCAGGCTTTTCAGCAGGCATTATTTTTGGTCCGGCCATTGGCGGACTCGTGGGCTCCGTGGTGAGCGAAGAGAGCGCCTTTGCCGCGGTGTGCCAGGCCAGTGCCGTAATGAATCTGTGTGCCGCCCTGTGCACTGCGTGGCTTTTACCCGAGACACGGCCACCCCAAAGTGAGGGCTCCGCTGAGACAGACGCCGCCCAACGCCAAACCCTGTTCCGCGACCCGGGATTCCTGGTGCCGGTGGCCATCGGCTTCGCTGCGATGGCTTCAGTGGCGATGATGGAAGGCACGTTCGTCGTCTATGCCCAGCGTATTCTGGCTTTCTCGCCCGGCGAAATTGGCCTCACTTTTGCCATGATGGGGGTCGCCAGCGTTCTCGTTCAGGCTACCTGCGCCGGTTGGCTCGCCGCCCGTCTGGGGGAATACAAGGTGCTACTCCTGGCGATGCTGGTGCAAGCAGGCGGTCTCCTGTGCCTGGCCGTGTCTTCCCATACCGCACTCGTGGTCGCAGGCACAGTCGCCATATCGGTAGGGTATGCCTTATTGACGCCCGCAGTCAGTGCCCTGGCGTCATTTGCCGCCGACGATAAACTACAGGGAACAGCGCAGGGTGTGGTTCAGGGCGCAAGCGCCCTGGGTCGCGTACTGGGCCCGGCGAGCGCCGGGCCTGTCTACGACGCGTTTGGGCCTACCATGCCGTTTTTGTACGGCGGCTGCCAGTTGCTGATCATAGTTGCTCTCGCTGCATTGTGGCGACCACGCACCCTCGTTCAGTCTGTTGAAACCTGAGCTTTTATCAGCATTGTGCGCTGACGCGCCGCAGCTAAACAAACCCTGGCTGGCGCAATGCAGGTCTATCGGGCGTTAACAGTTTCTGAGAGCTCCTCCGCGGAGGAGGACACCCGGGGCTCAACACCCGGAGCGGCCAACGCGAGCCAGCGTTCGGCGGACATCTTCCTGCCGACGCTAAGCGCACGCATAAACTCAATCGTATGCGCATTCAGGGTTTCCACGGATTTTGCTACGCTTTCGGAAAGCACATCCACAGTGCGCCCGAATGCCCCATTAAAATAATGATCGGCGTCGTCAAAAACCAAAGCATAGGCGGGTGCCAGCGATGCGGCTTCAAAGGACACCAGGTGCAATTGCCAGTCATCGACAAAACCGGGAAGCACGTCGCGGGTGCCCGTGACGACCAACATGGGAAGATTGATCTGTGCCCAGTTTTCTTTATTCACCCCGCCGGGAAAAGGCCCCGGTGGAGACAGCGCGACGACACCCAACACACGCTCCCGCGCCTGCAGTAGTGACTCGGGAATGATTGCACCCCCTCCAACACTCGCGCCACCGGCCACTTGCGCTATGAGTGCGCCATAGGAATGTCCTGTCGCGATGATTTTTTCCATCAGCGTAACGCCACGCTCAGCGAGCACTGTCCGAAGCTGCGGCCCCGTAGCAAGCAGTGCAAAATCCTCAAAACGCGTGCGCATGGTTGCGGCCCGATCATATTCATCTCGACTCGCATTGAGCTCTGAATCGACGTGCATGGGGGCTACCACCACAAAACCCGCTCTCGCCCAAACATCGCTGAGACGTCGATAGCGCTCTGGCGCAGCAAACGCGCCGTGGGAAAACACCACCAGTCGGCAGGGGTCGCACGCTGATTGCGGATAGGAGGCCAGTACAGGCACTTCGCGCCCCTGCGGTGCATCAAGGGAGAACGTAGCCGTGACAATCTCTACCTGCGCAGCGCTGACCGACAAACTGCTGCCAATTGCGACCGTCATTAGCAACGCCGCGCACAGGATCGACCCGGTAGCGCTGCGTTGTCTGCGAATCCACAGTATCAATGAGAGACCCATTATTATTACTCCAATGGTTTAAGCGTAGTAGGAACCGCGTCGCCCCTGAGACCATCGTGCTGATCCACCTCACAACATTTGCAGCACGATGCACTGGAGGCAAGTGACACGCTAACCAAGCATGAGGTCATCACGCAAGCTTTAAGGGCCTTTGTCCGACAGGTGTACAGCCCTTGCGGATAGATTAGGCTACGTCGGGATCAACTGCTATCCCAACCCATCGTCGAAGGGTACACAAACATGAGGGATAGCTACGTCTACACCGAAGGCGCCGGAGCCTTATCTCCTGTGGTCAAAGCTTTCTCCAGCAAATCCTGTGTGGCACCTCCAGTACTTGTTCGCCCGGGGTTTTCGTAGAGTTGCTACGGTGAAAGCTGGAGCGGTACGCGTCTAATTGGTTAATTTATAAAGCTTCAGTATTTGGATCATGCGACTACGAACCAGGCGGTGGCACGTTCGAATCGTACCGGGCGCGACAAAGAACCAAAAAGGCCGGCTCTACCCACTTAAAGGGGGATGCACCGGTTGAAGCGCTGGGTATTCTCCGCACGGACCACCCGCACTACTAAAAGGCGTTGCAAGCTCGGAGAATCCAAAGCGCCCTCATCACCAATACACAGATCAATGCGATGGTGAATAAACTGAGCATTGGATTGGATGCCGCTGGAGCATGTGCACAGTGAAGGACTGCTAAAAGCGGTGGGCTGGATCTGATGCCAAGCGCCGGGACGGCGCTTACAGATTCGTGCATCGTTCTCGTTAAGTCAGAATAGACCGTTTCACGGTTTTGGCTCTCTGCCACCAAATCAGGGTGAGCAAAAGGAACAGGATCAGCGGTATGCAGGCCAAAAGGAGTTTTTGCCAACCCAGGTAATGAAGCACAGCTCCCGCGGACAGCGCGGCGATGGCCTGAAAACCGAACACCAGCATTTCGTTCAAGCCCTGCACTTTGAATCGTTCCGCCGGAGCGTAAGTAGAGGGCAGCAGCGTGGTTCCAGCCAGAAACAAAAAGTTCCAGCCGATACCCAGCAATACAAGCGCCGTCCAATAGTTGAGGATGGCGCTCCCCGTTAGGGCCATCACAAGCGTCATTGCATAGGCCAGTAGTCCTGCCAGTATGACCCGGGCGGCTCCCCAGCGACTGATCAACCAGCCGCTGAAAAACGAAGGCAAGAACATCGCCAGGATATGGCTTTGGATGACCAGCTTGGTCTGATCCAGGCTGTGGCCCTCGTGCACATGCATGTGTACCGGGGTAGCCGTCATGATGAAGCTCATCAAGCCATAGCCCCCGACTGCCGCAACAATTGCCATAATTAGCGTAGGGTTGCGCATTATTTCCCGCAGCTCGCGGCCGTCCGCCAAGGGTTCTTTCGCCTGTGTCCGAGATGATGGTGTAAACAGGAAAAGAACAGTGCAGACGCTGCAAATACTCGCCATTAGCAAAAAAGTTCCGACAAACTCAGCACCGATTAAACGCCGGCCACTGGTTACCAGCTCCGGCCCAATAATAGCTGCTGCCAATCCTCCCAGTAGCACCGTAGAGGCGGCCTTGGGCATTAGGTTCGGCGGAACCGCTTCCATGGCGGCAAAACGCAGCTGCTGAATGCCTGCCAACGCGCAGCCGAATCCCAGCGCTGAAGCGCAAAACATGACGAAACTCTTATCCGCAGCCGCGTGGGCTGCTAGCAGTGAGGCTAGTACCGCCACCATGGTGATTGAAACAAAGACAGGCCTGCGACCAAAACGACGCATCAGTCGGGTAACGGGAAGCACGCTTACTGCGGTGCCGACTATCATGACTGCCACGGGTAGGGTCGCATACGCAGGTTTCGGGGCCAGCGTTGCACCCAGGACACCCCCCACAATCACCATCATGCTGCCAACGCTCACGGCCAGCGCCTGGATCAAGGTGTAAAGCCACACCAGGCCGGGGAGAGAGCTTAATGCCATTGCGATTCCAAATTACAAACAGGTGAGTAAGGGACCATACCCCGACTTCTGCAGCAGTGTCGAAGTAAGCTGCCGGGTAACGCGTTAAAACGCTGGGAGAGTGTCGGTTTCCGCGTTAGAGAAGAGCCAGAACAGACAGCTTCAGCAACTCACGTTTGACCAACTGGACAATAAACTTCGCATGTTGATGCACGGCATTCATGACCCGCGTTTGTCGGAAGGCAGAGCGGCGGGTAAATCAGCGCTGGTGGACTGCGCGCGGCTGCAAGTGTTGGTGTAGCTGTTGGTTCAATTGCCTGGGCACGTCGGAGGCCGGGGTACCGGACTATGGACTGGCGTATTCTTTTCTGGTTAGTTCGCAGCTCCGCCGCCCGTCACCATCAAACATAATCTAGGCGGAAAGTTCCCGCCGTAAATCGGGTCCTTGTGGTGCTAAAAAGCCGAGGTGGCGAAAGCACATCGCAGGACATGCCGAGAAAAAAGATCCTGTCTTGGTGCTTATGCACTGAGATGGGGCGCAGAAATCGCACGCAAGCTGATTTGGAGAGTCGCGTTCGTTCCGTGCTGATCCCGCTCGACCCTGGCGCAATCTCCTGAGCCACACGGTATGCACGCTCGAACTGCGCGATGCAATGCTCGAGAGGTGGTGCGGCACGATTTTTGTATGCACCGCGTGACCCCATTGCGAGAGAGGGGCGGCGGACCGGATCGATGACGGCCATAAAAATAGAGGCGAGGTGTACGACGTGACACACGAGAGATATGACGCGAACAACGCAGTGAAAAACCAGCCCGATCCTGTCAGGGTCATGCGACGCAACAGCCTGTTCATGGCAATCGTTGCGGCATCGGCGCTGCTTTCGGGTTGTGGAAGCGATGTTGACGAGCCGACCGGACAGGCCGCCAGTGAAGCCCCGGTCGAGGTGGTAGAGCCCGAGCCCCTTATCCGGGTCACGGGCGACGAGGAACTCTCGATCGATATGAGCCAGATCCACAATCCGGAGCTCAAGGAGATATTTGACTACATCGACACCAACATCTACGAGCACGTGATGAACCTGCAGCGCTGGATTCAACAGCCGAGTATCTCCAACACCGGCGAGGGCATTCAAGAGTCAGCTTACATGGTGAAAGGATTTTTCGATCAGCTCGGATGCCAGCAGACTCAGGTCTACGATGTCGGCATCACCGAGTGGGGGCAGCAGGGCAACCCGGTCGTTTATGCCAATTGCGATGAGGGCGCGGAAAAGACCCTGGTGGTCTACTGGATGTATGACACGATGCCTGTCACCCAGCCCGGTCTTTGGAAATCACCGCCGTTTGAAGGTCGGCTTGTTGAGCAGGAGCCTTATGCCAAAGTCATGATTGGCCGTGGCGCGACGAACTCGAAGGGACCGCAGATGACGCAGCTGAACGCCCTGATGGCAATGAAGGCGGTGACCGGTAAGTTGCCGGTCAACCTGATCTTTGTCGCCGAGGGTGACGAGGAGCGCATGTCCATAGGCTACCGCAAGTTCGTTCGCGACCATCCGGAGCTGTTTACCGAAGCGGACGCCATGTACCGGTTCGGGCGCCAGGGCGGCATCGGTGGTGGCTCCGAGGGTTGCGTGTTCGTCGAACTGATCACGAGCGGCGAATCCTGGGGTCGCGGTCCGACTTACAGCAATATTCACGGCGGTCGCAAACGGGCCGTCGATGCGCCGGCCTGGCGCCATATCAAAATGCTGACCACGCTCGTCGACGAAACGGGCAACAAGGTCATGATCGATGGCTTTTATGACGACATCGAACCCATGACTCCGCAGGAAGAAGCCAAGCTGGTAAAAGCGGCTGAAGACATCGATATGGATATTGCGGCGCGCAACCTCGGCGTCGCGCGCTTCATGTCGGACGATCCGGTGGAGTACCTGAAGTTGGCGCGCTACGGCACATCAATGAATCTTGACGGAATCTGGGGTGGCAATATGTTCGAGGGCGGCTCCGGCGCGATCCTCCCGAACAGGATCGTCTCGAAACACAATTTCCGCTACGTGCCCAACCAGGACGGGCTGGATATCGTTGACAAGCTGCGCACGCATCTCGACAAGCACGGTTACGAAGACGTCGAGATTAACATCGTGGGCGACGTCCCCTGGGCCAAGCGCAGTTACGACAACGAGATTACGGAAGCCGTAAAGCGCATGTACGATAGCTTCGGCGTCAGCTATGGAGAACCGCTCACAGAAGTCGAATCGATTCTTGGCGGCTACTGGCCGGCCTATCTTTTCGCGGGTGACGTGCTCGATATACCCATTGTCAGCGGCCAGGTGGGTAGCGGGGGTAATGCTCACGCGGCCAACGAGTACTTCGTGATCGAAGGCGCCAAAAAAATGTACGGTATGGCCGCCGGCGAAAAATCCGTCGCCACGGTGCTATACAACTACGCAGGCCTAAATGACCCGGAAACCGCGCCTGCTGCCGCAGCGGCCGGGGGTGACGATTGAGTTGGCGGATGCCTGCGACTCGCCGCGTCGCAGGCGCAGTAACGGAGATTTAGAACATGGCTCTGATCGATCTCCGGAACGTGAGCAAAACCTACCAGATGGGTGACAGCCAGGTGCACGCGTTGCAAGACGTATCCCTTTCGATTGACGCGGGAGAATTCGTTTGCATCACGGGCCCCTCCGGGTCGGGAAAATCGACCATGATGCACATCCTCGGTTGCCTCGACCGACCGACCGAGGGTAGCTACGAGTTGGACGGCCGGGAGGTTGCCTCCATGTCCGCGGAGGAGCTCGCGGACACGCGGAATCGGACCATCGGTTTTGTTTTCCAGGGTTTCAATCTGCTGCCGCGGACCTCGGCGCTGGAAAACGTCGAAGTGCCGCTGCTCTACGCTCGCCCCCCGGCGACTACTGAGGAGCGCCATCGTCGGGGTCTGGCCGTGCTTGACGCTCTTGGGCTGGGAGATAGGGCCGATCACTACCCGAGCCAACTATCCGGCGGACAGCAACAGCGTGTCGCCATCGCTCGGGCACTGGTCAACGAGCCGTCGCTGATCCTGGCAGACGAACCGACCGGTAATCTCGACAGCGTAACCAGTGTCGACGTGATGCGCACGCTGCAGCAACTGCGTGAAGAACGCGGTATCACGATCATCCTGATCACCCATGAGCCCGAGATAGCGGCTTACGGAACGCGGGTAATCTCGATCCGCGACGGTGTCATCACCGATGACCGGCGCAATGCCACGCCTCAGACTGCTGCCCCGCATGCTACCGCGGCGGACAGCGCCGTCGCAGGCGCCTGACCATCAACTTCCAGGCACTCCGCACGCAGTATGCGATGGCGTTTCAGGCTCTCGCTCGCAATCGGGTGCAGGCTTTCCTGGCGCTTCTTGGCGTTACCGTCGGCGTCGGTGCTCTGGTCACGAGTGTGGCTCTGGGGAGAGGTGCACAATCAGCGATAAGCGACCAGCTTCTGGCCGCCGGTGCCAATGTGATCATCGTCACCTCCGGAAACTATCAAGCGGGCAAGCAGTCCGACGCGCCCGGCGCGCCGACGGACCACGGTGATCTGCGTAAGCCGCAAGACCCCTTGGAATGGATCGACGATGTGCCAGGGTTTCGCTATGCGGCCGCAGCTAGCTACGGCGAGTTGCAGCCCGCGCACTTTGAGGACGATCCCATGGCCGTGCACGACCACCCCACCGCTGCGCAGCGGCTGGGTGATGCCATGGCGGGGCTCGGCGCGGCGGCGACCCTGTCCGTGGGTGATGCCGATGCAATCCGCCGCGATCTTGATGGTGTGCAGTTTGTCGCCTCCGGGGTGCACGAAAACGCGCGCATTACCGTTGCCGACGATGCCAGTCGTCAGTGGTTCACCCGCCTGCATGGAACAGAGGCCGATCTTCCTGCTATCCGACGCGGCTGGGTGTTTCCCGAGGGCCAGTTTTTCTCCGCCCGCGACGTGACATCCTCCCGGCAGGTCATGGTGCTCGGTCGCGTCGTCGCGAATCGACTTTTCGGCGAGGAGACGGATCCTACCGGGCAGACGGTCCTGATGTGGAATCAACCTTTTGAGGTCCTGGGAGTAGTGGGTAGTAGCACTTGGGCATCTCAGCCCGCACCGGGCGACGACCAGTTCGATGCGGTCTACCTGCCGGTCACCACCGTGCATCGTCTCTTGAATCTCAGCAAGCTAAACACGATTACCGCGACCACGCGCTCCGCCGGCGATACAACGGAGATCGCCAAAAAAATTGTCGACCTGCTGCGTCGGCGCCACGGCATCACGGAAGAAATGCCGGACGATTTCACCGTTCGCACACAGGCGGAGCAGATCCTCAACAAAGGCATGGCGCCGGAGATTGCACGGGTCGTCTCGGGTAATCTTTCCAGTGTCGATAGCATGACTATGCAACAGCTTGCCACGTCGATGCAGCGCTCCAATCGCACCCTGCTTGCTTTGCTGGCTGGGGTCGCCACGGTATCGCTGCTCGTTGGCGGCATCGGCGTGATGAATCTTCTGTTTCTGTCGGTAACGCAACGCACCCGGGAAATCGGCCTGCGTATGGCGATGGGCGCGCGCAGCCGGGACATTGCTGTGCAGTTTCTTGTGGAGGCACTGGTGCTGTGCGCTATGGGCGGGCTGCTGGGCGCCCTGATGGGCTCCATCGCGGCATACGGACTTGAAGGGCTGCTGTCCTGGAGCACCGATGTATCCGTGACTTCCGCTGTGCTTGCAGCGCTGGTTGCCCTGATCATCGGCGTCCTGGCGGGCGTTCTCCCGGCCAGAAGAGCTGCGCGCATGGATCCCATCCGCGCGCTGCACCACGAATAACCCCCACCCGGAGGATGGACCCGTGACCCAAGGCCGACAGTGTTTGTGCGTTCTCATTTTGGCGATGCTTGCGGCGAGAGGCGGGTTCGCGCAGGAGATGCCGGCGCACGGCAACATGGAACATGGAGACCACGTGTCCAAATTTGGTGGTCTGGTACTCATGTACGGACTTCGTCACTTCGAAATCGTGGCGAATACTGACGGCTTCGTGGCACTGCATCTGAGTGATGCCATGCGTAAGCCGATGCCGGCCGTTACCGTGTCCGACGTTACCGTGGAAGTCGAACGTCAAGGCGGTGTCTTCGAATACATCACGATGGCCGTGAGTGAGACGGGCGATTACTGGCGCGGCAACGGCGATCCTCTCGATGAAGTGGAGGGCACCACGGTGCAC
Organism: Congregibacter sp.; assembly: GCA_045105635.1. Taxonomy (GTDB): domain Bacteria; phylum Pseudomonadota; class Gammaproteobacteria; order Pseudomonadales; family Halieaceae; genus Congregibacter. Next base: position 375,064 of record JBGCDU010000006.1, read on the forward strand.
CTGGCGTTTATCGCTTTCGGAGCACCTTACGTGTACGCGCTACCCCTCGAAGTCCTGCAGGCGAAGGATGCCCCTCCTTTCGATATTCAGGCTGCCGACACGGTCTCTGCGCCAAAAAGAGCGGAACATGCTTCATAATCTTTCGATGGCCCTTAAAGCACTGGGACGCAATCGCTTGCAGGCGTCGCTTACGCTGAGTGGTATGGCAATCGGTGTCGCCATGGTCGTTCTGGTGGCCGGCCTTGGGCGCGGAGCGCAACTTCGTATCGAAGATTCCATTGAGCGCGCCGGGCCTACCCGGATCACCGTGCGATCCGGGAACTTCCAGCCTGTCTCGATCGCCGCCGCAGCTTTCGAAGAGGGAAGCGGTGGTGGGCTATCGCAGGGTGGGCTTGGTGGTGGCGATGGTGCAGGAGATCCCGGACTGGCCGACCCGGACGCCATGGCCGCCACTCTCGCTCTGCGCGAAGAGAAAGAGGCCGCTGCGCGTGCCGCAGCCCGTAGGAAGGTGCGCTCGCCCGCTGCGCCGCTATCCCTGGAAGAACTCGATGCCCTCGGTAGTCGCATCCCGGATGTGCGCGCCGTGGCGGGTAGCCTTCAGGCCAACCTGCGCCTCGACCAGGCAGTGGGCTCGCGCGTGCGCGCGGTGCGCCTGCATGGTTATCAGGCCGCGTGGCCGGAAATGGCCGGCTGGCGTCTGCGCAGTGGGCGTCTCCTCAGCGCAGCGGAACACGCGTCGGGGGCCCCGGTCGTGCTGCTTCCCCCGGCCGCGGCGGAGCGACTGTGGCCGGAAGGTAATGCTCTGGGGCAGGAACTGCTTGCGGGAGGGCAGCGTCTGCAAGTCGTGGGAATTATCGAGACGCCTGAGATCGATGACGGTTTTGTTCTGGTACCTGATGTTTTTACACCGCTGTCCCTGGCTCAGCTTATTGCCGGGACGGGCACACTGGACCGTATCGACGTACGCAGCGCATCCGTCGCCAGCACGACAGCGGTGGCGAAGAACGTCGAGAAACTGTTACGCGAGCTGCGCTCCCTACCCGACGACACGCTCAACGATTTCCGCGTCGTGACGCAGAGCACCGCCGCAATGCCTGGCCTGGGCACGGACCCGCGCCTGTCGCTTGCAGTCCAATCCAACGTGGTTGAGTTCGAGAAGGCGTCCTGGGAAGAAATGGCAAGAAGCCTTCGGAGCGCCGGGAGGACTTTCTCGCTGCTGCTGACCGGAGCCGCCGCCGTGTCATTGCTCGTAGGTGGTATTGGCGTCATGAACGTGATGCTTGTCTCCGTTGCGGCTCGCACTCGGGAGATAGGCTTGCGCATGGCGATGGGGGCCCGCGTTCGCGACGTTCTCGTGCAGTTCATGGTCGAGGCGCTTACGCTCGCACTTCTCGGCGGACTACTAGGCTTGGCCATTGGTGCTGCTGCCCTTTGGGTGGCAGGCCGGGGTCTTAACTGGGCCACGGCGATATCCCCGGACATGCTGCTGCTTGCCATTGCAGTAGCGGGGCTGACCGGCATCATCTTCGGCTTTGGGCCGGCACGGCGTGCGGCTCGCCTCGATCCCGTCGTTGCGTTGCGCAGCGAATAACTTACCGCGACTTGGTCTCCGGGCCGACAACAAAAGGGCTACCGTCAGAGCATGCAACAGATCATTCCAAACGTTCGCCTAGCCCTGCACAGCCTGGGGCGTCACCCGCTGCGTACGGTTCTTACAATGCTGGGCATCATCATCGGCGTCGCCGCGGTACTCACCATGATTGCCCTCGGCACCAGCGCTCGAGGCTCCGTTACCGATGAGGTCAGCGCCGCCGGTACTAACCTCGTCTACATCAAGGCAGGCAACTATACGCGGGGAGGGTCCAGCGTTGGCATCGCATCCGGCGCCGGGGCTGCCTCAACCCTCGTTGAGGGCGATGCGATAGCCATCGCAGCGCAAGTCACAGGTATCCGCGCATTGAGTCCGATCCTGTCGGTGCGGACTTTTGCCAGCAGTGGCAATGCCCGTGCCTTCGTCCGCATGCAGGGAATTGGCCGCGAGTTTGATCGCGTGCAGGGCTGGAATTTTGTCGCCGGGAACATGTTCAGCGATGATGACGGAGAGTGGGCGATTCTCGGTGAAGCGCTGGCGGTGCAGCTTTTCGGCGCTCCTGAAGCCGCGCTTGATCAGGTCATTGCTGTGCGAGGTCTGCAATTGTCCATCGCCGGGGTCGTCGATGACACCGCCGAGGACCACGCCGACGTTCTCTTTATTCCCTGGCGGAGAATGCAGCGCAGCGTTGGCAAGAACCATCTCGACGGGATCACAATAGCGGCCGAGCAGGCCGGTGAAACCTCCCGGATCGCCGACGCAGTGCGTACCCTACTGCGTCTTCGCCACGGCATTACGGGCGAGGCCGGTGCTGGCTACCTGTCGTCCCAGCGGGGCGTGGGCGATGTGCCAGACGATTTTACCGTGGAGACACAGGCCGCCCAAGCTTTGACTCAGGGCCTGTATACACCGGCGGCGGCGTTTGCACTGGCAAACCTGCCGCGTCTCGACGAGGTCACGTTGGAAGAAATGGCCGACACCCTGGATCGCGCCGGCAACACCATGACGGCCCTGCTGGCGAGCATTGCTGGAGTATCCCTCATCGTGGGGGGTATCGGGATCATGAACGTCATGCTTGTATCCGTAACGGAGCGCACGCGGGAAATCGGTCTGCGCATGGCGATGGGTGCACGCGGTGGCGACGTGGCTCTGCAGTTTGTTGTCGAAGCGGTTGTGCTCAGCCTGCTAGGCGGTCTGATCGGTCTCGCCTTCGGTCTGGCGGCGGCGTGGCTTGTGGGGCTCTCCCTGGGATGGCCCGCATCCGTATCGCCGGCATCTATGGGTCTGGCGATCGGTATTGCCGCAGCCGTGGGCCTGATTTTTGGAAGCTACCCTGCGCTACGCGCTTCGCGCCTCGACCCGATAGAAGCCCTGCGCACGGAATGACCGCTCTCAACGCTCGGCTGAGTCGCACGCTTGTTGCTGGCGCGCTCGCTGCAGCGACGCTCACCGCCTGTGGCCAGAAGTCGCCCGAAGCACAACTCGATGGCTTCGCGCATCGCTATGTCGAGCAGGCCATGCACTTGGATCGACTCAGGCCCGGTGAAGTCGATCTGTATTTTGGGCCGCAACGCCTGGATACCAGGGGGCAGCCTGCAGAGCATTCATTAGAAGAGATGCGGGCCGTCGTCATGGCACTGAGCGCCGATTTGGCAGCGTTCCAGCGAGAGGTTCAGGCTGGGCTCCAGGCGGATCGGGCTCGGCGACTCGGGGCGCGGGTTGACCACCTCGGGACGGTTGTCGCGTTTCTCGGGGGCGACCCGGCGCTGACTTACCCCGAACAGGCCCGTGCGCTGTACGGCGTAGCATGGCTAGAAGGTGAGACGCCTGAAACACAATCCGCACGAGAGCGCCTCGAGTCCAATCTCCCCGGCCGCGGTAGTCTACGCGCCCGCGTCGCCGGCCTGCGGCAGCGCTTGGTAGTTCCGGCAGAGCGACGGCGACAGGTGTTCGAAAAAGCCTTCGCCGAGTGCCGCAGCCGGACCCGGGAACACTGGAGCCTGCCTTCCGACGAGTCTGTGGATATCACCTATACCCGGGATATTCGAGCCGCAAGACACAGCTACGCCGGCGGCGGACGCAGTGCGCTGCTGATCAATCCCCTCGCCATCGCCACGGTGGATCAGGCCGTCGACGTTGCCTGCCACGAGGGTTATCCGGGCCACCACGCCCAGCTGGTGCTATTCGAAGCGGCGGCGGGGGAAAAGGGGCTTGAGCTTGAAGACAGGATTGCGTTGCTGCGCTCTCCCTTGTCGGCGTTTCGCGAGGGCGCTGCTGTGGCCGGTGTGGATATCGTGTTTCCGCCGTCGGAGCGCTTGGCCTTTGAACGCGATGTGCTTTACCCCATCGCCGGCCTCGACCCGAAGCTCGCGGAACGCCATAACCTGATCCGAGAGGATCTCGCGCGACAGGCTCTCGCGGTGCCGGCCATTATCCGGGATCACGAGGACCGCCAGCTATCCGACGCAGAGGCCATCAACCAACTACAAAGCGAGGCGTTGGTGGCCAGTCCGCGCGCGCTGTTCGCCTTTGCTCACGACGTCGGCGCCTACCTCGCTGGTTACACCCTGATCGATGCAGCGCTTACGGCGCGCGTGCAGACCCTAACGCCTGCCGAGACCTGGCTGCAACTGCGTCGCTGGCTCGAAAAGCCAGGGCGCTGGCTGGATAGCCCGAAGGAGAGCTGAGCATCGACCTCTGGGCTGATGCGCGACGCGCGCAACGTCATGCGCTCGACTAATAGAAGAACGGGCAGTCATGACCGCTTGCCTGTCCAGGTGTGGCAACCTAGCGGTCAACCTCAGTGCGAATATTGAACTCGGATAAAGCGCTGTTGGCGAGCATGTACGATGCTGGCTGTTCGCGGCATCGGGAACCTCCCGGGACAACGCGACCTGCAGATGATGGCCCAGTACGGCCTCGTGTCACCTCCGCAAGCCCTTTGGCAGGTATTCCTCCCGGAAAAACTGGTACACCTTTGCGTAGGCCGGCATGGCCAAGGATTCAATATCGGCCACCGCTGCAGGTGCCATGATGGCCAGGAGTAGGGATAAGACGGCAATGCAGTAGGGTGACTTACGTGGCGTCGTAAGTACGGAGTCGAGCGTTGGAGCCCGGCCAGGAATCTATTGCCCGCAGTTATCGCAAGACGGCTGTGCGGCGCGTGACGAAGCCGCTGCGGACCTGAGGACGGGGCAAGACGGCGATAGGCTCCTTCTCGTCGTTCTGGGCATGGAGGTTATCGCGGAACGCGTCAGCAGCGTATTTGAGGATTTATTCGGCAGTCTCGAAATTGTGGTTCGCGGAATGATTGGCAATTGCGAAGTCAAACCGGGCACTTTCGTAAGAGAGTTCACACAAGTTTGTGACCCACTACTGCTTTTCGCGACTCAAGGCGAAACTGGATCGGACAATTTGACATTATAGAGGCTCCGAATTCGGTCGAGAAACCTTGTACACCAAGGAACAGGGGGCGTACATGAACACAGCTCAGAATATTTCGGCGAGTTTCAGCAGACCCAAAACCAAAGTACAGCTCTCTCTCGAAGAGCAGCAGGCCTTTCTCGACATTCAGCATTCCATTCTCGAGATGGTCGCTGCGAATCTCGCGCAGGCAGATATCCTGACAGAACTTTGCCTGATGGCCGAGGCGCTTGTGCCGGAGTCCATCGCTACGGTGATGCTGATGCAGGATCAGCATAGTCTGAATATTCTCTCGGCACCTACCGTAGCGCCCGATGACCAGCTTTTGCTGAATGGGCTGAAGCCCGGGCCGACTGCAGGTACCTGCGGTAACGCGGTTTACCGTAATGAGGCGGTGTACACGTCCAATGTGCATGAGGACAGCCGCTGCCTTGATATATGCAACGTCTTTGATCAATTCGAGCTCAACTCGTGTTGGTCGAATCCTGTCCGCGACGCCACAGGGAACTCTATCGGCAGCTTTGCCCTGTCTTCCGGCGAAAACCGAGAGCCCAGCGCATTCCATAAAGAATTACTCGCTGTGGGTGGGCATATTATCGGCATTCTTCTGCAGCGCTCACGGGAGCAGGAGCAGCTGGAGAAAATGGCGTATGAAGATTCTCTGACAGGTCTTGGCAACCGCAGTGCGCTCTTTCGTAAACTCGCGGTGCTCATCGACAAAGCGGAGAAAGACGATGACGAGTTTGGTCTGGTTTACATCGATCTGGATCGTTTCAAAATACTTAATGATATTTTCGGCCACAGCGTAGGCGATGAAATCCTTAAACTCATTGGACATCGGATTCGCGAGAGTACGCAGGAAGCATTCTGCGCTGCACGCGTTGGTGGCGATGAGTTTGTCATCGTGGCCCACTCCGTTGATCAGGCTGAACTCCTCGGACGGGCTGTTATGCAAGTCTTATCGTTGCCGATTGAGTATCAGTCTTATCGGTTTCCGATGGATTGCAGCGTGGGTATCGCGTGCTTCCCGCGCGACGGGCGGGACGCGGAAAGTCTGCTCAACAATGCAGACACAGCAATGTACCGGGCCAAACGCGATGAACTCAGGTTGTGCTACTACAAACCCGAATTTACCAGCAAATCCATCGAAGATTTTCGGATTGAAAATGTCCTGCGCTCGGCGATTGAAAAAAACCAGTTATCGCTCAGATATCAGGGCAAAGTTGATGCGAGAACGCACCGAACGTTAGGCTACGAAACACTGTTGCGCCTGGAAGCTGGCGAGAACAACTTCATCAGCCCTGCGGACTTCATTCCGGTAGCTGAGAAAACGGGCATGATAATCCCGATCGGCGAGTGGGTAGTGAGAAACGCGATGAAGGAAGCGCAAGCGCTACTCGAGCGCGGAAAACACGACTTTACGCTGGCTATCAATATCTCTGGAGCGCAGCTTGCCAGCTCGGAGCATATCGAGACGATCCTGTCCCTGATCGACGTCAGTGCTTTTCCCTCCAGTTCTGTTTACTTCGAAATCACTGAGTCGGTGTTGGTAGAGGAGGCAAGCTATGCCTCGGATTCCCTGCGCATGATACGAGCGGCCGGTATTCGTCTGGCGATAGACGATTTTGGTATCGGTTATTCTTCACTTGGATATCTTAAGCGCTTCCGCGTCAGCCAATTGAAGATGGACAAAATGCTCATCGACGATATCTGCACGACCGATGGAAGTGCGGCGAATGAAGATAGCGCCGCGATTGCCAAAGCGGTTATTGCGCTTGGCCATAGTCTGGGCTTGGAGGTTGTAGCCGAGGGGGTAGAGAGTGTCGATCAGGCAGCGATACTGGCGGAACTTGATTGCGACACAATTCAGGGATTCCTCTTCAGCCTGCCGTGTCGCATCGAGGAACTGCTGTCAGCGGCGTAATTGGCGGGCGCAATAGGCAATTCGATATCCTGCCCGGAAAGCCAGCGGGCCGTGTATGCAAGAGCATTGCTCTTGCCAGCCTGTTTGCGGCGCTTCACACTCAGCTCATCTCTGTGAAACCGGTAATGACCATCGCATGCTAAAAAAAATACGCCTGGGGATCTGGACCGCCGTCATAGTATTGGTACTGCATACGGCGAACGGCATGGCTGCGGAATCGTTTACCCCGCTTGAGGCCGATATCCCCGCGCTGCAACTGGCTATGTCCCGGGGACTCACTTCGGCGGAGCAACTCGTGGACTTTTATCTGGAGCGCATTCGCCAGTTCGACAATGCAGGCCCACAGCTGAATGCCATTGCAACTTTGAATCCACGGGCGAGAACCGATGCGAGACGTTTGGATGCCGAGCGCCGCCGGTCCGGTGTGCGGGGGCCGCTGCATGGCATACCTGTGCTGGTCAAAGACAACTACGAGACGCGCGGCATGCCAACGACGGCCGGCTCCCTGGCGCTTGCAGGTTTTGCGCCGGATGCAGACGCAGAGCTTGTGCAGCGTCTGCGCGATGCGGGTGCGGTCATTCTCGGGAAAACCAACATGCACGAGTTTGCCTATGGGATTACGTCCGTGGGATCTGGATTTGGAGCAACACGCAATGCTTACGATCCTTCGCGCAACCCCGGAGGGTCGAGCGGTGGCACCGGGGCCGCGGTCGCCGCCAATTTCGCGGCTGTTGGCCTCGGTAGCGACACCTGCGGTTCTATCCGCATTCCTGCTGCGGTGCATGCACTGGTTGGGCTGCGCGGAACCCAGGGTGCATCGAGCCGACGCGGTATCATTCCGCTGTCTTCAACCCAGGATATCGGCGGACCTCTCGCTCGATCAGTGACGGACTTGGCGACTGTTCTGGACGTGACGGTGGGCTTTGATCCGGGCGATGCGCAGACCGGCGCTGCAGTCGGCAAGTTCGAGGGTGGATTTGTAGATGCGTTACGGCCCGGATCTCTGAGGGGTAAGCGCATTGGTCTTCTCACGGATCTGATTCACCGGAAACCCGGCGATAAAGACCTGCTGGATCTTTTTGACGCTGCAGTCGTCGATATGGCCGCGCTGGGCGCTGAGTTTGTACCGATATCGATGCCCGATCTGGATACGCTGATCTACGCGCGTGAGGACGGTTTTGAGGTCCTGATTCGTGACTTCCTCAAGGATATTGACGTCTACCTCGCAGCGCACCCGGATGCACCCGTTGGGACGCTCAAGGACATTGTCGCTCGCGGCGACGCGCATCCCTCTGTGCAGCCACTCTTGGAGCTTTCGCTGGCGTCCGCAGACGACCCTCAGCACATCTACTTCGAAGAGCTCGCCAAGCGTGAGCGACTGAAAATCTCGATCCTAAACCTGATGGCCCGGGAGACACTCGACGCGATCGCCTATCCCGCTATGCGATCGCGTCCGCGTCCGCTTGGTGAAGACCAACCTGAAGAGGGTATATGTCAACTCTCGGCAAACTCTGGACTCCCGGCTATCGTGTTCCCGAGCGGTTTCACGCAGGATGGCCTGCCGGGGTCGATCGAGCTTCTGGGACGTCCGTGGAGCGATGCTCAATTAGTCGGTCTGGCCTACGATTTTGAGCGAGCAACCGGGCACCGCCGCGGTCCGACATTGGAGGCCGACAACTAAGCTGGCCTAGCTCAAACTAACAGCGACTCTAAACAGCTTCTACCGCGTCCCGCACAAGCGCTACGTCGAACTTGTTGAGGTTGAACATTTCTGATTTGGAGAGAAATATGTCGCGTCTCTACGACGTTCGAAAGCGTGTCCTGATTACCGGTGGGGCAGGGTTTCTTGGCTCGCATCTGGTGGACGTTCTTCTTGAGCAGGGCTCTGAAGTCTTGTGCCTTGACAATCTGTTTACCGGTACAAAGCGCAATATTGAGCACCTGCAAAACCAACCACGATTTGAATTCATGCGCCACGATGTCACGTTTCCGCTGTACGTGGAGGTAGATCAGATCTACAACCTTGCATGTCCCGCTTCTCCGATCCGCTATCAGCATGATCCAGTGCAGACTACAAAAACCTCGGTACTCGGCGCCATTAATATGTTGGGGCTCGCCAAACGGCTGGACTGCAGAATTTTGCAGGCGTCCACCAGCGAGGTTTACGGTGACCCGGTCGTGCATCCGCAGACAGAAAGCTATTGGGGTAACGTGAACCCTATTGGCCCCAGATCCTGTTACGACGAAGGCAAGCGCTGTGCCGAGACGCTGTTTTTCGATTACCAACGACAACATGAGCTTGAAATCAAAGTCGCACGCATCTTCAATACCTACGGGCCTCGCATGCATCCAAACGATGGCCGCGTTGTTTCCAACTTTATTGTTCAGGCTCTCAGGAATGAGCCGATCACTCTGTATGGTGATGGCACCCAGACACGCTCATTTTGCTATGTGACTGATCTTGTTGATGGACTGGTTCGACTGATGCAAAGTGACGCCGAAACGACAGGGCCGATGAACCTCGGAAATCCGGGGGAGTACACGATGCTGGAGTTGGCGGATACTATTCGCGACCTCGCCGGATCCAGATCTGAGTTCGTGCACGATGCACTGCCACGAGATGACCCAAAGCAGCGTCAGCCCGATATCAGCCTCGCTCAGGAAGTTATTGAATGGACACCAAAAATATCGCTCCGGGAAGGGTTGCGAGCGACCATCACCTACTTTGACACTTTGTTGAGTGATTCCGCTCTCCGATAGCACCCTCGGACTGCTGTATTTCCAATCGCAGTCAGACGCGTTTCGCGCTGACTCGGAGGATAATTAAGAGACAAAAGGCAGCAGCTAATCCGCCCGCAGGTCAGCGTTCAGAGCGACTGGAATCCCCGCTTGCGCAGCAGCGTGGCACACCCCGCCACCTACAGGAGCTACTAGAACACTCCGCCATGGCTTTTGGCAGCGCGAACTACCTGGCGTCGCCGCAACTCCGAGAAAAACGACGTCTTTAGTGTCGGTAGCTCATCAGTCACTGCAGGTACTCACCTTGAGTCAGTGCGTCCGGCTGTGGGTCTGAAAATTCTGGCAAATACGCTCAGCTGCGCTACTTTCACGTGGAGAAGGCGCGCTCAGCCTGTGCGTTGTCAGTCAATCTCCGTGCGAGCATTAAAAGGGCCGCCTGATGTTGAGCATCGCTCAGCCAAATGGCATCTCATCGAACGACCGAGTCGTAGTCACGTTGTGCACACCATGTGCCCCAGATTGCTTAGGTCTTTTACGGATGTGTTTCTCGCCCTGCGGATAGTGTTAGCGTTATCAGTGGGCATCGGAAAATTTAATCATCAATATGGAAAGCCGTATCGTTGCCAGATGGAGTACTGCATTTTGAAAACACGATCTTTGGGTTTTTCCACCGCCGTAGCAGTCCTGGGCACGCTAAGCTTAAATGAGCAGTTGCTGGCACAGGACACTTCGCCCCGCCGTGCTCTCGAGACCGTCGTGGTAACCGCTCAGCGGACGGAAGAAAGCCTCCAGCGTACTCCCGTGTCCGTATCCGCGCTTGACGCGTATGCCATCGAGCGTTTCCAGATTGACAACGTCAAGGATGTCGGTCAGGTCGTCCCCAACGTGACCATTCGTCCAGTTACCGGCGGTACCGGCGGCATTACACCTTTTATTCGTGGTGGCAGTGTGACAGACGGTGCCAACATCACCTCGGAACCCGAGGTCGGTATCTACATTGATGATGTTTTTCAGCCGCGAGCGGCAGCCTCCTTTATTGAGGCCCTGGATATTGAGCGCATCGAGATTCTGCGCGGACCACAGGGAACCTTGTATGGACGTAACAGTTCTGCGGGCGCCCTGAAGGTGATCACACGCGCTCCCGGCGAGGAGCTGCGTATCAAAGCAGAGGCCGGAGTGGGTATCTGGAACGAACGCTACGGCAAGTTTAATGTAAGCGGTCCTTTGAGTGAGGACGGTAAGTTGCGGGGTGGATTCTCCGGGATCATTCGCGATCGGGATGGAGGGAGGCAGAACAATCCGACGCTCGGCCGCGATGTGGGAGAGGAGGAGTACCTGGGTTTTCAGGGCGATCTGTATTACGAGGCAGAGGACTGGGACGTTCGTCTCACCGCCTTTATGTCCGACTACGAGAGCGATGGCCTCTATGCGTCATCGGTGAATCCGTTTTCCCTCGATCAGCCCTACCGGCAGCTGCCCTTTAACTCCGGCGCCATCGACCGCGTTGTCTCTCCGTACCCGTCCTATACCGATAGCCAGCAGGCTGGGCTGAGCTTGCATGCCTCCTGGGATCTTGGAAATACTGGAACACTGAGCTCGATTACCTCCTGGTCGACCCTGGAGGACGACTTTGCTGTGGGGTTTTCGGGTGGTGTGCCCGCGGCGTTTCTGGGTATTCCCTCTGGCGGTTTTGTTGAGCTTTTCGAGCGCGAGTCCATGAGTGACCAGGACAGTTTTTCCCAGGAACTACGCCTTGACGGACAGATCAATGACACCTTCATCGATTACCTGGTAGGCCTGTATTACTTTCGTGAGTCCGGAGACTTGAACGCCACGCAGGTGGTTTTTTTCTCGCCAACGTTCCCGCAATTCAGTATCAGCACTGACAGCTATGCGGCTTTTGGTCAGCTGAGTTTCAATCTCAGCGAAAAACTGAGTCTGACCATTGGTGGGCGCTACACGGAAGACAAGAAGAAGTTGGACGCCGAAATAGGGGGCGTACCGGTTAACCGATCCGACACCTTTTCCGAGTTTACCCCCAAGGCATCGGTAGAATATCAGTGGACAGATGACCTGTTCGTTTACGGCAGCTACACCGAGGGTTTCAAATCTGGCGGTTACAACGGACTTGCCGGGACAGCCGAGGCGCTGAACTCTCCCTTTGACACCCAGAATGTCAGCGCCTGGGAGCTCGGGTTTAAATCTGAATTCCTGGATCAGCGACTGCGCCTTAACGTGGCCGCTTTCTTCAACGACTACGAGGGGCTGCAGCAGCAGTCGGTGACCAATGAGGGCGTGTTCATCACCGAGAACTACGACACGGAGCACTGGGGAATCGAGGCAGAGCTCTCCGCACAGTTGTCGCCGTCTATTTATCTGTGGGCGAATGCTGTCCGACAAGACAGCGAGTACACCGATGTCAGCGCCAGCGGCGGAGCAGCCAGCGGCGCGCTGATTGGTAACAACATGGTGAACGTTTTTGAATCACAGTTCGCCATCGGCCTGGACTACACTCGAGACATAGGCCCGGGCACTTTTGCCTTCGGCGTGAACGCAAATCGCAAAGATGACTTCTTCTCTACCCCCGATAATGCACCCATGGGGCATGTTCCGCCGGTCACCCTCGTAGACGCCTACGCGAGCTATGCGGTGGACAAGTGGACGGTGCGTCTTGCGGGCAAGAACCTGACCGACGAGGAGTACTGGTTCACCGGTTTTGGCTTCAGCCTTGTGCAGGCCCGGTTCATGGCAGACCCAATGACCTGGCGACTCTCGGCGACCTACGAGTTCTGAGGCGCCGTGTGGGGCATCGGGGCAATCGATACCTATCACCCGTAGCCTCAGGCGGCATGCCTATCGTTACGCCGTAGCCGAACGCACTGTCTTGATGGCAGGATCCACACTGGTGATAAGTAATCACAAGGTTGCGGTGCCACAGTGGAGGCGGTGAAGAAAGTAAAGCAAGAGGGCTACGCGCAGAAGCCTGTGCAGTCTCGCGAGCTCCCTGACTTTTACTACCATGCGCACTTCCTGGAAATGCTGGAGTTTGTGGGTGCACACTACGGGCACGTTCTGGCCGAGTCACAGCACACTTTTATACGGCGCTTCGCCGACCTTCCGTTTTCGGCGCAGTGTCTCTACGTTCGCATGGTCAATCGTAAAGGCATCCTGTTTGCTCGAGGGCGCCTGCGCTACGCGGAGATTGGTGACGTTGCCAGTGCCCTAGACGCTCTCGGGTCCGCCGGATTCCTCGGTCAACCCTGCGTTGATCAACTGGACGAAATGCTCGGGTTCATGACCCGCACTCAGCTTCTTCAAGCACTTCGTCCGCAGCTACCCGGGCTTAAAAACAGCCTGAAAAAAGCTGAGATTCTGTCCCGCCTGCGCGAGCATACACCACAAAAACAGTTGTTTGAGTGGCTCCCTACAGATGGCATTGTTGTGCAGGGCCGTGCGGATGATGTGTCCTTTTTGCTTTTTTTGTTTTTTGGTGCTGTTCAGGAAGGTCTGTCCCGCTTCACCATGCGTGACCTTGGGTTGGTCCGAGCGCATGACTCGAGCGAGCACTATGAAGCACGTTTTGCCGATCGCGATGACGCGACTGATGCCTACTTTTTTGCGAAACGCTTGCAACTGTTGCATCAATGCGAACATCTGGCGCATGAATTAGCCTCTGAGATCAGCCACTGGCCGACGCCCCGATGCGCGATTGCTTCGGACTTCCGAGACAAGTTCGCCTGGGCTTTGGGCGGAGCACTGGGAGACGACCCCGTGACAGCACTGCGCGTTTATCAACGCGGAGAATCTGCCGGGTGTACCGAGAAAGTGTTTCGTTTACTACTGGCTATAGGCGAGCGAGACAGGGCCCAACGCTTTCTTGAGCGCTGCATCGAAAAGCCCGCCTCCGACGAAGAGGCCCTACTCGCCAGTGACCTGTATGCCCGCAAATTCCACAAAAAGCGCACATCGGCACTCACAGATTGTCTTCGCGCTGCCGCCGTGATTCATATCGACGAAGCGCACCGGGGAGCACCCGAGCGCGCGGCAGTAGAGTGGTATCGCGCACGGGGCCATCGTGCGTTCCGGACGGAGAACGGCCTCTGGCGCACCCTGTTCGGGCTGCTGTTCTGGGACCTGCTTTTTGAAGGCGACGCCGCGGGTTTGAATTCTCCGTTTGAGCGCCTTCCGTCGTCTCTGACCGAACGACGATTCTCGACAGAACATACCCAGGCCATCGCAGAACGACTGATGCTCCTCGCGGATCGAAAAAGGCTGCAGGCATATTTGTTGCGTGTATGCGCCGCACGTTTCGGTAAGTCGAACGGCATCTTTCGCTGGCGTCAGCCGATTCTTGACGCGATGCACGCGATGATCGAGTTCGCACCGGCGGACGGGCTACACCAGATATTGATGATGCTCTGCGACGACTATGAGTCGGCCCGCCATGGCTTTCCTGATCTCATGCTGATAGCCGAAGACGGACTACGATTCATCGAGATAAAAACCGACGGCGACCAGTTACGTCGCAACCAGTTATTGCGCCTGCAACAGCTCCAGCGCGCGGGGTTTCGTGCCGATGTGGTGAGGGTACGGTGGGTGCTGGACAGTGCTCAGGCCTACGTGGTCGTCGATGTTGAAACAACGGGCGGTCGAGGCGAGCAGCACCGGGTAACGGAGATCGGCGCGGTGAAAGTTGTAGGCGGTGAGATCGTCGGGCGTTTTCAAACTCTGCTCAATCCACAGCGCAGCATTCCACCAGGCATAACGCGCTTGACGGGTATAAGCCCGGAGATGGTGGCGGACGCACCGGTCTTTGCGGACATTGCCGACAAGTTTATCGCGTTTCTCGACAGCGCCATTTTTGTCGCTCACAACGTTGAGTTCGACTACCGCTTTATTGGACAGGAGTTCCGACGCCTGGGGCGGTCCTTCAAGATGCCAAAACTCTGCACCTGCGCTTCGATGCGAAAACTCTACCCCGGACACAAATCCTACAGTCTGGCGGAGCTCACGCGTAGTTACGACATTCCGCTGCCCAGTCACCACCGTGCGCTGTGCGATGCTGAGGCAGCGGCGCAACTGTTGTTGATGATCAACGAAAAGCGCGTTGAGCTACTTGAGCCAACCACGTCTGATTAGCCCTGGCGCGCGGGCAGACAATGCCTGGACCGGCGTCTAGCGTCGCTGGAACGCGCGCTGTGTCAGAAGCTTGAGCGATGCAAGATATCGACATCAGTCTGCCGAAGGATACGTCGGTAGGGGGCAGGTGTATGTCGAATTGTCGCAATTGAACAAGACTCAATCGCGCTGCTGCTGGTGCTTTCAACGTAAGGGTAAACAACGGGCCGGGTGTATCATCTTCCCGTCAGCACCACGCGGTTTACCGTAAAAGGGGTCTCCGGCGCGTGCTGCAACAATGCTGCAAAAAAAACACCTGAACTCGGAGCTCAATCGTTTATGTCCGAAAATGGAAAAATAGGGGCAGCTAGATCACGGGGTCCGCTCTCAGCCGCAGGTCCAGGTGTTCATGCTCCGAATGCATTGGTACTTCTTGCATACTGTGCAGTGTTCCTACTAGGCAGCGCTGACGCAAGCGAGGAGGGGGGCGTCGTCATGCTGGAGGCGCGTCAATGGAGCACGCGGACCAATGGGCCTTACGTCAGATGGCCCGATGCTGTTGCCTACTGTGCTGACCTGACGCTTGGGAGCCACGAAGACTGGCGTTTGCCGACGCTAACGGAGCTGGAGGCTCTCTATGATCCCGGCGCCGAAAAGGGTATCCGCAGCCCCATCAGCATTAAAGGCTGTTGTCTCTGGAGCAACACAACTCTCGAGCAACGGGCAGCTGAGGATGGCGACGAGGTTGCGGGGCGGACACACCGCTACCGATGGGGATTTATGTTTGACGGTGGCCTCTCGTATTATGCCGGTCCCTATTACGAGGACGGGGAGGCGCTCTGCACCCGGGATAACTGAACTACCAGTAGCCGATCATCCGACCACAGGACACCACGATCAACCACAGCAGCAGTGAAACGGCGCCAGCCAATGCAAGCACTCGTCGATCCCCCGCTTGCATTGCCTCGCCATTGACGGCGCGAAGCCAGGCCTGCGTTCGCCCAATGACGGCAATGTTGATCAGCGCTGCTACCAGTGTTGGCAGCTTGATGTAGAAAAACGGATTGCCGTGGTATTCAGTGGCGTTGATCGAAAACATCGAGATGCCGCTACAAATAGCGACGAAAAACCCACACACGGCAAGCGGTACGGTAGGGCGGGCAATGCTAGCGACAGAAATGCTGCTCCATGCCCCCATGAGCCTGAGATCGAGTATCACCACAGCGCCAAACAACGTGCCGATACCCAGAATATGGACCAAATTGACGATGCCGTAGGTCCACACTCCGAGGCCGCGCAGGGCCTCGGCGAGGGCCGATCCCTCCAGCCATAACATTGCTTCGTACATGGGCTGTGTCGTTGCTATCGCGCGTCAGTTATCTGGATGGATAGACATCAAACTCCGTATCGTTCCAGATAACGCGACGCACCTTTGCCTCGTACTGTTGGCTATCCGCGTTGCGCTGGCCCTGTACCGTCACCGTCGCACCAACGGGAATAGTGCTTTCCTTCAGGCCGGAGCGATGGGTCCGCGGTCCCGGCGCCAGGGTGATATTCCAGAGCTGGCCTTTG
The DNA here is from genome assembly GCA_045105635.1 of Congregibacter sp. Classification (GTDB taxonomy): domain Bacteria; phylum Pseudomonadota; class Gammaproteobacteria; order Pseudomonadales; family Halieaceae; genus Congregibacter. The sequence goes on from JBGCDU010000006.1 coordinate 391,431, forward strand.
GCATCTCGAATCTGCATCGTGCCATGCGGCCCCGACAAGCTGACGCCGGACTCGATAACACCGGTAATTTCGATGTTGCCGGCGGTGTTGCCAGACCAACCGTGGTGAGCAAGCACGCTCTGCGCCAGGGCTATGAGTACGAGTCCAGGCATGACGCGTCGTGCGAGCATTTTAAAAACCATCATTAACTCCTGCGCCGCACGTGCGGCTTTGCTGATTTTTACCTCGTCAGCCTAGTCTACAAAGTCATCGCCTGCCGACGCATGTCTGGTGCGACTCAATCCAGCGGCACCGAACTCTGAGAAAGCAATCCCAAATCACTTTCGACAAAGGCTGCGCGCATTTCGACAAAGTCACTGGCCAGATAATCGTTCAACGCCGTTACTGTTTTGGCAATGCGCGTCGCCGCGAGCTCAACGAAGGCCAGTGCATTGGGGCTCGGTGCGTCATAAGTGCTGGTCAGGAAGGACTTCGCGCGGCCTAATACGCTGACTGCTCTGTCGCCCTCATAGGGTCTACCCCTGGTATTTTTAGGTTTACGTAAGTCCGCCTCAAGCGCGTCCAGCCTCTCCCCATTCGCCTCGGCAAGTTCCTGTAATGCCTCGTAGTTAGCAGGTTCACCAGCCTGTGCTATCAGAGTCTGAATCGTCTTTAGGTCGCGTCTGGCGGTGACAATACGGCTCAGCGCATCGTTGATGGTCGCCTGCATGGCCTGCAACTCAAGCTGGATTGCCTGATTGGCTTGCATGGCAGCCAGGGGCACGTCGATCCTGGGATCCGGATCTACACGGGCTTGCAAGCTCTGTTCCTGCCCGTCGAACGATAGGGTGAGTTCATAGGTCCCGGGTAAGACCTCGATACCCCCGGGCACATCGTCATCCGGGTTTTCCGCTTCACCAGGCAGCGGCGGCAGGCCGTCTCGCTTCATGTCCCAAAGGATTCGGTTGATGCCCTGATGAACATCCGCGGTAAAGGTTCGAATCAGCGTTCCATCAGCATCGGTCACTTTTACCGTTGCCCGAGGGGCCTTATCGGTGTCCTTGCCGTCGCTTTTGCCATCGGTATCGTCAGCTGTCTGTTGAGACGCCCGGCGCGTCGCCTTGCGTCGCTTCTCTTCGTCGGCGTTTGGATGCATCAGATCGTTACCGGACGCGATAAATGTGAGCATGACGCCATAGGCCTCGTTGGGCGCGACGTATTCCCCATTGCCCCAGAAGCGACCGCCGATAACCGGATTGCTGCGGTACTGCTGTCCATCGGTCGCGCCGAGAAGTGCAAAGCGATTCTCGAAGTCAGCCGTGGCCAGGCCACGCAAAGGTGATATGTCATCAAGTATGAAGATCGAGCGTCCATGTGTGCCCAGCACGAGGTCGTTCTCCCTTTCCTGAAATGCCAGATCCATGACGGAGGCGGTCGGCACGCCGGCACCGTAGCGGGTCCAGTCGTCTCCCCCGTTCAGGCTGATGAACAGACCGAACTCAGTGCCGAGCCACAACAGGTTCGGATCTTTGGGGTCTTGCAAAACAGAGAGCGCATAGCCCTTAATGGCCTCATCGGCGAGGTTGACCCATCGGCTGCCATAGTTCTCTGTGCGAAAGACGTAGGGTGTGAAGTCCCCGCGCCGATGATTGTCGAAAACCACGTAGGCCGTGCCGGGATCGTGGGAACTGGGGTGGATCATCGGAATCCAGGTATTGTCCGGGACTGCGCGGATACGGTCCTCGACACTGGTCCAGTTCTCGCCGCCATCGCGAGTTATATGCAGGCGGCCGTCATCGGTACCGACCCATAGCACTCCTTGCTCAAGCTTGGAGGGTGCTACCGCAATAATGGAAGTGAAGTTCTCTGCCGCCGTTACGTCGAGAGTGACACCCCCGGACGAGCGAAAATCCTGCCAGTCCTTATTATTGGTGGTCAGATCGTCGCTGATCGTTGTCCAGTTCAGGCCGCGATCGTTCGATTTGTGTAGAAACTGGCTGCCGTAATAGATGGTAGCGGGATCAAATGGATCAATCGCAAGGCCTGCTGACCAGTTAAAACGTAGTTCCGTATCGAGTGTGGGTGGCTGGGGGCGGATCAGCCGCCGCTCGCCCGTGTCCAGGTTCCAGCGCGAAAGCTGCCCGCCTTGACTCATGCCGTAGCCCGTATTGGGAATCTCTGGATCAGGAAGCGTATCGAAGCCGTCGCCGAACGCCACCTCCTGCCAGTGCAGATTGCGCAGCCCGCCCACGTCAAAGGTCTCTGCTGCGCCGCGCCAGGAGCCGTTGTCCTGCAGTCCGCCATATACATGGTAGGGATGCGCGTTATCCACGGCCACATGATAGAACTGTGCCAGCGGCAAATTCTCCACAAAGCGCCAGGTGTCCCCGCCGTCACGGGTAATGGCAATGCCGCCATCATTGCCGGAGATCATATGCTTCGGATCCGATGGATTGATCCACCAGGCATGCGTATCTATGTGGACGCTACTGCCAGGCGCACAGCAGGCAATGGCGTCTATGTGTGCAAAGGTCTTACCGCCATCGATGGAGCGACGCACGCGGCTCTCGATGTTGTACACCGTATCCGGGTCTTTGGGATCTACATCCAGCAGCGTGTAGTAAAACGGGCGGATGCTCACGTCGACATCGTCATTCACGGTTTTCCAGCTGATGCCACCGTCATCGGAACGAATCAGTGCCGATTCTTCGGCTTCAACCAGCGCGTAGACGCGGCGAGGATCGCTGGGGGCAACGGCAAATACCGCGCGACCCAGATCTCCCGCGGGTAAACCATCGTCAACGGACAGTTCGGTCCAGGTGTCGCCGCCGTCTACGGAGCGATACAAGCCCGATCCAGGCCCACCGCTCTCGAAGCGGTAAGGCCAGCGCCGGAATTCCCACAGCGCAGCGAACAACTTATTCGGGTTGCTTGGATCCATCTTGATGTCCGTGGCGCCCGTGCGCGCATTGGCACCGGACAAAACAGATGTCCAGCTTTTGCCGCCATCGATGGTCTTGTACACACCGCGATCTCCGCCGTCTTTCCACAAGGGCCCCAGCGCAGAGACATAGGCTACGTCCGGATCAGTTGGATGCAGTGCAATTCGGTTGATGCGCTCGGTACCCTCGAGTCCCGCCTGAATCCAGGTGCGTCCTCCATCAGTGGAGCGGTACATCCCGTCACCGATAGAGGTGGAGTTGCGCGTTGCGCCTTCTCCGGTTCCTACCCAGATGACGTCGGGATAGCGCTGGTTGATGGCAATGGCGCCGATGGAGTTGACTGACTGCTCATCGAACAGGGGCGTCCAGGTAAGTCCGCCATTGTTTGAACGCCACACGCCGCCTGATGCAGCGCCCACTACAATGGTGTTCGGATCCGATGCCACTGAGGCAACGGAGCTAACACGGCCCGACATACCTGCCGGGCCGATATTGCGCGCCTTTATCCCCGCCAAGAGATCAGCATCGATAGCGTCCGCCATTGCGACGGGTTGAAACGTCGCAGTTGCCAGGATTGCCGTCAGAAATCTCGCCAGAAAAACTGCCGGAAACGCCGCTATCGTATGCGTCAATTTCATCGGTGGAAATCTCCTGTTTGGCGGCTTAGTCAGTAAAGCGAGGCATATCGGCAAAAAAAATCGCAGCGTGGACCAGTGCCTAATAATAGAGTGCGATTCCAATGCTTGCATGAAAAATCATTGTGTCAGAGAAACCGGCCCTTTTCGGGTCTCCCAAAAAGGGCTGGTCTGTCACGTCTAAAACATCAATCGAACACCGGCTTCTACGCTCTCACCAGCTTGCGGTGCGAAGTTGCGCAAGAACGAGGTGCTAAGGCGAATTTCCTCATCCGTGATGTTCTTCAGCTTAAAGAAGGCGAATAGCTCCGTACCGCCTGACAACTGCATGTTGTAGTCGATGCCCGCATCCCAACGAGTGTAGCCGTCGGTGTTGGTCTCAAAATCACCCGCGTCATCTTGGTCGCTCGCACTCAGGACCTTGACGTACACGCCCAGCGCGTCGCTGCGCCAGGACAACTCGCTGCCGATGCGCATGGGAGGCAAGCGTGGGACGTCGCCGGCGGAGTCAAATTCGCCGGTGACCATGTCACCGAATACGCCCAGTGAGACGTTACCCCCGCCTACGCTAGCCAGTTCGAAGCTGGACTCGAATTCCACGCCGTAGAAGTCAGCATTGTCTTGCTCGTAAACAAACACCGGTGTTTCATCGACCTCGGTGCCCGTATTGAGTAGGAATATGTAGTCATCGAAAATGTTGTAGAACACGGTGAATTCGGCGAAGGCGCGTTCGCTGACAAAGGTTAACGACACGTCCGCGTTGAGCGATACCTCGGTGTCTAGGTTCGGGTCACCGATTTCAATAATGCCCGTGGCCGCGTGCGTGACCAGCTGATCTTCGCCATTGTTCAGATTAGAGAAAAGCTCCTCGGTGGAGGGTGCGCGTTCTGCCCGCGACAGGGCGACGCCGAGGCTCCAGTTGGAGTCGATGGCATACAGTCCGGATCCAGATAGACTGAAGCTGGTGTAGTCCTCTTCAAAGCCGGTCGCCGGGTCGCGCTCGACATAGTCGGCGCGGCCGCCTACTTCAAACTGCCAGGCCTCCGTGTGGAAATCCTGAACGTAAAACACACCCCATTCCGAGGAGTCTGTTTTGGGCACATAGGCCTCCTCACCGACTGCCTCAAACTCATCGGCACGCCATTGCAAACCCAGTACCCCATGATTATCGCCCTCGCGGACCATCTCCAGACGTCCTTCGTAGGTCTCGCGGCTGAACTGCGTACCTATTTCGACGCCTTCGAGTTCCACGTGCTCGTAGTCCGTGTAAGTCAGGAAACCACGCACCGTATCAATCAGTCCAGGCACCACGTCATGCAGGTGCAGCTGGGTGTCGTAGCGTTCTTGCTTGAGGTCGATGCGGATGATTTCTTCCTCTTCTTCTTCATCCTCATCATGCTCTTCGCCTTCGTGCTCTTCACCTTCCTCTCCGTGCTCTTCTTCGTGTCCATGAGCACCGGGCGGAATTCCGTAGTTGGTCTCGAAGCTGTTGTAGGCAAATCCCACAAAATTCTTCTCGCCAAAATGATAGCTGCCGCCCAGAGTAAAGACCTCTGAGTCGCCATCCGTATTGGCAATAAAGCCATCCGAGTTTTCGAATTCCTCTTCTTCGTGATCCTCGTCGTGTTCGCCGCCCAGGAGCTCTTCCGCCATTTCAACCGCTTCTTCGTCGATCGCGAGACCGGGGATGCTCGTGTTTTCGAAGTCTCGGAAGGTACCGCTGACGTGGAAGGCGAAATCCCCAGCGCCGCCTTCGAGTTTCAACACGCCGGTGTTCATTTCGGGCGCATCGTCGTAGCGGTACTCCACGGCACCTTGAACACCGTCGATGCGAGCGCTGGGGATGCGGTTGTCGCGGGTATTGATTACGCCACCGATGGCGCCACCGCCGTACAGCAAGGTTGCTGGACCACGCAAGACTTCAACGGAATCCGCGAGCATAGGCTCTATGCTAACCGCGTGGTCAGGGCTGAGACTCGATACATCGGCAGCGGCAATGCCGTTGTTGAGGTTGACGGTACGAGGGCCGCCCTGACCGCGAATGACCGGTCTGCCCACGCCCGGGCCAAAGGATGCGTTGGAAATGCCGGGCTTGTCGCCGAGCGTTTCGCCCAGGGTGCTCGCCGCAAGTCGACGCAGTTCTTCGCCGGTCAACACGGTCACTGGGAGTGCTGTTTCTGCAGCGTTTTTGTGGATGGGCATGGTGACCAATACGTGCTCTAGACGTGTTTCGGGTACCTGTGCCATGGCTTGGCTGGCTGCGCCAACGCAAAGTGCCATAAGAGTGCGTTTCATGTCATTCTCCTGAAATTTGAAAAGGGGTATTTATGTCAGGAGATTGCGGGGGGGCCTCGTGCTTTGAGCCGGAAAATGGCAGCGGTCGGCGCGGCCAAAACGGGGTGCTGGGAACTGACGGTCGCGGCGCTATGAACTGCCGAGAGTTTACCGCTTGGGATGGCCGCCTGGCCGTTATCAAACTGGCATTGCACGCAGTCGGCAACGGAGCTGTCATCGGCGTGCTGATGTCCGATCAGTCCAATCTGCGCGCAGAGAAACATCGCAAGCAGCAGGGCTGGTAGCGCTCTAAAGGCAGGCAGCTTGTAGACGTAACAATTCACTATGTGGCGGAGGGTACGCTATTTGCAGTAGCGCGGAAAGGGATCGCTAGCTGTGCACGCGACGTAGCTTTAAGGGGTACGTACCATTGCGGCTAGGTCCCAATCATGTCCCGACCATCAGTGCTTGTGGAGCGCCGCCCCAATAATTCCGTGCAGGATTGGAGTTCTTAGCCATAATCGATAGTGGAACAGAGAGTTAGTCAGAGAGGGCGTCAAGCATGACCAGCTCCATGAAAAACTCGGCCGGGTCCAGTCGTGAGATTCGTCTCGCGAGGACCGGTGACCCAACACTTGGGCCGCTATAACTGCTCCCCGGGACCTGGGCCAACATCCGGCCGGAGCACAGAGACAGCTCGGACTTCTTCGGCTATGGGTCGCTGAATGGCACCGGACAAAGCCCGTTCGACGGTCGCGGCTGGAACATGATTGCACTTCCTTTTGCGGAAGAGGGGCAGGAGCGGAACTACCGATTGCTGATGAATCAGTACAACGAGGTCCTGCGGTTTACCCATGTTGACGACAACGTTCCTAACCGCAGAATAACCCGCGACAGACCTGTCGACAATGCGGACCAACTAGTGACTGCCCTGGATTACGAGCAGACCGTCGCTCAGCTAAAGGCCGAGGACGTGCGGCCCAGTGGTCTGGCAGGTGACCCGACGCTTGCGATTCACTACGAGCCGGGACTCTTTCTGCACATGCGGGAGCAGCGAATCGAGCGTTTTGACATCGCTAGGCTGGCCACAATCCCACATGAAATTCGGCCACGGCGCTGGGACGCTCCCGCAGCTTTGATGGGCCGCCCTCTATTGCGGATCTATCCGGGCTGCCGGTAGGTGTCACCTCGAATATCGAGGATACCGTCGCTCATGCCAGTGACCCGGCGAGTTATCTATTCCCCTATCATCAGTTTGCCAAGAATCCTTTCAAGGGTGTTGTCACGTCTCTGGGCTTTCCAGGATTCCATCCCGCTAACGGTAACGCACTGCTACAACTTGAGCTGCCAGCGAATGTGCTTCCCACGATGGAGCTTCGTATGGATACAGACGTAATGGAAGGTGGCATCGCCAATATTCCCTTTATTTCTCGCCAGGCCGACGCTACGACTATGCATTCGACATTTTGGATTCTGGAACTGGAAGCCGACAGCGTGTCCGAAGAACCGGGCCTGGTGCTCGCCTATTCACAGCTTGTGTTCCTCGACTTCTTTGATCGCGTCGATGGACGGAGCGATCTGATTCGGTGGCCGCACATATCGATCAACATGATGGAGAAGATTGAGGAGCCGCCCCCACGCGTTCTGTGCAGCTAGGGACTCAATCCGGGGATAGGGACGCCGTCCTCGCCAAGCGAGATTTGGATGCGACTAAAAATTCAGCCCAAGTTTCCGGTCCAGGGATAGCGCGTCATCTTCCTTGTAGAGAAGGGGAATGAGCGTGGCGAAGAAAACGCAGAGCGAGGGAAAGAACAAAACGCGCCGGTTCTCTTCTTCAACGAGCCAGATACCCATGGGATCAAGTATGTATTGCCAAATCAGCGCAAGACCCAAAAACAATACGAGCGATTGCGCCGGATACACGAACTTCCGTAGCAGTCCCAGGCAAACCAGAGCTCCAAGCAATACTTCCGCGATGCCCAGCGCTGTTTGTAGACCAGCGCCACTGATCATCCCGGCATAGTATTTATCCGAAACACCAATCGCCGACTCGGGTGAGCCAATTTTAATAAGGCCCCAAATGACCAGGAGTAAACCGGTCGAAATTCGTAGCAGCATTAATACGAGTGCTTTCATGTTGATGTTTGTCCTTTCAAGAAATCGGCAGCACGGATGCTAAGTAGTTTGTCTGAACTTGGTTAATATGGACCTGAGTTGCCGCGACATGCAACCGGATTGCTTGGTCGCTTACGTTCATCGTAGCGTCGACGCCGTTGTTAACTCTGCAGGCAGTTTCTCGTATTGGTAGAGCAGGTTGAACAGCATCTTGTAGGTTCCGTGCGACTGCCCGCGCCACTGCGGTTTAAAGCCAAATAGATAGACTTTACCCTGGCCGTAGCTGACTTCGAGCGCCGCGCCTTTTCCCTGGATTTTCTCAGGCCCGATAATGACGCCGCTTTGCAGCAGTGTGTCGTCGTCGGCAAACGATGCGAGCACTTTCCCCTCAAAGGCCGCTTTCGTTTGAAACGCCGGCCCACCGCCAAACATCACGATAGGTCGCTCCGGCATGCCGCCAGTCGCCATTGCGGCATCCCTCAGTTCAACTTGCAGCAACGCGCCCGCGCAGCTGAACTCACTGCTGTTGAGTCCGCGGAGCACGTTAGTGACCGGTAGTTGGAGCAGATCAATGATCGCTTCCGACGCTTTGTTCAGGGCGACGATCGTGCCGCCTTCCCATACAAACTTACTGAGCGCTTCACCGCCATCGTCGCCGATGCCGCCGGCGTAGGGGTCAGGCACCTCGAGGGGGCTCAGCCCGTCGAGCAGCACACCGAGCGAGCCCTTGCGACGATAGGGTTCTGGCATGTCCAGTGCGTCAACCCTGGCGTCCAGATCGGGTTTGGCCAAGGGTCGGGAGGCTGCGAGATCGGGAATGATAATCGTGTCATAGCGCTCCGCCAGCTCGCCTGCTTTTACATCCGTGTTGTACACACTGCGGGGCTCAAACCCATACTGTTCGAGCAACCAGCGCGTCCATCCCTCATCGTACTGATTCCCGCCCCAGGGGCGGTAGATGCCGATGCGTGCACGACTCAAACTCACAGCTGCGGGAGCTTTGCTCAGCCCGATCGCGTCGATTTGATGTTGCTCGAGGATGCCCTGAAGGCTGCTGCGTTCGACGTGCCCTACTATGAAGGCGTTTGGCTCTGCACCGTTAATCGTCTCGATACTAGCGGGCGCCAGGCTGACCGTCCCGCCCTGGGACAGGACATCGTTTACCGCGCGAAAGCTGGCGTTAGTTTTTCGGCTCATTACAAACACGTCACCGTCCCCGAGAATTCGACCGCTCGCAAACTCGGTCTCGCTCACCGGCGTCAATGCTTCGCGTACTTCAGTGTCTAGGGCATCATCAATTCTGCTCACGGAGACGCCCATCTGCAGGGGTAGGGTCCAGCCGGTCACGTCGTAGGGCACGCGTGCTGGATTTCCCTCGCCATCCAGCAGCGCATCGGGGAACTTCTGAACGCCGAACAGCTCGCGGGCGAGCCCGGCATAGGGCTGGTCCATCAGCACTACCCAGGACCCAGCCGGATGCTGCTGCTTGCCGACGGTGATCGCCCGCGATGCCTGATGCACGGTCAAACCATGGTCGAGCAATTTCTGCACCAGCAGCGCCGCTTCAGGCATGTCACTCTGTCCAGCGGGAACCACGTAGGCGAAGGGGCCGTTCTCGGCGTAGTGGGTAATAGTGTCACGCGCCGCTTGGTAGCGGTTGTAAAGCAGGGTTTCGCGGTATTTGCTTGCTGTCTCGAGTACCGACATGGACGCAGTCACCATATAGTCCACTGAATCCCGGAGTCGCCACAGACCGCCGCGCCAGGGCGATGGAGACATAATGAGCCCCTTCAAATCCTGCTTGTTCGCCGGGAAATCTTCGAGTCTGTACTCTTTGGGCGTCGCACTGTCATGGGCTACCTCGGTAAAAAACGAGATCGTGTTGCGGAAAGCATGCGTGTAGTCCACGAAACCCGGGTACCAATTGTCGAATCGTCCCTGTGCGATCGCGCCGGTTTTACCCTCGGTTTCAAAGCGCGCCATCATGTTCATACCGATCACGCTGGTCCAGGTGCGCACCAGCGAATTGATGTTGCTCGAGACCGGGTCTGCGAAGGGTGGCATCCAGATCCTGGCGGGGAAGGGCGCCGTTTGGTGGTGCGTGTACCAGATGACCGGCGCGATATCCTGCTGTGCCCGATTGATCGCCTGACTCTCCAGCATGTTGATCATGTAGCCGTCACGGTTGTTATCGTGGCCTACATATTCCTGATACAGCCACGGCATTCGGCTGGTTTCATAGGGCGTGCCGCGCTGCGTGCGATACCAGTCGACCACCATGTTCTGGCCGTCCGGGTTTAGCGTCGGCCACAGCACCAAAATTACATCGTTCAGGATAGTCTCCACCTCCGCATCATCCACAGCTGCGAGCAGCTTGTGCGCGAGCGCAATGGGCAGTTGATGCGCTGCGACCTCCGTGGAGTGCAGGCCGCCGTCGATATGCACAATGATTTTTGAATCCCGGGCAAGTTGACGGGCCTGCTCATCGTTTAGATTATTGGCGCTGCCAAGACGACGCGAAATCGCTTTGTACTTCTCGAGGTCTACCAGGTTCTCAGGCGAGGAGATCACGCTGTAGACAATCTCCTGGCCCTGGGTGGTTTTACCCGCGGTGAAAAGTTTGAGACGTTCGGAAGCGCTTTCTAGTGCCTGGAAGTAACCGATAGAATCGTTGTAGTCGGCGAGAAAGTAGTCAGCCGCAATATCGTCTCCCAGTATCGACTTCGGTGTAGGGATTGCCTCTGATGCTATCGCCCTATTTGGAACTGTTACGATCAGCGCTGTACTGGCGAGAATTGTCGTTATCAGTAGTCGTGCCGGTGCGGGTAGTTTCATAATGTCCTCGAAGCGCTGGCTTACAGGGATTCTGCCGTAACGCCAGGGTCAGCATGTGGATAAGGTATTGGGCTAGTGTATCGCGCTCGTTGCTTCGCTGGTGCCTGGCTATGCGGCAAAGTCACACAGCTCGCGCAGCACGGCCGTCGCAAACGCGCCTCTTTCCAAGGTAAATGAAAGCACCATGGCTGCTTCAGCGGTCTGGCTGGTCAGATCTTGTACCGGGAGGCGGAAACTCCGGGTGCCTCGTTCAACGCGGCGCTGGTCGAGGGCAGTCTGCCAGATTTCGGGTACAGCATTCGAGCCTTCCCCCGCGAGAATTCCCGCAGGATGCACGTCCATTTCCCTACATCGCTGGCGCAACTCATCGCTTATCTCCAGTACGTCGAAGACACTTCTGGTGCCGTTGAGGTTTGCGATATCACCGGGGACGAACTGGTTCCAGGTTTTTTCCTGAACGCGACCAGCGAGCGCCTGGTTGAACAAGAATGAGCGTATCGTGGATATCGCAAAACTCTGCTTGTTACGCGGCAGGCGTCTGCCCGCAGCCCAGTCGTTTGCAAGCCTCAGATTCCCGCCTTCGCGTCCAAAACGCTGCTCTCCGAAGTAGTTCGGCACCCCGTCTTTGCGGATCATTGCAAGGCGTTTTGCGACGCCATCGGCGTCGGGCCCAGCATCGAGGCGTAATGTAATCCGGAACGTATTGGCGCGATGCGCGCCGCGGCGCAGCTTCCTCAGGTGCCGCTGAACATCGATAATGCGTACGCCTTCGATATCAAGCTCGCCCCAAACCGGCGCGTTCCAGCGAGGCACGCTAAACCACTGCAGGGTTACCGCGTGTCGATCTTTCAGCCCGGCGTAACCTACGTCCTTGGCCGGTACGCCCGCATGCGATGCAAGCTGTCTTGCAACCCATTCGGTATTCGCATCGGTCTTTTCGATCCACAGATAGTCGTGTTCTCCATCGCCACTGAATTCCCAGCCGAGTTGTTCGCTTACCTGAAAATCCTGCGGAACTGTACGCAGGCGTGCGGCAAATAAGGGGGAGCCGTGAGCCCGGGACCAATCTGGTAATTCTATGGGGCTCACTGTTTGCTTTCCCTTGTTACGAGGCGGCCGGGAAGGAGCCAACGCTGGTCTTAACTGTTTTCCTCGCCAGGAATCAGCTTAGAGGATATCCGCATACTGCAAATCGCTGTCTGCGCCGAGTTAGTCGGCTCTAACAGTGCGGGAAGTTGTGCGCCGAGAGCCGCCGTGCTTACGCCGAATGAGTAGCAAGCCGAGCAGCGAGAGCAAGAAAGTAGAGGGGGCGCTTACGGTGGTAGCGGGAGGGTTGTCGTTCGCTGCGATAATACGTAGGGTTTCGATTTCGGAAGAATACGTAGTAGGTGCGTTGAAAGGCTGCGGGTTGAAAGGGTCGAAGGTACTGGTTTCGAAGGTATTCCAGCCACAGATTATCGGATCTTCAGTCGCCGTCAAATCCGGGTTGTCGATACACACCTCTTCCCAATCGATTCCCAAATCGGGACTCGCCAGGAAAAATTCGCCCGGTGCAATGAGTTTGACATCTACAAAGACGTTATAGATACCGGCATCCAGACCAGCGGGCGCTGGGCTGTTGAGGAACACCCCCTCACCTCGGAAAAAAGTGTCACCGTCCGGGCTGGTCCGTATCTCCGCAGTATTTAGCTCGCCGGGGAGTCTCAGGTTTAGCCCGTTGCCAGTGATGTTCCAGTTCACCTCGTAGCTTATCTCTGCGATATCAAAAAACATGTTGAAATCGCCAAACAGCTCGAGGGGCTCTCCCTCTTCGAATACGTATTCGCAGGGATCGTTAGCTATCGTCGCGGCTAGCTGCTGGATTTGCGCATCCAGGTCAGCGAACTCTGGAGAGCCGGGCTCAAAGTTGGATTTCTCACCTTCGAGGCTGTCGATTGCTTCCTGCGTTTCGAACACAGCAACTTCCTGAAGGCCCTTAACGCAGCCGCCAATGCCCCCGGGTACGGCGGACACACCTCGGTTTTCATCTTTTGGCGATCTTGATGGGAAGTTGACAAGGTCCCGATATGCATCTTCCGTAAGGCCAGCGGCGTTGAGGGAATCCTGGCCCACGTAGTAGATGTCCTGACCGTCATTGCGACTGATGGATGCACGCCCCGACGACCTTATCAGGCGGGCCTCAGAGGCTTCTACGTAGACAAAAAGAAGCAGTAGCAGGGCAACCGCGCCGGTTTTGTGTGATCTCATGTGCAGTCTCTTCTAGCAAAAAAGTCTCTGGCTGTCTGTGCGACGGACGGTTTGAGCGCGGCGCGCGGCCAGGGAGGGTGGGGATGGTTCGCCATAGTACATATGCAGTTTTCGGGCCGATTTCGTTTTTAACAAGTATTTACAGATGTGTGCGATTGGGTTTGCGGACATTCTATTGAAGGTTGTAAAAAAATCTGACGCCTACTGTCGCTCGTTACACGGGTCATCGGGGCGCGGGGCGCTCAATCGTCAGCGAACAAGACCGCGGCCTCAGTCCTCTGTCGCTCCAGGTCACGCTGGATAATGCCAATGTTGGCTCGGTAATCTGCATCGTCGCGGAGCTTGCCCAACAGTGGGTCGTCTCCTGTCCACCATTCACGCCAACCGTTCTCTACCGCAGCGGACAACGCTAGTACCGCCTCTGCGTTTTTTCCCGTAAGCGCGTTGATGCGTGCTGCTAGATAGTCGAGCTCGACGCTTCTCAAGGATAAGGCTCTTTGCTCTCGCAGCAACACGGCACAGCGTGATAACAGCTGCTCACTAGCCGTGTCGTCTCCCGCTTGCTGATGCGCCCACGCGATTTCAATCGCAGGTGAGCAGTACGGCATCGCAAACTTGTCGGTGTCAGGCAGCGTATCCGAATCTCGAAGCAGTAACGCTATGGCTTTGCCCTCATCCCCAAACATTGCCTGATACCAACCTGCCTCAAACGCAGTCCAGTAGTCACCCGGTTTAGCCGCTACGCTGAATTCCAGTCGCTCAAAAAGCGCTTCAAAATTATCTTCTGCAATCAGGATATTGTCAGACAGAGCGTCGACGGCCTTGGTCCAGAGCGGATCAGATGCTTTTTGCTTGAAGGGCTCGGTCATTTCAAGCTGCAGTATTGTGCTGGCGAGGCTCAATACCAATTCCTCATTATCCGGCGACAAGGATACTGCGTTTATTAGTTCTCGAATCGCACCCACGAAATCGCCGCGACCGTAGTAAATATCAGACAGGCCAATGAAGGGGAAAGGGGAATCCGAAAACTCGCTCTGCATCTGTCGAAAGAGCGCCTCTGCTTCTTCATATCGTCCCCGCCAGGACAGCATTACCCCCAGGTTGTAGGTGCTGGTGAGAAACAGCGGGTCTAGCTCGCGAGCTTTTTCTAGCGCGTCGATGCCTTCGTCGAACCTCTGCAGCTCGCTAAGTGCTCCGAACTTCCACATATAGGCAATCGCGAGGCTCGGGTTTAGCTCGATTGCCTTGTCGAAGTTGCCGAGAGCGTCATCGAAGTTATTGCGCAGATGGTTAACAACCCCCATCACCGCGTAGATGTCGGCAAGCTCCGGCTGCCGGACGATGGCCTTGTTGAGATTCTCCTCAGCGAGGGTGGCAGCGATTTCCGGCTTCAATACACCGAAGCCATCGCCACCCTCAGAAAGCGCGGCCAGCGTATCGGCGAGTGCTACGTAGACCTTGGCATATTCTGGGTCCATCGCCAACGATTGCTCAAACAAGCTACGGGCCTCGCGCATCGACTCTGTCGTCTGCTTGCGATAGGCCTCGCGTCCTTTCAGATACATAACGTAGGCGTCGGTGCTACTGGTTGTCGAGAGATCAGCGAAGGCACCCGATTGCAGATATTCGTCCTGTAGTAGGTTCACTACCGCGCGACTGATTTCCCTCTCTACATTAAAGATATCTTTCAGCTCTCTAAGAAAGCTCTCGGTCCAGAGCGTGCGTCCGTCTTCGGTATCGAGGAGCTCGACCCGGATGCTCAGCCGACTGCCGCTAGCCCGAATACTCCCGGTCAGTACCGCGTCCACATCCAGTCGCCGACCAATATCAACCGGGGCCAGACCTTCGTCGCTGAGAATCTGGCCGGACCGGGAAGCCATGACCCGGAATGTATCAATGCGTCCCAACAGGCTTGTGATCTCCTCGGCGATGCCCACCGCGAGGTATCCCTGGTCTCCATCGGGGCTCTGGTCAAGAAAGGGAAGCACTGCAATTGCGTCAGCTTGTTTGATGGTGACCTGACCTTCCTCTGTGGCCATCCGCTCGTCACGTATTGACTCAAACAACTGCGCGCCGCCAAACACGCTGAGCAGCGCAATCACCGCTAGCCCTGTCCAGTTGAGAAAACCGAAGGGTTCAGTCGTATAGGTCTCATCGTTTCCGAGGCTTGGATTACGCTTGATGCCCTCGAGGCTGATATCAAAATGCCAGCTTAGGTACGCCATCACTGGGAGGCCGCAAATCAGAAAGAGGAGGACACCCGGCGCAAGAAGGGGGTGCAGAGTGATAACGCCTGACAGTACGTCGACGACTTGTAATAGCAGCCAGGCAATACCTATGTAGGCAATGAGAGGTCGTATAACCTCGCGCCGTTTTACTTCGCTAAGAAAATTACTCACGCTATGTTGGGCTCAATGGTCATTCTAAGGAAGGCTGGTCAAGCAGAACAAAGGTAGCGCGCTCGACTTTTTGACTTCCCCTTGGACGCTGTGTCGACAGGTTTGTAGTAGACGCTGTCCCGCACTCACCGGTCAAGTGGAGGTTGGTATATGTCGTGTGAAAAACGGAGTGAAAAGCGCTTGCGTCCACTGGGTTGCCTGCAGCGACCGAGGGTAGCGCCGGTACAATATAGTTTGACGTTGGGTTTCCCAAGATTGAGTTGGTGGCGCTTGATACGCTGGCGCAGCGAACGCTCCGGGACAACCGAGATAGCGGTTTGGTGCGTTTCTGCCTGACCTCCAAGGACCTGCAAGCCGACGCCGAACGTCAGATTTATCCTCTCTGCGGACAAACCACCTCGCGGGCCGAACCGATAGCACACAACGCCGGTTAATCTCCAGATCGAAGCTTTTGGCTTGCACAACGGGGCAAGCATTGCAGAGCATCCAAGCGCAGGCGAGCTGCACTTTTTTGCAGTCAGCCATAGCGTGTAAATCAGCGTGACCTGTCAATAGAGCAGCTTCCGCGACACAGCAAAGAGAGGAACCGAGATGCGAGATAAGTCTGACCAAGGCGCGTTAGTCTCCACAAACTCCCGACGGGATTTTATGCAGAAAGCCGGGATAGCCCTGGGTGGCGGTCTGGCGGGAATGAGCGTAGGGCAAGCCATTGCCATGACCAGCGCTGCGGAATCAAGCAGTTCAGTGTCGGCGGGCGACGCCACGTTGAAGTGGGGCGACAATTACTGGAATCGGGATGCCATGGCCAGAATCCAGGCTGACCTCGATTTTGGGAAGCAAAAGTTTGGCTGGTACAAAGGTTGTGTCAGGGGTGTCGTCCCCGGACAAAAGAATATGAAGCTGTGCGGCTTCGAGGGTTTCTCCTTCGCCCGGCTGCAGGATAACGGCGATGGCACCTACAAGAAGCTGTTGCGTGAAGTCGGTTACTACACCGATCTCGATACGGGGGAGGTGTTGACGGAGTGGCGCAACCCCTACACTGACGAACTGATTACCAACGTTGTGCATATTGCCAACGATCCCTTCAATTACGTCATTGGCCCGTTCTTACCCAAGCCACCCGCGTACGGCGGCTTAAACGCGAACGATGTGCCCGACATCCCTTTGATCATGCCCTGGCAGGATCTTGGTAACGGCAAAGTACTGTTGCAAAGAAGTATCGATCTCTTCTATCCCTCAGCATTGCAACCGGATAAGTGGCCCCGGGAATCGCCCGGACGCATGACCCAGGTCACGGAGATGTTCAACTATGTCTTCGACAAAGACGATTTGGCAGATCCCAGTATCACCGGGTTGGAATTTTCCGGAAGCTGGAACCGTCTTACGCCATGGCTTCCCTGGATGTTGATGGGATATGAAGCCGAGGGACACTGTCATTACGATTGTGTGCAGGGCTGTTACAACAACATGGATATGCTCTCGCCGCAGGTGCGAAGCTACGCGGAGGAGCACCACGCCCTGTATTTTAATGCTCCTACGGAATGGAAGGAGCCTAGCCTCTCAAGTCTGGAGAACTACGCGCTCGAGCAGAAGCCTGCGCCCATGCCGAAGTAGACAGCCGCTGGTAAAGCAGCCTAGGATCGCGCGCAGTTCCGCTGAAATTATCAGTGATGCGCGCGACGCCTAGTACTTAGAGATCCTGCTTACCTATGTTGTCATTACCTGCACGCCTTAGCTGTCTTGTACTCATCGCTCTGCTCGTTGGCTGCCAGCTCGATGAGTCCACATCAAGTATTGCAAAAGCGCAGTCCCCCCCACTTCGCCAAACGATAAGCCTGACAGAGGGCACAAACTTAGCCGTCGCCGTAAACCCGGTTAACGGCGATAAGATCATTGCCCTGCAATCGACGCTCTATTTACAGCGTGCTGGCGAAGAAACTACGGAGCAGTTAACCCAATGGGATGATGACGCCTGGGAGCCAGACTTTCACCCGGATGGCAGTCGTCTGGTGTACGAGGGCTATCGAGAGGGGAGCTTTGATATTTGGTCACTCGCGCCCTATCAAGAATCGGGGCCTGTGCAGATTACAAGCAGCGCCTATGACGATCGTGAACCCCAGTATTCGCCGGATGGTGAACAGATCATTTTCTCCTCAGATAGATCCGGCAGCTACGATATCTGGCGCGTGACGGCAGTTGCTGATCAGCCGGTCCAACTGACCTTTCTGGAAGCGGAAGCTCATTCACCCACCTGGCATCCAAGGGGTGATGGCTTTGCTTACTTGGTGACCGATCGCCGGGGCTCATCGGTCTACTGGCAGCGCGCAAGCGGGGACGTTTCGCTGCTAATAGAAAGCGACTCACGTTTTTCTGGTTTGCAGTTTTTGCCGAGCGGCGAGCAGCTGAGCCTACGCACATTGGATCGAGATCCTGAGGGCAATGCGCTGAGCAGTCTATCGATGCTGGATGTCGTAACGAAAACGATGCGATCGCTCACACCGGCAGATGCGGATGTCTTTCCCTTTCGCGCCCAGTGGCAAGCCGATGGCTCCGTCTTTTTTACTGCGGATGGGTTGATTAAACGCTTTATTGCACCGGGACAGATTGAAACAGAGCCTTTTGTTGTTGGAGTTACCGTTGAGCGGCCGGAGTACGCGCGCAAGCAGCAGGACTTTGACAGCCGCGCGCCCAGACCGGTGCTTGGCGTATCTTTTCCGGCCCTGTCGCCAGATGGCAACGTCATCGCTTTTACCTCCGTGGGTGACCTGTACCTGTGGGATATCACCGCACAGCAACTGACACAGATTACCGATGACCCGGCGGCGGACCAGACGCCGCACTGGTCGAGAGACGGTCGCCGCCTGGCCTGGATCAGCGACAAGGACGGGCAGTACCGGGTTTGGACGCTCGACAGGCAATCCGGGCAAGTAAGCTCTCTGGAATTCGAGCAGAAATTTATCAGCTTCCCCGCGTGGTCGCCGGATGGTTCCAGGCTCGCGTTTTTTACCGATGTCCCGGCCAATCCCTTGCTGCATGTGTTGGGTCAGCTAGTGATTTACGATCTGGATACGGCGGAGCAGTCTCCCATTCTGGCGCCGATGCCGCCGCAACCCGTGAACTGGTCCGGCGATGGGGATTACCTGCTGACCACGCGTCTTATGCGCTACAGCCAGCGTTTTCGCGAAGGAATCTACGTGTTGGTGGCTGCAAATGTGGCCACGGGTGAGGCGACCGATATCGTCCCCATTGCGCATCGCAGTATCACCCACGCCACGCTGTCGGACGACAACCAGGTCGCGTATTCGCAGAATGGGGTGTTAAACCTGCTCCAACTGGATGCGGATATGCAGCCGGTTGGTGAACCTAAAGTGATCGTCGATTCACTCGCTGACATGGCGAGCTTCAGCTATTCCGGTGATTACCTGAGCTACCTTGCGGGTCGTGAGCTCTTTCGTCTAGATGTGCGAACTGGCGAATCAGAAAATGTTACGCCCGGTATGCAGTGGCAGTTGGATTCGCCGCTAGAAAAATGGGTGCTGCGTGCTGGGCGACTGTTTGACGGCACCTCGCAAGCCTATCTTTACGATGTAGATATTCTGGTCAACGGTCATCGCATTGAGTCGATTGGCAGTATTGACCCCAATACTTCGCTCCGGGTCCTTGATGCCAGCGATAAAACGGTGATTCCCGGATTGTTTGAATCCCACTCTCATATTGGCGATCACAACCACAGCGAAGAGCAGGGTCGCACCTGGCTCGCTTATGGCATCACTTCGGTACGTGATCCTGGCTCGAATCCCTATTTGGCGAATGAGCGCAGAGAGGCCTGGGGTAGCGGGCGGCGTATTGGCCCGCGCACGTTTATCACCGGTCACAACATGGATGGCAACCGGGTGTATTACGCCGTGGAGGAGGGCATCGCCTCGGACGAGCACCTGGAGCGAGCCCTGCAGCGCAATCAGGACCTGGAAGTAGACTTTCTGAAGACTTATGTGCGGATGTCTGATCATCAGCAACGGCGGGTGGTAGAGTTTGCCCATGGCATTGGCATTCCTGTTACTTCCCATGAATTGCTGCCCGCCGCGGCGTTTGGCGTAGATAACATCGAGCACTTTACTGGTACCAGCCGCCGGGGCTATGCCACCAAGATCAGCGAACTGGGTCGCAGTTACCAGGACGTGGTCGAAGTGCTCTCAAGTACCGGCATGGGCATCGTCCCCACCATGGTGGTTCCTGGTGTGGTGCTCACCTTTGCAGAGCAAGATGACCTTTACAGCACGCCGCAGTTCAATGCCTTCTACGGTCCAGCGGCGAAGAAAAACTACCAGGATTTTATGGGTTTCTTTGGGCCGGGGAGCGAGGGCTATGTGAATGCCTATGGCGAACTGCTCTCCAAGCTTGTCGAGCGCGGCGCCCTGGTCGGCGCTGGCACAGATTCGCCGTACACACCCTTTGCAACAGGTCTGCACGCCGAGCTGCGTCTCTACCAGCGCGAGGGTTTGAAGCAGTATCAGATCCTGCAGTCCGCGACTTTGCAATCCGCGCGCATCGCTGGTGTAGCCCATGATCTGGGATCGATTGAAGTCGGGAAACTCGCCGATATGGTCGTGATTGACGGTGACCCGCTAGCGGATATCAGTGCCATTACCCATATTACCGGGACCGTGAAGAACGGTCGCTGGTATTCGCTTGAGTCATTGCTAAATCAGTAAAGTTCAGTCAGAAAAATACGGAACTGTGGAACTAACATAGGCGCTGGCAGCCCGAAGCCCTGCGCGGTGTGGGTATCAATCAGTGTTCCGAGATCATTGAAACGGCTTGCGAAATTCCAGCGCAAAGTGTCGACCCAGAGGGGCCAGCTCATCCTCGGTTGAACCCAATGGCGTGACGCCCGACTGATTTTTTACCTGGGGTCTGGTGTCGAACACGTTGATCAGCGAGAGTTTGACGCGGCCGCCATCGAGCGCAGGCAGGCGTTGTACCCAGGGTGAATCCGGCCTGAAAAAGTAGGCCAGGTCGAGGTCAGCACTAAACAGCGCAGCAAAGCTGAGTGAACCCACGCGGCTCGCGAGAGACTCCGTGGCATCCTGCCAGGACGCGTTCAGCCGGGCCGCCATGTTGCGGTAAGAGTAGGTGCCGCGCAGGGTGACAAAATGTTCCGCGCCGCCTCTAGGTCGTCCGGCACTCGCCACGCCGACATAATCGATGGGCGCGATGCCCGGCGCAAGCGTCAGCTCATCTTCGAGTGTGACGACGTGATTCAGTGCCAGGCGAAGCCGTGGGCCTCTGTTCCCGGAGGCTCTGCCTCTTGCTGGCGAGCCCCGATCGGTCGCTGATTTCTTATCGTTTGCTGCTTTGCCACCACCACGTTGCGGGCGATCTGAATCGGATGCCTGGCGAAACTCATGGCTGTAGCGCAAAGCCCAGCGAAATTCGCGACGATGACCTTGTTCAAGATTGATCGGACGCGTGTCAAAAACGGTAAGCGAACCCGCTTCATCGCGCAGATAGCGCTCGGGGAAAGCGCCTTCCACCTCGGCACTCTGGTTGGGAAAACGCAGGATGGGCTGATCGGTGATGGCGTCGACGTAGTCAAATGTCAGAGCGAGGCTCGGCTCCTTTAGCAATTGGATACGCGCGTTCAGGTTGAACGCATCGCGCAAATCAGCTTTCAGGTCTGTATTGCCCCCTCTCAACTCAAGCGCCTCGACCGTTTCTCCGGTCACAAAGTCAAAGGTGCGTCGATTGGGAATCCTGACGATGGGGCTGCCGAGTTGTTCTACGGTGGGCGCGCCCTCTTCTCGCGTCAGGGAGGTGGTAAATCGTATCCGGCTACTTGGCTTCCAGGTAACGCCGGCGCCGATTACCGAAAGTCCACCCAGATCGCTGTAGTCCGCCAGCTCAGTGTTGAAGTTCACCGAAAACTGTCCGAGTCGCTCGCTCCGCAGCAGTGGTGCGTCTAGGCTGAAGCGAGCCTCTGCAATATCGCGATCAACGCGACTGCGGGTAGCGTCCAGGTCGCTGATGGTTTCGGCTTCTCGGGCAGTTCTGCGCCAGAGCATTCGCGCGCTGCCCTGCACAGGACCGTTGGTCAGGTCGGCGAGGACCCCACGTGCCAAAAATTCAGAGGACCACGCCGAGCCGCGCGTGTGATCAAAGCGAACCCGTGGCCGAAAGTCCTCCGCCGTTGCGAAAGGATCAGCAGCCGGATCCAATGTGCCGACGCGCGCCAGGAACGCATCTGCATTGACACCCTGCGTCGTGGCATTGTCGCGATCCGCTTCCAGGTACGACGAGATCCAGGACAGGGATACCCCGCGCCAGTTGCCCGCGAAGGTAGCATTGGCTTCATAGCTTTTACTGTCTTGCGTGCGCGTCAGCGGTATCGGCAATAGACGATGTACATCCACATCGTTGGCGAAGGGCGAGCTAGGATGACTGGCGGGAACGCTATAGGAGAGCAGCGCCAGCCCCTGTTCGGTGCGAGTTTGCTGCTGACGATACGCGCCGGAAAAAGTAGCCGAGACTCGATTGCCAAACAGATTCGAATAGCTGCCTGATAGTGCTTCGGCGTTCCGTTCCTCAAGCAGCGTACGCAGTGGCCGTACGTCCGTTGCAAGCGGATTGTTCGCGCTCTGCAATAGATTCTCGAGTGCCAGCTTAGCGGTACTTTCGGGCAGCGTCGCCGATACGACGGACTCCCCAAACAAGGCTGACAATCGTGGATCCAGCTCAGCTTCTAGCGCATAGAGATTACCGCGAAGACTGGCATCCTGCCCGGTCTGGTCACCGGGAACATCGCGGTCCGAGTCATGCAGTGGTGATTGGCGCTCGACATCCAGGTCCACGTTGATGCGCGCCGCGTCCTGAACTAACATATAGCCGGCATCGACTTCGCTTAGCGCACCGCCACTTCCGCCGTGGGTCTCGCCAAAACCCCGATTGGCGAAACGCGTGGTCACGGCACGAAATCTCGACTGCAGAACAAAGTTTACGACCTTTTGGTCGGCGCGAAATCCGTATTGCAGAGCAACTTCTTCGGGATAGATTTCTACGGCGAGAATGGCCTCCGGCGGGTAGCGACGGATTTCATTGAAGTTCGCGACGCGCTGGCCATTGACGAGAATGACGCGGGAACTATTGCTCCGCGCACGACCGCTGTCGAGATCCGGGGCAAGTTCGTCCAATAGTTCACCCAGATCATTCGCCGCAAAGGCTCGGATAGCATCCGCTCCGAGGACGATGTCCGGGTCGATGTAGGGACTAACTCCCAGATCTATGCGCGGAGCGACAACTCGCACTTCCTCGAGCACGTCGATGGCAGAGCCGGTCGGCCGCTCAGGTTCTGATTCCTGGGCCGGTGATGCGGAGACATACGGCGTGAATATTGGTAGCAACAGCAGGAATAAAAACGCAGCGCTGCGCATTGCCGGTGTGTGAGTTTGAGTGAGCATTTCCACACAATGATAGCGTGCTTTGTCGTTTCCCTTGCTCGAGCACAGCGCTTGGCGCGGATGCGGGCAATGAATTACCGCCCGGATTGGTTTACGGTTTTTTTAACCGCTCGTCCGGAAGTCGGAACGTTAGACTGTCGACTAAATAATCCAGACCACCACTAACCGCCGCCACCTGGGCCAGGATGCAGTTTTCATCGTCGACTTGAGGACTGTCCGGGTACACTTCAGTGGTTGTTCGATAGGGCGCGTTCGTCATGCCAGCGCACAATCCGAGTCCTCCGACGTCGTAGTTGATTACCCCGCGCTGGGCAAGAGGCGCGCCGATAATCCGCCCGGATGAATCTGCAGGCGCGATGTGAGTGACTTGTTCCACCGACTGAACAATAGCCCGCTGGAACGCCTCTGCCGGTACCGCGGTATCGCCAACCAGATAAAAGCCGTCGGGAATATCCCAGTTGTCCTGCACGATGCCGTCCCGGGCGGCCAGCGCCGGACGGAACTCGCTGTTGTCGGTATCAGTGGTCTCGTGCAGGTCAAAGTGCGCGGCAAATGCGCCGGGAATACTAGATACCCACGCCATCACCAATGCTGCTTCCGCAGCCGAACTCTGCGACACGAAGGATCTATTGGGATCAAGTGTGTGCGGGTTCCATCTATTTATCGTCTCGTAGCCCCAGGGACTGATACACGGTGCCACCGCAAAATTGAACTCGGACGCATAGTCCCGCGCGCGTTCGGCAAGAAAGCGGATCGCGCCCTGCACGCCACTGGTTTCATAACCATGGACACCACCGCTTATAAGGATAACTGGCCGGTTCGCATGCCAGTTTCGGCTGCGCAGACCATGTACAGGATAGAGCCCTTCGGCATAGTCCAGACTTCCGTAGCACTCGAGTTCGAAGTCCTCCTCAAGCGGCTTGAGTCGCTCGAGTACTTCCTCGTTGTAGGACCGGCGAATTTGCTGCGTATCGCGCCAGGCGGCCTTTTCTACAGCGCCCCAGGGAGAGCCAGGCGCGCCTATTGGGTAAGTGTTTTTGGTCATCGCTATAAAGTCTCTGAGAATAACGCCAATCCTACGGTTCCCGCGACAGGCGATAAATCAGAATAGCCGCACGCTTGATGGCAAGCGCCATGGAACTCAGCTCAAGACTTTCGTTCGGGGTATGCCCGCCTTTGCCAATGGCACCCAGTCCGGCCAGCGCATCAGTATAGGGAGCAACGAAGGACACATCCGCAGCGCCGCGTTTCAGAGGGTCCCAGATGCGCATCGAACCGCGGCCGAGCGCCTCGTTGATATCAGACAGCTGCGCTGCCAGTCGTCGGTTGCCGTCGGTGGGCGCCATCGGTGGATAGCTGTCCACGAAACTGATTTCCGCCGAGGTCTGCGGCAGGTTGTTCGCTACAATGGCGCGCATACGCTGGCGCGTGCGCTCCAGTTGTTCGAGGGTGGTCGTGCGGATGCCGCCGTGCACGATTAGCGTGCGCGGCACCACGTTGGTTTTACCAAAGGTCTCACCGCGATTCTGCTGCGCGTCGTAGTTCACCGTTGTGCCACCCTGTATGGTTCCGGCGTTAAACGTCAGCCCGTATTCACCGCGGATTTCCGCATAGAAACTGTGCAGGATACGCGCCGCTTCATTGATCGCACCCGCACCGGTGTTATCGCTGAAGATGCTCGATGAGTGAGCCTGCTTACCTGTCACTTGCAGCGTCCAGCTGCTGGCACTGCGGCGAGCGATCGTCGCCCAGTCGGCGCCATCGGCATAGCTCGCCCCTTCAAAGCCGAGTGCAATATCCGCCCATTCTCCTGCCTCGATCAGATCTTTGCGCGATATCGAGAGAGGTTTGCCACTCTTTTCCTCGTCACCCGTATATGCGACAACGATGGGGATGTCCTCGAGCGCCCCGATCTGCTGGAGAGCCTTGAGCGCATACACAATGACGACATTACCTGACTTCATGTCGGCGATACCTGGCCCCGTTGCCGTGTCGCCCTCGCGCTGAAACGCCTGAAAATTGTCGTCGCTTTCAAACACCGTATCAAGATGGCCGATCAGCAGGAACTTTTTACCGTCGCCGTCCTTGCGCGCAAAGAGGTGGCCTGCGCGGTTCATCTCCGGCGGCATCTCGATCCAGCTAGTATCCAGGCCGACGCTGTCGAGTTCGCGCTGCATTACCTGGCCCACTTCGCGCACGCCTTCCTGGTTCATGGTGCCGCTGCCGATGTTGACCGTTTCGGCGAGCAGCTCTATGGCATCGTTTGCGTGTGCGTCAATCCAGTCTGCCATGCGCTGTTCCGGCGGCTGCAGCTCGAATGCGTTTGCACCTGCAGAGACGAGGAGGGCGGTGGCGGCGCTGAGTATCCACAACTTCATAGGCAATCCTTATTTGTGACCCGTTGAACCGGGAGCTGGAGATTGATAGGCGTAGTGCAACACATCTTCCGACACCGGTGCAAAGGCACTCGCCCGACAAATGTCAGATGATCAGCTGCGTCCGTAGAGCCAGGGCCCGCAGCGTGTGGCAAGCCAGGATGCCAGGGTAAACGTGAATGCCGATGTTCTGTGAGTCGCGCACGTGCCTTGTGGGCGCTGGGCGCGCTTTCAACTGATTGAAGCTATTGGCAAAGCGGCCAATAACGCCAGCGACCAGCTCAGCAGAGACCCAATTAGGAAGTATTCCGTGAGTTCATCAATTTGCTGTGCTGCAGTATGCGGTGAGTCCCCGGTGTCGTTATCGTGGCTTCGTCGCGGTCTTGCTTTGCTCTGTAATTCCGGAAATCGAATAATGCTTTTTGCCGAGATCACCAGTGCGGCGGCGGTGGGTTGCCCTGCAAGGGCCAAGCCAAATATTAGCCAGCGCTCGAGGGGACCGATGTAACGACCGCCTTTAAGCTGTTCCCCGGATTCCTCATAATCTCCAGTTCTGATTAGGGTCATCACTGTTTTGACAATCGCATTTGCAGTAGAGCCAAGAAAAAGCAGCGTGGCCAGGATCAGGAATACAAGCTCCGGACTCATGTCGGCCAGCTGAGTCCACGGCAGCTTGCCAAGGTAGCTTGCAGCGTAGGAGTGCAGTGCCGAGGTTTGTACGACATCGACGGGGGCAAGCGCCGGAGTGACGAGACCGCCGATGGCGATGGCCGCGGTTAACGCGGCGAGAGCCAGGCACCTTCCGCTTTGACTGGATTGGTCGCGCAACCGAGTCCAGACAAGGATGCCGACAAATACCGTCAACACAGTCAGCAGCCCCACTTCCCATGAGTCGTAGGAAAACCAGTTAAGCAGCGCCGCGGTGATAGCGAGGCTCGCGGCAGTCAACAAGGACAGCAATTGCCCTGCCGCCGCTTCGTTACCCTGATACAGCCAATCGGCGAGTGCGATCACAATGAGAATCGCGGCGAGCGAGGTCATGAGAAATCCACCCCGCCCAGTTCCTCGAAAATAGCCTTTATTGTGTTGGCTCCCTGTTCGCGTGCGCTTCGCGAAATCGTTGATTGGCTGGTATTGAGTTGCCGGGCGATGGCTTTTTGCTGCTCGCCCTGCAGCAGTGCGAGCGTGATGTGTATCCCGCGCCGGTCCATGCGGTACAGCACCTGATCTACGGCCAGGAGCATGGCATTGATGAAGCCTTCGATCCCGGGATCTGAGCCTTTGAATCGCGTGTTAATGGATTTCGGCATCCCGTGCTGTCCGCGTCGCGATTCGGCCTCTTCGATGGCCTCGCGCGCATTCCACCAGGCATCGCCACTTTGACCGCGGGGTGCGATCGTTTTGTCGTAGGCGGTGATCTGGCCGTAGCCGAGTCCAACGCGCACATCCATATCTCGCGCTTTTGGCTTCAATGCGTTCAGTTTGAATCGCATGCGCAGCAAAATGGAGGCTTTGACGGCGCTCTCGATGCTTCGGTAAGCCGCCTGAAATTCGTCGCCCTGTTCAAAACCCAGTTCCAGAGCCTGCTCGGCCTCTACATACTGGTTAACCCATTTGAAGTGGGATTTGAGGCCGTTGAAGAGTTCTTGCTGGTCTTCGAAGCTGCGGGAGCGGGCGATGTCTCCTATAAGGACAGCAAAATACCCCTCATGGTCTTGCATGGGTGTGCTCACTGCAGTGCTCGCCATAGCGCTCTATGCCTACGCTGCGAAAAAAGCTACATGCGGCGGCTTGGTGTTGGTGGTGCACAGGCATTCTTCGTCTCTCTCGGTTTCTGAGGGCGCTGTCAGCACAAATATGCATCTGGGCAGCAATTTGGACAAATATAGCTCTGAAGTGCAATTTATACAAATATAGCGCTATAGCGAAATTAGGCAATTAGGCAATATAGTTCGCTACATCAAAATTGAGTGGTTTAAGCCGGCGTCCCGCAGAGATTCCAAACGCTTCTGGAAGACCCTCGCAACAGCGATGATGATGCTGATCAGCAACGCGACAGATATTGGATTTAGGCCTTGCCGCTCACTGGCAAAATGCTCTGGCCCAGCAGGCGCCCAAACGTGATGGCAGGGGTCACAAGCATGCCATTGGTGTAGGCGTTGCCCGAGGTGGAGCCTGCTCCGAGTGCCTCGCCCACAGCGTACAGATTCGGGATCGCCTGCCCGTTCTGTGCTGTCACCTGCAGTCGCTCATTGACGGCGAGACCGGCGAAGGACACCAGAGTCCAGCCCTGCATTTCGATCGCATGGAATGGTGGCTTCGCAAGCGCCAATGGCCGGTGTTTGCGCGCGAAGGGGTCGTTGTCACCGCGCTGCAGAATATCGTTGTAGCTGGTCACGGTGCGCGCCAGTTGCCGGGGGTGCAGTCCGGCGCTTAACGCCAGTTGCTCGATGGTGTCGGCGCGATGAAACATGGCGTGCGTCGCGTGCTCTTGTGCCAGGCGCTCGCGCGTCCACTCGGGGATGATGGGCGAACTTTGCTCGAGCATGGCTTGATCGTAGATGGCCCAGTGGCGCTGCCCTGGCTGCTTGAGAATGCCGTGCTCAATGTGATTCACGCTTGGGTGGTCTTCCTGTACAAAGCGCTCGCCGCGCGCGTTCACGAGGATCTCCCAGGGCAGGCGCTTTACGGGATCAAGCGGTGCGAAGGCATGCATCGTGGTCGGGTAGCGATGCTCCCGGGGCACGAAGCCGGGCAGGCTGGCGTACTTGTCACCGCCACGCAGCCAGGCGCCGGCGCCTAGCCCAAGGAGTAGTCCCTGGCCCGTGGAGGTCGGGTAGGCGGCCTGGGCATAAAGTGGAACCCCGTGCAGTTCCTCAAACAGGCGTGGATTCGACGCGCAGCCGCCCGTGGCGATTACGGTGCTGCGGCCCCGGTAATCCCGAACCTCGTCATTCGCTGTGCGCGCCACGACACCAAGAATGGCCCCGTTACTGTCCTGCTGAACCAGTTCGATGGCCTCGGATTCCAGCATGAGATCTATGCGCCCGGCATCAATATGCCGGCGCAGGCTGGGCTCGAAGGCATCAATAATGGATACCCCACTCTTGACCCCCTGCTGATAGCGACGGGTGCTGAAATGATCGTGCCCGATACCCGTCACCGGATGGCCATCCATCACCTCGTAACCATGCTGCGCCAGCCAGTTAATGGTGGCGCCGGCATGCTCGACCGTGAGACGGGTTAGTATGGGGTCGGAGGTACCTCCGTTGATACGCATGCAGTCGTTGTAGTGGGCGTCCGCACTATCCTCAATACCCAGGCGCTGTTGGAACACCGTGCCCGCGCCCGCGATCTGTCCGGTCGACCAATGCAGCGTTCCCCCAATGATCGGCGCTTTATCCAGGAGCAACACCCGTGCGCCGCGCTCCGCTGCGAACAGGGCGGTGGGAATGCCGCCGGTACCGGCGCCAATCACGATAACGTCGTAGTCCGCCTCGCGTGCCGACGCCACGAAGCCAGCGCGGCCGATGCCCGCCATTAGAATCGCCGAGCCGCCAATAAAGCGCCGTCGGGTCGTGGTGATCGATGTGCTATTCGCCATGTTTGCCTATACCGTTGAATGCGCCGAACTGCCCTGCGCAATGCAGGGGTCCGGCTTGTCTGCCTTGGATCAGGTTTTTACGGGCTTGGGCTTCTGTGTCTTCGCATAGACCTCAAGACTGGAGAGATTGGGTTTGTCCCACTCGTCTCTCGGCGGCGCCTCCAGCATGTGCGGGTAGAGTTTTTCGCAGTGCGCCAAAACCTTGGGTTTGAACCCGTCCAGGGTATCGAAAGACTGTACCGTCGAGTTGTACACAATATGTCCTGCCGACTGGCCCATCAGCATCCACGGTAGCCACGGCGTCACGCGGGACCATGAGCCGGTGTGCTGTACGGAGGTTTTGTCCGGATTCTGGAGGTCTTCAAGCTTCACCGAGCTCGTAAAATATTCGCTAACCCGGTTCATTGCGCCGGAGCTTTCGCGCGGCCAAGTGTCTGGCTGCAAGGCCGCCTTATAGTAGAGATTGATGTGTCGCCGGTTTTGCACGATGCCATTGCCGGCGTCGAAAAACCCCATGCTGAACGGAACCGGCGGCTTGGGCTTGGGCTTGTTCAGCCCGCCGTAGTCTGGCTCGAAGCGTTTTACCTGCTCTGCAAAATAGTGATTCCAGGGATCATTGATCACGTCGACGACTTCGACTTCCTCGTCGATGTACGGGTTGTACCAACTTCGCAGAATATCGCCGGTTGCCAGATCCGTGTAGAAGATCGTCTCGCGATGCGGCACTCGGTAGCTGCCGTCCGGCTGTGCCCAGGCCCGGGCCACCGAGACAACCTCAAAGCCAAACAGGTCTTTAACCGCCTCGCCGTCACGCACTCCGCAGACTACGCCACTGACACTGGCCCACTTCTGCTTGCTCTCGTCGAGGTTTGCATCAATGCGCACGGCCGCATTCACGTTTCCCCGGGGTGATGTGAGGTCGATGTAGGGGCCTTTAAAACTCGCCGGTGCCGAGCTTGCGGCAGTGGCTTTGGGCAGTGCGCTAAGTCCCACCGCCAAAGATCCTGTCAAGGCAAGCATGTCGCGTCTATTCATAGTTATTCCTCAGGTTTGGAGAGGCAATCGCTAGCGATTGCGATGTCGATTAAGACCAGGCCTAGAGCGGCCGTAGGTTAACATACGCGGCAAAATCAGTGAAAAGCGCATCGGTCCATTCCCGGCCGCTATTCACTGCACCCAAAACGACCGCCGGTCCGGACGATCGAAGCCACTAATGCGAGCAGGCCCTCTACGCAACGCTCTTCCAGAACTATTGGTGATGCCGACACTCGCCGGACATACCCCTTCGTTCAGCCACGCAAGCGCGCCTGCAGTCAGCGCCTCGTCAGCCGATCCGAAGGCACCTGTGAATTCATCTTCCAGCTCACAGAGTGTAAACCGGCCAGTATCGATCAGCCCTGTGTAGAAGCCGCCGAAGCCTTCACCGTTGACAGATTCAAACGACACCATGCGCAGGCGCGTCTCGCAGCCGCTCTGATCAAACGCGTACTGACCTACCGCCTTGCCGCTCGTATCGCTGCCTACCAGCACGACTTCCACAAAGGGCTCGAGGCTATTGATCAGGAGTTCACTGGCAGACGCTGTCGCGTCGCTGGTAATAAAAGCAATGCGGAGCGGCGCTGCGGAGTCAGCGCGGGTATTGAACACGTAGTTGGCATTCTCAGACACTCGCTTGTCGTTGTGGCTGATTTCATAGGCCACTTCACCGTTGGCGATCTCACCACCGAGCAGGTCGAGGAAGCGGTCGGCGACGTCCACTAAGCCACCGCCGTTGTAGCGCAAATCAACCACGAAATCTGTGATGCCCTGGCCCGTTAACTCAGCGAAGACGTCGTCGAGTTCGGGCTCGGCAGACAGCGTGAAACTGCGCAAGTGTATGTAGCCTGCGGGGGGCAATCCGGGTCGCTCCAATGTGCGCGGCGCCGCGGCAAGCGGCGGGACATCCAGCTCCGCTTTGTTCACTGCAAGATCGACTAACTGACCGTCAATGCGCATGCGGAACCCACGCTCGAGACCCTCTACTGGTCCACCAAATATCGTGTTGATCGAGTCGCCTCGACTCTCGTACTCGCCCATGCTGACAAAACCGTTGCCGGTGTCGACCGCGACGATTTCGGCACCGCGCACGAAGCCGGCCTGAGACGCAGGCGCGCCCTCGAAGGCATCACTAATCAGGTATCGGCCAGCATCATCAATGGCAAAGCGGAAGCCAAAGCCGACAAAGGCGCCGCTGGTGAAGTTGGCTTCGTCCTCGGCCCGGGTTGTTAAATAAGAAAAACCCGGATCGCGAAAGTCCTCCGCCAACGGCGCTGTAAGTGCGGAGAGATACTCAGCCGCGGTATCGAAATCAGCCGCATTGACCGTTGCCATTTCGTCATACCAAAGGTACCAATCCTCCGCTACGGCCAGCACAAAGTCTTTTTGGGAATCGACGCCGCAGCTGGCGGTGGCCGGGGGCGTGACGGTGGTTGGCGGGCTAAGCGCGTTGTTACTGCTCCCTCCGCCACCGCAGGCAGACAGCCACGAGAACGAGAGTATAAGTGGCACGTAAAAGACAGGGGTGATGGTCGTGCTAATGATGCTTCGGGTCTCCACAAAACAACCTCGTAAAAAAGTCGGGCAAGCAGGCATAAAGTTCCACGAATTCCTGTTGGGAGCAACCCTTGAACGCGAAAACTTTGTGTCCACCGCGCGTAACTTCATTAATGACCTTGGCGAGCTTGCCGTGAAACCTCGTCATTTGCCGGTATCTTGTTTTAGTGGCTGGCGCTAACCATAATGATCTGCTCGCCGATACCGCCATCGGCGTTCCGGGACCGTCACTTGCAAGAAAGCCAACAGCCTCAAATGTCCACCGATACCCCCGGCCTTGCCACCACGGTGCAAACGTCGCGTCGCGGCGATACAAATATTCAACAGCGCTGGCTAAATCTGCAATGCGAAATACTGCAGGGCACCACTTACGGCGTATTGTATAAAGCCAGTCCCGAGTTTTCTCATGCGGAAATCGAGGCCAGCTGGCCGCCGGGATTATCGCCGCCTGACGTATTGCGCAACGTGTTGGCGTGCGCGAAGCACGAAAATCTGTTTCGTGAGGATCTGCCAGCGACGGCCGATAACGGTAAAACGTTGAGGTTCTACAAGCCGATCACCGTTGGTGAGCAGCGACTGGTGCTGGTTCTTGCTGTCGACGACCGCAGCGATTCCGCGCGCAAGTCCATGATCAATATGCTGCGCTGGAATAGCGAGTGGTTAAAATTCGCCCTGTTGTCTGTGCCCCGAAGCGGGAAGCAGAGTGTTGCTACGTCTTTCTCCATAGCGGTCAGTGCGCTGGAACAAACGGGTTTCAAAGCGACGGCGACAACCCTGGTCACGGAGCTAAGCGGACGTTTTGAATGTCACCGCGCCAGCCTGGGTTTTTGCAAAGGCAGGCGCACCCGCGTCAACATTCTTTCGCACAGCGCTCGTTTTAAGCAGGAATCCAATCTGATTCAGGAAATCGGATCGGCGATGGATGAGGCGGTGGATCAGGACTGCACAGTGACGTACCCAGCTCTGCAACAGGGCTCAACTGTGATCACCCACGCGCACAAGCGCCTGGTCAAACACGCTGGAGGCGGTTCAGTCTGTACGATCCCGCTCAGCGAAGGCGGGAGGATCATTGGAGCACTTTGCCTGGAGCGCGAGGCGCCTTTGTCATTTGACGCAGCTGAGCTTGAGCAGATAGATCAGGTTCTCGCGATTGTCACTCCGCCGCTGTGGCTGAGAATGGAGCAGGAGAGAGCGCTTCCGGTAATCATCGGAAGCAGGCTCAAGATCCTGGTATCGCGACTTTTCGGGCCTGCGTACATACGTGCGAAAATTGCCGCGCTCGCGGTGTCTGCTCTGCTTGTCTTCGGCTATTTTGCCCACGGCGACTGGCGTATAACCGCGGATGCTGTAGTGGAAGGGCGGGTACAGCGAACTATCGCGGCGCCCATTGATGGTTATATATCCTCTTCCGATGCGCGACCCGGAGACCGGGTAAGCAGTGGGCAGCTCATCGGCGCTCTTGACGACAGCGATCTGCGGCTTGAGCGTCTCAAATGGTCCACGTTGCGACAGCAAATGATAAGTGAGTTGCGCGAAGCCCGTGCCCAGAACAGTCGCGCAGAGGTAAGCATTATCACCGCGAAAATCGAGCAGGCTGATGCAGAGCTGGAGCTTGTGGACGAGAAGTTGGCGCGCACGCGACTCAAGGCGCCGTTTGATGGGGTGGTCATTGAAGGCGACCTGAGTCAGCTGCTGGGGACCCCGGTTCAGCGCGGTGACCTCTTGTTCAAAATAGCGCCGTTGGATGACTATCGTATTGTCTTGCTGGTGGATGAGCAGGATGTCGCAGCGGTCAAAACGGACATGCGCGGACGACTCGTGTTGGCCAGCGCTCCGGGTCAAGTTGTAGACATAGTGGTGACGCGGGTGACGCCGGTGTCCAGCGCCGGCGGGGGTCGCAACTATTTTCGTGTGGAGGCAAAGCCCGGAGTCACCGACCTGAGGCTGCAGCCTGGTATGGAGGGTGTGGGCAAGGTCACCGTCGGGGAAGCGCGCCTAGTCTGGGTCTGGTCGCGGGGCTTACTGAACTGGTTGCGACTCCAGACCTGGACCTGGTGGCGCTGATGTCGAGGTCGTGTGGATACCCCACTCTTTAGCGACAACTGGTATCGGGTGAAATTCCTGACTCCAGCATTGCGCCCGCACGCGCTATTGCATCGTCAGGAGTTTCGCGGTGCTATTTGGTATGTTCTCGAGGACAGCTCGAGTTCTCGCTTTCATCGCTTCAATAGCGCGGCGTATCAGTTTATCGGCCTCATGGACGGCAGACGCAGTGTGCACGCCATCTGGGAGATCGTGAACACGCTGCTTGGCGACGATGCACCGCGCCAGGATGAAATTATCCAACTTCTCGGACAGCTGCATCAGGTCGATGCGCTGCAGACGAATATCTCGCCGGATGTACAGGAGATCTTCCGACGCAGCGAAGAGCACGAGCTGCAGCAACGCTGGCGCCCTTTGAAAACGCCGCTGGGACTGCGTGTTCCGCTCGTTGATCCCGATCGCTTTCTGGACCGGACGCTGCCCTTTGTGCGCTTTGTCTACAGCAAGGGTTTTGCGGTCGTGTGGTTGCTGATCGTCTCGCTGGCGATGCTGCTTGCCGGGGCGAACTGGGGAGTGTTGGTCGATACGGTTCGGCTGCAGGCACTGGCGCCGGATAATCTGCTGTTGCTGCTGCTCGTGTATCCGCTGGTCAAGCTCATACACGAACTCGGTCATGCTTACGCCGCGAAACTGTATGGCGGCGAGGTGCACGAGATCGGTGCCATGTTCCTGGTGTTCATCCCCGTCCCCTATGTGGATGCCTCCGCCGCGACCACCTTTGCGGACCGGGGCATGCGCATGCTCGTGAGCGCGATGGGAATGCTGGCAGAGATGTGGCTGGCGGCACTTGCCTTGTTTCTATGGTTGAGCGTTGAACCCGGCTGGGTTTCTCGCATTTGTCTTAACATTATGCTCATTGGCGGCGTATCTACAGTGCTGTTCAACGGCAATCCCCTCCTGCGCTTCGACGGATACTACCTGCTCGCTGACGCGATCGGCATCCCCAATCTTGCGCAGCGTTCCAATAATTATCTGGCGTATCTGGTGCAGTCACGCCTGTTTGGAATGCAGAACGCGCGCTCGCCGGTCACCGCGCCGGGGGAGGCGCCCTGGTTCGTCATTTACGGGATTGCTTCGTTTTGCTATCGCCTGTTGCTGCTCACGGTCATTTGTTTCTTTCTTGTCAAAGAACTGTTTTTACTTGGCGTTCTTCTCGCCCTCTGGGCAATATACAATCAGCTATGTCTTCCTATGCTGAAACAGCTGCGATTCCTGGTGAATGATCCCCGGCTACGCAATCGTCGCGCTCGCGCCATTGTTGTATGTGCCCTTGGCGTCGGATGCATGGCGAGTGTTGTGGCGCTACTGCCGGTCAGCTCGCTGACGCGCTTCGAGGGCGTGATCTGGCCACCGGACGATACCCACCTGGTCGCGGGCACTGAAGGCTTTGTCGATGTCGTTTTGCAGCCCGCGGGTGCCGTTGTCACCAGGGGGCAACCGCTGATACGGCTGTCCAATCTCCAGCATCGGGGCGATATGGCAGTGAAGCTTGCGCAAATGGATGAGCTGACGGCGCGTTTTCGTCAGGCGCGAGTTGCCGATCGGGTCAAAACACAATTGATACAGGAGGAGATCTCGGGCCTGCAATCGGAAATTGATTTACTGCGTAGAAAAATCGACAGTCTGGTAGTTCGCAGTCCGATCGACGGTATGTTTGTGTCGGCCAACAGTGAAGATTTGCCGGGACAAGATGTGCGTCAGGGGGATGTGCTCGGGTATGTGGTGAATCAAGACCGCGCCCTGGCCCGAGTGATGGTCACGCAGCAGGATCAGGATCGCATGAGCCGACGCATTGAAGCCATCGAGCTCTGGCTCGCGGGTAGCCCGGAGCGCGTTTTGCGCGGAGAACTTCGACGCACGGTGCCGCAGGCCACGAATCGACTGCCCAGCAAGGTTCTCAGCGTGGCCGGTGGCGGCCGCTTTGCGCTGGACCCCGAAGATGCATCCGAACTCGTCACCCTCGAGCGACTATTCGAATATGAAATCTCAATGCCGGTGCCAGCTGATGAGGCCATGATTGGCTCGCGTGTTTACGTGCGCTTTGATCACGGCAGCGAAACCTTGTGGACGCAACTCTCTCGGCGTCTGCGACAGCTTTTCCTGAGCCGCTTGAATGCCTGATCGCGCATTCCGAATCTGCAGTGAGTATCGCGGGTGTCCGTAAGCGCGCTGCGACCCGGCGCTCGCCTCGGCATTTACCCGCAGCGACAGGAAGAGCTGCCGGGTGAGTTGGAGCGTATTGGGCGTGCTGCCCTGGCGCGTATAGCTGAGGTCGCGACAGCCCGGCAATACCGCCTTGGGTATCTGGCCCGGCGGGTGGAGCGCGCCGCGCAGGGCCTGAGCGATTTGGACGCCGACGCTCTGGATGCGGTAGTCGCGCAGCTGCGTGAGAGTTTGCAGCAAGATGGGCTCACGGATACGCGCATTCTGCAGAGTTTTGCCCTGATCCGGGAGCTGTCCACACGGCATCTGGGTTTGCGTCATTACGATGTGCAGTTGCTCGGCGCCTGGATTATCGTGAAGGGCAACTTGGCAGAAATGGCGACCGGCGAGGGCAAAAGCCTTACTGCTACGCTGGCAGCCGCGACCGCCGCGATGGCGGGAATCCCCGTGCATGTGGTGACGACGAACGAGTACCTTGCGTCTCGGGATGCACAGGAAATGCGTCCTCTTTACGAAAGTCTGGGTTTGTCTGTGGCTGCGGTATGTGAGGATATGGATAGCGATAGCAAGCGTCGCGCCTACCGCTGCGATATTGCCTACTGCACTAACAAGCAGGTCACATTTGATTATCTGCGCGACCGCCTATTGCTGCGTAATGCATCCGGCCAGCTGTCCACAAAGTTCAGTGCGGCCAACCTGGAGGGACAGCTGCTGCTGCGTGGACTGTGTTTTGCCATTATCGACGAGGCGGACAGCGTGCTCATCGATGAAGCGCGAACACCGTTGATTCTGTCTCGGGAGCATGACGACCCGGAGCAGGAGGAGATCTATCGGCAGGCGTTAGATATTGCTCGGGAGATGCAGCCCGACGTGCATTATCAGCTTCTCTCCCGAGAGCATCGCTTAACGCTTACGGAGGAGGGTCAGGCTTGGCTGCGGCAGCAGCTCAAGGGTAAAACGGGGATCTGGTCTGGACAACGTCGCGCGGAGTATCTTGTGCATCAGGCGCTGTGCGCACTGCATTTGTATATCTGCAATCGACACTATCTTCTGCGCGATGACAAAGTGCTGATTATCGATCGTAATACAGGCCGAATAATGGCCGATCGAACTTGGCAGCGAGGCCTGCATCAGATGATCGAATGCAAGGAAGGCTGCCGAATGAGTGGTCAGCGCGAAACGATCAGCAGCATCAGCTACCAGCGGTTTTTTTGCCGCTATCTGCGTCTTGGTGGCATGAGCGGAACGCTCAGCCAGGTGCGGCGTGAAATGCGCGTTGTGTATCAGCGGCGTGTGGTCGCCGTACCCACCCACAAGAGCTGTAGAAGGGTGGATGTGGGTTTTACTCTGCATCGCCGGGAATCTGAAAAGTGGCTTGCGGTGCTCTCGGAGATAGTAAAAATACATGCCAGTGGGCAGCCGGTATTGGTGGGAACCGGGTCTGTGCATGATTCGGAATTGCTGTATTCGCTGCTGACGCGCCGTGGCTTGCCCCACCAGATATTGAACGCGCGGCGTGATCTACAGGAGGCGCAGGTCGTCGCGCGCGCAGGCCGTCGCGGTCAGATTACTATTGCGACGAACATGGCCGGTCGAGGTACGGATATCAAACTTGGAGAGGGCGTAGAGCAACTCGGTGGATTACACGTGATCGTCACTGATTGTCATGAGGAGCACCGGGTTGATCGCCAACTTTATGGACGCTGTGCGCGTCAGGGCGATCCTGGTTCGGTGTCTACGCACAGCTCATTAAACGACCCTGTGCTGCAGGCCTTTTATCCTGCAGCGGTGCTCCGGTTCATTGGTGTATGCATGGGCAGAGGCCAGGCGCTGGGAAATAGCGGTAGTCGCTTTGTTGTGCGCGGGGCGCAGGTCATATTGAGTTTTCGTTGCCGTGTTGAGCGCCGTGAGGTCATGCGCAATGATGAGATACTGGGCAAGATGCTGGCCTATACGGGGAAACGGGAGTGACGCGGTGTTGAGAGTGAAAGTATTCACAGACAGAATTGCTCGGGCGCTGGTCCTGCTGGCGGCAATGCCGGTTTCTCAGGCGGCCTGGGCCCTGGACATGCCGTCCTTTGATTGTATTGTTGAGCCGGAAATGCTGATCGACTTGAGCAGTGCAGTTAATGGTGTTGTCCGGAACGTGTCCGTGGATCGCAGCGATAGTGTGCGAGCAGGGCAGGTGTTGGCGACGCTGGTGTCTCGAGTGGAGGAAGCTGAGCTTGCGCTCGCAGAGATTCGCGCCAGCCTTGACGAAGAAATAGAAGCGGCTCGGGTGCAGAATGACCTGGCCCAGAGCAAGAAGGAAAGAGTGCTTGAGTTATTCAGCAAACAGTCGATACCGGGTTTCGAGAAAGACGAGGCAATCGCTGAGGCTTCGCTCGCCGCGCTCGCTTTAAAGCAGGCCTCAAACAACCAGAGATTAGCCGAAATGGCGCTGGAGCGAGCGCGAGCTGACCTCGAGCTGCGATCAGTTAAAAGTCCAATTAATGGTGTCGTCGTGGATCGCTTCGTCAATCCGGGCGAATCTGTGAATGATCGACCCCTGTTTAAGCTTGCGCAAATCGACCCGATGCGAGTGGAGATCATCGCCTACAGCGAACACTTCGGGCTGGTCAGGCCGGGCATGCAGGCGGAGGTTATCATTGAAGGTCCGACTGAGACGCGGCATCTCGCCAAAGTCAGTATCGTGGACAATGTGGTTGATGCGGCCAGTGGTACCTTCGGCATACGCCTGTCTCTGCCCAACCCGGACAATAAAGTCGTTGGCGGTCTTAAATGTCGTGCAGAGTTCCCCGCTGCCGATTAGCTTCAGGCCGATCTAGCCGAGCAAAAAACGTCAGAAACTGCGTATTATCCGTCGATTTTCGTCAGGAATTTGGCGCCTGTACGCTTTATTTTTATCACAAGTGCTGACCCATTTGGGTCGGGCTGCTCGATACGCGTTATTCACCGGTGTCGTCAATCGGAAGTTTTGACCATATAAGCGAAGTTTGTGCATAAATAACCCGATATAAGCACTTTTCGAGCGCGCCAGGCAAGGCAATTACCGGGTAAGCGCTGTTTTCGGCGGCCAATCTAGTTTTTCACACCAATCAGCTTGGCGAGAGACTCTTTCAGCGCTCAAAAGTCCATTATTATGGCGTGATTTTTGCATGTATGGTGTCAATAATAAAGAGTACGGGTCTGTGGAGCGCAAGTTTAACCTCAAAAAAAGAAGAGAAGACGTTAGCACCAGCTTCAAGATTGAAGAGCTGGAGCCGCGGCTATTGCTCTCTGCCGATGCGCTTGGTGGTCTGTTTGTCGATGACGTTTTCCAGACAGAGCCAGCGGCAAACATTCTTGTAGACGCCAATCTCGAGCCCGCAAATCAAGCCGCCATTACCGCCGAGATCGACGACGCCTTGCTAGAGTTGGTGTTTGTTGACCCGGCTACCCCGGATTATCGGGATATCGTTGATGACTTATTGGCCCAGCGCAAAGAGGGTCGTCGTCTGGAGATTATTGTTCTGGATCCCAATCGTGACGGCATCACGCAAATCACCGAGACCCTTGCAGACTACAAAGGCGTGGATGCAGTACACATCTTGTCCCACGGGTCGGACGGCACGGTGAATCTGGGCTCCACGCAATTGACCAGAGACAACCTGGAAGATTTCGAGACTCAGTTCGACGACTGGCGCGGTGCCCTGTCTCTGGACGCTGACATACTGATCTACGGCTGTGACGTGGCGAGTACCTCCGATGGCGCTGGCTTCGTCGATTTGCTTTCGCGGCTCACCGGCGCTGATGTCGCTGCCTCTGACGACCTGACGGGAGCAGTTGCCCTGGGGGGAGACTGGGATCTGGAGTATCGCGCGGGGGAAATTGAGACCTCGATAGCGGTGACCGAGTCGTTCCAAATGAGTTACCAAGGCGTGCTCGCGGCTGCGGATGATACTTTTTCTACATCAGAGGGCACGACACTGACGGTTGCCCCCACCACGACCAATCTGGTGGACTGGTGGCGATTCGACGAAGGGGGCAGCAGTCAGACCGCTGCCGATGCCACAGCGCCAGCTAACGATGGCACCCTGGGTGATACGACCGGTATCGATTCGAATGATCCCACCTGGACCACGGGCCGGGTTGGCAGTGCCGGGCTGAGCTTCGACGGAAACGATGACATCGTTGGCACCAGCAGCGATGTGCTCAAGACGGCATCGAGTTTTACTCTATCCGCCTGGTTTCAGTCCGACACCACGACGGAAGAAAACCACATACTGTGGCAGGGATACGACGGCGGCAACGGTTACGGCGATCAGGGTGTTAACGATCCCAGCTCGGCGGAAATGGGTCTTCTGGTCGGTGGACTCGGACTGCCCAACAAAATTGTGTTCTTCCTCGGCTACGATCTGGAACAAAATGGTAACGGTGCCGACCCGATCTACGTCATATCGGACGCCGATTTTACGGATACCACCGCTTGGCACCATGTCGCTGTCACCGTCGAGGATCAGGGCGGCGGCGTCTTCTCCGCTTCGCTTTATGTCGATGGTGTTCTGGAGGGAACAGAGACGGGTATCCAAAATGACCGCACAGCGTGGGGCTCGCTGTCGATCGGCAATACCGGTCTCGACCAGCGCGAGTTTGAGGGGGATATCGATGAGGTCAGAATTTACGACGCCGCCCTGTCTGCATCAGAACTGGCAACAATCTATCAAGCTGGGGTTCTGGCTAACGACACCATCACGGCGCCAGGCGATATTCTGGACGCAATTCTGGTTGCCGGGCCCAGCGATGGCACGCTGTCCTTAAACCGGGATGGGTCTTTCGAGTACACGCCCAATCCCGGTTTTACCGGCGCTGACAGCTTTACCTACAGGTCCAACGACGGCACGGCGGACAGCAATACAGCGACCGTGACTATTACCGTGAACGCGATTAACGCGGCGCCGAGCGGTAGTGGCAGTCTCACTGCAGCATCGCTAAATGATAACGCCGGTGCCACCGCCTTGTTCGGGGGTCTGAGCGTGGTGGATCCCGACAGCGGTGAGAACGACCTGTCCCTGCGCATCACCCTGAGCGACGCCACGGCCGGCGCGATCAGCGGTGGTGGCTTTAGCGAAACCGGTGTGGGCACGGGCATCTATGTCAGCAGCGAGCACACGGTGGATACCGCCAATACGGCCCTGGACGCTGTGGCATTTACCCCGACTGATAACACGGGTTCTGCCGGTACATTCACCACGGAT